>NZ_QHLZ01000030.1 GCF_003185915.1 Arthrobacter psychrochitiniphilus
GGCTCTTCAGAATTAAGAGTGTAGTTTCGGTCTGAATCCGCCTGATTCGAGCAGTGACCTGGCGACGTAGTTGGTGAGGTTGCGGAAGCCGAGGGCAGATCCTCGGAGGTGTTCCAGTCGTCCGTTAATTGCTTCGGTTGGGCCGTTGGATGTTCCTGGGCGGTCGAAGTAGGCCAGCACATCAGTGGCCCGGCGTTTCAGGGTCCGTCCGAGTGTTTTGAGTTCCGTGAGCGCGGCCGGCACTCCAGTGCTGACGGAATCTACAACTCCCTGCATGAGCTTCTTGCCTTGTGCCCGGTCTTTCTCCCGGTAGGCGGCAATCATGCGTTGATAGATACCCCACGTGGCCTCCACCTGTACATGCGCGTCAGCGGCGAACAGGTCTTCCAGTCGTGTTTGTTGCTTCTCGGTCAGTAGATCGGCGCCGGTGTGCAGGGTTCGCCGCGCTTTGTAGAGCGGATCCCCGGCCCGTCCACGATGCCCGCACGTTGCTTGCTGGATGCGTCGGCGGCAGTTGTCCAAAGCATCCCCCGCGAGGCGAATGACGTGGAATGGATCCATCACGGGAACAGCGTCGGGGAGTTCATCGGCCGCGGCGCTTTTGAAGCCAGAGAACCCATCCATGGCCACGACCTCAACACCGTCCCGCCATGCCTGTGGGCGTCCCTGCAACCATGTAGCGAAGGCTTGCTTTGAACGTCCTTCAACCATGTCCAGCAGGCGGGAGGGGCCGGTTCTGTCACGGATCGGGGTGAGGTCAATGATGACGGTGACGTACTTGTCACCGCGCCTGGTGTGCCTCCAAACATGCTCGTCAACACCAATGACTTTGACCCCGTCGAAACGCCTCAGGTCATCGATGAGTACACGTCTTCCTTCGGCCAGAACCGCGTTGTTCGCGGTGTTCCAAGTGACGCCAAGGCCTTCAGCGACGCGGGCAACGGTGAGGTGTTGGCACACGATTCCCTCCAACGCCCAGCGCAGTCCGCGCCGGGAGAGCTTCGCCCTCGGCTCGGCGGCTTTCGAAGTGTCTTGCCGCCACACGTGGCCACATTCTGTGCAGCGGTAGCGGCAAAGCCTGATCAGCAACGTGGTGGGTCGCCAACCAAAGGGTTCATGGCCCAGCCGGCGGGTCACGGTATCCCGCGGAACTCCCTGGGATCCGCACCTGTGGCACCAATCATCGGGAGCAACAACACGGCAAGCAAGGACTGCACGATCCGGGCGGACGTACTGCCCGGTCACCTCAAGTCCGAGTTCATCGAGCCGGCAGAAAGTGGTCAGGTCAGGGCATTGGAAGGTAGCGTTATTCATGAGGGCCTTGTGGAAGAAAATTCAGATCTAGACAATCCGATTCTCTCCCAAGGCCCTCACCTTATTCTGGAGCAACTCAACGAACTTCGACTCACCACACCACGGCGCCCTCTACACTCTCAATTCTGAAGAGCC
>NZ_QHLZ01000031.1 GCF_003185915.1 Arthrobacter psychrochitiniphilus
CGGCTCTCCGCGTTTCGTGGTGAAATCCACTATTGCAATGGATGATTCACCGCTGTTCGGGCGGCGCTCCTGAGCATAATACGAGTTGTGTAGTTGGTGCTATTTACGAAGCCGCGACCGGTCCTTTTGATGTGTTTGATGCTGGTGTTGTTGGCCTCTACTTTGCCTGTGGTGGCGCCGGTAACGATGAGAACTTCGATCTCTGTCCACCACCGGCAGATGGTCCGCCAGAGCCGGGTTGTTTCTGTTTGGTTGGATTCCTTGACGAGGCGTTCGAGATCTTCCTTGGCTAGTTCGGCGTCTCCCAGTGAGCCGGTGCGCAGCAGTGTTCGTACCTGTTCTTTCACGTCCCAGGCCGCCTTGAGCTTGCCGGTTGGATCATCCGTTGCGAAGACTTTCTCCAGCCTTGCCTTGGCTGCTTCCGAAAGTGAATCGGCGGCACGCATGAGCAGCATCCGGTGTGCCCAGGCCGGATCCACGGCCCGGCCACGACGCCCACGCACCTTGTGAGAAAGTTGCTGCCGGACTTCCGTCAGTGCCTGATTTGCGAGCTGGATGAGGTGGAAATGATCAACGGAGACGGCCGTGCGAGGTAGCCACATCCGCAAGGCTTTCCTGAACGCTGCTGAGGGGTCGATGGCGACCACTTGCACGCCGAGGCGCCACTCTAGGGGCCGCTTGATCAGCCACTCACCGACTCCGGTGTGGTCTCGGCCGTCAACAACACCCAGGATCTGTCCGGTATCTAGGTCAACGATCGTTGTCATCCAGGGCTCGATCCGTTGCCAGGTATTGGTTTCGGTGTTCTTGAAGAAGCGGACAGAACGGAAACGGTGCTCATCAATGCCGAGCATCCGCGGCCGGAGGAGGTCAACGTTGGGAAGTTTAGTTGCCGCCATGGTCAGCGCTTTTTGTACTAGCCACCAAGAGACACCATGGGCGATGGCTGTCTCGGTTGCTGCACGGCCTGAGGAGACGACAGCAGCCACCAGAGCGCCATGGAGCCGGCGGGTGGATCGTGCCCGGACGGGGATCTCAAGCGTGGTCTCAAAGAAGGTCTTCCGCTCGCATAATGTCTCATCGCAAAAGTATCGGCGCTTGCGCCAGAGGACCTCGACCGGGCCAGCGACAGGGATGTCCCGGACTCGCTGCCACCGTCTTGAATGGCACCGAGTACCGATCACCCCGCACCCGGGGCAGCCTGACTCGACGGTACTTTCAACATGAATCCTGCGTTGCCCATCATCAAGGACCTGCGTCTTTAAGACCCGGTAGTCCTTGAGGTTGAAGATCGTGGTGGCAGCATCAGGGTGCGGCAAAGTAAGCTCGTTCAAGGCTCGTAGTCCTGTCATTGATGAATGCGTCAGAACATCCATCACAACAGGGCTACGGGCCACCTTCGTTCAAGGACACGAAACCAGATTTCACCACGAACCACGGAGAGCCG
>NZ_QHLZ01000032.1 GCF_003185915.1 Arthrobacter psychrochitiniphilus
AGGGCCGGGGACCAGCCGCCCCTATCGAAACCGACCAGCACTCGCCGTTCGTCCCCGATCGCTGTGCGCAGTTCGGGCAGGAGATCGCGCAGTTCCGCGGCTAGGGACGCCCCCGGGGCAGCCATGACAACGAACACTGGGGCGCCGTGGGCGTCGGTTACCCAGGTTTCCTCGGTCGCCGGGACCGGGAACTTGAGCCTCGTTGAGTAGATTTTCCCAACCTTTTTCGTGCCCTGGTAGGCGCGCACATGCCCGTCAACGTAAAGGATCGCAGCTAGGTTCCCACCGTCAGGACCGGTGCCGGCCAGATGGTGTTTAGCCAGGGCAGTGATCAGTTCCCCGGCTTTGCCGGTTTCGGCTAGTTGGCTGATCCGGCGGCGGATGGTTTTTACTTCCGGGGCCCGGTCCAACCCCAGCACCCGACCCAGCTCCACCGGGTCGAAGCGGGTGGCACCCTCGGCCCGAGCCTCCCCAGCCAGTGCCCGCAGCACACTATCAATCAGGATCGTTTCCAGGCCGTAGAAACCATTCGGCAAGGCCCCATACACTTGCCGAGCGCAGGCCAGCAGCCCGGTAGTTTCCAGGGCAGGGAAGGCCAGGAACAATCCGGCATGACGACCATGGGCGGACCGGGAAAACACCGGGGCCGCGCCTTCAAGCAGACCGGCGGCAGCACGCTCGGCAGTCCGGGGCGCCGGCGCTGGCAAGAGCGGCAGCTCAAACTGTTGCGCCGGTGCCGGTTCCAATACTTCGGGGACGCCCTCGGTCGCTGTTGTTTCTGCAGCGTCGGTAGTGGCTTGTTCAGCAGCGATTTTCAGGGCCCGGCGGACGCTGAACTCAGAGACGCCGACCGCGTTGCCGACGGCCTGCTGGGACAGGCCACTTCTGCGTAGTTCAACGATCCTGGTGATGACAGTGTCGGTCAGTCGGGAAGCTTTCTTTGGGCCCTTCTTTTCCGGTACCAACGCGACAATGCCGCCCTCGGCCAGCAATTGCTTCCATAACCAGACCGTTGACGGGGTGACGTCAAAGACGGCGGCGATCTCACCAACCCCGGCGGCCTTCATCGCTGCCAGCTTCACCGCTGCCCAGCGGCGTCCGGCTTCATCGCCTGCATCCCAAGAAAAGGCCACCTGGCCGTGGAGGTAAACAGCCCCGCCAGTACCGTCTTTGACCATTGATCCGGCCAGGCCCAGCGGCACAGCATCCAAAGCCATCGCCACAGGAAGAGGAGGTTGAGCAGTCATAACACTCATCATTCCACCCTTCCAAGAGACCCGGTTTCTTGAATCTATTATATCGAACAACGGGCAAAATTAACAGGCTTTTATCAAGAAAAACCCCGAAAAATCGACGAACCCCGAACCCGTCACCAGAGCGTGTCCAGAGTCCTG
>NZ_QHLZ01000033.1 GCF_003185915.1 Arthrobacter psychrochitiniphilus
TTCTAGACTTCAGTACCGCCCCATCCCAGCACATCAAGGGATAGATCGGCATAATCCAAAGGTCGGCATAGGACATATAATGCCGACATCGGCATTAGATGTCGCCGACTAGGCGGGTGCCTGGGGTTGCAGCGGTGAAGTCTCGGCCGATCAAGTCTTTGAAGACTTTCTCCGGGTCTGAGGGGATGGTGGTGCGTTTGAAAGCCCGCATTCGTCTGGCTGCCCAGCCATTCTCTGCCATGATCGAGGCCACCGTTCCCACGGAGATATCAACACCGGCTGTGTTGAGTTTTGCGTGGACCATGCGGTGACCAAAGATCCCGTCGGAGGATTTAAAGACAGTCTCCACCTGATCGGTCAGCTCCCGGTGGCGAATAATTGTGGGCGTATCTGTTGCTTCTTTCCAGCGATAATACGACGACCGTGGGACGCGTAGTTCTCGGCACATCCAGGCTACTTTTTCTCCAGCGTTCTCCTGCTGCTGAACAAGACGATAGAGGTCATCTACCGTTGTTCTTTGGCGATAGACACGCTGAAACTTTTTTTAAGAATTCATTCTCCCTTTCAAGCTCACGTAGCCGCACTTCCATGGCCTTGTATTTAGCGGTATCCACGGGTAAATCAGGTTTCCGGCCGCCGCCTTCGTGGCCCTCATGGGAGAGCTTGATCCAGCGTTTGAGTGCGGTCAGGGAGATGCCGAGTTCAGCAGCTACAAGAGCTAAAGGGCGGCCAGAGGATTCAGCCAAGGCAACAGCATCAGCTTTGAACTCATCGGAATAGGTTGGTCGAGAAGACATGGGAACAATCCTTTCAGGAACTGATGCTCCTATAGGTGTCAAGCGACTGTTTTCAGTGTTTGCAGCTGCTGATAATCAGTGAGCCACTTTTGGTATTCAAGGGCTCGTTTCTGGTCTTTGGTGATACCTCGTTCGAGTCTGGATAGGCGGTTGAGATCGCAGTCCAGGAACTGCGCCGCGGCAGTGAGAGTGAGCCCAATTCCGAGGCGGAAGGCTCGGAGGTCTTTGCCATGGATGACCGGTTGCGGGTTGGTGAGCAGGTGAAAGACTTCCCTGGCAATGGCACGTTTGAGGCACCGCAAGATTTCCTTCTTCGTCTTACCATCGGCAGTGCGCTTGGCAACGTAGATTTTCGTCACTGGATCGCTGGCCATGCGTACCAAAGCGATTTGATACAAGGCAGAGTT
>NZ_QHLZ01000034.1 GCF_003185915.1 Arthrobacter psychrochitiniphilus
GACGTTGATACTGGTATTAGGTGTTCTGCCGGGCATGACCCTATGTGAGACTGACGGCTCCAGGCGGGGTTTGTCTTGAATCTGATCTGTCTGCTCGGCGGACGCCTTTTATTAGGTGGCGGTCAAGCGGGCATGACCTTATAGGAGCTTGAGCACGGCCAGTGATCTCGTCAACGTCTTGTCTGCCAGCCTGATCGCCACCTTTCAATTGTAGGCAGATTGGAAGGATGGGAAACAGGCCATGGCTCAGATTATCGCGGGTGTAGATACACATAAAGACACCCATTACGCGGCAGTGATCAGTTTGCACGGCGAGCACCTCAGCGCGGTGCAGTTCCCGGCAACGAAAGCGGGATATCAGGCACTGACAGCATTTATCACCTGCCAAGGAGAACTCCTGCGGGTAGGAATCGAGGGGACCAACTCCTACGGGGCAGGATTGACCCGTCATCTTCAAGCCCGAAATATTGAAGTCGTGGAAGTGATCCGCCCGGCCAAAGTGGTGCGCCGTATGAAGGGTAAATCCGATGCCATTGACGCCTACACTGCAGCGCACACTGCCTTGACCCATCAAGACGTCGTCACTCCGAAAACCAGTATCGGCACGGTAGAAGCCATCCGGGTCATCCATGCTGGGCGCAGATCAGCATTGAAGGCGCACGCTGAGGTTATTACCCAGATCAAGAGTCTTCTCGTCACGGCTCCAGAGAAGGTTCGTGCCCAGTACCAGAGCCTTTCCACCAAGAAGCTCGTTGGCCAACTTGCCGCTTCCCATACTCATGTAAGGGCTGACTGTGTGGAAACGGCAACGCGTTCAACGCTGAAACGATTGGCGAAAAGGTATATCTACCTAGATGAGGAAATTACTATCTTCGAGGGTGAACTTCAGGCTCTCGTAGAGCAGGTAAACACGGCCCTGACCGCCGTAAGGGGAGTTTCCACAATCATTGCCAGCCAGCTGCTCATTACAGCCGGCGACAATCCTGAGCGGTTGCACAGCGAGGCTGCTTTTGCGGCTCTCTGCGGGGTATCGCCGTTGCCGGCCTCCTCTGGACAAACGAACAGGTTTCGCCTCAACCGTGGCGGCGACAGGGCAGCGAACTCTGCCTTGTATCAAATCGCTTTGGTACGCATGGCCAGCGATCCAGTGACGAAAATCTACGTTGCCAAGCGCAC
>NZ_QHLZ01000035.1 GCF_003185915.1 Arthrobacter psychrochitiniphilus
CCGCCGGACAACACCAAAAAGGGTAGAGGCCCCACACCACCAGGTGCGGGGCCTCCCCACCTTTAACACCACCTTTTCAGAACCACCAGGCTATCAACACCAGCAACAATAACCACCACCACTCGAGCCGTCCCGCACCAGGGCGGCTCCACTTGTTTAACAAGCCACCACCCGAAGGCGCCGGCGATACCAGAAGGCGCTGGCCATACCTCTTCTAACACCACTAGCCGTCCCGCACCAGGGCGGCTTTCCTTGTTTAAAGAGCGGCTGAGGGTGAGTGGCTGAGGGGTTTAGCTGCAGGGACTCTCTGAGTTGCTGAAGTAGTAGCTCCAGAACGATGTGTGGTTTGTGTGGCTTGGTATACGGAGGTGTGGATTCTTTATGCCTGCGCGTGTGGTGGTTCCTGGGGCTCTACGGTGGTGGTTCTATAGCTGGGGTTCTGCAGCTAAGTGTTGGTCAAGGGTGGGGACTTGTTGTGCTGCTGATCGGGGGCTCTGAGTGTGAGGGGAGCCGTCCTGATAAAGGATGCGGTGCACTGGGTTCTGGTGCTGGTTGGTTCTGGTGCCGGCGCTGTTTCTTGGTGGTGGCGTGTAGTGGCAGGCTGCGGTGTGTATGTGCTCTCAGCAGGGTTGTATCGGCTGTTCGCGTAGGGCTCACGTGTGGAGGCCGGCGTTTGGTTGTACTCGTTCGGTAGTGCTGTGGTCGCGGTCGCTGTGTGAGTGCGTTGTTGCGTGGTGTGCTCTCGATTTGCGTTGGGGGCGGGTAGGTGTGTATTGTTCTATCTGTTGCTTGCGCAACGCTGAGCCACTGACGTAAAACGCAGAAGCGCTCACCACATCGCAAGAAGCCAAACTAAACCTAATTATTCTTGTGAGTTTATGGTCGCGTTTTTGAATTCGATTATATTCTTTTATGGAATATGGGTTTATGGAAATTAGGTTGTGATGAGCCGCACAGGATGCGGATTGGACAAAATGGTTTCCTTTGAAATAAAGTATAGATATTGCAGCAACGAAAACTAATTATGAAGAATGATTAGGAAGTACTTGAATTGCGGTTGTTGTTTGAGAACTCAATAGTGTGCCAAGTTTTATTGATACCAATTTATTGTAATTGAATTGGTTATTTGGTT
>NZ_QHLZ01000036.1 GCF_003185915.1 Arthrobacter psychrochitiniphilus
ATAATGATTACATTAACTATATTAAGTATAAACTTTGTAGGTGAAGGGCTTAAAGATGCTTTTAATCCTAGAGGTAGACGTTAAATAATAAACAGGCTGGGACATAAATCCCTAAAAAACAGCAGTAAGATGATTTTCAATTAGAAAATATCTTGCTGCTGTTCTCTATTTATACAATACTTCGTATTGAATGGCTTCGCTTTCCTAGGGTGCCGTCTCAGCCTTGGTCTTCGACTGGCACTGCTCCCTCAGGAGTCTCGCCATTAATACTACGTATTAACATGTAATTTTACTTTTAAATACTTTAAAAGAATAAGATACTTTGCCCAACTTGCACATAAATGTAAAATTCAATAAAATGAATTTTCTGTGTTGGGTCCCTTCGTATAATTTAATAAATACCACTAAACTAAATTAACGAGGTGCCTTATGTATAAAATTTATAACATGACCCAACTTACACTACCAATAGAAACTGCTGTTAGAATTCCTCAAAATGATATTTCGCGATATGTTAATGAAATTGTTGAAACGATACCTGATAGCGAATTCGATGAATTCAGACATCATCGTGGCGCAACATCCTATCATCCAAAAATGATGTTAAAAATCATCTTATATGCATATACTCAATCTGTATTTTCTGGTCGTAGAATAGAAAAATTACTTCATGACAGTATTCGAATGATGTGGTTAGCTCAAGATCAAACACCTTCTTATAAAACTATTAATCGTTTTAGAGTGAATCCTAATACTGATGCGTTAATTGAATCTTTATTTATTCAGTTCCATAGTCAATGTTTAAAGCAAAATCTTATTGATAATAATTCAATTTTTATTGATGGTACAAAAGTAGAAGCTAATGCCAATAGATATACATTTGTGTGGAAGAAAAGTATTCAAAATCACGAATCGAAATTGAACGAAAATTCAAAAACATTATATCGTGACTTAGTTGAAGAAAAAATAATACCAGAGATAAAAGAAGATGGAGATAGCGATTTAACAATAGAAGAAATAGATTTAATTGGTAGTCA
>NZ_QHLZ01000037.1 GCF_003185915.1 Arthrobacter psychrochitiniphilus
TCGTACCCGCACCCGCGTTTAATGCCGGAGTTTTGGGAATTCCCGACCGTGTCGATGGGTATTGGCCCGATGCACGCGATCTATCAGGCACAGTCCAACCGGTATTTGCATAACCGTGGCATCAAGGACACCTCTGAGCAGCAGGTGTGGGCGTTCTTAGGTGATGGTGAAATGGATGAGCCTGAGTCCCGTGGCCTGCTGCAACTGGCCGCGAATGACAAGCTCGATAATCTGAACTTCGTCATTAACTGCAACCTTCAGCGTCTAGATGGTCCGGTTCGTGGCAACGGGAAGATCGTTCAGGAACTCGAAGCGTTCTTCCGTGGTGCTGGCTGGAATGTTATCAAGGTCCTTTGGGGCCGTGAATGGGATGACTTGCTGGCCCGGGATACTGATGGTGCCTTGGTTGATGTCATGAACACCACCCTTGATGGTGATTACCAAACGTACAAGGCAGAATCTGGCGGGTTCGTTCGGGAGCACTTCTTCGGTCAAACCCCGCAAACTAAAGAACTCGCCGCGCACCTCAGCGATGACGAGGTCTGGAACTTGCGCCGTGGCGGCCACGATTACCACAAGGTTTACGCCGCGTATAAGGCTGCCACTGAATTCAAGGGCAAGCCCACCGTGATCCTGGCCCACACCGTGAAGGGTTACGGCCTCGGGACCCACTTCGAGGCCCGTAACGCCACGCACCAGATGAAAAAGCTGACCCTGCAGGACCTGAAGGACTTCCGTACCCACCTGCACCTGCCCATCAGTGATGAAGTCCTTGAAGCTGACCCGTACCACCCCCCGTACTACCACCCCGGTGCGGACTCCCCCGAAATCGCGTACATGATGGAACACCGTGCAGCCCTGGGCGGATTCGTGCCCGAACGCCGCTCTACCCACACCGCACTGGAACTACCCGGGGATAAAACCTATGAAGTCGCTAACCGCGGCTCCGGGAAACAACACGCCGCGACCACCATGTCCTTCGTGCGTTTACTCAAAGACCTCATGCGCGATAAAGGCATCGGT
>NZ_QHLZ01000038.1 GCF_003185915.1 Arthrobacter psychrochitiniphilus
GCCACCTTGTGCTTGGCTTAGGAAGAAAATAAATAATAACGCTATGACTACAACTGGAATTAATGTTGAAAGTATACTCACAAAGACACTTTGTTTTTCTTCTTCTTTAATCGTTAATTTTACACCGTTTTGCTTTTTAGCAGCATCAGTAATTTTTTGTAATTCTTTTTCGTTGTTATATAAAATAGTTGATGAATAGTCTTCATCATTTTTCGTTCTACCCCTTACCATATAGACATTTTGTTGTGGTTGGATTTCTAAAGTTTTAAGGTCACCTTTTTCCAACTTCTCAGTAAATTGATTATATGTAAGCTGTTTCGGCATATTTCCATTACCGTTTAAATATGAAAATAGACCAAAAATAATAACGCCTATTATTACGATAACTAGCACATTGCGAAAAGCTTTCTGCATGCGTCATTTCCTCCTACTTCCCATAATAAAACTAACAAAAATTGTAACATATGACATGTTTTATAAGCTAGTAATTGAGCTTAACATCAATGTCATTCACACCCTGTGTTAGTTTTATCAATCTCTATATTTTTCAACTTTTTAAGACATATGTCTTGTCTAAAATTAAATATATATGAAATACATTTTTCATATTTTTGAGTCTACACTATTATTTCTCAAACGCATAGTAATAATAACTGAAATTGATTAAAAAATTAATTTGAATACACTTCAGGTTTTAACGTACCGATATATGGTAAGTTTCGGTATAATTCACGATAATCTAAACCGTAACCAACAACAAATTCATCTGGTATTTTTTTACCTACATACTTAGCTTCAATGTCCGCTTTACGACGGTTTGGTTTATCTAATAAAGTAACTATTTCTAATGAATTAACTTTTCTAGATTGTAATAATTCAGTAATTGACTTAAGTGTAGTACCAGTCTCTAAGATATCTTCAATAATTAATACGTCTTTATTTTCAATAGAAGAACCTAAATCTTTAATGATTTGAACTTCACCAGTTGACTCAGTGCCTCCGTGATAACTAGAAACATCCATG
>NZ_QHLZ01000003.1:0-110393 GCF_003185915.1 Arthrobacter psychrochitiniphilus
ATCCATCACAACAGGGCTACGGGCCACCTTCGTTCAAGGACACGAAACCAGATTTCACCACGAACCACGGAGAGCCGAAATGCCCCGAACCAATCAAGGTCCGGGGCATTTCTGTGTCCCACTCCTCGGCGGTGTCAAGCCGTCTTAGCAAAAACTGCCCTCGACTGTCTCGTAACCTAAGTGCCTCGTATCCCATGGGATACAAGACGCTACAACTCCAAGCCGGACGCCAAGGGCCTGTCGAGCAGGCACTGCGGGAGGGAATCGATCGGTCCAAAAGCTCGTTCCGCACGCACGTACGTGCCGGCACTTTCGGCATAACTATTGGTACACGCAAGTTACGCGGAATCCCTACATGTTTCACGACCGTCAGTGTCTCAGTGGGGGAGTGTCCCACTTCCTTGGAACTGGGACGAACCGCAAACCCCTAAAGCTAGTTTGGAGAACTAGCACCGACATTCTCAGAAATTTCAGCGAATTCCCCGTTCCCATAGAGCTTCCAGTTGATGCCGGATGAATCAGTGAACGTGACAAAGATCCGATCAGACAACCATTTTTTCGCCTGTGACTCGGGGCCGTAAGGCCAATTTTCCCCACGAAGGTGCCATTTGGCATCTACACCGCTTATCCCGACCGTGAGGTCGCCGAGATTGGCTGGTGGGGCCTCAACGACTCTGAACCCTTTCGGCACTTCTGGGAGAGTGAGCTTCACATGCTTGTATCGTCCGCCCCTAAGGATTCTGAGGGTGCATCCAACTAAAAGCTCTCTCTGATCGTCGTAAATGGCCTCGCTAGGTTTGATCGGGCGGCTCATAAAAACCTTGAGATGAACAGCGCTTACAGCCTGTTCTTTTATTCTTTGTGCCTCGAGCGCGGCCTTCTCCGCCTCGACGCCCTCAGCTATAGCCTTGGCCTCCTTGGCGGTGTTGTGCTGCTCCACGGTGACATCGACTGCAGCCCTTTGAACCTTCAATGCCGCAATCGCACCGACAAAACCCAAGAACGTCACAACCACACCCGCCCAGGACGCAACAGGACCCCACTCAGTTGCCATAGGTGCAGAATCACGCCTCAGCATGACCAACAAGACGACTATGGAGCAGAGCAGGAAGACGGAGACCAGCAACAGAATTTGTTCAAGACCTGTCCGTTTTGCCCAGATTTCAACAACAGCGTGCGCAAATTTTTTCACCACGTAAGTCTGCCCCATGACGGGGCATTCCGCCTTCATAAATGCGGAAAAGATCTTCGGAACCGTGGAACGTATTGAGGGCAGCGTCATTGAGCAAACAGAAATGGACGCAGCCGACTATCAGGCAGGTGTGGAAGTCATGCGCCGCAAGCCGAAGAGGGCTATCGGCTGTTGAGTCTAGGAGCCGAGCCCTAGGCAGAGAACCAATCTCTGTTCCTCCGTCATGGTCGTTGTCAGTGGGTGGGCCTACACTGGATTAGTAGAACTCTATTTCTAGTAGTTGGTGTGTCATGGCTCATTTATTGAATGTATGTTTAGTAGACTTCGCGCCCCCTGTGGCACACCCTTTGCTGGCCCCAGTGTTGGTTGCGGCGGGGTATCCGTCCCCTGCTCAGGACTACTTCGATGGGACCCTGAATCTCAATACTCATCTGATTAGGGATGTCACGAGCACTTTCGTGGTGAGGGTGTCGGGGGATTCCATGGAGGGCGCTGGCATCAGTGATGGCGATGAGTTGATCGTCAATCGGGCGCTCACGCCTCGGGATGGGTCTATCGTGATTGCGATCTTGGACGGCGAGCTGACCGTTAAGCGTCTTCTCCTGAAGGCCGGGGGAGTGGTCTTACATGCGGAGAACCCCAACTACCCGGATATTGAAGTTCCGGACGCTAATTCTCTGACGGTGTGGGGCGTCGCTGAAACGTGTTTACATGACCTGCGGAACTAGGGCGGTGCTTTGATGCGTATCCGCACCGCTGACCCCGCAAGTCTGGCCTTGATGCCTAGCAGTGACTATATTGCTCTTGTTGATGTGAACTCGTTCTATGCCAGCGCAGAACGGGCCTTCAATCCCTCTTTGGAGGGCATCCCCGTGGTCGTTTTGTCGAACAATGATGGTTGCGTGGTCACTCGCAGCGCCGAGGCAAAAGCGCTGGGCATCCCGATGGGGGAGCCGTGGTTCAAACTCAAACATCTTGCATCTGATGCAATTCCGCGCGGAAAGCGATTAGTGGCGCTTTCGAGTAACTATGAGTTGTACGGTGACCTGAGTTCCCGTGTGATGGAGTTGCTGGGTAGGTACAGTGCGTGGGTTGAGGTGTATTCCATTGACGAGGCGTTCTTGGGCGTCAACGGCACCCCTGTTCAGTTGCGCCAGCTGGGACGAACCATGAAGGACGCTGTTCGCCGGCACGTCGGCGTCCCGGTATGTGTTGGCATCGCTACAACGAAAGGCCTGGCGAAGCTGGCTAATAAGCTCGCCAAGCACAATCCAGACTTCGCCGGTGTCTGCCACTGGGAATCCATCCCCGAAGAGGTGCGGGATGGGTTGATGTCCAGGTTATCCGTGGTCGAGTTGTGGGGCGTGGCCACCCGCCTCACCAAACGGCTCAACGCCATGGGAATCCACACCATTCTGATTTGAAGAACTCTAGCGCGGCGATGATTCGTGACCGCTTCTCCGTGGTGTTGATGCGCACCGTTTTGGAGCTCCAAGGCACCCCCTGTATCCCCATGGAAGAGGAACGTGTAGGTAAAGATCAACTGATCTTCTCCCGCTCCTTCGCTACCCCCGTGACCACGGCCGCAGATATGGGCCAAGTCATGAGCGTGTACGCCCAACAAGCCAGCGCCCGCCTCGCCAAACACGGCCTCCAAGCAAAAGTTTTGACTGCTTTTGCCGGTACGTCCCACTTCAACCAGGACAACATCTCTTACCCTTCGGTGTGTGTGCCGTTGCCGATGCCCACCGCAGATCCCGTACTCCTCCACAAAGCCGCCAATAGCTTGTGTGAACGGATCTACGAGGGTGTGAAATACGTGCGTGCCGGGATCATGGTCACCGACCTGCGCCCCACCGGTAACCAGTCACCGCTGGAACTCTTCGAGAACCCCCATGAAGAACGCGGCATAGGCCAGTTGATGGAATCCGTCTCTAAGAAGTACGGACGCGGAAGTATCGGCCTGGGAAGTGCAGGTCTCCGAGGCGGACCGGATTGGTCTATGAAACGGGACATGCTCAGCCCCCGTTACACCACCCACTGGGACGAGCTATTGCTTGTCAAAGCCTCATAAATGGTGCGGGGCGGGCAAGGGATGCATTCAGATGCACTCGACTTGCCCGCCCCATAGGGTGAGTTGCTGTGGTCCTCTCAAGCTGTCGAGGACCACCTACTACTGATACTGCTGGTGTTGCCTTGGCCGTCTCAAGCTGTCGACGTCCAAGTACTGCTGGTGTTACTGGTACTGCGGTAGTGCTTGTGTTGCTGTGTCCGTCTCCTACTGCTTGACGGCCTGGTACTGCGGTAATGCTGTGGTCCTCTCAAGCTGTCGAGGACCACCTACTACTGATATTGCTGGTGTTGCCTTGGCTGTCTCAAGCTGTCGACGTCCAAGTACTGCTGGTGTTACTGGTACTGCGGTAGTGCTGTGGTCGTTTCAAAGTGTTTGACGACCGGGTATTACTGCAACGGTGCTTCCCCTTTGACAATCAACTACAGCTACTTTCAGCGGGGGAACTTCCGTTCTCTTTTTCTTACGAGAAAAAATATAACCACTCTCTGGAATCTCGTCAAGTCGATTTTTTTGGGTGGTCTGAGTTTGCCCGCTATTCGCGATTGGCTCGGGGGCCGGGATACTGTCAGGCAGTGTGGGAACCTAGCGCCGGGCCGCTTCGCCCTTGAACTTCCCGCGAGTGCTAACTGGCTACCTGATAAGGCATCGTGCTCAGAGGTTGGACGCGGCCGCTGCCCCGGCCACAACGGCCAGATTCCCTCCATCAGCCGTGGACAGTGGCGGCTTCGGCGTGGCTTATTTCTTCGTTTGGTTGCTTGCTGGTTCTATCCGCGCGATGAGTGCGTTCTGTGTGTGTTGCAGGGTTTCGATGGTGGCGCGGGCCTCGGCGACTTGGCTTTTCAGTGCCCCGATTTCCTCTGTATGCTTTCGATCCGCGAGGGCTAGTTGTTCCCTGGCCTCGGCGGCCGCGGTGGCGTTGTCACGGGCTGCTTGGTTGCTTTCTTCGGCTTGAGTCTGCAGTTCTTTGAGGGCTTCTTGGTGGGTGCGGGTTGCGGTGTCGAGGTCGGCGGCGAGTTCGTTGATTTCCCGGTCCTTGTGGGTTTTCTCCTCTCGCCAAGCTTTTTCAATGATGGCGTGCTCTGCTGTGGCGGTGTGGAGCGCTTCGGCCCAAACCGTGCCGGCCAAGTGCAGGGCCTGCTCAGTAATGGTCGCCGGGGTGGCTGCGATCTTAGATCCAGCGCTATCACGCTCAGTCCGCCATTCCTTCAAAAACCGGGTTGCGTCGGCGTTAGACACCCCGGCGGCTTCGCGCACGGTGGCGACCGTGGGGTTGCGCTCGGCGCTGATCTGCTCGGCGGCGGTGTAAACGCGATCTTTCACTGATTGTTCAGCTACGGGAGACCTCCTGTCTAGTAATCGTTGTAGTAGTCCTACTACGATTACTACTATTTTGAGCTTGCTCCAACACATCAATTTCAGGATCCGTCGTCCGTTGCCCGTGTTAGTGGTGGTGACGTGGTGAGGGGATTGTTAGTACCTCGGGAACGGCTACTTGGTGTCGTTGCTGGACATGGTCAAGGCAGTGACTCCGGTTAGGAGCACCTTGTGGGCGGCCGGCGTGTCTTGGAATGACTGCACTGACATCAGCGCATCATTGACCACGCCGGAATCTATAAGGGAGAGCACCCAGAAGCCGGGCAGTGCGGTAGCCATCACCGCTTTGGACCAAACTGCAGCGGGCCACTTCAGCTGCCTCTTCAGGGACCATCGCAGTGCGGTATACGAGCAATCAGTTGCTGGTGCCCTTGCGAACAGCCTTATTCATTAGCGGATTTCGTTGTGCCATTTTTAAGGTCCGCGAGGCTAGATGAAACGGCTAGGTGATCCCGATATGGCTCTGAGTAAAGTCTTGGGCGGTCATTCCTCTACCTGTAATCAGAATCTTGTAAGCGCGGGGACCCCGGGGACTTGTCATCCCTACACGGACTGCTACATGCTGGAGTAATGACTGATAACGAAGGAAAAATTACTGTTGCCCGCCTGTTCGATGCCCCGGCGAAGGAGATCTTCAAAGTACTGAGCAACCCTGCCAACCACGCAGAGCTCGATGGCTCTGGCATGGTGCAATCAGACGAGAAAACGGACAGAATCACCGCTGTGGGGCAGATCTTTACCATGAACATGTATCTGGATAAGCTGGGCGGTAACTATCAGACCGACAACTATGTGGTCGGATATGACGTAAACAAGCTTCTTGCCTGGAAAACAGCGAGTTCCGGAGAGGAACCCACTGGCTGGCAATGGGTGTGGGAGCTGGAGGCCGAGTCACCGTCATCCACCAGAGTCTCCCTTACCTATGATTGGAGCCAAGTTACGGACAAGTCTGTACTTGCACAGGTATCTTTTCCCTTGGTCCAGGCGCAACAGTTGGAGGGTTCGCTGGTAAAGCTGGCCGAAATGGTGGCCGGGCCACACCACACAGACTAACTACGGCAGCTGTTGCCTCATCCCACCGCACCAGAGAGCTAAGGCTAACTCCAACGGTGAGACCTAGCGACTATGCCCGGTCGGTGCTCAGCAGTCAGGCGGGATTTCCGAGGAAGAGATACACGTTTACTGACGCTGGTGGAAGTGAGAACACCACCTCCACCAGCGTGGGTGCGTTGCATCTACAACGTCACAACTTAGCAAGTAACGATAGAACGCGATATATCGCCTGCCTTAGATAATCATTATTATCGGGGGATCAGCACTCAGAACTTTAAGCTTCTTTGTTGTTGTCATGAATTTTGGTGACAAGCGCAAGCCGGAAAGCACGGTGAATTCTCTATGGTCAGGGATCTGTGAGATATGACGGTTCCACTGCGGGCAATGGAGGGTTGTGCTGAGACCTTCTGAAATTCCGTGCTTAGCACCTCTGAAAATCAGATGAGAGAACACCACTCCTGATATTCTTGCGTTCGTCTTGGGAAAATGACACACGTAGATGTTGGCGTTCTGCGATGTCCGCGGCTGAGTGGAAACCGCAGTCGGTGTCTCATAACCTAGTTGTCTCGAAACCCATAGGTTTAGAGGCAACTAGGTTATGAGACACCGCGCCCCTGAAGAGTATGAGCAAAGCTACTATGCTCATGAAATCAGCTCGTGATCCTACGACGCGCACCACAAAACCACGGCATGATTCTTGGGAAGGTTCACAATGACTGATCACGGCAAGTCATTCCTGGCACGACTCGTCGCGCCGTCGGGACGCACATCCACGCCACGCACGATCGTTCGTCTAGTACTGGGTGCAATTCTTGCGTTCGCCGGCGTCAGCCATCTGACAGTAGCCCGCGAGGAATTCCAGGCGCAGGTCCCGAAGTTCGTGTCCCTTGATGCCGACCTGGTCGTCGTAGCTTCCGGCATTGTCGAGATCACCCTTGGTGCGGCGCTGATGTTGCTCGCGCGTCGGCGCGTCCCTGTGGGGTGGGTGGTGGCACTGTTCTTTATCGCCGTCTTCCCCGGGAACATCGCCCAGTGGCTGCATGCGCGCGACGGCTTTGGGCTCGACACCGACTCCAAGCGTCTGGTGCGACTCTTCTTCCAGCCAGCGCTCATCGCGGTGACCTTGTGGTCAACCGGCGCTTGGAAAGACCGGCCCCGGGTTTCCTCAACGCACTCCGTCACTGCTCAGGACGACCGAAAGTAGCCGCGGAGGCATTCTTTGGGTCTGATCAAGGTTTAGTTGACATCTAACTTGTGACTTTCGGCCGATACCGTCATTCTTAGCACGCACCTGACCGTCCGCCCAATGGTTCTTTGCAGCGGATTAGCTGCTGAAGCCGGCCTGAGGGCGTGGCTTTAGAAGTCGTGGTCGTCGGGTCCGTAGATGAAGGCTTTTGCGTACTCGACTGCTTTTTTGAACGCCTGGTTGCGGAGGGTGATGTGCTGGGTTGTTTGGGATTCCAGATAGTCGATGCTGCCGGGGCGCAGTAGCCATATATCTCCTCCCGGTGGCAGATAGAAGGTAGCGAAGGAGCGGTTGCTTTCATCGCCAGCCCAGACTGGGACTACGGCTACTGCCGCTCCGGTGTCCACATTGATCCATTGCGCTCTTGGTAGGGGTTGTTCGTGTAATTCAGGGTCAAGAAAGGGAGCTGTGCCTTTGCCCCAACGTTGTTCAAAACGTTCGTTGAAGGCTGGTAATAAGGGAGAATCGTAACGACGCCATGCGCTCATCTAACTGCACCTCCTGGTGGCTGGTTCCCACTGCTGCAATCTTTTCGAATCCCTAACGCAACGCCTGTAGCCTCCGGATCAATATGGAGTGGTCTGTGTAGAGATGAGAAGCTTCTTTCATACCATTTCACTGCCTTAGGCCGTGAGGGAAAGCCCCCTATGCAAGGGTGATGGCTTCCTTGCGGGAATAGCTGTGAGTGGCGGTCCCCGGCCCTATGTCCGGGGACCGCCACTGTCTCTACCCTGCCGCCCCCCTCAGAACAGGAGCTGCCTGGTTTTTGGAAGGTTAGGCATTGATGGCTTCGTACTCCTTTTCGTTGGTGGTGATGGAGATTTTGCGTGGTTTGGCTCTCTCGGCAACGGGAATGCGGAGGGTCAGCACGCCACTGTCATAGCTGGCTTGGATTTGCTCCGTATCCAGATTTTCACCGAGGACCAGTTGCCGGCTAAACACCCCGCGTGGCCGTTCGGATGCCAGCATTTCCAGTTTCCCGTCCAAGGCTGGCCGTTCAGCCCTGACCGTCACGACATTGCGTTCTACATCTAGGTTGATCGAGTCCGGGCTCACCCCGGGTAGATCAAACTCAACTTCGAAGGTGTCCCCATCACGCCAAGCATCCATGGGCATGGCTGCGGGCCTGTTAGCTGTGCCCAGAACCTGCTGGGCAATCCGGTCGAGTTCCCGGAAAGGATCTGTACGCATCAACATGGTTAGTCACTCCTTGTCAGTGTCACACTATTTTTCTGTAACTACCCCGCTTCGATCTGTGTTGGCGGGTATAGAATTTTTATAACATGACTGACACGCTGATGCAAGATAACTTTTAGTAGAACCTGATGGATCATTGAGCTGAACCATTGAAAGGGAGTGACGAAAGTGGCAGAACATCCACGGGCCCGCGGGGTGTACGCTATCTCCGTCGCAGCTGAGATTGTGGGGATGGGCCAACAAAACCTGAGGCTCTATGAGCGCAAAGGGCTCCTAGAGCCGGGCCGCACCGATGGGGGAACACGAAGATACAGTGAAGATGACCTCACCCGGCTGCACCGGATAGCCGAACTGCTCGCACTAGGACTGAACCTCTCCGGAATCCGCTTGGTTCTCGCCTTGGAAACCGAGAACGCACTCCTCAAGGCCAAGTTGTCCCACCGCACCTAAAGCACGCCATCCCCGATTCGGGATGGGCGCGCAATTCAGAAAAGATTAGTAGCCTTGAGTCCGCAGTTTCGGTGACTAAACCCTGCAGTTCTGACTCAGCAAAGGAGCCAGTGGCAGGCACAAAGATGGTCCTGAATCATCCCCAACATATGACCTGACTCAGACGGACAAAAATTAGACTTGACGAGACTTCAAAGAGTGGTTATATTTTTTCTCGTAAGAACAAGAGAACGGAAGTTCCCCCGTTCAAAGTAGTTGTATTTGGTTGTCGAGGGGGAAGCACCGTTGCAGTAATCAGTGGTCCTTATCAGATGGAGAAGACCGCAGCAGTACCAGTAATGCCGGGCCGTCAAGCAGAAGGAGGCGGATATAGCAATACAAGATATAGCAATACAAGTAGTGCCAGTAGTACCAGCAGTAAGTGGTCCTCGACAGCTTGAGAAGACCACAGCAAGAGCAGTATCAGTAATACCGGGCCGTCAAGCAGGAGGAGACGGATATAGCAATACAAGATATAGCAAGACAAGTAGTGCCAGTAATACCAGCAGTAAGTGGTCCTCGACAGCTTGAGAAGACCATGGCAGTGCCATCATTAGGTGGTTGTTGACAGCTTGAGACAACCACAGCAGTACCAGTAATACCGGGCCGTCAAGCAGGAGGAGACGGATGTAGTAAGACAAGTAGTGCCAGTAATACCAGCAGTAAGTGGTCCTCGACAGCTTGAGAAGACCACAGTAATTAACCCTATGGGGCGGGCAAGAGATGCATGCGTGTGCATCTCTTGCCCGCCCCTCTTCATTGTGACTCTGAAGTGCTTTCTACCCTGGCGGGAATTCACGCGCTGTAAACCGGAGCTGGCCTTACCGCGAGGCACCCTCCGGAGAGCGTTTTCTTCACACAGGAAGTGCGGGGAAGCTACTTCTTCGTTTCGTCGTTGGGGTGCTCTTCGCGGAGCTTGGCCTCACGGGCCTCCAACTCTGCCTTGAGCTTGCGAAGCCTCTCTGCCTCAAGCATCTGGGCCCTGTTCACCGCAAGGTTGCGCAGGAACTCGGGATCGTCGTCGGGCGCGGAGGAACGCTGATGGTTACCGGAAGAGGCCGGGCTGCGTTGGCCGCTCGAGGACGGTCCAAACTTGGTGGCGGCACCCGAAGAAGCACCCGAAGACGCAGAGGCGTATTGTGGGCGGCCGAACAGGAACCACAGCCCCACACCAATGACGTTCAAGAAGATGATCACCAGTACCCATGCAGGCTTGGGGATGCTGCGTACGTCACTGGGTTCACTGCGAAGGCAGTCAATGAGTCCGTACACAAACAGGACAACACCTAAAGTCAATGGAATGATATAGCGCATACTTCATTCTAGCGTTGTGCGAAAAATCGGGCTCGGCAATGACGTAGGGCAGATGCCCAGCTTCAGCGGCTAAACTGAGAACGTGGCTTTCATCAAATACTCCCTGATCCGCGGCGTGCTCTTCTTGGCATTCTTCCTCATCGCCTACATGGCGCTGAACTTCACCCCGCTCACCGCAGCCCTCATTGCGGCCCTGTGTGCGTTTGTGGTCAGCTTCTTCTTCCTACGCAAGCAGCGTGACGGGGCCACTGCTATTGTTGCCAAAACCTTCGCCCCCAACGCCACCACCAGCCAGTCGGCCGGTGCCATGGCGGACGCTGACGCCGAGGATGCACTCATCGACGAAAACCCGGACATCTGGATTGACGCCGACCGCAAATCAGGCACAGCCACCTTGGACAAGCCCGCAGGCGCCGAACCCGCCTGAGCTGCTCGCCTAACGGCCCGCCCGGCTCAGCAGTTACGGAGCAGGGGCCGAGCAATTACAGCGCGGTCAGCATCATAGCCGCGGCGAACAACACGCTGAATCCAAGATTGATCAGCCCCGTTTGTTGCAGGACAGGAATAAGGCTCTTGCGCTTCTTGCCCTTGAGCATCAACCAACTGGGCATCAGCATGAACGGCAGCAGCAGCAGCACCAGCAAAATCCACGGCTTGGCTGGCACCAGAATCATCATGAGCACCAGCGGCAACACCAGCATCACCACATAGCTGAGCCGCGCGTTCTTATCGCCCAGCCGCACGGCCAGAGTCCGCTTGCCCACCTCCGTGTCAGTGGGAATGTCACGGACATTGTTGGCCATCAAAAGTGCGACGGCGATCAGTCCAGTGCCGATTGAGCCCAACACTGCCGCCGTGCTCACCTGCCCGGCCTGGGTGAAGGTGGTACCCAACGTTGCCACAGGGCCAAAGAAGATGAACACAAAAACATCTCCCAACCCCATATAGCCGTAGGGGTTCTTGCCGCCGGTGTACCCCCACGCAGCCAGAACCGCGCCGGCGCCCACCAGCAACAGCCACCACGCTTGGGACAACAACACCAGGGCCAACCCGGCAACCATGGCCAGTCCCAGCGCCGCAAACGCCGCCATCTTCACATGCGACGCCTTCGCAACCCCACTGCCCACCAGGCGCAACGGACCTACCCGGACCTCGTCCGTGCCGCGGATGCCATCGGAATAATCATTGGCGTAGTTCACCCCGATCTGCAGCAACAACGCCACCAGGGCGGCCAAGACGGCGCGCCCCCAGTGCAGAGCACCCAAATCGTAGGCTGCGCCAGTACCGATGATGACGGGGGCAATTGCCATGGGAAGGGTCCTCAGCCGGGCCCCGGCAATCCATTGACCCACAGTGGCCACAGCGTTACTCCTTATATAGATAAAAAAGTCAGCGGGCCAGAGAGCCCTACGTTAATTCTGCCTCTTTCCGCGCTCAGGCGGAGCGGGAGGCTTCGGTCAGTGCCGCCAAAATGGCGCGTCTGTCAGGTTTTCCCGTGGCTAGCAAGGGCAGTTCGGAGACTAACACCACAGTCTTGGGCACTAAATGTGGCTCCAAAACAGCTGCCGCACCCTGTAATAGTTCAGACTCGGAGCAGGAGGCAACCACCATGGCGGCTACCTGCTGTCCCCATTCAAGGGAATCTACGGGCACCACAAACGCTTCGCGCACGCCCTGCACCCGGTGCAGCCCATTGGTGACAGCAGCCGCGGAAACCTTCAGCCCACCGGTGATGATGACATCGTCAACACGGCCCAGAACACGCAGCCGTCCCTGGTCATCCAACTCGCCCAGGTCTCCGCTTGCATACCAACGCACCATCTCGCCGTGGTGCTCTTCCTCGAAGAAGGATGCTTCGGTGAGGGCCGAATTTCCCAGGTATCCGGAAGCCACCACGTCCCCGCCAAGCAGCACCCGGCCATCGCGGATGGTGAGGTGCACGCCGTCGAGCGGGACGCCGTCGTATACGGCCCCGCCGCAGGTCTCAGACATGCCGTAGGTGGTCACAACCTTCAGCCCGGCACCGCGTGCGGCCTCAAGCAGCACCGGGTTGATAGGCCCGCCGCCGAGCAGGATCGCGTTGAAACGGCGCAACACGGTCAGGGTTTCGGCGCTGGGATTTCTCAACAGGCGGCTGAGCTGCGTGGGCACCAGCGAGGTGAAACGCATCTTGTCCGTCAGTTCCAAGGCGGCTTCAGTGAACGCCTCAGGGGTGAATCCGGCGCTCAAATCCATGGCCCAAGGGCGGGTTCCGGCGAACAGGCTGCGCACCAAAACCTGCAGCCCGGCCACATAATTCATGGGCAACGCCAACAGCCATTGCCCCTCACCCGAGAGCGCCATCGCCGTTCCCACGCTTGAGGCGGCCAGCGCATCCACACTGAGCAGGGTGCGCTTGGGGGTGCCTGTGCTCCCGGAGGTCAGTACGACGGCGGCAATCTCGGTATCGCTGCCGGCGGGCAGTCCCAGCTCGGCTTGCGGGATGAGGGCGAAGCTGCCATCGGGGGAAATCTGGACCGCGGGGCCCTCGCCAGCGAGTGCGTCTGAGAGTGCTTTGAGCAGGGGTTCAATGTTCATCAGGAGGTGTTTCCTAGAAGTAGTAGGGGAAGGAAGACCAGTCGGGATCGCGCTTTTCCAAGAACGCTTCCTTGCCCTCCACTGCCTCGTCCGTCATATAGGCCAGGCGGGTGGCTTCCCCAGCGAAGACCTGCTGGCCGGCCAGGCCGTCGTCGGCCAGATTGAAGGCGAATTTGAGCATGCGGATGGCTTGCGGGGACTGACGGGCAATATCAGCCGCGTATTCCAACGCCACGTTTTCCAAGTCTTGATGGGCCACGGCTTCATTGACGGCGCCCATGGACACCATGTCCTCGGCGGAGTACTCGCGGGCCATGAAGAAGATCTCGCGGGCCTTCTTTTGCCCGATCTGGCGGGCCAGCAGGGCGGAGCCGTAACCGGCGTCGAAGGAGCCCACGGTGGCGTCCGTCTGCTTGAACTTGCCGTGCTCGCGGGAGGCGATGGTCAAATCCGAGACCACGTGGAGGGAGTGCCCGCCACCAGCCGCCCAGCCATTGACCACGGCAATGACCACCTTGGGCATGGTGCGCATGAGCCGCTGCACTTCAAGGATGTGCAGGCGCCCGGCGCGGGCGGGGTCAATGGTCTCCTTGGTTTCACCCTCTGCGTACTTGTAGCCGTCGCGGCCGCGGATGCGCTGATCGCCGCCGGAGCAGAAGGAGTGGCCGCCGTCCTTGGGGGAGGGGCCGTTGCCGGTCAGCAGCACGGTGGCCACGTCAGGGGTCATGCGGGCGTGGTCCATGGCCCGGTACAGCTCATCGACTGTGGCCGGGCGGAATGCATTGCGCACCTCTGGCCGGTCAAAGGCGATGCGGACTGTGGGAAGGTCACGGACAATGGCGCCATCGGAGTCCCTTTCCACTTGCCGGTGGTAGGTCATATCAGTGAAGTCGAAGCCTTCCACCACGCGCCACCGGGTGGGATCGAAGATGTCAGATACCTGGGGAGGAAGATTCATTGCATTCACGCTAACGATCTTAGCTGGGAGGGGTGCGTGATGGGGCGCGTCACAATGTGACGGAATGTGTCGATAAGTAAAGTTGATGGATTTTCAAAAAAGCTGTCAGCGGGTGACGTGCGCGCTACTGGCCAAATAGCTAGTTTAGCGAATGTTGCTTGCCCGAATGGTCAGGGTGGGCCATTATCAATCAATATCGAACAAGTTCAATCCTCCCTGCTTGACGTTGTTTCAGCCCGAACGCTCAGCGATCTGCGGGAGAAGATGGACTGAGGTGCGCTTCATGGTCCTTTTGGATAGTTTCAAATATGTTACCCACGAGTACGGGGTGTCATGGTTGCAAACAATTGGGGTTGAGAATTTTGAAAAAAAGTAGTTCGAGTTCCGTCAGGGGCTCAGCCATTCTGGCCGCGTCCGCATTGGCGGCAGCGTTGACTGTGGGCGGATTCTTGGCAGTGATTCCCACGGCAAATGCTGACGGCGGGTTTGCCTGCCCGGAGAACATGCCCGGGCTGGGCAACGGTGCGGTGGAAGGGTTTGACAACAACACCAATATTTTTGTTGGCGGCAACTTCACGGTGTCTGAGAAGGCAGCTGAAGCTGAAGGGCTCGTTGTGGTCATGGGAGATGCCTCTTTTAATAAGGCTGATGCGAGCCGGTACAACATTGGGGTTGTTGGAGTTGGCTCGCAGATTAGACCTACACCCGGCGCGGATATGCTGCTGGTGGGCGGGGATGCAAGCAGCAACGGGACCACCCTTGACGTTGGATTCGGCACGGACCAAGGCGGGGCCGTACGTATTGCGGGTGCCAACAAAGTCCCGGCCGGGAAACTGGTCACAAATGGTGGCGAGTTGTCCGTTCCGGATGCCTCCGCAGTTTCTAGCCACACGGATTTCAGTGCTTTATTGAAAGAGCGCTCAGAGGCGTTCTCCGCCCTGCCTGACACCGGCACGGCCGCACTGGATGCTTGGTCCGCTGTGTTGACGGGCGATGGCGTCTCATCCCCTCAAGTCTTTACTGTGGATGGCAGCAAGCTGGGCACCGCCGCAATCAACCTCTCTCTGCAGTTCAAGGACATCCCTGCCAACACACGTGTTGTTGTCAACGTGACGGGCGTACCTACCGCTGGACTCTTCTTCAATGCCTTGTTGGATGATGCTGGCTCTGTCATGAGCACTAACGCCACAGCGCCGGAGGAGTCTCCGTTTGGTGCCATTGCGGCGCGGCTGGTGTGGAACTTCGAGGGGGCGGCCAATGTGAGTGTTGGCGGTTCGGCACAAATTCCGGGCAGCATCTTGGTGCCCTCCTCAGGAGGGACTACTGAGGTCTCTGCGTCCGGAACGAACGGACGGATCTTCGTAGCGGGGAACTTGAATCACCGTGGAGTTGGATCTGAGATGCACGCTTTCCCGTTGCTCGGAGACGATGACTTCGGCTGCCAAGTAGACGTGCGCCCGACCCCGTCTCCGGCTACTACGCCTGCGACCACGCCGGCTACTACGCCTGCGACGACGCCGGCTACTACGCCTGCGACGACGCCGGCTACGACGCCTGCGACGACGCCGGCTACGACGCCTGCGACGACGCCGGCTACGACGCCTGCGACGACCCCGGCTACGACGCCTGCGACGACCCCGGCTACGACGCCTGCGACGACCCCGGCTACGACGCCTGGCCTGCGACGACCCCGGCTACGACGCCTGCGACGACCCCGGCTACGACGCCTGCGACGACCCCGGCTACGACGCCTGCGACGACCCCGGCTACGACGCCTGCTAGTACACCCGCGACGACCCCGGCTACGACGCCTGCGACCACGCCGGCTGGCGAGGATGATCTGGCTCATACGGGTCTGAGTTCCACGAGCTCGGTCATATTCATCGGCGCCGCATTGATGCTGCTTGCGCTGGGCGCGTTCTCAGTACTCTCGGTCCGCCGTCGTCACTAGTTTCATAGGGCTCGGCATCTAAGAGTTGTAGAACAAAGGCCGGACAGCGGTTACACCGCTGTCCAGCCTTTGTTGTATCTAGCTTTCAGCCGATGCAGAATTCATTGCCCTCGGGATTGGCCATGGTGAACTAGGGTTGCGGCCTTTGGTAGGCCTTCCCCCAAAATGCGCTGACCCAACGCCCACACATGAACGCCTCATCGGAGGGTTCCACCTCTGCCAGCTCATGGTTTCAGACCACCAAGCGGCCCGCGTGTGCGGATTCGCCGTGCCGCGAAAAAATATGCGCTGCGCTGGGCTGGGTGGCTGGGCGGCGCATCAACCAATATGCGCCCGGTTCATCAGTGTGAGGTACGCATAAGTTCAGGGCACGGCATCGGCTAGGGTTTTCCCATGACCGAGATTGCCCCAGTTACCCTCCAGGGTAAGTACGTAACGCTTGAGCCGCTGAGTCTGGAACATCATGAGGGTTTGGTGGCTGCTGCCTCAGACGGGGAGTTGTGGAACCTTTGGTACACCTCCGTTCCGAGGCCAGAGGCAATGAGCCAGGAGATTCAGCGGCGTCTTGCCCTCCAAGAGGTCGGCTCCATGCTGCCGTTCACCATAAGACTCAACGATCCGGAGACGGGAGAGCCTGGGCAGGTCATCGGCATGACTACCTACATGAACATTGACGCAGGCGTGCCTCGCTTGGAGATTGGCTCCACGTGGAATGCCGCGAGCGTGCAAGGTAGCGGCACCAACCCAGACGCCAAGCGGCTGCTTCTAGGGCACGCCTTTGAAAGTCTGGGCTGTGTGGCCGTTGAATTCCGCACGCACTGGATGAACATGCAATCACGCGGAGCCATTGCCCGGCTCGGCGCCAAACAGGACGGCGTGCTGCGCGCGCACATCCGCATGGCTGATGGCTCGTTGCGGGACACAGCGGTCTTCTCCATTCTGGCTGCCGAATGGCCGCAAGTGCGCAACGGCCTTGACTACCGATTGGCCAAAAAGCGGTGACTGGGCCGCAGTGGGAGGGGGCCGTCAATGCGCATCTGCTTGCAGGCGATATTTACCGGATGGGACGCAGCGAGTGGCTCACCGAACGTGGCTGGAGAGAACTGTACACTGACGGCGTCCGTACCGTCATTGACCTGCGCAACTCTGGCGAGCGTAAGCACAGGCCCAGCGACCCGGTGGTGAGTGAGGCCGCCAAGGCGGGGTTCAACGTGGTCCATTCACCCACGGAGGACCCTGAGCATCCACGTTATCGGGACCACTTCCATCCTTATATGAACCACCCACGGCTCTATGCAGACATGCTGGAGATGTTTCCGGAACGGGTGGCGGCCGTGTTCAAGGAATTAGCTGCGGCAAAGGGCAAGGTGGTGATTCATTGCTCGGCCGGGCGGGATAGGACCGGGCTCATTGCCACGTTGCTATTGATGTTATTGGGGCAGGCGGAGTTGGCGGTTGCGGAGGACGAACGGGCCACACGGGGTATTAATGAGTGGCATTTGGTGGCCCCCGTGAAACATCCCTATGAACGGCATCTGGAGGCGGGAGAGCTCTCCGCGGTGGTGCAGGGGCGCGGGCAGGCTGTGGAGAATTTTGTTGAGGGAGTGAATGTTCGGGCGTTCCTTCTGGCCAATGGTGTCACTGCGGTGGAGATTGAGGCTGTGATTGCCCGCAGCCGCCGGTAGCGCTGTGGCGGGGGAGGGCTGGCAGGGAACATCTGGCGGGCGAGGGTCTGGATGTCTCCTAGACTGATCCGCATGCACAATCCCACATTGAAGAAGACTGCCAGTGCCAATTCTAAAAAGATGGTGGCGCTGATTGCCGCACTGGTGGTGGTGATAGTGGGCATTGTTTGGGCGGTGCTGGTGCTGATACCTGAAACGGATTCCAGTGGAGATCCAGACGCGGTGGCAGCCCCTGATGCTAGCAAGGCGCAGAGCCGTGAATGGACTGGAACCATGGAGTTCAACGGTGAAACCATGGATGTGACACTCTTTGGCGATAAGGCGCCGGCCGCGGTGGCCTCATTTCTTCACTTGGCCGAGACGGACTTCTTTTCCGGTACCACCTGCCACCGACTGACCACGGGCGGCTTCGATATTTTGCAGTGCGGTGACCCCACCGCCACAGGCGCCGGTGGGCCTGGCTACGAGTTTGGCCCCATTGAAAACGCGCCCTCAGACAATGTGTATCAACGCGGCACCCTCGCCATGGCGCGAACCAGCTCACCGAACAGTCACGGTAGTCAGTTCTTCATTGTCTACGGGGACACCAGCATTGGCCGGGACGCCGCCGGGGGATACACGGTATTTGGTGAAGTGAACGGCGGCTTAGATGCTGTGGAAAAAGTAGCTGACCAGGGAACATCAAATGGTCAGCAAGACGGGCCGCCCGCAGCCCCCGCCGTGTTGGGGACCATGCGTTTCGAGTAGGAGGGGCTGGCAGGCTCGGTGCTCAGTGTCTGGTGGTGCTAGCGGCCCAGTGCCAGGTGTCATATAGCGCTGGTGGTGTCAGCGCTGACCTGCCCCGACCAGAGCCGGACCTGATCCGCTCGGGACGGGTTGGAGCGTCTCGCCGAGCTCTTCGTTGAACACGAAGTACCTGTAGGCCAGGAAGCGGAAAATGGTGGCCAGAACCAGGCCCACCACGCCGCCGGCAATGAAGTCTGCCGTGAAGGTGGTGTATCCCAGAACATAGCGGGAGATGACCTGGCAGGCCAGCACAATGCCAAGGCCTAGCCCGTTCATCAGCAGAAATAGTGCAAATTCTTTCCATACCCGCTCGGAACGGCGGTGGCGGAAAGTCCAGTACCGGCTGGCGAACCAGGCGAACAAGGTGGCGATGATGGTAGAGACCACGCGGGCCTTGATGGTGCCATCTGACATGGGGCCGTGCCACAGCAACGTGTAGATCCCGTTGTCTATAAACCAGCCCAGACCGCCCACTGCGCCAAACTTAAGCACCTCGCGCCACAGCAGGGCAATGAGGTTGGACATTTTCGTAATCAAGCGAGGTCCTTCCGGCGATTCGGGAGTTCCGGCGCCGCCCTCGCCGCCAGTGTTATGCATCACAATTTAGCATTGAGACTGCAAAAAGTCGCCCCCGCAGCCCAACTGAGTGGCAAATGATCCTTTTGTGACGCAGCGCACTAACGGTAGGGCGCTGTGCGTGTGCGTGTCTGAGGTAATGGGGAGAGGTGGGGGCCAGAAACAGAGGAGTAGGCTGTGGCTGCCTTCGCAAAAGTACTGAGCGCAACCGGGCAAACGCCGCGGCACTGAACTTTCGCTGTTGCCGGAACCGCCGGTGAAACTACAGCCGGGGAGGGTACGTTGGTAGGAGCACCGGCTGGACCGGTTCCCAGAGACTCGAGGTATTTTGCGCCTGCCTAACAAGTTCAAGAACTGGCTCTTCAACGCCCCAGGGGTTGTAGACACCAGCGGCCTCGGTGGCGTTGTCAGCAAAGCCGTCCAACGTGCTGCTAGCCGTGGCGCCGCGCCCGAGCAGATCGAGGCGCTGCTGCAGAAGCTTCGTTCCGCCGCCCCCTCTGGGAGCAGTTCCGCCGCCTCCTCTGGGAGCAGTCCCGCGGCTTCATGGAGCAATCAGGAACTCGAGGACTATTTATTTGCTGCCTCAGTGACAGCAACCAGGGCCCTAGGCATGACACCCTTTGACACCCAGCTGCTGGCCGCCGCCAACATGCTGCGCGGCACCGTGGTGGAGATGGACACTGGAGAAGGTAAAACTCTGGTGGGTGCGCTGGTGGCTGGAGCCCATGCCCTGTGCGGGCGCCACGTTCATGTTCTGACCGTCAACGACTACCTTGCCCGGCGAGACGCCGCGTGGATGGGCCCGTTCTTTGCGCGTCTAGGTGTCACGGCGGCCGCGGTGACCGAGGGTATGGAGTCGGAGGACCGCCGCCGCGCCCATGCATCCGACATTGTCTATGTCTCCGTCAATGAGCTTGGCTTCGATGTGCTGCGGGACCGCACGTGCACCGAGCCGGAACAAGCCATGGTGCAGCCCTTCGAGGTGTGCATTGTGGATGAAATTGATTCGGTCCTGGTGGATGAGGCAACGCTTCCGCTGGTCCTGGCCGGCCGGGCACGCAGTGAATTGCAGTCCGTTGACGTGGCGGACTTCGTCAAAACGCTCCACGCAGGCCGCGACTACACCGTTGAATCCGACAAGCGGAACGTGTCCCTGACGGACGCCGGGCTAGCCAAAGTGGAGGTGAGGTGGCCCGGCGTCGAACTTTATTCCAGTGAAGGCACGCCGCTGTTTTCCTCCATCAACACGGCCCTGCACGCCGAGGTTTTGTTGCAGCGCGACGTTGACTACATTGTCCGTGACGGCAAAGCCGAGATTGTCTCCGATTCTCGCGGCCGGGTTGCAGCGTTGCAGCGTTGGCCGGACGGTTTGCAGGCCGCCGTGGAAACGAAGGAGGGCCTGAACGCGACGGAGCAGGGCGAGGTACTGGACCAACTGCTGGTGCGGGACCTCATTAAGTCGTTCAAGTCCGTGACGGGTATGAGCGGCACGGCCGTGGCGGTTTCGGAGTACCTGCGCACGCACTATGAGCTGGATGCTGGCCGGATCGAATCCCACAAGTCGTGCATCCGCCAGGACCTGCCTGAGAAGATTTATGCCACCGCCGGGCAGCGCGATGCCGCCGTCATTCAGGCGGTCCAGGACGCCCATGCCACCGGCCAGCCCGTTCTGGTGGGCACCCACAACGTGGCCACTTCGGAGCGGTTTGCCACACTTTTTCAGGCCGCCGGCATCGACTGTCAGGTCCTGAATGCTCGCAATGACAGCGCGGAGGCGCAGGTAATCGCCCAGGCCGGGCGGCGTGGCACCGTCACGGTCTCGACCCAGATGGCCGGTCGCGGCACGGACATTCTGCTCGGTGGATCGCCGGCGGACCCGGCGGCGCACAAGGAGGTCGCGGCGCTGGGCGGCCTGTTGGTGGTCATCGTGGGCCGGTTCTACTCGCCGCGGTTGGACTCCCAGCTGCGGGGCCGGGCCGGGCGGCAGGGTGATCCCGGCGCCAGTATTATCTTCTCCAGCATGGAGGATCCCGCCGCCAATGGTGAGGAGGCGCACGGTCTAGAACTCACGGATGCTGTTGCCCAAGACTTGGACGACGCCGGACTGGTCACCAAGGCGGGCGTGTCCACGTTGTTGGACCGGGCGCAGCGGCTCGCGGAACAGGAACGCTTCACCACGCAGCAAAACTCGTGGAAGTACAACGAGTTGATCGCCTACCAGCGCAGGGTGGTGCTGGCCGAACGGGACCGTTTCCTGCGCACCCCGGGAGCGGCACTGGATGCGTTGGATGCCATTGCCGAAGGCCCCCGGCTGGATGAACTCCTCAAAGCCGTGGGGGAGGAGGAGCTGGCCCGCGTGTGCAAGGCCGTAATGCTCTTTGTGCTGGACGGGATGTGGAGCGATCACTTGGCCCAGTTGTCTGAGCAGCGGGCCGCGATCCACTTGCGGGCGCTGGGGCGGCAGAACCCGTTGGATGAATTCCGGCGCGAAACCATCAGAGTCTTTGAGGGCTTCCTCGACGACGCCCGAGCAGAAGCCCTCACCACTGTTGAAGAGCTGGACGTGGTGGACGGGCACGTGGACTTAGACGCGGCCGGAGTGCGCAGCGGCTCCACCACCTGGACGTATGTGGTGGATGAGAACCCCTTCGGCAACCCGGGAGACCAAGCCATTAAGTGGTTGTTGAAAAAGTTGGGAAAATAGCTTCCATCCAACGCCGTGACCCGTGAATACTTGAGAAAAACACAGTCACGTTCCGGCAGGAGACCCGCGCCATGGCCAAGCTCATTTACGCCACATTAACGTCACTGGACGGCTACCTCGAGGACCGCGAAGGCAGTTTCACGTGGGCCATGCCAGATGAGGAGGTCCATGGCTATGTCAATGAGTTAGAACGAGGCATTGGCACCTACCTTTACGGGCGCCGCCTCTACGAAACCATGAAGGTGTGGGAGCAGATCTACCACCAGCCGGAACAAAATTCCGTGATGCAAGAATACGCCGAAATCTGGCACGGAACGGACAAAGTTGTTTTCTCCGCAACGCTTGAAAGCGTGAATACGGAACGGACCCGCCTGGAGCGCACCTTTGATCCGGAGGCCATCCGCACGCTCAAGGCCGGCTCGTCCATGGACATCTCCGTAGGCGGAGCTAACCTTGCCGCCCACGCATTGCGGGCGGGGCTGGTTGATGAGATCCACATGTTCCTCTCACCCATTGTTGTTGGAGGGGGCAAAGCCATGCTGCCGCCTAATTACGCAACCCGGCTGGAACTGCTGGGCCAGCGCGCCTTTGGCAACGGCGTCGTGCATCTCCACTACACAGTCTCCAGTGCCGGGTGACTGCGCGCGGCTAGCGGGCCAGCATTCCCCACACCAGCCATGCCGAGACCGCGGCGGACCCTGCAATCACCGCCGCAAATCCACTGAGCCAAATGAACGACGGCGCGCCTGTCGCCTGAGCCAGAAGGTAGGCATCGGAGCTGGCAAGCTGAGTGCGGCGGCGCGTATGGACGGCTGCCACCTTAAAGAAGTCGCGCACGGAGCCCACGCCCAGGGCTATTCCCAGTACCAAAACAGCCCAGCTGACAGTCCGCGCATCCGCGAACATGACAAGGGTTTGGGCTATGCCAGCACTCAGTAACGCCACTACAATCCCCGTGAAATTGCGCAAAAACAACAACGCCACCAACAGGATCAGGGCGCCGATGGAGGCTGCAGCACCGGCCCAGCCAGCAGAAACAGACCAAACCAGTGCCAGCCCAACTACTGCCGGGGCCGGATAACCCCAGAAACCTGACCAGGTGGCACTGAAACCGCGCCGTCCGCTGCTCACCAGCTGGCCGGAATGGTCCAGTCCAATCTTGAGCCCGTGCACCACGCGCCCCGTCATGAGTGCTGCAAAGGCGTGGCCAAGCTCGTGCACAAACGTCACATAGAGCCCAAACCAGCGCCACGTTACCCGCGGGATACTCACAATGACGGCAACGGCCACAATGCCGAGCAGGATTCCGGCAGGGACACTTAAAGGATCCGTGCGGGTGAAGCCTGCCAGTACCGCGTTCCACCAAGTGGACGCGGCATTTGTGATCTGTTGCGCTGCGTTGTTCATTCCTGAAGAGTAGAGCATCCAGTGCGGTCTCTTGGCACCCAGACCTCCTGCGGTGGTGCTCTGGCGAGGTGCGTCTTTGCCCCCTGAACAGGACTACGGGGATAAGCTGGCAGGCGTGAGTCACATCCCGAAAGCAACGCGCCGTTTTGAAATGACCCTCAGCAAGCCGAAGCTGGGCTGGTATCCCAGGCCCACGGTGGTGGTCAGTGGAGACGCTCAACCCGCCCAGTGGGGTACCCGGAATTGGAAAGTCCCTGAGGCACAGGAGCTCACAGTCACAGTGTTCTTATTCAACCGGTTGTGGAAGTACGGAGAAGCGAGCTTTGTTCTGCGCCCTGGAGCTGACGGACCCTTTTACTACCGGGCACCGTGGTTGCCGTTCGGCCAGGGGCGGATCAACAACGCATCAGCTGCTCTTAGGAATTGAGCCCCAACGGCCCCAGCCGTACAACGCCAGGAGTCCTTGCGCCAAGAATAGGAAGATCAGCACCGAACCACCGGCGGAGAGCGTTGTGCCCACAATTCCGGTCAGCGAGGCCGCCGCAATCAAGAACCAGCCCCATCGGGACCGCTGTGCCAGGCCCAGCAGTCCCGCTGGCAGCAAACCAAACAAGAATCCGTTCAACGCCAGGATGCCCAGCACTCCAACGGGTGGCGTGCTGGCTGAAAATCTGAGGAAAATACTCAAGGTGGCTAGCAGCGATACGCCCGTATAGAGGATCGCCACGAGTAGCGGGAACAACAGATCCGAGGTTGCAAAGCGCCGCAACGTGAAGTCTCGGATCATTGAGTTAGCCGGCGGAAATTTTTGGAACATGAGGAGGCCGTAAACTCCCACACCCGCAGTCAACACCAGGGTAATAACAAGGCTGATCAAAGTCAGAGCCAGTACCACTGTAGAACCACCTGCGGAGCTCACATTGTTGATCAAAGCTGCTGCGCTTGCGCAGATGAAACCTGCCGCAACCAGCCACCAACCCAGCTGGTTCCGCCGGCCCAGAAGCGCCAAAGCAGCACACATCACGGCCACGCTCAGCACGTTCAAGGACACCACTATCACGCTGAGGGTTCCGGACGTACGGCAAAAAAGCAGATCGCTCATTCCATCCATGCCTCCACTCTAAAGGGGGCACTGAACTTTGCTTACTTCTGGCAAATAGCGGGGTGATTCGTGCCGCAATTTGCCTCAGAAGTCACTGGAGAGTGCTTGGATTGGGAGATACCCGTGAAAGGCGGAAAATGACCATGGCCCGTGGAATTTATGTCAGTGCAACCACTCCTGGATCCGGAAAAACGTTAGTGTCTCTGGGCTTGGCTGATGCCTTGCACAGGCGGGCGGACAGGATCGGTTTTTTCCGGCCCATCACCTCCGCAGCGGACCCCGAATCCGATCCCACCGTGGCCATGCTGCGCCGCATCTATGGGTTGAGCCCAGAGGTGTGCCGCGCCGGAATGAGCAGCTCAGAGGCACGCATGCTGCTGGCCGCCGGCAAACGCGAGGAAATAGATGCTCGCGCCGTGGAGATTTTCTCCGAGATTGCCAAGAACGCGGATGTCATCATTGTTGAAGGTACTGATCTCACCGGTCAGGATGCGGCTGTGGAATTTGATCTCAACGCCCGCCTGGCCAACAATTTGGGCCTGCCCATGCTGGCCGTGGTTGGTGCCCGCGGCTTGGCAGCAGCAGAGGTTGCTGACGCCGTTGACGTGGCCCGCAAAGAACTAGCCTCAGTGAACTGCTCACTGCTGGCCATGATGGTCAACCGGGCCGATCCGGCAAATATGGAAGCAATTGCTGCAGCTATCCGTCCGGGCCACAGCCACCGCCCCGTCTATGCCATCCCCGAGATTGACGAAATTTCCCGGCCCACAGTGGGGGAGGTGGCCGCTGCCCTTTCTTTACGCCAAATGGCTGGCAGTTCTGAGCTGGACCGTGACGTCCACGCCATCAAGGTGGCCGCCATGACCGTGGGGAATTTCCTCAGTCAGCTCCAAGCCAATGATCTGGTAATTGTCCCGGGGGACCGCGCCGATGTCATGGTGGCCACGCTGGCCTCCGCATTTTCCCCTGAATTCCCGGTGCCCAGTGGCATGATTCTGACGGGTGGGCTGGCCCCGGATCCTCATGTTCTAACGTTCCTTGCCCACGCCCCCTTCCCTGTTTTTGCGCACGACGGCGATACCTTCCGTGCCGCTCAAGAAGTGAGTGAAGTGCGCAGTGAAATCACTACGGGTCAACGGCGGAAGGTGGCTGCCGCCATGGGCGCATGGGCCCGCAGCGTGGATGAGAGCGAACTATTAGAACGCCTTACCTTGCCCCGTCCGGCCACCATGACCCCGCTGCGGTTCTTACACGAACTCATTGAGCGGGCGCGCAGCGAACGTAAACACGTGGTGCTCCCGGAAGGCAATGATTCAAGGGTGCTGGCGGCCGCCGAGATTTTGCACCGCCGGGATGTCTGCGAGTTGACGGTTCTGGGCTCTGTCAGTGCGGTGGAGGAACTGGCTGCCTCCCACGGCATTGACCTGAACGGGATTAACATTGTTGACCCGGCGCTCTCCCCGTTACGGGAGGCCTTCGCTGTTGAATACCACCGGCTGCGCGCCCATAAGGGTATTGACTTGGCCCACGCGCGGGAGGTCATGCTGGACGGCTCCTACTTTGGCACCATGATGGTTCAGCTGGGCCACGTAGACGGTATGGTTTCCGGCGCGGCCCACACCACGGCCAACACAATCCGCCCGGCACTGGAGTTCGTCAAGACCCGTCCCGGCGCAAAGATTGTCTCCTCCGTATTTTTGATGCTGCTCGCAGACAGGGTGCTGGTGTATGGCGATTGTGCCGTCAACCCGGAGCCCAATGAGGAACAGCTGGCGGACATTGCCATTGCGTCTGCGGCCACAGCCGCCCAATTCGGGGTGGAGCCGCGCATTGCCATGCTCTCCTATTCCACCGGCGGATCTGGCTCCGGCGAGGCTGTGGACGCGGTTCGCCGCGCCACGGAACTGGCCCGAGCTGCCCGCCCGGATCTGGCCATTGAGGGCCCCATTCAGTACGACGCCGCCGTGGATGTCTCCATTGCCGCCTCCAAGTTGCCGGCCTCAGCAGTGGCAGGGCAGGCCACGGTGTTCATCTTCCCTGACCTGAACACCGGCAATAACACCTATAAGGCGGTGCAGCAGTCTGCAGGTGCTGTTGCCGTGGGACCCGTTTTGCAGGGGTTGAACAAGCCCATCAACGATCTCTCCCGCGGCTGCACGGTGGAAGACATTGTGAATACTGTAGCCATCACCGCCATCCAGGCCCAAACCAGCCAAGTGAAGGATTTCTAATGCGAGTGCTCGTGATCAATTCCGGATCCTCCTCCTTGAAGTATCAGGTGCGGGATACAGACACCAATGAGGTGGCGGCCAACGGGCTGATTGACCGTATTGGAGAAGGTGCCGGCGGGCCCGCGGATCACGGCGAGGCGATGGATCAGGTAGCGGCTGCGTTAGAAGATGAGCTGGCGCAAAGGCCGCTGGATGCCGTGGGGCATCGAGTGGTGCACGGCGGGGAGCGTTTCAGCGAGCCGGTGTTGATCAACAATGAAATTACCCGTTCCATTGAGCGGTTGAATCCGTTGGCACCCCTGCACAACCCCGCGAACGTGCTGGGTATCCGGGCCATCGCAGCCAAGTGGCCGCACATGCCGCAGGTGGCTGTTTTTGACACTGCTTTCCACCGCACGCTGCCTGAGCACGCCTGGCGTTACGCGATCCCGGATGAGTTGTACCGCCAATACGGAATCCGGCGTTATGGCTTCCATGGCACCTCCCACCAGTTTGTGACGGGCCGTGCCGCCGAACTGCTGGGTGTGCCCGTGCACGCGTTCAACGCAGTGGTAGCTCACCTGGGCAACGGTGTTTCGCTCACCGCCATCCAGGGTGGAGCCAGCATTGACACGTCCATGGGATTCACTCCACTGGAGGGCCTGGTTATGGGTACCCGCAGCGGCGACGTGGACCCGTCCATCCTCATTTTCCTGCAACGTCAGGGCATGTCAGCGCAGGATATTGACACCATGCTGAACAAGGAATCGGGGCTCAAGGCGCTCTTTGGCGATAATGACATGCGGGCCATTGTTGATGCGGCCAACGCAGGTAATGCCCGGGCCACGCTGGCCTTGGAAATAGCCTCCTACCGGTTGGCGAAGTACATTGGCGGCTACCACGTGGCGGTGGGAGGGGCTCAGGCGTTGGTGTTCACCGCGGGCATTGGGGAGAACTCCGCAGACTTCCGTGCACTGGTGGTCTCCCGCTTGAGTGCCCTGGGGGTGAAGCTCGACGGCGCCGCGAACCTGGTGCGTTCTAGGGAGCCCCGGGTTGTTAGCGCCCCGGATTCACTCATTCCGGTCCTGGTGGTGCCCACCGATGAAGAGCAGGCGATCGCGGAGGCAACAGCCGCCGTGGTCCGCGGGGAATAGCAGGGACTAAACGGGCGGCAGGGCCTGTTGCTTAGGGTTCCAGAAGCTCGGCCAGCAGTTCGGTGAGGAGCCATTCTGTGACGCCACTGGGCAAGGCTTCCACCAGTGCCAGCACCGGGGCCATGGCGCTTGGCAGTCCGCCACCGTTCAGCCCCATAGCACCTAGAATTTGCCGGGCGGTGGCGGAATTCCGGGGGAACTGCGCTGCGCCTGCCAACAGTGCAGCCATGGGTCCATCGGCCGGGCCCAGCACCCGCTGAGGATCGATTCCGGGCACCCCCCGAACATCGGTACCGGCTTGGATCATGGCCTGTTGAAGCTCCGGCAGGCGGGACTCCGTGACGGGCGTGATGGTCAGGTGCGTTGTCCTGGGCAGAACCGAGCCATCGCTTTGGATGAAAGCTGGTTGTAACTGGGCTGTGAACCCGTAACTTTTTAGCCGGTCCGCCCAATGATGCGGATCGATCCGCCCTGCTTCCGGAACACCCTCATCAACAGCCACGGCAAAGAGCGGGCCGGTAGGGTTTCCCACCACCGCCAACCCCTCAATGCCCGCCACCGTTTCCAGCAGTGCCCCCGTGGAGCGGTGGCAGGACGTTGCCAACTCCGCAAAGCCGGCGGTGCCCAAGAACTTGATAATTGCCCAGGCGGCGGCCAGCGGCGCAGCGGACTTTGATCCGAGCAGGGTGGGGTTCACTACGGGGTAGCCGGGCCAGGATGTGCTCGCAAAGTACTGGGCCCGCTGCCGGTCCCGGCCGCGTGTCAGCAGCACAGAGGCGCCCTTGGGGGCGTAACCGTACTTGTGCAGATCCGCGGAAATGCTCGTGACGCCGGGAACGGCCAAATCCCAGGCGGGAAGATCCGGCCAGAACGGCAGCACCAGCCCGCCAATGCAGGCATCAACATGAAGGTCTATACCCTTGGCCTGCGCGGCTGCAGCGATCTCAGTGACCGGATCTAGTATGGCGTGCGGATAGGAGGGGGCTGAGATGACAACCAGGGCCACACCAGGAACCATGGCAGCGATCATAGCGGCGGCATCGGCTCTGCCGTCTGGGCCGACAGGGACCAGCTCAAGGGTCAGCCCAAAGTAGTGTGCGGCCTTGTGGAAGGCGGCATGCACTGACGCCGGGGCCAACAGCCGCGGGGCTCCTTGCCCGCGAAAGTTCTCCCGCGCCGTTTTGACCGCCAGCATGCAACTTTCCGTCCCGCCGCTGGTCACGGTGCCAACAACGTCCTCATCACCGCCCAACAACTCGCGCGTGAAGGCGATGACGTCGCGCTCCATGGCGGCCACCGAGGTGAACGTGGTGGGGTCCAGACCGTTGAGTGGCTGAACGGCGAGCATGGCTGCCGCCGCAAGATCGTCGAGGGCCGCCAGCCCTGAATCGTACACATAGGAGAGGACCTTACCGCCGTGAGTGGGGGCGTCGGCGGCACGCAGGGTGGCCAGCTCATGGAGGATTTCTTCAGCGGTGGCGGCGAACTGGATCATGAGGTTCCTTCCCTACGGGGTGTTGTTGAGATGTTCTGGCCCGCATCAATGTCCTGCTGACGCAGTGGGTAGCGGCGGAATACCAGCAAGCTGGCAACAACTAACAGCGCCGGGACCAGACTAAAGCTGAGGATGATGCCGTTGATTGCGGCGGGGCTCTGGGCCACTGTTTCACCGGCTACAGATTGAACATAGCCACTGGCAGTAAGCACCGCCGTCAGAACGGTGGCCCCCAAGGCCATGCCTGTGGTTTCTCCTGCAGTCCAGACACCACCGAAGATCCCTGCCGAGCCCTCCCCATGTTTTTGCCCATCATGGGAGATGACATCGGGGAGCATTGACATGGGCAGGGACTGCATTCCCGCGTAACCGGCACCAGCTAGGGCTACGGGCAGATAGATCCACTCGCCGGGCGCCGCCAGTAAACCCACCATTACCAGCGCGGCCAGGCCAAACATGATGCTGGCGTAGTTAAAGGACCGTTCTTTTCCTATCCGGCCCGCAAGCAGACGCCAGAGTGGGGCGAAGAGTAGAGCCGGGCCAATCAGGGCGATGAACAGGATTGTCACTGCCGACTCGTTCTTCAGCACCCACGTGGCCACATATTGGGCACCGGCCAGCATGCTGCCAGTGGCCAACCCTTGCAGCGCAAAGCAGAAGAGGAGGGAGCGGAAAGCCGGGCTACGTTTGAGAGCTGCGAAGCCATCCCTGTAGTTGCTGGCAATACTGCCAGATTGGCTAGATGCGCCCAACTGGCCATATTTGCCACGACGCTGGATTCCCTGTGGGGCCACTCGTGAGGAGAGCAGCATGAAAAATCCAATGAGCACGCCAGCAACCGCCGCCATGAGCAGATAGCCCACGGGCTCATTGTCTCCTCCCAGAGAACGCAACGCCGGCCCGCCCGCTCCGAACAACAAAATGGCGAGCGATAAGACCACCACGCGGACAGTAAGTAGCCGGGTCCGCTGATCGTAACTGGAAGTTAGCTCAGCTGGCAGAGCAATGTAGGGGACCTGGAACAGGCTAAATGCAGTTGCCGTCGCCATGAAGGCAAGCAGCACCCACACACCGGCCAGCCCGGGGCCCATCCCGGCTGGGACAGCGAAGGTCAAGAAAAAGAAGAGTGGCAGTAGCAGCCCGCCTAGAACCATGAAGCGGCGCCTTGAACCGGTGACCGCAAGGGAATAATCAGACTTGGCGCCAATGATGGGATCGATGATGACATCCCACACCTTGGCCGCTGTCACAAGGAGTCCAGCCGCAATGGCAGCAATGCCCAAGGTGTCCGTCATGTAGTAAATCAACACCAGGCCCGGAAGGGTGGAGAATCCTCCTGTACCGAGGGAGCCGATCGCGTATCCGGCTACGGTTCTACGCGTCAGCGGCTGTTCCACCATGGTCATGGTGTGAAGTGTACGCACATAGTGACCATGGTGGAATTGCGGCCAAGGCCGTAAGGTTAAACGCAACCCAGTATTGCCACCCTAAGCCGCGTGAACCATGCGAATCATTGTCAGCAGACTGGCCCGCTGTGCAACTGCCGCAGCCCTCGTCGCTTCCTTCGGTGCCGGCCCCGCCCCGGGAGAAGCCACCGTTGCCGTGTCCTTGCCAAGCACGACGGCTGCGCTCACCACAACAGCTGCGCTCACCACAACAGTGTCGCCGTCGGTGCAACTAGCCCACCTGACGATGCAACAGCGCATCGGCCAAATCTTCATGGTCTCCGCCAGTGCCACGGGAGCTTCCGCAGCTACCCTTTCAGAGATTTCCGCCAACCATGTGGGAAATGTGTACCTCTCCGGCCGCAGTGCTACGGGAACTACAACAACGGCAGGCGTGGTCAGGGCCATGACCAGTAAGGTTTCCCCTAGCTCCACGGGCAGCGTCAAATTGCTCGTGGGCACCGACCAGGAGGGCGGCTATGTCCAGGTCCTGAGCGGGCCGGGGTTCTCAACAATCCCCACAGCACTGTCCCAAGGAACCCAGGCGCCGGCCACCCTACAGGCCAATTCCTTGGCGTGGGGCCGGCAATTGGCGGCGGCCGGGCTGAACCTGAACCTAGCGCCCGTGCTTGACACTGTGCCGAGCGCCGCGTTTGCCCCCTCCAACGCCCCCATCGGTTACTACGAACGTGAATACGGATATGCGCCACAAACAGTTTCCAGCCACGGGCTAGCCTTCAACAACGGCATGGCACAGGCCGGTCTCGTCACTGCGGCAAAGCACTTCCCTGGGCTCGGTCGAGTCACGGCCAACACCGATGTGACGGGCAATGTCCATGACATGCTCACCACCATCAACGATGCTTATCTGCAGCCGTTCCAGGCGGCCGTCAACGCCGGTATTGGCATGGTCATGATTTCCAGTGCCTACTACGACAAGATCGACCCCAACCATATCGGCCCGTTTTCGGCGACCATCATGGAGACCATGTTGCGCCGAAACATCGGCTTCAACGGCGTGATCATCTCCGATGACCTTTGCAACGCGGTACAGCTGCCACCGTGGTCGCTCGCCACCCGGGCAACCAGCTTCTTCAACGCAGGCGGCACCATGCTCCTGTGTGCCAACCCCGCCAGCATCCCCGCCATGTACGGCGCCGTATTCAACCTGGCGAAGGCCAGTCCGTCCTTTGCCGCAGTGATCAACGCGGCAGCCTTGAAGGTGCTCCAACTCAAGGCCGCCACAATTCCCAGTGCGTTTGGCAATGGGGCAACGAACTACCTGACCGACTTCAATGGCGACGGGTTGGGAGATGTGCTGGCCCGGGATGCTGCGGGGATTTTGTGGTTGTATCCGGGCAATGGTGCTGGTGGCTGGTTGCCCAAGGTGCGTGTTGGTGGGGGGTGGAACATTTACAACAACATGTTCACTCCCGGTGACTTCAACGGCAACGGCACCTCGGACATCCTGGCCCGCGACGCCGCCGGGAAGCTGTGGTTCTATGACGGCAACGGGCGCGGCGGCTTCGCAACCCGGGTGCAAGTGGGGAATGGGTGGGGCGTGTTTACGGCGTTGTTGAGTCCGGGGGACTTCAAGGGTGACGGCCGTGCGGATGTGTTGGCGCGGGATGCTGCGGGGATTTTGTGGTTGTATCCGGGCAATGGTGCTGGTGGTTGGCTGCCCAAGGTGCGTGTTGGTGGGGGCTGGAACATTTACAACGCGATGTTCACTCCCGGTGACTTCAACGGCAACGGCACCTCAGACATCCTGGCCCGCGACACAGCCGGGAAGCTGTGGTCCTATGACGGCGACGGGCGCGGTGGCTTCGCAACCAGGGTGCGGGTGGGAAACGGGTGGGGCGTGTTTACGGCGTTGTTGAGTCCGGGGGATTTCAATGGTGATGGCCGTGCGGATGTGTTGGAGCGGGATGCTGTGGGTGGTTTGTGGCTGTATCCGGGAAATGGTGCTGGTGGCTGGCTGCCCAAGGCCCAAGTGGGAAACGGGTGGAACCCGCTCACCGCAGTCTTCTAACCAAGGCCGATTCGGTGCCGCCGGTTCGGGCGGCGTTAACGGATAAGGACGGTGTTCGCGGGTAAAGACGGTGGTAGGCCGCCGTCTTTACCCGCGAACACCGTCCTTTGTGTGCCCGGCCCGGTTTAGCGTAAGTTCCCCGGTTTAGCGCAGTTCCGTGGCGCCGATCGCGTCGGCCAGGAACGCGTAGTCCCAGGCCCGGGTCTTCCAGCCCTCGTAGCGGCCCGATGCCCCGCCGTGGCCGCCATCCATCTCAATCTTCATGACAATCGGCGCCGAGCCGGTGGAAACGGCACGCAGTTCCTGCACCCACTTGGCTGGTTCCACGTACAGCACACGGGTGTCATTGAAGCTGGTGACGGCCGCGATCTTGGGGTAAGCCACGGGGCGCACGTTCTCGTACGGCGTGTAGTCCTTCATGTACTTGTACACGTTGGGGTCCGTGATGGGGTTGCCCCATTCCTCCCACTCCAGTGCTGACAGGGGCAGTTCCGGATCCAAAATAGTGGTCAAGGCATCCACAAAAGGCACCTGCGCCACAATGGCCGCATACTTTTCCGGGGCCAGGTTCGCCACGGCGCCCATGAGCAGCCCGCCGGCCGAGCCGCCCATGGCGCCAATCCGCGCCGGATCTACCCAGCCGGACGCTGCCAGCCAATCGGTCGCTGCCACAAAGTCACTGAAGGTGTTCTTCTTGTTTAGCTTCTTGCCGTCCTCGTACCAGTGCCGGCCCATCTCGCCGCCGCCGCGCACGTGCGCAATGACAAACACCACGCCGCGGTCCAACAGCGACAGCCGCGGCACACCGAAGCCGGGATCCATGCTGACCTCATACGAACCGTAGCCGTACACCACTCCGGCGGCTGAACCGTCCCGGGTCAGGTCCGCGCGGCGCAGCACGGACAGCGGAACCAGTGTGCCGTCGCTGGCAGTGGCCCACTCACGCGTGGCCAGGTAATCCTCGGATCGGTAGCCGCCCAGCACCGGAGTTTCCTTGCGCAGCAGCAGCTCACCCTCGGCACCCGCGGCGGGCAGCACGTAATCGTAGACGCGCGGCGGGGTGAAATCGGAAGTGTAGACCAGCCGGATGACGGGGGATTCATACTCGCTCCCACCCATGCCCGCGGTGTACAGCTCCTCGTCAAAGACAGGTTCGACGGCGGCACTCTGGCCGGGCGTTCCCAACCCTTCCAGCGCGGTCACCTGAATACGCTCAATGGTGTCCTTGCGCAGTGAGACCACCATATGGGTGGCGGTGACTGTGGCCCCGTTGATGCGAACGGCGTCATCGTGGGCAACCACCGTGGCCCACGTTTGTTCCTCCACAGGCTTACTGAACTCCGCGGCGTCAACCACGGAAATCATGGAGTTCACGGCGTCACGGTCATGGGTGAGAAGGACCTTTTCGGTGCCGTCTAAAAGGAAAGGTTCGGCGTCGTACAGGATCTCGGCACTGCGGGGGATAAGCACCTGTAGGCCCTTTTCCGGGGCGGCGAAGTCCAGCAGGCGGGTCTCGCTGAATTCGGAGCAGCCGATGCTGATCATGAGGTGGCGGCGGTCAGCGGAGAGGCCAAACCCGGTCCACATGGCCACATCGTCCTCCTGGTAGAGGATCTGATCGCTCTCTACCGGTGTGCCCAGGACGTGGGTTTTGATCTGGTGCGGACGCCATGAATCATCGGCAAGTACGTAAAAGAGGGTGCGCCCATCGGGGGAGAAAGCCAATCCGTAGAAGGCGTTCTCAATGGTTTCGCTCAACAGTTCCCCGGTGCGCAGATCCTTGATGCGAATGGTGAACAGCTCGTCTCCTGCATTGTCCACAGCGTAGGCGTACAGGTTCCCGTCGCGGGTCACGGCGGCGCCGCCAAGAGAGAAGAAGGGCTGGCCCTCCGCTTCTGCGTTGCCGTCCAGCAAGATTTCCTCGCCATCCACCGGAACGCCCGGCTCCACCAGCGGCGGGGTCCAATCCTCAAGAGTGCCGTTACTTTCGGCCTTCACCCGGCACTGGATGCCATAGGACTGACCCTCAACCATGCGCGAGTAGTACCACCAGCCGTCCTTGCGGCTGGGCACCGACAGGTCGGTTTCCTGGGTACGGTTCTTGATCTCGTTGAAGATGTCCGTGCGCAACTGCTCCTGACCGGCCGTGACGGCGTCCGTGTACGCCTGCTCGGCGTTCAGGTGCGCCACCACATCCGGGTTTTCCTTCTCCCGCAGCCATTCGTAGTTATCCACAAAAGTATCGCCGTGGTGGGTGCGCTCCACGGGAACCTTCTTGGCAACCGGGGGTGTGGGAGACGAATCGGGCGCAGTATTCACATCAGCAAGAGTCATGGAATCCACTCTATAGAGGGAGGCATGAAATGCGGCGGGGTGTCAGCCAACAGCAGAGCGCCGGGAGTTATTTGCGGCCCGTGAAATGCTCCATTGACTTGTAGACGCCAAAAACGCGTCCGGCCACCACGTCCCATGCCGCGATCGGCAGCACTCCACGCAGGGCCGTGCTCAACTTCACGGTCCAAGGCATCATGAGCATGGGCGTGCCTTCCTTCATGGCCCGCCACACGCGCTCCGTGACAGCTGCCGGTTCCATGAGAGGGGTGAACAGTGGCCCGCGGGCACCTTCGAACATGCCTGTTTTGATGTAGGAGGGGCAGAATGTGGTGACCTTGATCTGGTTGTGGCCGGCCTGCTTCAGCTCCAGCCGCAGGGAATCGCTCCAACCAATCACGGCCCACTTGGAGGAGGAATAGACACTCATCCGGGGATTGGCCAGCAGCCCCGCGGCTGAGGCGACGTTGACAATCCGCGACTCCCTGCCTCCGGCAATCATCTCCGGCAGGAATTCTCGGGTGATGTGCATCAGGGCCAGGGTGTTGATGGACATGGTGGCGACAATGTCTGCGCGCTGGTCGTGCTCCCAAAAGTACTTGCCACGCACAATGCCGGCATTGTTGATCAGGACGTCCGGGGTGCCCACCTCATCCCGCACCTTCTGTGCGGCCGCCTCAATGTCTTCGAGCTTGCTGACATCCACCGCGTAGGCGTGAATTTCAGCCCCGCGCCCGCGCATTTCCGCTGCGGCGTGCTCCAGCATCTGAGCATTGATGTCCCACAACACAACATGCGCGGCGTGGTCCGCCACGGCCAGGTGGGCGTACATTTTGCCCATTCCCATGGCGGCGCCAGTGATCAGGATGGTCTGCCCGGAAAGGTTTTCGAGGGTGTTGCTCATGGGGTTTCCTTTGTGGTGGGGGAGGTGGTGACGGGAGGTGCGGTGGTAGGGGGAATCAGCTTGCCGGGGTTCATGATGCCTTCGGGATCCAGGGTGTTCTTGATGCCAGCCAGCACCTTGATGCCCAACGCCCCGATCTCGGCACCCATGTACGGTGCGTGGTCTATTCCGACGGCGTGGTGGTGGGTAATGGTGGCGCCGGCGGCAACAATGGCTCCCGACGCCGCCGCCTTCACCCGCGCGTTCTGGGCCAGACCATCCGCTTCCAGACCGGACAGGAATGTGAAGTACAGGGATGCGCCGTCGGAATAGACGTGCGAAATGTGGGTCTGCACGTACGCTGCGGCGCCGTTTATCTGCAGGGAATCGAGGATGGCCGCCCTGACACTGGCGTACGTTCCCGCTAGCAGTCCCCACGTGGCCGCCGTCTCCAGCGTCTCCACATACACGCCGCGCGTGAGCAGCTCATCGCGCAGATACGGGCCGCTGAACCGCCCGTGCTCCCACGACTTTCCAGGCAACGGGCCCATGGAAATGCCGCCAGCGGCCCGCATGATCTTGGCGCTGCGCCGCTTGCCTGCCCTGTTTTCCCGCGCGTCACCTTCCCACACGAACAGCGCCATGGCCGGTGTCTTCTGCCCGCGAATGCCCAGATAACGTGCCAGTGCCCCGGTTTTCCAACCGCCCAGCTTAAAGGTCGACGCCGTTTCGTCCGTATCGCTCAACCGGCACACATGCGGCATGTCACCTCGTGCGCCGTCGTGCTTGAGCCTGCGCAGGGCCTCAGCACCTGCCTCAAAAGAGGGAAAGGCCCATGATCCGTACACCTTCTGCGCCGGCACGGGCACCACCTTGACCGTGGCACTCGTGATGACGCCCAAGGTCCCTTCACTGCCAACCACCACATCCAGCAACTTGGGGCCGGCGGCCGTTCCGGGGGCCGGGGAGCCTGCGTCGAACGCACCGGCAGGTGTTTCAAGATGCGCGGACTTGACCAGATCATTGGAGCGGCCGTAACCGGTTGAGGCCTGGCCTGCGGAGCGGGTGGCCACGTATCCGCCCAGCGTCGCCTCCTGATGACTCTGCGGAAAATGGCCCAGCGTCATGCCATATGGGGCAAGCGCAGCCTCAATGGCCGGGCCGCGGATGCCGGCCTCAAACGTTGCCGTCCGGGCCAACGAATCCACATGAAGCAGCTTGTCCATGCGCGCCATGTCTACGGTGATGACGCCGGCAAAACGTCCCCGCAGCGGTTCCACGCCGCCCACCACGGACGTGCCGCCACCAAAGGTGACAACAGCCAGTTTTCGCTGCACACAGAGGGCCAGGACTGCGCGGACTTCTTCGGCGGTGCCGGGAAAGACGACGGCGTCGGGAGCGTCCAGCGCGTCGCCGCTGCGGCGCCGGATCAGGTCTGGTGTGCTCTTTCCGCCAGCGTGCAGGATGCGGGTGGTGGCGTCGGTGGCAACGTGGTCTGCTCCCGTGATGGCCCGCAATTGCGTCAGTACGTCATCGGCCAAGGTGACAGGGCCAACACGCACATCGGACAGCTCCACCGGTGGGTGATTCTGGGCGACGCTGCCCAATTTGAGTGTGCGACGCAGGAATTCCAAGGCGTGCGACCCCAGTGGTTTCCCCCTGGAGGGGTCACCCCAGCCATACCAAACAGAGCGGGGAACTTCATCTGTAACGTGGATCACCATGGGATACAGTGTGACACATGGCATCACAACGTACCATCTTGCCGGTAGATGAAAAGATGCCGGATGAAAAGCTGATCGCCGCGATCAGGGAGTCAGTGGTGCTGCACGGGGTGCGGCGCACCACGGCCAACGACATTGCCGAGCGCGCAGGCATCTCTCGCATGACGTTTTACCGCCGCATGGGATCCGTGGAGAACGCAGTGCTGGCGGCCCTGACGCAGGAGTTTCGGGCCTACACCTCAACAGTGCAGACCGGAACCCCGGCTGGTACCGGCCGCCAACAGCTGGTCCACTTCGCCGTGGAAAGTGTGCGGGTCTTCGCCACCTCCGACCTGCTGGGTTCCATAGCCGAACGTGACCCGGAATTTCTGATCCCCTACGTCACCGACAGGCTTGGGGCCAGCCAGCAGCTCATCCTTGACCAACTGCATGAGCTGCTGGATTCCGGTGTCCGGGACGGCAGCATTGAATCCGCAGAAGGCACGGCCACAATGCTTCTGCTCGCCGTCCAGGGACTCGCACTGTCCTGCCGGGTCCTGTTCCGGATGGGCGCCTTCGAGGAATCCCTCACAGAGCTGACGAAAATGCTGGAACGCTACCTCACGCCCTCGAACGTCACAGGCGAAGGCAGCCAATCATGACGCCGAACTCCAGCTGGATCAACGAGACCACCAGGCAGAGCTCGCTGGCGTACGTGGCCGAAAACATGGTGGATGTGGCGGTGGTGGGCGGCGGCATCACGGGGGCGGGCGTGGCGTTGGATGCGGTGAGTCGGGGCCTGAGCGTGGCGCTGATTGAGAGCGGCGACCTCGCATCTGGGACCAGCGGCTACAGCTCCAAACTGGTCCATGGCGGACTGCGGTACCTGGCAAAAATGGAGTTCCCCGTGGCTTGGGAGTCGGCAAGGGAGCGGCGCTGGCTCATGGCCACCATTGCCCCGCACCTGATTCGGCCACTAGGTTTTGTCATCCCGGATGCCCGCAGTGCCCCTGTTTGGGAAGGGTTGGTGGCCGGTTTTGGGACAGTTATTTACGATGTGTTGCGCAGGCTTTCCGGATTGGGCAGCAAGGTTCTGCCACGCCCGCAGCTGCTTTCCAGCCAGGCTGTTGCCGCGCTGGCTCCCGGCCTCGATGTCGCCATGTTGCGGCGCGGCTACCTGTACTGGGACGGCCAAGTAGTGGATGATGCCCGGCTGGTTTTGGGTGTTGCACGCACTGCGGCCGGGCTTGGCGCGCACATCCTGCGCGACGTCCAGGCAACCGCCATGACGGCGGAAACCGTCGACGCCGTCGATGTGCGCAACGGTGCGCCCCTGCGCATCCGGGCCCGTTCCGTGGTGAACGCGACGGGTGTGTGGGCTGCCGACTTTGACCCCGGCCTGACCGTCACGCCCAGCCGCGGCACCCACTTGGTGGTCCGGGCGGAGCGGCTCGGCCGGCCTCACGCCGCGCACACTGTGGCCGTGCCGGGGCACTTTGGCCGCTACGTCTTTGTGCTCCCGGAACCCGGCGGCCGGGTCTACATTGGGCTCACCGATGAGGAAGACCACAGCGCGGACGGACACCATCCGCTGGTGCCGCCGCACGACGTCGACTTCCTCCTGGACGTTGTCAATGCCACCCTGGCGGTGCCCCTGACGCACGACGACGTTGTGGGAACCTTCGCCGGGTTGCGGCCCCTGGCCGAGGCTGCTCATGGTGACGGGTTTGACGGCACCTCCGACATCTCCCGACGCCACCTGGTCCGCAACGAGCCGGGCATGCCCATCACCATTGTGGGCGGAAAAATGACCACGTACCGGCGCATGGCCCAAGACGCGGTGGATGCAGTGGTGGGACGGCTCGGCTCCAGCGCGCAGTGCCGCACCAAAACCCTGCCGCTGGTAGGGGCGGCGCCGGCCACAGTGCTGCGGAACCTCCCTGTGCCAGCCCGGCTGGTGGCGAAATACGGCACCGAAGCTGTTGAGGTCCACGAGCTTGCGCTGCTGGAGACCATCCTTGCCGAGCCCCTGTTTGAAGGGACCGACATTACCGGTGCGGAAATCCTGTTCGCAGTGCTCGCCGAGGGCGCCGCCACCGTAGAAGACCTACTTGAGCGGCGCACCCGGCTGGCTTTTGTGCCCGCTGACGCAGACAAGGCGCGGGAGAGGGTGGCGCAGATCCTTGCCCTGGCAGCCTCCGGGGCCTTCGGTAGGGGAGGCGCGCAATGAGTGCCCAACGTGGCAGGCCGGGGAGTCCTGATATAAGTGGCGGGCCCATCCTACTTCTGGTCAATCCGACGTCGGGTCACGGCCGCAGCATGAAGCTGCTGCCACGCACGGTTGCAGCCTTGGAAGGCGCAGGATTCACGCCCACCGTCCACATCACGGAGAACCTGGCCGATGCCACCGAACACGCCGGCGCCGCAGCAGCAGGCAGCATCGTCGCGGTGCTGGGTGGCGACGGCTTTCTGGGTGCCAGTGCCGCAGGTGCCAAGGAGTCGGGGGCCGTGTTGCTGCCGTTGGCAGGTGGCCGCGGCAATGACACCGTGCGCCGTCTTGGGCTGGCCTTGGACCCGGTAAAAGCCATTGGCAGCCTCGGCCGGTTGGTCACCCGGGACCTGGACATGGGAACCGTGAACGGGCGGCCGTATCTTGGTGTGGCGAATGTTGGCTTTGACGGCCTGGCCAACGAATATGGCAACTCGGCGCGTCTGAACCTGGGCCCGTTCGTCTACCTCTATGGCGGACTCAAGGCGTTCCTGGACTGGAAAAACGTGACGTTCACGCTGTCCGTGGACGGGCGCCAGGCGGTGTTTCCCGGCTGGTTCGTAGCTGTGGGTAATGTGGGCCAGTACGGCGGCGGGTTGCGGATTTGTCCGCAGGCCAAGGTGGACGATGGCCAGCTGGATGTGGTGTCCCTGGGCCGGGCGGGAATTTTGGGCGTGGCAGCCACCTTCCTGCGCTCCTACCGCGGCGCGCATCTGGGCCAGCGCAACATCACGTTCAGTCGGGGCGCCGCCGTGACCATCAAGGCCAGCAAGCCCCTCAACGTCTACGCCGACGGCGAGCTGGTTGCACCCCTGCCCGCGGAGATCGGGGTACTGCCGCAAGCCGTCAAGGTCCTGGTCCCAGCCAACTCCCCGGCCTTGCGCTAGATCCTTCAGGCCGGGATGGTTGACCGCCTGCCCGGCGCATGGAATATTTATAGAACGAACGGTCGGTAATGATGCTGGCCGTGCCGTGCGGAAGGCCCCCGCCGTTCCGCACACCCACGTGATCCGTGAAGGGTGTGGCCATGTCACAAAAGGTGCCGCAGGCGTTCCTGGTGGATGGCGTGCGCACGCCCGTGGGCCGTTATGGGGGAGCGCTATCCAGCGTTCGCCCCGACGATCTCGCCGCTCTCGTGGTCGGGGAACTCGTCGCCCGCACCGGGATCGACCCGGCCGCCGTGGACGAGGTGATCCTCGGCAACGCCAACGGGGCAGGGGAGGAAAACCGCAACGTGGCCCGCATGGCATGGTTGCTGGCAGGCTTCCCGGACACCGTCCCCGGCATTACAGTCAACCGGCTGTGCGCCTCCGGCATGAGTGCCATTACCTTGGCCGGAAACATGGTCAGCGCCGGCGATGCGGACTTAGTTGTGGCAGGCGGCGTGGAATCCATGTCCCGCGCGCCCTGGGTCATGGCGAAACCGGAGAAGGCTTTCGCCAAGCCCGGCGCCAGCTTCGACACCTCCATAGGTTGGCGCTTCACCAACCCGCGTTTCCTCTCCGGCGAGCTGTCCCGCGACGGCAAAATGACGTTCTCCATGACCGAAACCGCCGAGGAGGTCGCCCGCCGGTTCAACACCAGCCGCGAGGACTGCGACGCCTTCGCGTTCCGTTCCCACGAACGCGCCCTGGCAGCCATTGCCGCCGGCCACTTCACGGCCGAAATCGTGCCCGTCACAGTCCCCGGCCGCAACGGCAACACCATGGTCATTGACGACGAAGGCCCGCGCCCCGACACCACCGCCAGCGTCCTGGCCGGACTCCGGCCGGTGGTACGCGGCGGCACTGTGGTCACGGCCGGCAACTCCTCCACCCTGAACGATGGTGCCTCCGCCATCCTCGTCGCCTCCGAAGCCGCCGTAAAACGGTACGGGCTGATCCCGCGCGCCCGCATCGTCGGCGGCGCCACGGCCGGGCTCGCCCCGGAAATCATGGGCATGGGCCCCGTCGCAGCCACCCGCAAGCTCCTCGAACGGCAAGGGATCGGCGTTAGCCAGCTCGCCGCCGTCGAACTCAACGAAGCGTTCGCCTCACAGTCCCTGGCCTGCATCCGCGAGCTCGGACTGGACCCCGGCACCGTCAACCTTGACGGCGGCGCCATCGCCCTGGGACACCCGCTGGGCTCCTCCGGCTCACGCATTGTCATCACGCTGTTGGGGCGGCTGGAACGCGAAGCCCGTGGCGGGCTGGGTCTGGCCACCATGTGCGTCGGCGTGGGCCAAGGCGCCGCACTGCTCGTAGAGGGACTCTGATGGAGCGCGCCGAGCACCACCTCCTGCCCAAAACTTTCGCCACGCTGCTGGTCACCGAGTCTGCGGACCGTGTTGCCGTCCGGCTGAACCGGCCGCAGGTGCGCAACGCGATTGATGCGGCCATGGTGGCGGAGCTGAACACCGTCTGCGCGATGCTGGAAGCGGAACCCAAAGTGCTCATCCTCTCCGGCACCCCGGCGGATGAAGCCGCTGGCACGAAGGGCGTTTTTGCCTCCGGCGCGGACATTGCCGAGCTGAAGGAGCGGTGCCGGGAGGATGCCTTGGCCGGCATTAATTCCGGGCTGTTTGAGCGGATTGCCCGCCTGCCCCTGCCCGTCATTGCGGCCCTAGATGGGTACGCATTGGGTGGCGGGGCCGAGCTGGCTTACGCGGCCGACTTCCGCATTGGCACCCGAGCCCTGCGCATGGGCCAACCGGAAGCAGGCCTGGGGATCATGGCCGCGGCCGGCGCTACGTGGCGGCTGAAGGAACTCGTGGGGGAGCCCGTCGCGAAGGAAATGCTGTTGGCCGGACGCATCCTCACTGGCGAGGGCTGTCTGCGTGCCGGACTCATCACCGAACTCGTGGAATCAGCCGGACTCATGGCTGCGGCCCACGCCCTCGCGGACCGGATCTGCGTTCAGGACCCGTTGGCGCTGCAGGCCACCAAACGCGTGTTCCACCTGCCCCGCGACGCGCACCCGGAGGCGGACAACAAGGAGCAGGCGGAGCTATTTGAGTCCCCGGCGAAGTTTGAGCGCATGCAGGCCTTCCTAGACCGAAGGAAAACGAAATGACCCCGCCCCAATCAGACGCTATCCCACCTTTGGGGCCATTTTCGCCAACGCTATCGCACTCCCCAGTCCTTCCACAGCTTGTGGGGGTGCTCGGCGGTGGGCGCATGGGGGCAGGGATCGCACACGCGTTCCTCATGGCTGGCTGCGCTGTAGTTGTGGTGGAGCGCAACGCCGAGGCGGCAGCTGTGGCCCGCGCGAGGGTGGCGAAGTCGGTGGCTGGCTCGCTCGAACGGAACCCGGAACCCACTGCTGAACGTGGCAGTGCTGACGAAATCCTCGCCCGTCTGACCGTCTCCACCAGTTCCACAGACTTTGCCCTCTGCGCCCTCGTGGTGGAGGCCGTGCCTGAGGAGCTGAACCCGAAAAACTCCGCCCTGCAAATGGTAGAAAAACAGCTGGCACCGCAGGCGTACCTGGCCTCCAATACCTCCTCCCTATCCATCAACGTTCTCGCCGAGGGGCTGCAACGCCCCGAGAACTTCGTGGGTCTGCATTTCTTCAACCCGGTTCCTGCCTCGTCGCTGGTGGAGGTGGTGCTGGGCCAACAAACTGCACCCGCACTAGCGACCACGGCGAAAGGGTGGGTTGAGGCACTCGGCAAGACGGCCGTCGTCGTCCGTGATTCTCCTGGGTTCGCCTCCTCTCGGCTGGGGGTGGCGCTGGCCTTGGAGGCCATGCGCATGCTGGAGGAGGGCGTGGCCTCGGCGGAGGACATCGACGCGGCCATGGTGCTCGGATACCGGCACCAGACCGGGCCGCTGCGCACCACGGACATCGTGGGCCTGGATGTGCGATTGGAGATTGCCGAGTACTTGGCAGCGATGTTGGGGGAGAGATTCGCGCCACCGCAGATTTTGCGCGACAAGGTGGCCCGTGGCGAGTTGGGACGTAAAACTGGCAAGGGATTTTTCGACTGGACTGAGCCCGAAATCGAGCGAAGGAATGCACCATGAACACCACAATTGAAATGATGCCCAGCTATGTCCAGGAAAAATGGTGGGTACCGGAAGGATCCGGCGGCACCGAGGCGTTGGACGCCAGTACGGGGGAGGTGCTGGGACGGGTGTCAACCGAAGGCCTAGACCTGAGCGCTGCAGTACATTATGGGCGGACAACGGGGCAGGCTGAGCTCGGGAAGTTGACCCTCCACCAGCGGGCCTTGAAGCTGCGCGAACTGGCCACATATCTCAACGGTCGGCGTGAGGAACTGTATGAGATCTCCGCCAGGACCGGCGCCACACGGGGTGATTCCATGGTGGATATTGACGGCGGCATTGGCGTGCTGTTCACGTATTCCTCCAAGGGCCGGCGTGAACTGCCCAACTCAAACGTCATTGTGGACGGGCCTCTGGAGGTGCTCAGCAAGGACGGCTCGTTTGCCGGAGAGCACATTTACACACGCATCCCCGGCGTGGCTGTGCAGATCAACGCCTTCAATTTCCCCGTGTGGGGCATGCTGGAAAAGTTTGCACCGGCGTTCATTGCCGGCGTGCCCACCGTGGTGAAACCAGCCACCCCCAGCATGGAACTGGCCGTTGCTGGCGTGCGCATGATGGTGGAATCCGGGATACTGCCCCCGGGTTCGCTCCAACTGCTGTCCGGCCCGGCCCGCAGCATCCTGGACGCGCTGGACTACCGCGACATGGTCTCCTTTACCGGTTCCGCCAGTACCGCCAACTTGCTGCGCGCACACCCAAACGTGGCCGCCGGAGGGGTCCGCTTCAACGCCGAGACGGACTCGCTCAACGCAGCCATCCTTGGGCCCGACGCCGTGCCGGGGACCCCGGAATTTGATGCGTTCATCCGCTCTGTGGTCACGGAAATGACCGTCAAGGCCGGGCAAAAGTGTACGGCAGTGCGCCGTGCCATCGTCCCGGAGCAGTTGAAACCGGCAGTGATTGAGGCGATCGGTGCCCGGCTGGCCGGGCGCGTGGTGGTGGGGGACCCGCGCACCGAAGGCGTCACGATGGGCGCGCTCGCCTCCCTCGACCAGCTCTCCTCCGTTCGCGCCGCCGTCGACACCATGCTCCACTCCGGGGGCACGCTCGCCTGGGGGACGCTCGATGCCCCTGACGTTGGTTCTGCCGGTGGGGGCGCGTTCATGTCCCCGGTCCTGCTGGACTGGGCCGACCCCGATTCCCCCGCCGTGCACACCCTGGAGGCATTCGGCCCGGTGTGCGGGGTGCTGGGTTTTTCCATGCACGACGGCGGCGCCTCCGAGGCGGTCCGGCTCGCGGCGCTGGGGGCCGGCTCCCTCGTGGCGACCGTCTGCACAAACGATCCCGACTTTGCCCGGTCCGTGGTGACGGGTATTGCCGGGCACCACGGCCGCGTGCTGATGCTTAACCGGGAGGATGCACGCAGCTCAACCGGGCATGGTTCACCGGTTCCGCACCTGGTGCACGGCGGGCCTGGTAGAGCTGGCGGCGGTGAGGAACTGGGCGGCATCCGTTCGGTCATGCACCACATGCAACGCACCGCCATCCAGGGTTCGCCGAACATGCTCACGGCCGTGACCGGGGTGTGGCACGCAGGCGCTGATCGTGTTGTTGCTGGTGACCCCGAGTATGGCGGGATGGAAGGTGCTGTGCACCCGTTCCGGAAATCGCTCGCGGAGTTGCGGATCGGAGACGCATTCGCGTCGGGGCTGAGGCAGGTCACCTTGGCGGACATCACGGCATTTGCCCAGTCCACCGGCGACACGTTCTACGCCCACACGGACCCGGTTGCTGCGCAGAAGAACCCGTTCTTCCCGGGCATCGTGGCACACGGCTATTTGTTGGTGTCTTGGGCTGCCGGGCTGTTTGTGGAGCCCGCGCCGGGGCCCGTCCTGGCTAACTATGGTCTGGAGAACCTGCGCTTTTTGACACCGGTCGCGCCCGGGGACTCCATTCGGGTTACCCTCACGGCCAAGCAAATCAGTCCGCGCGTCACCGATGACTACGGTGAGGTGTGTTGGGACACTGTGCTGCACAATCAAAACGGCGACATCGTGGCCAGCTACGATGTCCTGACCCTCGTGGAAAAGGAAAACACGCTCTACCCCTGATGCGGGCGGTTAGTGACGGCCACGGTCGTGGTGGTAGGTGTTGCGGCGTTCCCTGCGGGTCATGTCTTCGGACCAAGGAGGCGTGAACCATGCGGTGCCGCCGTCGAGCCTGACCGTCCATCCCCTGTCGTGCAGGTAATGATGATGCAGGCTGCAGCACAGCACTCCGTTATCGATGCTGGTGGGCCCACCGTCCTGCCAAGGGATGATGTGGTGGGCCTGGGTCCATTGCGGCGGTGCCATGCAGTCGGGGAACACGCAGCCCATGTCCCTGGCCACGAGAATTTTCCGTTGTGCGAAGGTGAAAAGCCGTTGCGTACGGCCGACATCCAGGATTGCTCCGTTGCTATCATGCAATACTTCCGTGACTTCAGCGCCGCACACTTACTCGTTGAACAGGGCCAGGGGTACTTGTCCGCTGTAGGGGGAATCGATACTCCCCGCTCCCTTGCGGCAGTCCAAATCATCTTGTGTCAGTGACAGGTACAGCTGGGTCTTCAACCCGCCATTCAGGGGCAATTTGCCCGTACCTGCGGCCATAGCGAGGCAATGGAGCATGCCGTCCAACAACATTTGTGCCCGAGTGCGCCGGTCCTTGACTGCAGGATCAGTGCTATCAGGATCGATGGGGCTCAACCCGGGTAGGGCATCTTCAGATCCTGGTGCAGGAACCGAGACGCCATTGATCAGATGTGGCCACGGTTCCGTACTTTCCGCGGAACTTCCGTCGGCGGAGCCACCCTCTTCCAGATAATCCGTGTCATCGAGATCCGGTCCCGACCAACCGGAATTTTCTGCGGTTTCCTGCGCTGCGTGGCTTGCTGGTGGGGGCCATTGCTTGGGCGAAGGTTGGGGGCCAGGATCCGGGATACCTGGAATCCAGAACCATGAATCGCCTTCGTGAACCGGAGGTGACGCATGGGGAGGTGCATCCGGCGGTCGCGGCGGGATTTCGTCCGGATTTAAGCGCCTGCGCCATCCTGGCCCTGTTGTGGGCGCAGATGGGCCCGTACCGGTGTCACCGAGAAGAGTCCGCAACAGAGTTTCCTGAGGAGGCTGCGCCCCGGTGCCCTTCGCCCTGCTGTCGTCTGCCCTGCTGCCAGGCGCCCCGCTGCCAGGCGCCCCGCTGCCGCCCGGAGTCGCCTCGTTCTCGGTGGGGGATTGGGAAGATTCCTCGCTCTGGTTGTCCGCCCGCTTGGGGTTCGTTGCCCAGTCGATGCATGCCATTGTTTGTTCATATTGGTTGATGGTCAGGTAGCCGTCCATCCTGACCCACCCCTTATACGGGCGGTGGAAGGAAAGTCCTTGTTTTGCCAACCGTTGCGACTCGGATGGCTTTTCCCCGTCTGGGTCAAGCAGCGCTAGCGCTCTGATGCCCAGGTGCCGTAGGAAATACGGCGGCTCCACTTCGGCGTGTTCGCTGAGCGTGCTCTCAAGTGAAGACACATCTTGGGCATCAACAACTCCCGATTTGGCTAGATGGCTGGCTTTGTCGACGAAACCGGACACCACCAGCGCCTGCTCTATGGATACTTTGCCGGAGAAGAGGGCCGATCCGAGAGTTTGCTGGCTGGGCTCGGTCTCCACGTGGGTCAGTGGGTCGGTGGACGGCAGGAACCTTTGCGCCAGCCGCAGCCGGTTGTTGGCTTCTGCGCGGCTCAGCTTCAAGGATGAACTCAGGAAGTCTACGGGTGTCCGTGCCCCGACTTCCTGATACCGTCCGGCTGAAATGCGTTCGGCCAGTTCGCCGGAGGTGTGTACGATCAGCCCCTGCAGGAAGCGGTTCAAGTGCTCAAGGGTTTGCGACCACGCCGCGACATCGTTGTCCGTAAGAGAAGCAAGCTCAACGCCCAAGGGTGCGGCAACGAAGGCCTTGGGCTCCGTGCGTGCAGCGGCAGATGTGGCGAGCGCTTCGGCAAGTGCCAGCAGATGGTGGACATGTCCATCAACTGCCCTGCCGTCCTGCGGGGATCCGGTGTAACCGGGCTCCTTTGCCGTCGTCTCCATAGGGCAAACATTACGCGTAGGCACTGACATTGTTCGGTGAAATATATGAAATGTGGAAAACTCTAGAAACTATTCGAACTGTGGAGGAATCGTTCGGGAAAATTACCTCTCATCAGCTATTTCGAACAGGAAGCGGCTGTGCCGGCAGCTGGCCGAATTAGCGGCGCAGGCCCTGAAAGGACATGGCTAGCACGTCGTCGGCTAGCTGTTCGGCAGTGAGTTTCCCGCCTGGCCGGTACCATTCAACGATTGAATTTATGGTTCCGGAAAGCAGTCTGCTGATGGAGGCGGCTTCGATGTCATCCCGAAGTGTTCCGGAGTTCTGGGCGTCTGCAACAAGTGCGGTCATGGCGCGGTCGAAGGTGCGCCGGCGGGCCATCGCATCCCGTTCCATCTCCGTGTTTCCGCGCAGCCGCAACAACAAGGTGACAAAGGGGAGTCGGTCCGCGAGCACCGCGATCATCCCCCGCAGCACAAACTCGAGGCGGGCTTCGGGCGCTCCGGACGTGGCGCCGTCGAGCATCAACATAGCTTCGAGGCCACCCAGCGCCTCCTCCAAAGCCTGGCGCAACAGTTCTTCCTTGGATGGGAAGTGGTGGTAGATCGCGGATTTGGAGATGCCAAGTTGCTCGGCGAGGATCCCCATGGAGGTGGCCTCGTAGCCGTGCTTGTTGAAAACGTCCACGGCAATTCGCAGCACTGACTGCTGGTCATACCCTGGCCTGCCGCGTTTGACGGGAGGTGCGGGTGTACCGGTGGGGGCGGAGTTGGGCATGTTTCCTAGTTTCTCACGGGGGTCGGTAGGTCAGCGGGTCAGGGCTTGGGGCGGTTGTCGTAGATGCGGCGCAGCTTGCCGTTGGAGCGTGCCAGGGAGCCAGGTTCCACCACGTCCACGGTGCAGGAGGAGCCGATGGTGGCCTTGATGTGATGTTGCAACGTGGCAGCGGCACCAGTGCGCTCCTCCGCGCTGGTGTTCTCCCTCGGTTCAATGTGGATGGTCAGCTGGTCGAGGCGCCCGGTGCGGGTCAGTTCCAGCTGGAAGTGCGGGCTCAGCGCCGGGATGCGCAGCGCAATTTCCTCAATTTGTGACGGGAACATGTTCACCCCGCGCAGGATGATCATGTCGTCGCTGCGTCCGGAGATGCGCTCCATCCTGCGCATGGCCGGCCGGGCTGTGCCCGGCATGAGACAGGAGAGGTCCCCGGTGCGGTACCGGATGACGGGCATTGCTTCCTTGGTCAGCGAGGTAAACACCAGCTCACCCTTTTCGCCGTCCGGCAGTGCCGTGGCGTGGTCAAAGGCGTCCACGATCTCCGGGATGAAGTGGTCCTCCCACACGTGGTTGCCGTCCTTCGTCTCCACACATTCACCGGCCACCCCCGGCCCCATGACCTCGGACAGCCCATAAATATCGCACGCGTCCAAGCCCATGCCCGTCTCCAATTCCGTCCGCATCTCTTCCGTCCATGGTTCGGCGCCGCACACGGCAAACTTCAGCGAGGTGGTCCGCGGGTCGATCCCGCCGTGCGCCATGGCATCCATGATGGTCAATAAGTAGGTGGGCGTGCACATGATGGCGTCGGGATCGAAGTCCAGAATCAGTTGCACCTGCTTCTCAGTCTGCCCGCCGGACATGGGAATCACTGTGGTGCCCAGCGCCTCGGCACCGTAGTGCGCGCCTAGGCCTCCCGTAAACAATCCATAGCCGTAGGCGTTGTGGACCTTCATGCCAGGACGGACCCCCGAGGCGCGCATGGACCGGGCCACGAGCGAGGCCCACATGCTGATGTCGTTCTTGGTGTACCCCACCACCGTGGGCCGGCCGGTGGTGCCGGAACTGGCATGAATGCGCACCACCTGGCTTTGCGGCACGGCAAACATGCCAAAGGGATATTCCTGCCGCAGGTCCTCCTTGGTGGTGTACGGAAATTTCGCCAGGTCCGCCAGTTCCTTCACGTCGGAGGGGTGGACGCCGGCGTCGTCGAACTTGCGCTTGTAGAGGGGCACTCGGTCATAGGCCCATGCCACGCTCTGTTGGAGTCGGGTGAGCTGCAACGCCGCTAACTCGTCGCGGCTCATGAGCTCGGCGGGGTCCAGCTGGGCAGGATCGGCCCCTTGTTCATTGCTTGTGCTGGTCATGGGATGGGCCTTTCAGTGCGGGTGTTTCTTGGGGATGGTACGGCTGCGGCCACGGAATTCCGCAACCACGGTGGGGGAATCGGCATCACCGGTGAAGACCTGCACGTCGTACAGCCCACTGCGCCCCTGTTGCTGGCGCAGCGTCGCGACGGCTGTGATGCGCTGGCCCGTGTGTGTTGGTGTCAGGAAATTAATGTCGACGCCGGAGGCAACAGTGACGCTGTCCCCGTCCCCGCCGGGAGGGTTGCAGGCCATGGCAAACGCGGAATCGGCGAAGGCGAAGATCATCCCGCCGTGAGTGGAACCAAAACCGTTCATCATTTCTTCGCGCAGCGTCATGGCGATGACCACATGCCCATCTGCCACCTCGAGCACCTCGATCCCGAGCCACTTGGACGCGCGGTCATTGAGCAGGATCGCATGGGCGGGCCCCGCTTCGGACCCCACGCCTGAATCAACCGCAGTCATGTGTGCTCCCAAAGTTTCCTACCGAATGTTCATTAGGTAATACCCTTGTGCGCGGCCTGTCAATGGAATCACTCCGCGACCTTGGAATGCCCTGCAAAGGCTGCGTAGATTCATTGACTGCCCATGCACTCCACTATATCCTGAACGAACGGTCGGTAATTATAAATGGCCGCCCTGAATGGAGAGACCATGGCAGAGAATCAGCCCGTCGATGACGCCGGGCAAGCCAACTTTGATGCAGTCATCGCCAAGGATTCACGGATTGAGCCGAAGGACTGGATGCCCGCCGACTACCGCCATGCGCTGGTGCGGCAAATGTCCCAGCACGCGCATTCGGAGATCATTGGCATGCAGCCGGAGGCCAACTGGATCACGCGTGCCCCCAGCCTGAAGCGCAAGGCCATCCTCATGGCGAAGGTGCAGGACGAGGCCGGGCACGGGCTGTACCTGTACTCCGCCACGGAAACCCTGGGCACCACCCGGGATGAGATGACGGAGGCTCTCCTGGCCGGCAAGGCCCGGTACTCCTCCATTTTCAACTACCCCACAGTCAGCTGGGCGGACATGGGCGCCATCGGCTGGATGGTGGATGGTGCCGCCATCACGAACCAGGTGCCGTTGTGCCGGGCGTCGTACGGCCCGTATGCCCGGGCCATGGTGCGTATTTGCAAGGAGGAATCCTTCCACCAGCGCCAGGGTTTCGAGATCCTGCTGGAGCTTTCCCACGGCACACCCGGGCAGAAGGCCATGGCGCAGGATGCCGTGAACCGCTGGTACGCGCCGTCGCTGATGATGTTCGGCCCGCCGGACGCCGATTCGCCCAATACCAGCAAATCCATGGCCTGGAACATCAAGAGATTTGGCAATGACGAGCTCCGTTCCCGCTTTGTGGGCATGCTCGCCGAGCAGGTCAAGGTCCTGGAGCTCGAGCTGCCGGACCCTGACATCCGCTTCAACGAGGACACCAAGTCCTGGGACTACGGCCCGCTCGATTGGGCAGAGTTCAAAGAGGTCCTGGCCGGCCGTGGCCCCTGCAATGCCCAGCGTATGGAACGCCGCCGTGCCGCGCACGACGACGGAGCCTGGGTTCGTGAGGCAGCCGCCGCTTACGCTGCCAAACAGTCCGCTTCGAATGACAGGGAGGCCGCGTAGCCATGGGCACTGGAGAAGTATGGCCCCTGTGGGAGGTCTTTGTCCGGTCGAACCGTGGACTGAGCCATGTCCACGCCGGTTCGTTGCACGCCCCCGATTCCGCCATGGCGCTGCGTAATGCCCGCGACCTCTATACCCGGCGCAATGAAGGCGTGTCCATCTGGGTGGTCCCCTCCGACGCCATCGCAGCCTCCGACCCCGATTCAAAGGGCTCATTCTTCGAATCGCCGCAAGGCAAGGACTACCGTCACGCCACCTACTACGTGAAGAGTGAAGGGGTGAAACACCTATGATCCCCACCGGCTCCCATCACTCGCAGGCTCGCGACGGGTCCCTCGCCGGCGTGGGCCCATCCACCGGCTCCCATCACCGGAACCCCACGCCCTACTCTCTCGGCGACAGCTCCGCCTCCGCCACGAGGATCACGCCCGGCAATGCGTTGCGTCCCGAAGACATTGCGCTGGCAGCAGCCGAAGGAACGGCGCATCCGCGCGAAGCCGTGGCCGAATATGCGCTCCGGCTTGGCGACGATGCCCTCATCCTGGCCCAGCGCCTAGGGCATTGGATTTCTCGCGGGCCAGAACTGGAAGAAGACGTAGCGCTGGGCAACATTGCACTGGACCAATTGGGCCATGCCCGCTCCTTCCTCACCTATGCGGGTGCCGCATGGGGCAAGAGCGAAGACGATCTGGCCTATTACCGCCGAGAGCCTGAATTCCGCTCAGCCCATCTCTTTGAACAACCCAACGGCGACTTCGCCGTCACGATTGCCCGCCAATTCATTGCCGCCAGCTACCAGTACCTCTTATATAGGGAGCTGACCCGCTCCAGCGACCCTATGCTGGCGGCCATTGCTGGAAAAGCCGTGAAGGAGGTCGACTACCACTTGGACCACAGCACCCAATGGGTGCTGCGCCTCGCCGGAGGCACGGAGGAATCGAACCGCCGCATGATCGCAGGGCTGGAGCTGATGTGGCCGTTTGTTGGCGAGCTCTTCGAAGACGATCCGCTGATTGCGGAAGTGGGGGACGCCGGCGTCGTGCCTTCCAGTCTGAAGGAAGAATTTGACCGGGCCACTGCTGCTGTCCTGGCGGAGGCCGGGGTAGAGGTTCCCGCACACCCCATGGCCACCGGCGGCGGGCGGCATGGGCGGCACTCGGAACACTTGGGGTACCTGCTGGCGGAAATGCAGGTCCTGGCCCGCGAATACCCCGGGGCAAGCTGGTGAGCGCCGTGGCTGAAACGAAGAGCGCCGCCGGGGAAGCAGTGCGCGCACCCGCCAACGCAGTGGACCAGGCAACGGCGTGGAACATCGCCGCCACCGTGTGCGACCCCGAACTTCCAGTCCTCACCATCGCGGACCTCGGCATCCTGCGCGCCGTGGACGTGGGGGTGGACACCGTACACTCCAACGCAACCGGGGTCCGGGTCACTATCACCCCCACGTATTCCGGCTGCCCTGCCATGGATGTCATCCGTGCCGACGTGCGCAGCGCTTTCGAGAGGGCGGGCGTATCTAATGTGGAGATCGTGACGGTGCTGGCCCCGGCCTGGACCACAGACTGGATGAGCGCCGAAGGCCGGGACAAACTGGAAAAGTTCGGCATCGCCCCGCCCAGCGGAAGCTCCCATGCCGGCGGGCACAGCGGCCCCATCCGGCTGGCCCTGCAGGTGAAATGCCCGCACTGCCAGTCCCTGGACACCCGCGAAATTTCCCGTTTCGGCTCCACCTCCTGCAAGGCGCTCTACAGCTGCCGCGGCTGCGGAGAACCGTTCGACTACTTCAAGGTGATCTGATGAGCATCCCAGCGAACGCCACCGCCCGGCGCAGGGCCTCGTTCCACACACTGACCGTGACCGAGGTGCGGCGGCTGACCGAGGACGCCATCGAGGTCACCTTCACAGTCCCCGCCAAGCTCGCCGGTCATTACGATTATCTGCCCGGCCAGTACGTGGCCCTGCGCCTGAAAATGCGCGACGAGGCCGGTGTGCTCCGGGAATTGCGTCGCAGCTACTCCCTGTGCGCCGTCCCCGTGCAATTCCCGGACGGCAGCTCGGAACTGAAAGTTGCCATCAAGCGCGACATCGGCGGGCAGTTCTCCACCTGGGCCAACGCCGAACTCGCCGCCGGGGAAGTCATTGAGGTCATGAGCCCCCAGGGTGCATTCGTCTCCCGCCACGCCGGGGCAGCCGTCAACGGTGGCGTGAACATCCTGAACAGTATGAACCACCCGGAGGAGCTGGCCCGCCACGCCGGAAACTATGTGGCCATTGCGGCAGGCTCCGGCATCACACCGGTCATGGCGCTGGCAAAGTCGCTGCTTGCCAGCAACAATGAGACCCGGCTGGATCTGGTGTACGCGAACAAGGCCGCCATGGACGTGATGTTCTTGGAGGATCTGGCGGATTTGAAGGACAGGTACCCGGGACGCTTTGCCCTCCATCATGTGCTCTCGCGCGAGCAGCGCATCTCCCCCCTGCTCAGCGGCCGTCTCGATGCGGTGAAGCTGGAAACGCTGCTGGACACGGCCATCCACGCGGACGGTGTTGATGAGTGGTTCCTGTGCGGCCCCTTCGATTTGGTACAGCTCTGCCGTGACGTGCTGGCGGCACGGGGCGTCCCACGGGACGCCATCCGTTTCGAGTTGTTCACCACCGGAAGCCCGGACCGTCCCGCCGGACAGCATGGGCGCCCGGTCCTGATTGACTCCTCCGAGGAAACGTGGAAGCTCACGTTCACCTTGGACGGCCTGCGTGCCGAGCTGCGCAGCCCCGTCCATGCCCGCGAATCCCTCCTCAATGCCGCATTGCGCGTGCGCCCGGATGTGCCGTTTGCCTGTGCCGGGGGAGTGTGCGGCACCTGCCGAGCCAAGCTGGTGTCCGGCGACGTGACGATGGATGAAAACTACGCCCTAGAACCCGACGAGCTGGAAGCCGGCTACATTCTCACCTGCCAATCCCACCCAACCACGCCGGAGGTCACAGTTGACTACGACGGCTGATCCCCAACCAACCTCAGGAGGGCCTGTGATTGAGCTGTCCATCGCCAATTCCGTGGCCGAGATTGTGCTGAACGCCCCGGAAAAGCTGAATTCCCTGAATGAGGCGGCCTTGGGGGAGCTGTCCGCCGCGTACGACGACGCTGCTGCCGCCGCCTCCGCGGGCACCGTTCGGGCGCTGCTCATCAGAGGTGAGGGACGGGCGTTTTGTGCCGGCCGCGACATTGCCGGGGTGGACGGGGCGAACGATGATGCCCGCGGCTACCTTGAGGGACTACTACTGCCGTTGCTGCGCAAGATGGCTGCATTTCCGGCACCCACCTTTGCCGCAGCTCAGGGCGCGTGCCTCGGTGTGGGACTGGGCCTGTTGATAGCCACGGACGTGGTCTACGTGGCAGAGAATGCCAAGTTTGGTTCGCCGTTTGGCAACCTGGGCGCCACGCTGGATTCGGGAGGGCACTGGCTGTTCACCGAAACGCTCGGCGCACACCGCACTCTCGACCTCATTTACACCTCGGAGCTCATGAGTGGGGCCGAGGCAGTGGCCTCCGGTTTGTTCAGCCGAGCCATGCCGGTGGAGGGGCTGCTGGACTTCACCCGGGCGGCAGCAGTGAAAACCGCAACCGGCCCCACCCAGGCCTTCAACGCCAGCAAAACCCTTGTTGCGCGGATCCGGCAGGAACGGCTGGGACTGTGGGACGCCGTCGGACGTGAAAACGAGGCGCAGGTGGCCCTGTCAGCTACAACAGACTATGCGGAAGGGTTCGCCGCATTCACGGCCAAACGGAAGCCCGGCTTTACGGGGCAGTAACCGCGGCAGCCTTACGGCGGCCGGTGAAGAACGCCCAGGCGATGGTCAGGGCGCCGAGGACGGCCAGGACGAGCGCCTCGCCGGGGAAGTCGAGCACGCGCAGTACGATGGCGGCGGCCAGATAGGGCAGTGCCGCCCAGCTGAGTGGCGCGAACTTGAGCCGGACGCCCCACGCCAGGAACATGAGCGCGAAGTACAGGCTTAGTTCAAAGCGGACCGAGAATTCCACGAAGAAGAACACCACACCCACAATGGCAAGGGCCCCGGCAGCCGCCGTGGTTTGGCGGCGCGCCTCCGTCTTGGGCGTGAACTTGAGCGAGAGCCAGAGCAGTACGGCGCAGATGGCCGGGATCATCGGGGTCAGGAAGAACACGGGCGCGCTGATGGTGGCGGGGTCACCGGAACCGAGCAGGAGCAGCAAAGCCGAAAGCAGTGCGCCGAGTCCGGCCACCATGAAGACCCGCCCGTTTACCAGCGGTGCCTCCTGAGCGGCGATGGCGGACTGGTCGGGAAGAGGTGCGGCTGCGGGGGAAGACGTCATGGTTCAATCGTCGCAGGTAAAAGCCGAGGCTGAGTTCAGCCGGGCACGGCCCTAAAAGCGGTCCCTTCTAGGAGACGGCGACCTTCACCACTTCTGTGACTTTTTCTCAACTGCCGGGCTCCACGTTTTCAGTGCCTAGGACACAGGCTAGATCTCCCCGCCATCGAGGCGTGCCGCGTCCTCGAACTCGGCGGTCGGGTAGCGGGTGTTAAACTGCCCGAATTCTTGACGCAGAAAATGACCTTGCCGTTGCTGTTCGCATAGGCTGGCATGCCGTACTAGGTCTTCGGCAGCAGCCCCGGAGCATTTTCAGACACGATCAGGCGAACGCGTTCTGCGAGCACACGGTCGTCGGTGCTGAAGCTAGTGAATTTCTCGTTCATGTATGGCTGCCCTTGTGCGACCGCGTTCAATGGCCCGGTAGACAGTGGAGCGACCGATGGAGAACAGCTCGGCTATTTCGCCCATGGTGTGTTCACCGGCAGCGTGCAGTTCTAGGAGGTGTAATTCTTGTTTGATGGAGAGCTTTGGTTGTTTCCCGCGGAGGCGGCCCTTGGCCTTGGCGATTTTCATTCCTTCGCGAGTACGCATGCTGATCAGGTCGGCTTCGAACTCAGAGATCATGGCCAACACGTTGAAAAGTAGTTTGCCCATTGGATCGGTAGGGTCGTGGACAGAGCCACCGATGTTGAGTTTGATTTCACGGCTGGCGAGGTCGTCGGCTATTTCGTGGGCGTCGCGGACGGAACGGGCAAGGCGGTCTAGCTTGGTCACGACGAAGGTATCCCCGCCGCGACATGCTGCCAAGGCTTCGCGGAGCCCGGCGCGGTTCTTGTTCCTGCCGGTAAAGCCGCGATCAACGTAGATTCGTTCACTGCCAACACCAAGGGCAGCAAGTGCATCACGCTGCGCGGTGAGGTCTTGTTCTTCCGTGGACACGCGTGCGTAACCGATCAGTAGTTTAGACATACGACTTAGTGTGCCATATAGCACCCCTTCACCGGTCGGGTGGTCGGACGGGTGTTACGGGACGTTGTCGGGGTGAATTTCACAATGATGCAGGTCAGGGGCCTGTGCGCCCGGTGGAGGACCGGCTTGTGGGACGGTTGGCCGACATCCTTTGACAGACAGTCTTTGCGGGGACCCAAGCTGTTGTGACGTTAAGGAAGCCATGTTCCGGATTCCTCAACTGGTGGTGTTATATGCTCGAAGAGCGATTCGTTCATTAACGCCACCGAGCAGGTGGTACTGGAAAGCTGGGGGTTCAAATGTATGGTTTTGGTGTCATGGGCGGCCTTTTTATCGGCCTCTACTCATTGGTTCTCGTCGTTATCGCAGTACTTGTCATCTGGGTCTTGATCCTGGCCGTTACTTTTCTGCGACTCCGGATTGCGGAGATTAGGGGCACCACGGGGTCTGCAAGCCGAAGCGAATAGTCTCAGTATCGCCATGCCGGCTTCGGTGGCGCTTGAACCCAGATGGATATCTGTCATCCGTACAAGGTTCCCTTGCGGGTGAGCATCGTCTATTCCAGACTGCCCAGACAGTGCTCGGATCCCACATCGATTCTCCTCAGCACCTAGTCCAGCGAAGAATTCAGACGGTGCACATTCCACAAGATTCCTGCACCCTGTATGTATAGCTCAGTGCCTTAATGATGGCTCGCATAAGGGCTCAACCAGTGCCTGACGAGAACGCTGACGAGACTTCACCAAGATGACCACGAACACTGCGGCCAAGACATCAGCGACCAGCACCATGAGCAAGGAAGCATGCGACGCCATCCACATAAGATCCGCATTAGGAAGCATCTGGGATGGATCGAAACCATTAGTCGTCTCCATCCGATTAATAGCCGCACCATCCGCGATCTGCCAGAGAGCGAAAAACAGCGAGACCGCGATATTAAGGCCCAGCAGCGTCAGACCACTGAGAATTCCTAGAGCCTTCTTGGTACCTTTTGACATTTGCATTCCTTCTCAGAACCGTTCGAATGCCGCCTAGGAGCCACGTGCGGTCACATCTGAGTCCATGCCCCAGTATTCCTTGTTTGGAGCCTGCAAGAGTGCAGCGAAATGAGCCAGATGGACCTGTCTGTGGTCTGATGCTTATTTCCCTTTGACTCCGGGGCGTTTCCTCTGCTCGATTGCGCTTCGCAGCCGAGGCTGAGCCTCTATGGGTAGATGCATCACTGTGCTCGATATCGTCTCGCTCCGGGTTCCTTCAGTGGGTATCCCGATCAGCGTGATTTTTCTTTCAAGGAACTCATTTGATGTACATTTTGACTATATCCACAGTCAGCGTCGCAGACGCACGCAACCACTTTTCAGACGTCATTGATCGCTCGAAGACCGAAGCGGTGTTTATCGAGCGTCGCGGTCACCGCGCCGCAGTGGTTGTCAGTCCTGAGCGCTACGAGCAGATGCTTGAAGCTCTGGAAGAAGCCGAAGATATCGCCGCGTTCGACGAGGCGATGGCCGAGGAGGCCCCAATATCCCTTGGGCTCAGGTGAAAGCCGATCTGGGCTGGGTATGACCTACCAAGTCGAGTTGCGTCCGGCCGAAGTTCGCGCGTTGAAGCAAATTGATCATCAGGATCGCGACCGCATTCGCGGAGCGATCGCGCTCCTCGGTGAGGATCCACGGCCACCAAGCGCCAAAGCCCTCCAAGGACGTCCCGGTCTGGGAGTTCGCATTGGGGACTACCGGATCGTCTACTTGGTTAACGACAACCTCCTCGTTGTCGCAGTCATCACACTCGGGCATCGCTGTAACGTCTACGAACGCTGACGGCCCGCCGACGAATCCGCTTTTGGTAACCTCCTGTGTGCCTTAGACGTTCCCCATAGGGACAGTGCTCCGAGGGGGTCCTGAAAGTTCGGACGGCGTCTTGACTGCGAAAACCCACCCCCACGGCTGGGTGGGAATACCCGCGCACCGTGCCGCTGTTCATGAGTACAGTGGCGGCATCAGCCATGGCGGTCGGGGTGACCCGTTGCATCCACGGGTCGTAAGAAATACGGGCCACACCCAGTCCCCGCCCAATCCCGGCCGCGAGTGCCTTCGCCATGGTTTTGTCCAGACCAAGATGCGCTTGGCCCCCACCTCAAGCCAGGCGCGGCCACGTTCGACGGCGGCCTCCAGCAATTCGCGCGGTTCCCGGTCCGCGCCGCGAAGGTAAGCGTCGGCGCTGGCGTTGAAGACAAAGTCGATGCCCTCCGTGTCGCCGGCGTCATCCGCTGCTTTCATGCGCGCAACCGACTGGTTTAGCGGCAGCAGGTGGTTCCCGATGGTGCCCCGACGCAGATAGCATTGCGGATGTGCTCGCCGTCCTCGTAACCGTAGACTGCTGCAATCGAGTGGCTGGCGTTGCCAGCACCATGGTGCTGGCAAGTTCGGCAATGACCGTGGCGTTGACCGCATCCCACACATTGGCCAATTGCAGGATGCTCGAGACATGGCGGAGACGGAGAAACTCGGTGGTTTCCATGTCATCAGCGTAGCTTCGGCGCGCCGGTTCCAACAGGCCTGACCCTCCAGCGGAGCGGAAATTTAGCTCACCGTGTGTCCAAGTCCTCAAAAATCAGGAAGGTCTGAGTGTCCAGCACGCTTGCCATCGATTGCAACCGGTTAAAAATTACCCGCCGTAGTCCCTGATTGTCCTCGGCCCGGACCAACAGGATCACGTCAAAATCGCCACCCACCAGCGCAATGTGTTCCACCTCTGGAATGGCTCGCAGTTCCTCACGCAATTCACGCCAGGAGTGCTGGCTGACCTTCAATGTCACATACGCAGAGGATTTCAACCCCGCCTTCACCGGGTCCACCACGGCCGTGAATTTTCTGAGCACCCCTGTAGAAGTTAGTCGGGAAATTCGGGCGTAGGCATGGGCGCGGGAGATGTGCACGTTCTGAGCCACTGCGCTCACAGACATCCTTCCATCAAGGGTTAGCTCGGCCATGATCCGCCGGTCCACCTCATCCAGCGGGACGGGGGTGTGCTCTGCCATGACTCTCCCAAGGGTGCCGGTGACGTTCTGCGACGAGACAACTTGGATGGGCACCGCGCCTCACCACTAGTTGTGTCTTCCAGACTATGGAGATGGTGAGAAAAATTCCAGAGTTTTCCCGATTCCTGGATACAAAGCGGTGAAAAATCCATACTTAGCAGAACGGAACATCTTTAGAGCTACATACCGCTGGATGAGGCTGTGAGGCAGTGCCCAACGTGGCACGCCCGCCATTGCTTGGAAGAAAGTGGGCGTTCAATGACGAACCATCCGGAATTTCTAGAGCACCCGGGAAACGCGGCACTGCTCGCCGGACACCAGGGCGAATATCTGCTGCCATCCGCCACCGCAGTGCAGTTCATCTCCGCTGAAGGCACCGCAATCACCACTGATAAATACAAGGAATGCTACGTATTTCCGGCTCCTGAAATCCTGCTGGAAGGGTACGGGGAATTGGTGCTGGGCCGGCGGATCAATGAGCAAGCCAGCGCGTTGGTTCGGCAGGGGCGGATGGCAGTGTATCCGTCGTCGTACGGGCAAGAAGCGTGCCAGGTGGCGGCATTTATGACACTGCACCGCAGTGACTGGCTGTTCGCAACGTATAGGGACACGGTGGCCGTGATGGGACGCGGCGTAAAACCCATGGAGGCCTTCGAATCGCTGCGCGGGGACTGGCATAGCGGATTCGACCCGCACCAATACAACGCTGCACTGCCCACCACCCCGCTGGCAACGCAGTTATTGCATGCCGTCGGGGTTGCGCACGCGGCCAAACTGCGTGGTGAGGACACCGTGGTGCTGGCCCTGTGCGGAGACGGTGCCACGAGTGAGGGCGATTTTCATGAGGCCCTGAACTTCGCGGCTGTCTTCCACATACCCGTCGTGTTTCTCGTGCAAAACAACCAGTACGCCATTTCCGTTCCGCTCATTCACCAATCGGTGGCGCCCTCGCTGGCCCACAAGGCGATTGGCTACGGCATGCCGGGGGAGCGTGTGGATGGAAATGATCTGGCCGCACTGCTCGCTGTCTTGGGCAGCGCCGTTGAACGGGCCCGCAATGGCGGCGGGCCGGCGCTCGTGGAGGCGCACACCTACCGGATGGAATCGCACACAAATGCCGATGACGCCACCCGTTACCGCAGTGCCGAGGAGGTGGCTCAGTGGGTGCCCAAGGATCCGCTGGTGCGGCTGAAAAAGTACCTGGTCCACGCCGGAGTGTTGGGTTCCGCCGACGCCGAACGTTTCGCCGTGGCCGCTGAAGCTCTCGCGAAGACGCTCCGTGACGGACTCAATGAACGCACCGAGGCGGACCCGCAGGACATGTTCCGCTTCGTCTACAGCGAGCCGACCCCGCAGCTTCGCGAGCAAAGCAGGATGCTCGCAGCGGAACTGGCCGCCGCCGGTGTGGCTCAGACCTCAGTAGATGGAGACTTGCCATGACTGCCGCACCAGTTCTGAATCCGCTGGAACTGACGGGGATCCAGGAACTCACGTTTGCCAAGGCGCTCACCCTGGCCCTGCACGATGCCATGGCGGCGGATCCCGCCGTCGTCGTTTTCGGCGAAGATGTGGGCACGCTTGGCGGAGTGTTCCGTGTGACAGAAGGGCTAACCGCCACATTTGGTTCGGAGCGCTGCTTTGACACTCCATTGGCCGAATCAGGGATTGTCGGTATGGCCACGGGGATGGCGATCAACGGCATACGCCCCGTTGTAGAGATGCAATTCGATGCCTTCGCCTACCCCGCGTTCGAGCAAATCGTCAGCCACGTCGCCAAGATGGGAAACCGCACGCGCGGACACGTCCGCCTGCCTTTGGTCATCCGTATCCCCTACGGTGGTGGCATTGGCGGGGTGGAGCACCACTGCGATTCCTCCGAAGGCTACTACGCTCACACTCCGGGGCTGACAGTGCTGACGCCGTCGAACGTGCAAGACGCCTACGTCCTGTTGAGCGATGCCATCGCCAGCCCGGACCCCGTGGTGTTCATGGAACCGAAGAAGCTGTACTTTTCCAAGGCCACGGTTGACCTGGACGCCCTGCGCGCCCGGTATGCCTCCTCGGGAGAGCGTGGAGGGGCCCGTACCGTGCCGTCCAGCATCGGGCAGGCGGCGATTGTCCGGGAGGGTTCCGATGCAACGCTTATTGCCTACGGTCCGTCCGTGGCTCCGGCGCTCGCCGCCGCCGCCACTGCGGCTGAAGAAGGCAGATCGCTGCAGGTGGTGGATGTGCGCTCCCTTGTCCCGTTCGACGACGAAACCATCAGTGCCGCCGTCAGATCCACCGGGCGCGTGGTGGTCATTGCAGAGGCTTCCGGTTTTGCCTCGATGGCTTCTGAAATTGCCGCCCGCGTTCAGGAACGCTGTTTCCATTCGCTCGCGGCGCCCGTACTGCGTGTGACAGGTTTCGATGTGCCATACCCGGCACCAAAATTGGAAAAATACTACCTTCCGGGGGTCGATAGGATCTTGGATGCCGTGGACCGGCTGCAATGGGGGCAATCATGACTGAACAGGTGTTCCTGCTGCCGGATCTGGGTGAGGGGCTTGTTGAAGCGGAGCTGGTGTCCTGGCTGGTGGCCGTGGGTGACCTGGTCCATGTTGACCAGCCCATCGTTGAGGTGGAAACCGCCAAATCTGTGGTGGAGGTCCCCTCGCCATATGAGGGGACTGTGGCAAAGCTGCACGGAGCCGAGGGCGATACAGTAGCGGTTGGCACACCGCTGATCACGATCCTTGCCGGGGCTGATTTTTCCATGCCGGGCAATTCTGCGCTTGAAACTGAGCCAGCACCACAAAGTCCAGCACAGCAAAGTCCAGCACAGCAAAGTCCAGCAGCGGCTGGCTCCGGGAATGTTCTCATCGGCTACGGAACCACGGGATTGGATGGCACAGGCCGCAGCAGGCCCCCTTTACGCCAGAACCCCCTGGTAATTTCGCCAATAGTGCGGAAAATAGCGCAAGATCACGGGATCGCGCTCGCCGGCCTCCACGGTTCAGGTGCTGACGGGCTGATCTTGAAATCAGATGTTGAGGCAGCCATGCTGACGGCCGCAAACGAGCCGCCCGCAAACGAGCCGGCCGCAACACATGTACTCACCGAAACGGCACCTTTGCTCCCACAGCGCGAAGGTCAGGGCAACGAACAGGGGGCCTTCGGAGCGGTTGATCAGCGCACTGGACTGCCAGTTCTTGCACGCACCCCGCTGACAGGTTTCAAGAAGGCGGCGGCTGCGGCACTGGTACGCAGCCGCCGTGAGATTCCCGACGCCACTGTGTGGGTGGAAGTGGATGCAACAGCGCTGATGGAATTGCGCAGCGGGCTCAAGGAACAAGGAGAGGCGCCGGGGGTGTTGGCGTTTTTGACTCGCTTTGCGGTGGCCGGATTGTTTAAGTTCCCTGCATTGAACATGCAACTGGACTCCAGTACCGGTCAGGATGAGCTGGTTGAATTCGGTGGCATTAATGTGGGTTTTGCCACCCAGACCGAGCGGGGGCTCATGGTGCCGGTGCTCCGCAATGCCCAGGGGCGCAGCGCCCGGGAGCTGGAGCTCGCCATTCGTGCGCTCACCGAGAGGACGCTCGGTGGCCATGCTGGGCCGGAGGAACTGGGGGTGGGAACATTTACGATCAACAATTACGGTGTGCTGGGTGTGGACGGCTCAGCCGCCATCATCAATTATCCGGAGGCGGCCATGCTGGGGTTGGGACGCATCATGGATAGACCCTGGGTGGTGGACGGGCAGCTGTGCGTGCGGAAAGTGACCCAGCTGACCTTGGCGTTCGATCACCGCGTCTGCGATGGAGAAGTTGCCGCCGGGTTCCTACGCTTCATAGCCGACGCCATGGAGCATCCTGCGAAGATGCTGGCCGAGCTCTAAGGCTCACTCCTCATCCTTCTAGGCTGGAAGCACTGGATGGGAGAATTTATGGTGCACAACGGCGTGACCTGGCAGGCGCTGGGCGCACACTCCTTCATGCTGCGTAGCTCAACGGTCCGGGCGCTGGTCAACACGCACGCCCACTGGGACCATTTCTTTGGCAACGCCATTTTTAAGAACGACGGCGTCACCGACTTTTGGGCGCACGCCACCACTGCGCGGGTTATGGCTGAGACGGGTGAATGGCAGCGGCTGGAAGTTGCCAGCCTCGAACCGGTCATGGCTGCCGGTGCCGGTGACTTGAGGTAGGTGTCCTCGGTGAACTTGGCGCCCCATGGGTGCTCTTTGCCGGGGATGTTCTGGAGGAGGGCGCGCCGGCATCGGTAGAGCTGGAATCCTCCGTGCCGGGCTGGGCTGCTGTGCTGGACAGGCTGGCGAAGATGGGCGGAAAGTACTCCATCATGGTGCCCGGACACGGTAACCCCGTTGGCGCAGAATTCGCAGCCGCGATGGCAGTCCACTTCTGGGCCCGCTGGCAGCGCAATAGCTAGTGCCGGCGTAGCCGGGTTTAGAGTTGAGACAGTGAGTAAGCGAACCAATCCCGAAGGCTTTAGCCTACGGTCCATTGCCATTCCGGCGTTTGGGCCATCCTTGTTGTTCGGTATTGGTGAGGGTGCCATTCTGCCCGTCATCCCGCTGAGCTCCATTGGGATGGGATCCTCCTTGGCTGGTGCCGCGCTGGTGGTGTCACTGATTGGTATTGGCTCACTGGTCAGTAACATTCCGGCCTCGATCCTGACGGCGAGGTTTGGCGAGCGTGTGGGCATGCTAGGGGCTGCGCTGTTGAGCCTGTCCGCCATGTTAATTTGTGTCTTTGCCCAGGAACTTTGGCTTTTTGCCGCCGGGGTGTTTTTAATAGGCGCCGCCGCGGCCGTGTTTAACCTAGCCCGCCAAAGCTACCTCACCGAGGCGGTGCCGCCAATGCTGCGCGCCCGGGCTATGTCCACACTGGGCGGGATAGGCAGGATTGGGCTGTTTGCGGGCCCCTTTATTGGTGCTTTGGTGATTCATCTGGTCGGTCTTTCGGGGGCGTATTGGGTGGCGGCCGTGGCTGTTGCGGCGGCAGGTGGTGTGGCGTGGGGATTGCCCGATCTGGTCAGCCCCGCCAGTACTGCTCCCGGCGGTACAGCGCCCGGCAGCGCGGCTCGCAGGGGCCCGCAACCCACTGTGGCATCGCTGTTGGTGGCTCACAGGCGAGTATTTTTCACCGTAGGAATAGGGGTGCTGTTGGTCAGTGCCGTCCGCTCTTCACGCCAAGTGGTGTTGCCCCTCTGGGCAGATAGCCTGGGACTAAACCCGGCCACAACCTCGCTTATTTATGGGCTCTCCGGCGCTATCGACATGCTCGTTTTCTACCCTGCTGGCAAGATCATGGATAAAAAGGGCCGTGCAGCCGTGGCAGTGCCATCCATGGTCCTCATGGGCCTGGCCCTGTTGCTGATGCCCCTGACTACTGGTGCGGCCACGCTCATGCTGGCCGGGTTGCTGATCGGTTTTGGTAATGGCATTGGATCAGGGCTGGTCATGACGCTGGGGGCAGACTATTCCCCACGCCGTGGCAGGGCACGGTTCTTGGGAATCTGGCGCTTCCTGGCGGACAGTGGCGGCTCCGCCGGGCCCGCCATTCTGGCCGGACTGACAGCCGCCGTCTCCCTTTCCTTCGGCATTGCAGCCTCGGGGCTTCTGGGCCTGGCAGCGGCTGCTGTTCTTTGGTATTGGATACCGCGCAACAAGGACGCTATTTCGCCAGAGTGAGTGAAATATCTTCAGTATGACCCGCCAGGCTGACCCTGATAATTGAGTTTGAGAAGACACTTTCCGGCACGGCAATGCTGGATGTCCAGGGTGCCATATCGGCGGTGCAGACCCCGCCACCGTTTTTCATTTGCGTGGTGATTTCAAGGTGGTTTCCATCGGTGAGCGTCAGGGAATTGACCCATGCAGGACAGGAGGAGCTGCCGTAGGTGGTCACGTAGAGCAGTTTCTTTGCTACGGATAGTTCCGCAGCCCAAGACTTATCAGCAGCGTGGACAGCAGCCTCAGAGACGCCCCGTGTGCCTTGCGGATCCGGTGAGGTACCCGCAGGGGAGCACCCGCTCATAGTGGCTGCCAACAGGCCGGTGACCAACAAACCGGAGACGAGAAATCCGGAGCGTAAAATTCTGGCTGCCAGAATTCCCCGCAGTGAGTCTAAATGCCGTGAGCGCGCCCCCTTGGTAGTCATCCAGTCACTGTAGCCGCAGCCCAGCCACTTTTCCACGGTGAGGCAGAGGTGAGGGAGAGGGGTTAACGTACGCGCCGGCGTCGTACGGGCAAGGTCAGCAGCAGCGTTCCGGCAAGGGTGAGCCCATAGCCGGCAACCACAATTTGACCCACGCCGATCAGGAGATAACTGGTGCTGCTGTCGGCATCGAAGCCCCAGATCCGGCGCAGGACCAAGGTCACGGCCAGTGCGGACAGCACGGCAATCACGCCAGGAATGAGCGTCCACCCGCGCGCCGAAGCCCAGTGGGCTTTGGACCCCAACCAAACATTCCAGGTGGAGCCGGTACGCATGACCCACAGGGCGGCCAGAGCCGTCCAGAACGCCACCACGAAGAACGCAGCCAAGACGTCTGAGGGGCGGTGCCACTGGTTGATGAGGGTGGCGATCCCAGCGAGGATGGCGTAAGTTCCGCCCACAAAGGCCGCCGCGGGCCGCCATCGGGGGGAGACCACTAGAAAGACCGCCGCCGCAGCGCTGGCAGCCAGCGTGCTGTGTCCGGACGGGAGAGAGTTCAACGCCAACGTGGCCACGCCCATATCGGGGCGGTCTGGCAGGCCCGCTTTGATCAGTTGTGTGGAGAGGTTGGCAGCGGCCATGGCAGCCAAGGCGATGCCGGCCGCCTTCCATCGCCGCCGGGCCAGCGTGACAAAAACCACCACCACGGTTGCCAACACCACGGACGTGGCGGGCAAGAGATCCAGAATTTGGGCGCTCTGCGCACCGATGCGTGCCTGCGCCACGGCAGCCTCAACCAGCGCTGACTCGTCAATGTACTGGCCCGTGGTGGTGTTGACGAAGATACGGTAACTCAGGATGAGCCCGGCCAGACTGATCAAGGCTGCTATGACAAATGGCCACGCAGCAGTCCGCGCTGGTGCGGAACCTCTGGGGCCTGTGCGGGACAGGGCAGCATGGGTATTCATTGTTCCTAGGTTCCCACATTTTCATGGGAGCTTGCTGACCACCGCGGTACAGTGGCACCATGCTCACCCTCCCGCCACTTGATGAAATCCTTGCCACCGCCCATGTTGTGGCCCTGCCCATGAAAGTAAAGTTCCGGGGGGTGGAGCTGCGTGAGCTCATGGTTTTTTCCGGGCCTGCCGGGTGGGCGGAATTTTCCCCGTTCCTGGAGTACAGCGACGTCGAATCGGCCAGGTGGCTGGCCTCGGCTCTGGAGGCGGGCTGGGTTGGGTATCCGGAATCGGTGCGGGACTGGGTCCCCGTGAATGCAACACTTCCTGCGGTTTCACCCGCAGAGGTCCCCGGCGTGTTGGCAGCTTTCAACATGGGCTCAGCTGGTGCAGCCCAGAGCGTGAAGATCAAAGTAGCTGAGGCTGGCCAGTCACTGGGCGAGGATGCCGCCAGGGTGGGAGCGGTCAGGCATCTGCTGCCCGAAGCCAAAATTCGTATTGATGCGAACGGCGGATGGGATGTGGGGCAGGCAGTTAAAGCGTTACGCATGCTGTCCGTGTTTGGACTGGAATATGCCGAACAGCCAGTAGCCACCATTGCCGAGATGGCCGCTGTCCGCAGCGCACTGGATGGTTCGGTTCTGATTGCAGCCGATGAAAGCGTCCGTAAGGCCACAGACCCACTGGCGGTGGCTCGTGCCGGTGCTGCCGATCTGTTGGTGGTCAAGGCCGCGCCGTTGGGTGGTGTGCGCAGGGCCTTGGAAATTGTGGCCGAGGCCGGGCTGCCTGCCGTGGTGAGTTCCGCCCTGGACTCCTCGGTGGGGATCAGCGCCGGATTGGCGTTGGCCGCCGCGCTGCCCGAATTGCCCTACGCGTGTGGCTTGGGCACGGTATCGCTGATGGCCGCAGACATTGCCTCCCCGAGCTTGGTGGCAGAAGCTGGTGGCATGAACGTGCGTGAGGTGGTGGCAGATCCGGGACTTTTGGCGCAGTTTGCCGCCCCCGCAGACCGCCGTGACTGGTGGCTGGGCCGGCTTGGGCGCGTTTACGCCGTGCTGGCAGGCGCTGAGGCCTAACCCCAACTTCGATCCGTGAGAAATGGTCGCTTCCATCCCGGAAAGTGGCTGATTAGCGACCATTTCTCACGGATCGATGCGGTGCCGCATCGCAGTGCTGATCCGCGCCAGGCTGAGGTTGGCTAGAGTTGGTGGCGTGACTTCACTTAGCTCAATGGATTGTGCCCGCTACGTTATAGATGCGCTGGAGCGTGCCGGCGTGCACCACGTGGTGGTGGCCCCTGGTTCCCGCAGCGCCCCACTCGCCTATGCCTTGGCGGAGGCCGAAGCCGACCGCCGGATCAAGGTGTCTGTGCGCATCGACGAGCGCGTTGCCGGGTTCACAGCCTTGGGGTTGGCGCTTGGCAGCGGCGAGGCCGTTGCCGTGGTGACCACCTCTGGCACGGCTGTAGGCAATCTGCTCCCGGCCGTCATGGAAGCCAACCATGCAGGGGTTTCCCTCATGGTGCTCTCCGCAGACCGGCCCGAGGAGTTGCGCGGAACGGGAGCCAATCAGACGACGGTGCAGCTGGATTTGTTCGGCGAGCATGTGCGATTCGCCACCGATGTTCCGGCCGGAACTGACCCCACGGGGGCCATATCCACCGCTATCAGCGCGGCACGCGGCCGTCTCGAGGGCATTCCCGCCGGCCCCGTGCAGGTAAATCTGGCCTTCCGCGACCCGCTCACACCCGCCCTGGACGGTTCCGAATGGGAGCGGCTTTTACCTGTCATCGAGACCCCTGACGCTTCCGCTGAGCTCCTGATGGACGACGCCGTCAACTCCTCCGCGATCAGCGGCACCGAGGTAGCTCCCGCGGAAGAGGACCGAGCCACCGCGGAAGATGTCCCGCCGGAGATAGTCCAGCCCTCCTCAAATCCCACGTCCAGCCACCGAACAGTAGTGGTTGCCGGGCACGGGGCCGGTCCGGAAGCGGAGTACTTTGCCCGAATGTTGGATCTGCCACTGCTGGCTGAACCGTCATCGAACGCCCGCTTTGGTCCGAACGCGATTGGTCCGTACCGGCTGCTGCTGGAGCTTTTTGGGCCAGGCAGCGCCCAGCCCATCCAGCGCGTGGTGGTCTTTGGGCGCCCCACCCTGTCCCGCCACATCAGCACCTTATTGGCACGCACCGATCTGGAACGGGCCTTGTTTGTGCCCCAACCCGTGCCGTGGTTTGACGCGGGACGCCGCACTGAATTAGTTCTGACCCAGTGGGACCAGCTTGTTGGATTCGCCGGAGCGGGCCCGCACGGATGGCTGGAAGCCTGGCAGGAAGCCGCTGCGAGGGCTGAAGAAGCGCTAGATGCCGCCCTGGATGCTGACCCGGATACGCAACCTGCTCAGCCGGTGCAGCTGACTGGGCCCGCACAGCTGACTGGGCCCGCAACGGCTCGCGCCGTCTGGGCAGCCGCCCACCGTGACGCTGGCAGTAATCTCATGCTCGGCTCCTCAAACCCTGTCCGTGATGCAGACCTTGCGGGCCGGCCAACACCGGCGAACAGTGCCATGGTCTTTGCCAACCGAGGCTTGGCCGGAATTGATGGCACTGTTGCCACAGCCACCGGGCTGGCGCTGGCCTCGGGGCGGCCCACGCGACTACTCCTCGGTGACCTCACATTCCTGCACGATTCCGGGGCCCTTATGATCGGCCCCACAGAAGCGTTACCTCAACTGCAAATCATTGTCCTCAACGATGGCGGCGGGGGGATCTTCACGCTGTTGGAGCACGGTTCGCTGGGCCAGTCACCAGGCTATGCGGGCGCCGTGGAACGCTTCTTTGGTACACCCCACACCGTGAACCTCGCGGCACTGGCCACCGCTTATGGCTGGTCCCACACGCTGGTGCGCACCAGGGAGGAACTCAACGCAGCGCTCACCTCGCCGGTGCTGGCACCGGAAATTATTGAGGTGGCCGCGGCGGAGCGGTCAGGCCTGCGGGAACTGCACGCCCACATTGAGCGTGCAGTTCTTACAGGACGCGGCTAAGGAACTCCTTGGTGCGAGCGTGCTGCGGGTTGGCGATGATCTCGCGGGGGTTCCCGGATTCCACTACCACACCGGCATCCATGAACGTCAGGGTGTCTCCCACTTCGCGGGCGAAGCCAATCTCGTGGGTTACCACGATCATGGTCATGCCGGATTTGGCCAGGTTTTTCATGACTTCCAGGACGTCCCCCACCAGTTCCGGGTCAAGGGCGGAGGTGGGCTCATCAAAGAGCATCAACTCCGGTTCCATGGCCAAGGCCCGGGCTATGGCAACACGTTGTTGTTGACCGCCGGAGAGCTGGGCAGGGTAGAAATTGGCGCGGTCACTTAGACCCACCATCTCCAATAATTCACGTGCTTTGAGCTTCGCGGCTGCCTTGGACTGACGCTTGACCTGGGTAGGTGCTTCAATCACGTTTTGCAGGGCAGTCTTGTGGGGGAACAAGTTGAAGCGCTGGAACACCATGCCAATTTCGCGGCGCTGGGCCGCGATCGCCTTGGTGTTCAGATCGTGCAGTTTGCCGTTGACTTCCCGGTAACCGATCAAGTCATTGTGCACGTAGATGCGGCCTGCACTGAGGGTTTCCAAAAGGTTGATGCAGCGCAACAGGGTCGATTTTCCCGAGCCCGACGGGCCAATGATGACGGAGACCTCGCCCGGGTTGACAGTCATGTCAATGCCTTTGAGGACGTGGTGGTCACCAAAGAACTTGTGCACGCCCTGAATCTCCACCAAGGGCTTAGGTGTGGCGGCTTTGTAGGTTGAGTCAGGCAAGGTTGTTCCCCCTGGGCTTCAAGATGGGGTCAGTGGTGGCCGGTGGTTTCTCTTTGACGGGTGCCTTCATAACGTTGTCAACGCCCTTACCGAAGTGCCGTTCAATGTAATACTGACCCACCATCAACACTGATGTGATGACCAAGTACCAAATCGCTGCCACAATGAGCAGCGGGATGGGTAGGTAAGTCCGGTTAGCAATGGTGTTGGTGACAAATGTTAGGTCCAAGGTGAATGGGATAGCCAACACCAATGAAGTGGTTTTCAGCATGCCAATAGTCTCATTTCCCGTGGGTGGGACTATGACACGCATGGCCTGCGGGAGGATGATCCTCCACATGATCTTTGAACGACGCATGCCCAACGCTTCGGCGGCTTCCATCTGGCCGTTGTCTACCGATTTCAGTCCGGCACGGAAAATCTCAGCCAAGTAGGCGGACTCGTTCAAACCGAGACCAACAATCGCGCCCACCAAGGCAGTGATTACGGTTTCGGTATTGACGGAGAACCATTCAGGGCCAAATGGCACGCCAATGATGATCTTGGGAAACAGCACGGCTACCAGGCCCCAGAAAACCAGCTGGGTGTAGACCGGGGTGCCACGGAAGAACCAGACCCAGAACCAGGCTACGTACCTGAAAAGTGGGTTGTCTGACTGGCGCATGAAAGCCAAGCAAATTGCCAATGCAATGGCCAGCACCATGGAGGAGACAGTCAGTAACAGTGTCCAGCCAATACTTTGAAGTACAAGAACATCGAATAGATATTTGCCAACGGTGTCCCAGCGGAAGTTCTTGTTCGTGACCAGGCTTTGGATCGCCAGTGCAACAAACAGAAGAATAAAGGCGGCGCCAACCCACCGGCCGGGGTGACGAACAGGAACTGCCTTGATCAGTTCAACTCCGCCGGCCCCGCCCGATGACTGCACCCCACGGGCGGGTGTGCTCAATTGCTTGTCACCGGGTTCAGGACAGCCTTGGAGATAGCACCTTCATTATTGTTCCAGTCCTTCAGGATTTGGTTGTAGGTGCCGTCTTCCATGAGCTTGTTCATGACCTTCTCGATGACCTCCGCGAATGCTGTGTCATCCTTGGCGATGGCGATTCCCTGCTCAGCGGAGTCGTAAACGTCGCCGAGCGTTTCCAAAGAATCTCCGGTCTTCTGCAAGGCGTTCTTAATGATGGGGGAGTCTGCGCTCATGGCGTCGATGCTACCGCTGACCAGACGCGTGGTGACATCCGTCTGGTTCTTCAGCGAGATGATCTCAATGGCCGGTTTGCCGTCAGCAACGCACTTTGCGGAACGGTCCTTCACATCGGGATCTTCCTCGACAGTGCCGGTCTGCACGCCAATCTTCTTCCCGCAAATGTCATCAAGGTTGATGTTCTTAGGGTTGCCCTTCTGGACAGCCCACCAAACGCCAGCGTTGAAGTAGCTGACAAAGTTCACGGCTTTTGAACGTTCCGGGGTGATGGTGAACGAGGAGATTCCTAGATCATATTTGGATCCGAGCGAGGGCAAGATGGTGGAGAACTCGGAGGTTTGTACCTTGACGTCCTTGCCCAGTACGGCTCCAATGGCCTTGGCAATGTCAACGTCGTAACCGATGGGAGTCTGGCCGTCGGTGGCGAGGAATTCTGCTGGTTCGTAGGAGGTGTCAGATCCCACGTTGAGGGTCGACTTATCCTTAAGCGCAGCAGGTAGGAGTGCGATCAGTGCATCGTCCGCCTTGACCGTGGAGGGATCGAAGGTGGCGCCGCCGCTGCCCGTTGTGGTGCCTTCCTCAGCGTTGTTGCAACCGGTCAATGCCAACGCTGAAACGGCCAGAACAGCCGCAAATCGCAGGCCCAGTTTGGATGAGATGTGCATGATTTACCCTTTGTGAAGTCCCTGAGGAGCCAGTATTTGAAATCTAGTGTAGCCTGCCAGTGACTTGCGTCACGGTAAACAAGTTTTTACTAGTGAACAACTAAATGTTGGCTCGCGCAAGAGCTCGCACACTGAGGGTGTCTGAAAACCAGGGCAGATCGGTGCCCTACGGGTGGTTGGGGAGGTTCAGAGCCTGCAGCATGGGCCGAAATTTGGCCCATGTCTCGGCCAGTTCGGCAGCCGGATCGGAGGCCTCAACAATGCCCGCGCCGGCGTACAAACGAACGGTGTGTTCGTCCTCCAGGACGGCTCCGCGCAAAGCAATGCCCCATTCGCCGTTGCCCGCCCCATCCAGCCAACCCACCGGTCCCGCATAAGGACCGCGGTCCATTTTCTCCAGATCCAAGATCAGCTTCCCGGCTTCTTCCCGAGGGGTTCCACACACGGCCGCAGTGGGGTGCAGGGCCTCAACCAGCGCCAAAGACGTGGGTAGATGGCCATTTGAGCTAGCTAATTGGGCAGTCACATCGGAGGCCAGATGCCACACGTTGGGTAGCTCCAAAATGAATGGCTCTGCCGGGAAAGAGAGGTCCGTGGAGAAGGGTGCCAGCTGCCGGGTAAGTGAGCGGACGGCAAAATCGTGTTCTTGGCGTTGTTTGAGTGAACCTCCAAGAACCGTATCCGCAAAGCCTGTTGAGCCGGCCGGTTCATCCTCGCGGTCAAGCGTTCCTGCCAGGACACGTGCTTGAGCTGTGGAGCCATCAACCTTGATGAGTATCTCCGGTGTGGCGCCCACCAGACCACGGACGCCGTAGGTCCAACATTGACCGTAAAGCTCCACTAATCGTTGCAGAATTGAAACCCGCCGCACTGGTTCCGGGAAGGACGCCACCACATCCCGTGCCAAAACCACCTTTTCTAAGCCACCTGCGGTAATGGCATTGACCCCCGCGCGGACGGAATCCTTCCATTGCTCTTCGGAGAGTGCCCCTGGTCTTAGCGTTCCAACAGAGGGGGTGGCCGGCGTCGAACTTCTAGCGGTGGCCAGGGCCCGCAGCAGGTTCAGGGCGGATTTAGCGGTAGGGACTGCGCCGTCCAGGGACAGCTGGGTGAGCCAGGCCGTGCCGGAGGAGAAGCCCACCACCAAGGCAGGGACTATGAGTACGGATTCGAAGGCGCTGCTTTTTGAGAAGGCAAAAGAGCCAAAGGCCATGGTGCCGGTGCCGGGCATGCGCACGGGATCGTTCACGGCAGCCGTGGCCACCAGTGATTTCCACCACTGTTCGGCGTCGGCAAAGCGCGTGGGGCCTGTGGCGGCAAAGGAGGCGATTTCGCCAAAACCTAGCAAGCCCTCGCCTAGGCGCAACCAGCACAGCGGTCCAACGCCTGGATCAGCCCCCAGCAAGTCCGCAGGGCCGGTGATGCCAAGCTCCGTCAGCGTGGCCGGGGTGAGGGCCAAGGTGAGGGTACGCAGCGAAAAGGAAACAGTCATGATGAGTCCAGATTACTCTCTGGGGCGCCAAAAACAGGTGCTTGCACGGTGTGATGGCCCACAACCTTGCCCAAACATCGGCGAACAATGCGCGAAGCTGCACAAAGTTTGAGAGACTAAGGGAGTGAACCGTGCATCCTTGGAGAAGCGTCCGGAAGAAATGGCCGCCATGTTTGACGACGTGGCCCCCAAATACGACGTCGTCAACGATATTTTGTCGATGGGACAGACGCGCCGCTGGCGGCGCATTGTCCTCGAAGCCGTGGATGCAAAGCCCGGCCAGCGGGTGTTGGATCTCGCCGCCGGCACCGGCACCTCGAGCGAACCGTTTGCCGACGCTGGCGTGAACGTGGTGGCCTGCGATTTCTCCGTGGGCATGCTCAAAGTTGGTAAACGCCGCCGCCCGGACATTGACTTTATTGCCGGGGATGCAACCAACCTGCCGTTTGCCGATAACTCCTTTGACGCTTCCACCATCTCCTTTGGCTTGCGTAATGTGATGGATCCGAAAAAGGCGTTGCGGGAGATGCTGCGCGTCACCAAGCCCGGCGGCACGCTGGTGGTGGCCGATTTCTCACACCCCACCTTTGCCCCTTTCCGCACTGTTTACACCGAATATTTGATGCGAGCCTTGCCTCCCATCGCCAAAAAAGTTGCCTCCAACCCTGCGGCGTACGTGTACTTGGCGGAGTCCATCAGGGTGTGGCCCAATCAGGACAAGCTCTCCGCCTGGCTCACCGAAGCAGGTTGGGATGCCGTGGCCTACAGGAATTTGAGCGGTGGCATTGTGGCCGTGCACCGAGCCGTGAAACCCCTGACGGTTGATGGCGAATCAGCCGCAACCGATCGCTAAACAAAGGAACTCCACCCACAGTGAAGGTACTCATAGTAGGTGCCGGTCCCGCCGGATCCACTGCGGCCTGGCATCTGGCATCCGCCGGGATTGACGTCACCGTGCTGGAAAAGACCCGCTTTCCACGTGAAAAGGTTTGCGGCGACGGGCTCACCCCACGGGCCGTGCGCGAAATGGCGCTCATGGGCCTGCCGCACGAGCCCTCCGAAGGATGGCGCCGCAACAAGGGCCTACGGCTGATTGCCGCCGGGCGCCAAATTGAGGTGCCGTGGCCCGAACTCAGTGACTTCCCCAATTACGGGCTCATCCGTACCCGGCTGGGCTTCGATGAAGCACTGGCCAATCATGCCCGCGCCGCCGGTGCCACCATCCTTGAGGGCCATTCGGTGACACAGGCACTGACGGACGACGCCGGCACTGTGGTGGGTGCACGGGCATCACTGGTGGACGGGGCTGGGCGCAAGACGGGCGAAACTGTGGACTTCCAGGCCGACGTGGTGCTTGCCGCGGACGGGAACTCCACCCGCACTGCCGTCTCGTTGGGGCACGCCAAACGTGACGACCGGCCCATGGGCGTTGCTTACCGTACGTATTTCACCTCACCTCGGCACGAGGACGATTGGATGGAGGGCTGGCTGGAGCTTCCTTCTCCCAACGGACGGGTTCTGCCAGGGTACGGATGGGTGTTTGGGGTAGGTGACGGAACCTCCAACGTTGGTTTGGGCATACTGAACACCTCTAAGGAATTCGGCAAGCTCGATTACCGCGGCGTGCTGCGTGACTGGACTGCGGCCATGCCCGGGGAATGGGGTTTCACCCCTGAAAACCAGGTGGGACCCATCAGGGGTGCCGCCCTGCCCATGGCCTTCAACCGGACTCCGCACTATTCGGGCGGCCTGCTCCTGCTCGGTGATTCCGGCGGCATGGTGAGCCCCTTTAACGGTGAGGGAATTTCCTACGCCATGGAATCTGCCCGGTTCGCGGCAGAACAGATCATCCAGGCAGCAGGCACCAACTCGCGTCTCGCAGCAGATCACGCACTGTCCAACTACAGCACCCTGGTGCGTGATGCGTGGGGCAGCCACTTCACCATGGGGCGGGTTTTTGCTTCCATGATTGGAAATCCCACCATCATGAAGTTGGCGCTGCGCACGGGCATGAGTGTTCCGGTGCTGATGCGGTTTGTGGTTCGGTTGATGACGAATCTGACGGACACAGACAAACGTGGTTTTGAGGATAGAGTGATTCAACTACTGGAGAAGCTCGTCCCTGCTACCAGCAACCAGGACACTACCCGCACATCCGAGCAACAATCCCTACCAAAAGTTAGTGTTAAGCAGTGACTACTTCCGCGAACCACAGCTGGACCCATGCCGGGCAAGGACGCCCTGAATCTCACGACTCCAACCCCAGCACCATGGCCATTGCCACGGGGCTGGCACTGCCGTCCGGTTTTTCGGCAGTGGCAGAAGACCCGGATCTGGGCCCCTCGATTGCCATGAGCATGGCCAAGGTGGAGAAGGTGCTGCGTGAAGCAATTGCCCACTCTGATCCTCTGGCCGACGCCACGAGCCGGCACCTGGTAGAAGCCGGCGGCAAGCGCATCCGTCCGCTGCTGGTCCTTCTGGCCGCCCACCTTGGGGACCCGAACCGGAAGGAAGTGGTGCAGGCCGCCGTGGTGGTTGAACTGACGCACCTGGCCACGCTCTACCACGACGACGTCATGGACTCGGCGCCCTTCCGCCGCGGCGCCCCCACGGCCCACGAAGTATGGGGCAACACTGTTGCCATTCTTACGGGTGACCTCATCTTTGCGCGCGCTTCAATTCTGGTCTCGGAACTGGGCGGGCGGGCCCTGGGAATTCAGGCACGCACCTTTGAGCGGCTGTGCCTGGGCCAACTGCATGAGACAGTTGGCCCGCGTGAAGACGAAGACCCCATTGAGCATTACCTCTCGGTTATTGCCGATAAAACCGGTTCGCTAGTTGCCGCCTCTGGCCAGCTCGGGGCAATCTTTGCCGGTGTTGATGAGAGCCTTCAAGATGTCATGCTCGAATACGGTGAAAAAGTGGGCGTTGCTTTCCAACTGGCCGATGACGTCATTGATGTCACCGGTTTGAAGCAGGTTTCTGGAAAGTCCCCGGGAACGGATCTGCGCGAAGGCGTCCCTACCCTGCCCGTGTTGCTGCTGCGCAATGCTGCTGCCGCCGGAGACGCCGATGCCGCCGCAGCGCTTGCTCTGGTAGATGGCGATCTGAGCAGCGATGAGTCACTGGCCGTGGCCGTGAAGGCGCTGCGTGAACATCCTGTCACGCTTGAGTCTTGGGCCGTGGCGCGGCAATGGTCGGACGCCGCCATTGCTGCACTGGCTCCGCTACCGGAAGGTATGGTCAAAACAGCGCTGGCCAGCTTCGCCGAAGCCGTGGTCTCACGCGACGTTTAGCTTGGGCGCAATGGGGGCTGGGTGCTCGGGATTTACTTTTGTGCACCCAGCTTCGGCATGACGTAGGGGCTCAGGGCCTCAGCGCTGTTATTCCAGTGCGCCGGCGCATTCCGACGCCGAGCTTCTGCTTCTGAAGCCGAAGCCAAGCCAGCATCGTCGACGCTGACCATGACTCCGCTGTGTTGGAGATTGAAGAATCGAATCACAATGCGGCGGCCGTTGACGTTCCAAACGCACGCCTGAACAATGGGATCGTGCCAAGGATTTGTGCCCTCACCATAGAGGGTTATGAGCCGGTTATGGATGTCATCGTAGCCTTGCCGTGTGGACGGATTATCTGATTGCATGGAGGAATAAACCTGCATGCTGATGCCCAGAAATCTCCCGTTGTAGGAAGTCCATGAGGAGGCGATCTCCCCGCCAGCCATGGGAGTACGCAGCGAGTAATGCGCTACAGCGGGGGCGGCGCTGGCCTCATCCCAAGCGGCCCCAGAGACCAATCCATGGCGTTCAAACCACGCCTTGCGGTCGAAGTCTGAGCGGGGCCACATCCCCTCAACCAACTTTTCAACCAGGCCAACAATTGCAGCCGGTTCCGGATCCAATGTGTTCGAAGCTTCCTGTGCGTTCATAACGCCACGCTACCGCTCCCGGATGAATATTCCCATAGCCATTCGCTGCGTACTTGCTGTGGGTTAGTCCTGGTCGGTGAGTACTTCCTTGAAGACCCAATCAAGCATGTCGAACACAAACTCGCTAAAGGTGCCTTCTTCGTTGATCCATTCACCCGTGGCGTTGTTGCGGCGCCAGACAATGGGATCGGGAACGTCCGCCTGATCTGCCAGCATTCCCCACGTGTAGTTCTCGTCTTTGTCCTCGAGGAAGAGTAGGTAGCCGTCTTCGAGTTCCAGTTCTTCGGGATCCCAGAAGTAGTAGTAGGCCTCCATGAGTTCCTCGCAGTTGCCCAAGGCGTGCAGGAATTCGCGCAAGGCCAGGGGTACTGTGATCTGCAATTCGGAGAAGACTGCGTCCAGGTCCGCCACGGTGATGCCGTCGGCCTCCTGCCAGGGCTCCTCCAAGTACAAGGGGACCAGACCGCGGAACTTCTCTACGAACATGTCAGACATTAAAATCTCCAGAAACTAGCAACAGGTAGCAATGCGCTCTAGAGCAATCTTAGCCGCGCTGGCCCCGTCGCGGTGTCCAGCTACGGGCAGCCAGGGGAGCATGCCAGCCGTAGCGCAGACTCAGCATGCGCAAGGCGAAAACCACTACAGTGGCCATAGCCCCCGTGGTAAAGGTCAGCCAGCCCAGATGCCATAATCCAGTGGCTAAACCGGCACCAATAAAGGCCGGAATCGCGTAAAGGTCCTTGGGGTCAAAAACCTTGGGGACGTCATTGGCGGTGACATCGCGCAGGATCCCTCCGCCCACGGCGGTGGTGACTCCCAGGAGGATGGAGGCCACGGGGTTCATTCCCGCTTCGAGGGCCTTGAGCGTACCTGTGACGCAAAACAATGCCAACCCGCCGGCGTCGAACATGAACAGCAGGCGGCCACTGCGCTGGACGTTTTTCACCGTGAAATAGACCAAGGCGGCAGCTGCTGCAGGGGGCAACAAATAGATCTGATTTGTGAAGGCGGCAGGAGGTCCGGCATTCAAGACGATGTCGCGGATGACACCGCCGCCCAGGCCCACCATGGAGCCCAGCAGGAGCGAACCGACAAGATCAAAACCCTTGCGGGTCGCGAGCAGGCAGCCCGAAACTGCGAAGAAAAAGACGCCGAGTAGGTCAAGGATGAGGAGCAGATCAAAGTTCATGGGAGCATTCGTGGATCGGCAGCCGGTATCAGCTGCAAGGGGCAGGCAGCGCCAAGCTTAATGGGTGCTGGCAGACAATGCCCAATTTCCTATCACACGGGAGCCATTTGTGACTACGCTGGAAAAATGGATGCCGCTCAGCCGCTGATTTACGTTCATGACTTCCACATGCAATTCGGGGCCAAAAAAGTCATTGAGGGACTTTCCTTTGACGTGGCGCGCGGGGAGACGTTTGGATTTCTGGGCAGCAACGGCAGCGGTAAAACAACCACCATCAGGGCTTTACTGGGCATCTACCGGCCCACGGCGGGAACTCTTGAGATCAATGGCAAGGTGTTCAGTGATGATTACGGTGCCCGGCTCGGCTACCTGCCCGAGGAGCGTGGGCTCTATAAAAAGGAGTCGGTACTGGATGTGATGAGTTACTTTGGCCGGCTTAAGGGGTTATCCAAACAGGACGCGGTGGAGTACTCCCGGCAGTTTTTGGAGCGCGTGGATCTTTCCGACAAGGCAGATGTACGCGTGGACAAGCTCTCTGGTGGTGAACAACAAAAAGTGCAGCTGGGTGTGACCATTATGAATGAGCCGGAGCTGTTGATCCTGGATGAGCCCACCAAGGGGTTCGACCCCGTGAACCGGCGTCTGCTCATGGACATCATCGAGGAACGCAAAGAAGCTGGGGCCACGGTCATGATGGTCACCCACCAAATGGAGGAAGTGGAGCGGCTCTGCGACCGGATCATTCTGCTCAAGAATGGGCGGGCGGAGGCGTACGGCACCATTGCGGAAGTCCAAAACCAGTTTGGCGGGCGGACCATTCGGCTGAAATATTCGGGTGTGTTGCCCCGCTCACCGCACTACGCAGTGGTCTTGCAAGAAACCAACTACGCAGAGCTTTCGCTGGAGGATTCCGCAGATGAAGCCGAGGTGTTGAAGGAACTGGTGCTGGCCGGGGTGGTGGTGCGCGGGTTTGTGGCAGCCAAGCGCAGCCTGGAAGACATTTTCATACAGGTGTACGGGGAGGCGGGCGGTGCGCAGGACGGCACAGCCACACCAGCAGCCCGGGGACTTCGAAGGAAGGGGCGCTAAGATGGCGCGGCGTAACTTGGGCACGGTGGTGAAGTTTGAGTTCACCCGCACCATCAAGAAGCGGCGTTTTTGGATTGCCACCTTGGCCATCCCCGTGCTGCTGGGAATAGTTTTTGCTCTGGTTTTTATCAGCAATTCCGCCACGGCAACTCGCTCCGACGAGCAAAAGAACCAGACACTTGCGTTCACCTATACGGACACCTCCGGGATCATCGACCCCAAGGTGGCCACCGCCATGGGCGGGGTCCCGGAGCAGAACCCGGGCACCGCAGCGCAACGTGTTAAAGGGGGTGAACTAAATGCCTGGTTCAGCTTCCCTGCGGACATCACCAAGGAGCCGGTGCTGGTCTATGGGGCGGATCAGGGAATCTTCAAAAACGGCACGTATGAGGCTGTAGCCACGGAACTGGTGGTTCGCTCGGCGCAGGAAAAGGTGGGCTCGGCGGAGCTGACGGCGGCGGTGCAAGGGAATTTCAGGACAGAATCTCAGACGTTCAAGGACGGCGAACCTTCGGGCGGGCTCGCAACAGTGGTGCCGCCGCTGCTGTTTCTGGTGCTGTTTTATGTGGTGATCATCCTGCTGGCGAACCAGATGCTGGCGTCCACGTTGGAGGAGAAGGAAAACCGTGTGACGGAGATGATCCTGACCACGCTGAACCCCACCACGCTGGTAGTGGGCAAGGTGATTTCGCTATTTCTGGTGGGGGCCGTGCAGGCGTTGGTGTTTGCCACGCCCATGGTGCTGGGCTACCTATTCTTCCGCGAGCAACTGAACATGCCCAACTTTGATTTATCCACGCTGCAGTTCCAATTCCTGCCCATGCTGACTGGGGCGCTGATGTTCATTGGCGGGTTCATCCTGTTCACCGGCGTGCTGGTGGGGATCGGGGCTGTCATGCCCACAGCAAAGGATGCCAGCACCGTGTTCGCCCCGGTCATGATCATGATGTTCATCCCGTTCTACATTGTCACTTTGGTGGTTAGTGACCCGGGCTCACTGATCGTGGAAATATTCACGTTCTTCCCATTCACAGCACCCATCACGGCCATGCTGCGCAACGCCTTCGGCTCCCTCCCGGGCTGGCAGGCGGGCATCGTCATTGCCGAATTGTTCATCTTCGGTGCCCTGGCCCTGCGCATTGCCGTGCACTTGTTCCGCTACGGCTCCATTGAATATTCCCGCAAGCTTTCCCTGCGTACAGCGTTTGCGCGGAAAGGCTGAGGCCCGGCCCTGGTGAATGCCGCAACTACTTCTTCTTGAACGTCTCTAGGAAGGCCTGGCGTGGGTGTTCGATCCCTGGCAGCGCGGTGAGGTCGCGCTTGGCGAAGGAGCCGGCAATCCACGCCGTAAACACATGCCACTTGCGGTTAAAGGTGGGCACTGCCAGGCCGTGGTAGAGCCGGTCCGCAAACCAGGCGGGCCGGTTCTTTAGTTCAATACCCAGTACGACGGCGGCACCCCGGCCCACCCCGTAGCTCGCCAGGGTGCCCAGGGACTTGTGCCTGAATTCCACAAGGGGCTTGCCGTCCAGATCGGCGGCGATGTTCCGGGCCAGTACCTTCGCTTGACGCATGGCGTTTTGGGCGTTCGGGGCGTAAAAAGCAGGCTGCTTTTCTGCGTTAGCATCGGGGACCTGGGCGTTGTCGCCAGCAGCCCACGCGCCGGGGACCGGTACGCCGTCGTCAGTGATGACCTGCAACTTGGCATTGGCATTGACGTGTCCCTTGGGCCCGCGGGGAACATCGGTGTCATCCAACACGGGATTGGGTTTGACCCCTGCTGTCCAGACAAGAGTATTGGCGGCGAAGGTGCTGCCGTCGCTGAGCACCACCTGAGAATCAACACACGATGTCATGGTGGTCTCCAGACGAACGTCGATGCCGCGCTCACGCAACTGCATCAAGGTGAATTTGGAGAGTGTGGGGCCCACTTCCGGAGCCACCCGGTCCAACGCTTCCACAAGGACCCACCTGAGGTCGCTGCGGCTCAGTGAAGGGTATTCATCCACTGCAAGTTTGGACAGGTCGCTCAGCTCGCACAGCGCCTCCACCCCTGTATAGCCGCCCCCGACGAAGACGAAGGTCAAGGCTTTGGCGCGCTCCTGTGGATCAGTGGCTGCCGCCGCGATGGCAATGTTTCCCAGTACTTGGTTCCGCACATGGACGGCCTCTGCCAAGGTCTTGAAGCCGATCCCGTGCTCGGCCAGCCCTGGCGTGGGAAAGGTCCGGCTGACGGCGCCCATGGCAAGGACTACGTGATCAAAGGACATAGTGGAGGGTGTACCGGTGAGCGTTTTAAGGGCCGCGGTGCGTCCGGCCAGGTCCAAGGAGAGGAGCCGGCCGCGAAACAAATCCAAGCCCTTCAATGCACGGGAAAGGTCAACAGCAACGCTCCGGGCATCGAGCTCGCCCCCGGCCACCTCCGGTAGCAGTGGCTGGTAGGTCATGTACGGATTAGGCTCAACCACCGTGATGTGTGCCCTGCCTCGCGGTAGCGCCCGGCGCAACCCCCATGCGGTGTAGAGGCCTACGTACCCACCGCCAAGAATAAGGATATGAGGGACTTGTGTGGGGGTCATGGCCCCTCCTAGAGGGTGGAATCTTTAAAGGAACAATTCTGTTGCCGTCCCTTCCACGATCGTCCCATTGGGCCCGGACGTCAATAACTCGAGGTGACTTGGCCGTGGTGCAAGCAAGCCTTGACTGGTTGGCCTCTGAGGGCCTCTAATGGCCACATGGGGACACGGAATAAGGGTGTCAGAGAGTTGCCTTGGCGGCGCAAGGGCAGATTGCCCCGCGCAGGTTCCGGCTTGCCGGTTTCTGGCTCCACGGCCCAAGAGCCCATGACGTCCTTGCAGCGAGGGGTCCTGTGGGTGGCTATTCTTGCCTCCTTCGTGGCGTTTCTTGACGGTGCCATCGTCAATGTGGCGCTCCCAGCCATCAAAGACGATTTGGGAGGCGGCTTAGCCACTCAGCAATGGGTAGTTGATGCCTATCTGCTGACGCTGGGTGCTTTGATCCTGCTGGCCGGTTCACTTTCGGATACCTTTGGCCGGATTCGTATTCTTGGCGTGGGGCTTGGCATCTTCGGCATCGCTTCTATGGCCTGTGCGGTGGCACCCACAGGTGCCTTGCTGATCGCCGCCCGTGCCGTCCAAGGTGCCGGGGCCGCACTGCTGGTGCCCAGCTCGCTGGCACTGATCACCTCGGCCTTCACCGGCCCGGGGAGGGCAAAAGCCATTGGCTCATGGACTGCCTGGACCGGGACAGCCTTCGTCGCAGGTCCGCTGCTGGGAGGGGTGCTGGTGGAATACGTCAGCTGGAGGCTCATCTTCGCTATCAACGTTCTTCCCATCGCGGGGACATTGGTGCTCCTGGCCGGGTTGGGACGGAACAACAGCGCAACACCCCAGCTGGCCGGGGCGAGCTCTGGCAACGATCCGGGCGCAGCAAGAGTTCGCCCGAGCGTTGACGTCGCCGGTGCAGTCTTGGCGGCGGTGGGCTTGGCTGGCACGGTGTTTGCATTGATTGAGCAGCAGCGCTTGGGCTGGAAGAACCCTGCGGTCTCGGTCCCGTTCGTGGCCGGGATGGTGCTGCTGGCTGCTTTCCTTCTCTGGGAGGCCCGGAGCCGGCACCCCATGATGCCTCTGGGGTTGTTCAAAGCCCGCAATTTTGCCGTGGGCAATCTAGCCACAGCCTTCGTCTACGCAGGGGTTTCGTTGGGGCCGCTGATGGTGGTGATCTTCTTACAGGAAGTGGCAGGGTTCACGGCTGCGCAGGCAGGCCTGGCAACGCTGCCGGTAGCGGTGCTTACCATCTTCTTGGCCGGTGTCTTCGGAGGGATGGCAGGGCGCTATGGCCCGCGCTTGTTCATGGCAGTGGGTCCGGTGGTGGCCGGGTGCGGCTTTTTATGGATGATGACGGCAACCGAGCCATTTAACTTCTGGTTCCAGATGCTTCCGGGCCTTATCTTGTACGGAATTGGCCTATCCGTGACCGTGGCGCCACTGACGTCTGCCATTCTCGGTGCCGTCCCTCCATTGCAAAGCGGCATCGGATCGGCGGTAAACAACGCGGTCTCCCGAGTGGCTGGCCTCGTTGCCATCGCTTTGGCCGGGATCATCCTAGGAACAGCTCTAGATGTTGACTCGTTCCGGCGGATCATGGTGGTGGTTGCAATCTTGCTGCTGGTGGGAGGGGTCATCTCCGCCGTAGGCATCAGCAACAAGGACACCGGCGGGTTTGTGCCGGACGAGGCAGCTGCTTGCTGCCAGGACAAGGCGGCCCCCGGAGCTGTTGCGGCCGGCTCCGGTCAGAGTGGCTTCGGGCAGGCGCGCACCGGATGATACGCCGCCAAACGTGGATCGAGCAGGTCCAGGTCCGGCTGGCACAAACTGTTACACGCATCTTAGGAGAAACCATGAACGCAAAAATCCCGGCCACGGCGGCAGACATCATGAGCAGCCCCGTAATAACCATCCCTGCGGATACGGCGGTGGCTCAGATCGCGGAACTGTTGCGTTCCCACCGGATCAGCGGTGTGCCAGTGGTAGACCATTCCGGCCACGTCTTGGGGCTGGTTAGCGAATTTGACCTGCTCGCCAAGGAAGGCAAAACAGCCGCATCCCTGATGACCACCGCGGTGATCTCCGTCAGCGAAGACACTCGCATTGCAGACCTGCGGCATCTGCTGATTGAAAAACGAGTCCGCCGGCTCCCGGTACTTCAGGAGGGCCGAGTGGTAGGGATAGTCAGCCGGGGTGACATCGTCTCCTTGCTTGCCACCGAATGGGTGTGCGGGGTGTGCGGGGAACCTGTCCGCGGACCCACGCCGCCGGACAAATGCCCCCGATGCCAAGGTGATGGCAGCTGGTTTGAGCTCCATGAACAACCGCCCGGAACCTGAGCCGCCACCCCAGAGAGCCGGCCAGCTAGGCGGCACCGGCCACTTCAACGCACACACAGACTTGAAGGAGATGGACAATGAACGAGTCGAGGACAGCGGACGCCGGGGCCCTGGTGGAGTTTTACCGGCGGATGGTGCTCATCCGCAAGTTCGAATTAACCGCGGACCAAATGTACAAGCGGGCCAAGATTGGCGGGTACTGCCACTTGAACTTGGGCGAAGAGGCGTCAGTGGTGGGGCTGATGGATGCCTTGCGGCCCACCGATTACCTGTTCACCAACTACCGGGACCACGGCTACGCCCTGATGCGTGGCATGGATACCGGCAAGGTCATGGCAGAACTGTTTGGCAAGACCACCGGCGTCTCCAAGGGGCGGGGAGGCTCCATGCACATGTTTGACACGAGCACGCGGATGCTGGGCGGCTACGGAATTGTGGGCGGGCAGATCCCACCGGCGACGGGTGCGGCTCTGGCGCTGACGTACCGCGGCGCACCCGGCCCGGACGCCGAAGCGGTCATGTGCCAGATGGGGGATGGAACCACCAACATCGGTGCGTTTCACGAGTCGTTGAACTTAGCCGCGGTGTGGTCGCTGCCCATTGTCTACGTTGTCATCAACAACAGGCTGGGCATGGGCACCACTGTGGAAAAAGCAGCGGGGGAGCCTGAGCTGTACAAGCGCGGCGCGTCCTACCGGATACCCGGGGTCAGGGCCGACGGCGACGACGTTCTGGCAGTGCGCCAGGCAGTCACCGACGCGTTGGATCAGGCGCGGACGCAACGCCGGCCAGCCCTGCTGGAGCTGATGAGTTACCGGCTGCGCGGCCACTCGGTGGTTGACCCGGCCCGTTACCGTTCCGCAGCGGACGTTGAAACCGCCCAAGAGGCTGACCCCGTGCCGGCACTGCGTGCCCAACTAATTGCCGATGGCACTCTCACCGAAAAACAGGCGGACGCCATTGAAACAGAGATGGAGGAGCAGGTGGCGGCTGCGGTCGCGTTTGCGGATGCGGGGCCGGACCCCACCCCCGATCAGCTCTTTGACTATGCGTATGCAACGCCGGTGCCCAATGCGCCCACGGCACTTCCCGGGGAAAGGATGGTGGTGCTGCCATGAGCGCAGAAGCCGACAAGACAAAACTGGTGACCTACCGGCAGGCGTTGAATGACACCCTCCGCAGCGAAATGAGCCGGGACGAAAAGGTGATCCTGCTGGGTGAGGAAATTGGCATTTTTGAGGGTTCCTACAAGATCACGGCAGGGCTGCTGAGTGAGTTCGGCCCGGAACGGGTCAGGGACACGCCCATCGCCGAGGAAGGCTTTGTGGGGGCGGCCATCGGAGCCGCCATGCTGGGTATGCGCCCGGTGGTGGAGATCATGACACTGAACTTCAGCCTGATCGCCATCGACCAGATTGTGAATCACGCGGCCAAGATCTACGGCATGTTTGGCGGCCAGCAAAGCGTACCCCTAGTGATCAGGATGCCCGGCGGCGGAGGGCAGCAGTTGGCAGCCACACACTCACAGAACCTGGAAGTCTGGTATGCGCACGTGCCCGGACTCAAAGTGGTGGCACCCTCCACACCGGCTGACGCCAAGGCGCTGCTATTGGCAGCCATCCGGGACGATGATCCCGTCATCTTTCTGGAGAACCTGGCCCTGTACAACACAAAGGGCGAAGTCCCGCCAGGGGATACGCCGGGCGAAATCGGTAGGGCCGCCGTCGTCAAGGAAGGCACAGACCTGAGCGTGATCACATACTCGCGTGCCACAACCATCGCCGTGGAGGTGGCCCGCCAAATGGCGCAGGAGGGCATCTCCGTGGAGGTGGTGGACCTGCGCAGCCTGCGACCCCTTGACCGGCCCACCATCTGCGCCTCTGTGCGCAAGACCGGACGGGCCGTGGTCCTCGAGGACGATTGGCTCAGCTACGGTATCGGTGCAGAAATCTCGGCCACATTGATGGAGGGCGCCTTTGACTACTTGGATGCACCGGTGCGCAGGGTGGCGGCAGCCGAGGTTCCGCTGCCGTATGCGAAACCACTGGAGCGCCGCGCACTACCCGATGCCGTGGACCTGCGCCGCGTGATCCTTGAACTACTCGATGACACAAGTTTCAGAAGCTAGGAGGTCCCCATGCCCGAGGTAATCATGCCCCGCCTATCCGACACCATGGAGGAAGGGATCCTGGGCCGTTGGCTCAAACACGTTGGCGATCAGGTCAAGGCCGGGGACGTCATCGGTGAGATTGAAACCGACAAGGCCACGATGGACTTGGAGGCCTTCGACGACGGTGTGCTGGAACGCCTGCTGGTGGCCGAGGGTGCCACCGTGGCTATCGGAGATCCTGTGGCGTTCATTGGCGACGGCAGCGGCATAGGATCCGGTGCTGGCTCTAGCTCTAGCTCCGGCGGCGGTTCGGCAGAGGCTGCCACGCCCGGAAGCGCAAACGAAGCCCCGAAGAGGGATACCCACTCGGGTACTGACACCCACGGACATGCCGATGGCAGGGTGTTCGCATCTCCATTGGCGCGCAAGATGGCGGTGGAACGGGGCCTTGATCCTGCGGACATCAAGGGCACCGGTCCCGGAGGCCGAGTGGTGAGGGCGGATGTTCTGGCCGCCGGTGACCATGCCTCTTCCGGCCGTGCCGCTGGTGACCACGGCTCTGCTGACCACGGCGCTGCTGCCAGCCGGGATGGGAAGGCTCCCCCGCCGTCGTCCACGTCTGTATCCACTCCTGCAACTGCACCTGCTGTACAGGAGGACTCGGTAGAGATCCCCTTGACGCAGATGCGCAAGGTCGTGGTCAAACGGCTGACAGAGAGCGCTGCGGTGCCGCACTTCTTCCTGACCGCCGTGGTCCAGATGGATGCACTGCTGGAGTTCCGCAGCGGAATCAATGTGAGGTTTGCGGATGTGGGTCTCAAGGCGAGCGTCACCGACCTGCTGGTGCGTGCCTGTGCAGTGGCGCTGCGGGCCCACCCTGAGGTCAACTCGTCCTGGGCGGGTGAGAAGATCTATCAGCATCGGCACATCAACGTGGGCCTAGCCGTTGCGGTGCCGGACGGCCTAATTGTGCCTGTGGTGCGGGATGCGGACAGGAAGGGCCTAGCGGAGATCGCCACGGAAACGCGGGACTTGGCGAGCAAGGCCAGGGAAGGGACCTTGACGCTGCAGCAGTTTAGCGGTGGGACATTTACTCTCAGCAACTTGGGCATGTTCGGGATCGACAACTTCACGGCCATCATCAACCCGCCCGAGGCCGCGATCCTCGCCGTGGGTGCAACGTCGGAGGAGCCGGTGGTGCGCAACGGTGAACTCACCACACGGAAGGTCCTCAAACTCACGCTGACGGTGGACCACCGGGTGCTCGATGGCGCCACGGCGGCCGCGTTCCTGCAGGACCTGAAGCAGATCCTGGAGGATCCGATGCGGATTGTGCTCTAAAGATGCGCCGGACGCCAGCCACGAGTCCGGTGAACCCACTACAGCAAGGACAACGGCACTACAGCAAGGACAACCCCACTACAGCAAGGACAACGGCAGCACCATAGCGGTCAGTGCAGTGTGTTCTCAACTGGCTGCAGGCAGGTCCCTAAATAACGTACATTGGCACCAAGATCAGCCAGTGCCTTTGCACGCCGGCGAGAAGGAGCCTGCCCATGAGTATGAGAAGAACTGAAGTGACCGAGCCGGGCTCGGAGACGGTGCTGATTGCGTGCGCGCACGGCACCAACAATGCAGAAGGCCAAAAACGCATCAACGCGCTCCGGGCCGAGATTGCTGCACTGCGGCCTGGGCTTTCCGTGCTGGAGGCTTATGTTGATGTGCAGGAACCTGCGCTGCCGGATGTGGTGGCCGGGCTGGCGCCGGGAGTGCGTGCCGTGGTGGTTCCGTTGTTGCTGACGGTGGGATTCCACGTTCAGGTGGATATTGCAGAGGCTGTAGCGTCCCGGCCGAACACCCTGGGGGCTCTGCCGTTGGGGCCCGATCCGAGGCTGGCGAAGCTGCTGGATGAGCGTCTGGGGGAGCTGCCTCATGGGTGGGGCATTGTTCTGGCCGCGGCAGGATCTTCCAGGCCGGAATCGGCTGAGCATATTGAAGTGCTTGCTGCGGATCTTGCCGTGCGGCGGCCCGAGCAGGTGATGGCCGCCTATGGTGCCAGTGCGCTCCCGTCCGTACCAGATGGAGTTGCGGCATTGCGGGCTTCGGGCGCACGCGGGGTTGCTATTGCCTCCTACTTGCTGGCGCCGGGATATTTTCATGACCAGCTTTCGCTGGCAGGTGCCGATCTAGTGACAGCGCCCCTGCTGCCATCTTCTTTACTGGCGGAATTGGCGTTGGAACACTTCGATTCGGCACTGTCCGGGCGGTGAGAGCTGAACACCTCCATATCTCGCTGTGATGGAGGGCAGCGCCGAGGGTTGCCCCAGGTTTTGCAGTCACAGAAATAGTTGAACAGGCCCGCGCCAAGGCCATGGGGACACCAATTGCTGGGATGATGGTGGGAAACATGTTCCACGAAGAAATGCATGCTGTGGGGGAGAACCCGGTCCAAGGCCCAGACAGTCCACGCAATGATCCAACAGATCAGCCACCGTACGGCCAACAACCTTACGGCCAGCAGCCACCGTACGGTCAACCGCCTTTGTATCCCGGAATGATGCCTCTGGGTTCAAAGGTGGAAACAACTAACGTTTTGGCAGTTGTCTCACTCGTGTCCGCCTTCGTGGTGAACGTGGTGGGGATCATCACGGGTCACATTGCCTTGGCCCAAATCAAGCGGACTGGGGAAAAGGGGCGTGGCCTGGCGATCGGGGGCCTCGTTGTGGGCTATGTTTCTTTGGCTTCCACGATCATCCTGGGCACCTTGCTGATCATTGGCATCCTCGCCAGCACGCCAAGCACCTCCAGCCATGAACCTCTGGCTCCCCAGCCGAGTTACGGCGCGCAGGAGATGAGCGGAACGTTGAATGCTTTTGGTGGCATCACTTTTGGTCCCGGAGGCGGCGTGTTTCCGGCAGCGGAGCTCCCCGGAGAGGTGGACCTGTCACAGCTGTCCATGGACCCTGCTGCGTTAGATGAAATTGGCATTGCACCCTCCGCCAGCGGTGAGGCAGTGCAGGTGGTGGTTTACCCGGATTTCCTGTGCCCCTTCTGTGCCGAGTTTGAAACGACAAATGGTCCCGCACTGAAAACGCTCCGCGATCAGGGGAAGATCACGCTCGAATACCGCCCTCTTGGATTCCTGGACCAGCTATCAAATGGCACTAAGTACTCCACCAGGTCCGCGGAGGCTGCAGCGTGCGTGGCCAACAATGCCCCCACCAGTTACGAGCGTTTCTTTGACTCCCTGTTCAAGAACCAACCGGCGGAGATGTCGGCGGGCCTAGACAACGCGGTGCTGGTTGGGCTGGCACAAGAAGCTGGTGCCGGTGACATTTCCAGCTGCCTGGCCAACAGGGATTTCGCAGGTTTTGTGGGAGATTCTTCGATTCTCGCCCAGAATTATGGTGTCGCTGGAACGCCTACCGTCTTTGTGGAGGGGCAGCAGTGGAGCCAAGGCCCCCTGTCAGATTTCACCGCCAAGGCACTGGCAGCCAAAAAGTAACAGCCCGGGCGCTAGTCCCGTACTGACTAGAAGCACACCCTGGCGGCGAATGGCGGGTGTGACGAAATATTGCCCAAGGTGAACGTGCGTTGCAATCGTGATTGGTGCCGGCCCGGGGGCACCTTACGCTCGTTTTATGACACAGACAGCTCTAGCCGGAGCAGAGACCTCTGGCAGTGACAATGCTCCGGCCGCACTGACCGCCGAGGCTCCCGCGAAGCCGGTTCGTACCTCCCGCCCCCGCCCAGCGGCCAAGCCGCATGGGCAGTGGAAGGTGGACGGCAAGGAACCGCTGAACGCGAATGAGGTCTGGAAGCAGGAAGATGGCGGGCTCAGCGTCCGCGATCGCATCGAAACCATCTACGCCAAGGGTGGCTTTGACAGCATTGATAAAACAGACCTGCACGGGCGTTTCCGCTGGTGGGGCCTGTATACACAGCGCAAACAGGGGATCGATGGCGGTAAAACAGCAAGTCTGGAGCCGCACGAACTAGAAGATAAGTACTTCATGCTCCGAGTCCGCATTGATGGCGGATCCCTCACCACGGATCAGTTGCGCGTGATCGGCCAGATTTCCACTGAGTTTGGCCGCGACACCGCAGATTTAACCGACCGGCAGAACGTTCAGCTGCATTGGGTTCGTGTAGAGGACGTTCCGGAGATCTGGAACCGTCTTGAGGCGGCGGGATTGTCCACCACTGAGGCCTGCGGTGACGTGCCGCGCGTCATTCTGGGTTCCCCCGTAGCCGGCATCGCCAAGGACGAGATCATTGACCCCACTTCACTGATCAAGGAAGTCAGCGCACGTTTCATTGGGGACCCTGAACTTGCCAACTTGCCCCGCAAGTTCAAAACAGCCATCACAGGCCACCCATCACAGGATGTGGTTCATGAGATCAACGATTTCGCCTTGGTTGGTGTGATTCATCCAGAGCTTGGCCCGGGTTACGATCTCTGGGTGGGTGGAGGCCTGTCCACGGCGCCGCGTCTGGCTGAACGTCTCGGCGTGTTTGTTTCGCCCGAGGTTGCCGCAGAGGTCTGGCTTGGCGTCACCAGTATCTTCCGCGATTACGGCTACCGGCGCATGCGCACCAAGGCTCGGCTGAAGTTCCTGCTGGCCGATTGGGGCACCACCAAGTTCCGCCAAATTCTTCAGGATGACTACCTGGGCCACAAGTTGCCTGACGGGGAACCGGCCCCGAAGCCCACATCCCCCGGCGATCACATTGGCGTGCACGAGCAAAAAGATGGCAAGTTCTTCATTGGGGTCACCCCCACCGTGGGCCGCGTCTCCGGCACCAAACTAACCGCTCTCGCTGACGCCCTTGAGGCACATGGCTCCTTCCGGTTGCGCACCACGCCGCACCAAAAGCTCGTCATTCTCGATGTGTCCAAGGAGCAGGTGGAGCCACTCATCACCGTCCTTGATGGTCTGGGTTTGTCCGCACGGCCCTCGCTGTTCCGCCGCTCCACAATCGCCTGCACAGGGATCGAGTACTGCAAGCTGGCCATTGTCAACACCAAAGACACCGCCGCCACCGCCATTAGCGAGCTCGAAACTAGACTCGCGGATTTGGTGGACACCGGAGTCCTGACCCAGCCCATTGCCCTGAACATCAACGGCTGCCCCAACTCTTGTGCCCGGATTCAGACGGCAGACATTGGGCTCAAGGGCATGATGCTTCCCACGGACGACGGCGGCACCGCCCCCGGTTTTCAGGTTCACCTAGGTGGTGGGCTGGCTACCGACAACCGGGTTGAGGCAGGCTTGGGCCGCACCATTCGCGGCCTGAAAGTCACGGCAGCGCAGTTGCCCGATTATGTGGAGCGTGTGGTGCGTAAATATGCGGACGTTCGCCTCAGTAATGAAACTTTTGCCGAGTTCGCCCACCGGGTTGATGAGGAGCTGCTGAAATGACTGTGACAACGCTCCGCTCGCATGCCGAGCTCCAAACGATTGCCGAGTCCGGCGCCAAGGAATTGGCCTGGGACGCGTCCGCACAGGAAGTCATCGCCTGGGTGGCGCGGAACTTCGCAACGCAAGCATCCGCCGTCGCCTGTTCCATGGCAGACGCCGTGTTGCCGGCACTAGTTGCCGAGCAGCTGCCCGGGGTGGACGTGTTGTTCCTGGACACCGGCTACCACTTCCCCGAAACCTACGCCACACGTAATGAGGTGGCAGAAAATCTGCGGGTCAACGTGGTTGACGTGCTCCCGGTCAACACCGTGGCCGAGCAGGATGCGCGCCACGGCATGGACCTGTTTGCCCGGGATCCTGCCGGATGCTGTGCGCTGCGGAAGGTGGAACCACTGCACCGTTCCCTGCAAGGCTACGAGCTGTGGTTCACCGGGGTGCGTCGCGATGAGGGGCCCACCCGCACCAACACGCCCCTGGTGGTGTGGGACGAAAAGAATGGGTTGGTCAAGGTCAACCCCGTCGCCACATGGAGCTATGAAGAGTTGATCAGTTACTCCGATGAGAACCTGCTACCCGTGAACCCCCTGCTCAGCCAGGGCTACCCGTCCATCGGCTGCGCCCCCTGCACCAAGAAAGTGGCCCCCGGCGCCGACCCAAGGAGCGGGCGCTGGGCCGGAACCTCCAAGACAGAATGCGGACTACACACATGAGCACCCAAATTACTGAAACCCCTTCGGCGGTTGAGACTCTCGAGGCCTTTGAGCCCGCCGAACTGGATTCCCTGGACCTGCTGGAATCCGAGGCTATCCACATCATTCGTGAAGTGGTGGCCGAGTTTGAGCGCCCTGCGCTGCTGTTCTCCGGCGGCAAGGACTCGGTGCTGATGCTGCATTTGGCCACGAAGGCGTTCTGGCCGGGGAAGGTTCCTTTCCCCGTGCTGCATGTGGACACCGGGCACAACTTCCCGGAGGTCATCGAGTTCCGCGACCGCACCGTGGAGCGTCTGGGTCTGCGCTTGGAGGTGGGTTCCGTGCAGGAGTTCATCGACAGTGGCGAGCTGGCTGAGCGGGCTGACGGCACCCGCAACCCGCTGCAGACAGTGCCGTTGCTGGACGCCATAGCCAAGAACAAGTTCGACGCCGTTTTTGGCGGAGGCCGCCGTGACGAGGACAAGGCCCGCGCCAAGGAGCGCATCTTGTCCCTGCGTGACGAGTTTGGCCAGTGGGATCCGCGCAACCAGCGCCCCGAACTGTGGAATCTGTACAACGGCCGCCACACCGTGGGCCAGCATGTGCGTGCCTTCCCCATCAGCAACTGGACCGAGCTGGATGTGTGGCGCTACATTGCCCGCGAAAACATTGAACTGCCGCACCTGTACTACGCCCATGAACGCGAAGTCTTTGAACGCGACGGCATGTGGCGTGCGGTGGGTGAGGTCTCGGCGCCGCGTCCCGATGAGGACGTGATCATCAAGCAGGTCCGCTACCGCACGGTGGGGGACATGTCCTGCACCGGCGCCGTAGCTTCAGATGCCACCACCGTCCACGATGTGGTGCGCGAAGTGGCCGCCTCAACCCTGACCGAACGTGGCGCCACCCGGGCCGATGACCGGATCTCCGAGGCCGCCATGGAAGACCGCAAAAAGGATGGCTACTTCTAATGAGCACAACAACTTCACTGATCGAGCCAGCAGAGGTCCAGGTCGGAACCCTGTTTCGTTTCGCCACGGCCGGCTCCGTTGATGACGGCAAGTCCACCCTGGTGGGCCGGCTGCTCCACGATTCCAAGGCGATTCTGGCTGACACACTGGCCGCCGTCACCCGCACCTCCGCGGACCGCGGCTTTGGCGGGGAGAATGGCAGCACGCAGAAGATCGACCTAGCTCTGCTCACCGACGGACTGCGCGCCGAGCGCGAGCAGGGCATCACCATCGATGTGGCCTACCGCTACTTCGCCACCGACCGCCGCAGCTTCATCCTGGCCGACTGCCCCGGGCACATCCAGTACACCAAGAACACGGTGACGGGCGCGTCCACTGCGGATGCCGTCGTCGTCCTTATTGACGCCCGCAAGGGGGTGCTGGAGCAGACCCGCCGGCACCTGTCCGTGCTGCGGCTGCTGCGTGTGCCCAACGTGCTGGTGGCGGTGAACAAGATTGACCTGGTGGACTTCAGCGAGGAGATTTTCCGCACCATTGAGGCCGACGTGCAGGACGTTGCTGCGGATATTGGCCTGTCCGGTGTACTGGTGGTTCCCGTCTCCGCGCTGGAGGGCGATAACGTGGTGGACCGCTCCGCCCACACCCCCTGGTACACGGGCGCCACGTTGCTGGACATCCTGGAAACGCTGCCCACCACTGATGAGCTGGAGCGCGGGCTGGAGCCGTTCCGCTTCCCTGTTCAACTGGTGATCCGGCCCCAGGGTGCGCTGGCCCCTGACCTTGCAAACGCGGACGACGCCGGAGCCTCCTTCCGTGATTACCGCGCCTATGCCGGTCAGGTCGCCTCGGGCGGCGTGACGGTGGGAGATGAGATCACGGTTCTGCCCTCGGGGCGGAAGGCCTCCGTGGTGGGCATCGACTTTGCTGGCCGCTCTCTGGAAACTGCGGTGGCGCCGCAGTCGGTGTCATTGCGGCTGAGCGAGGAGATCGACATTGCCCGCGGTGATGTCATTGCCGCCACAGGTACTTTTGGGGAGGTGAGCCAGGATGTTTACGCAGAACTGTGCTGGCTTTCAACGAAGCCGCTGCGCGAGGGTTCAAAGGTATTGATCAAACATGGCAGCAAGACCGTCCAGGGCCTGATCCGTGCCGTGACGGGGAAGCTGGATTTGGAATCGTTCGGCTATGCGGCCGCGTCGGGACTGGAATTGAATGACATCGGCACGGCGCAGATCCGCCTCGCCTCGCCGCTGCCCGTTGAGACTTATGCGCTACATCGCCGTACGGGCGCGTTCCTTGTCATCGATCCGCAGGACGGCAACACGCTGGCTGCCGGTCTGGTGCGTGATCATCCCGGCGATCACGAGGATGAGCGCTATAACATCTAAGCTTGCTGGCCGCCCGGGTTGTGTGGTGGAGGAGAACATCTACCTCATGATGCTCAGGCCCACGGCTTTTCCCACGTTCACGGACAAACCCATCGTTGATCCGGCCACCCGCCTGCAAGGAGCCGCGACCAGCACAAATTCGGCAGCGGATCCACCCACCTGCGCGCCGTGTCATTAGCGGCCCCGAACCGAGAGTAAAGTCTCGATGTGAACCATATTCAACCGGCCGCCCGGCCATCGAGGGAACCGCTGCTGCGCAGAGCTGGCCGTACGCTGCTGCTTGGCTTCTCGCAGATATTCTTTCAGGCTCAAATGCTCCCCGGGCTGCTGATCTTGGCCGCTTTTGCGGTGGCCAGTTGGCAGATGGCGCTTCTGGCACTACTGGGCTGCGCAGCCTCCACGGTGACCGGATTGCTGATGCGGGCACCGGCGGCGATGGTGCGCGCCGGCGACCACGGATTTTGCGGAGCACTCGTGGGAGCCGCGGCGTTCGCGGCTATTGGTGGCGGTCTGCCGGGAGCCATCGCTGCGCTTCTGGGCGGTGCGGCGTGCGCACCCGTGACGTGGGGTTTTCAAAGATTCTTCCGAACCGCACTGCTCGGGCCCCTCAAGTTACCCTCCATCACGGCACCGTTCTGCCTTGTTGCCGGTATTTTGTTCTTCGCCACGGCAGACCGTCGCGTGGCACCGGCCTACATCACGATGGACGGATCGCCTGTTGCCCTTTTCCTGCGCTCCATTTTGGCCAATGTGTCCCAGGTGGTGCTGATTGACTCCGTGATTGCCGGCGGGCTGATCCTTGCCGCCCTATTTCTTGCACAGTGGAAAGTGGGGTTGGCAGCTTTGGTGGGCAGTGTCCTCTCAAGCGTGATAGCTGTGGCCACCGGAGCGGACCCCCTGCTGTTGGGGCACGGCATGTTGGGCTACTCCAGTGTTCTGGTGGCCATTGCCATGGCTGCGTTGTTCGTGGCAGGTTCCTGGCAGCCATGGGCATTGGCCGCGGTGGGGGCGCTACTGGCTGCTGGGCTTTCGATGCTCACTCAGGGTGTGCCCGCCCTTTATACCTGGCCTTTTGTGGTGGTCACGTGGCTGCTGCTAACAGTGGTCCACTTTGTGCCCGGACTCAAAAGGTCGCGTCCGGGCAGCTCAGATGACGCACCGCCGAAGGTACACGCCGGCGAGTTGAGCTAGTTGGAATATTTTCGTAGGTATTGGTGTTGCCTCGTAAGCGAGAACAGTTCTTCGTAGTGAAAGAGTGTAAGTGCCCTTTAATAACGTGACCACACTTGTTACAGATGACGCCGCAGCGCACATAGGAACCGCAGCGGAGGAACAGCTCATCCTCGACGAGGCCTTCGCCCGCCGCGACGGGATACTTGAGCGCCTTGAGGCGGAGCTCGCCACCCCGGCGCAGGACGCAGTTGAGCAGGCCCGGATGCGCATGCTGATCCGCCGCCGTGCGGAACTCCAGCACGCGGAGCAAGGTTTGATCTTCGGCCGGATCGATGCACTCGATGAGACAGTGCGCCATCTGGGGCGCGTGGGTATTCCCAGCCCCAGCGACGACGGCGATCCTCTCGTCATCGACTGGCGTGCACCGGCCGCACGGGCCTTCTACACGGCAACGCCGGTGGACCCCCAAGGGCAGGCCCGTCGTCGTCATATACGCACCCAAGGGCGCAAGGTCATCAGCTTTGATGACGAGCCGCTGGATGGTTCCAGGGCCAGTGAACTGGTGGGTGAGGGGGCCCTGCTCGCCGCCCTCGGCGAGCGGCGCACGGGCCAGATGAGTACGGCAGCGGCAACGTTGCAGCGTGAGCAAGACGATGTGGTTCGCGCGGATTCCCGCGGCCCGCTGGTTGTCCAGGGCGGACCGGGCACCGGAAAAACAGTGGTGGCCTTGCACCGGGTGGCGTACCTACTTTTCACGTATCCCAAGCTCGCCGCACAGGGAGTCTTGGTGATGGGACCGTCACCGCGTTTTCTGGACTACATTGCCCAGGTACTGCCGGCGCTGGGGGAGACCGCAATAGTCTCGGCGACCTGCGACACCCTGGTTCCTGGCATCAGTGTGGAGCGTTCGGAACAGCGTGAGGTCGCAGAGATCAAGGGCAGGGCGCTATGGCAACAAGGGCTCGCCCGGTATTGCGCATCGCGCCTGCCGCAACCAGCCGGCGTCGAACTGCTGTGGGAAGGGGAAGGGTACACGATCGATGAAGCACAGATCGCCCGGACCGTTGCCTCGGCAACCTCGGGACGCTCCTACCATGGTGCGCGCGCAGTGTTCATCCAGCAGGTCCAGGACCAACTCACCGATGCCGTCGTGGCACGCAGCGAAGCGACGATGGCACAGGTTGAAGACGGACTTGAGGACCTGCTCAGCGACTTCGATGCCGTCTTCACCCACGCCGATAATCGCGCTGTGCGCTCCGGGGCAACAGGCACTGACGTCGACGGGATGCTCACCGAGGAAGACATTGACCTCCTCCGTGAGAGGATCGCGGATGACGACGGCGTGAACGCAACGCTTCAGCGGTGGTGGCCAACACTCGATACGACGGCCGAACTGCGCCGGCTCTTAGGCGATGAGGCACTGCTGGAGCAGTGGGTGCCGGAGCTTACCGATGCCGAACGGGGATTGATCGTCGGCGAGCCACAGACGTGGGCCAGCAGTGATCTGCCCTTGTATGACGCGTTGGCTGATTTGTTGGGCGATGTCATCCCCAACAATGGGCAGGGCGAATTTATGAGCGATCGTGCTGGCGCACAAAGGGACTGGGTATACGGCCACATTGTCATTGACGAGGCCCAAGAGCTTTCGGAGATGCAGTGGCAAATGGTTATGCGCCGCTGCCCTTCCCGATCGATCACCGCTGTTGGCGACATCGACCAAGCCGAGGCGCCCCACCGACACGCCACCTGGCAAGAAGCGGTCAGTGCTGCCTTCGGTGAAAGGTGGACCGAGGCGCAGTTGACCATCTGTTACCGCACGCCTCTGGAGGTCATGGCTCTCACCGGCGCAGTACTTCGCAACGCCGGCAGCCAAAATGAGCCTCCTCGCGCCGTTCGCGCTGCTGGCATTGAGCCGTGGGAACGCTCCGTCAGCGAAGATGAGCTGGCCGCTGAAGCAGTACGCGCCGTCGAGCAACTTTCAGCACGCTGGGAGGGCGGGATGGTCGGTGTGATTGCGCCCCTGGAACGCTTGCCAGCTTTGCGGGAGGCCCTGCCCGGCACCCCAGTGCTCTCCGCGACTGATGCCAAGGGGCTGGAATGGGATGCCACGTTGCTCATTGACGCGCCAAGCATTGCCGCTGCGCCGCGCGGGTGGAACGGACTCTATGTGGCGCTGACTCGTTGCACCCAAGAGCTGGGGCAACTGCTGGTGAGGTAGAGAACTCCCGAGCTAAAGGTGCCGGTCTCGAGGCGGATGGCGTCCTCGTCGGGTTGCGCTCAGCCGGAGGAGCAGTGGCATTTTCGTGGCAAATGTTGCTGCCGCAGAGTAGGCTCCCCACATGGAAACCGATCAGCTATTCCTCGCCACTGACGCCGCACTTCGAAGCGTCATTGACCGCATCGCCCCAGAGGATTTTGATAAGCCGGTTCCCGCCGGATGGACGCAAAGTGCCAATCCCACCATCCTGGACATCCTCAGGGCTCACGCCTACGACGAGGCCTGGGTTCCCGCAGTGATTGCCGGTGCTTCGGTTGCGGACGGGGATGAGCTGCGCGATCGCGATCTCCTTGGGGATGACCCGATCGCTGCTTATGACACGCTGAACGACGCCGCAACGGCCGCTGTTCAAGCGGGCGTCGATGGGGAGGCAATCTTCCGTTTTCAGTACGGCGACTACCCTGCAAAGGAGGGCTTCGCACACCTGGCAATGTATCGGGGTTTTCAAGCGTGGCTTATTGCCAAACACCTTTCAATCCCGTTCCATTTGTCCCCCGAGCTGATTGCGGGGATGAATGAACACGTTGTGCCCAACGCGGAACAATGGCGTAGCTTCGGGGTATTTCCGCCAGCGATTGATCCACCGGACGGTGCCGATGATGAGACCCGGCTACTGTGCACAGTCGGGTTCTGGATCCCGTGAACCGGCTCTAGACTCGATGCGCCACCTCACGGACACTGAACCGATGCGCCACCAAGGCGAGCCGTGACATAAACCGCACCGCCAGCCGTATTGTGATGGTCGCAGGGGAGACATTGGCCCGGGCCGTGCGTAGAGTTGTAGCTACAGGGCGCTGGAAGAAATGAGTTGCAATTATGGGGCAGGCAATCGTTCACTTGGACCAGGTATTTGTAGAAAGATCTGCACAAAAAACCGCGTTGGAAGACGCCGCGCAGGCCATTCGCAACACGATTGTGGGCAGGCTCCATGACGATGGGCTCAACCACCACGACGTGCAGTTCAGAGTGAAGTCAGCCGAGTCTGCAGCCGAGAAGATGACCCGTCGCGACCATGACGGCTTGTTGAAATACCCTGGCGGCCTGGCAAAGCTCGATGACTTGATCGGTGTCCGTGTCATCCTCTTCGTGGAATCGGACATTGACGCTGTGGCGATCGCACTCTCTAGCCAGTTCATCTGCCATGACGATGAAGACAAAACCGCCATGATGCGCAAGAACGGCGGCATTGGCTACGCAGGACGCCACCTGACACTTGAAGTGCCGGCCCACAACCCACCCAACGGTTGCCAAGAGTACACCGGTCAGCGTTTTGAGGTGCAGATCCGCACGGTACTCCAACATGCCTGGGCGGAGTTTGAACACGATATCCGTTTCAAGGGATCAAGCGGTGACAACGCCGAAATCAGCCGAGCCTTCACCATGGCCTCCACACTCATTGAGCTGGCGGACCAACAATTTGTGAACATTAGCGACATCCTGAAACGGTTGCAGGTCGAAAGTGCCACTGATGCTGCCCAAGAAACCAAGCTGCTCGACGCCGGATCCCTCCAAAGCGTGTTGGCCCGCGCATTCCCCCAATACCGCACCAGCAAAGAAAATCAGTACGACTGGATGGTCCGTGTTCTTGGCGTCAACGGGATCGACACCGTCAACGCTGCGGAGGAATGGTTCAGCTCAATGGATCCGGACCGGGTTGCCAGAATCATGGAATACAGGTTCTCACCGGGACAAGTCCGTGTGGCTGATGACCTCCTTCTGGAAACGTTGGGAGAATCCTACGTTGATGCCACTAAAGAGGTTGGTAGTGATATCAACAGGGAAAGGAAACTGCGCTCGCGGCTGCGTAAGCTTCGCCCCGGGAGTGACTGAACGTTTCGTCATGCTGGGGAATCGCGTAGCCGAGGGTGCACCAATTTGTGACGTGGAATGACTGTGCGTGACGCAGCACGTCAGCATCATTGTGGGTGACTGGCGCCTTCCCTAGCCTTGATCCATGACGAGAATCCCCGCCACTCCACCGGAGTCCACAGTCGCTCCAGAGTTGAAAACAATCCGCATCGTGGCCGGTCAAAAAACTCGCCACAAGTTGCGCAAGGTGGAAATCGTGGTCCTTGCCGCACTGATTGCCTTGATCAGCGCTGGTGCGGCCATCGCGGCAGGGAGCGCGGGCACCAACACCGCCACCAACTACGCCAACGATGGGCACGCCGTAGCCGGTCCCGCCGCCAGCCTCCGGCTCGGGTACTTCGCAAACGTCACCCACGCTCCAGCCCTGATCGGGGTCAACAACGGCATTCTCGCCAGACACCTCGGGGCAACAACGTTGGAAACCCAGGTCTTCAATGCTGGCCCTTCAGCGATCGAAGCCCTGAACGCCGGGGCCATCGACGCCGCCTACCTGGGCCCCAACCCGGCCATCAACTCCTTCGTCACAAGCGGCGGCGAGTCCATCCGCATCATCGCTGGCGCCACGAGCGGTGGTGCCCAACTTGTGGTCAAACCCGCCATCACCTCGGCGGCGCAGTTGCGCGGGAAGGTCCTAGCCACCCCGCAACTAGGCGGCACTCAGGACGTTGCGCTGCGCTCGTGGCTGGCCGGCCAAGGCATGGCCACCACGCCCAGCGGTGGGGGTGATGTCACCATTAACCCCACCGACAATGCCAGCACCTTGAAACTTTTCCAAGAGGGGAAACTCGACGGTGCCTGGTTGCCTGAGCCGTGGGCCTCGCGCCTGGTGCTCCAGGCCGGGGCAAGAGTGCTCGTCAACGAAGCGAACTTGTGGGACCAGGGTAAGTTCGCCACCACCATTTTGATCGTTAGCAAGCAGTTCCTGGTAGAGCATCCACAAACTGTTGAGGCCCTGCTGGCCGGCAACACCGAGGCCATCGACTGGCTCAACACTCATCCAAAAGATGCCGCCACGGCAGTCAATGCGGCGCTGAAATCGGCAGCTGGGAAAGAACTGCCCAGTGACGTCCTGGACCGTTCCCTGGCGGGACTTTCGTTCTCCGCCGATCCGCAGGCCGGCACGTTCCCCAAACTGTTGGCTGACGGGGTAAATGCGGGGGTTGGCAAGCCAGCGAACCTGTCAGGCATCTTCGAGCTGCATCCGCTGAACCGGATACTGCAGAAGAATGGCCAGCCCGCGGTATCTGCCGCAGGCATGGGCTGAACACGGGCAGCCAGGCCCGCCGGCTACCAACATTTTATGACGCTCAATGACTTTGTATGACCCAAGGAGTCCCGTCATTGAACCGGCTCACCGGCAGTCCCTAACGTTTAACCATGACGACCGGCAGGAGAGTCTTCCCGGCTGCCACCCCACCCATGCGAAGGATCTGTCCCATGACGGCAAGCAACCGCCCTGAAAAACCGCAGAGCCCCGATTCCGTGCACAACGTTCCCGTGCTGCGGCTGCGGCGCATCGTTGCCGGTAAGAAGCCCCAGCACAAGCTTCGCGGAGTGGAAGTTTTTGTTCTCGCTGCACTCATTGCCTTGATCGGGGCAGGGGCGGCCGTGGCCAGCGTGCACGCCAAGGGCACCGATTCTGCTGCGCTCGTCCCGGAAACCGCGCCGGCCGCCGTCGTCAAGCTTGGCTACTTTGGCAACATCACCCACGGACCGGCACTGGTGGGTGTGCAAAAAGGTATCTTCGCCAAAGATTTGAGTGCAACACAACTGAAAACGCAGGTCTTCACCACTGGCCCTGCCACGGTTGAGGCGCTCAACGCAGGCGCCATCGACGCCGCCTACCTTGGCCCTAATCCCGCACTGAACTCCTTTGTGCAAAGCGGTGGCGAATCAATCCGCATCATTGCCGGTGCCGCCTCGGGTGGAGCCCAATTTGTGGTCCGGGCGGACATTACCGATGTTGCACAGCTGCGCGGGAAAACCATCGCCACCCCGCAACTAGGCGGCACTCAGGATGTGGCGCTACGCAAATGGCTGGGAGAGCGGGGGCTGAGTACCAACACCACAGGCGGCGGTGACGTCACCATCAACCCCACCACCAATGCCCAAACATTGCAGCTTTTCCAGGAGGGCAAGGTCGACGGCGCATGGGTCGCCGAGCCCTGGACCTCCCGCATGGTGCTCCAGGCAGGGGCCAAAGTCCTAGTCAATGAGGCTGACCTCTGGGACAACGGCGAGTTCAGCACCACCGTGCTCGCCGTCAATAAAACATTCCTAGAAGCACACCCGCAAACGGTGGAGGGGTTGCTGAGGGGACATGTGGAATCTCTCAAATGGCTCGATGAGCACCCAACCGAGTCTGGCACCGTCATCAACGAGGCGCTGAAGGTGGCCATTGGAAAGCCTTTGGAAAACAAGGTGATTGCCCGGTCCCTCTCGGAACTGACATTCACTGCGGATCCTTTGGCGGCCACATTCCCCACGCTGCTGGACCACGGGGTCAGTGTTGGTGTTTCCAAGCCGGCTGACCTCAAAGGGCTCTTCGAGCTGACGTTGTTGAACAAAGTACTCAAAGCAGCCGGCGGACAACCCGTCACGGCGGCAGGATTAGGAACACAATGACAGAGCTACTGATTGCTGACGCCACGACTGACACGCCCAGTACACGGGAGGCCGGCGGCGCAAACCGGGCACCCGCCGTTGTCCTGGAAAACCTGGGCAAGCGCTTTGGGGACGGCGCGCCGGTGCTCGATAACGTGAACGCGACAGTGGGCCAAGGCGAGTTTGTGGCCCTGCTGGGCGCGTCGGGCTGTGGGAAATCGACCCTGCTGAACATCATTTCAGGTCTGGACGTACCTAGCGCCGGCGCCTTGGAAGTGCCCGAGGACGGGGCAGCGTTCATGTTTCAGGACTCGGCCCTGTTCCCGTGGCTCAGTGCACGCGGAAACGTTGAACTGGCGCTGAAGCTGCGCGGTGTGGGCCGGGCTGAACGCAGGATCCGCGCGGCGGAGCTGCTGGAGCTGGTGAATCTGAGCCATTCGGTGGCAAAGCGTCCGCATGAGCTCTCTGGGGGTATGCGTCAACGTGTGGCGCTGGCCAGGGCGCTGGCGCAGGACAAGCCACTGCTGCTGATGGATGAGCCTTTTGCCGCACTGGACGCCATCACCCGGGACCTGCTGCACAATGAGCTGGAACGGGTCTGGAAGGAAACCGGGCGCACCATCATTTTTGTCACCCACAACGTCCGCGAAGCCGTGCGGTTGGGGCAGCGCGTGCTACTGCTCTCCTCCCGGCCCGGCAAGGTGGTGGCGCAGTGGAACGTCTCCGATGAACACCGAACGGATGCAGGCGCGGCCGGAGAGCTGACCGCGGACATCACCGCCCGATTACGCCAGGAGATCCGTAAACATGCCTGAAACAGTAACGTCACCGTTGATAAAAAGTGGTACTGAAGAGGAGATGCGCTCCCTCGAAGCGGGGCTGGATTCGCTGCAATCAGAGTCAGTTGAGCGGAGAGGGTTCGATTTCTCCCGCGTGCTATTGCCGTTGGCCGCCTTTATTGTGGTGTTGCTGGCGTGGCAGTTTTATGTTTCGCTGGGCCTGCGACGCCGGGATTTGGTACCTGGACCGCTGGATGTGCTGGGCTCACTCGGTGCGTTGTGGCAGAACGGAACCGCGCAGGAAGCGGTGTGGACCTCATTGCAGCGCGGCATCATGGGCTTCACCATCAGCATTGTGGTGGCCACACCGATTGGCCTGCTGCTCTCCCAAGTGAAGCTGTTGCGTCGCGCTTTTGGCCCGCTGATTTCAGGGCTGCAGGTGCTGCCCTCCGTGGCGTGGGTGCCGGCCGCCATCATCTGGTTCGGGCTGACTGATGCCACCGTCTACTTCGTCATGTTCATGGGCGCCATCCCCTCCATCATCAACGGGCTCATCGCCGGCGTGGACCAAATCCCGCCGCAATACCGCCGCGTGGGCCAGATTCTGGGTGCCTCACGGTGGGAAATGGCTGTGAACGTGGTACTCCCGGCAGCACTGCCCGGCTATGTGGGCGGATTGAAACAGGGCTGGGCATTCTCCTGGCGCTCGCTCATGGCAGCGGAGATCATCGCCATGGGCGGCTCTTTGGGATTCGGCCTCGGCTCGCTCCTTGAGCAGGGCAGGCAGCTTTCTGACATGGGGATCGTGATGTCCGCAATCTTGATCATTTTGTTCGTGGGCATCGCCGTTGAACTGTTGATCTTTGCCCCCGTGGAAAAGCGGTTGCTGCGCGGACGCGGCCTCCTCGCAGGGAGCACCCGCTAGCCTGACCCCGGAGCGGAGCTGTTTTGTTGAGCCCCTGACACTACGTAAAATGTGTCCTCCCGTGACTCCACGTGAACAGGTGTAACGCGTTCCTTGTGTGCAAATATCGCTCCTCTCTAAGGTTTTGTGTCATGGCTATTGTTGATCTCTTCCCCACCTCATTGAGGCTGCTGGGCCGTCCCGTCCTGGTGGTGGGCGGCGGCACCGTTGCGGCCCGCCGCGCCAAGGCCCTGCTAGACGCCGGAGCCCAAGTGACGCTGGTTGCCCCGGTTCTCAGCGTCCCGGCGCAGGAGCTGGCGGATGCCGGGCTGCTGCGCTGGCATGCCCGCGGTTATGAAAGCACTGACATGACACAGGCTTGGTATGTTGTGGCCGCCACTAACAACAGCGCCGTGGACTCCCGTGTGGCTCTCGACGCCGAAGCGAACCGCACCTGGTGCGTGAACCACTCAAATGCGCAAGAATCCGCGGCATGGACACCTGCCGTGGCTACTGTTGAGGACATCAAGGTTGCCGTCAACGCTGGGGGAGACCCGCTGCGGGCAGTGGCCATCCGCAACGCCATTTCAGCGGCGTTGGAAATTGGTGAACTGCCCCTGCGGCGTTACCGGACTGCCGGCCAGCGCGGCTCGGTTGCCCTTGTTGGTGGCGGCCCCGGAGCAGAAGATCTCATCACTGTCCGTGGCCGGCGGCTCCTGGCCGAGGCGGACGTGGTGGTTGCTGACAGGCTCGGCCCGCGCGGCCTGCTGAGCACCCTCAGTGATGACGTCAAAATCATAGAGGTTGGTAAAACACCCGGCCACCACCCCGTAACGCAAAGCGAAATCAATGCGATCCTGGTCCGGGAGGCGCAGGCGGGCAACAGGGTGGTCCGGCTCAAGGGCGGGGATCCCTACGTGCTGGGCCGCGGTGGTGAGGAAGCCATCGCCTGCCGTGAAAACGGTGTTGATGTTCAAGTTGTCCCCGGTGTCACAAGCGCCGTCAGCGTTCCCGCAGCCGCTGGTATCCCCGTCACACACCGTGGCCTGGCCAAAGCATTCACCATGATCAGCGGTCATGAGGAACTGGAAAACGTTCCGCAGGGCAGTGATCATACGGTAGTCCTTCTGATGGGTGTTGGCACCTTGAACCGGTCCATCCCCCTTCTCGAAGCTGCTGGACGCGGTCCGGACTGCCCCGTCGCCATCATTGAGAATGGATACGCCAAAAATCAGCGGGTCACCATCGGCACCCTGGGCACCATCGTGGCTCTCGCCCAGGCGGGCCGGGTACGCAACCCAGCGGTCGTCGTCGTTGGTGATGTGGTGCGGGTCAGCCCACTGGCGCCCATTGAATTGGCCACCGCCAATTACGGCACGCGGGAAACTATCAGTTCTCTCTCTTAGACTTATCCATAAGCCCTTTTTGAAAATATAGAAATGAGCACCTCCGTGTCATCACACACTTCAGCTGCGCCAGGAACTGCCGAGCGACCGCTGCGTATTGCCGTCATCGGTTCCGGTCCGGCCGGTGTCTACGCAGCGGACATGCTGACTAAGAGCACTGAAGTGAAGGAAGGGTTGGTTGTCAGCATTGACCTTTTTGACCGCTACCCCGCCCCGTACGGACTGATTCGCTATGGCGTAGCGCCGGATCATCCGCGCATCAAAGGCATTGTGAACGCACTCTACAAGGTGCTGGACCGCGGGGATATCCGCTTCTTCGGCAATGTTGACTACGGCACTGACCTTGCGCTGGAGGACCTGCAAAAGCACTACGACGCCGTCATCTTCGCCACCGGCGCCATCAACGATGCGGACCTGAACATCCCCGGCATTGAGCTGGAGGGCTCCTACGGCGGCGCCGATTTCGTCTCCTGGTATGACGGTCACCCCGACGTCTCCCGCGAATGGCCGCTGACCGCCAAGGAAATTGCCGTGATTGGTAACGGCAATGTGGCCCTCGATGTTGCGCGCGTGTTGTCCAAGCATGCCGATGACATGCTCGTCACGGAAATCCCGGACAACGTTTACCAGGGTCTGAAATCCTCACCCGTCACGGATGTGCACATCTTCGGGCGCCGCGGCCCGGCACAGGTGAAGTTCACGCCCATGGAATTGCGTGAGCTTTCGCATTCCCGTGATGTGGACATTGTCCTGTATGAGGAGGACTTCGACTTCGACGAGGCCTCGGATAACGCCGTCAAGACCAACAACCAGGTCAAGACCATGGTCAATACGCTCACCAACTGGCTGGTTGAGCAGGAGGACGACGCCGCTGACCCCACCACGGGTGCCTCCCGCCGTCTCCACTTGCACTTCCTGCACAACCCCGTAGAGGTTACCGGTCAAGACGGCGTGGTCACGGGTATCAAGTTCGAGCGCACCGAGCTCGATGGCACAGGCAATGCCCGCGGCACGGGCGAGTTCATTGACTACCCGGTCCAGGCCGTGTACCGCTCGGTGGGCTACTTCGGTTCCGCCTTGCCTGACGTTGGCTTTGACCACCAGCGCGGCGTTGTCACGAACGAGGCTGGCCGGGTTCTGGACGCCGACGGAACCCACGTGCCGGGTGTCTACGCGACCGGCTGGATCAAGCGCGGACCGGTGGGTCTGATTGGCAGTACCAAGGGCGACGCCCTGGAAACCATCACGCACCTACTTTCCGACCGCGACTCTCTGCCCCTGGCTACGTCTGCTGCCCCGGAATCAATTGTGGAGCTGCTTGATTCACGCGGAGTGAAATTCACTTCCTGGGAGGGCTGGTTGGAGCTCGACGCCCATGAAAAGGCGCTCGGTGCAGCGGCATCCGAGGCCGGACCGGTGCAGCGCGAACGCGTGAAGGTTGTTCCGCGCGAGGACATGGTTGAGCTCTCGCGCGGAGCATCCGTCCTCGGCTGAGGCTCACATCCTGGATAGTTGAACACTTCGGTGCCCGGTCCGCAAACGTAGCAAAGATGATTATTTCGTTTTTGCTGGAGTTTGCAGGCCGGGCAACGTACTGTTTGTAGTAGTTATTGTGACTGGTGACACCTTGAAGGGTCATCTGGAGCAAAACGGTCTCGTAGTACTTTCTTCACTGGGGGTGAATGCTGTGCATGCTGACGCCAAGTCGCTGATGCTTGACGGCACCCCAGTGCGCCTGGTGCGTATAGCTTTTGGAGTGGCGTTGTTCGCCGCTCTTTTCTTCTTTCTAGGGTCATCAGGAGCGTTTGCTGCTCCCGATGCTCCGGATGCTCCGGCATCCTCCGACCAGTCTCCGGCCAAGGGCAAGGGGTTGATCTCAGGAATTCTCTCCCCCGTGGTTAACGTGGTGGATAAGAGCGTTTCGCAGGTTCCCGTTGTCAAGGACATTGTCGGGAACAACACCGTTTCCAAGGTTGTTGCACCTGTTTCGGGAATCACCGACAGGGCTGAACAGACGGCCTCATCGATTCCCGTGGTGGAAAAAGTTATTGCCCCGGTTCGGAACGTCACCACCTCCGTGGTTCCGCCAATGGTCAACGTTGTGGACTCAATTACTGCGCCTGTACTTGGCACCGTTGACCACGTCACGGCTCCGGTAGTGCAGGTTTTGGCTCCCGTTGTTGCCCCGGTGACCGGGACCTTGAAGCCGGTTGTTGACGGCGTCACAGGGACTGTTGTACCTGTGGGCGACGGTGTGAAGGATGTCATTGATCAAGTTCTGCCCCCGGTAAAGCCCGGCACTCCGGGGACTCCCGGCGCCCCCGGATCGGTAGTGCCGGGCACGCCCATCACGCCTGCAACCCCGGGCGCGGACCTTGAACAGAGCGGGACCTCCGCCACTCCTGGCAATGCAACGTCTGCTGCTGACGGCACAGAGAAGTCCTTAGGCGCGAAGGCGCCTCTCGGAGCTCAGCTGCTTGGAACAGAGCGTTCAGGACTAAAATTGTCCGTGTCAGGGGGTCTTGGCTCTCTGGCGCAATACTTGGCTTCAGGGGCGGTGCCTAGATCATCCGGGGCAGTAAATCCCGCGGCCATGGCTGTGCCCAGCCTCCCTGTTGGAAGTAGCGCTTACTTCTCGTGTGACTCGGATACCAGCGGCCTAGCCGTGGGGCCTTGTGCGCCGGCTGTAAGTTCCAGCCCTGCCTCAGCGACCGGTTCCGGAAGTGGCGCCAGTGGCGCCGGTGGACCATCAGGATCTGGGGCAGCACAGGAAAACTTTGCAGGGCACTTCAGCATCGCGGTCCAGGGTTCAACCCTGCGAGATGTCAGCTGGTCCCTGCCTGCCTCCATGCCCTCAAACCCCGGATCAACACCCGGATAGATAACCGTTGAGCCTCTTCCCGACATTTGGGAAAAGCCACGGTGTTTCCTTGCTTGCGGTCGCAACCAGGGTCAAAAAATCTTATTCAGGAGTTGTTCATCATGCATGCAATTTTTCGTCGATCGCTTTGTGCAGCGGTCTTTGCCGGCGGTCTTCTTGCTCTCGGCACGGGTGCAGCGAGTGCTGCCGATCAGTCAAGTTCAGGAACCTCGGATCTTGTCCCCGCGGTCCAGAGCGCCGTATCCCAGCTCTCCAGCAACCACAGCAGCCACGATGCCTCGGCAAGAAGAGGCATTCTCGGTGACCTGCTCGGTGATGTTGTAGGCAGCGTCCAAGTTTCCGTCCCAGTGACGGTTCCGGTGAATGTTTCCGGGAACGCGGTGGGTGTTGTGGGTAATGCGGTTTCTTCTGATTCGCAGGCCACGAACACCGCGGTGGTACCTCCGGTTCAGCAGACCTCCAACCAGGGTTCCAAGCAGGGATCTGCCCATTCTCCTGCTGACACGGGGCTTCTTGGAGGCATTGTTGGCAACGTTCTGGACAATGTTCAGGTGGCTGTTCCTGTGACGGTTCCGGTGAATGTTTCCGGGAACGCGGTGGGTGTTGTGGGTAATGCGGTTTCCTCTGATTCGCAGGCCACTAACACCACTGTGGTACCTGCGGTTCAGCAGACCTCCAACCCGGGTTCCAACCAGGGATCTGCCGGTAACGGTGGCCTCTTGGGTGGTTTGTTGGGCAACGTTCTGGAGAATGTTCAGGTGGCTGTTCCTGTGACGGTTCCGGTGAATGTTTCCGGGAACGCGGTGGGTGTTGTGGGTAATGCGGTTTCCTCGGGCTCCGAGGCCACGAACACCACGGTGGTACCCCCGGTTCAGCAGACCTCCAACCCGGGATCCAACCAGGGCTCTGCCGGTAACGGTGGCCTCCTTGGAGGCATTGTTGGCAACGTTCTGGAGAATGTTCAGGTGGCTGTTCCTGTGACGGTTCCGGTGAATGTTTCCGGGAACGCGGTGGGTGTTGTGGGTAATGCGGTTTCCTCTGATTCGCAGGCCACTAACACCACTGTGGTACCTCC
>NZ_QHLZ01000003.1:110488-360476 GCF_003185915.1 Arthrobacter psychrochitiniphilus
AAGTTTCCGGGAACGCGGTGGGTGTTGTGGGTAATGCGGTTTCCTCTGATTCGCAGGCCACTAACACCACTGTGGTACCTCCGGTTCAGCAGACCTCCAACCCGGGTTCCAACCAGGGATCTGCCGGTAACGGTGGCCTCTTGGGTGGTTTGTTGGGCAACGTTCTGGAGAATGTTCAGGTGGCTGTTCCTGTGACGGTTCCGGTGAATGTTTCCGGGAACGCGGTGGGTGTTGTGGGTAATGCGGTTTCCTCGGGCTCCGAGGCCACGAACACCGTGACTCCAGAACTCCCGGTTACGCCGGTTACCCCTGTTACGCCGGTTACGCCTGTAACCCCGGTTACACCAGCCACATCAACTCCCGGAGCGACGGCTAACTCCGCCGTTCAGTTAGTGATTGCCAGTCACATCCAGCCGGAGAGCTCCAATGTTCAGGCATGGGGAGAAGCCGCACCTGCTCAGCTGGCCTACACCGGCACCGGTCTGTGGCCTATCTACCCTGCAACTGCCATTCTGTTGGCCGGTGTTGGGCTGCTCCTGTTGGTGATGCGCCGGGTGAACCCCGGGGTCTAGCGAGCAGTTGCCAGGAAAACGCGACTAGATCCGCGAACTGACCCGTGAGATATGGCGGCTTTGAAGCCTCAAAGCCGCCATATCTCACGGCTCGTTTGCAGCGATGAGCCGAAGACTCCGGCTAGCGTCCGGGCGCAGCCTTTTTCAAGCAGAACCACCCCAACCGGTTCAGGCCGGAGGGGACAGCCTGCGCACGGCCAATGCAAGCCACAGTTGCACACGATCCGGCGTCAGCGCGGGGTCGTATCCAGTCAACTCAGTGATTTGCGTGAGCCTGTAGCGTACGGTGTTGCGGTGCAGGGCAAGAGCATCGGCAACAGCTGCCACAGAACCGTTGAGTCTAAGATAGCTTTCCAAGGTATCTACAAGTTCGGCCCCGTGGGCAGCATCGAACGCGGCGAGCGGTCCCAGCGCTTCAGCGGCCATATCTGCCATCGGTACGTCTTCGCTGGCAAGCAGGAGGGAGGTCAGGCTCAGCCGTTCCGGAACGTTGACCTCTAAGCCGCGTGTGGCTGCTTCACGTGCTTCAAAATAGCTCCAACGCAGTCCATTCGCCTGGGAGTATGCGCCGCCAATTCCCACCGGAGCAGTGATCTTGATGTTGTGCATTTGATGACTTAACGCCCGGCCCAATGCGGCAGGATCACCGGCCTGCGTGGGGACCACCAGCAGCAATTCCTGCTTGCCTTCGGAGCTGATGGTTGCCGCAACAGCACTTTCCAGACCTGCCGGCAACGTGATGGTTGCAAGAGTGGGGAATTTGTTCGTCTCGGTGCTCACTAGCAGAACAAAGTTCTTACTGGCGGGGGCGATACCCAGATTTTCAAGACGGGCGGACGAATCTGCCGCTTCAAGGGTTCCCCGGACTATGTCGGAAATGACCTGTCCGGCGATCTGCCGCGCACTTTGGCGCCGCTGCACCAAGTTATTCAGCTCAATACTGATCAACCCGCGGGCGTAGTCAACAATCCCGTCGTCGTGAAAGGGGCGGCGGAGCCACAGCGTGCTGGAATCGCGCTTTCCAGTGGATAGCGCCACGGCATGCCAAGCGTCGTCGTCAGGGGCGGCGCCGGCAGATGTTGCGGCCACTTCCCCGCCGTACTGAGTAATAACCAAATCGGCTACCACCATGGACGAGAGTTTCATGAGCAAGGCCGGGAGCCCACCGCCCGTCAGTAGCGCGCGTGCCAGCACCTGGTGTTCCCGAAGTAGCCGCTCCAATTTTATGTAGTGATCGGAGGAGCGCGCATCCGCAACCAGCTTTCCGATGGCGATGAAAGGAGTGCTGTAGGGAACCTCAACTACCGGAACCGCCCAACGGTTTGCCTCGGCAAGTAGGGCAGTCGGCACAGAATCATGCTCAAATCCGATGCCAAAACCAATTCCGACGGCGCCCGCCTGCTTGATCTGGCGAACAAAGGAACGCTGGGCATCGGCAGTGCCCTGCCGGGCACCCGTGGTGAGGACCAGTTCGCCTCCACTGAGGAACCCCTGTGGATTTTCCAGCTCTGTCACCGCAACCCAGTCGATCGCAGAGGTGAGCGGGGTTCGCATTGAACCCAAGTTTTTTAGGTGCAGGCCGGGTGTGCCCAAAAGGTCTGCCAAGGAAAGTGCCATGCAATAACTATACAAACGCACTACAGCTAATGCCCACAGTGGTGCAGTTGGCTATTCGCTTGAATGTGGTTTCGGGCTTAGGATTTCGCATATGCGGTGTGTGTAGGCCGCGATTTCCCTTCCGAGCTAAAACTCCCACACCAAGCTAAAGAGGTTGAACACTGTGGTCCAGACCTTGCAGAACTTCATCAATGGAGAATTTGTGCCCGTCACCGGCACGGACGCCCTCAACATTGTCAATCCCACTAACGGCGAGGTTGTGGCCAAGGCTCCCATCTCCAGCCAGGCAGATATTGATGCGGCCATGGAAGCAGCAGCGGCAGCGTTCAAAACGTGGAAGCGTGCCACTCCGGGTGAGCGCCAGCGTGTATTGCTCAAGCTCGCCGACGCCGTTGAGGCTCGTAGTGAGGAAATCGTTGAGGCTCAGCACCGCAACACCGGTCAGGTTAAGACGATGATCGCAGATGAAGAAGTAGCTGCCGGAGCCGATCAGCTGCGCTTCTTTGCTGGTGCAACACGCCTCCTGGAAGGCCGTTCCGCTGGCGAATATATGGAAAACTTCACCTCGTATGTGCGCCGCGAACCTGTTGGCGTGATTGCCCAAGTAACTCCTTGGAACTACCCGTTCCTCATGCTCATTTGGAAGATTGGCCCCGCTCTGGCCGCCGGTAACACCGTGGTACTCAAGCCCAGTGACACCACACCTGAAAGCACGCTGGTCTTCGCCGACATTGCCAAAGACATTGTCCCCGCCGGCGTTCTGAACTTTATCTTGGGCAACGGGGCAACAGGCGCCGCCATGGTTGACCACAAGATCCCCTCCATGGTTTCCATCACTGGTTCAGTGCGGGCCGGCATTGCCGTAGCCAAGGGAGCCGCGGAAGGTCTCAAACGTGCGCACTTGGAACTGGGTGGAAAGGCCCCGGCCATCGTTTTCGCTGACGCCAACTTGGGTAAGACGGCGCAGGAAATTGCCGAGTACGCTTTCTTCAACGCCGGCCAGGACTGCACGGCCATCACCCGCGTGCTGGTTGAAGAGTCAGCTCACAAGGAATTTGTGGCAGCACTGGCAACAGCGTCCGAGGGTTTGGAAACCGGCAACGCCGACGACTCCAAGAACTACTTTGGACCGCTGAATAACATCAACCACTTCAACGCCGTGGTCAAGGTAGTGGCGAACATCCCCGAGTACGCCACAGTTGTCACCGGTGGCAAGCAGGTGGGCGAGAAGGGCTTCTACTTCGCTCCAACCGTGGTGGACGGCGTCAAGCAGAGCGATGACATTGTGCAGCAAGAAACCTTTGGCCCTGTCATCACCGTCCAAACCTTCAAAACGGAGGAAGAGGCGCTCGAGATGGCAAACGACGTCGACTTTGCCCTGGCCTCCAGCGTCTGGACCTCTAACCATGGCGTGGCCATGCGCCTCTCCCGCGATCTGGACTTTGGGGTGGTGTGGATTAACACCCACGTCATGCTCACGGCCGAAATGCCGCACGGCGGTTTCAAGCAGTCCGGCTACGGCAAGGATCTCTCGATCTACGGCGTGGAAGATTACACGCGCATCAAGCACGTCATGAGCAACCTGGACGCGTAGTCCAACAATGTTTAGGCGCGGCCACAGTCCCGCCAGCACCAAATTGAAAGGAATTTTCCATGAGTGATATTCAGTACCGCCTTGCCCAAAAACGCGAGATCCTCGGCGCCTTCCCCGGCCCCAAGTCACAGGCACTTAACGAACGCCGCAAGTCAGTTGTTGCTGGCGGAGTGGCTTCCACGGTGCCGGTTTATGTGGCAGACGCCGACGGCGGCATTCTCACCGATGTTGACGGCAACTCCTTCATTGACTTGGGTTCCGGCATCGCCGTAACCTCCGTTGGAGCCTCTGACGCCAACGTTGTTGAAGCGGTTCGGGAGCAGGTGGGCCACTTCACGCACACCTGCTTCATGGTGACCCCCTACGAAAGCTACATTCAGGTTGCCGAAGAACTCAATGCTCTGACCCCCGGCACCCACGAGAAGCGCACCGTGCTGTTCAATTCCGGTGCCGAAGCCGTGGAAAACGCCGTCAAGGTGGCCCGCCTAGCTACGGGCCGCGACGCCATTGTGGCCTTCGACCACGCCTACCACGGCCGCACCAACCTGACCATGGCCCTGACCGCCAAGGCCATGCCGTACAAAACGAACTTCGGCCCGTTCGCGCCGGAAATCTACCGCGTCCCCATGAGCTACCCGTACCGCGAAGAGAGCGACATCAAGGGTGAAGAGGCCGCGCGACGCGCCATCACCATGATCGAGAAGCAGATCGGCGCCTCCAGTGTTGCTGCGATCTTGATCGAACCGATCCAGGGCGAGGGCGGCTTCATTGTCCCCGCCGACGGCTTCCTGCCCACCCTGGCCGCCTGGGCCAAGGACAACGGCGTTGTCTTCATCGCTGACGAAGTTCAGTCCGGTTTCTGCCGCACCGGTGAATGGTTCGCCACGGTGCACGAAGGCGTTGTTCCGGACATCATCACCATGGCTAAGGGAATCGCTGGGGGCCTGCCGCTGTCCGCCATCACGGGCCGCGCCGATCTCATGGATGCCGTCCACCCCGGCGGCCTCGGCGGCACCTACGGCGGAAACCCTATTGCCTGCGCCGCCGCTTTGGCAGCGATCAAGACCATGAAGGAGCACGACCTCAACGGCCGTGCCGCCAACATTGAACGCATCGTCACTGACCGGTTTACGGCTCTGGTTCAGGAGCTTGGCGCCAACAACATCATCGGTGAAATCCGTGGCCGAGGCGCCATGATGGCCATTGAATTGGTTCAGCCCGGCACAGGCACAACAACCAAGGAAGTCAACGCTGAAGCAGCCAAGGCCATCGCCGGCGCCTGCCTGGCAGCCGGTGTCATCATCTTGACCTGCGGCACTTATGGCAACGTGATCCGTCTGCTCCCGCCGCTGGTCATCAGCGATGAGTTGCTCAACGACGGTCTCGACGTCCTATGCGACGCCATCCGCGCGGCGCTCTAGCAAAAAATCAGAATAAGCCCACACACGCAAGGATCCCCGGCTAAGAGAATGACTCTGGGGAGCGGGTAGGGAACAAACGACGGCGGCACTCAAGCCGAGCCTTTTTGGCTCGCCTCGAGTGCCGTTTTTGTTGGGGAGCGGGGAGCGCAGCCAGGTCCAAGCCCGCCAGCATGTCTGTGTCTTACCACTACGACTGCGTCTTGTTGGCGTGCGGAAGCAGGCGATGGGTAGGGTGGAGAGAATATTTTCGTCTCCGTACCGGCGTAGTGGAGTGGCATGGCAGCTAAGAACTTTGATGAACGATATCCGGCCATATTTCAGCCCGGTAACGAGGATTTGCCTGCCAGTATGCACTGGCCCGCGCCAGACGCCACTGTCCCTTCTAAGTCTGTCCCTTCTAAGCTTGTCCCTTCTATGCCTGCAGCCACCGTGCCAGCCAAACTCGTCCAAGGGCCAGAGGCCGGCCACGATCCGTTGCCTGAACCTGTGGGAAAAATAGCGCCGCAAGACGATGTTGCCAGCTCATCAATCGTTGAAACGCCCACCGGCTCCACGGAGGGAGCTTCCACGGCGCAGCGTTCCTGGCGGCTTTGGGGGATGCCGGCGGTTGCCGGTGCGCTGCTGCTGGCGCTGGGTGTCATTGCTCCACTGGTGCCAGTGTGGATGACAGCTGCCGAAGGGGATGACTCCGCTATCGTGTCGGACCAAATGTGGACCTACCTCACGGCACAGTTGGCGGCGCCGATGATCGCAGGAGGGCTGGGAGTCCTTGCAACATTGCTCTTTCTCTACTCCCAGCAACACCCAACCCGCCGCACCGGGTTGCGGCGGGTTTTCGCCTTGGCGGCAGCCGCCGTGGTGGCGGGGGGAGCTTATGCCCAGTTCTCGGTATACCTGATTCCGCCGGTAATTCACGTAGATACCAGTACCGACACTGGGTTTACACATAGCTATTCGAGGGCACCGGACATTGCTATCATCTTGGAAAGCATGGCGTTCGGCCCGTTGCTGGTGGGGTTGTTGATGTTTGCCGCGCTGGCCATTAGCCATAATTTCTCAAGTCGTCGACTCTATACTGTTGGCCTGCTTTTACTGGCTGCCGCAGTTTTTGCGCAGTATGCCCAACTCTTGTTCCCCCAGGTCTCAACTACCCAAGGATTCCAGGGCGCCTACCCCAGCATGCCGGCGTGGACAATCTTGGCTCCCATGCTGGCGCCAGCCTTGGTGGCGGCTGCCGGCTTGGTCATGGCTGGTGCCTTGTTGTACCCGGTAATTAGAGCGATTTACCAGAGGCGTGCGGCCACAGCCACACCACCGGAAGAAGCGGCGGCCGTGGGGTACTAGCTCCAAAAGCTGGTAATGGGTAGGCTGGGGCAGAATATTCTCGGTCCGGATAGGCGTAGTGGAGTGGCATGGCGGGTAATAACTTTGATGGACGTTATCCGGTCATCTTCCAGCCCGGGGGCGTGGACCATGCCACCAACTTTGTGGATCCGGAAGAGCCACAGAAAAACGCGCCAGATCCCGCCGGTAGCGGACAACAGCCCCTCAGGACGCTCTCTGAGTATGCCGGCACTGGACTTACCAACCCAGGGCCGGCCCAAGCGGAAGCCCCGGGAACGGACGCTCCGGAGACGGATGCTAGCGACGCTGGGCTTGGTGCGGACATTGAAGGTACCGTCTCGGAGTCACGTTGGACTGCGAGGACCTGGGCAGTTGGGCTTGGCGCCATTGCCATAACTTTTGCTGCGGCCGCTTTTTGCCTGGTGGCAGTGGCATTGATTCCATCGGCCAGCAGCGTTGATCCGAGCACCTCTCATGGCATCATGGTGATCGCGTGGGGGTATGCCATCATCCCGGGTGCCCCGGCTCTTTTAGCGGCCGCACTTGCCCTGCTGGCGGGCATTCTTTTTCTCGGTTCCAGGCAGCACCGGCGCCAAGCCATCCCGCTGTGGGCTGGTGGGGTAGTTGTGGGGCTAGTGGCTTTGAGCATCGGAATTTTTGCCCTCTTTGGTGCCACCTTGATGCCTGAAATATATTATGATCCGAGCCGGTGGAACAACCCCCGGGCTATCCCATGGCCAGCGGCTCTGCAACGGGCTACTGCCGCCTTCATTGTCCTTGGACTCATCATCCTTGCCATCGCAACCGTGGCGCCTCCCCGACGCAATGGCACGCCCGGTATTCCCTCCGGCAAACGTGCCGTGGTGGTGGGTGTGTTTTTGACGGCGGCAGGAGTATGGTCCTGGTTTGCTTCGCAGCTATACCCACTTGCGTTGGGTCAGGAAATCCAGATCATCGGCGGGCAGGAGTATTCGCAAACTCCCTGGCCCATGACCGTTGCGGAGACAGGTGGCTCTCTGGTGATGGTGGGTGCTGGTGTCTTATTGTGGGGTGTGCTGCTGCTGGCCCTGCGGGGCCCGCGAGAGCAGGATGCGCTGGAAGCTGCAAGCTCCCTCGAATAAGCACCCGCGAATAGGTGCCCTCGAATAAGGGCACAGCAGCTTGGTGCAAAAGCTGTTCGCCGGATGCTCTGCAATGTACAGTCGAGGCTACAAACCTCTGCGGGAACAAAGAAGTCTCCGGGGCCCCTCGAAAGGCGTGGCATGAAATATGTAGTGGGATACAGGCCTGATGAGCGGGGCGCGGATGCCATTGCGCTTGCCGGTGTCATCGCCAGGACACAGGGGGCACAACTGCACCTGGTCTACGTGGTCAACAGCGCCAAGACACCAGGGCAGGACGTTCAGAAGCGTGCTCTGGCATTGGTGCCGGATGACGTCGAGGCGAGCTTTTCCTTGCGTGTTGCCGATTCCTTTGTCCACGGTCTTATTGACGCCGCCAAGGAGGACAACGCCGCCCTGATCATTGTGGGAGCCGCCAGTAACGGGTTGTTTAAACGCTTCACAGTGGGCTCGGTGGCCAACGGTCTCCTACACGCCTCACCCGTCCCCGTGGCGCTGGCCCCGCGTGGCTACAACCGTAGAGACCCGCTCACCCGGCTGACCGTCATGACGGGCATGCGGACGGGTTGGCAAGCCGTGCTCGACGTCGGAACTATCGCCGCAGGGCGCCGTCACGTCCCGCTGCGGCTGGTTTCCGTAGTTGAAATCGACCAGAACACGCAGTCCAGCTTTGACCAAGACAATGCGCTGAGCCCGGCCAAGCAGCATGTCAATACCGTCCTCGCCCAGGCTGCCGCCACACTGCCCAACAACAAGGTCACGCTCACGCTTGCCCACGGACGCAACATTGAAGAAGCCATTGACGGCATCGGCTGGAAATCAGGTGAGCTGGTCATTGTTGGTTCCAGCAGGCTGGCCGAGAGCCACAAGATCTTCCTCGGATCTACCGCGAACAAGATTCTGCGCTCGCTGCCGGTGCCCATGGTGGTTGTCCCGCGGGACTTCCAATCTCAGGGGATTTAGCGCAGCCGCACGGTGCGGCGGTAACTGATGAGCATGTCGGTGATCAGGATGGCCAAGGCAATCCACACAATGGCAAAACCAATCCAGCGTTCGGTACTCATGGGTTCGCCAAGGATGGTGATGGCGATGACGAATTGGACCAGCGGGGTCATGAATTGCAACAGCCCGATCCCTGTCATGGACAAGCGGCTGGCCGAGGCTCCGAAGAACAGCAACGGGACCGCCGTGATGATGCCGGAGGAGGCCATGAGCCAAAAGTGTCCGGGGCCCATCCCTGTCAGGGTTGCCTGGCCCACGAGCGTCAGAATGACCATGGCGGCAATGGCAAAGGGGGCCAAGACGGCGGTTTCAATGCTGAGGCTCGTGACGGCGTCGACCCTTCCGCCAACCCGGTTCTTGACGAATCCATAGGTGCCGAAGCTAAAGGCCAGCAGCAGGGCAATCCAGGGAAGCTTGCCATAACTAAATGTCAGCACCACAACGGCGGCGAAGCCCACACCCACGGCCAACCATTGCATAGGCCGGAGCTTTTCCTTGAGCACCAGGACTCCGAGCAACACCGAGACCAGGGGGTTGATGAAGTAGCCCAGAGAGGCTTGAACCGCGCTGCCACTAGTCACCGCATAGACGTACGTGAGCCAGTTGATCAGGATCAGGACCCCAGCCACGGAGAGGGTGCCCATGATGCGCTTGTTTTTCAGGGCGGCGGCAATTTTTCCCCAACCGCGGCTGACGGTAATGATGAGGGCGCAGAAAATGGCTGACCAGAGAACACGGTTGGCCACAATTTCAATGCTGTTGGCGGGCGCTAGCAAGATGAAATAAATGGGCAGCAAACCCCAGAGGCCGTAGGCTCCAACGCCGTACAACACTCCCTTGGCAGCTTCGGATCGTACGGGCCTGCCTGGCTTTTTGTTGGTGCGCGATGTGTTCTCAAGTGGGGGTTCGCTTACTGTCACAAACTCCATAAGAACACCGATACGGCAGAAATGCCACGTCAGCCCGCCCACAGGTAGCAGAGAGCGTGCCTTAGTGAGGGTTTGCTCACTTTGCCCTGTTAGGTATATGCGAACACAATTAGACTGAAAAAGCGGCGCGCAATGTGCGCTTCCATATGCAACAGTTGCTTTAGGGATGTTGCGATTCACGGTTCGGAGGGACTTCTTTCTTGGCAAACTTCAGTGTCACCCGCCCATTCCGCGTTGCTGTCGTCGGCTCGGGTCCTGCGGGCGTCTATGCCGCGGATATTCTCACGAAGTCCCAGGAAGTTACTGACGGCGACGTGCAGCTGAGCATCGACCTCTTTGAATCGCAGCCGGCCCCTTACGGTCTGATCCGTTACGGCGTGGCCCCCGATCACCCCCGCATCAAGGGCATCATGAACGCCCTGCACAAAGTTTTGGACCGGGGTGACATCCGATTCTTTGGCAACGTCATGTATGGGCGGGACCTGTCCCTGGCCGAGTTGCGAAGCCACTATGACGCCGTCATCTTCGCAACAGGTGCCACCAAGGACGCCATGCTGGACATCCCCGGGGTGGACCTTGAAGGCTCCTACGGCGGCGCGGACTTTGTCTCCTGGTATGACGGGCATCCCGATGTGCCGCGCGAATGGCCCTTGAATGCCAAGGAAATTGCCGTCATTGGCAATGGCAATGTGGCCCTGGACGTGGCACGGGTCCTCTCCAAACACGCAGATGACATGCTCGTCACCGAGATCCCGGACAACGTCTACGAGGGGCTGAAAGCTTCCCCTGTCACGGATGTGCACATTTTTGGCCGCCGCGGCCCCGCTCAAGTGAAGTTCACGCCGCTGGAATTGCGTGAACTCAGCCACTCCCGCGATGTGGACATTGTCCTCTACGAGGAAGACTTCGACTTTGATACGGCCTCCGATGCCGCTATCAAGAGCAATAATCAGGTCAAGATCATGGTCAATACCCTCACTAACTGGTTAGCTGAGGAACACGACGAAACCCGCGTTCCGGCCTCACGCCGCCTGCACTTGCACTTCCTGCACACTCCGGTGGAGATCCTTGGAGCGCAGGGGCACGTGACCGGCATGCGGTTTGAGCGCAATGAGCTTGATGGTACGGGTAACGTGCGGGGCACCGGCGAGTTCATCGATTACCCGTTCCAGGCCGTGTACCGCGCGGTGGGCTACTTCGGTTCCGAGCTGCCCGAGGTGGACTTTGATTCCCGCCGCGGCGTAATCCCGAACGACGGCGGACGTGTGTTGGCAGCCGACGGCAGTCACGTGCCTGGTCTCTACGCGACAGGGTGGATCAAGCGTGGCCCGGTAGGGCTGATCGGCAGCACCAAGGGTGATGCCTTGGAAACCGTTGGTTGCCTGCTTGAGGACAGGCTCAACCTGCCCGTTGTGGAGCACCCAGGTGAAGAAGAGATAGTGAAGTTGCTGGAGTCCCGCGGTGTTGAATACACAACGTGGGAAGGGTGGAACAAGCTTGACGCCCACGAGAAGCACCTCGGCGAAAGCTACACCCACCCCGCCGGGCTCGAAGTGTCACGCGAACGTGTCAAGGTAGTTGACCGTGAACACATGGTGAACATTTCCAAGAAGTAACATCACGGGCGCCATGGTTGGGGATTGCGCCGATCAATATACCTGCCACTGCGAGCACAGAGCTGACCGCGGCCAGGGCTAAAGAAGGGTTCTGCAATGGTCTTTGGCCGCGGCATCAAAGATATAGCGCCCGAAGCAATTATGTTGGCTGGTGCGGGCCGGGCCATCCTTTTACAACTTGCCAATCCGGCCATTGGTTACGGAGTAGCACGGCATTCCAGCTTTGCCCTCGATCCACTCAAGCGATTCCACGGCACACTGGCCTACATTTACGCCATAACAAACGGGACCCCTCAACAACGAGCCTCCATGGTGTCCCAAGTGCATAGAGCCCACCGCCCCGTAAGCTCTGCCGGTAGTGATTCTCCACATCACTACCATGCCCAGGACGGCGAACTTCAGTTATGGGTTGCGGCAACCCTGTATGACTCCGGGATGCAGATCTACAACAAAATCTTCCCGGCTTTGGCTGAAGAGGATGCACAAGCTATCTACCGGGACTACGGTTCGCTCGGTACGGCTCTGGGCATGCCCGCGAAAGCGTGGCCCGCCACCACAGAAGACTTCAAGAGCTATTGGGATGAACAGCTGGCGCGTCTGGGCGTGGATGAGACCACCCAAAATGTGGCAGCACAATTACTTGCGGCCCGGAGCGCGCCGCTGTGGATTCGAGCGGCCATGCCACTGGCCAGGTTTCTTACGGCAGGGCTGTTGCCGGCCACGGTCAGAGAGATGTTTGATTTGCCGTGGTCGGTTGCCCGGGAGCGGTGGTTAAACAGTGGCCTTGGGCTGATGCGCGTGCTGATTCCCTTCACTCCGCAGTGGATCCGGCACGCTCCCATGCGTTACTACCTCAAGCGGATCCCCGGATAACTTTTAGGGAGCGCCGGAAACAGTGGGCGTCGAAGAGCCGGAGCTCGGGGTAATCGTCTAAGGTGCGGCATGGCGGACCACCCAGTCAATGAGAGGCCGGAGCTGTTCCAAATACTCGGTAATGCGTTCTGCTGCGCCGTTGTTTTCTAGCCATTCGGGCTGACCAAGATCCAGCGTGGCGTTGAGGCTCTTGTGCTGCAGTAGTCCAGGACGGGGATGGTCCTTGGGGAAGCCTCGGGGCACAGTTTTCAGTTTTTGACCTCCAATTGTGAAACCGGCTGCCACTAACTGCTCAACGATCCCCACGAGGCTCGTGCCGCTGGCCGAGGCATCCACGGCTGCCCGGTACCGGGAGAGTTGGGCCGCAGAGGCAGAAGTGTAGCCGCCAGCCAAGGTCAGCCCCGAGGAGCTGAGATGGAGGTAGTACCCCACGTCTTCAAAGTGTGAGAGGAACATGCCTTGGGCGGTTTTATACGGCTCTTTAGTGCGTGAAAACCTCATGTCCTGATGCGGGCGGAAGATCCTACCGGGCCCAAACCTAGGTTCCAGAGACCTGCTAAGCGCCAACAGCGGTGCCAGCACATCGGCGTCGTACTTGTCTTTGTTCTCACGCCACCACTGAGCGTTGTTGTTACTTTCCAACGCGGCATAAAAACCAAGCGCGGCCTCGGGGATTCCGGTGAAAGTGTCCATGGTTTGAGCGTAGGGAGGCAGCGGTGCCAGTGCCAGAGCAGGACCGTAGGGCGTGGATAGCTCGCCACCTAGCGGCACCTGTGGGGGATTAGATCCAACACCTTAGGTCGGCCTAACTGGACTGAGTCCAGAACAGAGAGCATGATTGACACATGGTCACCAAAGAGCAGTCGGAAGAGATGTTACGGGCAGCGTCGCTGCGTGTGACTCGAGTCCGCCTCGCTGTTTTGGAAGCAGTCAGCTCCAATCCGCATGCCGATGCCGACACCATTATTGGTGAAGTTCGGAATGAATTGGGCAGTGTTTCCAAACAGGCCGTCTATGACGTCTTGGCAGTTCTGGTGGAGACAAACCTGGTGCACCGCATTGAACCAGCAGGGTCACCGGCACGTTTTGAAACGCGGGTGGGGGATAACCACCACCACGTTGTGTGCCGATCCTGTGGGGACATCGCCGATGTCGACTGCGCTGTTGGCCACGCACCTTGTTTGCACGCCTCCAATAACCATGGTTTCAGCATTGATGAAGCCGAGGTCATCTATTGGGGCACTTGTCCGGACTGCGCAAGTAAACGACTTCGCATTGAAAACGATCTCACGAGTACTAGGAGTGAATAGCAAAAATGACTATTGAAAATACCGCGCCACTGACAACTGCCGCAGGCGCGCCGGTTGCCAACAACCAAGACAGCCTCACCGCCGGCCCCCGCGGTCCCTTGCTGCTGCAGGACGTTTGGTTCCTTGAGAAGCTGGCCCACTTCAGCCGCGAGGTCATCCCGGAGCGTCGCATGCACGCCAAGGGTTCAGGCGCCTTCGGTACCTTCACGGTCACCAATGACATCTCCAAGTACTCCAAGGCGAGCATCTTCTCCGAGGTTGGCAAGCAGACTGAAATGTTCGCTCGCTTCTCCACCGTTGCCGGTGAGCGTGGCGCTGCCGATGCTGAGCGTGACATCCGCGGCTTCTCGCTGAAGTTCTACACGGACGAGGGAAACTGGGACCTGGTGGGCAACAACACCCCCGTGTTCTTCTTCCGCGATCCCCTGAAGTTCCCTGACCTGAACCGCGCCGTCAAGCGCGATCCGCGCACCAACATGCGCAGCGCCGAGAATAACTGGGATTTCTGGACCAACCTGCCCGAGTCCTTGCACCAGGTCACGATCGTCATGTCCGAGCGCGGCATCCCGGCTAGCTACCGCCACATGCACGGCTTCGGCTCGCACACCTTCTCCCTGATCAACGCCGAAGGCGAGCGATTCTGGGTCAAGTTCCACCACATCACCCAGCAGGGCATCAAGAACCTGACGGATGAAGAAGCCGGTGCGCTGGTTGCTGCCGACCGCGAGTCCAGCCAGCGCGACCTCTTCGACTCGATCGAGAACGGTGACTTCCCCAAGTGGAAGCTCATGGTTCAGATCATGCCTGAAGCCGATGCAGAGACCTACAAGTACCACCCGTTTGACCTCACCAAGGTCTGGTCCAAGAAGGACTACCCGCTGATCGAGGTCGGCGAGTGGGAACTGAACCGCAACGCTGAGAACTACCACGCCGATGTTGAGCAGGCAGCCTTCGCTCCGGCCAACGTTGTCCCCGGCATTAGCTTCTCCCCGGACCGCATGCTCCAGGGCCGTCTGTTCTCCTACGGTGACGCACAGCGCTACCGCCTCGGTGTGAATCACCACCAGATCCCCGTAAACGCACCGAAGAACGCCACGGCCAACACATACCACCGTGACGGTCAGGGCCGTGTAGATGGTAACCAGGGCCGCACCCCCGGCATCGAGCCGAACTCCTACGGCCGCTGGCCGGAACAGCCCGCATATGCCGATCCCGCACAGGCTATCGGCGCTACCGCAGACCGCTTCAACTTCCGCGAAGATGATGCCAACTACTTCGAGCAGCCCGGTATTTTGTTCCGCGAGAAGATGAACGAAGAGCAGCGCCAGGTGCTCTTCGAGAACACCGCCCGCGCCATCGACGGTGCCTCACAGGCCACCATCGAGCGCCACATCTACAACTGCACCCAGGCCGATCCGGCTTACGGTGAGGGTGTTCGCAAGGCAATCGAAGCCCACCAGGCTTCCAAGTAACACCTGCATAAAGCACCACAGCGGCATCTACCATTCGCATTCAGCGGAAGGTAGGTGCCGCTGTTGTTAGTTAACGGGAGGGGCTACCCCGTTGATCGAGCTTGTCCCTCTTCGGGTTCCGGCGGTTTTCGCGCCCGTTCCCCACAAATGCGCCCTGTAGACCGGGCGCAGATTTGGGAGGCGGGCGCGGTTTATGTGAAGGGGTGGGGACGGGGCGCGGCTGGTTAGCCCAGGAGGTGTTCGCGGCCGAACATTGCGGCGGTGGCGCGTGCCGAGGGGGTTCCGGCGTCAAGGTCTGCACCGGCGGATACTAAAAGGCCCACCACGGCGTCCTCGCCCTTGAACAAGGCGCCTGCCAGTGGTGACTGATCACGATTATTGCGGATGTCTACGTTGGCACCGCGGCCAATCAGCAAGGACACCGTCTCGCTGGCACCTTTATATGCTGCCAGCATCAACAAAGTGTTGCCGTCCGGGTCTTGGACATCAATGGAGAGTCCATGGTCAAGGAATTCGGCCAGTTCAGCATTTTTGCCCTCACGGGCCAGGTCCATGGCGATGGATATCAGCTGTGCAGTCTGTTCTTCGTTGAAGGAAGGGTTATTGGTCATTTATCCACAATATGCGATGAACCCCTGATCTTCCCCAGCAATAAGAGACGACAAGTTTAAGACGCAACGGGGGGAACTCGTAGCCCTGTTAAGGCATGCCGGTTAAGACATGGTGGTTATGGCATGTCTGTTGGAAGCTCAAGTCCGCCGCGGGTGACGAATTCAGAGAGCAGCGAAGGTGCGCCACCATGCTGGCGGCCAAAGAGGTGGATGGTTGATGGTGCGGGCGAGCTCCACACATCCGTGGCCCAGAACGTCATGCCTTGAAAAGGTGGCTGTGAGTGGGTTCCCAGCCCTGTCATGGTCTCTGCCAAGACCACTAAGGAGTCCGGATCTAAAGTGTCTAATGGCCCAGCGCTGAAGCGAGGTACCGCCGTCCAGTGCCCTCCGCGAAAGGGCAGACCAGGACCAGGATGGGCCGGTTCCACGTGAAAGGGTCGCTCCGCCCAGCCTTCCGGCTCCCATGAGTGAGCCGCCTCAGATAGTGATTCATTGGCAAGGGGGGCATGGGTCAGCACGCTCGGGGACTCAACGGGGGCAGCTGGGGGCGCTTGGAGCCGGCCACCGCGCCAGTCCCGGAGCTGGCCATCAAGTTCGCGGTTATTGCTGACAGCGGACCGTTCATGGGCGGGCAGGGCCAGTACGGCAGAGGCAGCCCGGCTTCCCGGCCACGCGAAGAAGGTGTGCAGCGTAGGGGTGGAAGTTTCCGCCAGTGGTTCGCCAATGGCGTTGCCCACCGGCTGCCAATTCAAAGACAGGTGCAGTTGGGCGGCAGTGGCGCCGGTGAGTTCGGTCAGTGCGCGGCGCAAATGCCCATAACAGTGCAGTAAATCTGTGGCAGATTGGTGATCAAAGGGTATGGCCGGGTCATTTAGACGCAGCAGAAAGTGTCCGGGTGTCAGTGCGAATTTGGGCCGGCGAATGCCCCAAATTGTTGACGCAAGCAATTGTTCCCGTGCTGTTGGCACCTGGCCTCCCTGACCATAGGCATGTACAGAAAGCGTAGCCCAGCTACGGCGGGGATAAGCTGAACCCGTGCCAAAACTCCTTGCGGACATTACTCCGTTGCGTGAAAGCCGCCCGTTTCTGCGGCTATGGATCGGCAACGGCCTCTCCTCAATTGGTACGCAGTTGACAGTGGTTGCCGTCAGCCTCGAGGTGTACAACCTCACCGGATCCACTCTCGCTGTGGGGATGCTGGGACTGGTGGCATTGGTCCCTCTCGTGATTGCCGGGCTCTACGGAGGAGCCGTGGCCGATACCCATGACCGCCGCAAAGTGGCGCTGGCCTCTTCTACCGTGTTGTGGCTGGTGACGATCGGCATTGCCGCTCAGGCATGGCTGGGGCTGGGCAATGTGGGCCTACTGTACGGGTTCATTGCTATCCAATCGGCCGCGGCAGGGATGAATGGGGCTGCCCGCAGTGCCATTGTCCCGCGCCTGGTGCGGTTGGAACTCCTGCCCGCCGCCAACGCGTTGAGCATGATCGTGATGGGTTTGGGAACCACGGTGGGTCCCTTATTGGCGGGGGTGCTGGTAGCCAATGTGGGGTACGCCTGGACCTATTCAGTGGATGTGTTGACTTTCACCGCCTCCTTGTGGGCCCTGTTCCGGCTCCCTCCATTGCCTCCGCTGCCCCTGGCGGATGGTGGCACCGTGCAGCGAGCCGGAGTGCGGTCCGTCCTAGAAGGGTTTTCCTTTCTGGGCAGCCGAAAGAATGTGCGCATGACATTTTTGGTGGACATGTGCGCCATGGTCTTTGCCCTGCCCCGTGCACTATTACCGGCTATCGGAGCAGTGTGGCTAGGCGGCGCAGACCAGACCGCGGGCCTGCTGCTGGCGGCCATTGCCGCCGGCTCTTTCTTGGCAGCCCTGTTCTCCGGACCGTTAGGGCACGTACGCCGTCAAGGGTTAGCGGTGGTGTGGTCCATCACCGTCTGGGGCGGGGCGGTGGCGTGCTTAGGCGGTGCTGTTTTGGCGGGAGGGCACACGCACGACGGCGTCATCTCGCCTTGGCTTGTTGCCGCTGTGGCGGCGCTGGTGGTGGCCGGTGTAGCTGACTCCGTCAGTTCGGTTTTTCGATCCACTATTTTGCAAGCCGCCACACCCGATCACTTGCGAGGCCGGCTGCAAGGAATTTTTGTTGTGGTGGTGACGGGCGGGCCGCGCATGGGTGATGTATTCTCGGGGGCCACCGGATCCGCACTAGGCGAGGGATGGGCGGCAGTCATGGGTGGTCTGCTGTGCATCATAACCGTGTGGTTGCTGGCTATTTGGCAGCCCGGATTTGTCCGTTACGACGCCCGCCACCCAGAACCCTGAACTAGCTGCGCTAAGAGTTCCACAGGGAGTTCCGCTGAGAGCCGCACGCCTTCGCGGGGGAGAACTCAGTGCAGCAATAGGACAGAATAGGAACATGCGACTGATTTTGATTAGGCACGGACAAACTCCCAACAATGTGCGCAGCCTGCTAGACACTGCTGTTCCTGGGCCTGGCCTGACACAGCTGGGGGAGCTGCAGGCGGCAGCCGTTCCGGAGGCGGTGGCCAAACACAATATTGACGCCCTCTACATTTCCAATCTGACCCGTACGGCCCTGACAGCGGCCCCGCTCGCTGCAGTTCGGCGCCTCTCCCCGGTGGTGCGTGACGGGTTGCGGGAAATCAGTGCGGGAAACCTGGAAATGAAGGGTGACAAGGCGTCGGTTGAAGCGTATCTGAGTGCTCTGAAGTCTTGGTTGAGCGGAGATCTCTCCGTCCGGATGCCCGGCGCAGACACCGGCTTTGATGTTCTTGAGCGCTTCGACGCAGTGGTTGAGGAAGCGGCAGCAGCTCACCAGAGCGTTGCCATGGTCAGCCACGGTGCCATGATTCGTTTTTGGGCAGGGCACCGCGGTGTGAACTTGGATTGGTCAGACCCCAAATATTACGATCTTTCCAACACGGGCATAGTCACGCTGGACGGTGAACCAACGGGCAGCACCGCTCCTGGCGGATGGCGGCTTGCGTCCTGGCACGGCGCACCGGCAGGCGGCCTGAACGGCTTGGATACTGACGGACCCACTGCTGAACTCACCACGGAGAATATAGACGCCGGGCATGAAAACAACTAAGAACTCTGATCCGGCCAAGATTTCCGCGAACAAGCACGCAACTGGGCCAGTAGCAACAGCTCATCAGGCGGGCTCCGGCACGGAAGCGCTCACACCCTTTAACACGGTGAACCTTTGGCGGATGCGGGGGATCAGCTGGGTGTGGCTAGGAACTGCGGTTATCTGTATAGCCCTGCTTGCTGTTGGAGCGCCGCTGAACAGAAGTTTGTACCACATGGCGCTGCCCTTCGCGCTGGGCATGGCCATCTTGCATTCGGCTTCGCTGGGATTGACTGCGGCACGTCCGGTGGCTGGTGTCATTGTGTCGCTGGTGCCCATGATTGTTATGCCCTTGGTGTCCAACCCGGTGGGTGCAACACCCATGCCTTTTAGCGTGGTTGCCATGATCACCCAAGTCTTGGTGATTGTTGTTGCCGGGTTGCGCACGCATTGGATGGTTGCCTCGGCCGCGTGGCTGGCCAGCGTGGGCGTGGGTGTCATTTCCAACTATCTGACCATGCCCCTTAGCCAGTCAGAAGGTGCCCAAAACAATGTGGTCATCTTCGCTGGGGTATCCGGTGGACTTATGGTGGCCGCCGTAGTTGCCCAGCAATGGCAGCATCTGGGTACGGAGCTGGCCGCTGAGCGCACAGTCAGTGCTGATGAACAGTCCCGGCGACGGCTGGCTGAAGAACGTACACGCATAGCCCGGGAACTTCATGATGTGGTGGCGCACGGGATGTCTGTTGTGGTGGTGCAGGCAACTACGGCCAGCTACCGGCACCCCGGGCTCAGCGACGAACTCAAGCAAGAATTTGATGATATCGCGGCGAATTCCCGGCGTGCCATGACCGAAATGCGCAGCATGCTTGGTTCACTGCGTAACTCTGAAGCGGGCCGCGTCCTGGGGCCCCAACCCACACTCTCGGACCTACCTCAACTCTTCGCATCGGTGAGGTCCGCAGGAATTCAGATCGCTGAACCCGAGCTTTCTGACGTGGAAACTTATGACATTGGTGAGGTCATCGCCTTAACTACCTACAGAATTGTGCAGGAAGCGCTGAGCAACGTCATCAGGCACGCTCCCGGGGCCAGCGTAAAAACAAATTTCGTGGTGAAGGGCGGTGCGCTGCTAATTTCCGTAGTCAACTCGAGCTCGGATGTAGGGGCAGTCATGGCGCAGCTGGATAAAGGCGGCCATGTGGGTCAGGGGTTGATTGGAATGCGAGAACGGGCTGACATTGTGGGTGGCTCTGTTACGTGCCTACCAACACCCGCCGGCGGCTTCTCCGTCACAGCAAAACTCCCCTTGAGCGCCGCGGGTGCCAAGGGCACAAACAGCAGCAAGGGAAACGCACAGCCATGACCATCAGGGTATTAGTAGTGGATGACCAAGCCATGGTCCGAGAAGGATTTGCCGCTCTGCTCGGTGCTCAGGATGATATTGCTGTGGTGGGCCAGGCCGAGAACGGCGCCATTGCCGTGGAGATGGCGGCCATCCACCGCCCCGATGTTGTTCTGATGGACGTGCGCATGCCCGTCATGGACGGCTTAGAAGCTGCGCGCAGGATCCTGGCCGATGCCAGCCCGGCTAGGCTCGGTGATCCCGCCGCCCTCGGTGATCCCGCCGCGGCCTACGATCCCGCCGCGGCCGGGCCTGGCCCAGATGTCACAGATATCTCCAGTGCTCCGGCCGGGGTGACGCATGTGTTGATGCTGACAACCTTTGATGTGGATGACTACGTCTACGATGCGCTCCGGCTGGGGGCCAGCGGCTTTCTTCTCAAGGATGCGCTCGCGGAGGAGTTGGTGGCTGCTGTGCGTATTGTGGCCTCCGGGGAGGCGCTGCTGGCACCATCAGTGACGAAGCGTTTGATTGAGCAATTCGCGCTCTCACGTGCCCGGCCACAGCTCTCCCTGGAACGTCTTGACGGGCTCACCGAACGGGAACTCGAGGTGATGACATTGTTGGGGCGCGGATGGTCCAATCAGGAAATAGCTGCCGAACTTTTCATTGCACAACAAACAGTCAAAACCCATGTCAGTAAGATCCTGGCCAAACTTGAGCTCAGGGACCGGGTGCAAGCGGTAGTGCTGGCCTATGACACTGGCTTGGTGCAACCCGGGAGTTGAGGCAGCGGCTCTCACCGTAGAACCCGAACAGGCTACCGGCGTGCCCTGTTCTTTTGGGTAATTTGGCGCTGCAGATAGGCCAAAAGGTTCAATAGCTTTGTTATGCATAACTAAATTCGAAATTTTGCTCGCAGTGACCTTTCTAAGGTGTTACTTTCTTCACAGCCGCTGAGTAGTCAGCAGCTGTGGGCGGTGTCCTTGCGCCCGCGATAGATGCCATGTCCTGTCTTGGACGGTGTGCCTTCGGGCCACAACTTTCTACGCCGGGTGCAATGCCGGAAGGCATTGAGCACCCCTGACACCTAGGAACTCAGTGAAGAGAACCTCGCCATCTAATGGCACTAAGCGAAAAATTTCAGCAGTGGCCGGAGCGGTCCTGGCTGTGGCGGTTGTAACGGGAGGAGCCATTACAGTTCCAGCCGTGGGGGCACCGTCCATCCCACTTGACGCATCCGCTTCTGTACTCGCCGCCGGAACGGCGGAGCTGAACATCAGTGGCATCACCGTCACCGGCCAGCTAGGTGATGTCACCCGTGATGTCCTTCGCAACCCTTACGCGGTGGGGGAGCAGATCCCCTACCATTTCAAGGTCAAAAACAACCGGGCCCAGAGTGCAACAGTGGTGCCCATTTCCGGCAAATTTGTACCTTTCGTCCCCGCCCATGGTGCTGGAAACTGCCGTTGGATGAACCTGAACGCAGGGGCAGAGTATGCCTGTAAAGCCCCCAAACATACCGTGACGGAAGCGGACCTTGCCGCCGGATTCTTTGCCGCGGCAACAACATGGCAGGTTGGTTCTGAAACCAAGGAACTGGCCAGCCCGCCCGTTGCCCTGAGAGCAGGTGTGCCAACAAAGGTGGGCGCGCTGAGTATTTCTGGCACTCCCAGCGATCCGCAACGTGACACTGCGGCAAATCCGTATGAGGTAGGTGAGGCACTTTCCTACAGCTTCACCGTTACCAACACGGGCGCCACAGCAGTAGACGCCGTTCCGGAATCCGGCGCATTCACCCCCTTCACCGGATCTGACGGCGCAGAGAATTGCCGTCGGCTCAACCTTGCTGCCGGTGCCGGCTACACGTGCACCACGCCCCAGCACACCGTGACGCAGGAAGAACGCGATGCAGGCTACTTCCTGCCGCGAACCACCTGGAGTGCCGGTGGAATGCAAGAAACAATTGCAACAGACCCCGTCAAACTGGGAACACCACTGGCGGACCCCTTCGCCGGCTATCTTGATGGTCCCGGCCCCGACAAGGGGGTGGGCTTCCATGATGTGGACAAGAATGGGGCACCGAGAGCTATCCGCAATGACCTCTCTGCGGGTGAGCTCGCGGGCATGGTGGAATTCGCGCAAACCCACACCATCAACCCTGCCGGCAATGACGCCGTGGACATGCCTGATCTTGTCGCAGAACGTGCGGCCCTGCTGCTGTTCACCCCTTCCGCGGCAACTACCAAGGTCAGCGTCACGGCGAAGATCAAGGGCGTTGCCGCGGGCCAGTTTGAGATGAAAAAACCTGAGGAACTACCGGAAACAGACGCCACTTTTCCAGCCAACCGCCCCGCAGTGGTCTACTCAAAGCGTGCCTGGAGCGTGGAACTGCCGTGGAATGTGGTTCGCCCCGGGCTTGAACTGACGTTCAGCAACGCCAACAGCGCAACCGGGACCCTGCCGGCGTCGAACATCACCATGGCACCGGCCACGGAACTGGTCATCAACAATATTGAGTTGGGCATGCTGACAACCCCCAATATGAATGGGGATCATGCGTTTATCAACCAGCCGGCGCAATCGGCTGCGGACTATTTCCAGACCGTCCCTGTCTCAAAGTTGATCATGGCGAAGTATGAGAGTGTGCAGTTGGAGAAGGTGATCGTGGCCAATGGCAACATATATACGCCGGAAAGCCCGTCTGTCACCACGGGGGACGTCTATTCGGGGGATATGCGCGAAAGTGTGGGCAAGGCTCAGGTTTCCACAGGCATTAACCTAGCGAACTTTGGCATGACATCCGCTCTCATGAACCAGAACCAGCCGGGCCTGTTCAACCAGCGGATCATCCACCACTCGGCGGGACTGTACGCCAATGGACGGGCCGAACATGGGCTGTCCGGCGGCAACGGCATGGCTACCATCTATTCCTCCAGCGGCAACGAACTCAGCCACGAGTTGGGGCATTCCTACGGGTTGGGTCACTACCCCGGGCAGAATGGGTCCCTGCCAGGGGATGCGGCAACCATCAACGCCACACACCATGCTGATTCGGGCTGGGGATGGAATGCCTACCGTGATGCCATGCGCACAAATCTGCAGATGGGAACGTACCGGCCGGAGGGCGTGGACCTGAACGGTCTGGCATTCAAACAGACCTTCGGGGGCTCCTACAACTATTTGGTGGATGCCATGTCCGGTGGGTGGGTTGAATCAAACTACTCGAAGTACACCTTCCACACCGGCTACAGTGCCGATCGTATTCAGGAATACTTGACCTCCGTGGTTCCTGACCTGTCCTACCCCAGCGGCTACCGGGCCTGGGATGCCGGGGCTCAGGGCTATGTTGATGCGAAGGCGGCCAACGCCTCCTTTAACTACCTGCGGCCAAAGGCTACGGGTGTGCCCGTGGTGACATTGCTGGGCGGCTATGTGCCGGCCAATCCTGCCAAGGCTGTTTTGTACCCGGCTTTCCGCTCCAACTGGGGTAACACCTTTGACTACCCGGCCCCGGCTCAGAACGCACCCGCAACCACCCGGGTTTGCTGGATGGATGTGGACTTTCAGGACGGAACGGCCAAGACATTTGCACTCAGTGGGGGTATGGCAGGGGCTTCGGCCACAACGGCACTGCAATTCAATATCAACATTGCCCAGGCTGATAAGCCCACTGGCGCTGACTTGTTCTGCAAGACCGACGGCGTGAGCCGCCAGTACGGCAACCACATAGAGATTGCCACTGATTTGCCGGCCATGCCTGCTGCCGTGACCATTGGCCAGGACGCTGGTTACACAGCGGTGCGTGAGGCCGAGCTGCCGGCTCTGCAAACTGAGTTGGAAGGATTGGCCGGCAGCGATCTGCCCCGGCTAAGTGCCGCAGCCACCGTTACCCTCAACACGTGGAAGGCGGACCTGACGGAGCTAAGCCCCGTAGCAAAGGCCGTTGCCGAGAAGATCCTGGCCAGTGGCACGGCGGTAAAAAATGCTGACAAGTTCCTGCGCTACTACGCAGACACACTCGGTACGGTGGCTACACAGAACCGTTTCAAGGAGCTCTTGCACAGCACCGGCCTGGTCCCGGAGGCGGGCACTGCGGTGATTCCCGCCGGTGCAGGGATCAAGGTTGACGCCGGCAACAGCGGAATCGCTGCTGGCTACTGCCTAAAGCTTTACACCAACGCTGACGGTTCGCTGGAAGCCCGGGTGCCCACAGCATCCACGGTCAGCACCGAATGTGCCGGGGCGAGCAATGAGAAGTGGGTCATGGATGCCCGCGGGGCGGTACATAACGCAGCCCGGCCCGATCTGTGCCTGACCAGCAGAAACCCCAGCAGGCCCACCAACTGTGATGCCACGAGCGTGGCGCAACAGTGGGTTTATCAGGCTGATGGGCATTTGAACTCGGTGGCGTCCCCTGGCAATTCACTCGATTTGAACAGGGACTCCCGTCTGCCTATCCTCTACCAGAACAATGGTGGCGGGAACCAGAAATGGGTGGGCCTGAGCAAAAGCGGTGTACCCGCGCTTGCCTTACTTGATGCCTCATCCTTGAAGGTGTTGGGCGGCTTGGGGCTCTAACTTTCCGCCGCGCAACGGGCCCGCAGTAACCGTTGAGAATCTACGATTTCTAGTGAATTCTCAACGGTTACTGTGGGCCATCTTGTTTTTACCCGGGTCAGCTTTGGCGGGATCAGCCTTGGCAGGATCAGCTCAGTGGCTGGACCAGTTTAAACATGGCACCGGTGCAATCGGTGAGCCCGGCAATCCTTCCAAAGGGGGAGTCCTCGGCAGGATTAGCTATGGTGCCACCCAAGGAAAGGGCCAGCGCGATGGTGGCATCGGCGTCGTCCGTCTGGAAGTACACGTGCCAGCTTGACGGGACCTCATCCGGGAGGAAGCCCGAGGCGTCCATAATGCCGGCAAGTGGCTGCTCACCGCTGACGATGTTGGTGTAGCGAAATTCGGGGGTATCGCTCATGACGGAGGTCAGCACGCCAAAAGTATCGCGGTAGAACGCTACAGCGGCGGGGTAATCCTTGCTGTGCAGTTCATGCCAAGCCGCAGCGCCAGCAACTTCGTGGGCCTGAAATCCCGTGTGCCCGCCAAACTCCCACAGCCCGATCGAGGCTCCCGAGGGGTCGCCAAGCATGGCCATTTTCCCCTGATCCGGGACCTCCATGGCTTCCATATAAGTCATGGCCCCGGCATTCTTGGCGGCATCCATGGTTGCGCCAATGTCATCCACGCGCAGGTAGGTGGTCCACATATCGGGGTAGCCTTCGCCGTCCTCGCGGCTCTGCATGAGGCCGGCAACGCTCATGCCATCCTTGAAGGCCGTGGCGTAGCCGCCGTACTTTTCTTCATCCCCCACCTCGTAGCTCCAGCCGAACAAAGCGGTATAGAAATCTCTTGACTTGGCGATCTCTGAGGTCATCAAATCAATCCAGCACGGCGCTCCTGCGGGGAACCTTTGAGGGTTCATGGCGACTCCAAACGTCGGTTGATCTTGTGAGGTTACTGGAACACTATGCCTGACCCGTCATGCGGGCAAGAGAAAAAGCGCTCACCGTCTGAAAGTTTTCCGCAGATTTGCGGAGAGTTCAGTGATGAGCGCTTTTTAGTGCAACCGTGCTTTAAGCGGTGGCCGCAGAGGGGGGAGTTCGGCTTAGCGCATGTTGACGAACTGCAGGTCCGCGTCCTCGAACTTGCGCAGCATTGCCATGACTTCCTGAAGATCATCACGGCTCTTTGAGCTCACCCGCAGTTCATCGCCCTGAATGGTGGACTTGACACCCTTGGGCCCTTCGTCGCGGATCAGCTTGTTGATCTTCTTGGCAATGTCTTGGGCAATGCCTTCCTTGATCTCGGCTTCCAGACGATACTCCTTACCGGAGGCGTAGGGCTCGCCGGCGTCAAGGGACTTCAAGGAGATGCCGCGCTTGATCAGCTTGGACTCGAAGACATCCATGACGGCCATGACGCGCTCTTCGGAGTTGGCCTTGATCATAATTTTCTCGCCGCTAAAATCGATTTCGGCACCGACGCCCTTGAAGTCATAGCGCTGCACTACTTCCTTCTGGGACTGGTGCAAGGCGTTGGCGACCTCTTGCTTGTCGACCTTGCTGACGACGTCGAACGTTGACTCACTGGCCATGATTCCTCCGAATACCTATAAAGCTGAATGGTTGATTTGAATCTAAGCCTAGCGCCCGAGGGGCCCAAAGCGTACGAAGTGGGGTTTGGGAGGGCGGTGGGCGCTAGCGCCCGAGGGGCCCAAAGCGTACGAAGTGGGGTTTGGGAGGGCGGTGGGCGCTCACAGTGTCCTTCAAGGGTTTGTTGGGTATGTGCACATTTGTTCTAGGCAAACTGGAAGTTGTTGAGAGAACCAGCATCAGGAGGATCCATGGCCACGGTTGGAAACGCGATTCCGGTTGCCGGCGCAGACGGCAGTGCAAAGGCCGGTATGAACGTGGACGCAAACGTGGGCAGGGGTGCTGTGGCGCATCGTTCTGGCACCAAACCTGCAGCGGGCCGGAAGAAGACTGTGGGGACAGCCGTCGCGGCCGTCACGTTAGCTGCAGTGACTGTCTTGAGTGGTCCGGCCCTTGTTGGTGGATCTATGGCAGCTTTTGAACCGGGCAGCATTATCGGCTCACCGCCCAATTCTGCGTCCTCGAGGATCGCCGGTGTTCACGAAGACATGGCCAGGGCGGTCCAGTTGCAACAGCTGACCCCCGAACAGGCCGCCTTCATGGAGAGCCAATTGGTCAAGAGGATCCATGGCGACGCCTGACAGTGCACTGAGAGTAGGCAGAAGCGCGTAATTTTAGAAAATTTTGACCAATTTTGGTGATTTGGCACTCTCGATTCGATTCTTGAGCAAATTCCTTGTATTGTTTTACTGCTTCCACTTCTTGGGAGCGAAAGTCAGACCTGTTGTTTGGGTATGGCTGGCCTTGGCAGATTACCCGAGTGGCCAAAGGGGGCTGACTGTAAATCAGCTGGCAACGCCTTCACTGGTTCGAATCCAGTATCTGCCACCAAACGGGAAACCCGGAACAGCGCACTGAGTGCGAGGTTCCGGGTTTTTTGCTGTTGTACGTCGCGGGCGAACTACAGTTAAGTCATGGAATACGTCGTGCCCTTGATCATCTTGTTAGTTGTTGTCATTGTTGTGGTTGTGGGTGCCCGGCTCATAGGAAGCCGAAGCCGGCCAGAGCAGGACTCCACGCTGAACGGATCCTCGGCAGAGCCTAGCGCCAAGGGGCCCGCCGCCAAGGATCCCGGCGTCAAGAAAACGAGGCATGGGCGCGATATCACCCGAGAGGATGCGCAGGAAGCCAGTGCGCGGCTGACTCCGGAGACTCACCGGCGTGTGTACTCGTTGATAGCCCAGCACCAAGTACTCAATGCGGTGAAGGAATATCGCAAGGCAACGCGCACCGGACTCGGAGAAGCCGCGGCTGCCGTTGCGGCCCTGGCTCAATTCCCACAGCCTACTCCTGAACCAGCTTCCAAAGACCAAGGAATAATCAACCAGGCTCCAAGCCCCACTGCAACGGGAGGACCGCTGACCGTGGCGGACATCATCAACGCTGGACCGGCGGCTGAGGACCCCATGGAGGCGCCTAAACCTGACAGTCCCTCCGGGGAACTGGCCGCGGACTTACAAATGAAGCCGGCTGCCGCCAAGGGCCAATACCGCTACCGGGCCATCGTCTCCCAAGGCGATGAGGTGCGGGAGGTGGCCAGTACCCGGCTCAACGCGGAGATTTATGCTCAGATTCGCCAGTTGGCGCTCTCCGGAAATTACGACGGCGCAGCCCACCTTCTGCGGGACCACGCAGAAATCGGGGTGACGGACGCTCAAGAGTTTGTCTCTATGATCAGTCCGGAAGACTAGGCTCAAGCACACAGCTGCAGCCTGAGCCGTGCGGCCACGGCCGTCATATTCTCGTCAGGTGCTACAAACCTCTCAAAGTCTCGATATGCTTCGCCAGTCAACTTTGTGTCCGGATGGTGAGTCCGGCTAGTGCCCTTGGGGGAGTGCTTGAACTTTTCTATGCGCCTCGGCTCGCGTAAGCCGCGTTATTTTCTGATTGTGATTTTTGCGGTCTTGGCCTTGTTGCTTCCTTTGCTGGTGGCTCCTACCTCTGCTCAGGCTGCCGCCTCTTCTGCCACTCGCATTACCAAATTTGTGGTGGGGCCAGCCACCGTGACCAAAGGGAAAACACTCAGCTATTCCGGCCAAGTGCAGCAGGCCAAGGGGAGCTCTTGGGCCAACACGGGCGCAATCACGGTCAAGATTTACTTCGATCCGGATGGTTCGGCGCCGAAGACTTTGGTGAGAACCTTGAAAACCAACTCAGCGGGTGCCTTCAAGGCGAGTGCTGCGGCGAGTGTTTCAGGCAAGTGGACTGCGCTGGTGCCCGCTCAGGGGCAATACAAGGCCTCATCCACAGGGGCAATAAACAACAAGGTTGTGGCTGCCGCCAAACCCACCTCATCCAAGCCAGCCAGCAAGTGGAACTGCCCATCATGGGCGCCGATCAAGGGCAACGCACCCAGTAAGATCTACCACCTCAAGAATCAGAAGTTCTATACAAAGACCACGCCTGAGATCTGCTTCAGCACCGAGACTGCTGCCAAGAATGCCGGATACCGCAAGTCCAAAGTTTAGGACTGCGTGCTTGCTGGTTTTGCCTGCAGAATCACTGATGGAGCAGGCAGAATCAGTTTGCCTTTTGGGTGTTTTCCAAAACGAAGCCGTCCTGATGGTGGATCAGCTGGCGGCCCATGCCGGAGTCCAGTTGGATCCATAGGCACTGGCGGTCGCTGGAAAGCGTCTCCACACGGCCTGCGAGGCGCCAGCCGCGGTTGTTGACAAGAGTTATTGGCTCATTGTGGGTCAGGGCCGGCCACACCTCGTTATTTTCGGGATCAATAAAAGCTCGGTGATGAAGTGGGCGTGTCATGGGATCTCCTGGTGTGAAAGTCATCGCTGCTTCCTTGTCTGCTAACTCAACATCGCCAGCCTGCGTGCTCAAGGTGAATTCTCTGTTAACTTGGTGTGTCTTTGCTCCTAAATTTCAGAGAATAAGGAGAGGTCTCCACTGTCTTCGTGCAGGCGGTCCGCACCATGGGCGCAGCAAAGGCGCAGGCGCCCTTCCTCACGCGGTGAGCGAAACCTTGGGCATGAGTGTGGGCTATCCCGTACGGTTAAGGCATGGCTACAGTTGAAATCACCACGGAAAATTTTGGTCCCACCATTGAAGGCAACGACATTGTGATTGTTGACTTCTGGGCTAGCTGGTGCCAGCCCTGCGTGCGCTTCGCACCGACCTTCGAGGCTGCTTCCGAGAAGCACAGCGACGTTGTGTTCGCCAAGGTAGACACCGAAGCCCAGCAGCAGCTTGCCGCAGAAGCAAATATCACCTCCATCCCGACGCTCATGGCGTTCCGTGAAAAGGTGCTGGTGTTTGCACAGCCCGGCGCCCTGAACGGAACACAGCTTGATTCTGTCATTGACGCCGTTAAGGCCCTTGACATGAGCGAAGTTCATGCAACTGTTGCCGCTAAGCAAGACGAATCCAGCGCCGCGGAGTAACTACCTCAAACGAGAAAGGGGGCACCTCACCGAAGTTGGTGTGGTGCCCCCTTTTCTTTTTTGTTTAGGATCGTTCCAGTTTCACGGGCTCAGCCAGCAGTGCGCTCAGGGATTCGTTGAGATCCTGCACAGCGATTCCCTTGCTGTGTTTGACGAGGTCCTCGTCTGAAGCCCACTGCTCTGTCAATACGATCTTTTCCTCGGAGTCCTCAGTGATTTCGTACTGGATGCAGCCGGCTTCTTCAACGACCTGCTCGATGGCGATCTCGAGGGCGAGCTTCACACGGAAGTACTCGTCCTCATTGGGAATGAAGGTGGCTTTTAGGTTGATAATCTCGCTCATAAAAACAGCCTAGGCGATCTTGCCTCAGGGAAGAGAAGCGGTTCCGCACTGTGAACCTCGCTTAGCCACCTGACAGGGTACCGTTCAGTGCCTGCGGTTCAGTGCCCGCGGTGGTCCTGGATGCTCATGCGTGGCCCGAAGGTTGGTTTGCGAAAGCCGCTCAGTTGCAGCATCCGCACCACGCGCTGGCGGTGACCTCGCCACGGTTCAAGCAATTCCAGCATCGTGGCGTCATCCACAGGTTTTCCCGCCAGCGCCCAGCCAACATAAGCGGCCAGATGGTAATCACCTACGGCTACATGGTCAGGAGATCCGTGGGTTCGTTGGGTGACTTCTGCCGCAGTCCACTGGCCAATTCCGGGGATGCTTTGCAACTTAATCCCCGCCTCGTCTGCGGGCAGCTGGCTCAACCGTTCCACGCCCGACGCCGAACGTAACACCCGCTGCACAGTTGCCGAACGCTGCGGTCCAACGCCCGCCTGATGCCATTCCCAAGAGGGGATGGCGGCCCATTGCTCCGGGGTGGGGGCAACCCTGAGATCAGCCGGGACATTTGGGTCAATACCCGCACCAGGAGCCGCAGAACCAAACTTTCGCAGTAGCGTGGAGTAGCCGCGCCGGGCTTCTAGGGCGGTGACTTTTTGTTCCAAAATAGCGGGTACCAAGGCATCAATCATCCGCCCGGTGGAAGGCAGGCGCACGGCCGGGTTGCGACGTCGTGCTTCTTTGACACGCGATGGCAGGGTGGCAGCAAACGTGGGGGAGTCAAACGCTGACCAGTCATCGTGGCGTCCCAGCAATGCGGCAGCCCCAGCCAAGGCATCCTCTGCCCCTGGGCCCCAGGCTCGGACGTGCAGTTCAGCGCCGTGCGTGGTGACGCCCAGCGTGGCTGCGCCAGCAGGGGTATTGAAGGCAAGCCACGCAGCGTGCGGTGTGAGCCGGACGGTGGTGTCGCCTGGGCCGCGGGCCAGGATGCCTAGCGTCTGCGGCAGGGAGTACGGGCCAGCCACATCCCACACCCCAGGGGGTGCGGAGTCGGCTGGGGTTTTCATGATTCCATGGTTGCACGGGAGTCTGACAGCAGGGTGTGCTTCCCCAAAAACGCTCCCGCAGATTCGGGGTATTTTAAGACAACGCTGCTGCAGCAGTGCGGGAGGGTTTGTTAAAAAAATGAACTCGTTCTGCAGGAGCGTTGGTAGTGAGGGTCAGCCGGGCATTCCTGAGGAGAGCCACAAAGCCAATACTGCAGCGGGGATCAGCGGTAGCAACAGGACAGCGCCGGCCAGTGCGTACCCAGTCCAAGAAATGTTGATTCCCATCGATTTGAGCCTGCCGTGCCACAACAGGGTAGCCAATGAGGCCCAGGGCGAGACAAGCGGGCCTAGGTTAACGCCAATCAATACGGCAGCCAGCCGCACGGCGGAGCCGGCCGTTGGCTCAAGCGCCAGATACGCAGGGAGGTTGTTGAACCCGTTAGCGCTTGCCATTCCCAACCCGGCGAGTTGCAGCAGGCTCAGATAGTCATTTCCTGAGCCGGAGATGCGGGCTAAGGCTGCACCCAAGCCATGGTCGTGGAGGGCTGCAACCAGCATAAATAACCCCATCGTCAGCAGCAGAGGCTGGAACGGAATCATGCGCAAGCGCAAAGCAGAACGCCGTCGAAAAATAAACACGGCCACCAGGAAACACGCAGCAATACTGGCAGGGATAGCAACGGGAACGCCTGAGACTAGTGCTGGCAGCAGAAGTGCAACTGTTGCCCCGCTGATTAGCAGCAGTGGCTTGTCTGTCTCTGCAGGAATCTCGGGCGCGGTATACGAGCCTTTAAAATCCTTCCGAAACCAAACGAGTAGGAACGCCAACGGTGCCACAATACCAACCAGCGCCGGCGCCCACATCAACTGCAGAAATCCCGCTAGACCAATATCAAGTTGCTGACGGGCCAGCAAGTTGGTCAGGTTCGAGACAGGCAGAAAAAGCGAAGCCGTATTGGCCAGCCACACTGTTGTCAGTGCGAACGGCAACGGGTGAATACGGGCATGCCGGGCCAGCGTGACCACCACCGGGGTGACCAGCACGGCAGTTGTGTCCAGAGAGAGGAATACCGTACTCAATGCGGCCAAAACAACTACAAGCAGCCACAGTGTCATGACCCGGCCAGAGAGTGAGCGCTGCGCTTGTGATCGGCCACGGCCACGGCAGGTACCAAGGCGTGCCAACCAGGCGGTGATGATGCGAAACAGTCCAGCGTTATCGGCTAGCTCCGTGACAATAGTCATGGCCGCAACAAATAACAGGATTGGTACCGTGCGTTCAAAAAGCTCTCCTGCAGATCCCCGGCTCAGAGTCCCATTGGCAATCAGGATTAGCCCAGCGGTAAACAGGGCGGGCGGCACAATGGCGCTCGCCAGCTTTTTTATGACTGCGCCGGACATTCTCTAATGGTTGCACGGGGGTTGAACGTGAGGCGGGTGCAACGCCCTCTCGATGTTGCCGTAGCGAGCTGTTCCGCCTTCTCAGCAAGATTCAACAAGACGCTGCAGGGCTCATTTGATGCAGGAGAGCTCGGGTATCCACTGCTGAGTCGACAAATTAGAACGAACCCTTGCACAGGAGTTGGGACGTAATGCGGCCCCTGCTAATTTGAAAAATACGGAGCCTGTCCCGTCTCGGTCAATCCAGCAGACGCCTTGGCTCAAGATAATGGGTAGTTTCCTCTTCACCGAGAGCTAGTGCGGTCTCGGTGAGAATTTCCCGGCACGCCATAATGGCTGGGCGCAGCCGGCTGGCCAGCCGGGCGGAGGTAAACACTGTTCGCCGTGGCAGATCCGGCAGATCCAGCAGAGTCAGTGCTGGCGGGCGTCCGGTCCACATAAGATCTGGCATGAGACCCACAGCATTCCCGGATTCGATGAGCCGGATCTGGGCTTGGAGATCGGCGGTTTCAAAGCGGACATCGGGCTCAAATCCGGCCTGCCGGCAGGTTTGCTCGGCCCAGTGGCGCGATGCGGCGCCGTGCGGTTCCATGACCCAGGGCAGGCGGGCCGTGTCTGCAATGCCTGTGATGGGCCCCGTGAGTAGGCGGGACATGCCTCCTGCAACCCCCTCGTGCGGCACGGCAAGGCGGATGGCATCGGTGGTGAGCGTGACGCGGTCCAGCTCGGGGTGGAGCGGGGCGGCGTGGCCGGGATATTGCTCCGCGACCACCAAGTCAAAGTCCCGCGCCCACGTCTCATACAGCGCCGTCTCGGGTTCGCGCTGAACCACTTCAAGGCGCACCTCCGGATAGGCCTGCGCCATGGCGGTGAGCATGTTCGGCAGCAGCGCCAGGGCTGCAGATTGAAACACGGCCAGCCTCACGGTCCCTGTCACGGTGGACAGGGACGCTGAGAGAAAAGCCTCGGCGCGTTCCAGAGTCTCCAATATTTCGGCGGTGTGTGCCACGAGAATCTCTGCCTGCGGGGTTAACTGCACGCGCCGGCCCACCTTGCGCAGCAATTTTGCCCCAGCTTCCTTCTCCAAGAGAGCCAACTGCTGGGAGACTGCGGACGGGCTGTACGCCAACGCCGCGGCAACGTCAGCGAGGGTTCCGCGAAGGTGCAATTCGCGCAGCATGCGCAGCCGTTTGAGGTCCAACACGGACGCCTCCAAATAGTTTAGTAGAAATGATTAATATTCATCATAAATCACCACTTTTGCTAAATGAACATTCGCTCCATACTGGTGGTGAGAACCATTATTTCAGGACATCCCAAACAACAGAAAAGAACGCACCAGCAGCCATGACACGTTCCACCACCGCCGGCTCCGACGCGGCCACATCAGGTAACTACGCCTCCGCAATAGGGGCGCATTCCGTCGCAATCCCAGTCCCCAGTGATGCACTGGCACAGGAAACCATTGCACTGGTCCGCCGCTGGCTCACCGAGGCCGCCAAGTTCCCCGCTGACGTCTCCGCCCAGCGCCTGGCCGGTGTGCTGAAGGACCCGAACGGGCTGGACTTCACGGTGGGATTCGTTGACGGCGTGATCCGCCCCGAAGATCTGGCTGTGGCCGGACGGAACCTGGCTATGCTGGCCCCCAAGGTCCCCGCATTTTTACCCTGGTACATGCGCGCCGCGGTTCGTCTGGGCGGGCTCATGGCACCAGTGCTGCCACAGCTTGTCATTCCCATCGCCCGCAGGGTGTTGCGTGAGATGGTGGGCCACCTGATTGTGGACGCCACCGACGCCAAGCTGGGCCCGGCCATCGCGAAGATCCGCGATGGCGGGGTGGACCTGAACCTCAACTTGCTTGGCGAGGCCGTACTGGGCGAAAAGGAAGCCAGCCGCCGCCTAACGGGGACCCTGGACCTGCTGGCGAGGGACGACGTGGAGTACGTCTCCATCAAGGAATCTTCCACGGTGGCCCCGCATTCGCCCTGGGCGTTCGAGGACGCCGTCAACCATGTGGTGGAAAAACTCACGCCCCTGTACACGCTGGCTGCGTCCTTCCCCAAGCCCAAGTTCATCAACCTGGACATGGAGGAATACAAGGATCTGGGCATGACCATCGCCGTGTTCAAACGCATCCTGAACAAGCCCGAGTTCAAGAACCTGGAGGCCGGGATTGTGCTTCAGGCCTACCTGCCGGACACCTTGGCCGCCATGATCGACCTGCAGGAGTGGGCTGCTGCGCGAAGGGCCGATGGCGGCGCTCCTGTGAAGGTGCGGATCGTCAAGGGGGCAAACCTGCCCATGGAACAGGTGCAGGCATCCGTCAACGGCTGGCCGCTGGCCACGTGGGGCAGCAAGCTGGATTCCGATACCAACTACAAGCGCATTGTGAACTACGCGCTCACCCCCGAACACATTAACAACGTCCACATTGGCGTGGCCGGACACAACTTGTTTGATGTTGCCCACGCCTGGCTGCTCGCCCAGCAGCGCGGCATCAGCGCCGACTCCCGCCAGCTCGAATTTGAGATGCTGCTGGGCATGGCCACCGGCCAGGCTGAGGCCGTGCGCCGCGACGTTGGCTCGCTGCTGCTGTACACGCCCGTAGTCCATCCCGGCGAGTTCGACGTTGCTATCGCCTACCTGATCCGCCGCCTCGAAGAAGGTGCCAGCCAGGAAAACTTCATGTCCGCCGTGTTTGAGCTCTCCGAGAATGAAGGGCTGTTTCAACGCGAGCAGGAGCGTTTCCTGGCCTCCCTCGCAGAGTTGGATGACTCCGTGCCGCCCACCAACCGGGTGCAGGACCGCACCCAGCCCGCAGCCGGAGCCGCTACTGACCACTTCGCCAACACCCCTGACACCGACCCCGCACTGGCACCCAACCGAGTCTGGGGACGGGAGATCCTGGCCCGCATCCCGTCCTCGGAGCTTGGCAACGAGCTCGTCGCGGACACCACCGTTACGGAACTTCACGAGCTGAACACCATAGTGGACACCGCCGTCGAACATTCCGGCGAATGGGCCGCACTGGGCGGGTCCGGGCGTGCCGCCATCTTGCACCGGGCAGGGGATATGCTCAACTCCCGCCGCGCCGAGCTCCTTGAGGTTATGGCCGCCGAAACCGGCAAGACGCTTGACCAGGGCGATCCGGAGGTTAGCGAGGCCGTGGACTTCGCCCACTACTACGCCGAGCGCGCCAAGGATCTGGAAACGGTGGACGGTGCCACATTCGTCCCCGCCAAGCTCACCGTTGTGACCCCGCCATGGAACTTCCCCGTCGCCATCCCGGCAGGCTCCACACTCTCGGCATTGGCGGCGGGATCCGCCGTTGTCATCAAGCCGGCACCCCAGGCACAGCGCTGCGGCTCCATCATGGTCCAGGCATTGTGGGACGCTGGCGTGCCGCGCGAGGTCCTGGCGCTGGTCCAGCTTGGCGAAAACGAGCTCGGAAAGGCGCTCGTGGCGCACCCGTCCGTTGACCGGCTGATCCTGACCGGCGGTTATGAAACGGCCGAGCTGTTCCGCAGCTTCCGCACCGACCTGCCCTTGCTGGCGGAAACCTCTGGCAAGAACGCGCTGATCGTCACGCCCAGCGCCGATTTTGACCTGGCGGCGAAGGACGTGGTGCAGTCAGCCTTTGGCCACGCAGGGCAGAAGTGCTCCGCCGCATCGTTGGTCATCATGGTCGGTTCCGTGGCGAAGTCGCCGCGCTTCCGCAACCAGCTCCTAGACGCTGCTGCCAGCCTGAACGTGGGCTACCCCGGCGTTGCCACCTCCCAGATGGGGCCGGTCATTGAGCCTGCCGCAGGTAAATTGCTCGGTGCACTGACCACACTGGACGCCGGCGAAGCGTGGGCCCTGGAGCCGCGCCAGCTCGATTCCACCGGCCGGCTCTGGTCGCCGGGCGTGCGCACCGGCGTTGCGGCCGGATCGAACTTCCACCTGACCGAATTCTTCGGCCCGGTCCTAGGAGTCATGACGGCCGAGACCTTGGAGGAGGCCATCGCCATGGTCAACGCGATTGACTACGGGCTCACCTCCGGGCTGCACTCACTGGACCCCGCGGAGATTGAGCTCTGGCTGGATACCGTGCAAGCCGGAAACCTGTACGTGAACCGCGGTATCACCGGTGCTATTGTGCAGCGTCAGCCCTTCGGTGGCTGGAAGAAATCGGCTGTGGGTGCTGGCACCAAGGCGGGCGGTCCCAGCTACCTCATGGGTCTGGGATCCTGGGTTCCTGCCGAAGCGAGTGCCACCGCGCCGCTGAGTGACGCGGCCCGCAAGGTCCTCGCCGCCGCGTCCTCATTGCCGGCCGAGGAGCAGGCGTTCCTGACCCGCTCGCTGCACAGCGACGCCGCTGCCTGGGCCGCCGAGTTTGGCGCCGCCCGCGACGTCTCGGCCCTGACCGCCGAGCGCAACGTGTTCCGCTACCTGCCACTGAACCCGCTGGTCCGCCTCGCCGAGGGGGAGTTCCTCTCGAAGCTGCTGCGCGTGCTCGCGGCAGGGATCCTGGCCGGGGTAACTCCGGAAGTCTCCTGCGCTGACGCGCTTCCCAGTGAGATGGCGGCACTGCTGCTCAGCCTGCGGATTCCGGTGACTGTGGAGAACGACGCCGAATGGCTCACCACCGCGCGCCGCTTCGGAGCTGGCCGTATCCGCCTCATTGGAGGAGATTCAAGCGCCGTTTATGAGGCAACGGGCGGGCGCCCGGATCTGGCAATTTATCACGGTGCGGTGACTGAGGCCGGGCGAGTGGAGATGCGGGTGTTCCTCCACGAGCAGGCCGTCAGCATAACGGCACACCGCTTCGGCACACCAAACCACCTTTCCGACGGGCTGATCTAGACACCCGCAGCCACCGGCTAAAATCGGCGCCCGCCTCCCACATATGCGCCCCGTCTACGGGGCGCATATGTGGGAGGCGGGCGCGGAACTGGATAGATTGCTACTTTTGCGGGATGCCAGCTTGACGAAGCAGCCGTTCGAAGCCCCGGAGGTCCATCATTTCCCGCCACGTCCATCGGAAGAAGCCGGCACTCTGAGCCCGGATCTGGTCCTCACGGTTCTTTTCATCGAGGATTCGCTCTTCGAGGGACTTTCCGCCGGCCCAGTCTTGCCGCAAGTACTTGGCCCTGCCGTCAAATTCCCCGGCTTTTCGCTGCTTCTCGAACCAGAAATCAACATATGCTTCCCTGCCATCACGCAGGGTGAAAGGATGTTGCAGCTCCGGGGCAACAAACCCCAGTTGGGCCATCCGCACCCGGCTAAGAGACTCGCCGGCAGAACCGGAAAGCCCGGATGCGAACTCAATCACAGCCACGGCCCTGTTGAACGCCGATCGAGACGGCAAGGATTCAGCAGCAGTCAGAAGGTCGGATTTCAGCAGGGGAGGGCCTTGCGGTTCGTTGAGGTTCCACACGGGATCATGATCGCCGGCGGGCACGTCAGCAGGCAGAAAAATATTGCCGCGTTTGGGGTATCTGGGCAGGTGCAGGCTTGAATCACATACCGCCACAGCCTGCTCAAATTTCAGTGCGGTGATCAGCTCCAGTGTGGTGGTGAGTTTGTCCGTCAGCAGCAACGGGCCGCAGCGCACTACTGCCTCGTCCAGCCGACCCAAATGCCGTGTGATGTCCCCGCGGCTGCGGCCGCCACCGGCCTGTTCCGTCACAACGTGCAGATTCGTCTGTGTTCCGGTGATCCACAAACCCCAAAGAAGCGCAGCCGTGGAGGAGCAAAACACCGGAGGCGCTTTGGTGGTCAGCGTGAACGCCGCAGCGCGCAAGCCGTATTGGGCGAACTCATCCAGCGCATGCCACTCGACTGCTTCGGTGTAGACGCTGCGGCGGACACGAAAATACCTGCCGTTGTTGCAGAGCCTGGTGAGAAGGCGGGAATCTTGGCCGGCCAGCTCCAGATCGGAAGGGAGGATCAAGCGTGGTGTGCTCATACATTCAAGGGTTCCAGAGCGTGGCACCACATGTAAGTGGGGAGACGCTGACCTGTGGATAACTTTGACTGTGATGGCACTATGATCCGCGGCGACCGGCCGTGCAACCTCCGCGCCCGCCTCCCACATATGCGCCCCGTAGACCGGGCGCATATGTGGGAGACGGGCGCGGATTGTGTTGAAGAGCCTTGGCGGATCAGGCTTGGGCGATGCGGACCGTGTTGCCGGAGGGGTCACGGAAGGCGCAATCGCGGGGACCCCACGGCTGTTCGACGGGTTCCTGGAGCACTTCTGCCCCGGCAGCCGCTGCCTTCTCAAAAGTTGCGTTCAGATCGCTTGCGCTGAAGTTGAGCATGGGCAGCACACCCTTGGCGAGCAGGCGAGCCATGGCATCGCCGTCTTCCTGGGACCGTCCGGCATGCGGTTCGGAGAGCACAATGCCCAGGCCCGGCTGTGTACTGGTACCCATGGTGACCCAACGGAAATCGCCGTTGCTGACATCGTTCTGGACTTTAAGGCCCAGGGCGTCGCGGTAGAAGGCGATGGCCGCATCGGGGTTGTGAACGGTCAAATGTGTGAACTGAAGTGAAATGGTCATGGCACCCACGTTAGGCGTTTGCCGGGGGCCGGGCTTCTTCATTTCTGCTCGACTGGATAGCAGGTTGAGCAAGGGCATGGGCAGCACTTTGCGGTGCACCGTGAGAGTCACCGTCCGTGCCACTGTTCCGAGCTGGGCGGGTGGCCACCCTCATGAAGCAGGGCGGCAAGGCTTCGATGGCGCTGTGGTCGCGGGACTTATAACTGCTGGGCGTCTCGCCCATGACCTCTGTGAATCGGGAACTGAATGAACCCAATGAGGTGGCACCCACGGCCATGCACGCATCCGTGACCGAAACGCCCGCACGGAGCAGCGCCGAAGCCCGCTCAATACGCCGGGTCATGAGATATGAATAGGGGCTCTCGCCGTACGCCGCCCGGAATTTGCGGGAAAAGTGTGCGGGTGACATGAACGCCTTCGCCGCGATCGTGGGCACATCCAGCGGCTGGGCGTAGTCCCTATCAATCAGATCCCGGGCCCGGCGCAGCAGTGTCAGCGTGGTGATCTCATCCCGGCTCACTCCAGGTGGTGAGGGGGCGCCTGCGGTGGAGAGCATAGTGCCAAGTTTATTATCCAAAATGCCCCCGGGAGTAATGTTCCTTGGCCGCTTCCTCCCGCGGGGTCTACGTTGGAGCTATGAAGTACGCGAACTCTGTCCTTGACCTGATTGGCAACACCCCGCTGGTAAAACTGAACAAGGTGACAGCGGGGCTGGAGGCCACAGTGTTGGTCAAGCTGGAATACCTGAATCCAGGCGGCTCGGCCAAGGATCGCATTGCCGTGAAAATGCTGGACGAGGCTGCGCGGGAAGGCAAAATCAAGCCCGGCGGTACCGTGGTGGAGCCCACCAGCGGCAACACGGGCGTGGCCATGGCAATGGTGGCGCAGCAGCGCGGCTACAAGTGCGTTTTTGTAGTCCCGGACAAGGTGGGCGTGGACAAACGCGCAGTCTTGGCGGCCTATGGGGCGGAGGTGGTGGTGACACCTACTGCGGTGGCGGCCGATTCCCCGCAGTCCTACTACGGCGTCTCCGACCGTTTGGTGACGGAAATCCCGGGAGCCTACAAACCTGACCAGTTCTCCAACCCCAACGGCCCGTTGAGTCACTATGAAACCACCGGCCCGGAGGTTTGGCGCGACACCGAAGGCAAGCTCACCCACTTTGTGGCCGGCGTGGGTACCGGCGGCACCATCACCGGAACGGGCCGCTTTCTCCGCGAAGTTTCTGCGCACCGTGCCGAGGCCGACGGCGGTGAGGTCCAGATCATCGGTGCCGATCCGGAAGGCTCCGTCTACTCCGGAGGCACGGGAAGGCCTTACCTGGTGGAGGGGGTGGGCGAGGACATTTGGCCCGACTCCTATGACCCGTCCGTCCCGCACAAGATCATCGCGGTCTCCGACAATGACGCCTTTGCCATGACCCGACGCCTGGCCCGAGAAGAAGGCCTGCTGGTGGGAGGTTCCTCCGGCATGGCAGTGGTGGCCGCGCTGGAAGTGGCGAAGGGGCTGGGAGCCGGGTCCGTCGTCGTAGTGCTTCTGCCGGACAGTGGCCGCGGCTACTTGGGGAAGATCTTTGACGATGCCTGGATGCAGTCGTACGGCTTCTTGAAAGTCACCGATGAACCCGCTATCGGCGACGTGCTCAAAGCCAAAACGGGCCAATTACCGGATCTGGTCCATATCCACCCCAACGAGACCGTCCGTGACGTCATCAACTTGATGGCCGAATACGGTGTCTCCCAAATCCCCGTGCTCTCGGCCGAACCTCCCGTGGTGATGGGGGAAGTGCTTGGCGCGGTGGATGAACGCACACTGACCGGCAAATTGTTCCGGCACGAAGCCAAACTGACAGATAAAATCACCGAACACATGCAGCCGCAACTACCCATCATCGGATCTTTGGAGCCCATCTCCGCTGCCCGGGCCAAACTGCAGGACGTAGATGCGCTCATGGTCACCTTTGTTGGTGCGCCCGTGGGTGTGCTGACCCGCCACGATTTGCTGAACTACCTCAACGACTGACCATTTCCAGACGAAGGAACAAGACCATGACTGAAGGCTTCAACACCCGCGCCGTCCACGCCGGACAGACCCCCGATCCCACCACGGGCGCCGTCATCCCGCCGCTGTACCAAACCACCACGTTCGCCCAGGACGGGATCGGCAAGCTGCGCAATGGTTATGAATACGGCCGCGGCACCAACCCCACCCGTGACGCGCTCCAGGCCCAGCTCGCAGCACTGGAGGGCGGGGAGTTCGCGTTCAGCTTCGCCTCGGGATTGGCCGCCGAGGACGCCCTGATCCGGGCGCTGCTGGTACCGGGGGATCACATCGTCATGGGCAACGACGTCTACGGCGGCACCTACCGGCTCATCAACAAGGTCCTGTCCGTGTGGGGCATCAGCAACGCTGCTGTTGACATGTCCGACGCCGGGGCGCTGGCTGGCGCTGTTGCCGCCGGCGGCCCCGAAGGTGCGACGAAGATGATCTGGGTGGAGACGCCGTCGAACCCGATGATGAAAATCACCGATATTGCCGCGCTTGCGCAGGTGGCCCACGAGGCCGGAGCGCTGCTGGTGGTGGATAACACCTTCGCGTCCCCCTACTTGCAAAATCCGCTGGCACTGGGCGCCGATGTGGTGGTGCATTCCACCACAAAGTACATTGGCGGACACTCGGATGCCTCCGGCGGGGCCATCATTCTTTCCGATCCCGAGGCCGCCGAGAAGATCGGCTTTGTGCAGTTCGCGGTAGGTGCGGTTTCCGCGCCGATGGAGGCGTGGTTGACCACGCGCGGACTCAAGACGCTCGGTGTGCGCATGGACCGGCACTGCTCCAACGCCCAGAGCATTGCCGAATGGCTGCTCACCCGGGCTGAGGTTGAACGCGTGCTGTACCCGGGCCTGGCCTCACATCCAGGACACGAGCTGGCAGCGCAGCAGATGCGGGGTTTTGGCGGCATGATCTCAGTGCAGTTCAAGGGTGGGGAAGCTGCGGCCCGGAAGGTGGCCGAAGCTACCCGCGTGTTCACCCTCGCGGAGTCCTTAGGCGGTATTGAATCGCTGATGAACTACCCGTCCGAGATGACGCACGCCTCCGTCAAGGGCACCGAGCTGGCAGTGCCCGTGAACTTGATCCGTCTCTCGGTGGGAATAGAAGACATCGAGGACCTGCTCGCAGACCTGGAGCAGGCACTGAACACGCTGGGATAGCCGCTAGCCACCGTCCGCTAGCCACCACACCAGACGGTCCCGCAGGTTAGGGGCTTAATTCAGGGACGCTCCCGCACTTAAAAAGTGTGGGAGCGTTTCTGCCGTTGTGGGCGGGATGATCGGCAGGCAGGCACAGGCAGCCAAGAGGAGTTGAATCCCTGAATACACTAACTATCTGCGGGAAAGTATGTCGAAAAGGTAACAGTTTCCTGATTTGCGTATCGATTGCATATCGTTTTATGGTGGGTTATGCCCTACGGGGCGGGTGGCAGCTTTGCCCCCACGATTGCCCGGGCCTTCCTACACCGCACACCGTCATGCGGAAGGCTACGGAAACAACCTCCATATTTATAGGTTGGACGGTGGCGTGTAGATGTCCGGGGACGGGTGGAGCGCAGGTGGCCTTCGGGAGAACGCATCGATGAAGAATACTAAAATTACTCGCAACATTGCCCGTGTGCTCGCCGTTGGCGCCATTGCCGGCGGTGGTTTGGCCATAGCTGGAACAGGTGCGAACGCTGCTGACGGCAGTACTTGGGATGCCTTGGCACAGTGTGAAAGCGGTGGCAACTGGGCCATCAATACCGGCAACGGTTTCTCCGGTGGGCTGCAGTTCACACCTAGTACTTGGGCCGCCTTTGGTGGTTCAGGCGCTCCGGAAAGTGCTTCCCGGGAGCAGCAGATTGCGGTTGCCGAAAACGTACAGGCCGGCCAAGGCTGGGGCGCATGGCCCGCGTGCGCCGCCCAGCTTGGTCTGAGCGGAGGCGGCGGAGCGGCGTATTCGCCCGCAGCCGTGCCGCCAGCCCCTGCTCCGGTGGCCGCGCAATCCTCCGATGTTGCACCCCTGCAGCAGGCCCCGGTAGAGCAGGCACCACTTGAGCAGGCCCCGGTGGAACAGGCTCCACTTCAGCAGGCACCCGTGCAACAGGCTCCCCTTGAGCAGGCACCCGTAGCCCAGGTGGCGCTCAGCGGTGAGACCTACACCATTGAATCCGGCGATACCCTCAGCATCATCGCCGAGAAGTTGAATATCACCGGCGGTTGGGAAGAGCTGTACCAGGCCAATGTGGACACTGTGATCCACCCCGACCTGATCTTCACCGGTGCAGTCCTGAACCTGCCGGCCTAAGTGCCAGAACGGGCACAGGCCCAGTAAAAAAGCGCTGGCCCGCACCCGTCCTGGGGTGTGGGCCAGCGCTTTTTGCTGACCTAAGAGGTTTGCTGTCCTAGGAGATTCACCTCCCCAACAGCTCTGCCGTCCCCTACAGCTCCGGCTACCCGCGGGACGCCACGGCAGCTACCCGGGTGACGGCGTCGTACGTGTAGACGGGTTTACCGGCAATGAACACGGCCGTGGCACGCGCCATGACGTCCAAGGGGTCACCGCTCCACAGCACCAGGTCCGCGTCCTTGCCCACCTTCAGCGAGCCGATCCGCTCCGCCAGGCCCAACACGCGCGCCGGGTTGATAGTGATGGCTCGCAGCGCGGTAACCCGGTCCAGGCCCTCACGCACCGCAAAGGTGGCCTGGTGGACCAAAAAGTTGATGGGGACCACGGGGTGATCGGTAATGATGGAAATCTCCACACCAGCCTCCGCCAGCTTCCCCGGATTGGCAAGGGAACGAGCGCGCAATTCCGGCTTGGACTTGCTGGTGAACAACGGGCCAATCAACACGGGCGTGCCGCGGACGGCCAGCACGTCAGCCAAAATATGCGCCTCGGTGCCGTGGTCAATAACTAGGTCATAGCCGAACTCATCGGCCAGCCGGATCGCGGTGGCAACGTCGTCCGCGCGGTGGCAATGTTGACGCCAAGGAATCTCGCGGCGCAGCACCATGGCCAAGGCCTCTAGGTGGGCGTCGCGGGGGCGCGGTTCCGGCTTGGCCAGCCAGTTCTGCGCCTCCATAAACGCCTGCCTGATGACCAACGCCGTACCCAACCGGGTGGAGGGAGTCTGTTTCTTCTCCCCGTACACGCCCTTGGGATTTTCCCCGAGCGCAGATTTCAGGCCGCTGGGGGAGCGCAGCACCATTTCCTCAATGTAACGCCCATGCGTGTGGAGGGCCACGGCTAGTCCGCCAATCGGATTGCCGGAGCCCGGGTTCACGTTCACGGTGGTGATGCCACCGGCTAGAGCGTCATCAAAGCCTGGGTCAAAGGGATCCACGGCGTCAACGGCGCGGACTCCTGCCATGACGGGGTTGGTCATCTCATTGACGTCACTTGTGGCGCCCAGCTCGCCTTCGGGGTCCATGCCCAGATGCACATGCGCATCGATAAAGCCGGGCAGCAGCCACTGGCCCTTGGCGTCCACCACATCGGCGCCTTCCGGCACCTGGAGGGAGGCGCCCAAGGCCAAAATCTTCCCGCCCTCAACTAATACGGTGCCATCAAAAGGCTCGCCTTCCACCGGCACCACATGGGCGTTGGTGATTGCCAGGACACGTTTCTTCGCAGCTTCAGCGGCCGTGCGGATGGCGGCACTGATGGACGCCGTATCCGGCTTCTTCGCCGCGGCGGGAACAGGCCTCTGTCCAGCCTTCCCAGCTTTCCCGGCCCCAACTCCTGTGGCGGGCCGCACCGGAACCGAGCCTGGTTTCCCTGCGGGAGCGGCAGCTCTGCGCGTCACACGGCCAGGGACGAAACCGGGGTTGGGGGTGGGCTGTGAGCTGCTCATGACTGCCTTTCGCATACCAATAGTGGACTACTTACAAGCTATCGCGTTTGTTTTCGCACACGCCGGGGCACACCGCAGCCAGCGTAGGCTATCGGGATGAAAAGGAAAACAGCGCTCATTACCGGTGTTGGCCGAACCGCCGGGATTGGTGCAGCCATTGCCCGGGTGCTCGCGGCGGACGGCTGGGACTTGGTCTTGAACTACTGGCAGCCTTACGACGAACGCATGCCCTGGGGTGTCCAGACCGATGACGTGACCGCGCTAACCGCCGAGCTCGAAGCCGCGGGAGCCACTGTGTGGTCCCTGCCGGCGGACCTCGGGGAGCCGGCCGCCGTCGGGCTTCTCATGGCGCAGATTGCGCAAGACGTGGGGACGTTGGCTGGTCTGGTGCTCTCACACTGCGAGTCGGTGGATTCCGGGATTCTGGACACCAGTTTGGAGAGTTTTGAGCGTCACTTCGCCGTCAATGCAAGGGCCGGTTGGCAGGTCATTGCGGCATTTGCCCGCCAAGCCACAGCTGACGGCGGTGCCATCGTGGCGCTGACCAGCGACCACACAGCGTTCAACCTGCCATACGGCGCCTCGAAGGGGGCTCTGGACCGGATTGTCATTGCTGCCGCAAGGGAGTTGGGCGGGCAGAGGATCAGTGCCAATGTGCTCAACCCCGGCCCCGTGGACACCGGCTGGATGGATGCGGCCACCAAGGACAGTCTCACTGCGATGCAGCCCGGTGGCCGGCTCGGGACTCCCGCCGATGTGGCGCCCACCGTGGCATTTCTGCTCTCCCCGGGCGGGCGCTGGGTGAGTGGCAGCTGATTAAGGCTGACGGCGGGTTCTCGGCGTAGCTCACCACCACTGGTGCGTGCCGTTTGCCTGGCAATGGTGCGCCACTATTGGAGCTGCGCACCATTGCTAGGCATATGGGGTGCAGTTGCAAAGCGGGGATGATCAGGAAGCCGTCAAGAATCCTCGGGACGGTGTTAAGAACCCGTAAAAACAGGCGCTGGGAGCGTTCCTTGGGTGTGCGATAGATGCAGACATCAACGCACACTGCAAAAGGGGAACTGAAAAGTGGAATTGGTTACATGGATTATTTTGGGGCTGGTGGGACTGGGGCTGCTGGTGTACCTGCTCGCGGCCCTCATCCGGCCCGAGAAGTGGTGAACGCGGCCATGGAACTTAACGCTTTCGCGCTGGCCACCCAAATCGCTGTGCTCATAGTGGCTCTCGGTGCCCTGCATCAACCACTGGGCAAATATTTGGCGGCAACGTTTAGCAGCCACAAGCACCTGGCCGTGGAGCGCGGTCTGTACAGACTCTCAGGTGTAGATCCTCAAGCAGACCAACATTGGAAGGTATATCTGCGCTCACTGTTGGCCTTTAGTGTGGTCTCGATCGTGGTGTTGTTCTTGTTCCAACTGCTCCAAGGTGTGCTGCCCTTCAACCAGGGCCTAGGCTCCGTTGATCCCTGGGTGGCCATGAACACGGCAGTCTCGTTTGTGACCAACACCAACTGGCAGACGTACGCACCGGAAACCACCCTGGGCTTCGGGGTACAGATGCTGGGCCTGGCCGTGCAGAACTTTCTCTCCGCCGCCGTGGGTCTGGCTGTCGTGGTTGCACTGATCCGAGGGCTGGTGCGCGCCCAAACCTCTAACCTGGGCAACTTTTGGGTTGATCTAACCCGCGGGGCCCTGAGGGTACTGCTGCCCATCAGCATCATTGGCGCCCTGGTACTAATCATCACCGGCGTTGTGCAAAACTGGGGCGGCACCGACATCCACACCCTTGTCACGGGCGCTCAGCAAACCGTTCCCGGCGGTCCCGTTGCCTCCCAGGAAGTTATCAAGCTCCTAGGCACCAACGGTGGCGGCTACTTTAACGCCAACTCCGCCCACCCCTTTGAAAACCCCAATGCTCTTAGCAACCTCTTTGAGGTGTTCTTGATCTTGCTGATTCCGTTCTCCTTACCTGCCATGTACGGGCGGATGGTGGGTGACAAACGCCAGGGCTACACGCTTCTTAGTGTCATGGCCGCGTTCTGGATCATATCAACGGCACTGATGGGCTGGGCGCTTGCCGCATTCGCCGGGACCGGAACCAGTCTGGGCGAAGGCCTTGAGCAACGGTTCGGTGCCAACGGAACTGCTTTGTTCGCCACCGCCACCACGCTGACCTCAACCGGAGCCGTCAACGCCGCTCACGATTCCCTGCCGCCCTTGGCAGGTGGACTGGCCATGGTGAACATGATGCTGGGCGAAATTGCTCCTGGCGGCGTGGGCTCGGGTCTCTACGGGCTGCTGGTGCTCTCAGTAGTGGCCGTCTTCATCGGTGGGCTCATGGTGGGACGAACCCCGGAAATGCTGGGCAAGAAGGTGGGCGCCGCGCAAATGAAACTGGTCGCCATTTACATCCTGGTCACCCCAACACTGGTGCTGCTGGGAACGGCCATCACCGTCTCGATTCCTGCGCTCGCCGCTGCCGCCCCGGCCGAGGGACCGCATGGCTTCAGCGAAGTCCTGTACGCCTTCACCTCGGCAGCGAATAACAACGGTTCCGCCTTTGGTGGCATCACCAGCTCCGGTCCGGCGCTGGCCACCATGTTGGCACTAGCCATGTTCTTTGGCCGGTTCCTGCCGATCGCCCTGGTGCTGGCCCTGGCCGGTTCCTTTGCCAAGCAACGCAAGATCCCCAATACTGCCGGCACCCTCGCCACACACGGTCCGCTCTTTGCGGTGCTACTTGGCGCAGTTGTGCTGATCCTCACCGCACTCACTTACTTCCCGGCGCTCGCCTTGGGCCCGGCTGCTGAAGGACTGCTCAAATGAATCTAACCACCCTCCGTGCGGCGCTGCCCTTGGCGTTGTCCAAACTCAACCCGCGTCTCATGATCCATTCTCCTGTTATGTTCACCGTGCTGATCGGGTCCATCCTGTGCACAGCTGTGAGCATCCAACAGCTCATCCTGGGCTCCTCCACAGCTGTGTTTTCTGTCAGTGTCACAGTCTGGTTGTGGCTGACCGTGCTGTTTGGGAACCTGGCCGAGTCCATTGCCGAGGGCCGTGGCAAGGCCCAGGCGGACAGCCTGCGTTCAGCTCGCACCTCTGTCATGGCACGACGCCGGAGCTCGGCTTTGGTGCCCGCCGGCCAGTTCGCAGATACTCAGCAGCGCTACAGCGAAGAAATGGTTCCCGGCACCGACCTGGTGGTGGGGGACGTGGTGATTGTTGTGGCCGGGGAACTGATCCCCAGCGACGGCGACGTCATCGAAGGCCTGGCCAGCGTTGACGAATCCGCCATTACGGGCGAATCAGCACCTGTCATCCGCGAATCTGGCGGGGATAGGAGCTCGGTCACGGGCGGGACCATGGTGCTCTCGGACCGGATTGTGGTGCGTATTACTGCAGCCAGTGGCAAAACGTTCCTGGACCGGATGATCTCCCTCGTCGAGGGCGCCACCCGGCAAAAAACACCCAACGAGATTGCGCTGAACGTGCTGTTGGCCTCCTTGACCATCGTGTTCGTGGTGGCCATCATGACCCTGGCACCCATGTCCGCGTTCGCCAACGCCCTGCCCAGCCCCGTGGTCTTGGTAGCCCTGGTGGTCTGCCTGATTCCCACCACTATTGGGGCATTGGTGCCGGCCATTGGCATCGCTGGCATGGACCGGCTTATCCAGCGCAATGTGCTGGCTACTTCCGGACGGGCTGTGGAAACAGCCGGGGACGTAACCACGTTGTTGCTGGATAAGACCGGTACCATCACGTACGGAAACCGCCGGGCCGTGGCATTCATTGCGGCTGACGGCATCAGCGCCAACCAGCTGATCGAAACCGCCAGATTATCTTCTTTGGCCGATGAAACCCCTGAGGGCCGCTCCATTGTGGAACTGGCCGACTTCCCAACTGATGGCGGATCTGAAAGGCTTGACTCTGGTGCACTCGGCGCCACGCAGGCGCTCAGTGCCGATGTTGAAGTTATAGAGTTCAGCGCCACCACTCGTATGAGCGGGCTCAACCTGCCTGTAGGCCACTTGGCCAACCCGGGCAGCACCGTCCGGGAGGTCCGCAAAGGTGCCGGATCCGCCGTCGAACGCTATGTCAGTGAGCGCGGTGGATCCTTGCCGGCGGAAATCCACCAGGCGGTGGAAAATATTTCCGGAACCGGTGGCACCCCGCTGCTGGTGGCCAGCTATGACGGCGAGCGCGCCCAAATTTTGGGTGTTATTCATTTGGCGGATGTGGTCAAACCCGGTATGAAGGAACGGTTCGCCGAGCTTCGGGCCATGGGCATTAAGACCATCATGATCACCGGGGATAACAAGATCACGGCAGCGGCCATTGCGGCCGAAGCCGGCGTGGATGACTTTGTGGCTGAAGCCACCCCGGAGGACAAGCTGGCCGTCATCAAAGCGGAGCAGGAGTCCGGGCGTCTGGTGGCGATGACAGGAGATGGCACCAATGATGCGCCGGCTTTGGCCGCCGCGGATGTGGGTGTGGCCATGAATTCGGGTACGAGTGCGGCCAAGGAAGCGGCCAACATGGTGGACCTGGATTCCGATCCCACCAAGCTGATCGACATTGTGGGCATTGGTAAGGCGTTGCTTATCACCCGAGGTTCGCTGACCACGTTCTCGGTGGCCAACGACGTGGCAAAGTACTTCGCCATTGTCCCTGCCCTGTTCGCGGCCACGTTCCCAGGACTGGGGCTGCTGAACATTATGGGACTGTCCTCCCCGCAGAATGCCATTCTCTCGGCCGTGATTTTCAACGCCCTGATCATTGTGGTGCTGGTGCCGCTGGCGCTGCGCGGGGTGAAGTACCGGGCGGTGTCCGCAGCTCAGGCGCTATCTCGGAACTTACTGGTATACGGGCTGGGCGGCATGATTGCCCCGTTCATCGGTATCAAGCTCATTGACCTTGTTCTTTCTGCCATCTCGACGATTGGTTAGCACTATGAACGCCTACGGACGTCAACTATTTACCGCCTTGCGCTTCCTGTTATGCACCACAGTGGTCCTGGGTTTGCTCTACCCGGCACTGGTCTTCGGGCTGGGCCAGCTCATTGCTCCGGCCCAAGCCAATGGTTCTATCGTCTCCGTTGATGGGAAAGCTGCCGGGTCTTCGCTGCTTGCCCAGCCCGTCACGGGAGAGGAATTCTTCTACCCCCGGCCCTCCGCTGTGGCGTGGGATGCGGGGAGTTCCTCAGCCAGTAACTTAGGACCGAACCAACCAGCGTTGATGGAGGCCATCGAGACGAACAGGGCCGAGGTGGCTGCCCGGGAAAAAGTGACACCCGGCACCATTCCCCTTGATGCACTGACGGCCAGCGGCTCCGGACTAGATCCGCAGATTTCCGTAGCCTATGCGCAGCTGCAGCGCCCACGGGTCGCTAGAGCAACAGGGCTAGGGGAGTCCACGGTAAGTGAACTTATCAGGGCAAATACTAACAATGCCTTGCTTGGTTTCTTAGGTCAGCCCTCGGTCAACACCACCACGTTGAACGCCGCACTTCTTCAAGCGCGGACGAATCCCTAAGGTACTGCGAGAATAGGCGCTATGGCACGGGGTATCTTACGGATTTTCTTGGGCGCGGCACCCGGTGTGGGCAAAACCTACACCATGCTGGAGGAGGGCCGCGCCCAAGCCGCGGCAGGGATAGATGTGGTGGCGGGCATCATTTTGGACCACGGACGGGCCCAAACTCGTGCTCAGGTGGGAAACCTAGAAGTGTTGCCCACCGTGTGCATCCCCTACCGGGACGCAGACTTCCAAGAGCTCGACGTCGCGGCCCTCCTTGCGCGGCGTCCAGCCTTGGCGCTGGTGGATGAGTATGCGCACAGCAATGTGCCAGGATCTGCCAACTCCAAACGCTGGCAGGATGTTGAACAGTTACTGGCAGCCGGGATAGATGTCTACTCCACCCTGAATGTTCAGCACCTTGCCTCCTTGGGGGACGTGGTGGAGACCATCACCGGTGTGCGGCAGCAAGAAACCGTCCCCGATGACATTGTGCGCCGGGCCGAACAGATCGAGCTGGTGGATATTGCCCCGGAGCTGCTGCGCCAACGCCTGAGTGTGGGAAAAATCTATGCCAGCGACAAAGTTGATGCCGCATTGGCTAACTATTTCCGGCTGGGAAACCTGACGGCGCTGCGTGAGCTGGCCCTGCTGTGGCTGGCGGACCGTGTGGAGGAAGGTGTTGCACAATACCGCCAGAGCCACGGCATTGAAACCAGCTGGCCCATCAGGGAGCGGGTGGTTGTTGGCTTGACCGGTGGTGTTGAAGGGGAAGTCCTATTGCGCCGTGCGGCCCGGATCTTGAGCCGGGTCAGTGGAGGGCAACTTCTGGCTGTGCACGTGCCCCGCTCGGACGGAGTGAGCGGCAGCGCCCCGGCCGCCTTGGAGACCCAACGTCAACTCGTCACCGATCTTGGCGGAACCTACCACTCCGTAGGAGGCGATGACCCCGGACAAGCCCTGTTGGAATTCGCCCGTAACGTGGGCGCAACCCAAATCGTCATTGGAACCTCCCGGCGCAAGCCACTGCTGGGCGTTTTGGCACGGCCCGGCATTGGGGCAATGGTGGTGCGTAACGCCGGCGATATTGACGTCCATATGGTCCCGCACCCCTTGGGCGCCACCACCAAGCGCATGCGCAACCGTAGCGAGATTAACAAAAAACGGGTGGTCTTGGGCTTCGTTTTGGCCGCTGTACTGCCTATTGCCGTGCAAGTGGGCACGGGGCCACTGAGCCTGCAAACCACCATGGTCATCCAATTGGCAGCCACCATTGCAGTCGCGCTTGTGGGTGGGCTGTGGCCAGCCATTGTGGCAGCGGTTTGGGGCACGCTCTTGTTGAACTATTTTTCCGCCCCGCCGGTGAGAACCTTGACCATCAATGACCCCGAGAACCTGCTGGCACTAGTTATCTTCTTGCTGGTGGCGGTGGCCGTGGCGCTCGCCGTGGACCAGTCAGCCAGGCGTTCGCGGGAAGCCACGCGAGCCGGTGCTGAGGCCGCAACGTTGAGTGAATTGGCCCGCGGAATCTTGGCCTCTCAAGACACCGTTCAGGTGTTCTTGGAGCAGGTCCGTGACCACTTCGCCATGACATCTGTGGTGCTCTTTAGTGGCAACGGCAGCGACTTATCCACATGGCGGGCGGAGGCCTCAGTAGGGGAGAGCCCGCCGGCCACCCCGAACGAGGCCGAGAATGTTGAAGAAATTTCGGAGCGGTGGTTGTTGGGGCTCAGCGGGAGGGTGTTGCCGGCGAGTGACCGCAGGCTGCTCAGTGCCTTTGGTGCCCACTTGATGGCGCTGGAGCAACGGGAAGCGTTGACCCTGACACAGCGGGAAAATATCCAACTATCCCAAGACAATAAGATCCGCACCTCCGTGCTGCGGGCTGTCTCCCACGATCTGCGCACCCCGCTGGCCGGCATCAAGTTATCCGTAAGTAGCCTGCGGCAAACCGAAGTGGAGTTCTCGGATGCAGACGAGGCCGAACTGTTGGCAACCATTGAACATTACACGGACAAAATGGACGCCCTCGTTGGAAACTTGTTGGATATGTCCCGGCTCAGCGCTGAGATAGTCAGTCCCGTGAGTGGACCCGTGACCTGGACAGAGGTGCTTCCAGCGGCGCTGCACGGACTCCCGCAAGAACGAATCCATAGCGAACTACCCGCGAATATGCCACCCATCGAGGCTGATCCGGGCCTACTGGAACGCGTGATCGCCAACATCGTTGAAAACGCCATCAAATATGCTCCGGACTCTTCCATCACGGTCCTTGGCTCCATTGGCGGCAGTGGCAGCGCCACCATCAACGGCCACCCCGCCAGCGAATTGCGCATAGTGGACCATGGCAAGGGTGTCCCGGCAGCCGATGTCATGGCCATGTTCAAACCCTTCCAACGCCTCGATGACGTCTCTTACGGTCCGCAGGGCGGCACCGGTGTGGGGCTGGGGCTGGCCGTTGCGAAAGGTTTCACCGAGATCATGGGTGGCATCCTAGAAGCCGAACAAACTCCCGGCGGCGGATTGACCATGATCATCCGCATGCCACTGTCCACCGGAAGAGTGAGGGCCCAGCCGTGAGCACAGTCTTGATCGTCGATGACGAACCCCAGATCCTGCGCGCCCTCCAGATCAATCTGCATGCCCACGGGTATACGGTGGTTCCGGCCTCTAACGGAACCGCTGCATTGGCGGCGGCACAAACCCAGGCGATTGACGTCGTCGTCCTTGATTTGGGGCTTCCCGACATGGACGGGCTGGATGTGATTGCCGGACTACGCGGCTGGACCGAGGTGCCCATTATCGTGCTCTCTGCCAGGCACGGTTCGCACGACAAGGTCGAGGCGCTCGACGCCGGAGCCGACGATTACGTCACGAAGCCGTTTGGGCTTGATGAACTGCTGGCGAGGCTGCGCGCGGCCACCCGTCGGGCAGGTCCGCAGGCGGCCGAACCGCTCGTAGAGACGGCGGAGTTCACTGTTGACCTGGCCAACAAGCTGGTGCAGCGCGGGGGTGCGCCGGTGCGGATGACGCCCACCGAATGGAGTGTCCTGGAGCTGTTGGTGCGCAATCCCGGCCGGCTTGTCAGCCAGCAGCAAATCCTGACCGAGGTGTGGGGGCCGGCGTATGCCAAGGAAACACACTACCTGCGCGTCTATATGGCGCAGCTGCGGCGCAAGCTAGAGCGCGACCCCGCCAATCCTGTGCATCTGTTGACGGAGGCCGGCATGGGGTACCGATTCGCGCCGTAGCTACCTGACAAGTTCCGGCAAGCCTGCGCGAGTGGGGCGCTTCACAGTAAAATATGTGCCGTTTGGTAGCTCATGGTCATAATCGCATTAGTAAGATTATGACTATGACGAAACGTTCGCCCCTGGCACTTGCCGTGCTTGCCCTGTTGATGGAAATGCCCATGCACCCATACCGCATGCAGCAACTCATCACCTTGCGTGGCAAGGACAAGGTTGTTAACGTCAGCCAACGCGCCAGCCTTTACAGCACCATTGAACGGCTCACCCGCGACGGTCTGATCCGGGTCGCCGAGGTGGAGCGTGATGGCTCCCGCCCCGAACGCTCCGTCTATGAAATATCCGACGCCGGACGCGCCACCGCCCGTAACTGGCTCACGGACATGCTCTCCGTGCCTAAGCGCGGCTTTCCGGAATTCCATGCGGCGCTGGCTCATGCACCGGTGCTAAAGCCCGAGGAACTCGCCGGGCTGTTGCGCATTCGCCGGGACGCCGTCGCCGTCGAGGCATCCGAACTCCAAGCAGAGCTGAGCGCCGTCTCAGCCTTCCTGCCCCGTGTGGTCCTGCTGGATGCCGAGCTCATTGTCCGCACCCGCGCCACGGAACTTCACTTCCTTGAGGACGTCCTGAGCAGCCTGGATTTGGGCACCATGAGCTGGAGCCGGGAATCCCTGGCCGCACTCTCGCATGCCAACGAACACAGCCTGTAACCACCCAGCCGTTAACCCAGCCGTCAACCCGGCGCCGTCACACTTTGCACCACGCACCAGAAGGAAACACTTATGAAATCCGCGGCTCCTCCCATCGGCAAGGCGCGTACCATCGCCCTAGTCTCACTCTTCATGGCATCGTTCATGGAACTCCTTGACGCCACCATTGTCAACGTTGCACTGCCGGACATTGAGCGCGCCCTGGGCGCCCAAAATTCCGAGCTGCAGTGGATGGTTGCCTCCTACACACTGGCCCTGGCCATCGGCCTGATCACGGGCTCGCGCTTGGGTGACATTTACGGGCGCAAGAAGATCTTCATCATTGGTCTGGTTGCGTTCACTGTGGCCTCCGTGCTGTGCGGGGCCGCCATGAACCCGGAGATGCTCATCGCCTCCCGGGCGCTGCAGGGATTCGCCTCGGCGGCCATGATTCCTCAGGTGCTCTCCAGCCTGCAGGTCATGTACAAACCTTCGGAGCGTGCAGGGGCCATGGCAGGATTTTCTGCCCTTGCCGGTGTAGCCGCCGTATCGGGTCCCATCCTCGGAGCCATCCTGACCGACGCCAACCTCTTTGGCTGGGGCTGGCGCACCATCTTCTTCGTGAACATCCCCGTGGGCATCTTCGCTGTCATTTGTGCAATCAAGTTCGTCCCCGAGTCAAAGGCGCCCGTGCGGCACAAACTCGACCTGTCCGGCGTCGTAATTTTGGCGGTGGGCATGCTGGCCATTCTCTATCCCCTGACCATGGGGCGCGAGGAGGGGTGGCCGCTGTGGACGTTCCTGATGATGGTGTTTGGCGTGCTGGTACTGGCCGGCTTTGTGCTGCTGCAGCGCCGTGAGGAAAAGCGTGGGGGAGAGCCGCTGGTGGCCGTCTCACTGTTCAAGAGCCGGCCGTTCGCCGCTGGCATCGCCATGATGTTCTTGTTCTTCATCCCCATGAACGGCTTCTTCCTGATCCAAACCCTCTTCCTGCAGCTGGGTCTTGAATACCCCATTTTGAAAGCCGGGCTCACCATGATCCCGTTCTCCGTCATGGTTCCAGTGTTGGCCGGAATTTCCGCGGCCATTCTCGCCAAGAAGATTGGCCGAGTGGTGCTGCAGCTGGGTCCGCTGGTAGTGGCCATCGGCTTTGTGGTGCTCATCTTCACCGTCCAGTCCGTGGGCGGAACCGTCACACCCTGGCACCTCATTGCCGGCCTTGCTCTCAGTGGCGCCGGATTCGGCATGGTGGTGGCGCCCGTGGGCATCTTCGTGCTCTCCGAGGTCCCCACCAAGTTTGCCGGCAGCGCCTCGGGCCTGTTCAACACCACCAGCCAGCTCGCTGGCGCCCTAGGTGTTGCCATCATCGGCACCATCTTCTTCGATGCGCTTGATGCCAGCTCGGCCCACAGCCAGTCGGGCGTCTTCATTGACGGCTTCACCTCCACCATGTGGATCATGGCCGGCGGCATGGTTCTTGCCGCCATTGCGGCGTCGTTCCTACCGCGGTGGGCCTCAGAGTCGGATGCTCTGGAAGAATCAACGCTGGTTGACGTCTAGTGAACGAGGCGGGGTCCCGGCTTGCGCTGGTGCTGGCGGAGCCTGGTGCTCGCGGAGCCTGGACTGCGGCTTTGTTAGGCAGTGGGCTTACGGTTAATCCATGACGTCACTGCCTCCCCGTACCGGGTCCCTGCTCGCCATTTGCCGCGTCCACCAGCTGATCAGCACGAAGACCGGCTTTGGTGTGACAGCCATTGACAAACGTCCCGCAGAGGGGCCAATGAAGTTCAAGCGTTTTGGCGTCTTTGGCGATGCTGTGGGAGACACTGAACATCACGGTGGGCCTGACCAGGCTATTTACGCGTATTCGCAAGAAGATGCCGATTATTGGTGCGCTGAACTGGGCAGGCCCATCCCGGCCGGGCTCTTTGGCGAAAATCTGCGCACCCGGGGAGTTGAAACCACGCAGGCCGTGATTGGCACGCGGTGGCGAATTGGCACAGCACTGTTGGAGGTCACCAGTCCGCGTGTTCCTTGCGCAACGTTCGCCGAACACATGGGGGAGCCGCAGTGGGTCAAGAGGTTCACCCAGGCCGGGCTTATTGGCACATACCTGCGGGTGCTTGACCACGGAAAAGCGCAGGCTGGGGATGAGATTGTGCTTGAGCATGTCCCCTCCCACGGCATCACAGTGGGCAAGTTCTTTAGCAACCCCACCGCCCAGGACGTCCGGACCCTGCAGGAGTTGGAAGCACTTGGTGAGCTCACACTCTCCCAGCACTTCTATGCCCGGTTCCCTAAGATTCTGGCCGCCGGGGCCGTTGGCTGACTGGCGTTAACGTATGCGCTTCCGCAGAGTCTGTAAGGGCCAGGGAACTGCGTGTGCTGAACCTCACGGGGGCTTCTGGGCGTTTAGACTACCCTGGCGCCAGGGTATGCCCTACAATTTAAACATCCCCCACTCCGGTATCTCCTTTTATTTTCTGCCCAATTTTTGAGGCAGGAGCCTGAAGTGTATGGGGCCCGCAAGTTTTTGAGCGGGCAAGTAGTGTTCATAGGGGATTGCCGGCAAAGAAACGTCAAACAGTGCTGATTTTTAGCATTGGCGGCCGTACCTACGGCGTGCATTTGGCGCGAGATCCTGCCCGGGATGCCCTGTAGTGGCTGGATTTCTTCTAGTGCGGCGTTCCTCGCCGCTCGGCCCTATGAATGAGGACTTCTTGACTATGCCCGAAAATTTGACTGAAACTTCCCCCGCCGTGGAGGAAGAAAATGAAATTACTTTCGCCGATATGGGCATTGACGGCCGCGTGCTGGCTGCCCTAAGCGATGTTGGCTACGAGAAGCCTTCCCCCATCCAGGCAGCAACCATCCCGCTGCTGCTCGAAGGCCGCGACGTTGTAGGCCTGGCTCAGACCGGTACCGGTAAGACGGCAGCATTCGCCGTTCCCGCCCTGTCCCGCATGGCCGAGCTGATGGACCTCAACGGACCCACCAAGGACACCCAGATTCTGGTGCTGGCTCCGACCCGTGAATTGGCCCTGCAGGTTGCAGAGGCCTTCACCTCCTACGCCAAGCACATGGACAACTTCTCAGTTCTCCCCGTTTACGGTGGCTCAGCTTACGGCCCCCAGCTCGCTGGCCTGCGCCGCGGTGCACAGGTTGTTGTTGGTACCCCGGGCCGCGTCATCGACCACCTCTCCAAGGGCTCCTTGGACCTGTCCAGGCTGCAGTACTTGGTTCTGGATGAAGCCGACGAAATGCTCCGCATGGGCTTCGCCGAGGACGTCGAGAAGATCCTGGCCGAGACCCCGAAGGAGAAGCAGGTTGCCCTCTTCTCCGCCACCATGCCCGGTGCGATCCGCCGTATCTCCAAGCAGTACCTGAATAACCCGGCCGAGGTCACGGTCAAGTCCAAGACCACCACTGGCGCCAACACCCGCCAGCGCTACCTGCAGGTCATGGGCCCGCACAAGCTTGACGCGCTAACCCGCGTGCTCGAGGTTGAAGAGTTCGAAGGCGTCATCGCGTTTGTGCGCACCAAGATGGCCACCGAAGACCTGGCTGACAAGCTCAAGGCACGCGGCTTCCAGGCTGCCGCCATCAACGGTGACATCCCCCAGCAGCAGCGTGAGCGCACCATCGAAGCCCTCCGCAGCGGAAAAATCGACATCCTGGTAGCTACCGACGTTGCGGCCCGTGGCCTTGACGTTGAGCGCATCACGCACGTCATCAACTACGACATCCCGCACGACACCGAGTCCTACGTGCACCGCATTGGCCGTACGGGCCGTGCAGGCCGTTCAGGTGACGCGATTCTGTTCATGACCCCGCGCGAGAAGTACCTGCTGCGCGCCATCGAAAAGGCTACCCGCCAGCCCGTGGACCAGATGCACCTGCCGTCCGCGGAAACCATCAACTCCCTGCGTTTGGGCAAGTTCGCTGAGAAGATCACCGAGACTCTGGCCAGCCAAGACGTTGCCAAGTTCCGCGACTTGATTGCCTCCTACGAGCAGGAGCATGACGTTCCGGCCTCAGAGATTGCCGCTGCCTTGGCCGTCCTGGCTCAGGGAAACCAGCCGTTGCTCGTCAACGATCTGCCGGCAGCCCCGGAATACCAGAAGAAGGACCGCTCCAAGGACGGGTTCGGCTCACGTGGCCCCACCCGCACCCTGACCGAGGGCAACGCCACCTACCGCATCTCGGTAGGCCGCCGCCAGCGCGTCATGCCCGGATCCATTGTTGGCGCCATTGCCAACGAAGGTGGCCTCTCCTCCTCACAGATCGGTGGCATTGACATCCGCTCCGATCACACCTTGGTTGAACTGCCTGCAGACCTGTCCAAGGATCAGTGGAAGGCACTGAGCCGCACCCGCATCAGCGGCGAGCTCATCAACCTCGAACTGGACAACGGCCGCCGCCCCTCCGGCGGAGGCGCCGGAGCCCCGTACAAGGCTCGTGAAGAGCGCACCGATCGCGGCCAGGGCGGTTTCAAGAAGAAGTTCGACGGCGACCGTGGCGGCTTCCGTGGTGCCGATCGCGGAGCGGACCGTGGCAACGACCGCGGCTTCAGCTCGGATCGTGGCGGCCAGGGCCACACGGGCCACGGTGGCGGCGACCGCCGTCCCCGCCACGAAGGTGGACAGAGCTTCAACAGCAAGGGCAAGTGGTAACAACCACGCTCTAAGGCACTAAATAAGGCCGGTCACCCTCAGGGGTGGCCGGCCTTTTTGGTGTGTAGATGCCGGAAAGTTCACTCATGTGACGCAACTCATTTCGCTTCCATGATTGGCCTCTTTGGCCTTGAATTCTAGGGATTTTTTGCAGTCATGGTAGCGCCTTGCAGGGGCGAAAGAGCCCCTGTTTCACTCGTAGGGACCCCCTGAGGCAAGTGCCGATTTCACATCTCCGGAAAGCACTGGTAAAGTATTTTCTCGTTGCCCCCCTAGCTCAGTGGTAGAGCGCGTTCTTGGTAAGAACGAGGTCACCGGATCGATTCCGGTGGGGGGCTCGCAAATGAGAAAGCTCGTGTCGAGACGGTTTTGTCCGGGGCGGCACGGGCTATTCTTATTTGGGGCGGCATAGCTCAGTTGGTTAGAGCGCACGACTCATAATCGTGAGGTCCCGAGATCGAGTCTCGGTGCCGCTACCAAATAAAACCCGCAGTTTCAGGCTAGTTCAGCCCGAAGCTGCGGGTTTTTTGCTGCACCCAGTCCAAGTGCAGCGAAAGCTGCATGGGTCACTATCCCCTGCTGCGTGGAGTAGGCTGCCACCAGCAGTCCAGGCACGAGTGAAGGAGAAATCATGGTGAAGGTTCTAATTATTGGCGGGCACGGGAAAGTTGCGCTATTGCTAGCCCCGTTATTGAAGGAAGCTGGCGTGGAGGTTACTTCGGTGATTCGCAACCCCGCTCACATTGATGAGGTAGCGCAGGGCGGGGCAACCCCCGTCCTAGCCGACCTCGTCACCTCCTCGGTGGAGGAACTGAGTGAGCTCTTCACCGGATATGACGCCGTGATCTGGGCTGCCGGGGCTGGCGGAGGCACTACTGAACGTACCTACGCAGTGGACCGAGACGCCGCCATTGCCTCTATAGATGCGGCTGAGGCCGCCAACGTCCCACGGTTCCTCATGGTCTCTTACCTTGGTGCCGGGCCGGATCACGGCGTGCCGGCGGAGAACAGCTTCTACGCGTACGCGCAAGCCAAGGCGGCCGCCGACGCGCACCTGAGGGCCAGCAACCTCGGCTGGACCATTTTCGCGCCCGGAACCCTCACCCTGGATGCGCCCACGGGATTGATCGATCCCACACCGGCGGCACGTCGCGCACCGGGAAGCTCCAGCGGGACCTCCCGCGCCAATACGGCATTGGTGGTGGCAGCAGCACTGCAGGACGCAGAAACCATCCTGCGCACCATCGAATTCAGTGACGGCCAAGTGCCCATAGCGCGGGCAATAGCCCCGTAAAGTAACTGGTGTGGAACAGCTAATACTGATCGTCGGGCTCCTTTTTGCCACAGTCGTTGCCGTGGGCTTGGGGGACCGGCTCAAACTGCCTTATCCGGTGCTGATGATGATCATGGCCGGAGCGCTGACTTTCATCCCGGGGTTCCCCGACCTGCGGATTGAGCCGGAGTTGATCCTGCCGATTTTCCTTCCACCGCTGCTCTTTGCCACAGCCCAAAAGAGTTCCTGGGCGGTGTTCCGGATCCGTTGGCGGACCATCTTCTTGTTGGCGGTGGCACTGGTAGTAGTCACCACTGCCGCGGTGGCTGGCGCGGCGTGGCTACTCATCCCCAGCATCGGCATTCCCGCCGCCATTGCACTTGGTGCCATGTGTGCCCCGCCGGATCCTGTGGCCGTGGAATCCATTGCCGGGCGGGTCCACATGCCGCGCCGGCTCATCACGGTGCTGCAAAGCGAGGGGCTGTTCAACGATGCCGCCGCCATCGTGATCTTTCAGACGGCAGTGGCCAGTGCCACAGACGGGCAGCCGTTTGGGCTGGGTGTGGTGGGCCGCTTCCTGCTAGGCGCTGTCATTGCCATTGTGGTGGGCATGCTCATGGGCTGGTTGACGCGTGTCATCAGTAGGCTCATCAGCTCGTCCGTGGCCCGCAGTGCGGTGACGCTGGTGGTGCCCTTCGCGGCCTACATCCTGGCCGAGGAGGTACACGCCTCAGGTGTCATAGCCGTCGTCGTCACTGCCCTGGAAATCAAGCGCCATGCCCGGGCCGAGGACGCCACCGAACGCATCACCCGGGCAGCGTTCTGGGATGTGGTGGAACTGCTGGTGACGGGTCTGGCGTTTGGGCTGGTGGGGCTGGAAGTACGCGAAGTCATCAAGGTTGAAGGCCAGGCCATCTGGGGCATGCTTCCCCTAGCCATCGGGATCAGCCTTTTGACCATTCTGATTCGCTTCTCTTGGTTTGCGCTGCTGGCCCTGCTCTCCAGGAAGAACGAGGGTGACCTGCCGCCAACCAGCCTCAAGGACGTCGTGATCCTCACTTGGTGCGGCATGCGCGGGCTGGCAACCCTGGCCCTGGCCCTTGCGCTGCCGGTGACGCTGCCCGGCGGAGCAGATTTCCCGGCCCGGCACGAGATCATCGTCGTGGCGTGTGCCGTCCTGCTGACCACCCTGGTGCTGCCGGGCCTGACCCTTCCCGGGCTCATGCGCATGTTGAAGGCAACGGATGACGGCGCCGAGGAACGTGAGGCGGCCAAACTCCTGGCCCTGCGCGCCCAGGAAGCAGCTGTGGCGGCCTTGCGTGACCACGAGCTAATCCGTTCCCTCCCACCCGAGAAAGTGGCTGTGGTGAAGGAAAAGATGAGACGGCTGCACGCGGAACTTCTTGATGGCTCTCTCAAGGATGAAAGCATGCAGGAGCGCCGCCGTCGTGGCCGGGAACTTGCCATCACCGTCCAAACAATTGCCCTAGACGCTGCCCGCACGGAAGTGCTCAACGCCCGCAACGAAAGCGACGCCGATCCGGAGGTTGTGGACAGGGTGCTGCGGCAGTTGGATTTGCGCACCATGATCACCCCGGATAGCTGAGCGGCTGGTTGCTGGTGCATTCCGCCAGTGTTCTCCGCAAGGCTTTGTAGGGTGGCACACAGAATCGTTTGGCTTTGCGAGATACCCTAGAGGTATGTCTAGCTCCGTTGGCAATGAAGCCGCTCCCGCACCTGTCCGCACTCGCAACATCCCCGCTGAGATCGCCCGTTCCTGGTTGCTCGTCCCAGCAACGCGCCCGGAAATCTTTGACGAGTCCGCTAACTCTCGCGCCGACGCCGTGGTACTGGATATTGAGGATGCCGTTGACCCGAAGCTCAAGGACGGCGCCCGTAACGATGTGGTGAACTGGCTGCGTAACGGCGGCCGGGCATGGGTACGCATCAATGATGTCCACTCCAAATTCTGGGCTGATGACGTCGCAGGCCTGCGCAACGTCCCCGGACTGCTGGGTGTCATGCTGGCTAAGACCGAGCATGCCGAGCAGGTCAAGGAAACCTACCACCGCCTCGACGGCAAGACCCGCGTGCTGGCACTGGTGGAGTCCGCCCTGGGCATCGAAGAAGCCAATAACATTGCCCGCGCCGAAGGCGCCTTCCGGCTGGCATTCGGTTCCGGCGACTTCCGCCGCGACACCGGCATGGCCGCAGACCGCGAAGCCATGGCTTACCCGCGCGCCAAGCTCGTGGTTGCCAGCCGTGTTGGCAATCTGCCCGGCCCCATTGACGGCCCCACCGTCGGTACCAGCCACCCGATCCTGCGCGAGCAGTCGGCCATCACCGTCTCCATGGGCATGACCGGCAAACTCTGCCTGGCCATCGATCAGACCACCATCATCAACGAAGTCATCAGCCCCACACCCACCGATGTTGCCTGGGCCACCGACTTCATGAACGATTTCGAGGCCCGCGGCGGCGTCATTCGTGACGGCTCCGACCTCCCCCGCCTGGGCCGCGCCGAGAAGATCATGAAGCTGGCCATCGCATACGGCGTCCAGCCCGCAGTCTGACACCGCCGGTGAGCGAGCAAGCCCCGCCGCTGCTGGTCAAGCTTGTCCAGCACCAGAGCGCTGCCTTGGTGCGCGGCGTGTCCTGGTCGGCGGAGGGGCCCTCACTGTCCCTCACCACGGACGACGGCGATGCGCAGCTGCCCTTGGTGCCGGGGCAGTGGCTAAAGTTTGAGGTGCTCCGTGGTGATGGCGTCCCGGCCCGGCATTGCTTGGGGTTCGCCTTGGTGAATGTTTCTGGACAGCCTCATCATGTCCCGTGCCCCACAGGCCAGCCTGCAGAGCGAGGTTTTCAGTGCGGTGCCTGTTTCGGGAAAGATGAAATGCGGTACATGCATGACTTTCACCGCAGTGGCATTGCCCCGCCCGGGCTGAAGACGTATCTGGCGCAGAGGCATTGGCTCTACATTGCCACCTTCGCGGACGGCACCACCAAAGTAGGGACGGCGTCCGAACCTAGCAAGTGGCGCCGGCTGGCCGAACAAGGTGCACTTGTGGCCCGCTACGTGGCGCTGGCCCGGGACGGGTCCGTGGTGCGGCATCTAGAAGACAGCGTCTCCACGAACCTGCCACCTACCCAATTTGTGCGTGGAGCGGCCAAGTTCGCGGCGCTCTTGCACCCCCGGCCACCCCTGCACCTGGAACAGACCAATAAGGCCATGGCCAGCGTGGTGCGTGATTACGTTGGCGGGCTGGCACTGGAGGGCTTTCATACTGTTGACGAGCAGTGGGAGCGGAGCGTATTTTCGGATGCTGTGGCGGGGCCGAGCCGGCGCGCAGCCTACCCGCAACCTCTGGATTCCGGCGCACACGGCATCAGGCTGGACTCCATGCTGGGTCTCACGGCCCTAGTTGGAGTCGATGATGTGGACGGGGAGTTCCTGCTGGATCTGGGCGCCCTGAAGGGCCGCAAGATTCGCTTCGGTGAGTATAAGAGCACGCTACCGGCGCTGCAGGAATCGCTCTTCTAATCGCTGGCCGCTCCCACCGCTCGCAAGCTCGTGGCGGGCCCCTCGCAGCCGTGGGCCCACTCGGGTTCCTGAACTGTAGACTTAGCCCTGTGCTAAACGACTTTTGGGAAACTGCTCCGCCCGCCTACAAATACGCTGTTTTTGCTGGCATGGGGCTGACGTTCATCGGCATTGTCATCATCATTCTCGGTGCCATTACATCCACCGCATCTATGACCTACATTGCGCTGCCCTTCATTGGCGTGGGACTGCTAGCTCACATGGCGTCGCTGGGACTGCGAGGACGCAACATCCGCAAGGAGCTCAAAGCCGGGGAAAAGCGCGAAGCCGCCAGAGAAGCTCAGAACCGTAACAAGAAGAAGTAATCCGGCAGCCAAGTAGATTTATCCGTGAGATAAGGTCGCTTTGAACACCCAAAGCGACCTTATCTCACGGATGAATTTCAACTCACGGCTGGCGGCAGTCAGAGCCTAGTGTTCCACAGACTCCGGGGCGCTCACAGCACTGCGCAGAGTCCACGCACACATAACAGCCGCGCAGACCATGAGCACCACGCTCACCATAGCCACCGTGCCTGAGCCGGAATCGAAGGCATGTTTGGCGGACTCCAGTAAGGCTTGTCCCTGGGAGGCTGGCAACGTGCCAGCAACATCGATGGCCCCGCCCAGGGTCTGCGAAGCAGTGTTGGAGTCGGCAACGGAAACGCCGTCCGGAATGAGAACGTTCATCCGGTAGGAAGCGGCAAGGATGCTGCCCAAAATGGCGGTCCCCAAAACAGAACCAACCTCATAAGCAGTCTCTGAGATGGCCGAGGCCGCACCAGCCTTGGCGGGAGGCGCAGCAGAGAGAATGAGATCGTTGGAGATAGTTTCCGCGGTTCCTACGCCAGCTCCGAGAACGGCGAAGGCGATCATGATGCCAAGAACTGAGCCATCGGTGTTCAACCACACAATCAAGAACGCTACGGCGTTCAGCGCCAACCCGGTCACTACCAGCCATGAAGGGCGGACGTAATTGGCTAGTTTCGCTGAGAGCAAGCCGAAGATGACGGTGATGGCAAGGCCAGGAACCAGCATGTAAGCGGCATGGGTGGGTGAGAGCCCCAAAACCAGCTGCAGATGCTGGGTGATGAAATACAAGAAGCCCACCAGTGCAAAGATGCTGAGCAAGTTGGCGCTCACACTGCCGCTAAATACGGGATTTTTGAACAGACTTACATCCATCATGGGATTCGCGCGGCGCATTTGGCGCCGGACAAAGACCACGCCTAAGCCAAGCCCCACCACAATCAGTGCCACGTTGATCACGGACAGGCCTGATTGGGCAATTTCCTTGATGCCGAAGATAGTTGGAACCATGGTGCCGAAAGAGAGCAGAATACTCCACACATCAATAGTGCCTGGGTTCGGGTCCTTGGATTCGGGTACAAAGATGGGGGCCAGAATCAGTAAGGGGATTAGCACGGGAACGCTCATGAGGAACACCGCACCCCACCAGAAATGCTCCAGGATGAAGCCGCCCACAATCGGCCCCAACGCCGCACCGCCGGAGAAGCCGGCTGCCCAAATGGCTATGGCTGTGCGTCGCTGGGCCGGGTGTAAGAACACATTGCGAATCAGAGACAGGGTTGCTGGCATCAGCATGGCACCAAAAAGACCCAACAAGGCGCGGTAGCCAATCAAGGCCCCTGCGCTGGGGGCAAAGGCTGCAAAAGCCGAGACCACAGCAAAGCCGGTGCTGCCGATCAGCAAAAGCTTCCGTCTGCCAAACCGATCAGTCATGCTGCCCATAGGAACCAGCAGCGCAGCCAGGATCAGGGGGTAAACATCAATGATCCACAACAGCTCGGACGCTGATGGGGTCAAGGCAAGGGAGATGGAAGGGATGGCAAAGCTCAGGACAGTGTTGTCCACGGAAACCAAGAGCACCGGGAGCATGAGCACAGCTAGAGCTATCCAAGCGCGGATGCCAGCGCGTGGAATGCTCGAGGAAGGACCGGTTTTTGGTGGTGTGGAAGTCAAAGCCATACCTCCTATTGTATACCGTCCGGACGGTTCACTGTACCGTCTGGACGGTATTTTGTGTCACTTCTTGTAAGGTGGTCACATGACTAAACAAACTTCGGCGCGGGAACGGGTCCTGGCTGCCTATGTTGACCTCCTGATAAGTGACGGTCCACAGGCTGCCACACTTGACGCCGTCGCCGCTTCCGCCGGTGTCTCCAAGGGCGGGTTGCTGTACCACTTCAAAAGCAAAGAAGCGCTCGTTGAAGGTCTCCTTGCTCAGCTTCGAGAATACGCCGAGCAGGACTTTGCGGCCATGGACATAGATCCCGAAGGGTGCGCTAGCTACTATGTTCGCACCAGCGTCTTTGGTGGCACTGTTTTTGACCGGTGCATTGTTGCGGCCCAAAGACTGATCCAAAGCGACGAGGACAGCGTCCAGCAGGCCTTTGTTGACCTGCACGCCCGCTGGTTTGAGTTGATTCTCCGCGATATTGGTGACCCGGCGGTGGCCAGGGCCATCATGTTGCTCGGCGATGGCCTCTACTACAACGCAGCGTTGTTTGGCTTCCCAGCTGGTGTGAAAAATTTCCCCTCCGGTGTTCAAAAACAGGATCATGGGCAGGAAAACGTTGATCTTGATTCCTTGTTGTCAATCGTCGCCAAGATGCGCTCCGATGCCCGGTCTTAGTGTGCGTCCAGCGCCCTGCGGGCTATACCCTTAAGATCATGACCATCAACCCAGAGCTGCAGGGCCGCAGCTATTCACTCGGTGAACCGTACAGCGTTGGCAGGGAGTCCATTCGGGACTTCGCCAGGGCCGTCAAAGCCACCAATTCAGCCCATTTTTTCGTGTCCGAAGCCCACACCCTGGGCTACGCGGATCTGGTTGCTCCTCCCACCTACGCCATTATTGTGGCCCAACGTGCCGATGCGCTGTTGATCAACGATCCCGATTCAGGGATTGATTTCTCCCGCGTGGTCCACGCCGAACAGCGTTTCACGCATCACCGCCCCATTGTGGCAGGAGATGAATTGCTGGCGGAACTGCATGTTGACGGCGTCCGTGCTATGGGTGGAGGAGCCATGATCACCACCCGTGCAGAAATTTCGACGGCGGACGGCGAATCCGTTGCCACCACCGTTTCAGCAATCCTGGTTCGCGGGGAGGAGCAGTAATGAGCGCAACAGTAAACTTTGCAGATCTTGCCGTGGGCGCCCAGATCGGCGCACGCTCCCTTGAGATCAGCCGTGCAGACTTGGTCAAGTACGCCGGCGCCTCGGGTGACTTCAACCCTATTCACTGGAACGAACGCTTTGCCCGTGCGGTAGAGCTGCCAGGTGTCATTGCCCACGGCATGTTCACTATGGGTGCGGCCGTGCAGTTGGTGACCGACTGGATCGGTGACCCGGGCGCCGTTCTCTCTTATGGGACGCGTTTCACCAAGCCTGTTCCCGTTGCGGACCTCGATGGTGCGCCAGGAGCTCAGGTGGAAATTGTTGGTGTGGTGGGCGCTCTGGATTCCGACGCCGGGACCGCACGCATTGATCTCACTGTCACCTTGGATGGCCAGAAAGTTCTCGTCAAAGCCCAAGCAGTGGTTCGGGTGGCGTGAGTCAGGTTTCCGCTTGGCGCAACGGTGTCATCACCGCCTACGCCGGTTCCGGGTTGGTCTTCGCCAGCTGGGTTTCACGCATTCCCGCCATCCGCGATGACCTCGGGCTGACCCCCGGGGAGATCGGGCTGATGCTGCTGTGCATGTCGCTGGGATCCTTTGTCTCAGTGGCGGTATCTGGCCTGGTGGTGCTGCGCCTGGGCTCAAAACTAACTTCACGTGTTGGCAGTATTATCCAAACCTTTGGTGTCATTGTCATGGGTCTCGGTGCCACGGTTTTTTCAGAAACACTCGTGGTGGGGATTGGGCTGGTGTTCGTGGGCCTGGGAACGGGCAGCTGGAACACGTCCTCCAACATTGAAGGTGCAGCTGTTGAGCGGGCCCTGGGCCGGCACATCATGCCGCGGCTGCACGGCTCCTTCAGCATCGGCACCGTGGTGGGGGCAGGGCTGGGTGCGCTGGCCGCGTCCATGCACGTTCCCGTGGGCCTTCACCTGTCAGTGATCTCCATTGCCGTGTGCATTGCAGTTTTGATCGGCACCAGCCACTACCAAGCGGACAGGCTGAATTCCTCCTCCGGCACGCTGGTTGAATTGGACAGCTCAGGAGCAGTTCCCGGCACCGGCCCCCTTCCCCTCATCACCGCCGGCACCGCCGGAACCACTGGAGCCGGAACAGCTGGAACTGCCACAACAGGCAGTAATGTCACAGCCGGCCAGACGAAAAAAGCGGCCGAGGCGAAAATGGCTGGCAAGGCGAAAATCGCCGCGGCCTGGCGTGACCCACGCACCTTGATGCTGGGCGCCCTTGTGCTGGGCCTTGGCTTGGCCGAAGGTGCTGCGGGGGACTGGGTGGCCCTGGCCATGGTTGACGGCTACGGATCAACGGCCGCGATTGGTGCTGTTGGTTATGGCATCTTTGTGTCAGCTATGACGGTTGGTCGCTTTGCCGGAACAGTGGTTTTGGACAAGTACGGCCGGGTGATTGTGCTCCGAGTTGGCGCGGCATTGGCTGTTATTGGGTTGGGGTTATTTGTCTTTGCGCCAACCGCCGAGATTGCGCTGGGCGCCCTGGTGCTGTGGGGTCTTGGCTCCGCGTTGGGCTTCCCGGTAGCGATGTCTGCTGCCTCAGATGATCCAGCCCACGCCGCAGCCCGGGTGTCAGTGGTTTCCACTGTGGGCTACGGCGCCTTCCTCGGCGGCCCGCCGTTGTTGGGTCTGCTGGCAGAGCACGTGGGTGTTCTGCATTCGCTGCTGGCCGTGCTGGTGATGCTGGTGGTTGCGTTCTTCCTCACCCCCGTGGTGCGCCGGCCCAAGTACCTGGACGAGGTCAAGCTCCCCGCAGGGAGATAGTGTGGAATGGTGAATGCGCAAAAGACCCTCAGCTCCCTGACCACCCTTGACGTGGGCGGCCCCGCCCGCACCTTTGTTGTGGCCACCACTGAAGCGCAAATTATTGACGCCGTCCAAGCCGCGGATCACGCTGGTGAGCCGCTGCTCATTATTGGCGGCGGTTCCAACTTGGTGGTGGCGGATGAGGGGTTCGAAGGCACGGTGGTGAAGATCGCCAGCGAAGGTTATGTGGCTGATTCAGAGGATTCCTGCGGCGGCGCCTCGGTGGTTGTTCAGGCCGGGCACAACTGGGATGATTTTGTGCATCAAACCGTTTTGCACGCATGGAGCGGTCTTGAGGCGCTCTCTGGAATTCCTGGTAGCACTGGTGCCACTCCTGTTCAGAATGTGGGAGCCTACGGATGTGAGGTGGCCCAAACCATAGCCGCCGTGCGCACCTGGGACCGGGAGAACAACGCCGTGCGGACCTTCACCAATCATGAACTCAACTTCAGCTACCGGAACTCGCTCTTGAAGTCCGCCACCCTTAACGGTTCTCCTCGCTTTGTGGTCCTCACCGTGGAATTTCAGCTGCTTTTGGGCCGGATGAGTGCGCCCATCAAGTATGCCGAACTGGCCAAGCGCCTTGAGGTGGAGCCTGGCAAGCGCGCCAACTCCCTCGAGGTTCGCCGGACCGTGCTGACCCTGCGCGCTTCCAAGGGCATGGTCCTGGACGCGGCCGACCGTGATACCTACTCCACCGGTTCCTTCTTCACCAACCCCCAGGTCGCGCCGGAGCTGGCTGCCACCCTGCCCGCCGACGCCCCTCGCTGGCCGGCCGGGGAGCTGGTAAAGCTCAGCGCGGCCTGGCTGATCGAACAGGCTGGGTTCTCCAAGGGCTACGGCCTTGCCGGTGAGCTGAACCTCGCTGACGGGAGGTACGACGCCGGGACCCCGCCTCGTGCTTCCCTCTCCAGTAAGCACACTCTCGCCATTACGAACCGTGGCGGGGCTCGCGCCGAGGACATTTTGATGATTGCGCGGACGGTGCGGGACGGCGTCGTGCGTAAATTTGGTATCACTTTAGTTCCCGAACCGGTGCTGGTGGGCTGCTCGCTTTAGCGCCCTGCGTGGGCGAGCCAGCCCATTCGTGCGCCCACCCCATACCCCAGTAGGGGGTTAAGACGGCTCCCTGGTGTGATGTGGACTGCGGCATATTTTCCTATTGTTAATGGAAAGATTCAGCTTTTTCTATTGACACGGTGTTCCTTCGGGTAGGCCAGTGTAAGGAGCCTCATGACGTCGGCAACACTTGATAGCCCGGAAGTACTGGACGGACCCTCCACAGTGAAGGTTGCCAGAAAGCGGCCTGTGCGTGACCGCCACACCACGGACTTCATCAAGCTCACTGAAGAGGTGCGTGCTACCGGCCTCATGGCCCGCGATGTCACTTGGTATGTGACCCGCTTCATCCGTCAAGGTATTGGCTACCTGATGGTCCTGGCACTGTTCCTGACATTGGGTCAGAGCTGGTGGCAGATTCTCACAGCCGTGCTGTTGGGCTTCATGTGCACACACACTGCCTTCATCTCTCACGATGCCGCACACCGCCAGGTCTTCGCCTCGGCTAAGAGCAATGCCTGGCTGGCCCGTATTGCCGGGAACCTCTTTGTGGGCATGAGCTACGGCTGGTGGATGAACAAGCACGGCAAGCATCACTTGAATCCCAATAAGATCGGTGTTGACGGAGACATTGACCCCGGGGTTGTTGTGTTTGATCCCGAAAACGCAGCCAAGCGCACCGGCTTCGCTAAGTGGTTTGCCGCCCGTCAAGGGTACTTCCTCTTCCCGCTGCTGACACTCGTTGCCCTGGATCTGCACGTTGCCTCCATCAAGCGCGTGCTTGACCGCAGCGAGATTGTCCCGCAGCGCAAGGCGGAGATTGGCTTGCTGGCTATCCGCTTGGTCATCCTGCCTGCTCTCACCATTGCCTTCCTCGGTTGGGGAATCGGCTTGGCCTTCGTTGCAGTGCATGTCATGACTCTGGGCTTCTACATGGGTGCCTCCTTCGCCCCCAATCACAAGGGCATGCCGCTGGTTCCCAAAGACGTGAAGATTGACTTCATGCGCCGCCAGACCCTGATGAGCCGCAACATTTCAGGCGGCTGGTGGGTTGATGCCGGAATGGGCGGTTTGAATTACCAGATCGAACACCACCTTTTCCCCACCATGTCCTCCAGGAACTTGAAGGCAGTCCAGCCCATGGTCCGTGCCTACTGCGCCGAGCGAAACATCACGTACACCGAAACCACCTTGAGCCAGTCGTACATGATCGTGATGCGCTATCTGAACCGTGTGGGTCTGGGCCAGCGTGACCCCTTCGAATGCCCCATCACAGCGAACATGCGCACCTCCCGCTAGTCCCCAGCCGCTCCCACCCCTCGCAAGCTCACGGCGGGTCCCTCGCGGCTGTGAGCCCAAGCGCTCCCACCCCTCGCAAGCTCACGGCGGGTCCCTCGCGGCTGTGGGCCCAGCCGCTCCCACCCCTCGCAAGCTCACGGCGGGTCCCTCGCGGCTGTGGGCCCAAGCGCTCCCACCCCTCGCAAGCTCACGGCGGGTCCCTCGCGGCTGTGGGCCCAAGCCGTAGAGTGGGTGAATGGCCTCGAACGTCACACCCGCACAGATCGCTCGGCTGCGGCTCGCCGCCCAAGGAATTTTCACAACGTCCACCAGTCCCAGTCCGGGGCCGGTGGACGTTGTGCGTTCCCTGACAGCGCTCCAAGGTCAAGACTTCCAAGGAGCCCTGTGGTCCATTGGCCTGCGCTCACCCGCAAGTACCCGCGCCAGTGTGGAGGCCGCGTTCAACAGCGGCCAACTTGTTAGGTCCTGGCCTATGCGCGGCACCTTGCATGTGAGCGCCGCCGAGGACCTTGGCTGGATCCTCTCCCTGACGGCAGAACGCATGTACAAGAGCCTTGCCACCCGCCACCGCCAGCTGGACATTACTGCCTCGGACATCGCCCACGTGCGCGAGCTTGCCCTGGCGCTGCTGGACCGCTCAGGCGGAAAGGCCCCGCGCGAACAACTCCTAGCCGCGTTTGAGCAGGCAGGGCAATATACCAAGGCCCAACGCGGCTATCACTTCCTGTTCGTGCTCTGCCTTGACGGAACCCTTGTCCAAGGGCCCATCAACCCGAGCGGCAATGGCAACGGACAGTACTTTGTCAGCGCAAAGCAATGGATTAGGAACCCGCGGGTACTACCACGCGAGGCGGCACTCGCGGAGCTGGGCCTGCGATATTTCCGCGGCCATGGCCCGGCAACTCTGAGAGATTTTCAGTGGTGGGCGAAGCTGACACTCAAGGACATCAACGCCGCTCTGGAGCAGCTCAAGGATCAGCTGGTCACGATCGAATGCAACGGCACACGCTATTGGCTGGCGCCGGAAACTGCGGAGCTGCTGGGCAGTAAGGGGCTGAGGGGGAGCGTTCCGGGGGCGCGCTCAGTGCTTTTGCTCCCCGGCTTTGACGAGTACCTACTCGGTTACACGGACCGCAGTGCAGCACTGGCCCCGCACCATGCGCCGCTAACTGTGCCGGGCAACAACGGGATGTTCAAGGCTACGGTGGTGACCGGAGGGCAGGTCGCCGGGACCTGGCGCAAAGCGCAAAGTGCCCCCGAGAAACAAAGGCAACTGGCCGGCGTCGTGCTGCCGGAGCTTTTTGGAGAGTTGACACCAAACCAGCACAGGGCGCTGGCGACGTCAGCTGCGGCGTATGCCCGGTGGTTAAAGCCCTGAGCCTCCCCTGCGTGAATCACGGCGGGGAGGCTCATGGCGTAGGAGTTAGAGCGTGCCCACGGCGATCTTCAGCATGCGGCGCAGCGGCTCGGCGGCACCCCAGAGGAGCTGGTCTCCCACGGTGAACGCGCTGATGTACTCGGGGCCCATCTCCATCTTGCGGATGCGGCCTACCGGAATATCCAGCGTGCCGGAGGCGGCAACAGGGGTCAGATCAGCCATAGAAGCGTCCTTGGTGTTCGGAACCACCTTGGCCCACTCGTTGTCGTTGCTCAACAAGGATTCAATTTCAGCCACTGAGAGGTCCTCGCGAAGCTTCAAAGTGAGAGCCTGCGAGTGAGAGCGCATGGCGCCGATCCTTACGCACAGGCCGTCCATGATGACCTTATTCTCGGCAGTGGTGCCCAGGATCTTGTTGGTCTCAACCCCAGCCTTCCATTCTTCCTTGGACTGGCCATTGCCCAGATCGGCGTCAATCCAGGGAATCAGAGAGCCGGCCAGAGGGACACCGAACTGCGAGGAATCAACGCCCTCGCGCTGGTGAGCCAGAACCTTACGGTCAATATCTAAAATGGCCGAGGCCGGGTTGTCCAACTCGCTGGCAACCTCAGAGTTGAGCGTACCGAACTGATTCAGGAGCTCGCGCATGTGGCGTGCACCGCCGCCGGAGGCAGCCTGGTACGTCATGGAGGTGCCCCATTCCACCAGGTTGTTCTTGAAGAGCCCGCCGAGCCCCATGAGCATGCAGGAGACGGTGCAGTTGCCGCCCACGTAGTCCTTCACTCCAGAGGACAATCCCGCATCGATGACGTCACGGTTGATGGGATCCAGCACAATGATCGAATCGTTGTTCATACGCAGGGTGGACGCTGCATCCATCCAGAGCCCGTCCCAGCCGCGGTTGCGCAGTTCGGAGTGTACGCGGGAGGTGTAGTCCCCGCCCTGGGCGGTGACAATAATGGGAAGTTTGGCCAACGTATCAATATCAAAGGCGTCTTCGAGCTTGCCGGAATCGCCGGCACCGGTAATGGTGGGGGCCGCGCCGCCAGCATTAGAGGTGGAGAAGAAGACAGGGTTGATATCGCCGAAGTCGCCTTCGTCCTGCATGCGCTGCAACAGAACGGAACCGACCATGCCGCGCCAGCCAACCAGTCCGACGGACGGATTGCTGGCAGAAGAAACGTTGTTATTGGTCATGCCTCCCAGTTTAGGCGGGAGGGGCAAATCGGGTGAAGTTGGTGTCACCACGTGAACACGTTCAGGGCTGCGTTCCACCCTGCCAACAGCATGTGTCTTAGATACGGGTGGTGTTTGGTGCTGGGGTGTTAAACAGTGGGGGCGGTGGCTCAGAACAATTGCTCTGAGCCGCCCGCCCCCTATTGACTAGGAGTAGCTTCACATTAGTGGCTTGAGCTCCTGCGGCGGTTGAGCATGAACAGTGTTGCACCGGCTGCCAGCAACAGAGCTGCCAAGCCACCGATCCACACGTTCTTAGCACCAGTGCTAGCCAGATCATCGCCACCCGTGGCGGGCGCCGTAGTACTGGCCGAAGTGGTCACATCCGTTGCCGGAGTAGTCACTGTGGCCGCTGTGATAATCAACGGTGCACTAACCTGCTGCAGCTCACCATCAAAACCTTTACCGTCAATGATGATCCGGTGACTTCCCACAGGAACATTAGCCGGCAACTGCACGCTCAGCCGCACAACACCCTGAGCATCAGCAGTAGCCGTGCCCAATATCAACGGCTCCGAATGCAGCGTGAACGTTGCACTACTACCGGGCAAGAAGTTCTCACCGGTAATGACAAGCCCACCACCGGCGGCAACAGAATCGGCACTGAGATCAATCCCCGGAGTTGCCGGTTCCTGAGACGGACTCTGGCTAGCGGTGGGGCTAACCGAAGCCGTTACACTCCCAGTAGCAGTAGCAGTAGCAGTAGCAGTAGCAGTAGCGCTTGCCGAAGCACTCGGTGTAGCAGTCGCGCTTGGGCTGGCAGTCTCTGTGGGAGTTGTGTCCGGGGCGGCTTCTAACACTGTGGTGCCGAGCTTATTCCAGCCGGTGGTGCTGGGAGCGCCAGTCAACGCTAATTTGATACCGGGAGCATTGTTGCGAGTTTTGTCCACAATTGCAATGGCGAAGTCATAGCTCCCAGCGGGGACGTCGGTGGGTGCAAAAACCGTGCTGGTTGGGTAACTAGTTCCCTTGATCCAAGAGCCAGGATTAACGTCAGACTGTATCTGGTAGACAGGTTCGCCAGTGACTTTATTCAGCAGCGCGTAGGAAACCTGGTACTTGTTATTCCACTGTGGGTTGTCGTTAGGCATCCGGCCCCAAGCCGTATTGGTCCAACTTGAGGAGACTGTGGCCTGGCGTGCGCCAAAGGGAAGAACTGAAGGCATGTTTACGGTGCCAGGTGCTAGTCGGTAGCCGCCGTTGATGGCGAAGTCCTGCACCAAGTCAGGGTTGTCAACTACCCAAGTTTTCACGTCAGGCTCGTGGCGCAGATCCAAGTAGTTGGCGTGCAGTTGCTTGGCGTCGGCTACAACTCGCTCCAGCATGGGGCGGTAGGGCTTGGCTCCGGGGACCTTGAAGCTATCATCGCAGGAAGTCTCCCTGATAGTGAAGTTCTGGTAGCAGTTTTCCCCCACCAAAATGGTGTTCGGGAAGCGTGAAGAAATAGCATTTTTTTGATCCTGAGGGAACCACAGGGTGCTGCCCAAGCTATCGCGGCGCATGATGGATCCCTTGGCGATCTGCTGATCCAATTCTGTGTAGCTGAAGGCCGGAGCGAAGTTCAGCGCCAGTAGAACATGCGAGAAGGATTTGCGGTAGAGGTTACCCAACCATTGCAGGACCGGTTCGGCGCCAGCCGTGGGTCCAGCTTGGTAGTTGTGCATTTCTCCCCAATGCCCAATGGTGTTCGTATCGACAAAATCGACCTCTTCGGGATTATCAAAGCGTGCACCGAAGGCGGCCATGAAGTTCTCGAACTTGGCCCGGAAGATTGCATTGTTCGCATGCGGGGTTTTGAACGATGAATTTGAGGGGGCGCCGTAGCCTGTGGCTCCCGCATCGAAAACGAACTGGGGTGTTGCCTGTTGGTGGGTATCCTGGCTATCCACAAAAACTCGGAAAGCGAGGCGTTGGCCGTGGTCTTTGGCCTGCTTAATGAAGGATTTGAAGTTCTCGTCTACATCCCAAGCGTATTTCCCTTCCGCGGGTTCTAGACGTGACCACGGGATGCGCAGATATACCACGGAAGACGCAGCAGAGTTTGGTCCAACCTCGCCCCAAAATGCGTTGGCGTCTGCCAATGCGTGGTCAAACTCTTCGGCGTACGCCATCCAGCCCATACCCGGGTTGCGCAGGACGCTTGTCTCATCGCGTTCTGGAGTTAGTGCAGACATGGTGGCTGTTGCGGGGGGAGCTGTTGAGTCAGCCAGCGTCGATGGGACGGCTACAGCAGCCTGCATGAACGAGCACGATATCAGGACGGCTGTCAGTGCTCCAGCCGCCTTCAAAAAGGGACGTTTCATAATCTTCCTATCTGTTATATTTCAGGTGAACCACGCCGATTGAACCAAGAGTCACTGGAGCACCAGCTAAGGGAATCGCATCGCTTTCGCAACGGAGATATCTGTTAGGTAGTGGAGAAAAGTTGGCATGCAGTGGAGGCGGCCAGTGGCAGTTGGGTCGTGTCTACTTCCCAGCGATCCCGTGCCTCCCAACCAAGATCTTCAAGTGCGTTTTTGGTGTTCCAACGCTCCGTGGAATCAAGAGAGACGCCGTGGTAAATACCAAAGCCCGGGGATCGGTTCAGTGCTGCGTCGATCAGTGTCAAAAGATCTCCGGTGGAGAGCCACGTGTGAGCGTACTGCCGCTCTATCAAAGGCCAGCCGGTCAAACCAAGTCTGAGGCAGGAAACTGCGTCACCTTGTGCGTCTTGATGAAGGCGGGCCAAAGCCTCCACGGCGATTTTGCTTGCACCATAGGAGCAACAGGGACGTGGTGCATGGGCCGGATCAATGTGGTGAACTCCGTCCCGGTAGTCCAAACCGGTGGCATGAATGGAACTCGCAATCACCAGCTTCCGTACAGCAAATTCTCGTGCCGCGCTGAACAGATGGCTCATCATTGAGACGTTGCCAAACGCCTCCCCCACCGAGGCGGCAGGGGAGGCGTTGGCAGCCAGGTGGAGGATTGCGTGGCAACCCTCCACCGCAGACCGGGCGAAGTTTTGATCGGCGAGATCACCGACCACTACCTCGTCTTCTGTCTCAAAAATGGCCGGGTACGGATCGAGAACGGTTCTGGTGGTGATTCTGATCCGGTAGCTACGGCGCAATTGCTCTAGCAGTAGACGTCCCACCGTGCCATTTCCTCCAGTGAGGAGAAGAAGAGGTTTCAACGCTAAGGCTTCCTTTCGATTACTTGCTAATACCCACTGTCATTCCTTCAACAATGCGCCGGCCCAACCAAATGAACAGGGCCAGAACGGGGGTGACTACCATGACAATGCCAGCGAAGAGCCCGCCCCAATCGGCGCCATTGAATTGTGCCTGATCAAGGAAGGCCAACAGGGCGATCGGCAGTGTCCGGTTTTCTGACGTGGTCAGTAGTACCAGCGAGAACAAGGTTTCGTTCCAGCCGCTGATGACAGCCAGCATAAACGCGGTGACCAAACCAGAACGAGCCAAAGGAAGCACGATCTGGATAAAGGTGCGTATTCCGGAGGAGCCGTCAATAGCAGCGGCCTCCTCTATTTCTACTGGCAACGAACGGAAGAACCCAGCCAGCAGGAACACGGTAAAAGGAATACCGAGCCCCACCATCACTAGAATTAGCCCTTGAATACTGTTGATCATCTTCAGATGGGAGATGTCCTGAAACTTGGCCATCATGATATAGACAGGGACCAGCAGAACCTGACCGGGAACTCCCAGACCCAGCACAAACAGCAGGGTGAATGTGGAGGAGAGTTTACGGGTTGACTTGGCCAATACATATGCCGCGGGTGCGGCAATGGCAACCACCAGGAGCGAAGAAATTAAGGTGGCAATGACCGAGTTAATGGCGGCTGTGCCAAACCCCCCGGTATTCCATGCAGTGCTGTAGTTTTCCCAGAACGGGACCGCTGGTATACCCAGCGGGTCCCGAGCAATATCCCGCGTGTCACGTATGGAAGTGAGTACCATCCAGACCAGAAGGAAGATATTGAAAGCTACCAGCAGCCACACCACTGCCCTGCCCACGTAGCCGCCGAGGCTAATTCGGTCCTTCCGTGAGGACCTGCGCCGTGTGGGTGTCTTTGGAGTGTGGGAGGCCTTCGCCGTTTCAGTTCGAAGCGGGGGCTGAGTTATGACTTGGTTCACGAATTCAACCTTGCTTCCTAGATTTCAACGGCGTCGCGACGCAACATGCGGCGCAGCCCGATGGTGAGAACAGTGACGAGAACCAAGCTGACAATTGCTGATGCGGCAGAAATACCAAACTCACGATCGCCACCGCTGCCAAACGCCGCCTGGAAGACGTACAGGGCTGTTGACCAGGTGCTCGTGGGCGGTGGTTTTGCTGTGGAACCGCCGAAGACCAAAATCAGCTCAAAGACTTTCACTGAACTCATGGTCCACAAGACGGCACACACAGAAATAACATCCCAAGCAAGCGGAAGCGTCACGTGACGGAACTTGGTCCAAGGACCAGCGCCGTCCAGTCCGGCTGCCTCATAGTAATAGGCCGGGATTTGGTCCACAGCGGACATGATGATGGTGGTGAAGTAGCCGGTGGCACTCCAGATCATCACGATCATGATCATGTTGAATAGATTGTCTTGAGCCAGCCACTTGGGCGGATCCTGAACGCCTACCAGCAACAAGAGTTTGTTGACAGGGCCAGAAGGGCTGAAGAGGAAACCGGCAAAAATACCGAAGACCATGGCATTGATCAACGTAGGAAAGAACAAAACGCTGCGAACAAACTTCTTGCCCATCATGTCCCGCAGGATCATGGTTAGGCCAAAAGCGAAGACAAACGTCACGATTCCAACAATGAAGAGAATCTTCAAGGTGTTAATGATGGATCCAATGAAGACCGGATCCTTAGATAGCCGGATGTAGTTATCCAGGCCTACCCACTTGAGCTCGTTAATCCCATCCCATTCATTAAGGCTCAACCAGCCAGCAAAAATGATAGGAACGAGGTAAAACAAGATCATGAGGATCAGTGCTGGTGCCAACATTGGCCAGAACAGCCGTCGCCGGCTGCGTTCAATTGCGGACATGCCGGCACGTGGGCGTGCAGTGTTGCGCCCACGTGCCAGCGGAAGAACAGGGGTAGCCATCAGTTAGCCCTTGGCGTTCCAGTAGGCCACCATCGCGGACTTTGCTTCCTTGACATACTGCTCTGCTGTGAGCTTGCCCAAGAAGAGCTTCTCGAAGCTTGCGTTGAAGCCCTTGTCAGTGATGTCACCGGAGACTCCATCGTTGGGGAGCCTGGTGGGGTTCTCAGCCAGGATGGTGGCAACGTCCTTCAAAGTGGCGGGAGCTTCGACATCGGGGCGAGCAGAGAGGTTGTTCGCTACCGAGGAGATCTGGCCCATGCGGTCCTTGTTAGCGAAGTAGGCAATGAACTGCTTTGCTGCATCGGTGTTCTTGGCCTTCTTCGGCACTGCAAAGCCGAAGGCGATGGAGTCGTTAGCTGTAGAGGACGTTGCCGTAGTGGTGGGGAAGTTGAACGCGCCGTACTCAAAGCCTTCTGCGGCGTACTTTCCGGTTTCTGCCGGAGCCCAGCTACCCATCAGGTAGTAGAGGGCCTTGTTGGAAGCCCATGCGTTCTGCTGTTCAGGGTATTTGGAAGCGTCGTAACCCTTGATGATGTAGCCACTCTTGATGAGTTCTTCGATTTGCTTTGCAGTTTTCAGCACTGCGGGATCATCAAAGGATGCACCGGTCTTGTCTTCAACCAGCTTGGCGAAGGAACCGTCACCTGCATTGCGGTTCATCAGGTAATCAAACCAGTAGCTGTTGGCCCAGGTTGCGTCACCATCTGAAGCGATGCAGGCAATGTCAGCGGCTAGTGCTTTCTTGCAGTTATCCAGCAATTCGTCCCAAGTCTTGGGCGCGTCGGGAGCAACCTTGTTGGCCTTGTTGTAAAAGACTGACACGTTAGAAATGGTGTACGGCACCATGTAGGTTTTCACATCGCCACCATAGGTGGGCAGAACATCGAAGTACTTGGCCGGAATGACGTCGCCAACGGTTTTGCCGTCTTCGCCGGGGACGGACTCTTTGAGTACCGGGGCAAGATCTTCAAGCTGGTTTGTCTTTGCCAGGGTCGGGCCGAGGCCGTCGTAAGCCTGGTCAACAAGGTCTGGGACATCGTTGGAGAGCAGGCCGGCAGTGACTTTGTCCAAAACCTTGCGCCCTTGCCACTGAACGTTGACCTTGATCCCAGTGTCCTTCTGGAAAGCATCTAGGGAGGTCTTCAGGACCTCAGCCTGAGGCTCGGTCTCTGTCCACATGGACCAGTAGGTCATTGACTTCTCGCCGTCGCCACTGCTTACAGCGTCGGTGGTGGTGCATCCGGAAGCCGTGAAAGCGACTGAAGTTGCCAAGAGGGCGCCGGTGGCGAGTTTAAGCCAAGGCTTAATCTGAGTCATGGAGTGTCCTTCAAAGTAGTTGTGTGAGTCAGCCTCTGCAACATCGCTCGGCTTGTGCTGTGAGTATAGTCACAAGATACAGTAAGTTGTCAAATATAATTACACAGTTACAAAAGTGAATCCTCTTGTATGGATAACATCTCCCGAGGCGGTTACAATCACCATGTAAGTGTCAATTCTTTTGACAATTCTTGATCTGGTGAGCCCAGAATGCCACATTCTGTGCCCGCCAGTGAGGACTGGCCGCACAAACTGGCCGTGCGAACTGTCCGCGCGGGCAGGACAGAAGCTCTTCTGACTAAGGGAATATGCGTGAAGATTACTAAGATAGAGACCTTTCAAGTTCCCCCACGCTGGTTGTTTCTCAGGATGGAGACTGAGAGCGGATTGGTGGGGTGGGGTGAACCCATTGTTGAAGGGCGCGCCGAAACAGTTGCGGCGGCAGTGGCTGAGATGTCTGACTACCTCATTGGCGAGGACGCCTCCACTATCGAAGACCATTGGCAGGTCCTGACTAAGGGTGGCTTCTACAGGGGTGGGCCTGTTCTTTCCAGTGCGGTGGCGGGGATTGATCAGGCACTGTGGGATATCAAGGGCAAAGCCTTAGACGTCCCTATCTATGAATTGCTGGGTGGTCCCGTGCGAGAGAAGGTACGCATGTATACCTGGATTCAAGGTGCCAGTCCGGAGGAACTGGCCAATTCCACCCGTGAAGCCATGGCTGAGGGTTTCACAGCAGTGAAATTCTGCCCGGCTGGCAAGCTGGCCCCTCTTGATACGGCAGCGAGCATTCGCAAAATGGTGAAATCACTGGCCGCTGTGCGCGAAGCAGGTGGCGAGGAACTTGACATCGCTTTGGATTTCCACGGCAGGTTCAGCCCGGCCATGTCCCGCCGGGTGCTGCCCCTCATGGAAGAATATTTGCCCATTTTCGCCGAGGAAGTGCTGGTTCCGGAACTCTCAGGTGATTTGTCCCTTATTGCTCAAGGTACATCCATACCGTTGGCGGTTGGCGAACGCCTCTACTCCCGCTGGGACTTCAAAACCGTTTTGGGTAAAGGTGTCAGCGTGGTCCAGCCAGATTTGAGCCACGCTGGCGGTATCTCTGAAGTGCGCAGGATTGCAGCCATGGCGGAAGCATACGGTGTTCAATTGGCGCCGCACTGCCCGTTGGGCCCCATTGCGCTTGCCGCGAGCCTGCAGGTTGACATTGCCAGCCCGAATTTCCTGCTTCAAGAGCAGAGCAGGGGTTCCGGGTATCAGGAAGGCCCGGACCTTTTTGACTACCTAGAGGAGCCAGAGGTCTTCAATATGGGAACCGGTTACATTGCTCGGCCAGTAGCCCCCGGGCTGGGTATCGGAATTGATGAAGAAAAAGTCCGGCATGCCGCGTTGAACCCGCATCGCTGGCGCAACTCCATCTGGCGCCAAAATGACAACTCTTTCCTTGAGTGGTAAGCCATGCCTCGTGAACTAACAGCGGTCTGCTTAGGTGGTCCTCGAGCGGAACTGGGTGAAACGCCTAGGGTTGATTCACGCACGGGTAAACTCCTCTGGACGGATATTACTGGCGGATTTGTCCATGTGGGTGGGGTAGTCGGAGACAGTTTTGAGTTAGAGCGCACCCTAGCCGTGGAAGGCATGGCCGGCCCGGTTACACCCCTGCCGGGGGAGGGTGCCGGCTGGGTGATGGCGCGTGAGAGCGAACTCGTTCACCTCGCCCAAGACGGCACAAGGTCAGTACTCGCCGAGCCGGAAGCCAACCGCCCAACAGCCTTCAATGACGGCGTAGCTGACACAGAAGGCAACCTGTGGGTCGGTTCCATGAGCAGAAACGGTGCCGCGGGACAGGGAAGGCTGTGGCGCTTTGACTCCAGCGGACATGGCACAGTGGCGCTGGGCGGGATCGGGATCTCCAACGGGCTGGACTTCACCGCGGATGGTCGCAGCGCCTACTACGTCGACACCAGTGCACGGACCCTACGCCACTTCGACATTGACCCGCGCACGGGGATCCAAGGTAGTACTACCCTTGTTTCGTTCGCTCCAGAAACAGGAGACCCAGACGGGCTGGTGGTGGATAACGATGGCTGCATTTGGGTGGCGCTGTGGGATGGGTGGGCGGTGCACAGGTATTCGCCCAAGGGTGAGCTTTTGGACGTAGTCCAGGTCCCGGCAGCCCGCCCAACAGCGGTAGCGCTTGTAGGGAATCTGTTGGTTATCACCAGTTGTAGCGGCTGGCTTGATGAAGGCTGGGAGCAAGAGAGCCCTGATGCCGGGAAGCTGTTCGGTGTCAACGTTGCTGTCTCCGGGCCCTCAGCACGGCCTTACCGTGGCCCCCTGAAAATCTCCCTCCAGAACGATCAAGAAAAGAAAAGATGATTGATGTAGTAGCTGTGGGCGAAACCATGGCTGTGGTTACCCCGACCTTGGCTGAGCCACTGGAAATGGCCTCCGGCTTTTCAGTGGAGACCGCTGGGGCAGAATCGAACCTTGCCCAGTGGCTTGCAGATTGGGGGCACAGCGCTGCCTGGGTCAGCCGGGTTGGCAATGACCCGCTGGGTCGGAGAATAGTGCGGACGCTGAAAAATCATGGCGTTAACACCACCTATGTAAGCGTGGATCCGCAGGCACCCACCGGTGTGATGTTCAAAGACCCCGGAATAAACTCAACCACCGTGCACTATTACCGTAAGAATTCTGCTGCTGCACTCATGGGCGCTGGCACGGTGGAATCTCTGCCGTGGGGATCGTTTCGTCTCCTACACCTCACCGGCATCACCCCCGCGCTGTCAAGCTCGTGCGCGGCCTTGGTCCAGATGCTCTTTGACCGGGCCAAGCGAGAGCGCGTACCGGTGTCCTTCGATGTCAATTACCGGCCGGGGCTTTGGGGTGTCCAGGACGCACAGGCGGTTCTACTGAACTATGCACGGCAAGCTGATTACACCTTCGTTGGATTGGATGAAGCACAGGTACTGTGGCCAGGACTCGGATCCGCGGACGATGTGCGCGAACTGATTCCAAATGCGGGGACGCTGATTATCAAAGATGGAGCCCTAGGAGCTACTGAGTTTAACAGCCAAGGCTCCACCTTCGTCCCGGCGCCGCTTGTTCAGGTGGTCGAGGCAGTGGGTGCTGGTGATGCGTTTGCGGCGGGTTACCTTTCTGCCGTACTCGAAAATGGACAGGCCCTCGAGCGGTTGCAAAGAGGACATCAATTCGCGGCGCGGGCGCTCGCCAGTACCCTTGACTTTCAACCCTCGAGTAAAGAAGGCAGTAAGTAGTGAGTAATCAGTTCTTTGACCAGATGTTCGCCAGCACCCCCGTCATGGCAATTTTGCGAGGCTTAGGAACACAGCGAACCCTGGAAGTAGCCACTATGGCGTGGAATCTTGGCGTGACCTCGGTGGAGATACCCATCCAAACTACTGAAGACCTCAAAGCGCTGAAAGCGCTGGCCTTGGCCGCTGAAGATCGCGGACTGGTGGTGGGCGCAGGAACGGTACTCAACCGCACCCACGTAGAACAAGCTAAGGACGCTGGTGCGGCATTCACCGTCAGTCCTGGCGTGAACGTGGATGTGATCCAGGCATGCGCCGATGCTGGTTTGGCTCACTTGCCCGGAGTGGCTACCCCCAGCGAGATCCAAGCGGCCATGAGTCAGGGCCTGGAATGGGTCAAAGCCTTTCCCGCTAGTGTGTTGGGAGTGGACTGGCTAAAAGCCATGGGAGGGCCCTTCCCCGGCATTAAGATTGTTTCCACCGGCGGTATGGACGCCCACAATGCCCGTAGCTTCCTGCTCGCAGGAGCCCGGGTTATTGCAGTAGGATCCGCATTGGAAGATCCACAACAACTTGGACAGCTTGCGGAGCTGATGCGCGAAAGGGCTGACATGCCTGAAACTCTTTCAACGGATAGCAATAATGGTCACTGAAGGGGGCTCTCTGAAAGGGCTTCGAGCCACTAACACCCGTCAAATGGTGGAGTTGTTATTGATTGACGGCCCGCTCCACCGGGCCGAGTTGGCTCGGCGTATACGCACATCGCGAACAACCATCACCAACATCACCAATGAGTTGTTGGAGAGAAACGTGGTGCTGAACCTCAAACCTGAGCAAAAAGCGACTCGCGGGGGGCACGAACTAGTAGCTATCAACCCGTTGGCAGGGTTTAGTCTTGGCATTGATTTCACTCTTGAGCAGGTCGCCATTAGCGCCTCTGACCTCTCCGGAAATACGGTGTCAGAAACTATCTTCGCGGTGGATGCGCAGAGCACTGCCGAATCACGGGTTGTGGCTGCTGCTTCTGCGCTGGAAACGTTATTGGATGAGGCAGGTATTGACGGCACCAAGATCGTGGGGGTCGGTGTAGGTGTTCCGGGACAAATTGACAGACGCACCGATATGGTTGGCGTTTCCCTCCCGGGACAGCCATGGTCAAAGCTAGATGTACGCAGTATTTTGGCCCACCATCTGCCCTACCAGATTTTTGTGGAAAACAATTCACGCTTGGAAGGCTTCGCTGAAAAACGGTGGGGTGCCGGCCAGCACAGTGCGAATGTCTTGTACTTGAGTTTTTCCAGCGGAGTGGGCATGGCGTTGTTCGCGGAAGATCAGCTCTTTCGAGGAAGTATTGGCGCGGCCGGGGAAATTGGACACATGTCCACAGACATCAACGGCGCAACCTGCCCCTGCGGCAACCGTGGGTGCTTGGTGCTGCGCACAGGAACGGCCCATGTGCTGTCATTGTTGAGTCCTGTCTTGGGAGAGAATGCGGACTGGGCGCACGTGCTGGAGGAGACCACAAGGTCTAATCCCAGCTGTCTGGCAGTCCTGGACGAAGTTGGCGCCGTGGCGGGCCGGTTCTTGGCGGGGATTGCCAATTTGCTCGATCCAGAGCTAATGATCATTGGCGGCGAGCTTGCGCAGGCGGGGGAACCGTTCATGGCTCCGCTCATAGCAGCCCTGAAAACTCATACACTCCCGCTGACAAGTTCTCACGTCGCCGTGGTACAGGCTGCTTTGCCTCCCGGTGCAGCAACAGGTGCCCGGGGTGGCGCTGCGCTGGCCATCATGGAAATGGCAAAAACGTCAACGATTGACACATTGGGATATCTCTAAGGCCCACTGAAAAATCTCACCAGTACCGGAACCGCGCATTACTCAGTGGGCCGGGGGAGACCGCGCTGATTGCGAAGGCGCGCTGCTTTTGCTTCCTTGATCAGCTCCCGCAGGCCAAGAACAAAGAAGAGGCCTAGGCCCCCCAGCAGTAGCAACAACAACACCACGCCAATCCAGTCAGATCCGCTAGAAGGCTTCACCCCGGCATGCGCTGAGCCTGCAATCATAGCCCAGCTCAAGGCAGTAAATGCTAGGGCTCACATTCCTGTCCAGAGTACGTGGCCAAGCACTGAAGTCAGAGGAATGCGGCCGGCCCTGCTAGCGCCTTATTCTTCCGGCAGATAGCTATAGAGCTCGCCATTAGCGCCTTGCGCTAAAATCCTTTTTTCGCCGGCGGCGAGAGCTTTCGCATACTGATCCATGGCAGCGATGTCTCGCAACTGCTGATCGAGGGTTTCTTTGCGAAACCAGAACTTGATCGTGCGCAATACCACTGTGGCGGCCTCCTGAAGGCTATTCCGGGGCTTCGAACTCAGTTTCACCCTTAGCCCACAGGGTGATCCGGTATTCAGTGCCGTTCTTCGAGGTGTGCCAGCCTTCCGCCGGGGTTGCGCCGCGGAACGCCCACTCGCTGCCCAATACGGGCGCCTGCGTGTCTCCGGTGACGTCGGTGTTGATGACGGTCACCACAGCCACATTGCAATGTTCGGAGGTCTGTTCAAAGATCTGGCCGCCACCAATGACCCACACCTCATTGCCGCCGGGGGAAAACTGAGCCTCAACCAGGGCCTCCTCTACCGAGTCAAGCACGACGGCGCCGCTCGCCTCAGGTGTTCCCGCCCACCCCTGCCGGCGGGTCACCACAATGTTAGTGCGATCCGGCAAAGGGCGGAACTTATCCGGGAATGACTCCCACGTTTTGCGGCCCATGACCACGGGGTGGCCCAACGTGACCCGCTTGAAGTGAGCCAGATCCTCGGGCAAGTGCCACGGCATGCCGCCGTCGGCACCAATCACACCGGTGTTGGTTTGGGCCCAGATCATACCAACAATGGGCTGGGTGAAAGGGTAGGTGGCGGGTAGTTCTCTCATACGGCTATCGGTGCCTTAATCGCGGGGTGGTGCTGGTAGTCAACCAGTTCAAAGTCTGCAAAGTCGTAGTCAAAGATGGAATCAGGTTTCCGGGTGAGGCGCAGTTTTGGGTACGGGAACGGCTCACGGGAAAGCTGCTGGGCCACCTGCTCCACATGGTCGTCGTACACGTGCACGTCGCCGCCAGTCCAGATGAATTCGCCCGGGTCCATGTCCAGCTGTTGGGCCACCATTAAGGTCAAAAGTGCATACGAGGCAATGTTGAAGGGAACGCCCAAGAATGTGTCTGCCGAGCGCTGGTAGAGCTGGCAGGAGAGTTTGCCGCGGCCATCCTCCGTGGGGGCAACATAGAACTGGAAGAAGGCGTGGCACGGCGGCAGCGCCATGTTTTTGAGCTCGCCCACGTTCCAGGCCGAGACAATGTGCCGGCGTGAGTCTGGGTTCTGACGCAGCGACTCCATGACAGTGGCAATTTGGTCAATGTGTTCACCGTCTGGTGTGGGCCATGAGCGCCACTGGACGCCATAGACGGGACCCAGCTCACCGGAATCGTCCGCCCATTCATTCCAAATCTTCACACCGTTTTCCTGCAGCCAGCGCACGTTGGAATCGCCGCGCAGGAACCATAACAGCTCCATGGCGACCGACTTGAAATGCACCCGCTTGGTAGTGATCAGCGGAAAACTCTCACTCAGGTCGAACCGCAGCTGGCGGCCAAAAACACTACGGGTGCCGGTGCCTGTGCGGTCCGACTTCACGGTGCCATTGGCCATCACGTCGCGGAGCATGTCTTCGTAGGGCGTCTCAATAGTCACGCCCACCAGTCTACTTGGATCGCTGGCTGAGGCGACCCTGGAGCAGTGTGATGAGCATCTTCCCCTCCAGCCCGGCCCGTGTGCCCTCGTTGATGAGATGGTCCACGGCGGCCATTACTTCGAGCGCCCCTGGCGGTGGTTGCTCCTGTGGCGGGCTTCGGTCTTGGCCGCTCGCGTCCGGTTCCTCGTGCCGAGGCTCCGCCACCACTGTTCCCTGGCGCCGGTTCGTGGCGACGAGTCCCGTGCCCTCGAGTTCCTTATACGCCCGGGCCACGGTTCCCGCAGCCACGCCGAGGTCTGCGGCGAGGCTGCGGACAGTGGGCAGCCGGGTCCCGGGCACCAAGTGGCCTACAGCAATGAGCGAGGAAATCTGCCGCTGGATTTGTTCATACGGCGGAGTTGCCGTCTCCAGATCAATGACTATGCGGGCGTCCATGAGGCTACCGCTGGCTCGGACTGGCGCCATGGGGGGCAAGTTCGGCAGCGTCCAGGCCGAAGTCCGCAGGGGTGAGCTTGCGGATGGGGTAGATGGCAAGCAGCACGCCAACCACCAGGCACAGGGTGCCCCAAGTGCGCATCTCGAAACTTGCTGCCGAAGGGAGAGGTGCCAGTGGCATCATGATCAGCACCATGCCGAGGGTGGCGTACCAGCCGCCGGTGATGGTTCTGGCAATCCTGAACAGGGACCGGCGGCGCAGGGCCTCATCCAGGACCCGCGGTGCGTCTGTCAGGGGTGGGCGGGCGAGCGCAAACCTCAGTGCGGCGGCGCCGGACAGCAAAATGGCCAGGGCCAGGGCGCACGGGATGAGGTACATGGCTGCCGGGGTGTCGAGACCATCCCAAGTGTTCCGCCCGCCGGTGATGCTGACGTGGCGTGCGTGCAGAACCGCCAGCAGCAAGCCGACGGCGCTAATGGCAAAAGCGGCATACAGGGGCCAGGGGATCGCGTGGCGCAGTGGTGTTCGTGGTGTTGCGGCCGTGGTGTAGTTGCGCCGCATCACCACCTCCAGCCAGAGATACGCCAACGGCATCAGCACAAAAGGTGTCAGGAACGGGCCCATACTGCCGAGCCAAAAACGTAAGGCGTATCCCAAGAGCGCACCGATAACAGCCGTGGGGGCCAACAGCACGTACGTGGTTCCGCTGAACCTTGATGCGGCCAATACATTGCCCAGACCTGATTCAGCAGTGCGGCTGAGCCCGAAGATGCCCCGGTAATCGGGATCATTTGGCGCTGGTTCCAGTGCGGGTGGTTTCCAAAAGAACATGGTGACCAGAACTGCCATGTTGACAAGGCCCAGCCAGTTTACAAACGAGTCGATGTCAGAGCCGGGGACCGGCTGGATCAGGTAGTTGCCGGCCACTGCGGCCAGCCCTGAGGCAACCGTTGCCGAGACCCGCAGCAACCTGTTCATACCGATGATCCGCAACGTCTTGTTTTGCTCGGCCGATAAGTTGGCTAGGGAGCGCCGTGAGGCAACAAGGCGCATAACAAGAATTGTCCCGGTGCCCAGCAGGGCAAGGGCAAGGGATAGTGCTAAGGCGAGGGGTCCGCCGTCGATCCTTCCCGTGGTCCACGCCCCGACTGCACCGGGGACCGGCGCGTTGACTGCCTCGAATCCGCCGGCCATGGCCACGAAGGGGATCACGGCGGCTGTGGCGAGGAAGATGGCTAGCGTGGTCCAGCCGAGCGCCGTCGGCACGTAGTCGCGGACGCGGCGGAATTCCAAAGCGGCCACCCGCTTGGCGGACTTTGGCGCCGGCCACGTAGCCTGCCCGATGGCGTGGACGGCAATGATGGCCAGTACGGGTCCCAGAAGTGACGGCCAGGGAGTTACGGACCAAGGGCTGTTGTGGGCGTTCGGTTGGGCGAAGTTGTACAGGCCGGCGCGGCCGGCGCTGCCCAGGCTGCTCAAGGCCCACGCAATGACGCCAGTCCAATAGGCGTGGTTGCGCACATGGTCCAAGGATGGGCCGTTGCGGGGTGACCAAACGGCGAAGCGCAAGACGGAGTAAATAACAACGCAGAGCACTGCAAGGGGCAGGCCGAATGACACCAGCCCCTCCATAAACGTAGGTGCGAGTGGATTCGGATTCATGATTCCCCCATGACTCGACAATCTTTGTACCGAGTGTACGGTACAAAGATTGTCCGGGGGAAGACTATGACGTCGGGATCAGTCCTCGTAGGGTTTATGCTGCTCGAGAGCCACGATGGTGCCGGGCTCATCCAGCGAGATGTGGGCTACAAGGACTTCCCCGGGAGCAAGGTGCGGGTCAAGAAGCGGCAAGGAAGCCCCCAACTCCTGGGACATATGCGTTGCCAGCACAGCCAGAACGGTGGGCAGCACCGGGCGGTGTGTGCACACAACGGTGGCCGAAGACCGCGTCAGTGTCTTTTCCATGACTGCCGTGACCTTGGCCGGGTTGCGCAAGTGGTCCGCCTCAGTCAGCCACGGCACCACCTTCACCTTGGCCTTCGTGGCCTGGGCGTAGGGGGAGATCGTGGAAATGCAGCGCAGCCAATCGCTTGTGTAAATGCGGCCGGGGTGCCAGGCCATGAGCAGCCGTTGCAGGAACATGGCCTGCCGTTTACCAGTGGCAGCCAAGGGACGGTCACCCTCAGCCCGCGTCCAGGCCGAACGGGGCTTCGCCTTTGCATGGCGGAGAATCAGCAGCGGCCATGTGTTCAAGGTGGAGGATTCGTACGCGTCCACCAAGGCCTCCAAGGGTTGTAAATCTGAGGGATTGGAGAGCAGCCCGCGGGCCTTGTTGGGGCTGCACCAAATGACGGCGTCCACTTCCTTGCCATCGGGGGTGGGAGGCAGGTCATCAACAGCTGCCGCCCAATAATGCACTTCCTTGCGGCCGGGCTTCACGGTGTAGCTGATCGATGGCAGGGGCCTGCCCAGGGTGATGGGCAGGCCTACTTCTTCATACACTTCCCGGACAGCGCACTCGGCCAGGGTCTCGCCCTTATCTAGTTTGCCTTTGGGCCAGGACCAGTCATCGTAGCGTTGCCTGTGGATCAAAAGAACTTCAAGCTTTTTTTTCTTGACTCGCCAGCACAGAGCGCCGGCTGCATAGATCGAGACAGCTATGTCCTCGGTAATCGGGCCATCGAGATGTTCAGCGTTGCGCATTAACGGTGCAGTGCAGATCGCGAACGTGACCGGCTGGCGAGCAGCCATGACTGAACATCGAGCAAGGGGTTTCCTTCGTCATCAAGGTGGTGGCGTTTCCATTCGCCGTCATTATCCAGATGCCAGCTGGCTGTTCCGGAATCGAGGTAGCGGCTCAAAAGGGAGGTTACATCCGCAATGTCTTCACGGTTGGACAGTCTCACCAGAGCCTCAACGCGGCGATCCAGGTTCCGGTGCATCATGTCGGCAGAACCAATGTACACAATGTTGTTCTCGCCGCCCCCATTGGCAAAAGTAAACACGCGGGAGTGTTCCAGGAAGCGGCCCAGCACTGATCGCACGGTGATGTTCTCGCTAAGTCCGGGCACGCCAGGGCGCAATGAACAAATACCGCGAACAATCACACCTACCTCCACACCGGCTTGCGAGGCCCGGTACAAGGAATCGATGATGGCTTCATCCACCATGGAGTTGACCTTGATACGTACCTGCGCCGGCAGGCCGGCCTTCTTATTGGCAATCTCGGCATCAATGAGGTCAATGAGCCCGCTTCGCACTGAACGGGGGGCCACCAGAAGCCTGTCAAAGGAGGTCTTGGGTGCGTATCCGGAGAGTTGGTTGAAGAGCTTGGAGAGGTCTTCTCCCACCTGATTATCAGCCGTCAGCAGACCCAGGTCCTCGTAGTACCTGGCCGTACGTGGATGGTAGTTTCCCGTGCCAATGTGGCAGTAGCGGCGCAGCCCATCCTGTTCCTGGCGCACCACCAGGGAGAGCTTGCAGTGGGTCTTGAGCCCAACAATGCCGTACACAACGTGCACACCGGCCTGCTCCAGTTTCCGGGCCCAAGAAATGTTGGCTTGTTCATCAAAACGGGCCTTGATCTCCACGAGCGCCAAAACCTGTTTGCCGGCCTCTGCGGCATCCACCAGGGCATCAACAATGGGGGAGTCGCCGGAGGTGCGGTACAGGGTCTGTTTGATGGCGCGCACCTTGGGATCAGTCGCTGCCTGTTCCAGGAAGGCCTGGACCGAGGTGGAAAACGAATCGTAGGGGTGGTGCAACAAGATGTCACGACGGCGCATGGCAGCAAATACGTTGGCCGCCTTCGAGGTCTCTGAGGCATTCAAATCACGGGACGTGTGGGCCACATGCTTGGGGTAACGCAGATCTGGCCGGTCAATGCTGCCGATCATGGAGAGTCCGCGCAGGTCAAGCGGTGCGGGCAGTGAGTACACCTCCGTTTCATCCACATCAAGCTCGCGAACCAACAGCGCCAGGATGCTGGGGTTGATATCGGTGGCCACCTCAAGGCGCACGGGCGGGCCGAACTTGCGCCGCAACAGCTCCTTCTCGAGAGCCTGCAGAAGGTTCTCGGCGTCGTCTTCTTCTACTTCGAGGTCTTCGTTACGGGTGACCCGGAAGGTATGGTGCTCCACAATCTCCATGCCCGGGAACAACTGATCAAGGTGCTCTGCAATGACTTCTTCCAGAGGAATGAAGCGGGCCACCCGTCCGGGGACTGTCCCCGCGCGGACGCCATCCAAGGAAACGAGCCGTGGCAACAGGTCAGGGACCTTCACGCGTGCAAACAGTTCCTTGTCGCTGACAGGGTTACGCACCACCACTGCCAAGTTCAATGACAAACCGGAAATGTAGGGGAACGGGTGTGCCGGGTCCACGGCCAAGGGGGTCAGGATGGGGAAGATCTTCTCGGCGAACATCTTGGCCAGTTGCACTTTGGACGGATCATCAAGTTCATCCCAATGGACCAGATGGATGTGTTCGTACGCCAACGCTGGGCGGATCTGATTGGCAAATACGTGGGCGTGGCGTGCCTGCAACTCATGGGCGGCTTCGCTGATCTGTTCAAGTACTTCCATGGGACTGAGCCCGGCAGGTGATGGTACAGCTAGCCCCGTTGCAATGCGCCGTTTGAGCCCAGCCACACGAACCATGAAGAACTCATCCAGGTTGGAGGCAAAAATGGACAAGAAATTCACGCGCTCCAGCAAATGCACGTCGGGGTCTTCAGCCAGTTCCAGGACCCTGGAATTGAAAGCCAGCCAACTCAACTCCCGGTCTAGGAAGCGGTCGGGGCTGACATCACCCTCGGGTGCCAGTATGGGCTCAAATTCAGGAATTTCAATCCGGTCCTGGGTGGCTCTGGCCGAGGGTACTTCGCCAGCTAGAAAGCGCTCCCTGCCATTTGCTGTCGCAGTGTTCAGAGAGCCCTTGAATTCGCGCTTCATCGATAAGTCCTCGGGGTCGGTACTTTTGGTCTAAACGGTACAAGCTTCGCTGCAGGCACCCGCCGGTTAGGGGGAGAGCGGGCCGTACATGACGTCGGAGTCCCACTTGGTGAAACCTAGTTTGCGGTACAGCGACACTGCCGCCTCATTGTCTGCATCTACGTACAGCATAATGGCCCGGAGCCCGGCATTTTGCAGGTGGTCTATACCCTGCTTGGTCAGGATCTTGCCCAGGCCGAGCCCCTGCGCATCCGGGATGACGCCCACTACATAGACCTCTCCCATAGCGGCCTGACCTGCCCGGGCCGGATGAAGCTTGGTCCAATGAAACCCCAAAATTTCCTGCGAAGCATTCACGGCCAGAAAAAAACCAGCAGGATCAAACCAAGGCTCGGCCATGCGCGCCTGCAAATCAGCCAGCGTCAGCGCGCCTTGCTCGGGGTGGTGGGCAAAGGCGCTCGCGTTGGCTGCAACCCAGGCGCCCTCATCCTGGTCAGGGACAAATGTCCGCAGGCTCACGCCGTCGGGCGCAGGGTACTCCAGGGTGGGCTGGGGTTCAGCGGATGAGGGCGCCTGCCGGACCAGGCGCATGCGCCAGAGTTCGCGAATGGCCCGGAAGCCGTAGCTGGCCGCTAGATCGGCAGCTGCTTCATGGTCTCCGTGGGACCATGCCTTGATGCCGTGCAGCCCGCGTACCTCCACCAATTTATCGGCGAGAATGGCGCCAACCCCATCATTTCGGTAGGCGGGGTGAACCACAATTTCCAGCACGCCCTCGTTGCCGTTGAGCACCACCACGGCAACTCCAGCCAGGTCTTCGCCAACGGTGGGGGACGCGTCCTCCGGGGCATAGGTGAGCAAGGTCAGGACACTTTGGGGGCTAGCGTGGGCGGATTTCAGCTCCACGAGTGTCTGCTCAGAGAACGGCGGGTTCCCGTCGGCATCTTCGGCAGCAGCAATCACTGTCTGGATTTCTTGCAGAAGTTCGGGTCCGGGGGCACCTGGAACTACTGTTACCGGCCAGCTGTCAGTCTTTGCGGGGCTCATGCTCACAGCCTAGTGTGCCGGGCTGTGCTATTGCGAGAATCGCTGCCAGGTAACGTGTCGAAATGCTGCTTGGCGTGGCCGCGAGTTTGCAAGGCGGTGCGAAGCTGGCATAGAGTTTGAGAGCAGTAAGGCTCACACACAGTGCGTCACTTGCTTGTTTTACCTGCACGTCTGGGGGGATGCACCAGTGGGGTGTCCTCGATACGTTCGATCCGTATGTCCTCCACTCAACCAGTAAGGCCCGTTTCCATTTCGTGGAAACGGGCCTTACTTTTTTGGGGGATTAGCGGCCAAAATGTGGGCCCGCTAGTTCCAGCCGGCCAGTGCCGGCTCAGGCGTGGTGCGCCATGTCTGCGGCGCGGATCTGGGCCACTAGAGGTTTTCCTTCGGTGTACCGGCCAAGATCGGCCAATGCCTCATCCACCATGCGGCGGGTTTCTGCGCCCAAGGAGCCGGCCACATGCGGTGTCAGGATCACATTGGGCAGGTCATACAGTTCGTTATCGGCCGGCAGTGGCTCCGGATCCGTTACATCCAAGATGGCCGTCAACCGTCCTGTGCGGCATTCGGCAAGTAACGCGTCAGTGTCAATGAGGTCTCCACGCGCCGTATTGATGATGGTGGTGTGATCGGCCAAGGCAGCGAGCTCGCGCGCCCCAATCATGTGATGGGTGCTGGGCAGTGATGGCGCATGGATGGAGAGCACATCCACTTGGCCAAGTAGATCCTCTAAAGGCAGGAGCGTGGCGCCAGCGGCAGTGACTTCAGCCGGGTCAGCATAAGGATCAGCCAGCAAAATGGTGACGTCCTCTAGCTGGCGCAGCAGGTCCACCACACGGCGGCCTATCCGGGAATAGCCCACAATTCCAATGGTGCGGCCAAGATTCCCCAATTTCCCGCGGGACGCGGCGAAAGAAAGCTCGCCGCGGTGATTGCGGCTGTCGTTAGAGAGCACCTGCGCCCGTTTTCCCGCGAGAATGATGCTTGCAAAGGTGAACTCTGCAACGGGGATGGCATTGGAATCCGCGCCATTGCACACCGTGATCCCACGTTCCCACAGGGCGGGTGTGGCAAAGGTGCGTACAGACCCGGCGCAGTGGAAGACGGCTTTCAAGGCGGGGAGGCGTTCCAAAGCTGGTGCATCCAGCAAAGGAACTCCCCAGCTGGTGATGAGGACCTCTACTTCGGGGAGTTGGTCTTGAATCTCCGGGTGGTCCAATGAATCCGCCCAAAAAGTTCCACAGAGCGAGGCCAGCGAGCGAAGCCGGTCAAGCCGAGACATATCAAATTGTGTGGCGAAGGTATCTGCACTCATGAGGATCAAGGCAGTGGGAAGCTGTGTCATGGCGGAATGGTTCCTTGTGCAAAGGGGATGGCTTCTAAAAATGGGTTCATGCACTCTGGCGATGGAATGTATCTGCGCTTCAGGCGTCCGTCATGGAGCTCTCAGACTGGCGGGAAACACTGAGCCGGTAACCCACGTTGCGGACGGTGCTGATGAGGTTCTCGTTCTCACTGCCCAATTTTGCCCGCAGCCGCCGCACATGAACATCCACAGTGCGGGTACCTCCGTAATAGTCGTAGCCCCAGACTTCGTTCAGGAGCTGCGCCCTTGTGAAGACGCGCCCCGGATGCTGGGCCAGGTACTTGAGCAGCTCGAATTCCTTGTAGGTAAGATTCAGCACGCTTCCATGTACCCGGGCTGTGTAGCTGTCCTCATCGATGACGATTCCGGCGGCCTGAATTTCCTGATGGGTTTCTTCTTCGGCGATGGTTGCTCGGGTCAGAGCCAAACGAATCCGAGCCTCCACCTCCGCCGGCTTGGCCGTGTCAAGAATGACGTCGTCAGCAGCCCACGTTGCGCTCACAACAGCCATGCCGCCTTCGGTAAGGATAAGCAGCAGAGGGACGCTGATGCCAGTGGCTCGGAGTAATTGGCACAGGGACCGGGACCCGGCCAGATCGGTGCGGGCATCAACCATGATGAGCTCGGTGGGGCGGGCATCAAGGAGCGCTGTGGGAACGGCTGGCAGAATATGAATCTCGTGGCTGAGTAGTTCAAGCGCAGGCAAAACATCCACGGAAGTTCCGTGGATGTTGGTCAGCAATAATATCTGCGACATCTCTTCCTAAACAAAGTGCTCATTTAATGCGCATCTTTGGGCCTCGAACCAGTTGCAAAGCCTGCCTGGCATGAGCGTAAAAAACTAAAACGCTCCGCCACAGGTTTGTTCCACAGTGTACCGGCAGAATAGGGCAGGATTGATGTGTGAAGTCATCTATAGCCGGACTTATTGGAATCATCGCTTTGGCACTGCTGGTTGCCGGGCACTCCCTGGGCCTTGAATACGCTGTGGGGGTGAGCATGGCTCTGGCCGTGACGTTTGGTTACGGATGGCCGCATTATCTGGCCATCCCGGCCAAGAAAACGTTGGGCACCGTGATCGCCTTGACGGGTGCTTTGGCGGCCTTGACCGCTGGACTGAGCGCGGGCAAGGACTACCTTTCGTGGACAGCCATCTACATTGCGCTCGGTTTCGGCGCCATCATGGTGGTGCAGCTGATCCGCGGAACGGGTCAAAAGCGCCGTTTGGAGTCCACCTTAGGTGCCGGTGCCGGTGTGGCCATGGCCGGGTTTGCCTGTGGCTGGGTGGCGTCCTTTAGATTCCTGGGCGAGCCGGGGATGACGGCCATTGTTGCCATCAGTGCCGCTGTTGCGCTTCTTGCCGGGATGCTCCCCTGGCCGGATAGGGTCGCGGCCCCGCTGGCCATAATCTTGGCGGTGCTGGCGGGACCTTTGGCGGCGCTGGTGTTCTCCGATGTCCGGATTGTGCCGGCCGCCGTCCTGGCTATTGTGGTGGCCTCCATCATTGCTGCATTTAGGCGGCTGCGGACTCTGGGCACACAGCTGGCCGGGGATGCCATGCGAGACGCCCGAGCCGCCGATGAGTTGATCGGTGAAGTCAGCGTCCACATAAGTGCCGCCGAAACTCCCGTCCAGACAGCAACTGAAGCGCCTGCCGAAGCAGCAGCCCAAAGTCCCTCTGAAACACCAGTGGAATCTCCAGCTCAGGCACCCCTCGAAGCACCCGCACTAACCCCAGGGCGCATTTTTGGTGAGGTAGCCGCTGCCTTGGCGCCCATCGTGTCCATCGGCTCAGTCGTGTACTTCGTGGAGAAAATCCTGCTGTCATAAGTGAGCGAACCCCTACCAGCTAAACGGCCTTCTAGACGCGGTGCCTGCGAATGAGTCAGGAACGCTGCGCAGATCATTGTAGGATGGCATTATGAGCGTACTTGCCTTGGAAATTTTCTTCATCTGCCTGTTGGTTGTGGCCGGAGTGGCCATGGCCTGGTTTGCCGGACTGGTGGTGTGGCGCTTGTTCAAGGGCCAGCAGTAATTCGCCATGGCCATTGAAATCCCCACGGACCTCACTCCGGAACTGGTGCCACTTTCGTGGCTGCTGGGCACTTGGGAAGGTGCCGGGCGGCTCGGTGCCGGCGAAGAGGATTCGGAACACTTCACCCAGACGGTGACCTTCAGTTCCAATGGGCTGCCCTACTTGCAGTACACGGCCCAGTCTTGGCTAACGGATGAGAACGGCGCCACTTTGCGTCCCCTCTCCGTGGAAACTGGCTTCTGGCAACTTGACCGCGCCTTGAACGAATCCGACGGTGGCCCGGGAATGGTCCCGGCGGACATTGTCCCGGCTCTGCGTACGGCGGACGACGTCGAAGCCTTGCGCAATGCTGACGGTGGATTCGACATCATGGTGAACATTGTTCACCCCGGCGGCATCTCGGAGCTGTATTACGGCGCCATCAAGGGACCGAAAATTCAGCTTTCCACCGATGCAGTCATGCGCGGTGCTGGCGCCAAGTCCTACACCGCCGCTACCCGCATCTTTGGCCTTGTCAACGGTGACCTTTACTGGCGCTGGGACGTGGCTGCACAAGGTAGGTCGTTGGACGCGCACGCTTCCGCGGTGCTCCATAAAGTTTCCACCCAACCCTAGGTACCTGCCCTCCGCCCAGGGTGCTCGCTGGAATAGGCTCCCAAGAGAAGGCGTTGCAACCGGTATGAGCTATTTGAGTCCTTTGTTGAACCGTTCCGGCGCCGTGGCAGCAGGCGGCCTTGATGCCGGCGTTGCCGCCCACTATGGAGATCCGAACCGTGAGCAACGGCTTCTGGCTGGATACCTGGGGAAGCCGCCCAGCGCCGTCGTGGATCTATCTCACCGCGGAGTGGTGACTGTCAGCGGTCCAGACAGGCTCAGCTGGCTCAATACCCTCTCCTCCCAGGAACTGAAAAACCTATCTCCCCGGGTCAGCACCGAGTTGCTGATACTGACCGTCCAAGGACGCATCGAGTACGACGCGCGGGTGGTTGACGATGGCGAAACCACCTGGCTGATTGTGGAGACTGCCGAAGCCGCTCCGCTGGCCCAGTGGCTCACATCCATGAAATTCATGCTGCGCGTGGAGATTACCGATGTTTCGCCAGACTGGGCCGTGGTTGGTTCGGTAGCCGAGGTTCCTGAATGGTCAGACCGTACGGTGTGGCAGGATCCCTGGCCCCATATATCTGCCGGTGGCTACAGCTATGCGGCTGTGCCTGAGACGGAGCATCCCGGCCTGGAACGTTCTTGGTTTGAATACCTGATCCCAGCCGCGGAACTGGTGGAGGCGGTGGGTCAGCGCCCGCTGGCAGGAGCGTGGGCTGCAGATGCACTCCGTGTGGCTGCGTGGCGACCCCGGAGGGGCGCGGAAACTGACGAGAAAACCATTCCCCACGAGTTGGACTTGATCCGGACGGCAGTGCACCTGAATAAGGGCTGTTACAAGGGGCAGGAGACGGTTGCGCGCGTGCACAACCTGGGGCGGCCTCCGCGCCGATTGGTGTTCTTGCAGTTAGATGGTTCGCTGCACACCCTGCCCGCGGTGGGCAGCGAAGTCTTAGTGGACGAGCGTGTGGTTGGCACCGTGACCTCCTCGGCGCAGCACTACGAGATGGGGCCCATCGCCTTGGCTCTGATCAAGCGTTCCGTGGACCCGGAGGCCGTCCTGATTGTCAATGACGACGGCGAACAGTACCCGGCCAATCAGGAAATCATTGTTGCCACTGACGCCGGACAGGTGTTGGGCCGTCAAACCGGATTCCTGAGGGCTCCTCGCTAAACCGGGCTCCTCGTTAGACCGGGAGGCGCTGGCTTTCTGTGCCAGCTGAAGTCCCGGCCGCAAAAACTTTCATCACAAGATCCCTTCGGGCGCTAGTGACACGTTGCTATTCCATGTGGAATAGTTGAGCTGGAACAATGCTGGGGAAGGCCGCGGCACTAACGGAAGAGGCGGGTGGGCATGGCTGAGCTAAAACACTTGACTCCTTTGGCCATGGCGGCTCTGGGGTTACTTGCAGAGCGTCCCATGCACCCCTATGAGATGTACCAGTTGTTGATTGACAGGCATGAAGAGCGTCTGCTGAAAATTCGACCAGGAACGCTGTATCACGCAGTGGGCCGGCTGGCGGATGCGCACATGGTGGAAGCTTTGGGGACCGCCCGGGACGGTAAACGCCCCGAACGCACCACATACGCGTTGTTGCCGGCAGGGCGGCGCAGGCTGAGCGAGGTGTTGTGCGAGGACCTCGCGCAACCCGCCGAGGAGTATCCGCGGTTTCCTCAGGCACTGTCAGAAGCACATAACCTGCCGGCTCATCTCGTTATTGACCTGCTGGAGCAGCGCCTGCCAGTTCTGGATGAAAAATTGGCCATGTTGGGTGCGGATAGGGAGTTGGCCAAGTCCCGCGGGGTTGACCCGGCGTATTGGATCGATATCCGCTACCAAGAACATATGGTGCGGGCCGAACTGGATTGGGTGCACGGGTTCATCGCACGGTTGAAGCAGGCCGACCTCTCGTGGCCGGGCACAGGGTAAAGACCTTATTCATCAGCGCCGCGAAGCATCAATAATTAGCCAGCTGGGCCCCAACGGACGCCAGTGCTTTGAAACAAATTTCGATATTTAAGGAACAACCCATGGAAACCGTGGCAAAACCGTGGCCCGCGTTATGGGCGCTCGTTCTGGGATTCTTCATGATCCTGGTGGATTCAACCATCGTCTCGGTGGCCAACCCCAGGATCATGGAGGGCTTGAACACTGACATCAACTCAGTCATCTGGGTCACCAGCGCCTACCTTCTGGCGTACGCGGTACCGCTCCTGGTAACAGGGCGATTGGGAGATAAATATGGTCCCAAAAACCTCTACCTCGTGGGTCTGACGGTCTTTACGCTCGCCTCACTGTGGTGCGGACTTTCCGGAGACATTGGCACATTGATCCTGGCCCGTGTGGTCCAGGGCCTCGGTGCAGCGATGATGACCCCGCAGACCATGGCTGTCATCACCCGCATCTTCCCCCCTGACAAACGCGGTGCCGCCATGGGGCTGTGGGGTGCTACAGCCGGAGTCGCTATGCTGGTGGGCCCCATCCTGGGTGGCGTTCTTGTTGATGGGTTTGGCTGGGAATGGATCTTCTTCGTTAACGTCCCTGTGGGTATCATTGCGTTCGCAATGGCCTGGCGCTTGGTGCCTAAGCTGCAAACCCATGACCACACTTTTGACATGCTGGGCGTGCTGCTGAGCTCAGTTGGTCTGCTCCTGCTGGTCTTTGGCATCCAGGAAGGAGCCACTTACAACTGGGGCACCATCAAGGGCCCGCTCAGTGTCTGGAGCCTTATCATCGCAGGGATCGTCTTCCTGATTGCTTTTGTCTGCTGGCAGGCCATCAATAAGGGTGAGTCACTGGTTCCGCTGCACTTGTTCAAGGTACGTAATTTCTCTCTCGCTAACATTGCCATCACCTCCATGGGCTTCAGTGTGACGGCCATGAGTCTGCCGTTGTTCTTTTATTACCAGCTGGTCCGGGGCATGAGCCCAACGCAGTCCGCACTCATGATGGTGCCCATGGCTTTGCTCTCGGGTATCTTGGCCCCGTTTGTGGGCAAGCTTATAGACACCGTCAACCCACGCTATGTGGCCTTCGCCGGTTTCATTCTGATGTCTATCTCGCTGGCCTGGACGGCGTCCCTGATGACCCCGAACACGCCTATCTGGCTGTTCCTGCTGCCAAGCGGGTTGTTGGGCATTGCCAGCTCCGGCATTTGGGCTCCGTTATCCACCACGGCCACTCGCAACCTGGGGCCCCGTGAGGCTGGGGCTGGGGCTGGGGTGTACAACACCACGCGGCAGATCGGCTCCGTGTTGGGAAGCGCGGCCATTGCAGCATTGATCTCGGCCCGTCTGGCGGTTGAAATGCCCGCCGGTGCGGGTGGGGGAATGGGAGGGGAATCAGGGCCGTTGCCGGAATCTTTGCAAGCTGGGTTCTCTGCCGCCATGAGCCAATCAATTCTGCTGCCAGCGGCCGCTGTACTGCTAGGTGCGGCTGTGGTCATCTTCTTCGCCAAACCCCGTGAAGTTTCGGCTATTTATGCCGAGTTTGACCACTCTCCAGAGAAATCCGGGTCAGTAGACCAGCCACACTAAAACCCACGGCCACGGCCAGGGAATGAGCCGCAGCGTTATTGATGTCTGCCCGCCACTGCACTATCAATCCAGCAGAGAGTGCTTCGTGGGCGGCAATGCTAGTGGCCAGGTGTCCCAGTCCCTGGCGGCGGGAGTCCGGGGCCACCAGTGTGCCCAGCTGAGCCAGCAACCCTTGATACTCGGTGTAGGCGCTACAGGCGAGAGGGCCGGCGTCGGGCGTTCCTGACTCCATGACCGTGAACTTGTGCTCTCTGCTGGAGAGCGCCACATCGTTGACGTCATCTGGCGGGCACAGTGATTCAAGCGCCGCAGATTCAAGCTCCCCGGTGGAAACGTGGACGGTGTGTGCAGGCTGGTGTAAGTCCAGCTCATCCGCGTAATAGAGGGCCTGCGTGCCCAGACCCCGGCCGCCGCTATGTCTGGTCAGCCGCAGCATGGTGGAGTGATCGCTGAGCTCATCGTCACTGTAGGCGGCCGCAGCGGCCAACAAATGCGCAGGACCCCTGAGGACTGACTGGTCCCAGAGCCGCAGGAATGTTAGTTCGGGCCCGTCGACGGCGCGGGTGAGCCTGCCGTCCCTGCGCTCCGACAAGAGCGAATCGACAGGCAGCCCGAGGCCCCGTTCCCAGGCAAGGAAAACTATGGGCGCTGAACTTGAATCGAAGGTCATGGTTCAACGTTAACGCCCCGCGAGAGTGAATGTAGAGCGAATGCTGCGGGCTGGCTAACACTCGAGTGTGGCCCAACTCACAAGACGCGCGGTTTTAGGGTGGAGCCATGCGCAACTGAGCCGGAAAGTAGGGTGTTTACCACTCGCGTTTTAGGGAGCGTGATCTCCCTGCGATAGCTGTGCACAATGTGCCTACTATCAACTCTCTGGGGGAGTGAACTGCTCCCCGAAAGTTGTACTGAACAATTCAGTTCCTTACTTTGGGGCGCAGTTCAGCTGCGGCACATTTTTGGTTCCACACTAGGATCGGTCAGCCGAAGAGGATGGCCGCCTCGTCATAGCGGTGCTGCGGAACCGTCTTCAGGTTCCCCAACGCGGCCTCGAAGGGCACGTGCTCAATCTCGGTGCCCTTGAGCGCCACCATGGTGCCCCAGCGGGCTTCCACAACAGAGTCCACGGCAGCCATGCCCAACCGGGTAGCCAGAACGCGGTCAAAGCTAGAAGGAACGCCGCCACGTTGAATGTGGCCCAAGATAGTGGCGCGAGTTTCAATCCCCGTGCGGGCTTCGATCTCGGGGGCGAGCTGTTCACTGATGCCGCCCAGGCGGGGACGGCCAAAGGTGTCCAAGCCCCGCTCGGAGTGGGCGGAGTCCTGATGGTCCGGAACAAAGCCTTCCGCCACCACTACCAAGGGTGCACGGCCACGTTCGTGCGCTTCCTTCACCCATTCAACAATCTGGTCCATGCTGGTGTTCTGCTCCGGGATCAGCACAGCGTGCGCTCCCGTGGCCATGCCGGCATGAAGGGCGATCCAGCCAACGTGGCGGCCCATGACCTCTGCGATCATGCAGCGGTGGTGGGATTCGCCCGTGGTGCGCAGACGGTCAATGGCCTCCGTGGCAATCTGCACGGCAGTATCGAAACCAAAGGTGTAGTCCGTGGCGTCCAGGTCATTATCAACAGTCTTAGGTACACCGACGATCTTGAGCCCAGCATCGGTCAACCGGCGGGCGGCAGCAAGCGTACCTTCGCCACCAATGGCGATGAGTGCGTCAACACCGAGACGTTCCATGTGGGCTTTGATGACTTCGGGGCCACCGTTGCCTTCAAAAGGGTTGGTGCGGGAGGTGCCCAAAATGGTACCGCCCTGCTTGGATATGCCGCGCACCATCTGACGGGGAAGGTCCATGACGTCGCCTTCAACCACTCCGCGCCAGCCATCACGGAAACCAACAAATTCATGTCCGTAGCTCTTGATGCCCTTGAGCACGATTCCGCGGATCACAGCATTCAGGCCAGGGCAGTCTCCGCCGCTGGTGAGAATTCCAATCTTCATGAGTAATAAAGTCCTTTGAGGGATGGATTCAATGGGGTTTTTGAGCGCACCATTGAGCTCCTCTGTAGATCATTCTAGACGCTCATGTGATCCCGGCAACTTCAGGCCCAATCAGTGGACGCCACGCTGCTTCTTCATCCTGGTGAACAAATTGATTGCGCCGCCGGCCACCATGGCCACGCCGGCACCCAGCAGCAGCCACATGGCCGTAAGTCCCGGGTCCAAATTCAGGTGCAGTTGGGTGCTGAGAATCAGCAAAATCCCAAGGACAAGTACGACGGCGCCAAACACGATCGTTCCCACGCGGGCCGGGTGCCGCCCGGCTTGTGGGACGGTGGGCAAGTCAGCTGTGGCAGCGGTTTTTGAGCTGTTCTTCGGTTCGGTACTGCTTGCGTGTGCACGGGCGGGGGCCTGTTCTGATAGGGGCAGTGGCGTGGAGAAGTACCCGGCAGGGGGCGGTGAGACGGTGTTGGCTGTGCCCTCGGGGCTCTGGGGCGGTTCTATGGGATGGGACATGGTATTCTCCGCGATTTCTCTCAAGGGACCCTGTGTGAGGTTCTGCTGGTTTCTGTCCGGGTGATTCATGGTGTTGGAACCACGTGGATCTCAATGTTGGAGGCTACGCCTTCCAACGTGATTGCGAGCCCGTAGCCTGTAGCGTCCAGGTTGATGTTGCTCGTGGTGTCTTTCACCAAGCCACTGCCAGTTGTTTTGCCGTCCACGGTCACAGCCGCTGCAGCCAGTTCACTCTTCACACTGACGGGGATATTCTCCGGCACCAGGATGGTGACGTTGGATGCCACCAAACTCAGGGGTATCCGGACATTCTCCGTCAGGGGTGAGTCACCGCCGGGCTTGGCCGCTCCATTCCCGGCCGCTCTATTCCCGGCGGGGACAATCCCGGTCAGGTCAATGGTGCCGTTGCCCATCAGGACAGTGCGGCCAGTTTGCGCGGCACTGATGGTGGCGGGAGACCAGTCGGCATTGCTGAATGAGGCGATGTTTGGCTGGGGCAAACTCAACGCCCCGGCCACTACCAAAGCAATGACAGCGAACGTGCCGAGTCCGCCCGCAGTGCGGCCGGCAATCCCAGCCACCACAATGCCCACGCCCGCCACAATGGCTGCTGCAGCCACGATGATGGCGCGGGGGTGCGTCCCCAAATCGATGACGTTGCTCGCGTTCAACAGCAGGAGTGCAGCCACCACCACCGCGGCAAGGCCCAGCACCAGCAAGCTGCTGGCAAAGCCGAGCCGGGGCGTCTTCTTGGCAGGGGGCTTGGTTGCCTGTTGGCCTTGGCGCTTCACGTACTCGTCGGCGCGCGGGGTGAACGTGCGGGCATAAACATCTGTGGGCTGAGGTTGGGGCGCCGCAGAGCTTGGCCACGCTTGCCCGTACCAGGGTTGGCTGGCATTGCTGCCCCGCTCGTCCCTGCCACGGTAGGAAAACCAGTAGATAGCCCACACGATGCCGCCGATCCAAATGATCGGCCAGAAGAACCAGCCGCTGTTGCTGTCTTGGAACGTCCCGCCTCCGGAGCCGCCCAGCCCCAATAGTGTGGCTGCGGCGGCTCCTGTCATTCCGGCCGACCAGTGGCCTCGGCCCACCTCCTGAACATGGATGCGACCGTCCGGTTCGGGCAACAACGCCCACGCCACACCGTAGGCGAGCAGCCCGATGCCGAAGAACAGGGTCAGCACAACGGCAAGGCCACGCACGATCACGGGGTCGATGCCCCACTTGTCGGCTAGCCCGCTGCACACGCCACCCATCCAGCGGTTGGGCCCGCGCCGGATGCCCAGGCCGCGGATCCATTGGAAGAATCTGGCCGAATCGGGGTGAGGCAGCGGGGGAGGGGCAGCGTGGCCAGATGGCTGCTCTGGGGAGTGCTCCGGACTGTCCTGGGAAGTATTCATGCTTCAATCCTGCCCTCTGCGGGGTCGCGGCAACATGAGGTGTCACCCTGAAAGAACCCTGAGGTATCCCCGAGAAACACTGCGGCAGTCCCCGGGCCGTGCTTGGATTACTGCATGAGCGTAAAGATGTACCGCACACAGGCCCGTGTAGTTGCCGGAGTTTGTGGCGGCCTGGCCGTGCACCTTGGCTGGAATGTACGGATGGTGCGGGGCATCATGATCGGTGCCAGTTTCTTCTTTGGCGCCGGGATTGTCTTCTATGGGTGGTTGTGGCTACTGGTTCCTTTGGAAGGCGACGCCCCAGAGCAAGGCGGCAGGCTATTGGACGCTGACGGTAACCCACGGCTGGCGTTGTTCCGTCCCGCGCCCGAAGCGTTTGAGAAGGATAACTCTGGCAACAGCAACCCGGCCCGCAAACCGGTTCCCTTGGGGTTTAGGGAGGTGGCAATCGGGGGAGCACTGGTCATTGCGGCATTCATCATCTTCGGGCAGCAACAAGGCTGGGATTTGCGTCTGGGCACTTTGATCCCGCTCCTGGTCATTGTTTTGGGCGCAGTGTTGGCGTGGATGCAATTGGATGACACCCGCCGTGTGGGATTGCTCAGCGCAACTAAAATGAACACGCCCATTGCCATGCTGCGTCTCGGTGGGGGGCTGGCCCTTGTTATTACCGGGCTGCTCGTCATTGTTGCCGGGTCCGGCTCATGGACGTTGCTGTGGTCCTCAGTGGTGGCCTCTTTGGCTGTCCTTGCAGGAGTGGGGCTCGTCCTGGCTCCGTGGGCCTTGAAGTTCTGGAGTGAATTCCAGAGCGAAAGGGCCGGGCACATCAAGGAGAGCGCGCGGGCCGAAATTGCGGCCCACCTGCACGACTCAGTGCTGCAAACGTTGGCCCTGATCCAGAAAAGTGCCCACTCGCCGACTGATGTGACACGGCTGGCCCGTGCCCAAGAGCGCGAACTGCGAGAGTGGATTTATCAGGACAGCACCCATAAGTCCGGGGCCTTGGTGGAGCGCATCAAGTCGGTCTGTGCTGAGGCTGAGGATATTTACGGGCAGGCAGTGGAAGTGGTGGCCGTGGGAGACACCGAGTTGACGGAGCGTGGTAACGCACTGGTGCAGGCGGTTCGAGAAGCCGTTTTGAACGGTGTCCGGCACGGTGGGACGGCAGTGTCTGTGTATGTGGAAGCAACGGCAAAGGGCGTTGATGTGTTTGTGAAGGACAGAGGGGCGGGCTTTGATGTGCGGACGGTTGCCGCAGACAGGCTGGGAGTCCGGGAGTCCGTCGTCGGGCGCATGCAACGCAACGGTGGGACGGCTGAGATCATTAGCTCGGTGGAAGGCACCGAAGTACGGTTGCACCTGCCCTATGAAGCAACTGCCACGGAGGAAGCCAAATGACTATGCCGGCAACACCCATTACGGTCGTGATTGTGGATGATCACGCCATTTTTCGCTCCGGATTGAAGGCCGATCTGGACCGGGACATCCTCATTTTGGCTGAGGCCGCCACAGTCGAGGAGGCGATTGCAGCAGTGACCCACCACCAGCCGGATGTGGTCCTGCTCGATGTGCACCTGCCGGGTGGACGGGGCCAGGGCGGGCGGGAAGTCATTGCTGGCTGCACGTCGCTGCTGGCCGGCACCAAGTTCCTGGCGCTGAGCGTCTCGGATTCGGCCGAAGACGTGGTTTCCGTCATCAGGTCCGGTGCGCGCGGTTATGTTACGAAATCAATTTCCGGCGCCGAAATTTCTGATGCGGTGCGGCGCGTGGCTGGCGGTGACGCAGTATTTTCACCCCGGCTGGCCGGCTTTGTGCTCGACGCCTTTGGCACAGCCGAGGTGGCCGTGGAGGACGAGCTGGACAAACTTTCCGCACGCGAGTTGGAAGTCATGCGTTTGATTGCCCGCGGCTACTCATATAAGGAAGTGGCGAAGGCTTTGTTCATCTCCATCAAGACCGTGGAGTCCCACGTTTCGGCCGTACTGCGTAAGCTGCAGCTCTCCTCACGCCATGAGCTGACCCGCTGGGCCGCAGACCGCCGCCTGCTCTAACAACCCAAAAGCGCGCCCGCCTCCCACATCCGCGCCCGGTCTACGGGGCGCATAAGTGGGAGGCGGGCGCGCTTTTGCCGCCAGCCAGAGGCAGAGTGGCTTAGGGCTTGGCTGAGCCCAGGAACTCCTGCAGGCGTCGAACGCCGGTTGCGAGATCGTCGTCACCCAGGGCGTAGGACAAACGCATGAAGCCGCTGGGTCCAAAGGCTTCACCGGGAACCACGGCAACTTCGGCCTTGTCCAGGATCAGTGCGGCCAGTTCAGCCGAGGTGGCGGGCCGGATGCCACCAATTTCACGGCCCAGCAGTCCGCGGACGTCTGGGTAGGCGTAGAAGGCGCCCGTGGGGGTGGGGCATTCCACACCGTCGATCGCATTCAACGCGGCCACCATAGCCTTGCGGCGGCGGTCGAAGGCAACCTTCATTTCATCCACTGCGGTCAACGGGCCAGAGACTGCTGCCAAGGCGGCCATCTGGGAGACATTGGCCACGTTGGAGGTGGCGTGCGATTGCATGTTGGTGGCCGCCTTCGTCACGTCCAGGGGCGCGATCATCCAGCCAACGCGCCAACCCGTCATGGCATAAGTCTTGGCAACACCATTGAGAATCACCACTTTGTCGCCCAACTCCGGGACAGCCGTGGCAATCGAGGTGAATGGAACACCGTCGTAGGTCAGGTGTTCATAGATCTCATCAGTGATGACCCAGAGGCCCTTGGACGCGGCCCAAAGACCGATCTCTCGGGTCTGTTCTGCCGAGTAAACGGCACCTGTGGGGTTGGAGGGCGAAACAAACAGCAGCACCTTGGTGCGCGGCGTCAAGGCGGCCTCAAGCTGATCCACCGTGACAAGGTAGCCCTGCTCCGGGCCAGCGAAAACCTCCACAGGAACACCGCCAGCCAGGCGAATGGCTTCAGGGTAGGTGGTCCAGAACGGGGTGGGGATAATGACCTCATCACCCGGGTCAAGCAGGGTGGCAAAGGACTCATAAACTGCCTGCTTGCCACCATTTGTTACGAGCACCTGGGCCGGATCCACCGCGTAGCCTGAATCGCGCAGCGTCTTTGCGGCAATGGCACTGCGCAGTTCCGGGAGCCCTGCAGCCGGGGAATAGCGGTGGAATTTAGGCTGGCGAGCGGCAGCAACCGCCGCCTCAACAATGTAATCCGGTGTTGGAAAGTCGGGCTCCCCAGCACCAAAGCCGATGACGGGGCGCCCGGCGGCCTTTAGGGCCTTGGCTTTGGCGTCGACAGCCAGGGTAGCGGATTCCGCAATTGCGGCGATCCTTGCGGAGATACGGCGTGCGGAGGCTTGATCAGCGCTCAATTCGGCAGACATCAGCATTCTTTCTTCGGTGGGAGGCCCAAAATATAAACTTCGTCAGTGACTACTTTAGGCGTAAGGCGTCACCAGTTCGACGTAGGCGCCTAAGAATGCGTAGAATAAGTAACTGGTGTTCAACTCCATGATGTTTCACGCCTTGGTGCCGGTTTGGAAAAGACGGGCGCAAGACTGTAAGTTATTCATGGCGTTCAACGCTGAAGGGATTTTTGCTGCAGAAGCCTGTGAGGGCTCACTGTTGTGAACAATCAAAGGGTAGTGGCGCAATTGGTAGCGCAGCGGTCTCCAAAACCGCAGGTTGCAGGTTCGAGTCCTGTCTGCCCTGCGCATGGAAATGACATAATTTGATTCGCGGCCTTGCTGTGAAATCTCGTGTCGTCTCCAGGCGAATACTAAGCATCTCGCGCGGTCCGAACCCACGGACTTGCGGGTTCCCAACAAAGCGATGAGTGAGGCACTGGTGACCGAAACTGCGGCAAGCAGCTCTAAGGGCCCTGCCAAAAAGGCTGTCAAGCCCGGTAAGCCGGGTTTTTTCGCCCGGATTGCTATCTTCCTTCGCCAAGTCATTGGTGAACTCAAGAAGGTAGTGACACCTACTCGCAAAGAGTTGATCAACATGACTGCGGTTGTGCTGGTATTCGTTGTCATCGTAATGGCTATTGTTACCGTCCTAGATCTGGGCTTCGGCCAGGCTGTGCTGTGGGTCTTTGGCGGAAACGTAAACACCGAGCAGTAAGAGGCTCAATTTGGCCGGCCCCGCTGAAATCTATCGGCATGGGTCGGTTTGAGCTATTTAAGAAACACACAAGGAAAGCAGGAAATTCGTGTCTGAGCTGGAGCCCGAGGCAACATACAGTGAGCAGGACCAGGACACTGTGGTTGCTGATGCTGCCATCAATGCCGACCTTGATGCGCCAGAAGCTGTAGAAACAGCAACTGTTGAGGCAGAAGCTGTTGATGCAGACGATGCAAGCGAGGAGCCGGCTGTAGAAGCCGAGCCCGAAGTTGACCCGGCAGAGGAATTCAAGGCCAAACTGCGCCGCCAGGAGGGTGACTGGTACGTCATTCACTCCTATGCAGGCTACGAAAACCGTGTCAAGGTCAACCTTGAATCACGCAGCCTCTCGCTGAACATGGAAGATTACATCTTCGAAATTCAGGTCCCCATGGAAGAAGTTGTGGAGATCAAGAACGCACAGCGCAAGGTTGTCAACCGCGTCCGCATTCCCGGCTATGTCCTTGTCCGCATGGACCTGACCGACGCTTCTTGGGGTGTTGTCCGCCATACCCCCGGTGTTACAGGATTTGTTGGCAACGCCCACAATCCTGTCCCGCTGCGCTTAGATGAAGTCTTCTCCATGCTTGCCCCCATCTTCGAGGAGCAGCAGGCTGAAGAGACCGGCGTTCCGCTGCGTCACAACCCGGTCGACGCCGAGATTGACTTTGAGGTTGGCGAAGCCGTCATCGTCAAGGACGGTCCGTTCGAAGGCCTGTCGGCCTCAATCTCCGAGATCAAGCCTGAAGCCTCGCAGCTTGTTGTGCTGGTTTCCATCTTCGAGCGTGAAACCCCTGTCACGCTTGCCTTCAACCAGGTCACCAAGATCTAGTTGCCCAAAGTTTCGTTCCGCGCTGGACTTGCTTAGTTCTTCACGAAACGTTCGGCCGGACGCCATTCGGCCACCCACCTGGGACGCGCTCCGTCGTCCTTGGACAAGATATTGAGAGAAGGACCCTACATTGGCTCCCAAGAAAAAGGTCACCGGCCTTATCAAGCTGCAGATCCAGGCAGGCGCCGCTAACCCGGCACCGCCCATCGGTCCGGCGCTTGGTCAGCACGGCGTCAACATCATGGAATTCTGCAAGGCGTATAACGCTGCAACGGAATCCCAGCGCGGAAATGTCATCCCCGTTGAAATCACGGTTTACGAAGACCGTTCCTTCACGTTCATCACCAAGACCCCGCCGGCTGCAGAGCTCATCAAGAAGGCTGCAGGGGTTACCAAGGGTTCAGCTACCCCGCACACCGTCAAGGTTGCCCAGCTGACCAAGGCACAGGTCAACGAGATCGCCACCCAGAAGATGGTTGACCTTAACGCAACCAGCATCGAAGGCGCAGAAAAGATCATCGCCGGTACCGCCCGTTCCATGGGTATCACTGTCGAGGCCTAAGCTTCGAACACCTGGTTTCGATTTTTCTCGAAACCGCCTAAGCATTACCCAATTCATTAAGAGCGACGCCGGATACTTCACCTTGAGTGAGTACGGCGGTCGTAGTGGCAGGGCCCGCGCGGTCCTAACGACCACAACTGCACAAGGAGAAACGCAGCATGGCAAAGCGCAGTAAAGCATATGAGGCAGCTCAGGCCAAGATCGATGCGGAGAACGTATACGCACCCTTCGACGCAATCAAGCTCGCCAAGGAGACCAACCCCTCCAAGTTCGACGCGACCGTTGAGGTTGCCTTCCGCTTGGGTGTAGACCCTCGCAAGGCTGACCAGATGATCCGTGGCACAGTCAACCTGCCGCACGGTACCGGTAAGACCGCCCGCGTTCTGGTTTTCGCAACCGGTGAGCGTGCCGAAGCAGCTATTGCTGCAGGCGCCGACTTTGTTGGTACCGACGAACTGATCGCAAAGATCCAGGGCGGCTGGACCGATTTCGACGCAGCTGTTGCAACACCTGACCTCATGGGTAAGGTTGGCCGTTTGGGTAAGGTTTTGGGTCCCCGTAACCTCATGCCTAACCCCAAGACCGGCACCGTCACCAACGACGTCGCCAAGGCTGTTAATGACATCAAGGGTGGAAAGATCGACTTCCGCGTCGACAAGCACTCCAACCTGCACTTCATCATCGGCAAGGTGTCCTTCGACGCCGTCAAGCTGGCTGAGAACTACGCAGCAGCACTGGAAGAGGTGCTTCGTTTGAAGCCGTCCGCTTCCAAGGGCCGCTACCTGCAGAAGGCCACTGTCTCCACGACGTTCGGCCCCGGCATCCCCGTTGATCCGGCAGCAACCAAGGTGATTGTTGAAGCCTAGGCTTCAGTAGCTTCCTTTGATATTCCCTAAGAAGGGGCTGACGCGGCATAACGCTGCGTCAGCCCCTTCTTGTTTCCAAGCTGGTACGTTAGCAATACCACCTACAACGCAGGGGAGTGCGAACGCATGCAATTGAGCATCCGTCGGGCAAGAGCAAGCGACGCCGAAGCCTTGGCTGCACTGGCGGCCCTCACTTTTCCCCTAGCGTGCCCGCCCGAGACACCAGCAACGGAAATTGCGGCGTTCATAGAAGAACATCTGAGCCCCAAAAATTTCCGGGCCTACCTTGCCGATCCTTGCAGGGTGCTCTTTACGGCGCAGGACCAATCTCCTCAGGACCAATCCCCGCATGGCCAAGAGCTGGCAACAGTGCCGCGACTGCTTGCCTACACCATGGTCGTTGATGCCCCGCCCGCCGCAGCAGATGTGGCGGCCCTCATCACGGAGCCTGGGGCCGTGGAGTTCAGTAAGTGTTACGCACACCCGGATACCCACGGGAGTGGGGTTGCCAGCGCCATCATGAGCGCAACCCTGCAATGGATTGGGGTCCAGGGCCAGCGGCCAACCTGGCTCGGGGTCAACAGCAAGAATGTGCGGGCACAGGCGTTTTATCGAAAGCACGGGTTCGCCGTTGTCGGCACCAGGAGTTTTCAGTTGAGGTCAAGGGCCGAGCATGACTTTGTCATGGTCCGGTCGAGCTGAAAGAAAGTGACAGGTAAATTTGCCATGACTGAAGCTACAGTCGAACAATTGCGTATCCCCGAGAGCCTTGAATCCGGGGCTGCCGATTTCTTAGAAGCCGTGGAAGTCTCTCGGCAGGTCCGCATTAGTACGTGGGGTAACGATCTTTTAGCCTATACGCCGCAGGAACTCTTCGCCCTGTGCCACGACCCCTACGAATGGTATGTAGTTTTGGTGGCACGTCTTGGCGGCAAGATTTTGGGCCGCGCAGGCATCGCCATGCCACTTGATGACAACACCGAGCTGGCACATGTCACCTTGGATGTGCTGCCCCAAGCCGAAAAGCTAGGAATCGGGCGCAAACTTTTAGAGGCAGCGGAACTTTTTGTGCGGGGAGAGAACCGCAAGGTGGTCCTTGTTGAGACGAACCACCCAGCGGCAGATCTGGAGGCTACTGGATACAAGGGTGGGTCCATTGCGCCAGCACAGGGCAGTGGTGACTTAGCATATAAGACTCGAGAAGCCAGATTTGCCAGCCGAGCCGGCTATGCGCTCGAGCGTGTGGAGCAGTTCAACGCCTGCGCACTGCCCCTGCCGGATCAGCTACTGGCGCAGTTGGCCAGCCGCGCCGTTGACACACACCACGGCGCTTACCGGGTCCACCAATGGCTAGACGTTTGTCCCGAAGAGTGGGCGGCGGACTTTGTGCGCTTGGAAGCGAGCCTCAGTGCAGATGAGGCCGATTCCGGCATCTGGGACGTTAAGCAGCTTCGTGAGGCCGAGGAACTTTCTGTGCAAAGTGGCCGGCGCACCGTGGTCAGTGCCGCACAATGCCTCGAGACGTCGGCGCTGGTGGGATTCACCTCCATTTCCTTGCTGGGGAACCGTGATGATGTTGCGTTCCAGGACGATACGTTCGTGGAACGGTCTCATCAGGACAAAGGTGTGGGCCTGCACATGAAGGTAGCCAACATGGAACAGTTGCAAGAGCACTTTCCCGCGCTGCGCACCATCTACACGTGGAATGCGCCAGAGAACGAATACATGCTCTCCGTCAATAAAGAGATGGGCTACGTCAGTGCCGGCGTGACAGGGCAGTGGCGTAAGGATTTCACTCAGACCGACTAAGCCTTCGGCACACCGCCCCGATTTGGAATCACAGCACCCGCTCCTGTATCTTAGAAGAACCAAAGACCGTCGGTCGATGTCAATCACCCCCAGCGAAGCAAATGCAGCATGCAACTTGATGCGTTGGAATCGGGCCGTTTGCCATCCGAAAGTCCTTATATGGACGGCCAGCGCAGGTGCACAAAGCTTATGAGCAGTGTAGAACTGGGATAAAACCTATTGTTCCGCTGTGAAAAACGCCCCGTACATCTGTGCGGGGCGTTTTTATTTGCTTATTTCCTTCACAGGTTTGCAGCGGGATGGGCAAAGACCGGCAATTATTCCCGGAAGGAGTGTTATGGCAACGCCAACAAAGGTGGCTGCGGTTGCAGAAATCACGCAAGATTTCAATGACTCAACTGCAGCAGTCCTAACCGAATACCGTGGGCTCACCGTAGCTCAGCTCAAGGAGCTGCGCGTTTCTCTCGGCCAGGACACCAAGTTCTCGGTTGTAAAGAACACTCTGACTGCCATTGCGGCTAAGGAAGCTGGTGTTGACGCTTTCGAAGGTCAGCTCTCCGGCCCCACCGCCATTGCATTCATCAAGGGTGACGCTGTTGCAGCAGCAAAGAGCCTGACGGATTTTGCAAAAGCCAACAAGCAGCTGGTCATCAAGACCGGTCTCTTTGAAGGTAAAGCACTCGACGCTACCGGAGTTGCCGCACTGGCTGCTCTCGAGTCTCGTGAGCTGCAGCTGGCACGCATTGCTGCCGTACTCAAGGCTCCGATGGCCGCCGCTGTGCGCACCATCGACGCCTTGCGTCTCAAGCTCGCCGAAGGCGCTCCTGTTGAAGAGGCTCCGGCCGCTGAGGAAGCACCCGCTGCTGAAGAGGCTCCGGCCGCTGAAGAAGCTCCGGCTGCTGAAGCCGAGACCACCGAAGCATAGCGAGCCTGCGTCCTTGCCGGACGCGCCGCCTGCCAGCAGGTGTTCAACCCAAGTATTTCCCTAGATCCAACAGGGTTTAGGTTTATGGATTCGCCCCTCGCGGGCAAAACACAGAAGGAGCGCCACTCATGGCTAAGCTCACCAACGACGAGCTCATTGCAGCTTTCAAGGAACTGACCATCATCGAGCTCTCCGAGTTCGTTACCCTCTTCGAAGAGACCTTCGAAGTAACTGCCGCTGCTGTTGCAGTTGCAGGCCCCGCCGGTGGCGCAGCTGAAGAAGCCGCAGAGCAGACTGAATTCGACGTTATCCTCGAAGCAGCCGGCGACAAGAAGATCGCAGTGATCAAGGAAGTTCGCTCCATCACTTCCTTGGGTCTGAAGGAAGCCAAGGAGGTCGTTGACTCGGCTCCCAAGGCTGTTCTGGAAGGCGTCACCAAGGAAGCTGCAGAGAAGGCCAAGGAAGCTCTCGAAGCTGCCGGCGCCACGGTTACCCTCAAGTAATCACCCCGCGTTTACAAAGAACCCCCGCACCGTTTGGTGCGGGGGTTCTTTGTATCTGCGGCCTTATTCGGGTGTGGAAATATCCGCCACGGTTGCTTCGAGCGCCACAATGAGCGCGTCAGCGTCCACGAAGAGGCTGTAGCCGTGCTCTCCGGCGCCCATGGCCACTCGGCGTCCACGGATGCTTTCGTCAACGTAGACGGGCCAGGCGGTGGTGCTGCCTAAGGCAGTGATGGTGCCGCGTTCGTAGCCGGTGGCGGCGAGGGCCACCTCGGCCGGAGGCATCTGAAGCTTGTTGACACCCACCACGGAACGCAGTTTGGGCCAAGAAATTGACCTACCGCCTGGCACCAAGGCGAAGAGGAACGTCCCGTCGCTGCGCTTCAGAACCAAGGTTTTTACAATGTCCCACGGGGTGATCCCCAGGAGTTCCGCGGCCTCGCTGAGCGAATGTGCAGCGGGCCGCTGAAAGATTTCCACCACCACCCCGCGGGCGGCCGCATCAGCGGCCACCCGGGCATGCCCTATGAGCTCTCTGCTCACTACTGGTCCTTGAACAACAGGAGCGCTTCGCCCTGTCCGCCTCCGCCGCACAAGGAAACAGCCGCCTTGCCACTTCCTCGACGGTTCAGCTCCATGGCTGCGTGCAGGGCCAGACGGGCGCCGGAAGCGCCAATGGGGTGCCCCAAGGCGATGGCACCTCCATGGATATTGCACCGATCCAAAGGGAAGTCCAAATCACGCAGGGATTGGACAGCCACGGAACCAAAGGCTTCGTTGATCTCAATGAAGTCCAGGTCGCGGGTGCTCCAGCCTGCCGTGCTCAGCGCTTTGGCAATGGCGTGGGAGGGCTGGGAATGCAAGGAATTATCGGGACCGGCCACTTGACCGGGAGCGCCCACCACAGCGAGCCAGCTCAAGCCGTGTTCCTCTGCATAGGCCCGAGATGACAGGACCAGGGCGCTGGCGCCGTCGGAGAGGGGCGAGGAGTTTCCTGCCGTGATGGCGCCGTCGGCGGTAAAGGCTGGACGCAGGCCAGAAAGGGTGTCCACGGTAGTCTGCGGGCGGATGCCTTCATCCTCGCTCAGCAGCAATGGCTCACCCTTGCGCGTCGGGACTGCAACGGGAACAATCTCGTCCTTGAATACCCCGGCAGCCACCGCGGCGGCTGCGCGCTGATGGGAAGCCGCAGCCACCTCATCCTGAGCCGTCCGGCTGATGTTTAGGCGGATGTTGCCGCGCTCGGTGGAAAGGCCCATGGAGTCGTTGTCGAAGGCGTCTGTCAGGCCGTCATGGGCGGCTACATCCAGAGCCTCGATGGCGCCATAGGTCCAGCCCTGGCGCGATCCTGGCAAGATGTGGGGGGCCCTTGACATGGATTCCTGGCCGCCGGCCACAACCACCGTGGCATCCCCGCTGCGGATCATGCGAGCAGCATCGATCACAGCGGTGAGGCCGGAGAGGCAAACCTTGTTAATGGTTACGGCGGGTACGTTCCAGCCGATTCCTGCACCCACTGAACTCTGGCGTGCCGGATTTTGACCGGCACCTGCTTGGAGCACCTGGCCCATGATTACTTGGTCAATGTCTGCTGCATCAATTCCGCAGCGCGCCAGCGCCGCGGCAATGGCCTTGGCCCCCAACTCCACGGCGGTAAAAGGCGCCAACTGCCCATTGAGCCGTCCCTGCGGGGTGCGTGCTCCGGCGAGAATTACCACATCATTTGCTTGTGACACCATGGCCGCACTGCTCCTTGACCCTTGATTGCGCACGGCTCCTCGTTGAGCCGCGCAGCCCTTCCATAGAATCTAACAGCACTCATGCCAAGTAAAATTCCTTTGGGTGTCCAGAAGGGCGTTTCAGAGTAATGTTCCTGCCTAATGTGGCTGCGCGACAATGGGAGGGAAAGACCCCACTTGCGGTTTCTTGGATCTCGGGGTAGACACGCGACCCTTTAAGGGGTAGTGTAGTTCTTTGCGTATCCCTCTTAACCTTCAGCCTTCATATAGCGGTGGGCTTTGTATCGGACAAGAGTCATGGAAACACGCACCCAAAGGGCAGCATAGCTGTACTTTGATGCGTTTTCTAGGGCTACTTGGCCAGCGTTCCTCCGGGTTTGATGACCGGGAGAGAAACGGGTGAGGGTTCGTAAGAACAAGCCTGCAGGTCTGTGGAAGGATCCCTCTTGGTCGCCTCGAGCACCTCTAATGTAAATAACGCTGCAACCGCTATCGATTCAAACAGCACTGATGGTGCAAAGAGTCGCCTCTCATTCGCAAAGATTCACGAGCCGCTTGACGTGCCGAATCTGCTTGCCCTCCAGACCGAGAGCTTTGACTGGCTCGTAGGTAACGAGCGCTGGCAAGATCGCATGGCGAGCGCTGTGGATGCTGGCGATGACAGCGTGGCCGTCACCTCTGGTCTGTCCGACATCTTCGAAGAGATCTCCCCGATTGAGGACTTCCAGGGCACCATGTCCTTGTCCTTCACGGAGCCGGAGTTCTCTGACCCCAAGTTCACCGTTGACGAATGCAAGGACCGCGACGCCACGTACGCCGCACCCCTGTACGTCAAGGCCGAGTTCATGAACAACATGACCGGTGAAATCAAGCAGCAGACTGTCTTCATGGGCGATTTCCCGCTCATGACCAACAAGGGCACGTTTGTCATCAATGGCACCGAGCGTGTTGTTGTTTCCCAGCTGGTCCGTTCCCCGGGTGCTTACTTTGAGCGCACCGCGGATAAGACCAGTGACAAGGAAATCTTCACCGCCAAGATCATCCCCTCACGTGGTGCATGGTTCGAGCTGGAGATCGACAAGCGCGATCAGGTTGGTGTTCGCCTGGACCGCAAGCGCAAGCAGTCAGTCACCGTACTGCTGAAGGCGCTGGGCTGGAGCGAAGGCCAGATCCTTGAAGAGTTTGGCGAGTTCGACTCGATCCGCGCCACCTTGGAAAAGGACGCCACCACCGGCCGCGAAGATGCCTTGCTGGACATCTACCGCAAGCTGCGCCCGGGCGAGCCGCCCACAGTAGACGCAGCCGATGCACTGCTGCACAACTTGTACTTCAACCCCAAGCGCTACGATCTGGCCAAAGTTGGCCGTTACAAGATCAACCGCAAGCTGGGTATTGACCTGCCGTTGAGCAGCCCCGAAGCATCCGTGCTGAGCGTGGATGACATTGTCGCCATGATCAAGTACCTGGTTGCCTTGCACGCTGGCAACAAGACCACCAAGGGCAAGCGCGACGGCGCCGAGGTTGACTTGCGCGTTGACGTCGACGACATTGACCACTTCGGTAACCGTCGTATCCGCGCCGTTGGCGAGCTCATCGAGAACCAGGTCCGCACGGGTCTGTCTCGCATGGAGCGAGTTGTCCGCGAGCGTATGACCACTCAGGACGTCGAAGCGATCACGCCGCAGACCCTGATCAACATCCGCCCCGTCGTGGCAGCTATCAAGGAGTTCTTCGGAACGTCTCAGCTCTCACAGTTCATGGATCAGAACAACCCGCTGGCCGGTCTGACGCACAAGCGTCGTCTCTCCGCGCTGGGCCCGGGTGGTCTCTCCCGTGACCGTGCCGGCATGGAAGTTCGTGACGTTCACCCGTCGCACTACGGCCGCATGTGCCCCATTGAAACCCCTGAAGGCCCCAACATTGGTCTGATCGGTTCCTTGGCTTCCTACGGTCGCATTAACCCCTTCGGCTTCATCGAGACCCCGTACCGCCGGGTCAAGGACGGCTTCGTTTCTGACGAGGTTGACTACCTGACAGCTGATGACGAGATGGAAGTTGTTATTGCACAGGCCAACGCGCCTTTGGATACCAACAACCACTTCCTGGAAGACTCCGTTCTGGTTCGCCAGCGCGGTGGTGGCGGCGAGCCTGTCTTGATTCCGGCCGACGAGGTCGAGTACATGGACGTTTCCCCGCGCCAGATGGTGTCAGTGGCTACCGCACTGATTCCGTTCCTCGAGCACGATGACGCCAACCGCGCCCTCATGGGTGCGAACATGCAGCGTCAGGCTGTTCCGTTGGTCCGTTCCGAGGCTCCCTTCGTCGGCACCGGCATGGAGCGCGCAACCGCTGTTGACGCCGGTGACGTTGTCATCGCCAAGAAGGCCGGTGTGGTTTCGGAGGTTTCCGCCGACGTCGTTGTCATGCTGAATGACGACGGCACGGAAATCAGCTACCCGATCGCCAAGTACCAGCGTTCAAACCAGGGAACCGCTTACAACCAGCGTGTTCTGGCTTCAGAAGGCCAGCGCCTGGAAGTGGGCGGCATCATTGCCGACGGTCCGGCAACGGACATGGGTGAACTTGCCCTGGGTAAGAACCTGTTGGTTGCCTTCATGTCCTGGGAAGGTCACAACTACGAGGATGCCATCATCCTTTCGCAGCGCATTGTTGCCGAAGATGTGCTCTCCTCAATTCACATCGAAGAGCACGAGATCGATGCCCGCGACACCAAGCTCGGTGCCGAAGAGATCACTCGGGACATCCCGAACGTCTCCGAGGAAATCCTTGCCGGTCTGGACGAGCGCGGCATCATCCACATCGGTGCCGAAGTTGAAGCTGGCGACATCCTGGTTGGAAAGGTCACGCCTAAGGGCGAGACCGAGCTGACCCCGGAAGAGCGCCTGCTGCGCGCCATCTTTGGTGAGAAGAGCCGCGAAGTTCGCGACACTTCCTTGAAGGTTCCCCACGGCGAGTCCGGCACCGTCATCGGTGTGCGCGTCTTTGACCGCGATTCCGAAGATGACCTTCCTCCCGGCGTGAACCAGCTGGTTCGCGTGTACGTTGCCAACAAGCGCAAGATCACCGATGGTGACAAGCTCGCTGGCCGTCACGGTAACAAGGGTGTTATTTCCAAGATCCTTCCGATCGAAGATATGCCCTTCCTTGCCGACGGTACCCCTGTTGACATTGTCCTGAACCCCTTGGGTGTGCCAGGGCGAATGAACGTAGGACAGGTCCTGGAGATCCACCTCGGTTGGGTTGCCAAGACCGGTTGGAAGGTTGAAGGCGAGCCTGACTGGATCAAGAACCTGCCGAACCTGCCCCGCGAAAGCGGCCAGACCAAGGTTGCCACCCCGGTATTCGACGGTGCCCGTGATACTGAAATCACTGGTTTGCTCGATTCCACCAACGTCACTCGTGACGGGGAACGCCTGATCGATTCCTCCGGTAAGACCATGTTGTTCGATGGCCGCTCCGGCGAGCCGTTCCCGGACCCGGTTTCCGTGGGCTATATGTACATCCTGAAACTTCACCACCTGGTGGATGACAAGATCCATGCACGCTCCACAGGCCCGTACTCCATGATCACCCAGCAGCCCTTGGGCGGTAAGGCGCAGTTCGGTGGACAGCGCTTTGGTGAGATGGAAGTTTGGGCACTGGAAGCTTATGGTGCGGCGTACACGCTGCAGGAACTGCTGACCATCAAGAGCGATGACATCCATGGCCGCGTGAAGGTTTACGAAGCCATCGTCAAGGGCGAGAACATCCCGGAGCCCGGTATTCCGGAGTCCTTCAAGGTTCTTATCAAGGAAATGCAGTCGCTGTGCCTGAACGTGGAAGTCCTTTCCACCGACGGCGCCACGATTGAGATGCGTGACTCGGATGAAGAAGTCTTCCGGGCCGCGGAAGAGCTGGGCATCGACCTGTCACGGGCCGAGCCAAACTCTGTCGAAGAAGTGTAGCTAGGGGCCGACGGCGGCACTCACCCGCCGCCGTCGTTCCTTCCGCTTCCTCCCGTACCCGCCACAGACTTTCAGACTTTAGAGAATTAGAGAGAACAGGACCCATATGTCCAGCGAATCCTCCTTCGGCAGTATGCAGATTGGCCTGGCCACCGCGCAAGATATTCGCGACTGGAGCCACGGCGAAGTCAAGAAGCCGGAAACCATCAACTACCGCACGCTCAAGCCGGAAAAAGACGGTCTTTTCTGTGAAAAGATCTTCGGGCCTTCCCGTGACTGGGAATGCTACTGCGGTAAGTACAAGCGCGTGCGTTTCAAGGGCATCATCTGTGAGCGTTGTGGTGTTGAAGTCACCCGCGCCAAGGTGCGCCGTGAGCGCATGGGCCACATTGAGCTGGCAGCTCCCGTTACCCACATCTGGTACTTCAAGGGCGTTCCCTCGCGCTTGGGTTACCTGCTAGATCTAGCCCCGAAGGACCTTGAAAAGGTCATCTACTTCGCGGCTTACATGATCACCAGCGTTGATGACGCTGCCCGCCATGAAGAACTGCCGAACCTCCAGATTGAGCACGACCTGGAAAAGAAGCGCATGGTCGATACTCGCGATAACGATATCGCCACCATTGCCCGTGACCTCGAAGGCGAGCTTGCCCGCCTGGAAGGTGAAGGCGCCAAGGCAGCCGATAAGAAGAAGGCCCGTGACTCCGCGGACCGTCAGATGGCCAATGTGCGCAAGCGCGCTGACGCCGACATCGACCGCCTCGAGCAGGTTTGGGACCGGTTCAAGGCTCTCAAGGTTGCTGACTTGGAAGGTGACGAAGCCCTCTACCGCGAACTGCGCGAGCGCTACGGCATGTTCTTTGAAGGTTCCATGGGTGCCGAAGCCATCAAGAGCCGTCTTGAGACGTTCGACATGGCCGGCGAAGCCGAGATCCTGCGCGACATCATTGCCAACGGCAAGGGCCAGCGTAAAACCCGCGCCCTGAAGCGACTGAAGGTTGTCAACGCATTCCTGACCACCAACAACAGCCCGCTTGGCATGGTTCTGGACGCTGTCCCGGTGATTCCGCCGGAACTGCGCCCCATGGTTCAGCTCGACGGTGGCCGTTTCGCCACCTCGGACCTGAACGATCTGTACCGTCGCGTGATCAACCGCAACAACCGTCTCAAGCGACTGCTTGATTTGGGCGCTCCGGAGATCATTGTCAACAACGAAAAGCGCATGCTTCAAGAAGCTGTGGACTCTTTGTTTGACAATGGCCGCCGCGGCCGTCCTGTCACCGGACCGGGCAACCGTCCGCTGAAGTCACTGAGCGACATGCTCAAGGGCAAGCAGGGTCGTTTCCGTCAGAACCTCCTCGGCAAGCGTGTTGACTACTCCGGCCGTTCGGTCATTGTGGTTGGCCCGCAGCTGAAGCTGCACCAGTGTGGTCTGCCCAAGCAGATGGCGTTGGAGCTCTTCAAGCCGTTCGTGATGAAGCGCTTGGTTGACCTCAACCATGCACAGAACATCAAGAGCGCCAAGCGCATGGTGGAGCGTTTCCGTCCCCAGGTGTGGGATGTTCTCGAAGAGATCATCACCGAGCACCCGGTTCTGCTGAACCGTGCACCAACCCTGCACCGTTTGGGTATCCAGGCGTTCGAGCCCCAGCTTGTTGAAGGTAAGGCAATTCAGCTTCACCCGCTGGTTTGTGGCGCCTTCAACGCTGACTTCGACGGCGACCAGATGGCAGTTCACCTGCCGCTGAGCCCCGAGGCTCAGGCCGAAGCTCGCATCTTGATGCTGTCCTCGAACAACATTTTGAAGCCTTCAGATGGCCGTCCGGTGACTCTGCCTTCGCAGGATATGATCATTGGCCTGTACCACTTGACCACCAAGCGTGAGGGTTCAGTGGGCGAAGGCCGTGTGTTCTCCACCGCGGCTGAAGCTGTCATGGCGTTCGACGCCGGTGAGTTGCACTTGAACTCACAGGTCAAGATCCGCCTGGAAGACTTTATCCCCGGTGCCGAGCGCAAGGGCCCGGAAGGCTTCGAAGCTGGCGGTAGTGCCATCATCGATACCTCACTGGGACAGGTGCTCTTCAACGACACCCTGCCTGCTGACTACCCCTGGGTGGAAGCAGTGGCAGATAAGGGCCAGCTCTCCGAGATCGTCAACGACCTCGCCGAGCGGTACCCCAAGGTTGTTGTGGCAGCAACACTGGATAACTTGAAGGATGCCGGTTTCTACTGGGCAACCCGATCAGGAATCACCGTTGCCATCTCCGACATTGAGGTCCCTGCTGCGAAGCCGGCTATCTTGGAGAGCTACGAGGTCAAGGCCGCCAAGGTCCAGGCTCAGTATGACAAGGGTCTGATCGCTGACGACGAGCGCCGCCAGGAGCTCATCGACATCTGGAACCAGGCAACCAACGAGATCGCAGACGTTATGCGTGACTCGTTCGCCGCATCCAACACGATCAACCGTATGGTTTCCTCCGGTGCCCGTGGTAACTGGATGCAGGTTCGCCAGATTGCCGGTATCCGTGGCCTGGTGGCCAACCCTAAGGGTGAAATTATTCCCCGTCCCATCAAGTCCTCCTACCGTGAGGGCCTGTCGGTTCTGGAATACTTCATCGCCACACACGGTGCCCGTAAGGGTCTGGCTGATACCGCTTTGCGTACCGCTAACTCCGGTTACCTGACGCGCCGTCTGGTTGACGTTTCACAGGATGTCATCGTTCGCGAAGACGATTGTGGCACTGAGCGTGGCCTGACCCTGCCCATCGCAGTGGTTGATTCCATGGGTGAGATCGTACTGCACGAGGAAGTCGAGAACAGCGTTTACGCCCGTACCTTGGCTGCCGAAGTAGTGGACGCATCCGGTGCTGTCCTGGCCGAGGCCGGGGACGATGTTGGAGATGTCCTCATTGCCAAGCTGTTCGCAGCAGGCATTGAAGAGATCAAGGTCCGTTCAGTGCTCACCTGTGAGTCAACTGTTGGTACCTGCGCCCTTTGCTACGGCCGTTCCTTGGCCACGGGCAAGACCGTGGACATTGGTGAGGCTGTCGGTATTATTGCCGCTCAGTCCATTGGTGAGCCCGGTACTCAGCTGACCATGCGTACCTTCCACACCGGTGGTGCTGTTTCGGCCAGCCGTGGCGAGGACATCACCCAGGGTCTGCCCCGTATCCAGGAGCTCTTCGAAGCACGTACCCCCAAGGGTGTGGCTCCGATCGCAGAAGCTGCCGGCCGCATCAACATTGATGAGTCCGAAAAGACGATGCGTCTGATCCTCACACCGGACGACGGCACTGAAGAGATCGCCTACCCGGTACTGCGACGCGCACGCCTGCAGGTTGCTGATGGCGAGCATGTTGAAGTTGGCCAGAAGCTGATTGTGGGTGCTGTTGACCCCAAGCAGGTTCTGCGTATCCTCGGCCCGCGTGCCGCTCAGAAGCACCTCGTTGAGGAAGTTCAGGGCGTTTACCGCAGCCAGGGTGTGGGTATCCACGACAAGCACGTCGAGGTTATTGTCCGCCAGATGCTGCGCCGCGTAACGGTCATCGAGTCCGGTGACTCGAAGCTGCTGCCCGGTGAGCTTGCCGAGCGTGGCCGCTTCGAAACGGAAAACCGTCGCGTCGTGTCCGAGGGCAAGAAGCCGGCATCAGGTCGTAACGAGCTGATGGGTATCACCAAGGCTTCTTTGGCTACCGAATCATGGCTCTCCGCCGCATCCTTCCAGGAGACCACTCGCGTTCTGACGCAGGCGGCCATGGAAGGGAAGTCGGATCCGTTGTTGGGTCTGAAGGAGAACGTGATCATCGGTAAGTTGATCCCTGCCGGCACCGGCCTTCCGCGCTACACCAACGTCACGGTGGAGCCCACGGAAGAGGCCAAGGCCAATCTGTTCACCGGTCCGAGCGCATTCAGCGACTTTGACTACGTGGGCGGCGTAGGAGATTTGGGCAACGAGTTCCGTGCCATCCCCTTGGATGACTACGATCTCGGTACCAACTTCTCCGGCTGACATGCCGATAGTGCGCTAAGGGAGTTGCCGAAGGACCCGAACTGAGCTTGCGAAGTTTGGGAGGCAACGACCGGGCGGTGAGTCACCTTGCAAAGGTGACTCACCGCCGTCGTGCTTTAACATGGCTCCCTCACTTTAGGGTGTTATTTTAGGAACGCTCCTGCGCTAGCCCAAGCTGTAGTCGCCGGACTTCCACTTATCCCAGTCCCAGGTGGTCAGGAATTTCTGACCGCTGCTCATCCCCCGGCCAAACATGGTGCTTTTGTCTGCGGGGGAGAGGTGGAAGTCGGTGGCCTGATAAGGGGTGGTGTTGACAAAAATGGTGCGCGAACTTGCTTGGGGATTGTTCACGTAGGCGTTGTCGTGGGCACTCATCATGGTCGCTAGCAATGACTTGGCCAGCGCCACGTTGGTGTTGTCAGGACTCCAATCTGTGGTGCGAATAGTTCTCTGGCCAGAAAGTTTGACGCCGATGGTTGGCCAGCGTGACTCCTTCCCGTCATTTCGATCAAAGATGGCCATAGGGAAATTGGACAGCAGCCCACCGTCGGCACAAACAATGTGGTCGTGACCTGTGAGAGTTGGATCGGCCTGCATCTTCCAAGGGCGGAAGAAAAAGGGGATGGACGCGGAAGCCCTAATAGCGTCCGCCACCGGTATCATGTCCGGGTCCATCCCCAGAAGCGACTGGTAGTCCCACGGTAGGCGCAGCATGATGCCGCGTGAAACGTCTGAAACTATGACAACCAGCTTGTATCGCTGTTCAGGCGGAAGCGCGCTGCCAGGATCGTCATCCCTCAAATCCGCCCAGGTTCGTACGCCCTGAGCGGCCAGTGTTTCGGCGATCCAGTCGTGCATGAAGCCACCAACGAACAAGCCCTCGTGCAAGAACAGGCCGGTGGCCGGCCCAATACCGGGGATGTGCTCTAGGAAACCCTGCTTGTCCTCAAACTTGGCAAAATCCAACGACTCCATGACGTTCTTCACCTGTGCCGGTGTCATTCCTGACGCCAGAAAAGCGGCCACGATGGCCCCTGCGGAGGTGCCCGCAATCCGGTGGAAAGTGTAAGGGTCACTGTGTGCTGCCAAGGCCGTCACCGCCCCGACAAGGCTGGAGCCCTTGACTCCGCCACCCTCAAGAACTAAATCCGTATCCGCCATGACGCACCGCAATTCGACAACATCCCACTCCGCATGAGGGGCTCCGCCAGCCCACAGGCCAGCTTTTAGAGTCGCGGGGTAATTAGTACAATGCGCTTGTGCAGTGCATGTGTCAAGCATGAGTTGACCTCGATTTCAGTGCTGGGGCAATGTAGTGGTAACGTAGTGAGTAATTGTTAGTGTGGCAGTGGATAAGAGCGTCAATTTTCTTCGGAAAGTGGATGCGGGTCCGGGTTGTACGGTTCTTGTACAGCGAATGCCACATTTTTGCATGCCTAGGCGCTGTGAAGTCGCCAAGTCTGCGACTACCAGTAAAAGGCTTTCCCCGTAGGTCGATTCATTTTGATCAGCGGGGCCGGCAACACGAGAATCCACTCGAGAAAACAACGGAGAACACGAAAGTGCCTACGATTAACCAGCTGGTCCGAAAGGGCCGGACACCCAAGGTCACGAAGACCAAGGCTCCCGCACTTAAGGGCAGCCCCATGCGTCGCGGCGTTTGCACGCGCGTTTACACAACCACCCCGAAGAAGCCGAACTCGGCTCTGCGTAAGGTTGCACGTGTGCGCCTCAACGGCGGCGTGGAAGTTACCGCTTACATCCCCGGTGTAGGCCACAACCTTCAGGAGCACTCCATCGTGCTCGTCCGTGGAGGCCGTGTTAAGGACCTTCCCGGTGTTCGTTACAAGATCGTCCGCGGCGCACTGGATACCCAGGGCGTTAAGAACCGCAAGCAGGCACGTAGCCGCTACGGTGCAAAGATGGAGAAGAAGTAATATGCCTCGCAAGGGTCCGGCCCCCAAGCGGCCGCTAGTAGTAGATCCCGTATACGGTTCCCCTTTGGTCACTCAGCTGATCAACAAGGTTCTGGTTGACGGTAAGAAGTCCACCGCAGAGCGCATCGTTTACGGCGCACTTGAGGGTGTACGTGAAAAGACCGGTGCTGATCCCGTAGTTGCCTTGAAGAAGGCCATGGAGAACATCAAGCCCAGCCTTGAGGTCAAGTCCCGCCGTGTTGGTGGCGCCACCTACCAGGTTCCGGTTGAAGTTAAGCCGGGTCGTCAGACCGCTTTGGCTTTGCGCTGGTTGGTTGGTTACTCGAAGGCTCGCCGCGAGAAGACCATGACCGAGCGTTTGCGCAACGAAGTTCTGGATGCCTCCAATGGCCTTGGTGCTGCTGTCAAGCGTCGCGAAGATACCCACAAGATGGCTGAGTCCAACAAGGCCTTCGCCCATTACCGCTGGTAACTAGAGCCTTCAGGTTGCTGGCGGTAACCCCGCCAGCAACCTTCGAGCTCATCTCTAGATAAGGGAGAAACCGTGGCACAGGACGTGCTTACAGACCTTAACAAGGTCCGCAACATCGGCATCATGGCCCACATTGATGCTGGCAAGACCACTACAACTGAGCGCATCCTGTTCTACACGGGTGTGAACCACAAGCTCGGCGAAACGCACGACGGTGCATCGACGACTGACTGGATGGAACAGGAAAAGGAACGCGGCATCACCATCACGAGCGCCGCCGTGACCTGCTTCTGGAACAACAACCAGATCAACATCATTGACACACCCGGCCACGTTGACTTCACTGTTGAGGTTGAGCGCTCACTTCGCGTGCTCGACGGCGCAGTTGCTGTTTTTGACGGCAAGGAAGGCGTAGAGCCGCAGTCTGAGACTGTTTGGCGCCAGGCTGACAAGTACAACGTTCCGCGTATCTGCTTCGTCAACAAGATGGACAAGCTCGGTGCTGATTTCTACTTCACGGTAGACACCATCATCAACCGCTTGGGTGCCAAGCCCCTCGTTATGCAGCTGCCTATCGGTGCTGAAAGCGAATTCGTTGGCGTCGTCGATCTGCTGACCATGAAGGCCTTCGTTTGGGCTGGCGACTCCAAGGGTGACGTCACCATGGGTGCCAACTACGAAATCCAGGAGATCCCCGCGGATCTGCAGGAAAAGGCTGAAGAGTACCGTGCCGCCCTCGTAGAGGCTGCTGCCGAGGCCTCCGAAGAACTCATGGAGAAGTACCTCGAGGGCATAGAGCCCAGCATTGAGGAACTGAAGGCTGGCATTCGCAAGCTGACTGTGAACTCCGAGATCTACCCGGTCTTCTGTGGTTCAGCTTTCAAGAACCGCGGCGTTCAGCCCATGCTCGATGCTGTCATCGATTTCCTGCCGAACCCGTTGGACGTTGGTGCGATGATCGGTCACGATCCCCGCAACGAGGAAATCGAGATCAAGCGCGAGCCGAGTGAAGACGAGCCGTTCTCGGCTCTCGCCTTCAAGATCGCAACGCACCCGTTCTTCGGTCAGTTGAACTTCATCCGCGTGTACTCCGGCAAGGCAACTCCCGGTACTCAGCTGCTGAACTCAACGAAGCAGAAGAAGGAACGCATTGGCAAGCTCTTCCAGATGCACGCCAACAAGGAAATGCCGGTAGACGAGGTCCATGCAGGCCACATCTACGCTGTGATTGGCCTCAAGGACACCACCACCGGTGACACCTTGTGCGATCCGGCCAACCCGGTAGTACTTGAGTCGATGACCTTCCCCGAGCCCGTGATCTTCGTTGCCATCGAGCCGAAGACCAAGGGTGACCAGGAGAAGCTCTCCACTGCTATCCAGAAGCTCTCCGCTGAGGACCCGACGTTCACCGTTACCCTCAACGAAGACACCGGCCAGACCGAAATTGGCGGCATGGGCGAGCTTCACCTGGATATCCTGGTGGACCGCATGCGTCGCGAATTCAACGTTGAAGCTAACGTTGGCAAGCCGCAGGTTGCTTACCGCGAAACCATCAAGCGCGCCGTAGTCAAGCATGACTACACGCACAAGAAGCAGACCGGTGGTTCAGGTCAGTTCGCTAAGATCCAGATTGCCATTGAGCCGCTGGATACGCACGATGGCGAAATGTACTCCTTCGAGAACAAGGTCACTGGTGGCCGTGTTCCCCGCGAGTACATCCCCAGCGTTGACCAGGGCATCCAGTCCGCACTGCCTGACGGCGTGCTGGCCGGCTACCCAATGGTTGGCATCAAGGCCACGCTGCTTGACGGCGCGTCACACGATGTTGACTCTTCCGAAATGGCCTTCAAGATCGCCGGTCGCATGGCGTTCAAGGAAGCCGCTCGGTTGGCCAACCCGGTTCTGCTCGAACCGCTGATGGAAGTTGAAGTCCGCACCCCTGAGGAATACATGGGTGAAGTAATCGGTGACATCAACTCACGTCGTGGACAGATGCAGTCCATGGAGGACGCAAGCGGTGTCAAGGTCATCAAGGCTCTTGTCCCCTTGTCCGGCATGTTCGGTTACATCGGTGACTTGCGTTCAAAGACCCAGGGTCGCGCAGTGTACTCGATGAAGTTCGATAGCTACTCTGAGGTTCCGAAGGCAGTTGCCGACGAGATCATCCAGAAGGCCCGCGGCGAGTAGTCGCACTTTTGCACGGCGTCTGTTCCAGCCCTAAGCTGGGACAGACGCCAGCAATCAGTAATTTCTTAAACATAAAAAGCCCCCAGTAGACTTACTACGGTTTCAGTGACGAAAAGCGTCGCTGAGAGTAAGCCATCTGAAAACGTTCTAGGAGGACCCCGTGGCAAAGGCAAAGTTCGAGCGGACCAAGCCGCACGTTAACATCGGCACCATCGGTCACGTTGACCATGGTAAGACCACGTTGACGGCTGCCATTTCCAAGGTACTGTACGACAAGTACCCCGATCTTAACGAGCAGCGTGACTTCGCTACTATCGACTCGGCTCCCGAGGAGAAGCAGCGCGGTATCACGATCAACATCTCGCACGTTGAGTACCAGACCGAGAAGCGCCACTACGCACACGTAGACGCCCCCGGTCACGCTGACTACATCAAGAACATGATCACCGGTGCTGCGCAGATGGACGGCGCTATCTTGGTGGTTGCTGCGACTGACGGCCCGATGGCCCAGACTCGCGAGCACGTTCTGTTGGCCCGCCAGGTTGGTGTCCCCTACCTGCTGGTTGCACTGAACAAGTCCGACATGGTTGATGACGAAGAACTCCTCGACTTGGTCGAAATGGAAGTTCGCGAACTTCTCTCCTCACAGGGCTTCGACGGCGACGAGGCACCCGTTGTGCGCGTTTCCGGCCTGAAGGCTCTGGAAGGCGACCCGGTTTGGGTCAAGTCCGTTGAGGACCTGATGGAAGCCGTTGACAACCACGTTCCTGACCCCATCCGCGACAAGGACAAGCCGTTCTTGATGCCGGTTGAAGATGTCTTCACCATCACTGGCCGTGGAACCGTTGTTACGGGCCGCGCCGAGCGTGGAACCCTCAAGATCAACTCTGAAATTGAGATTGTCGGAATCCGTCCGGTCCAGAAGACCACGGTTACCGGTATCGAAATGTTCCACAAGCAGCTCGACGAGGCTTGGGCCGGCGAGAACTGTGGTCTGCTTCTCCGCGGTATCAAGCGCGAAGACGTAGAGCGTGGCCAGGTTATCGTCAAGCCGGGTTCCATTACCCCGCACACCGATTTCGAAGCCAACGTCTACATCTTGGCCAAGGATGAGGGCGGGCGTCACAACCCGTTCTACTCCAACTACCGCCCGCAGTTCTACTTCCGCACCACGGATGTTACCGGCGTCATCACCCTGCCTGAGGGCACGGAAATGGTTATGCCTGGCGACAACACCGAAATGACTGTCGCGCTGATCCAGCCGATCGCCATGGAAGAGGGCCTCGGCTTCGCTATCCGCGAAGGCGGCCGCACCGTTGGTTCAGGTCGTGTCACCAAGATCATCAAGTAGTCTCTGACTAACTTAGATCTTTGAAGAAGGGCCCCAGCTTCGGCTGGGGTCCTTCTTTGTGTTAAATGATGCAGGCACGACGGCGTGAGGTCTTCTGTGCGTCATTGTCGCCTTGGGCGAGTGGGCACAAAAAACACCGGCACCAAGGTTGGTACCGGTGTCGTGGGTGGAGTCTTAGCCTGCGCTCCGAGCCAAGCCATCCACGAGCTCCTGTACCAGCTCAGTATCCAGTCCCTGGCCGGCGTTGATAGCCAGCAACGTGATACCTGCAAAAAGCCCGCCCGCGAGCAACGTGGCGATCAACGTGGCCCTGCGGGGGACTCCGTTGGCATCATTGAAGGTGACCGCGTAGGCGTAACTTTGCTTACCGTCACTTGAGATAGTGCCCTGAGCCTCTTCAACGGCGTCGAAGTCCTGAACATAGTGCTGAGCCATGCCTTGCGCCCATGCCAGAAGATCTGGGAATTCTAAAGCTGCCCCGTCATCACGGACCACGGAAATTACCTCCCCACGCACCAGACTGAACTGGCGGCTGGCAGGTCCTGCGCTTGAGACCTCGATGGCTTGTGCCCCATCGGGCAGGACAAGTGTCAGGCCCAGCCCGGTATCGAATGGTTGGCTCATGGTTTGGGGCCTCTCAGATGGTTAGGACAAAGTATGTTCAATGGTGTTACCTCATGGTTCCAGCAAGGTTCTGGCCCGTGATGATCTTATAGTTTCCGCCATAAGGAGCCTTGTGTAACGTACCAGCGTTGATGGTCGTTTCGGAGCTGCCACCAACTTTCAGCGAGGCAACTCCGCTGTTAAAGTCAACCAGATTGCTTTCTGTGGAGACAACTGAATTTGCTTGGAGTGTCACACCTGATGCGCGGTAGATGTTTTCTAGATCGCCAGCTGCCGCAAGATTGTTGCCCGAGGCGATGTTGCTCAGGTAACTATCGATGAGATGTTGGTTCTGGGCTGTGTTCTGCAGCTCCATACGCACCGTTCCTTGGATTCCTACACTGGACTTGGCACTGGGTCCTTCAGACGGAGGTTTCGGGCCGAACAGTTCCGCTAGGGGATCTTGGATATTTGGATTGTCCTGAACCTTGGCTGAGCCTTCAATGGTTCCCTTAAGATTGATTGTCATCTTGTTGATGTCGCCGTCTTTGTCCATGCTCAGGGTGACCCCGGCTTCCCCATTTCCGCCAAACTTCATCCCGTCGCCCAGATCAAGCTGTGCCTTCACTGAGGCTGTTGCACTGGCTGTGGCAGTACCATCGCTAAGATTCTGTTCGTAGGCGAGCGAAAGCTTCGCTTCTGCCGAGACGTCGGCAGAAACATCTACTTTTGCGCCAACTGAAAGTGTGCCCTTTCGGCTTGTGTACTCGTCAGTGGAGCCATGGCCATTCGCCGCTGCATCCAGGGTCTTTTCGATGTATTCACCAGGGTTTGTGATGGCATCCGATGCCCGTGAAAAACTGTCCGGAGGCAGTTCATTGAGCATTTGTGCGCGAGCGGCAAGCGCCTCCTCCAATGAATTGAACTTATAGGTCCTTGAAAGCTCGCCGCTCAGTGTCACATCAGCGCCAGCCTTGGTGCTGGGTGTGTTGGCGCCACCACTGATGTCCCCTGCAAGGGTGAGTTTTACCGAGCCGTCAGCGTTTTGTGTGATCTTGCTCGAGAGGTGGGCGCCGCCGTGCACCCAAGCGATCTGGCCATCCACACCAATTTTGTCTGACTGTGAGTACATGGGGATGGAGCCCTTGGCCGACTCAACAAGGTATTCACGGATGCGATCTTGGTCTTCACGGGGGAGTTTGTCTTCTAACGCGGCGAGACGGTATGCGTTGGGAATTCCGAACTCATCGCTGGAATGCAGCAGCGTGGTCTTTTCCGCATCGCTCAGGTCCGCCCACCAGAGGCGAACTTCCTGATCTGTGCGGGTGCCAATGTTCTCAAGGGCTTGCTGGTTCGCAGAAGTCCCGCCGCCAGTTTCTTCAGCCTCGTAGCCCAGAGTGTTGCCGCCGCCTAGGCTGACTTCCGAGGAAGCATTCTCCTGCTCCTGGGCCTGAGCCTGCAACTTTTCTGAGGTTTCAGTAAACATGGTGCTGGCCGACTTGATCTGAGGCCGCAGCCGCGACGTCCAGTCCTGACGGAAACGCTGTGCGTCAGGGCCGTTCCAGCGGGCCCGCATGATGGTGGGGTTGAGATCATTGGAGGTTTGATCCAATGCTGCCGAGTGCTTTTGGAAGAGCGTGGCCAATGCCCGGAGCTCTTCCGGGTCTGCGCCGAGCATGAACTCGTTCATGGCTGTCCGTTCAATGGATGCATGGAGGGGATATGGCCAATAGCCATGTGTTCTTCAGCCCAGCGTAGAGGCCAGCGGTGGAACTTTCGATGGGGAGTATTCCCCATGGTAGCCAGCTGATAGGACTATAGGCTGGCCCAATGGCTATGAGCAAGCAAGGCATCGCCACAAAAAAGCACGGCATTGTCACCTGTGAACGGGCTAGTGGAGGGTTTTCCGACGGCCGCATGCACCCGTGGAAGGTGGAGTTGGCCTTTGTGGGCGAGAATCCGGCGTCGAACCTGGGCGCGAAGTGGAAATTGGTCGCGAAGTTCCTGCCTTGGCGCATGGACCGGCCATTGGTGGAACAATGGGCCTAATCCGTGCTGGGGGCCCGCTGAAACGGGACGGCAGCACCCCTCCGCGATGACGTTCTCCGCACTTCAGGAAGAGTAAGCCCATGCCGCAAGTAGTTGCCGAACGTACGGTGCTGCTGGATCCCGCCAGCGCCTTCGAATTGTCTCAAACCACAGGTGATTTCCGGCTGAAATGGGATCCGTTTATTCATTCACAACATTTTCAAGATGGTGCCACCAAGGCCGGCAAGGGGGTGCGCACCCGGACCAGGTCACGGATGGGCCTGCTCATGGTCAGCGAATATGTCTCTTACGTCCCCGGGCGGAACGTCGGCATGAAGATGGTATCCGGCCCGTGGTTCTTCGCCCAATTTGGTGGCGGCTGGCGCTTTAGCGAGTGCGACGGCGGAACCAGGCTGGTTTGGAAGTACACCTTTTCCTGCAAGCCAAGGTGGCTGCGATGGTTGACTCATCCTGTGGGAGTGTGGTTGTTGGGCCGGGAAATTGAACGGCGGATCACTGCCTTCGCAGCGGCATGCGGTAATGCTGAACTTATTGCCGAACTGAAGAAGATTTAGAGCACGGGCCGTTATGTCCACTTGATGTATTAAGTGCTGTTAGTGCCTTGTTCTTGATTTAGGATGGGAGCTCACAGCCACGAGGGAGCAGTATGCATCAGCAGCAGGAGCCAGAAGGTAAGGTGCCGCCGTCGGTTCTATCCGTCGTGCAGGAAGCCTATGGTCGCGGATACTTGGAGGGGCATCTGGCCGGTTGGCGCGATGCGGTTGCTGCCCAGGCTGGGCCGTCCGGTCCCGCTTCGGCGCCAGTGCTCATGCCCCCTGTGAACACCACGGCGGCCCCCCTGCCTCCGCGCAATGCCATGCCACCACCTAATAACTTGCCACCACCTAATGTCATGCCACGCACGGTGCCACGGTCGCTGCCACCACTGCAGCAGGTAGCCAAACCCGTTGTCCAGGACCCGGCAGTAGCCGCGGAGCGCAAGCGCAAGCGCGAAGTTCAGAACATCAACATCACCTTGTACGTTGCCAGTTTGCTGATGGTGGCTGCAGCTGCCTTGTTTGTTGGCAGCAGCCAGCCGGTGCCAGTGCGGTTGGTGGGGGTTTGGTTCGCCACAATACTTTTCTATGGCGCTGGTTTACTACTGCACGCCAAAGTGCCCCGTCTCAAGCCTGCTGCCGTGGCGTTTGCCGGCACGGCGTTGGCGATCATCCCCTTCGCAGGTCTGGCTACGTACAACTTGGGATTCCCGGATGGGCCCGCAGTGTGGTTGGCGACCTCCCTCATCGGAACCGTGGCCTACGCTGTGGCTGCTGTGCGCCTGCAAAGCCGGTTGGTGGTGTACCTTTCCCTCGCCTTCCTGCTCTCCACCGCATGGTCTTCCGTGGCCGTACTCGGGGCAGCCTTGGCCTGGTATTTCGCGGCACTCATTGTCTTTTCTGCACTGCTGTCCCTTGCCGGGTACCTGTTGCAGAACAGGGGCTCCGAGCCTGGCTTGTATGCCAAACCGCTCTCAGATCTCGGCCCTTGGTTTGCCCCCGCAGGTTTGCTTGGTTCGCTCATCTTTTCGCTGGCCTTGAACGCTTTTGATCACACGCTTGTCCTGGTTGCCGGGGTTATCTTCTATGCGGTCATGTGTGTAGTCGCCACCCCTGCGCTGCGCCGGTGGAACTACTTGGGCCTGAGGCTGTCCGCGACCTTGGCAGCGCCCTTCATTGGGTGGCTCATCCAACCGGAATTTGTTTGGGCAGCCGCGTCTTTCACCGTGGTGCTGGCGGTTCAGATTTTGACCATTGCTTATAGCCGAAACCGCCTCACGGCCTACTTGGGACGCGGCGCCTGGGTGGACGGGGATGTGCTCACCAGCGCCGTAGTTCTGGCGGTGAGCTCGGCCGCATGGACGGCTGGGCTGGCTGCACCCTGGAGTACCACTGCCGGCCAATGGCCATTCGCCGCGCTGGGGCTCGCAGTCGGACTTGTGGCAACCATGGCAGTGGTGCCCATCTTCCTGCCGAAGGGGGAGTGGCTGCCGTTACCGGCAGCGACAGCGACCTTGCTGTGCTGGCTGTTCCTGTCCGCAGCGGACGCGATGGTGCTTCTGTCCATTGGGTTGATCTACTCCCTGTTGCGGTACCGTGCGGCACGAGGGACCACCACGGGCCACATAATGCTCATCATTGCGCGTGTGCTGGTGAGTGCGCTGGCCGCAGCAACCCTTGCTCACTTCATTCCGGCGCAACCCGGTAAGGTCCATCTGATCTTGGCAGCCATGGGTGTCATTTGCGCTCTGCAGTTGCTAGCTGATGCAATGTTGGCCAAGTTCGGTGCAGCGAATTCCGTCACCAACTACTCAGCGGCCGCCTGGGCAACAGCAGGAACAGCTCTTGTGATCCTGCTATCGGTCACCTATGTGGGCCAAAATAGCCCCGCCTTCCCGGGAATCACCACGCTGCCATTGCTGCGTTGGGAGTTCCTTGTTTCCGCCCTCGCCATGGGTCTGGCCACGGTAGTATTCTCACTCGTCAAGCTGCCCCGCACCAGAGGATTCTCGCGCGCAGAGATCATCGCGCCGTCGTACCTTTTTATTGTTGCGCTGGGCACAGGACCGGTCTTTGACGCGGCTGGTGCCAGCGTGGCGTGGGGCGCAGCGCTGGTCTATCTGCTGGTGGGGGGCTTCCTGCTGCGCCGCCAAGAAAAGACCTTGCACCGCTGGGTTTATTGGTGGGGCGCCAGAGCCGTTTCGCTCCTGATGGCAATAGCGCTGTACCAGTTATGGCAGGAAAACAATCCTGCAACCACCATCTTCGGAACTGCTGTGGGGCTTGGGACTTTTCTGCTGCTGGCTTTGGTGCCCCAGATACTGATCCTGTCAGTGGTTGCCGTGCGCGGACGGGCAGTGAGCGGACTCTGCGCAGATGTTCTGGTGACTTTGCTTGCGGCCGTGATGCTGGTTGGTGTGGCGGTCATTGCTGAGAGCCCTGGCTTGTGGACTGCCAGGCTCGCCGTGGTACTGGCCACTGCGGCGCTTGCAGTGCTGGCAACCTGTGGCACGATGCGAAGCAGACAGATGCCCGCTGTGCTCTGGTCGGCACCCGTGGCCTTATGGCTTATCGCCTTGATCGCCTTGATCGCCTTGGCCGATCGCCCGCTTGCGGTTATGGTTCTGGGCATCCTGACAGCTACCTCGGCACTTGTGGCAGCCAGGGCCGGGTCCAGAATGGTTCGCGGATCACACTTCCTGCTGGCTCGGGTTGCGGTAACCATGCTCGTTGGCGAAGTTGTGAGGGAACTGACGGACAATGCGGTGGTCATCACTCTCGTGTTGACAGTGGTGCTGCTGCTCCAACTGGGACTGCAGGCCATGGCGGACACCAGAGGGCGCTTCAACACGGCTGTTGGGGAAGATGCCTTGTTGCGGGCTGGTTTGTGGTTGCTGCTGACAGCCCTGCTGGTGTTGCCTGTTGCCTATGTGCTCCAAACTCGCGGCTTCGATTCACCGGGAACCGCACTACGGTGGGTAGTGGCGTTGGAACTTCTTGCCCTGGCCGGCTCAGCCGTGGTTGCACAAGTGAGCTTGAAGGCACGGGGCGCCGCTTATCTGCTCATTGTTGCCCTCATGGGAGGCGCGGTCCTGCTGGCACCGCTGATGTGGCCTGGTGCCACTGCCCTTATTCTGCTGGCTCTGTGCGTGGCCGCAATTGCTTGGCGGTGTGTCACTGAGCCGAAAACTGAACAGATGCGCTGGTATTGGTTGATTGCCACCGGCTGCTTCCTGGCCACTGCCTGCGTGGTGGATAGCGCGGCAGCCACCGGGATTTTTGCCGCAATGTGGCTGGTGGCAGGTACTGCACTTGTGGTGGCCGCCCACATCATGAAGACGCCGTGGCTGACGCTGCCGGGATCTTTGATGGTGCTCCTGTCCGCGTTCATGTTCCGCAGTCAGGTATTGGATTTGGTGGATCGGCCCGGATACGCCGCGCTGGCTGGCTTCGTGGTTGTTCTGGGAGCGCTGTACATCATGGCCATGGTCTTGGTGAGTTTGCTCGCTAGCACGCAGGTAAACAGGGCTGGACTGATTGCGGTGGCGCTCGGTGGGGGTGGAGTTTTTGCCCTCTGGGCGGTGACAGACGAGACCACATCTCTGCTCGGGGCAGCAGCCTTCACCGGGGTTGCCGTGCTTGCCTGTGTTGAACTACCTACTGGACGGCGCCGACTGGGCATGGATGCAGCTGTGCTGTCCTCTGCCTTGGTCTGGTTCTGGGCCTCCACAACCTACATAGATTTAGGTGTGTTCTGGTTTGTACAGTGGTGTGCATTGGCGTTTGCCGTCCTTGCCATGATTCGCTACCGGGCCAAGGAACTGCAGGGAGGCAAGACCATGCTCATGGTCGCGGCCGTCGCGGCCAGCCTTGGCGGTCTTCTGACCATAGTCAGCGGTGACACGCTACAGCAGGTCATCTCCTTACTGGTGTTCGTGGCCCTGTTGGCAGTTGGCATGGCACTCGAAGAACGCATCTTCACCATTTGGGGTGCGGTAGGCGTGGCAACGGCTGTGATCTGGTATCTGCGAGGATTCACATACATCCTGTTGGCGCTGCTGGCACTGGCGCTGATAGCCCTCGCCATATGGCGACTGAACCGTAAGAAGCCCCTCGCAAAAACGGAGGCACCCCTGAACCCCAATGGGGGAGGGCCTGCTGGCATGCCCGGCGTGGGCCAGCAGTACATGGGCCAGCAGTACGCGGGCCCACAGGAGATGGCGGAACCGTACGTGGAGCAGCACCCGGATCAGTGGCCATCCGCCTACGCTGGTGAGCCGGTGCAGCCCCAGCACCCCATTCCAGCGCAGCCCCAGCCGGTGCAGCCCCAGCACCCCATTCCAGCGCAGCCCCAGCCGGCGCAGCCCCCTTCAGCGCCGCCCGTTCCAGCGCGGCCCCTGCCAGCGCCACAGCAGGGCCCCCCGGAGATGTGATGTGCGTTTGAGCTGATGAGCCTGTCAAGGGCTCCGATCATTTGACACCCCTGACCTGAGCCACGGCCCATGCTCCGGCCAATGCGGTGACTCCGGAAATCACGAACAGCAGGGTGAAGCCGCCCACGGCGCTGACCAACAGGGCGCCCAACATGGGCGCGAACGCCTGGGGGACTGTCAGTGCGATGTTCATGATGCCCAGGTCTTTGCCGCGGGAGAGCTGGTCCGGCAGTACTTCTGTGGCCAGCGCCTGATCCACCGACAGAAAACAGCCGTAGCCCAGGCCCAAAAGGGCGGCACCCACAGTGGCGGCCCCCATGGTCGGGACAAAAGCCAGGATCAGTGCAGCCGCCGCCTGGAGCACGGACGCGCCGAAGATGAAAACCCGCCGCCGGCCCAGTTTGTCTGAGAGCCTGCCCAACCATAGCGAAGCGATAATCACGAAGACCATGTAGACGAGGGTCAGCTGAATCAGCGAGCCCTGTGCATCCGCCACCTTGAGTCCGTACATGAGGAAGTACAGCAGCAAGCTGGTGCCAAAGGCGTTGCCCAGGTTCACCAAGATGCGGCTCAACAGGGTCCAGCCGAAGTCCGGATGTTTACGTGGACTGATCCACAGACCGCCCATGAGTGAGCTCAGCGTCAGTGGCGGCACAATCCCCGGCGGCAGGACGGCGTCGGGCATTAACAGCAGGAAGGGCAAGCCGAGGCACACCAACAGGCCCGCCATGAGGGCGTAACCGCCAAAGGTACTCAGCGCCAAGACCATGACCAGCACCAGCCCGGCAATGATGCCAATGGCCTGCGGTGCAGAGATCCAGCCTGAGACGTATCCCCGCTGATTCACTGGCACCTGATCAGAGATGGCAGCCGTCAGTGCGGCCGTCAGGACACAGAAGAAGATGCTTGCCCCAACCCAGCAGATCCCGATCGAAAGGAACGAGGTCTGCCAGCCCAGGAGCACCAGGGATACGGCAAAGCCCAGTGTTCCCAGGGCTATCCATGGGCGGCGCCGGCCGAAGCGGGACGTGGTGCGGTCAGAAAGTGCGCCGGTGAGCGGATAGGCAATGAGCGCAAAGGCGCCGGCAACGCCGGAGATCAGACCAAACCCCAGGACGTTGGCCACCCAGTCCGTGGCGTTGAGGTACTTCTCAACCTGGAGTGGCAGCAGTAGTTGGACCGGTGTCAATTGGGCAATCCAAACCCCGAACCAGCTCAGGGCGAAGAGAAAAATCCACTTTCCGCCCACGCGACGGGTGGGAATCTCTGAAACGGAGAGTCCGCCCGGGGGAGTAGGCACCCCGGAACTATCGGTGACTTTGCTCACGATTGAAGCATCTCATGGCCGTCAAGGCCCGAAAAGACGGAAAGGATAGAGGTGCGGCTGTTGGCCGCGGCGTTGGCCCAATTGGCGTTCAGCGCCATAATCCGGCATACTTATTGAGTTGTTCAAGTGCTTTTTCGTGTCCCGGTCGAGATAATGCTCGTCGCAGGGTCCAAGCTAAAGCCCACATATGACAAGCCCTCCGCATAAAAGGTGTGGGTACGTGCGCGAATTATTCGCGACACGCCCGACCGCGGGGGTCGGAGCTCCAACGGATTGAGGAACCCGGATTTATCCGGATTCAGTTCGTTGGGAGCGTGGCTGTGAATGCCACATTTGAACAGGAAAAGTAAACAGCGTTTACGTCAACAGCATCGCTTCTACAGGTTGCTTCGTTACAGGAAAGAGAGTCACGACGCCATGGCGGGACAAAAAATCCGCATCCGGCTGAAGTCATATGACCACGAGGTCATTGATGTTTCAGCTCGGAAGATCGTTGAGACGGTCACGCGCGCAGGCGCAACGGTAGTAGGCCCCGTGCCGCTGCCCACAGAGAAGAACATTTACTGCGTAATTCGTTCACCTCACAAGTACAAGGACAGCCGTGAGCACTTTGAAATGCGCACGCACAAGCGTCTTATCGACATCATTGATCCCACGCCTAAGGCTGTAGATTCGCTCATGCGTCTCGACCTGCCGGCCGACGTGAACATCGAAATCAAACTGTAGGGAGGTGCTGAGAAACTATGACCGCGACCCGAAACACTAAGGGCATCCTGGGCACGAAGCTCGGCATGACCCAGGTCTGGGATGAGAACAACTTGCTTGTTCCCGTAACTGTTGTCCAGGCCGACTCCAACGTCATCACCCAGCTGCGCAACGCAGAGGTTGATGGCTACGTAGCGATCCAGATCGGCTACGGCCAGATCGATCCCCGCAAGGTTACCAAGCCCCTGGCTGGTCACTTTGCAAAGGCTGGCGTTACCCCTCGCCGCCACGTCGTTGAACTGCGCACTGCAGACGCCGACACCTACACCCTCGGCCAGGAGCTCTCCGTTGAGATCTTCGAAGCCGGCCAGAAGGTCGACGTCGTCGGTACTTCAAAGGGTAAGGGTTTCGCCGGTGTCATGAAGCGTCACGGCTTCCACGGCGCCCCGGCATCACACGGTGCTCACAAGAACCACCGTAAGCCCGGTTCCATCGGTGGCGCGTCCACCCCTGGCCGCGTTTTCAAGGGTATGCGCATGGCAGGCCGTATGGGTGCCGAGCGCGTAACCACCATGAACCTGACGGTTCACGGTGTTGACGCCGAGAAGTCGCTGCTGCTGATCAAGGGTGCTGTCCCCGGCGCCCGCGGCCAGGTCGTATTCGTACGCACCGCCGTGAAGGGAGCATAAGTAAATGGCTACTGTTAAAGTTGACCTGCCTGCAGAGATCTTCGACGTTCAGACCAACGTGCCCTTGCTGCACCAGGTTGTCGTAGCTCAGCTTGCCGCTGCCCGTCAGGGTACGCACAAGACCAAGACCCGCGCCGAAGTATCCGGTGCTGGCCGCAAGCCGTTCGCACAGAAGGGTACCGGCCGTGCCCGTCAGGGTTCAATCCGCGCCCCTCACATGACCGGCGGTGGCGTTGTCCACGGTCCCACTCCTCGCGATTACAGCCAGCGTACGCCCAAGAAGATGAAGGCTGCAGCTTTGCGCGGCGCACTCTCTGACCGCGCACGCAACGGCCGTATCCACGTTATTGCGGAATTGGTTTCCGGCTCCAAGCCGTCCACCAAGGTTGCAATGGCCACGCTGGCATCCGTCACCACGCGCAAGAACTTGCTCGTAGTGATTGAGCGCGCCAACGACGTTGCCGCATTGAGCGTACGCAACATCACCAACCTGCACGTTTTGTACGTTGACCAGCTCAACACTTACGACGTGCTTGTCTCTGATGACATTGTCTTCACACAGGCTGCTTACGACGTTTTCGTCTCCGGTCGCGCTGCTTCAGAAGCTTTTGCTTCAAGCATGCTGCTGGTTGAAGACCTGGTTTCTGTTGACGCCGAAGATGACGCCGAAGGCACCATCAAGGGCAACAAGGACTCCATGAAGTACCACGTGCCTGGTTCACGCTGGTACGACGCCACTGAGGCTGAAGTTTGGTTTGCAACAGCTGAGGACGCCAAGGCCGCAGGCTTTGTTCCGGCCGGCGGCGAAGCTGCCCAGACCATTAAGGAGGACGGCAAGTGAGCGCCGTTACCATCAAGGATCCGCGCGACGTAGTGCTTGCACCTGTCGTTTCGGAAAAGAGCTATGGCTTGATCGACGAAGGTAAGTACACCTTCCTGGTTGACCCCCGCTCAAACAAGACCGAGATCAAGCTGGCCGTGGAGAAAATTTTCTCCGTCAAGGTCGACTCGATCAACACCATCAACCGGGCCGGTAAGCGTAAGCGCACCAAGTTCGGATGGGGACAGCGCAAGAACACCAAGCGCGCCATTGTCTCCCTCCGCGAGGGCACGATTGACATCTTCGGCGGTCCGCTTTCATAAGCGGAGACCACTTTAACGAGGAAATAAACTATGGGAATCCGTAAGTACAAGCCGACAACCCCGGGCCGTCGTGGCTCGAGCGTTGCCGACTTCACAGAAATCACGCGGTCGACGCCGGAGAAGTCTCTGGTCCGTCCACTGCCCAAAAAGGGTGGCCGTAACAACACCGGTCGCATCACGACTCGTCACAAGGGTGGTGGCCACAAGCGCCAGTACCGCCTGATTGACTTCCGTCGTCACGATAAGGACGGCGTAAACGCACGCGTTGCTGAGATCGAATACGATCCCAACCGCACCGCACGCATTGCGCTCCTGCACTACGTTGATGGAACCAAGCGTTACATCATCGCCCCGAACAAGCTCAGCCAGGGCGACTTCGTAGAAGCCGGTGCGGCTGCTGATATCAAGCCTGGCAACAACCTTCCGATGCGCAACATCCCCGTGGGTACTGTTATCCACGCTGTGGAGCTGCGTCCCGGAGGAGGAGCCAAGATGGCTCGTTCAGCTGGTGCCTCGGTTCAGCTCGTCGCCAAGGAAGGCAAGTTCGCCCAGCTGCGTCTGCCCTCCGGCGAAATCCGCAACGTTGATGCGCGCTGCCGCGCGACCATCGGCGAAGTTGGAAACGCTGAGCAGTCCAACATCAACTGGGGTAAGGCTGGCCGTATGCGCTGGAAGGGCGTACGCCCGACCGTCCGCGGTGTTGTCATGAACCCCGTCGATCACCCTCATGGTGGTGGTGAAGGTAAGACCTCCGGTGGACGTCACCCGGTCAACCCGAACGGTAAGCGCGAAGGCCGTACCCGCCGTCCCAACAAAGAGAGCGACAAGCTGATTGTTCGTCGCCGCCGTACTGGCAAGAACAAGCGATAGGAGCCTGGAGACATGCCACGTAGCCTGAAGAAGGGTCCCTTCGTTGACCAGCACCTCTTTGTTAAGGTAGCTCGGGAGAACGAAAAGGGTACCAAGAACGTAATTAAGACCTGGTCCCGCCGCTCGATGATCGTGCCCGATATGTTGGGTCACACGATCGCCGTGCATGACGGTCGCAAGCACATCCCCGTGTTTGTTACTGAGTCGATGGTCGGGCACAAGCTCGGCGAATTCGCCGCCACGCGGACATTCCGCGGCCATGTCAAGGACGACCGTAAGGGCAAGCGCCGCTAGGCGCTTGTCAATACGGCTAAGACGAGAGAGAGATAGCAATGGAAGCCAAGGCAAGTGCGCGTCATCTGCGCGTAACGCCTATGAAGGCCCGGCGCGTCGTCAACCTGATTCGTGGCAAGCAGGCGAATGAGGCATTGGCGATTTTGAAGTTTGCCCCCCAGGCAGCTTCGGAACCGGTATTCAAGGTAGTCCAGTCCGCAGTGGCTAACGCCCGCGTTCTGGCAGATCGCGACAGCATCGCGTTCAACGAAAATGATCTGTACATCCGCGAAATCTTCGTTGATGATGGCCCCACCATGAAGCGGTTCCAGCCGCGTGCACAGGGCCGTGCATTCCAGATCAAGAAGCGCACCAGCCACGTCACAGTGGTTGTTGCTACCCCCGAGAAAGAGGAGGCTCGCTAAGTGGGACAGAAAGTAAACCCGCACGGTTTCCGTCTCGGGATCACCACGGACCACCGTTCACATTGGTTCGCGGACAGTAACAAGCCCGGCCAGCGTTACAAGGACTTCGTAAAAGAAGACATCCAGATCCGCGCACTCATGTCCACGGGCATGGACCGCGCCGGTATTTCCAAGGTTGAGATTGAGCGAACCCGTGACCGTGTACGTGTGGATATCCACACCGCACGCCCCGGTATCGTCATCGGTCGTCGTGGAGCAGAAGCAGACCGCATCCGCGGCGAGCTCGAAAAGCTCACCGGCAAGCAGGTTCAGCTGAACATCTTGGAAGTCAAGAACCCGGAAGCTGATGCTCAGCTCGTTGCCCAGGGCATCGCAGAGCAGCTGACTAGCCGTGTGGCGTTCCGCCGCGCGATGAAGAAGGCCATGCAGTCCGCTCAGCGCACCGGCAGTGTCAAGGGCATCCGTGTCGCTTGTGCTGGTCGCTTGGGTGGCGCTGAAATGTCACGCACCGAGTTCTACCGCGAAGGTCGTGTGCCCCTGCACACCCTGCGTGCCAACATCGATTACGGCTTCTTCGAAGCCAAGACCGTGTTCGGCCGTATTGGTGTCAAGGTCTGGATCTACAAGGGCGATGTCACGTCCAAGGAACTGGCTGCTCAGGCAGCTGCTGCTCCTGCTCGTGGCCGTGGCCCGCGTCGTGACGGCGATGACCGCGGAGCCCGCGGTCCCCGCGCCGGTGGCGACCGTCGTCGTAACGACCGTCCTGAGCGCACCGAGGCAGCTGCCGCGGTTGAGGCTCCTGTAGCTGCAGAGGTTGCAGCTCCGGTAGTAGAAGGAGGAGAGGCGTAAATGCTTATCCCACGTCGCGTAAAGCATCGTAAGCAGCACCACCCCGGTCGTTCGGGTCAGGCTACTGGCGGCACCACGGTTTCATTCGGTGAGTGGGGCATTCAGGCTCTCTCCCCGGCATATGTAACCAACCGTCAGATCGAGTCCGCTCGTATCGCCATGACTCGTCACATCAAGCGTGGCGGTAAAGTGTGGATCAACATCTACCCTGACCGTCCGTTGACGAAGAAGCCTGCTGAAACCCGCATGGGTTCCGGTAAGGGTTCACCCGAGTGGTGGATCGCAAACGTCAAGCCCGGCCGTGTTCTTTTTGAACTGTCCGGTGTATCAGAAGAGGTAGCACGCGAGGCATTGCGCCTGGCAATCCACAAGCTGCCGTTGAAAGCACGCATTGTGCGTCGCGAAGGTGGTGAGTAGAGATGTCAATTGGTTCCAAGGAACTTGCCCCTGCACAGCTTGACGGGTTTGACAATGCACGTCTTGTCGAAGAACTCCGTAAGGCTAAGGAAGAACTGTTCAACCTGCGCTTCCAGTCGGCCACCGGTCAGCTGGAAAGCCACGGTCGTTTGCGCGTTGTAAAGCGTGACATCGCCCGCATCTACACAGTGCTGCGTGAGCGCGAGCTGGGCATACGCCCGGACGTGGTTGCCGCTGCACCCGTGGAGAAGGCCTCCAAGAAGGCTGACAAGGACGCCAAGAAGGCCTCCAAGAAGGCTGAAAAGACTGAGGAGGACGCCAAGTGAGCGATTCTGTAAACAACACTGACAATGGCGTTGAGACGCCAGTTCGTAACGAGCGCAAGAAGATGCGCGGTTACGTTGTCTCCGACAAGATGGATAAGACCATCGTTGTTGAGGTCGAAGACCGTGTAAAGCATGCGCTTTACGGCAAGGTTCTGCGCCGCAACAAGAAGATCAAGGCTCATGATGAAGAGAACAGCGCCGGCATCGGCGACCTCGTTATTATCAGCGAAACCCGACCGCTGTCTGCAACCAAGCGTTTCCGCCTAGTTGAGATCGTCGAGAAGGCTAAGTAAACCTTTCAACACTTGTGTTGATTGATTACTAAATGTTGGGCCCGTTGCCACTTGTGGCAACGGGCCCAACATTGTTTAAAGTACAAGCTCGTCCCGTACGCCTGCGGACCTGTACGGCAGATGTGGGGGAGGTAACGCTTTTGGCGAGCTGCCAGCGTACCGTGAGGTTCCGCCGTCGTGCTAGGATTATTTATTGCTGCGCCTTTTCTGTGCCGCCGTTTTCGGTTGAGACAGATAGGTGCGCATTTACCTCGTAAATGCCTCGTGCCACTACAAACTGCCATCCGGTGCGTGAATTTTCATGCAATTCACCGGGACGGAAAGTGGAGTTGGCATGAAGTGTTTAGGCGTGTTTTGGCAAAATCCAGGCACGTTCAGAGACATCCCGACCAATACGTTCCGCAAGGCTTATCCATAGATGGTTTATGGCCAAGAACCAGCGCGACGAACAGGAGATACTAGTGATTCAGCAGGAGTCGCGGCTTAAGGTCGCCGACAACACGGGGGCCAAGGAAATCTTGACCATCCGCGTTCTCGGTGGATCTGGGCGCCGCTACGCAGGCATCGGTGACACCATTGTCGCCACCGTCAAGGATGCAATTCCCGGCGGAAACGTAAAGAAGGGTGACGTCGTCAAGGCTGTCATCGTTCGTACCAAGAAGGAACGCCGCCGTGCGGATGGTTCCTACATCAAGTTCGATGAGAATGCAGCTGTCATTCTCAAGGCTGACGGGGACCCCCGCGGTACCCGTATCTTCGGCCCGGTTGGCCGTGAACTTCGTGACAAGAAATTCATGAAGATCATCTCGTTGGCTCCGGAGGTGCTGTAACTTATGGCAAAGATCAAGAAGGGTGACCTGGTTCAGGTCATCACAGGCGCCAAGGCTGAGCGTGGCGGCGATCGTAACAAGCAGGGCAAGGTCCTGAAGGTATACACCGAAACCAACCGCGTGTTGGTTGAGGGCGTAAACCGCGTTACGAAGCACACCAAAGCCGGTCAGACGGAACGTGGCACCAACACTGGTGGCATCGAAATCGTCGAGGCACCTATTCATATCTCCAACGTTGCACTCGTGGACCCGTCCACGAAGAAGCCGACTCGCGTTGGCTACCGCACCGAAATCGTTGAGCGCGATGGCCGCAAGCGTGAAGTACGCATCCGCGTTGCCAAGGCCTCAGGGAAGGATCTGCCATGAGCGCCGCAGTAGCAGAGAACACACCTAAGATCACACCTCGCTTGAAGAGCCGCTACGCAGCGGAAATCAAGCCGGCCCTGATCGAGGAATTCACCTACTCGAACGTTAACCAGGTTCCGCGCCTGGTCAAGGTTGTTGTCAACATGGGTGTTGGAGATGCCGCTAAGGACTCCAAGCTCATTGACCACGCCGTTCGTGACCTCACCGCCATCACCGGCCAGAAGCCCCAGGTTTCCAAGGCGCGCAAGTCAATCGCTCAGTTCAAGCTGCGCGAAGGCATGCCGATTGGTTGCCACGCAACTCTGCGTGGAGACCGTATGTGGGAATTCCTGGACCGTTTGGTCACTCTTGCACTGCCCCGTATCCGCGACTTCCGCGGCCTCAGTGGCAAGCAGTTTGACGGCAACGGCAACTACACCTTCGGTTTGACCGAGCAGGTTATGTTCCACGAGATCGACCAGGATTCCATTGACCGCCCCCGCGGTATGGACATCACAGTCGTCACCACAGCCAAGACAGATGACGAAGGCCGTGCACTGCTCAAAGCACTCGGCTTCCCGTTCAAATCCGAAGATAAATAATCTACGTAAAAGGTCCGTTCGGCGGCGCCGGTGCCATGGAATCTGATTTCATAACGCCAGTGAATCGCGAAGGAAACCGTTACGAGGAAGGGCAAGCGCCCAAATGACAATGACAGATCCTGTCGCAGACATGCTTACGCGTCTGCGCAACGCAAACTCGGCACACCACGATACCGTGTCCATGCCGTTTAGCAAGCTTAAAGGCCACATCGCCGACATCCTCAAGGCGCAGGGTTACATTACTGCGTGGAAGGTTGAAGACGCCGAAGTTGGCAAGAAGCTGACCATCGACTTGAAGTACGGTCCCAGCCGCGAGCGTTCAATCGCTGGCCTGCGCCGCATCTCCAAGCCCGGACTGCGCGTTTACGCAAAGTCCACCAACCTCCCCAACGTTTTGGGTGGGCTGGGTGTCGCCATTTTGTCGACATCGTCAGGTCTGCTGACCGACCGTCAGGCTGCCAAGAAGGGCGTGGGTGGGGAAGTCCTCGCCTACGTCTGGTAGTAGAGAGAGAAGGGAAAGAACTTATGTCACGTATTGGACGTCTCCCCATCTCCGTGCCTGCCGGCGTAGAGGTCAAGGTTGAAGATAACCTGGTCTCCGTTAAAGGCCCGAAGGGAGCACTGCAGCTAACTGTTGCAAGCCCCATCACGGTTGCTCTCGAAGAGAACACCATCACCGTTAGCCGCCCCAACGACGAGCGCGATTCACGTGCACTCCACGGCCTCTCTCGGACCCTCATTGACAACCTGATCATTGGTGTCACTGCAGGCTACGAGAAGAAGCTGGAAATTGTTGGTACCGGTTACCGCGTAGTTGCCAAGGGCAATAACCTTGAGTTCGCTCTGGGCTTTAGCCACCCGGTTGTCATTGAGGCACCCGTTGGCATCACACTGGCAGTTGAGAGCCCCACTAAGCTCTCCGTGTCAGGCATTGACAAGCAGCAGGTGGGCGAAGTTGCTGCCAACATCCGCAAGCTGCGCAAGCCCGACCCGTACAAGGGTAAGGGCGTACGCTACGCCGGCGAAATCATCCGCCGCAAGGTCGGAAAGGCTGGTAAGTAACCATGGCACTATCCGTAAGAGGAAAGTCCAAGGCCGCAGCACGCGGCCGTCGCCACCTGCGTGTACGTAAGCGCGTCAGCGGCACCACCGTACGTCCGCGTCTGGTAGTTAACCGTTCAGCACGCCACGTATTCGTTCAGGTCATCGACGACACCCAGGGCCTGACCCTGGTGTCGGCTTCGACACTGGAAGCAGACCTGCGCGCATTTGACGGTGACAAGACCGCCAAGGCTAAGCGCATTGGCGAGCTTATTGCAGAGCGCGCCAAGGCTGCTGGCATCGAAGCTGTTGTCTTCGACCGCGGCGGTAACCGCTACCACGGCCGTGTCGCAGCTATTGCTGACGGCGCACGTGAAGGCGGGCTGGCACTGTGACCGAAAACATTAACAAGGAGAACACTGTGTCAGAAGCTACTGCAGCTGACGGTGCCGCGAAGACTGAGACAGCCGCAGGCGCAGACAGCGCCCGTGGCCGTGGCGGTCGCGACGGTGCTCGTGGAGGCCGCGAAGGCGGTCGCGACGGTGGCCGTGGCCGTGGTCGCGATGGTGGACGTGAGGCTGAAAAGAGCCAGTTCATCGAGCGCGTTGTCAACATCAACCGTGTTGCCAAGGTTGTCAAGGGTGGCCGTCGCTTCAGCTTCACCGCTCTCGTGATCGTCGGTGACGGTAACGGCATGATCGGTGTTGGCTACGGTAAGGCTAAGGAAGTTCCTGCCGCTATTGCCAAGGGTGTTGAAGAAGCCAAGAAGTCCTTCTTCCGCGTACCCATGGTTGGCAAGACCATTCCCCACCGCGTACAGGGTGAAGCCGCTGCCGGCGTCGTCATGTTGCGTCCGGCTGCAGCTGGTACCGGTGTTATTGCCGGTGGTCCGGTTCGCGCCATCCTGGAATGCGTAGGCATCCACGATGTTCTGTCCAAGTCACTGGGTTCCTCCAATGCCATCAACATTGTTCACGCAACTGTTGCTGCTTTGAAGTCCCTGGAAGACCCCAAGGCAGTTGCGGCTCGCCGTGGCTTGCCTTTGGATGAAGTTGCTCCGGCTGTGCTGTTGCGCAATATGCAAAAGGCGGGTCTGTAATGACTACACCTAAGAACATTCAGCCTTCTGAGAAGAAGCTGGAAATCACTCAGATCAGGGGCGTCATCGGCGTCAAGCAGAACCAGAAGGATTGCCTTCGTTCACTGGGCCTCAAGCACATCGGCGACTCTGTCGTTCGTACGGCTGACGCAGTGACCGCTGGCATGATCAACACGGTTCCGCACCTTGTCAAGGTTGAGGAGGCGAAGTAAAAGTGGCTGAGAAGAACACTGCTGAGACTGTTGAAAAGCAGAACGCACTGAAGGTCCACCACCTGCGTCCCGCACCCGGCGCCAAGACGGTTAAAACCCGTGTTGGCCGTGGTGAAGGATCCAAGGGTAAGACCGCAGGCCGTGGTACCAAGGGTACAAAGGCCCGCTACCAGATCAAGGCCGGCTTTGCTGGCGGCCAGCTGCCGCTGCACATGCGTCTGCCCAAGCTGCGTGGCTTCAAGAACCCGTTCCGCGTCGAGTTCCAGGTTGTAAACCTGGAGAAGCTGAACGAGCTCTTCCCCGAAGGTGGCGTTGTCACCGTCGAGACACTCGTTGAGAAGGGTGCCGTTCGCAAGAACCAGCCCGTGAAGGTGCTGGGCACCGGTGACATCACCGTCAAGGTTGATATCTCCGCTCACGCATTCTCCACAAGCGCAATCGAGAAGATCACTGCTGCAGGTGGAACCACCACTGAACTGTAAAAAGTTCACAAATGCGCACATCTAGCGATTAGACTCTTGGTGGGCGGGGCTCATGTTCCGCTCACCAAGGGTCTTTCGTTTAAGTGCGTGCGGGTTAGTTCTGTCCGCGACATGGGTAGATTTGCCGTCACAGTTACAGTGCGTGCCAGATCACCCACTAGACTCTTTCCTTGGGCTTCAGCTACGAGGCCACATTCATCACTACACGTCAGGAGGACGCTTGCTTACCGCATTTGGCCGCGCCTTTCGCACGCCTGATCTGCGACGCAAGTTGTTGTTCACGCTGGGAATTCTTGCCATCTTCCGCTTGGGCGCTTTTATCCCCTCGCCCGGAATTGATTACCGAAACGTCCAACAGTGCGTGAATGCTGCTGACACGAGCCAGGGCATCTACCAGCTTGTGAACTTGTTCAGCGGCGGCGCCTTGCTTCAGGTTTCCATTTTTGCTTTGGGAATCATGCCGTACATTACGGCCAGCATCATCGTTCAACTTCTTCGCGTAGTGATCCCCCGTTTCCAGGAACTGCACCAAGAAGGTGCTCAGGGACAGGGTCAGCTCACGCAGTACACGCGCTATCTGACCATTGCCCTTGGTTTGCTCAACGCCACCACCTTGGTCACTCTTGCCCGCTCTGGCCAGCTCTTCGCTGGTTGCGGCGCTGCAGGCACGCCCGGTGCGTTGATCCCCAATGACAGCCTGATCACGATTCTGCTGCTCATCATCACCTTGACGGCCGGTTCAGGCTTGATCATGTGGATGGGCGAGCTCGTCACCGAAAAGGGCGTCGGCAACGGCATGTCCCTGTTGATCTTCGTTGCCATTGCTGCCATGTTCCCCACCTCATTGGGTGCCATCTTGAAGACTCAGGGCTGGGGCACCTTCTTGACCGTCATGGTTGTGGGTCTTCTCGTTGTTGCACTGGTTGTGTTTGTTGAGCAGTCCCAGCGCCGTATCCCCGTGCAGTACGCCAAGCGTATGGTTGGCCGCCGTACCATGGGTGGCACTAGCACCTACATCCCGATCAAGGTCAACATGGCCGGTGTTATCCCGGTTATCTTCGCCTCGTCGATGCTGTACCTGCCGTCCCTGATTGCGCAGTTTGCCACACCGGCCAACAGCACTGATACGCCGGCTTGGATTGAGTGGATCAACAATTACCTCACCAGAGGAGACCACCCGGTCTACATGTTGATGTACTTCCTTCTGACAATTGGGTTCACTTACTTCTACGTGGCTATTACCTTCGATCCTGAAGAAGTCTCTGACAACATGAAGAAGTATGGCGGATTCATTCCCGGTATCCGTGCGGGGCGCCCCACACAGGATTACTTGCAGTACGTTATTTCGCGCATCACACTCCCGGGCTCCATGTACCTGGGTATTGTGGCCCTGATCCCGCTGATCGCTTTGGTCATGGTGGGGGCAAACCAGAACTTCCCATTCGGCGGCACCTCGATTCTCATTGTGGTTGGTGTTGGCTTGGAGACTGTGAAGCAGATTGATGCGCAACTCCAACAACGCCACTACGAAGGGCTATTGCGATGACAAGAATGCTGATTATTGGACCTCCCGGTTCTGGCAAAGGCACACAAGCTGATCGCATTTGCGGGGTACTCGGCATTGTTGCGATTTCCACTGGTGATATTTTCCGCGCCAACGTCAAGGGTGAAACACCCCTTGGTATTGAGGCCAAGAAGTACATGGACAATGGTGACTTTGTCCCGGACAGCGTCACCAACCGGATGGTTCGTGACCGGCTTGCGCAGAGTGACGTTGCGGAAGGCTTCCTCTTGGACGGCTACCCGAGGACCTCTCCCCAGGTAGACGAGCTGGATGACATTCTGGGCGCTGCCGAGGCTAGCTTGGATGTTGTTGTGCAATTGACGGCCGACGACGAGGAACTCGTCAAGCGCCTGTTAGGCCGCGCCGTGGAAACAGGGCGCAGCGATGACACTGAAGCTGTTATCCGTCACCGCTTGGATCTTTACCGTGAGCAGACAGAGGTTGTAGTGTCCCGCTATGCGGAGCGAGGCATTCTGGCCAAGGTTGACGGTTTAGGCGAGATGGATGATGTGACGGCTCGTATCATGGACGCTATCAACAAGGTCAAGGGCGAAGCCGCCTAGTAACACCTAAGTATTGACAGCCTTTGCCGCAAGGCCGGGGGTTGTGACGGAGGGCTCCTTCCCGCACTATGGGGAGGAGCCCTCATTTATTTTCTTATCGAAAGGCTTCTTTCATGGCGTTTGGCCAGCAAAGAATTGAATACAAGACCATTGACCAGATGCGCATCATGCACCGCAGCGGGCTGATCCTGGACGCAGCTCTGAACACCACCATTGGTGCCGTGGCACCGGGTGTGACCACGGGTGAACTGGACGCCATCTTCGCCGCTGAATTGAAGAAGGCCGGGGCCACCTCCAATTTCCTGGGCTACCATGACTTCCCGGCTAGCATCTGCACCTCAGTCAACGACGAGGTGGTACACGGCATCCCCGGTAACCGCGTCCTGGAAGCCGGTGACCTGATCTCCATCGATGGTGGCGCCATTGTGGAGGGCTGGCATTCAGATTCGGCCAGGACCACCATTGTTGGCGGCCCCACTGCCGAAGATCCTGCCGATCGCCGGCTCAGTGACATCACCGAGGAGAGCATGTGGTGCGGTATTGCCGCCATGGCAACAGGGAAGTATGTGGGTGATATCGGTGACGCAATTGACGAGTTCGTGGTGTCCCAGCCCGGCGTGGAACTGGGGATTCTAGAGGACTATGTGGGCCACGGTATTGGTTCTGCCATGCACATGGCCCCGGATGTCCTGAACTACTCCTCAAAGCACCGCGGTCCCAAGCTCAAGGCGGGCATGTGCCTGGCACTCGAGCCGATGCTGGTCCGTGGCGGATTAGAAACCGTTACTTTGGAAGATGACTGGACTGTTGTAACAACTGACAAGGCCCGTGCCGCGCACTGGGAGCACTCAGTAGCCATTCATGCCAAGGGCATTTGGGTTCTCACCGCGGCCGACGGCGGTGCACAGCGACTTGCGCGCTGGGGAGTCACCCCGGTAGCGCTGGACTGACCCCGACTCCTCCCAACGCTCGCAAGCTCGCCTCGGGTCCCTCGGAGCTGGGGGCCCACCCAACTCCTCCCAACGCTCGCCGTGCCCCTGCCTTGACGCAAATTCGTCAGGGCAGGGGCACAACTGTTTAAGCGTAGTTTCCCTTGTATCCATCTGGTGCTCACCGGATGTGTCAACACCATGCGTAACTTGGTCATTGCACCCGTGCGGAACCCCGCCATCAGGCGGGAGAGTTTGACCACGGGAAGACTAATGAGGGGAACGTGTATATGCGCATTTATGCCCACCGCGGGGTTTCAGCGCATCTGCCGGAGAACACGCTGGCGGCATTCTCTCGAGCCATTGACTTAGGTGTTGACGGCATTGAGCTTGACGTCCACCTCTCAGCAGAGAAAGTCCCCGTGGTGATCCACGATGAAACTGTGGACCGCACCACAAACGGCACCGGCAGAATCAGTGAATTCACGGCGGTCCAGCTTGGTTTGCTGGATGCTGGTCATGGACAGTTTGTGCCAACGCTGGACCAAGTGCTGGGCATGGCAGCTGGCAAGGTACGGGTCAACATCGAGCTTAAAGATGACACTTCCGTGGCCGCAGTGCTCGGCGTCATAGCCGAGCATCCTGGCCTTGACTGGTTTTGTTCATCAATGCAGTTCACCGCACTGACGCAAATGTGTGAGCTTGCCCCTGGCAGTGATTGCCAGCCAGCCACTTTTGGTTGGGAAATGAATGCTGACGGTGGGGGAGACCTCCAAGAATCCATAGACTTTGCACTTCTGCATAAAAGCACAGGGGTTTCGGTGTGGGAGGGGCTTCTGGACCACACCACCATAGACATGATCCACGCCAGCGGACTGAAAGTCTGGGCGTGGACGGTCAATGACACGGACAGGGCACACGAGCTGGCGAACATGGGTGTAGACGCCCTCTGCACCGATGATCCGGAACTGATTCGCACTGCGCTCTGCTCCGTTCCCACGCACGCCCGGCAGGTGGAATAGATGGCCGTTTTAGAAGCGGTTGCAGCCGACACGGCTAACCCAGTGGCCGCCGATGTCCGGCTTCCGGTTCCGGGGCGCAAAACCTTCTCCCCACGGGCGCGCCAAGAGGCTCTGGTGTTCCTCACCCTGGCACTGCCGAACCTGCTCCTGATTGCACTGTTCACCTACCGACCGCTACTGAGCAATATCTATTACTCCACGCTGGACTGGACACTGGGCTCTGTTGACGCCACGGTGGTTGGCTGGGGGAACTATGTGGAATTCTTCCACTCCGGTGATGCCGGTTCGGTACTTGGAACAACTGCGGTCTTCACCGTGGCCACCGTTGGGGGCGCCATGGTTCTGGGCTTGCTGGTGGCTGTTGCTCTGAATCAACAGATTCCAGGGCGCACACTAGCCAGGTCAGCGGTGTTTGCCCCTTATGTGCTGTCCGGAGTTGGCGTGGGCATGGTGTGGCTGTTTATCTTTGATCCCGTCTACGGGGTCCTCTCCTGGGTACTGAGAGGAGTGGGGCTGGCCAGCCCACAATGGATCAACGATCCCGCCCTGGCACTGGTGATGGTGATCCTTGTGTTCGTGTGGAAGAACCTGGGCTACTGCGCGATCGTCTACTTGGCTGGCTTGCAGTCACTGCCGCACGACGTCATGGAAGCCGCCACACTCGATGGTGCGGGTCCCCTGAGACGCTTCTACTTCGTGGTGCTGCCCTTGCTCTCGCCAACAACGTTCTTCCTGCTGATCACGAGCACACTCAGTTCCCTCCAGGCCTTCGACATCATCAAAATCATGACACCCACAGGAAATGGCACGGGAACGCTCATCTTTGAGGCGTACCTGCAGGCGTTTGGCGCATACAACAGGGCAGGCTATTCAGCGGCCATCTCGGTAGTGCTGTTCGTGCTGTTGCTGATCATGACGGGATTGCAATTGCGGTTCGTCGAACGGAAGGTACATTACGCGTGAGCACCACAACCCTGCCCCATGCCTTCTCTAAAGCCAACCTGGCGCGGACCATCGCCACGGGCTACCTACCGCTGGTACTGGCCACGTTTGTGGTTGTGGCGCCCTTGCTCTGGATGGTTCTTTCTTCCTTGAAAGGTCCCGGCGAGATTGTCACCACGCAGCTTTCTGTGCTGCCACGGAATACCACGCTTGAGAACTACGCCCAGGCCGCCACGACCGTGCCTTTTGTGCGGTTCTTCATTAACAGTGTGGTTGTCACGGTGATCGGCTCAAGTATCAAGTGTGCTTTGGCAATCCTGACAGCCTACGCCTTGGTCTTTGTCCGTTTTCCCTTCAAGAGAGCAATCTTTCTGGCCATCTTGGTGGCACTGATGGTCCCGCCCCAAGTTTCTGTGCTGCCCAACTACATCTTCATCGCGGGCCTGGATGGCTTGAACACGTACTGGGGCATCATCCTGCCGGGACTAGGGACTGCCTTCGGCACCTTTCTCCTGCGCCAACATTTTCTCTCACTGCCGCCGTCCATTCTGGAAGCGAGCGAGATTGACGGAGCTGGACACCTGCGCAGGTTGTTTCAGATAGTGGTTCCGATTTCCGGGCCCAGCATCGCAACTGTGGCGCTGGTGACAATCGTGGGTGAGTGGAATGACTACATTTGGCCGCTCATCGTTACCGACAAACCGGAAATGATGACACTTCCTGTTGGCTTGACGCTGCTCGCCAATAGCGACTCCACAGCTCAAGCCTGGGGTGTGCTCATGGCCGGTGCCGTGATAGTCATTGTGCCCATTTTGCTCATCTTCGCTGCACTCCAGCGCTTCATCGTTGACGGACTGACCCAAGGTTCCGTCACCGGGTAAGAAAAAAGTTTCCCCTTCCACAAGTTGTTCAGGAAAGAAAGAGAAATTCACTATGTCACGGATCATTAATCGCAGAAATTTCCTCACCGTCACAGGGCTGGGTCTGGGCTCAGTTGCACTGGCCGCGTGTGGAGGACCTAGCACGGGCGGCAATGTACCGGCCGCCATGAATACTGACTGGGCCAAGGTGACACCGGCAGCCAAGATCACGTTCATGTCCAGCCACCCGGGGAAGTCAGCCGATATTGAAGCGGCACTGATCGCGGACTTTGAAGCGGCCAACCCCGGCATCAAAGTTGAGTTGATCACCGGAGGGGCCAACTACGAAGAGGTTGCACAGAAGTTCCAGACCTCCCAGGCCGGGAACAATGTGCCCGATGTTGTGGTGGCCTCAGATGTGTGGTGGTTCCGGTACGCCTTGGCAGAAACTGTCATGCCACTGGATGAGCTTCTGGCTGTGGTGGGGGACAAGAGTGCGGGGTTCAACGCGACGCTCTTTGGCGATTACAAGTACACGGACAAGCATTGGGCCGTCCCTTACGCTCGCTCCACACCCTTGTTCTACTACAACAAGGACCACTTCGCGGCGGCGGGACTGCCTGATAGGGCTCCTGCCACGTGGGAAGAATTTGCACTGTGGGCGCCAAAGATCCAGGCTGCCAATGCGGGCAACAAGGGCTACCAGCATGCCTACCAATATCCGGCACTAGCCGGATATGCGGGATGGACGTTGCAGAACGTACTGTGGGGCCAGGGCGGGGGATGGTCCAAGGAGTGGGAAATCACAGCGAATTCAGAGGCCTCCATCAAAGCCATGACCTGGGTACAGGAGAGCATCACCAAAGACAAGTGGGCAGGTGTCTCCTCAAAAGATGCCGTCTCAGACATGAGTGCCGGAGCTGTCAGTGCCACCGTGAGTTCCACAGGGGACTTGGTGGGAACACTCGAAGCCGCCAAAACAGCGAAAATGAACATTGGTGTTGGCTTCCTGCCAGGGGGCAGCGTCTCCGCCTCGCCAGTCTGCCCCACAGGCGGGGCAGGGCTGGTTATTGCGGCAAAGACGTCCCCCGAACGGCAGCTGGCGGCAGCAAAGTTTGTCTCCTTCATCACCAACGCGGCAAACACTGCACGGTTCTCCGCAGCAACAGGCTACATGCCGGTTCGCGATGATGCAGACATGACTGCCGTACTGGCCACCACTCCCCAAATACAGCTCGCACTTGACCAACTAAAGGTCACACGAAGCCAAGACTACGCCCGCGTATTCCTCCCCGGTGCGGACCTGGAAATGGCAAACGCAGCCGCGAAAATCATGAATGAGAAAGCCGATGTCGCCACAAGCCTGGGTGAACTTCAAGAAAAACTGGAGAGCATCTACACCAAGACTGTTCAGCCGAAGTTGAAGGACTGAGCCCTTCCGTGCCCGGCCCCGCGTACCCACTGTTGGAGAACAGTGGGTACGCGGGGCTGGGCGCTTTTTGTGGAGCATCAGGCTGCGGTGCACTGGTGGCAGATCCGGGTGCACGGCATAATCGTGGCAGGCAACCCGGCACAACAAAGGAGTCCAGCTGATGTCACAGGACAAGAAAAAGCCGTCACGGCAGAGCACCATCACTGATGTGCCAGGCATCAGGGTGGGGCAGGCCCAGCGGCGCACCGACGGCTGGTTGACGGGGGTGAGCGTAGTTTTACCACCCCCGGGCACCATCGGTTCGGTGGATGTCCGTGGCGGCGGCCCCGGCACCCACGAGACGGATGCGCTGGATCCCACCACCATGGTCGCTACGGTGGATGCGGTGGCGCTGACAGGTGGCAGCGCCTACGGACTCGCAGCCGCTGGGGGAGTGCAGCAGTGGTGTGAGGAAAATGGCAGGGGGTTCGCGGTACCAGGGGGAGTGGTGCCCATTGTCCCTGCCGCAGCCATCTTCGATCTGGGACGCGGAGGCGATTTTTCTGCCCGGCCCAACGCCGCCATGGGGTATGAGGCGGCACTGGACGCGGCAAGCTCAACGGAAGGGGCCGACGTCGTCCGCGGGAACGTGGGTGCCGGAACCGGGGCAGCCATTGGGGCAGGAAAATATAAGGGTGGGCTGGGCACAGCCGCCATCAGGCTGACGGGTGAGAATGCCCACATTGTGGTGGGTGCCCTTGCCGTGGTCAACGCCGCAGGCATCCCCTGGGTGCCGGGTGCACAAAGCGTGCCGGCGGAGGAGGGGCTGAATACCACGTTGGCAGTTGTTGCCACCAACGCCACTCTCACGGCGGCGCAGGCCAAACGCACTGCCACCGCAGCCCACGCCGGCATGGCCCGGGCGCTTAATCCCGTGCACACGCTGGCTGACGGCGACACCATCTTCACGCTGGCAACCTGTGTGGATGTTTTGGCGCCGCATCCGGCATTCCCCCTTGCACCGCTCATTGAACTCCAAAGTGCCGCGGCTGAGGCCGTGCGCCTGGCCATTTTGGATGGTGTGGCCCAAGCCGAGGCCGTTCAAACCCCGTGGGGGATCCTGCCACGGTTCCCTGACGGGACGCCACAGGGCTCAATTTAACTTAATTGGCACTATGCACTAGAGTAGGTTGTTGGTTGTCTGTGCCTGCTCTATTGTGGGGCGCCCAGCAAACGCAGGTGTTATGCCAAAGCGTCGCTGAGTAATTGCAGGCAAACAATAAATCAGTAGCAAATCGAACGCCGGACTGACTCAGTTCCTTCCAGGAGCTGCACAAGCCGGCGCAACAAAGTTAGCGGAGGATATGGCCAAGAAAGACGGGGTCATTGAGATCGAGGGCGTTGTGACGGAAGCGCTGCCCAACGCGATGTTTCGTGTTGAGCTGACGAACAAGCACATCGTTCTTGCCCATATCTCAGGGAAAATGCGCCAGCACTACATTCGTATCCTTCCTGAGGACCGAGTTGTGGTGGAGCTTAGCCCATACGACCTTACCCGTGGTCGTATCGTCTACCGCTACAAGTAACCACAACTGCAATCACGCAAAGGAACGCCATGAAGGTTAAGCCGAGCGTCAAGCAGATCTGCGATAAGTGCAAGGTGATTCGCCGTAACGGTCGAGTCATGGTGATCTGCGAGAACCCGCGCCACAAGCAGCGCCAGGGCTAATTTCCCTTTTGGGAAATCCCGGGCTTTTGCTCACGCAAGTAAATTAATAAGGCAGCACAAGTTGGGCGAAGGCGAATTTTTTCGCAACCGTACAACGGACCCCTGGTCGGAGGCCAGGGCCGCATTCACAAAATGTGCGGGTGTACTGTCTACGACCTCCGGTTTACACATTGGAGCAGCCAAATATGGCACGTCTCGCTGGCGTAGACCTTCCCCGCGAAAAGCGGCTGGAAGTAGCGCTTACATACATCTACGGCGTGGGCAAGACCCGTGCAAAGAAAGTCCTGGCCGAAACGGGGATCTCCCCGGACGTCCGTGTCAAGGACCTTTCTGACGCTGAACTCGTTCAGTTGCGTGACAACATCGAGGGTAACTACAAGGTTGAGGGTGACCTTCGCCGCGAAGTAGCAGCTGATATCCGCCGCAAGGTTGAAATCGGCAGCTACCAGGGTATCCGCCACCGTCGTGGCATGCCCGTGCATGGCCAGCGCACGAAGACCAACGCACGTACCCGCAAGGGTCCGAAGCGTACCGTCGCAGGCAAGAAGAAGGCCGGCAGGTAGATCCCGCTAGCCGGTTGGGAAGTCTACTTGCGTAGCCTTCACAAAAACTGGCAAGCGTGGGCCCATGCCCGTGCCGCCCCCTTATTAAACTTTCGTAGGAGAATAAAATGCCCCCAAAGACTCGTGGAGCGGTTCGTAAGCCGCGTCGCAAGGATAAAAAGAATATTGCGCTGGGCCAGGCGCACATCAAGAGCACCTTTAACAACACCATCGTTTCCATCACGGATCCGAACGGTGCGGTCATCTCATGGGCTTCTGCCGGTGAAGTTGGCTTCAAGGGCTCGCGTAAATCAACTCCGTACGCTGCACAGATGGCTGCTGAAGCAGCTGCCAAGCGCGCACAGGAGCATGGTCTTCGCAAGGTTGACGTTTTCGTAAAGGGTCCGGGTTCGGGCCGCGAAACGGCTATCCGTTCACTGCAGGCTGCTGGCCTCGAAGTTGGCTCCATCTCGGATGTCACGCCCAGCGCCCATAACGGCTGCCGTCCGCCCAAGCGCCGTCGCGTCTAGCAGTTCTTGAGCAGCAGAGTTGGCCTTCACCTCATGGTGGAGGCCAACTGCGCCGCCATTAAGTTCTGTCAGCCGTCATTTCCACTACCTGTGTTGCGTCATATAGCGGATGCTCGCTGAAAGGAAAACCCAGTGCTCATTGCACAGCGCCCCACCCTATCTGAAGAAGTAGTTTCCGAGAATCGCTCACGGTTCATTATTGAACCGCTGGAGCCCGGCTTCGGTTACACCCTGGGAAATTCACTGCGACGGACCCTGCTGTCCTCCATCCCTGGCGCTGCTGTCACCAGCATCCGCCTCGATGGTGTTCTGCATGAGTTCACCACGGTTCCCGGTGTTAAGGAAGATGTCACTGAGATCATCCTGAACATCAAGGGACTCTCCGTGTCTTCGGAGCATGACGAGCCTGTCGTCGCCTACCTGCGCAAGCAGGGCCCTGGCGTTGTTACGGCTGCTGACATTGCCCCGCCGGCCGGTGTGGAATTCCACAACCCCGACATGCACATTGCCACCCTGAACTCGAAGGGTAAGTTCGAGCTCGAACTGACCATAGAGCGCGGTCGCGGCTATGTTTCGGCTGCCCAGAACAAGAACGTAGATGCCGAGATTGGCCGAATCCCGGTTGACTCGATTTACTCACCCGTTCTGAAGGTGACCTTCCGCGTGGAGGCCACCCGTGTTGAACAGCGCACTGACTTTGACAAGCTGATTGTTGACGTAGAGACCAAGCAGGCCATCTCCCCGCGAGATGCCATTGCCTCTGCCGGCACCACGCTGGTTGAACTCTTTGGTTTGGCCCGCGAGCTGAACACTGCTGCTGAAGGTATTGAGATTGGCCCGTCCCCGACGGATGCCGCTCTTGCCGCAGACATGGCCCTGCCGATCGAGGACTTGGACCTGACGGTCCGTTCCTACAACTGCCTCAAGCGTGAGGGCATCCACTCCGTGGGTGAACTCGTTGCTCGCTCAGAGGCTGACCTGATGGATATTCGTAACTTCGGTGCGAAGTCCATCGACGAGGTAAAGGCAAAGCTGGTTGAGCTTGGTCTGTCCCTGAAGGATTCCCCTCCAGGATTTGACCTGGCCGCCCGTGCCGCAGCCCTTGATGAGAACGACGACGCATTTGGCGACGACGAGCTCTAAGCCGAACAACAATTTTTATTAGCCGTCCCGGTGCACACAGCTGATGTGCGCACCGGGCGGCTGACACTTGAGGAGAAACACCATGCCTACACCCGCTAAGGGTCCCCGCCTCGGAGGCGGAGCGGCTCACGAGCGCCTTATGCTCGCGAACCTGTCCGCCGCTCTGTTCGAGCACAAGCGGATCACCACCACCTTGACCAAGGCCAAGCGCCTGAGCCCCTACGCAGAGCGACTGGTAACTTTCGCAAAGCGTGGCGACTTGTCATCACGGCGCCGCGTTCTCGGCCTGATCAGCAACAAGGGCATTGTCCATGAGCTGTTCACCGACATCGCCAAGGCTGTAGAAAACCGCGATGGCGGCTACACCCGCATCACCAAGATCGGCAACCGTAAGGGCGACAACGCTCCCATGGCTGTCATCGAGCTCGTTCTGGAACCGGTTAGCCCCAAGCAGGCCGTTGTGAAGGAAGCTACCGCTGCTGCCGCCAAGGCCGCCCCGGTTGAAGAAGCTCAGGTTGAAGAAGTTGTAGAGACCGAAGTTGTAGCTGAAGAAGCTGCAGTAGAGGTTGAAGAAGCAGCTGCGCAAGAGACCAAGTAATTCATAAGCGAAAGCTTTTGTTTTAGTAGCAAGGACCCGTCACCTTCAAGGTGGCGGGTCCTTGCCGCATTTAACGGTCTGTGACTACGCTGTTCTGTGTGCCTCGCCTGGGCAGCCGTATTGTGGCCCGTGCGGTGCCCCAGACTGGTTACTGAGGTTGCGGATCCAATTCGGTGACGCCATGGCTGGCCGGTAGAATTCAGGCATGCAAAACCACCATCCTTCTCCCGAAGAACTAGGCCTTGTCCGTGTACGTCTGGACATTGCGTACGACGGCGGTCCCTTCAGCGGGTGGGCCATTCAGCCGGGGCTGCAGACACTGCAGGGAACCCTGGAGGAGGCCCTGGCGCTGATCATGCGCCGACTCGTGCGCCTCACAGTGGCAGGACGTACGGACACAGGTGTTCACGCCCGCGGGCAGGTGGCCCATTGCGACTTCACCCAGGCGGAATGGGATGGGCTGAACCGAGACAATACCGTCGAACCGTGCCTGGCCCTGCTCCGTCGCATCAACGGGGCGCTGGGGTGGGTCCTGAAGGACTCCCAGGGGGCCATCCAGATCCAGAGGGTGCAACGGGCCGGCCATGGTTTTGACGCGCGGTTCTCGGCCCTGTGGAGGCGCTACAGCTATAGGATTGCCGACGCTTCAACCAAGCGGGATCCGTTACTGCGCACGCAGACCCTGTGGTTCAACCAGGACCTTGACGCCGATCTGATGGATGCCGGGGCCGCCGAGCTTCTGGGGCTGGGAGATTTCAAGGCCTTTGCCAAACCGCGCGAGGGTTCCACCACAGTGCGGACCCTGCAGCGCTTCGATTTCACCCGTGGGGATGACGGTGTGATTAACCTCAACATCCAGGCCGATGCGTTTTGCCACAACATGGTGCGTGCATTGACAGGTGCGGCGCTGCGCGTCGGGCAGGGCATGGAGGGTCCGCATTGGATGCGCGAGAGACAGTTGGCGGGCGTCAGGGACGCCAAATCCGTGCTGGCAAGCGCCCACCCGCTAATTTTCGAGGAAGTACGGTACCCGGACGCGGCTGAACTTCATGAACGCGCCACCTTAACCCGGACGCGACGGGCACCCGTAACAGCCTTTGGTACCCCGCTTTGACCTTGGCCTATTATTAAAGGTATCGTGGATAGTCGTTGTGCGTGTCCTATCCCGATACCACGCGCCCGTTACAGGTCCGGTTGCAGGACTACCACTGAATGGGCGTCATCGGGAAGTGTCAGGATGACTGGTGTTAGAGCCCTCACCTCTGTTCCGGTAAACGCATAGATAGCAGGTGTCAACCATCTGTGACACCACCTAAGAACAAGAAACGAAGGCAAAAACCGTGCGTACGTATACCCCGAAGCCCGGCGATATCAACCGTCAGTGGCACATCATCGATGCCAATGACGTTGTCTTGGGCCGTCTTGCCAGCCAGACCGCAACACTGCTGCGTGGAAAGCACAAGCCGACCTTCGCTCCCCATATGGACATGGGCGATTTCGTCATCATCATCAACGCCGAGAAGGTTGCCCTGACCGGCGCCAAGCTCGAACAGAAGCGCGCTTACCGCCACTCCGGTTTCCCGGGCGGCCTGTCAAGCGTCAACTATGCAGAACTGCTGGAGAAGAACCCGGTTCGCGCAGTGGAGAAGGCCATCGCTGGCATGCTCCCCAAGACCAAGCTGGGCAACGCTCAGATCAGCAAGCTGAAGGTCTACCGCGGCTCCGAGCACCCCCACGCAGCGCAGCAGCCCCAGACTTTCGAAATTACCCAGGTCGCCCAGTAGTCCTGGCCACCGCCTCAATCATTAATCAAGGAGAATCGTGGCTCAGAACACTGAAGAGCTGAACACCGAAGCCGTTGTGGCCGAGGAAGAAGTTTTGACTAGCTACACGAGCGAAAGCTCAGCTGCATCTGATGCAGCACCCAAGAAGGAACGCCCGGCACTGACCGTATCAGGCGCTGCTGTTGGCCGTCGCAAGCAGGCAATTGCCCGCGTTCGCGTGGTTCCCGGCACCGGCAAGTGGGTTGTTAACGGCCGCGAGCTGTCCAACTACTTCCCGAACAAGCTGCACCAGCAAGAAGTTAACGACCCGTTCCGCATCCTCGATCTCGATGGTGCTTACGACGTCTGGGCCCGTATCCACGGTGGCGGTGCATCAGGCCAGGCCGGTGCTTTGCGTCTGGGCGTTGCTCGTTCCTTGAACGAGATCGACGTTGAGAACAACCGCGCGATCCTGAAGAAGGCAGGCTTCCTTACCCGTGACGCACGCGTCATCGAGCGTAAGAAGGCTGGTCTGAAGAAGGCTCGTAAGGCTTCGCAGTACTCCAAGCGCTAATCTCAGCGCTCCTAGAAAATCCCCGGCCGCTTCGCGACCGGGGATTTTTTGGTACCCTGCGCTGATATTAGCGCTTGGCTCCACAAGCGCTAATTTCTGTGCTTCCATAAAATGCCCGGCCGCTTTGTAGCCGGGCATTTTTGCGTGCTGGCATGAACCGTTGCCATCGGCATGCCCTTATCCAATGGAACATTGTGAGCGGGCGCATGGGTGGGGTGCGGTGGTTTTCTCAGTTCCATGATTTAGACTGAAGAAGATGTCAAGATTATTTGGAACAGACGGTGTCCGCGGTTTGGCCAATGGCCTACTGACGGCTGAATTGGCCTTATCCCTCGCACAAGCCGCAGCTGTTGTGCTCGGTCATGAGCAGATGAGCGAGGGCAAGCGCCCCCGAGCGGTGCTTGCCCGTGATCCCAGAGCCAGCGGTGAGTTCATTGGTGCTGCCGTGGTGGCTGGGCTGGCAAGTGCCGGCGTGGACGTCTATGACGCAGGTGTACTGCCTACTCCCGCGGCGGCGTTTCTGATTGCCGACCTCGGCGCAGACTTTGGCGTGATGATCTCCGCCTCCCACAACCCGGCGCCAGATAATGGCATTAAGTTCTTTGCGCGGGGTGGCACAAAGCTCGCTGACGATGTTGAAGACGCCATTGAGTCTCAGCTCCAGCACGATGCTGTGCGGCCCATAGGTGTTGACGTGGGGCGTATTCAACGCTTTGCTGATGCCGAGGATCGCTACATTGTGCACTTGCTGGGCACACTGCCAAACCGTTTGGACGGGCTGAAGATTGTCCTTGACTGTGCCCATGGCGCAGCCAGCGGATGCTCCCCCCAGGTCTTCACGGACGCGGGTGCGCAGATTACTGTCATTGGTGCCGAACCTGACGGGCTGAACATCAACGAAGGTGTTGGGTCCACGCACTTGGAACTGCTGCAGGAAACCGTTCTGGCAACTGGTTCTGACTTGGGGATCGCTCATGACGGCGATGCTGATCGTTGCCTGGCAGTGGACCACGAGGGCAACGTCATAGATGGCGACCAGATCATGGCTGTCCTCGCCCTGGCTCAAAAGGCTTCTGGAGAGCTCAAAGATGATGTCCTTGTGGCCACCATTATGAGCAATCTGGGCTTGAAGATTGCCTTGCGTAATGCTGGCATCACGGTCCGTGAAACCGGTGTGGGGGATCGCTACGTGCTCGAAGAGATGCGGCGGGGCAGCTACACCCTCGGCGGCGAGCAGTCCGGGCACGTGATCTTCTCCAAGTACGCCACCACAGGAGACGGGTTGTTGACCGGGCTGCAGCTCGCGGCTCAGGTGGCCAAAACAGGCAAGAGCCTGAAGGAATTGGCTGCTGTCATGACCAAGCTCCCGCAAATCATGATCAACGTCAAGAACGTGGACAAGAACCGGGCTTCCTCCACTCCTGCCATCAATGCCGCGGTGGCCAAAGCCGAAAGCGAACTCGGCGATACCGGGCGCGTCCTGTTACGCCCCTCGGGCACCGAAGCGCTGGTGCGTGTCATGGTTGAAGCCGGAGACATTGAAACGGCAGAACGTATTTGTAACGATTTGGTGAGCGTAGTCAAAGCAGAGCTTTCGCTCTAAGAAGCCTGTTTCTAGGGTGTCTGGGGTGCCTTCAGGGGCAAGGTAAAGCGTCACAGACAAGATAAAGGGCGGCAACCGTGGGGTTGCCGCCCTTTATTGTTGGGGGAATGCTAGCTCGGGTTAATTAGTGCTGCCCGCCGCTGGGCGTGGCCTTGAGAGCATCGCGGATTTCGGTGAGCAGAGCGAGTTGCGGATCAACCTCGGCCTCCGGTTCCTTGATGCCGAGCTTGGCGTTGCGCTTGGCGATGATGTGGTTCATGGGGATAACCACGGCGAAGTAAATAGCCGCGGCAACTAACAAGAAGTTAACCACTGCGGTAAGGAATACTCCGAAGAGGATATCAACGCCGCCAATGGTGACAACGGCGAAACTATCGAAGTTTGGTGACTGGAATATTGCGGCGATAAGCGGCATCAGGATGTTCTTTACGAGGGAGTTTATGACTGCCCCGAAAGCTGCACCGATGACGACAGCGACGGCAAGGTCAACGACATTGCCCTTCATAATGAAATCTCTGAATCCCTTTAGCATGCCCTTAAGCTACCGCATTAGCGGGCATTCTGTATGGATTCGGCGAGAAATATATTTGTAGCGCTATTTGTAGCCGGGTGAGCCGGGAAGCCCAAGATATTCCTCATAGCTTGCGATGCCCCGAACCTTCATGTCTTGGGCAGCTCCAACGCCGAGGTAGCGCAGATGCCATGGTTCAGCCAAGTAGCCAGTCTTCAGTTCCGCGCCGGGGACATAGCGGACCACGAAGCCATGGTCATGAGCGTGCGCGGCAACCCACTGCGCTGCTGGATTTCCAGCGAAACATGAGGTGAAATCACATGCTGACCCTGCAGCGGCGTCGCCTATGTCAATGGCCAACCCGGTTTGGTGCTCCGAGAAGCCGGGGCGGGCCGAGGTGGTATCAGCGGCTGCGGCTCCTTTTTTGGCCACATAGCTGTTGTAGAGGTTGAACTGTGTGTCATAGGAGCGGTAGCTGCTCATCAGGGTCAAGTTCACGCCTTGAGCGGCTGCTGCGGTGAACATCCGTTCTGCAGCAGCGGCGGCCTCCGCCCGGAGTGCGCCGGGCTCTTGTGAGCCTGTGGCTACGGCCGGGGCTCTCAGATCTTTTGGTGCATACTTCAGCGGGCTGAGCTGGTGCGTTTTATTGACGAGCACCAAAGAACTGTTGGGATTGAATATATCCAACAGTTTCTTGTCTGATGGAACCTCAGATCCGGTGGCGAACAACTTTTGGATGGGCGAGCCTGATGCTGCGCCTTTGACAAGAGTCTGCGCTGGGGTAGTAGCTGGGGCTATGGGGGACGCGGAGCTTCCTGATGCGGATAGCGGTTTCTGCTTTGCCGATGGAGCAGGATCATGGGTGGGAGTGGCCGAAGCTGTGGGTGAGGAAAGCACCTGTGAGGCGTCGGTGCCCGAACGTGCGGATGCTGGAGCGGCGCCGGAGGGCCCGGCTGAGTCTGTGGAGGCGTCCAGGGCCAGCGCACCGACCAGGACCAGGGTGGCCCCAACCAGGGAGAGGAGCACGCCACCAGGGCGCGGCCAGGACAATTCACGGTGCAGACGCGCACCTAGAGTTTGCCGAGGGTGCCGTGTCTGGTGGAATCCCACAACCGGCACTAGACCTTCCTCAAAAGCATGCGGCGGATGGAGTGATCGGAGTCCTTGGTGAGTACTAACTGGGCGCGGCCGCGTGTGGGCAGCACATTCTGCAGTAGGTTCGGTTCGTTGATGCTCTTCCAGATGCGCGATGCCGTGGCTGTCGCCTCAACATCGGAAAGGGCTGCATAGCGGCGGAAGTAGGAATCAGGATCGGCGAATGCGCCGCTGCGCAGGGAACGGAAACGGTCAATGTACCACTGCTCAATGTGGCTGGTCTTGGCGTCCACATAGATCGAAAAGTCGAAAAAATCGCTTACGGCCAGACCGGAGCGTCCATCGCTGCGGGGGCGGGCAGCGGCGAGCACATTTAGCCCTTCCACAATGAGCACATCAGGGCGCCGGACCACTACTTCTTTGCCGGGGATAATGTCATAGCTGAGGTGGGAGTACATGGGAGCGCGGACTTCCTCGGCGCCGCTCTTGACGGCGCTGACGAATCGCAGCAGTGCCCGGCGGTCATAGGACTCAGGGAAGCCTTTGCGGCCCATGAGCCCGCGGCGTTCCAATTCGGAGTTGGGATAGAGGAAGCCGTCTGTTGTGACAAGTTCCACATTGGGGGTATCCGGCCAGCGGCGCAGCATTTCACGAAGTACCCGTGCCGTGGTGGATTTGCCCACAGCCACGGAGCCGGCCACACCAATGACAAAGGGGGTACGGGAGCCGTGTTCACCCAGGAATGTAGTGGTGGCGTTGTGCAAGTGACCTGCAGCGCCCACGTAGAGGTTCAACAGGCGCGAGAGCGGCAAATACACATCGTGGATCTCGCGCAGGTTTAGCTGGTCGCCGAGCCCACGCAGGCGCTGGATGTCGGATTCATCCAGAGGTTGCTCAATCTTGTTGGCAAGACGGGACCACGTCTGGCGGTCCAGTTCCACGAAAGGGGAGGCGCTGACGCTATTGCTCGGCTCGGTTCTCTGCGCTGTCACACCTGCAATTCTGCCTTGTTTGCTGTGAGGTGGGAAACGAGAGTGGTAGAACACTTCTGGGTTGGTGATGGTTTTTCATGACACTTATGCCAGAGGACGTAGAACGTCCTCTAAATTCCGAGGGGTTTATGATTGATTTTCATGTGTGGAATTGTGGGATACGCCGGTACCGCCCCGGCTCAAAGTACTGCAGCATCAGCTGGGCAACGCGCTCTTGAGGTAATTGTGGAGGGACTAAGGCGGCTTGAATACCGGGGTTACGACTCCGCTGGTATTGCGGTGGTTGGCGCTGATGGCATCGCGATGCGCAAGAAGAGCGGAAAACTTGTCAAACTCTTGGAAGAGCTGGCACTGCACCCGCTCCCCGCCGCAACGGCCGGGATCGGGCATACCCGCTGGGCTACACACGGCGGTCCCACCGATGCCAATGCCCATCCCCATGTGGTTGGCGGCGGCAGCTTGGCCGTGGTGCACAACGGGATTATTGAAAACTACTCAGGACTCAAAGCTGACTTACTGGAACGCGGGCACAGTTTCGCTTCCGAGACCGACAGCGAAGTTGCCGCCACCTTGCTGGGCGAAATCTACGCCAGCCTGGGCGCGGATGGCGGTGATGCGGATGGCGCCGCGGATGGTCCAGTGGCCGGCGGTGGCAGGCTCGCCTCGGCCATGCGGCTTGTGGGGCAGCAACTCGACGGCGCTTTCACCTTGGTGGCCACGCATGTGGCGGAACCTGGCGTAGTGGTGGCCGCCCGCCGCAACTCTCCTTTGGTAGTGGGGTTGGGTGATGGGGAGAACTTCCTGGGCTCGGACGTTTCGGGATTCATTGACTACACCCGGCGGGCTGTTGAGCTGGGACAAAACCAGGTTGTCAGCATCACCGGCACGTCCGTGGAGATCACTGATTTTTACGGTACCCCGGCGCAGGGCCGTGAATACTTGGTGGACTGGGATTCGGCAGCTGCTGAAAAGGGCGGGTATCCCTCCTTTATGGAGAAGGAAATCAATGACCAGCCCGACGCCGTCGCCCAAACCCTGCTGGGCCGGACCAACGGCGAGGGTGTCCTAACACTCGATGAATTGCGGGTTGACCCGTCAGTTCTCAAGTCCATCAACCGAATCATTGTGCTTGCTTGCGGCACCTCCGCCTATGCCGGACAGGTAGCCCGGTACGCCATTGAGCACTGGTGCAGGATCCCCACCGAGGTGGAGCTCTCTCACGAATTCAGGTACCGGGATCCCATTGTGGATGAACGCACCCTTGTGGTCTCTATTTCCCAATCCGGGGAAACCATGGACACCTTGATGGCTGTTCGCTATGCCAAGGAGCAAGGCGCCGTTACGGTCTCGATCTGTAACACCAATGGTTCCACGATTCCCCGCGAATCAGACGCGGTGCTATACACGCATGCGGGGCCGGAGATTGCCGTGGCCTCCACCAAGGCGTTCCTGGCCCAAATTACGGCCACCTATCTGCTGGGACTTTATTTGGCACAGCTGCGCGGAAACTTGTTCCAAGGCCAAATCAAGGACATTCTGGCCGAACTGGCCAAGACCCCCGCAAAGATAGCGCGCGTTCTGGAGAACGCAGAGCAGGTCAAGGAACTTGCCCGCAGCATGGCCGAGACCCGCACCGTGCTCTTCCTGGGCAGGCACGTGGGCTATCCGGTAGCCATGGAAGGGGCCTTAAAGCTCAAAGAACTGGCCTACATCCATGCTGAAGGTTTTGCCGCGGGGGAGTTGAAGCACGGGCCCATCGCACTCATTGAAGAAGGCCAGCCCGTCATTGTGGTGGTTCCTTCGCCGCGGGGGCGTGATTCGCTCCACGCCAAAGTGGTCTCCAACATCCAAGAGGTACGGGCGCGCGGCGCCAAGACCATTGTGATCGCCGAAGAAGGCGATGAATCCGTGCGGGAGCACGCAGAGCATGTGTTCTACATTCCCGAGACAAGCACGCTCCTAGCCCCTCTTCTGGCAACGGTACCGCTGCAGATCTTTGCGCTGGAACTGGCCACGGCCAAGGGCTATGACGTGGATCAGCCCCGCAACCTGGCCAAGTCCGTCACCGTGGAATAATGTGACCCGCCGCTCGCCGCGGCCCGCGAGCTGCGGTGAGATTACTGACCGCGGCAGCTACTGGAGATAAGGTGGAGCCATGATTATTGGCATTGGTGTGGATGTTGTTGACATTGAACGATTCGGCCGCCAGCTGGAGCGGACTCCCGGGCTCCGAGAGCGCCTCTTTGTGCCGGCCGAGCGCGGTCTGAACACGCGTTCGCTGGCTGCGCGGTTTGCCGCCAAGGAGTCCGTTGCCAAGGCCTTGGGCGCGCCCGCGGGTATGAACTGGCAGGATTGCTGGATTGGGTTGGATGAGCACGGGCCCACCATCAATGTCAAGGGCACCGTGGCGGCCGTGGCCAAATCCAAGGGCATCAAGCACTGGCACCTTTCCATGAGCCACGACGGCGGGATTTCCACTGCCCTGGTGATTGCCGAAAGCTGACATGCTCAGCGCCCACACAGCCGCCTCCGTCCGCGCCGCCGAGCAGCCGTTTCTAGAGGCAGGGTGCGGAGCTGCGCTGATGCGCCAGGCAGCACATGGGCTCGCCATGGGCGTGGTGGCAATGCTGCGGGCACGCGGACGCGGTGTTTATGGGGCCCGGGCCGTATTGCTGATTGGCTCGGGTAACAATGGCGGCGACGCCCTCTATGCGGGTGCCTTGCTGGCGGCCCGCGGTGTACGCACGGCGGCGTTGCTCGCCGGTGCGCGGACCCATCCGGAGGCACTAACTGCTTTTCTCGGCGCAGGAGGACGTTGTATTGCGGAAGTGGACGCGGCCCAACCGGCACTGTGGGCCGAAGTCAGTGCGGCCGATGTGGTGGTTGACGGGTTGCTGGGCACCGGTGGGAGAGGTGGGCTCCGTGGTGCAGCAGCCGGGATTGTGGCAAGACTGCAAGAGTTGGAAGGCTCCGCCCGGCCTGCAGTGGTGGCCTGCGATCTGCCCAGCGGCGTGGACGCCACCACAGGGGCCGTTCATGGGCCCGTGCTGCGGGCGGACCTGACCATTACTTTTGGCGCCCACAAGGCCGGGCTGCTAAGTGCCCCGGGTGAACAATTCGCCGGCACCGTAAAGCTCATTGACCTAGGGATCACGGAGGCGCTGGCAGACGCGGCACTGTTCCGGCTAGAGATTTCAGAGCTGGCCGCCATGCTGCCACAGCCCAAGAGTGCCGATCACAAATACACCCGAGGTGTGGCCGGGATTGTGGCCGGATCAAGCCAATATCCCGGGGCCGGATTGCTGGCGGTGGCGGCGGCTTCGGCCTGTGGGCCCGGCATGGTGCGTTATCTGGGACCGGCCGCGGTTGCCGCCGCCGTCCATCTGCGTAATCCCGAAGTGGTATGTTCGGATGCTTCGCCGGGGGAAGCACGGGTGCAGGCCTGGCTGGTGGGGCCAGGGATCAACGGCGATGACGCACAGCGTGAGCGGGCGCTCAGCGCCATCGCCTCGGGGCTGCCCACTGTGGTGGACGCCGGTGCGCTGGCGCTGGTGAACCCCGCGCAGGGAACTGAGAACGCGCACTTGATACTCACCCCGCATGCGGGTGAACTGGCAGAAATCCTGGCCCGGGCCAATCTGGACCTGGACCGCACCCAGATAGAGGCGGAGCCGCTTACTGCGGCACGCCGGGCAGCTGAAGTGTTCGGCGCTGTGGTCTTGTTGAAAGGGCCCACCACGCTCATCGCAGCGCCTGACGGGCTGGTGTTCACTGCGGCCAACGGTTCGGCCCGGCTTGCTACGGCCGGTAGCGGAGACACCCTTGCCGGGATCATCGTGGCACTGCTGGCCATGCTGGTTCAGGCCCCAGCTATTCGAACCCTGGACATTCCTGCCACAGAAGGCCCGCGCATTGCGGCTGAGCCCCGTGAACTTGCCCGTATTGCGGCGCTCGCAGCCGCGCTTCACGGCGAGCTGGCAAGCCTGAACCCCACTGCTCCTCTCAATGCCGGAGAGCTGGCGCAGCGAATCCCCTCCGTTTGGGCACAGTTGTGCCATAAAGGCTCTTAGTTGACCCCCACGTTTCGAAGGAGAACCATGGAAATTTGGCCGGGCCTGGCTCACCCGTTGGGTGCCCATGCGGACGCGGAAGGCACAAACTTTGCCTTGTTCAGCGAGGGTGCACAGGTGGTGACACTGTGCTTATTCAACTCGGACGGCACACGGACCACGCTGGAACTGACGGAAACAGACTGGTATGTGTGGCATGGCTACGTGCCCGGCGTAGTCTCCGGCCAGCACTATGGCTACCGTGTTGACGGCCCCTGGGGCCCGGCTAACGGCTTGCGTTTCAACGCCGCCAAACTCCTGTTGGACCCCTACGCCCGGGGGATAGCCGGCGGCATTGATTGGGGTCAAGAAGTCTTCGGCTATCAACTCGGGGAACCGCAAAGACGAAATGATGAGGATTCGGCAGCCCACACGTTATGCAGCGTGGTGGTGGACGATTCTTTTGACTGGAGCTACCCGGACGGCAGTACTGATAGGAGCCCGGGAACCCCGTACCACGAGACGGTCATTTACGAGGCCCACGTCAAGGGGCTCACCGCGCTGCACCCCGATGTTCCTGAGCACCAGCGTGGACGTTACGCGGGGGTGGCTCACCCCTCCGTGGCGGCCCACCTGAAAAGGGTGGGTGTGAGTGCCGTCGAACTCATGCCGGTGCACCAATTTGTGCAGGATGAGCGGCTGCTGGGCCAAGGCTTGCGCAACTATTGGGGCTACAACACGCTTGGTTTCTTCGCCCCACACAACGAATACGCCACCAGTGCCGACCCGTGCGAACAAGTGCGCGAGTTCAAGTCCATGGTCAAGGAACTGCACCGCAACGGCCTGGAAGTCATCCTCGATGTTGTGTACAACCACACTGCGGAGGGTAACCATCTGGGCCCCACATTGTCCTTCCGTGGCATTGACAATGATGCTTACTACCGGCTGATGGAAGGGGACAAGGAGCATTACCTGGACTACACGGGGACGGGAAATTCGCTCAATGTCCGCTCTCCCCACTCACTCCAACTCATCATGGATTCGTTGCGGTATTGGGTTACTGAAATGCATGTTGACGGGTTCCGTTTTGACCTTGCCGCCACCTTGGCCCGGGAATTTTATGATGTAGACAAACTCTCCTCATTCTTTGAGATGGTCCAGCAGGATCCTGTCATTTCGCGTGTGAAACTCATTGCTGAGCCGTGGGATCTTGGCCCCGGCGGGTACCAGGTGGGCAACTTCCCGCCACAATGGAGTGAGTGGAACGGCAAATTCCGGGCGCAGCCCCGTGGCCTCCATCAACTTCGTCACGGCCCATGACGGCTTCACCCTGGCCGATCTGGTCAGCTACAACGACAAACACAACGACGCCAACGGAGAAGAGAACCATGACGGCGAATCCGATAACCGTTCCTGGAACCACGGGGCGGAGGGCCCCACCAGCGATCCCGCCGTGCTGGCGCTCCGGGCACGGACACAGAGGAACTTTCTGACCACGTTGCTGCTCTCCCAAGGCGTGCCCATGATCGCGCACGGCGATGAGCTGGGCCGGACCCAGAACGGGAACAACAACGCCTACGCCCAGGACTCGGCGCTTTCTTGGATCAATTGGGACCAGGCCGATGCCGAGTTGATTGACTTTGTCTCCCGGCTGGCAAGGATACGGCAAGCGCACCCCGTGTTCCGGCGTCGCCGGTTCTTTGATGGGCGCCCTGTGGAACGTGGGGACGACGGCGCACTGCCGGACATTGTGTGGTTGCGCCCCGACGCAGCAGCCATGGCGCCTGCGGATTGGGACAGCGGATTCGGCCACAGCATTGGGGTTTTCCTCAACGGTGGCGGCATCCCGGACTGCGATGCCCGGGGCCAACCCGTAGTTGATGACTGCTTCTTGATGCTGTTCAACGGCGGTGATGACGCGGTGGAGTTCACCCTCCCGGATCAGGGCTACGCCATGCACTGGATAGTGGAAATCCATACGGATGGGGTGGTGGGGCACCAACTTTCGGCGGGCGCCGTCGTTCTTGTCACCGGTCGCTCGGTGCTGGTACTGCGCGCCCCGGATCGGGACTAGATGCAGATCACATCCAAGGCGTGGCAAGATTGCTGGTATGACTTATCACGCCGAGGAAAACCGTTATGAATCCATGCCCTACCGCCGAGTTGGGCGCAGTGGGCTGAAATTGCCCGCCATCTCCTTGGGCCTGTGGCACAATTTTGGCGACGACAAGCCGTTCCAGGAGCAGCGCGATATCCTGCGCCGCGCCTTTGACCTGGGTGTCAACCACTTTGACCTGGCCAACAACTATGGTCCGCCAGCGGGCAGTGCCGAGACGAACTTTGGCCGCCACCTGAAGGAGGGCCTGGGCGCGTACCGCGACGAATTGGTCATCTCCACCAAGGCCGGCTATCTCATGTGGCCGGGCCCGTACGGGGAATGGGGCTCACGCAAGTCCCTGCTCTCCAGCCTGGATCAGTCGCTCTCGCGGATGGGCCTTGACTACGTGGACATCTTCTACAGCCACCGCCCCGACCCGGACACCCCCATGGAAGAAACCATGGGCGCCCTTGATTACGCCGTGCGTTCGGGCAAGGCACTGTATGCAGGCATTTCGTCTTACACCCCGGCGCAGACTCTCGAAGCTGCCCGGATCCTGAAGGAAATGGGCACCCCGCTGCTCATTCACCAGCCCTCCTACTCGATGCTGAACCGTTGGACGGAGAACGGCGAGCCGAACCTCTATGAAGCGCTCGAGTCCGTGGGGGCCGGCTCCATTGCCTTCTCGCCTCTGGCCCAGGGCATGTTGACGGATAGGTACCTCCTGGGTGTGCCGGCAGATTCACGCGCCGCCAAGGAGCACTTCCTCTCTCACAATGACCTGACGGAAGAAAAAATGTCCAGAGTGCGCGGACTCAATGATATTGCTGCCGGGCGGGATCAGTCGCTGGCGCAGATGGCCATTGCCTGGATTCTGCGCGAACAAAGCAAGGGCAGTTCGGTCACCTCGGCGCTGGTGGGCGCTTCCAGTGTCAAGCAGTTGGAAAACACCGTTGCCGCCGTTAACAACCTTGACTTCACTGACGAGGAGCTGGCAGCGATCGATGAGTTCGCCGTCGAATCTGATATCAACAGGTGGGCGCAGAAGTAGCAAAATCAGCACGCTTTCCTGGCGAAGGCATGCTTGTGTGACAAATCAACGAGACATTGTTGCCCCGAGGGAACAAAATCGGGGCAACAAGTGTTGACTAGTATGGTTAAGGGCGCCGTTGGGGCGCCAGGTCCGGTCGAAACAGCCGTGCGTCGTGTCTTTATGTCAACCGTGAAGACGTGCGTCGACCCCTCACCGCAAGAAGTGACAGCCGGGCCCGTTTGAGTTTTTATGAAGGAGTTCCGTGTCCAATCATCCTATTCGGGTTGCCATCGTAGGCGTCGGCAACTGTGCCGCGTCCTTGGTGCAGGGTGTCCAGTACTACCAGAACGCTGATGCCAGCGTGAAGGTTCCGGGCCTGATGCACGTTGAGTTCGGCCAGTACCACGTCAATGACGTGCATTTCGTGGCAGCATTTGACGTTGACAGCAAAAAAGTCGGTCTGGATCTCTCTGAGGCCATTGGTGCCAGTGAGAACAACACCATCAAGATTGCCGATGTCCCCCACCTGGACGTTCCTGTCCTGCGCGGGACCACTCTTGATGGTCTGGGTAAGTACTACCGCGAAACGATCGTTGAATCTGACGCCGAAGCGGTTGACGTGGTGGCCGAGCTGAAGGCCTCCAAGGTTGACGTTTTGGTTTGCTACTTGCCGGTTGGCTCTGATGCTGCCGCCAAATTTTATGCACAGTGCGCCATTGACGCTGGCGTAGCTTTTGTCAATGCCCTGCCCGTGTTCATTGCAGGTACCAAGGAGTGGGCCGACAAGTTCACTGCAGCCGGTGTGCCGATTGTTGGCGATGACATCAAGTCCCAGATTGGTGCAACCATCACGCACCGTGTCATGGCTAAGCTCTTCGAAGACCGCGGCGTGGTTCTGGACCGCACCTACCAGCTCAACGTTGGCGGCAACATGGACTTCAAGAACATGCTTGAGCGTGAGCGCCTTGAGTCCAAGAAGATCTCCAAGACCCAAGCTGTCACCTCCAACACCTCGGCTGTGCTCAGTGAAGACGACGTCCACATTGGGCCGTCGGACTACGTAGCGTGGCTCGATGACCGCAAGTGGGCTTTTGTCCGTCTCGAAGGCCGCAACTTCGGTGACGCCCCGGTTTCCCTGGAGTACAAGCTTGAAGTGTGGGACTCTCCCAACTCGGCCGGTGTCATCATCGACGCTATCCGTGCAGCCAAGATCGCTCTGGACCGCGGCATTGGCGGACCGATCCTCTCGGCTTCGAGCTACTTCATGAAGTCCCCGCCGGAGCAGTACGCCGACGACATCGCCCACGAAAAGGTAGAAGCCTTCATCCGAGGCGAAATCTAGCCCCACTACCGACGCTATCTCACCTTTGGTGTGTTTTTTCTAGACGCTATCCCACCAATAGTTGGATAAAACAGAACGCTCTCTCATTGTGAGGGGGCGTTCTGTTTTGGGATCAGCTCAGGGTATCTGTATGCCGCGTAGCTAGGCTTTGCGCTGGCCCGAGGAAAATCCGGATTCGATGGAGGGGTCAGTCCAAGCGGTCCGCAAAGCACGCTTGATAAGGAGCGTTGCGGATTCAAACCCATCGGCCACATCCTCCTGTGTGAACACCAGGACTGTCCAACCAGCGTCTCTGAAAGCTCTGTCCCGCCGCCTGTCGCTGTGGCGCTGGACCTCATCAAGGTGATGGGCGCCGTCGTACTGTAAGGCAATGCGACGATCACGATAGCCGGCATCGGCAGAGGGTGCGTCATCGCGGTCCCAGAGCTTGATCTGCAGATCGGGTTCGGGCAGTCCGGCGTTGATCATGGCCAACCGCAAAAGTGTTTCAGGGCCGGAATCGGAGCCCACCCGCACCAGCTCGAGTGCATCCCTTGCACGGACAATTCCTTGCAAGTTTCGGTGCCTATCAAGTATGGCCCGCAAGGATGCAAGGGTGGCGTAGGGCTCCTCACGGTCCTCAAATATGGCTCGGGGAATGCGCACGAGCTGGTCGCCCATGCACACTAAATCCGCTAGCGAGAGCACCCGTGCCATGTCCAGCCAAGTGCGGGCTCGGGTGCTAAGGCGCAGTTCTCCGTCTAGCTCGGTTTCGTCAGGAAATGCCGTCATCTTGTGTGCATTGATGCCCCTGCGCCGAACCCCTGAAGTATGCCGTGGGCGGCTGATGTGCAGGTCGTTGGAGTCGCCAAGCCAGGGCGGCAAGATGAGCTGGTGCAACCGTGCCGCCGTCGAATGGGAGATCCATGCGCCTGGCGAGGCTGCGCACAGGGCCCGTGCCGCTTCCTTCAACTCGAAATTCCAGCCGAATGGACGGTAGATGCCGTAACTGACGCCTTCCACTTCCTTGCCGCGCAGCCGCTGCCGGGGCAGACCTCGGGACTGCGCCTCACCGACAGTGAATGGGCGCTCAGGGATGAGGGGTGCTGGTTGAGGCTCCATGAATATATTGTGGTCTTGAAACGGAACCTGCGTGCAAAGTTATCCACAGGCGCTCTCCCACTTCTGGTTGGCGAGTAAAAGATGCCAAACAGAAGTGGGAGAGCGTCCCGCTAAAACCACCCATTGGTGGGAGAGCGTCCAGGAGAAATGCACCATTGGTGGGATAGCGTCGGTGGGTGGAGGGTTAGGGGGCGAGCCATAGGGTGGTTTCTGCCGGGATTATTCCCGCCGAAATTCCCGCGCCAGTAGCACCTTCATCCGCTACTACCGACTCGCCGGAACTGATCGCAACCCTGGCAGGCTCGACGCCGGGCGGCAACACTGCGGGCACCGAGGCAAAGTTGGTGAGCACCTCCCAGCCGTTGGGCCGGCGGTAGTGCACCACCCTCTGACTCGGGTGCGCTGAGCCATTCCAGGATCTCCTCGCACTGCAGCTCGCGCCGCAACTTCAGCGCGGCACGGTACATTTCCAGCGTGGAACCCGGCACACCGTCTTGGACGCTGGCTGCTAGCGCGCCGAACCCGGCCGGCTGTGGCAGCCACGGCGTGCCGCCGAAACCGAAGTTTTCCCCGGTGGGCGTCCACGGCAGCGGCACACGGCAACCGTCGCGACCCTTGACCTGGTGGCCCGTACGGAACCAAGTGGGGTCTTGCAACGAGTCATGCGGCAGGTCCGCCACCTCGAACAGTCCCAGTTCCTCACCCTGATACAGGTAGGCGGAGCCGGGCAGCCCCAGCATGAACAGCGTCGCGGCCCTGGCCCGGCGCAAACCGCGCGCCTGATCAGTAACGGGAGTGACGCCGTCGGCCATCAACCACGATTCCAGATCCGCCAGCGTGCTCTCATCCGGCAGGGCGTAGCGGGAAGCATGGCGGATGACGTCGTGGTTGGAGAACACCCAGGTGGAGGAGGCGCCGGAGGCCGCAGCCTCAACGAGGCACTTCTGCGCAATGGCACGGAATTCAACACCGTCGAAGTGCGCCTGCAGAAGGTCAAAGTTGAACGCCTGGCCCAACTCGGTAGGGCGCGCATACTTCAGGCGACGCTCCGTGAACGGGACCCAGGCCTCGGCCACGGCGGCCTTGGGCGGAGTGTATTCGTTGAGTACTGTGCGCCAGCCTTCGAAGATTTCATGCACGGCGTCGCGGTCAAAGAGCGGATCAGAGCCGTCACTGACAAGGATTTCCAGCTCCGGTTTGGACCGTAACGGCAGTGACATATCCTTCGCCAGCCCGTGCGCCACGTCCACACGGAAGCCGTCCACGCCCCGGTCCGCCCAGAAACGCAAGGTGGTGTGGAAGTCCTCACGCACCTCCGGGTGGTCCCAGTTGAAATCGGGCTGCTCGGTGGCGAACAAGTGCAGGTACCACTGGCCCAGCTGGCCGGCATTGGGGCCGGCGGCCTCCACCACACGGGTCCACGCGGGCCCGCCAAAGTGGGAAGGCCAGTCTGACGGCGGCAACTCACCGTTCTCTCCCAACCCGTCAAAGAACTGGTAGCGGGCGCGCTCTGGCGAGCCCGGCGCTGCGGCGAGGGCGGCTTTGAACCATTCGTGATGGTTGGAGGAATGGTTGGGGACCACATCTACTATGACCTTAATATTCGCGGCATGGGCCGCTGAGACCATGGCATCAAAGTCATCCAAGGAGCCGAGCCGGGGATCGACGTTGCGGTAATCATCAACGTCATAGCCGCCATCGGCCAAGGCGGAGGGATAGAACGGGCTGAGCCAGATCGCGTCAATGCCCAATGCCGAAAGGTAGCCCATACGGGCGGTGACACCGGGCAGATCACCCATGCCGTCACCGTTGGCATCAGCGAAGCTGCGCGGATAAATTTGGTACACCGCGGCTTGGCGCCACCAGTTGGCATCGGGGCTGAAGGGGGCGGCATCGGGTGAATTGGGAAAAGTCATTATTTGATGGATCCTCTCATGACGGACGGAGATGTCCCAGCGCTGGGAGAAAACGCAGATCAACAGCAACGGTGCCATATCCATGAGGGAGGAGGCAAAGGCTGGTGTGCTCCAAACCCCGAAGCTGCGGGAGGGTTGGGATGAGAGAGGTGTGAGGGGGAAGCTAGCAGCCTGGCGGGGTGAGGTATTGGTACGTTAGTGCTAAATCGTAGCTTTGGATAGTCTGTGCGGCAGTGTTTTCCCAGCCGTACGCCTCGGCGAACACGGAGGCAGCCCGGCCCATGTCCGCCCGCGTACCGGGGAAGTCGTGAAGCGAGGCGATGGCATCGGCCCACAATTTCGGTGATCTGCCCTCAATAAGTAGCCCTGTGCGCCCATCGCTGACGGCTCGGGGCAGCCCGCCCACATTCGTAGCGATGACAGGGGTGCCACAGGCCTGGGCCTCCAACGCAACCAGGCCAAATGACTCGCTGGAGGAGGGGACCGCCACCACGTCCGCGCTGCGGTACCAATCGGCTAACTCGGCCGCCCCGACGGGAGGGTGGATGGCAGCAACACTGGAGAGTCCGGCGTCGTCAATCATGGTGGGAAGATCATACTTATCATGACCGCTGCGAGCACCCAAAAATGAGATCTGCAGTTCAATGTCCGGACGCTCAGCACGCAGGATGGCGGCCGCCTTGACCAGCACGTGCGGGCCCTTCAAACGCTGCATGCGTCCGGCGAAGACTACATGGAAGCGCTCGGGGGCAATCCCCAGTTCTTGGCGGGAACGGTCGCGGAAGGCTGGTTTGAAAACCTTTAAGTCCACGCCGGGGGACACAATGTCAATGCGCTGTTCACAGCCGTCGTAGTGGCGCTCAAGCTCGGCAGCTTCGGCCGTAGTATTGGCGACCAGGCGCGTGGCCGCAGCCACAATGTGCTGCTCACCGTCCTCACGGATGCCCGGTTCGGCGCTCTGGCCCGGGGGGAGGTAATGGTTCTTGACCCGTGCCATGGTGTGCATGGTATGAACCAGCGGCAGGTCCAGACGCTTGGCCACCAGGATCCCGGCCATTCCCGAAACCCAATAATGTGAATGGATGACGTTGGTGGGCTCCCCCGGGAGGGAAGTGACATGATCGGCGACGGCGTCGGCCATCTCTGTGACCAGCTCCGGCAGAGTCTCCTTTGAGACGTTGGCGAACGGGCCGGCCGTGATGTGGTGAACGCTTACGTGCGGGGCCAGCATCACGGTATCCGGCTGTTCGGCCGTGGTGCGCCGAGTGTAAATATCCACGCTCACCCCTGCTGCTGCCAGCTGAAGCGCCAGATGCCGCACGTACACATTCATCCCGCCAGCGTCCCCGCCACCGGGCTGCTCCAGCGGGGAGGTGTGCAGGGATAGCATCGCGACGCGGCGAACCTGATGCATGTACTTCCTTCTGGCGTGTGTGGCGGATGTGGATACTGTACTCATCTTCCCACTGCCTGCGCGCGGTTCCTAGCGCCGTGCCGCCCGTGAGCTCCATGGCTGAGAGAATGGCGGAAGGGCTGGTTCAGGGCCACACCTCCGACGCCGGCGAGTCACCGCATGCCCGCACCGCCCCTGCCCACTAGACCCGTGGCAACCAAGACCTCCCTGGCATTCCCAGTAGCATCCCAGCTGAGGATGGCAGCATCGAGGCATGAATGCTGCCCATGGTTTCTCCGCCCACTTCAGACGTCCCCAACCGATCAAGCCCACGGCCGGTCAAGAATCGGTGTGGGGCTACCCTCGGCCGCCAAGGGTCGAACCGGTATCGGAGCGTGTTGTTGTGCGTCTTGGTGGTCAGGTGATTGCCGATACCACCGATGCTGTGCGTGTTCTGGAGACGAGCCATCCGCCCGTCTACTACTTGCCGCTGAAGGCGTTCCCGGACGGTGTGCTCCTTCCCGTTGAGGGCACCAGTTTTTGTGAGTTCAAGGGCGAGGCCCACTACTTTGACGTGGTCGCCGGCACATCCCGCGTTCCCCGTGCAGGGTGGACCTACCCGGAGCCCGCTCCGGGCTACGAGGCTCTGTGTACCCGCGTGGCCCTCTACCCCAGTCATATGGATTCCTGCGAGGTAAACGGCGAACAGGTCACCTTCCAAGAAGGAGACTTCTACGGAGGCTGGATCACCCCGCAGATAGTTGGTCCGTTCAAGGGCGGGCTAGGCACCTCCGGCTGGTGAGCTCTTTCTAGAGTTTGCCCCAGACTCACGCGCGTGCGCAGCGGGCCCGGCAGTGTGGCCCAGCTTGTGGGTGCAAGGGGGGCTAAAATGGGTGGGTGAGCTCATCCGTTGTGCCAGTTCCCGCACCGAATCACGGTCTGGAACGGCAAGCCATCATTGACCTGTCCGCGATCGCCAACAATATTCGTCACCTGCGTCAGGCCTGCGCACCGGCCCAATTCATGGCGGTGGTCAAGGCCGACGCCTACGGACACGGCGCCCTCCAAGTGGCCCGCACAGCAGTGGCTGCTGGGGTGCAGTGGCTGGGCACGGCCCACGTTTCAGAGGCGCTGGCACTGCGTGCCGCTGGCTTGACCGTGCCGATTTTGGCTTGGTTGCATACCCCTGACACGGATTTCGCGGCCGCTATTGCACAAAACATTGATCTGGGCTGCTCCGGCTGGGAACTGGAACACATTGTTAGCGCAGCCCGCACGTTGGGGCGGCCCGCACGGATTCACCTAAAGATTGACACGGGTCTGGGCCGTAACGGCAGCACGTTGGCGAACTGGCCGGGATTTGTTGGCGCGGCCATGGCATACCAAGCTGAGGGAGTGCTGCGCGTGGTGGGCGTGTTCAGCCATCTGGCCGTTGCCGATGAACCCGCACGCCCCGAAACGGATCAGCAACTTCAAGGCTTTTGCACCGCCATTGCCATTTTGGAAGCTGCTGGCGCGCAGCTTGAGGTGCGCCACATAGCCAATACTGCGGCCACTCTCTCCCGCCCCGACACACACTTCGATCTGGTCAGGGTGGGTCTGGGCGTGTACGGACTCTCCCCGTTCCCGGACCGCACCTCCGCGCAACTGGGGTTGGAACCGGCCATGACGCTGGCCACCCAGATCGCCTCGTGCAAGGACGTCCCTGCCGGGCAAGGAATCTCCTACGGACTGAATTACGTCACGGCGGAGCCCACCACCTTGGGCCTTATTCCACTGGGCTACGCCGATGGCATCCCCCGGATCGCCACAGGTGGGCCGGTCCGGGTCAACGGGGTGACCTACCCCGTGGTGGGGCGCATTGCCATGGACCAAATGGTTATCGATCTGGGTCCGGGTGCTCGGGACCGCCTCGCCGAGGCGTCAGTTCCGGGCTCTTTACTCGGAGCTACTGCCGAGCTTTTTGGCAACGGGAGCGGTGGCGGACCTCTGGTTGAGCAGTGGGCGGCAGCAGCCGGGACCATCAACTACGAGCTCATTACCCGTATCAGTCCGCGCGTGCCACGGCGCTATGTGGGCGGGGCGGATGAGACTGCAGCCGGAGAGATCGCTACAGCCAGCATCGCCGAGTCAGGGGCGGGCCTGTGAATGCCTGGGAATTTCTCACCAGCGGGCCCGAACAAACCCAGCTACTGGCCGCACACCTTGCCAAACTGTTAAAGGCCGGTGATTTGATCATCCTCAGCGGCGAACTCGGAGCAGGGAAAACCACGTTTACCCAAGGCCTGGGCCGAAGTCTGGGCGTGCGGGAAGGCATCATTTCACCCACCTTCGTCCTGGTACGCATCCACCCGAACCGGCCCGACGGTCACAACCCCGGCGGTCCGGACTTGGTCCACGTGGACGCGTACCGTCTGGCCACGCCGGGCGAGATCGATGACATTGACTTGGAACGGACCATGGATGACTCTGTGACCGTAGTTGAATGGGGGGTGGATAGGGTGGAGCACCTCGCAGCCAGCCGGCTAGAAATTGAACTCGTGCGTGCAGTGGGCGGGGATACGGCTGCTGCATCCGGCATACCGGAAACGTTGGATGCCGACGACGCCAGCGTGGAACTTGATGCGCTGTTCGCCGGCAGTTTCGATGCCGACGAGGACTGCGACGAACCCCGCACCTTGCGCTTGAGCGCCATCGGGCCGCGCTGGGAAGGCATTGACTTCTCCGTGCTCGGCCAGCCCATGACCACAACAGAATAGATGAGAACTACGTGCGAATTCTGACCATTGACACCTCGGCCATTGCCAGCGCCGCCCTCCTCGACTTTGACCCGCAGGACCCGGTCAAGACAGCGGAGTTAGTGGCGAACTTTGCCACGGTTGACACCCGCAGCCAGGCCGAGGAACTGGCGCCCGGGGTGAAGTCCCTGTTCACCGACCCTGTCGCCGAAGGCCCCGCCCTGGACGCGATCATTGTGGGCACGGGGCCTGGCCCCTTCACCGGGCTGCGCTCCGGCATCGCCATGGCCCGCACGCTCAGCTTCACCTGGGGCGTGCCGCTGTACGGGATGATGAGCCTTGACGCGCTGGCTCAGCAAGTTTTTGACACGCCCAAGAAGGACAGCGCCGGACGCGCGCTGGGCCCGTTGGCGATGGATGATTTTGTCATCGCCACGGATGCCCGGCGCAAGGAAGTGTATTGGGCCAAGTACAGTGCCGGTGCTCATTTGCTGGACGGTCCGCATGTGGGGCCGGCCGCCGATATTTTCGGCGTGCCCGTGTTTGGTGCCGGAGCCGGGCTCTATGAGGAGGTCCTGGTTGGCAACCGCTGCACCGTCCATGCGCCCCTCGCCCACGCCCAGCCCACAGCGCTGGAACTGGGCCGGGCCGCTATCCGCAAGATCACCGCCGCCGGTTCGCTGGAGGGTGCGGGTCTGCTCGATTCCACCCCGCTCTACCTGCGCGAATCCGACGCCAAGGTTCCCGGCCCCCGGAAACGGGCACTGTGATGAGGAAAAATACCGGTTCGGATCCGGACAGTTCCCCGGCCGTTCTGCGGGACATGGTGGCTACCGATATTGACGCCATCACGGCCTTGGACAAGATGCTGTTCGGGGTGGATTCCTGGCCGCGGGAGATGTTTGTGGCGGAACTTTCCCAGCCAGAAACCCGGCGGTACATCATCGCGGAGCTGCCATCCGGGGCCGTGCCTGGGGAAAAAATGCGGGCCGCCGGTTATGCCGGGCTGATGTGTGTGCCGCCCATTGGCGATATCCAAACCATCGGGGTGTTGGCCGAATATGAGGGGCGTGGCATTGCACGGGCCATGCTGGATGAGCTGATTGCTGAGGCCGTTCGCCGTGGTGCAGAGGACATTATGCTGGAGGTCAGCTCCACCAACCCGCGCGCCCAAAAGCTGTACGCCCGCTACGGCTTTGAACACATTCACACGCGGCGCAAGTACTACCGTGACGGCTCGGACGGGCTGATTATGCGCCTGCAACTGGCTTCCGGGCACACCGAAAAAACTACTGAGAAGGACCTGTCATGAACCAGGCCAACCCGCTGATCCTGGGTATTGAATCCTCCTGTGACGAGACCGGCGTGGGCCTGGTGCGTGGCACGGAACTGCTCACCAACACGGTCTCCTCCTCGATGGATGAGCACGTGCGCTTTGGTGGGGTCATCCCGGAGATCGCCTCCCGCGCACATCTGGACGCCTTTGTTCCTACCTTGGCTGCGGCCCTTTCCGATGCCGGGGTCACCCTCGAGGAGGTGGACGCGATCGCCGTCACGACCGGGCCCGGCCTGGCCGGTGCGCTCATGGTGGGCGTCAGTGCGGCGAAGGCACTGGCCCTGGCCACCGGCAAACCGCTGTACGCCATCAACCATCTGGTGGCGCATGTGGGTGTGGGCCTGCTGGATAAATCCATCGCAGCCCAGTACGACGGCGGGGCCTTGCCGGAGAATCTTGGCGCCCTTTTGGTTTCCGGCGGACATACCGAGATCCTGCGGGTGCGCAGCATCGCCTCCGATGTGCAACTGCTCGGTGCCACCATTGATGACGCCGCCGGGGAGGCTTTTGATAAGGTGGCCCGGCTGTTGGGGCTGAGCTACCCGGGCGGGCCAGCCATTGATAAGTTGGCGCGGGAAGGCAACGCGAAAGCGATTCGTTTCCCACGCGGGCTGACCATGCCCAAATACATGGGCACGGCGGAGGCTCCAGGCCCACATCGCTACGACTTCTCCTTCTCTGGCCTCAAGACGGCCGTTGCCCGCTGTGTTGAGGGCTACGAAGCCCGCGGGGAGGAAGTGCCAGTGGCTGACATTGCGGCATCGTTCCAGGAAGCTGTGCTGGATGTCATTACCGCCAAGGCCGTGCTGGCCTGCAGGGAACAGGGCGTCACCACCTTGTTGTTGGGTGGTGGAGTGGCCGCAAATTCGCGGCTGCGCGAACTCGCAGGGCAGCGCTGCTTAGCCGCAGGCATCACCCTACTGGTGCCTTCATTGTCACTGTGTACCGACAACGGGGCCATGGTTGCGGCCCTCGGCGCGCAACTGGTCATGAACGGGGTGGCCCCGAGCGATCTAGCCTTCGCTACCGATTCCTCCTTGCCAGTAACCACCATCAGCCTCTAGCCTCTAGCTGTACGGTGCCGGTGAAGTGTTCGCTGCCGGATCACGCGGTAGAGGGCGCCCACCGCAAACATGGCCAGACCCGCCATCACCGCCTGGACAGGCAGTGTAGCAACCAGCAAAACGCAGGCACCGGCTCCTAGTAACTGCAGGAATCGGGGGTAGCGGCGGTCCGTCCCCGTCTGGGTGAATGCTGCCAGATTTGCCACAAGGTAGTACAGCAGCACGCCAAAGGATGAGAAGGCAATGGCGCCGCGCAGATCAGCCACAGCAATGATCACCACCACGGCTACACCCAAGGCCAGCTCGGCGCGGTGTGGCACCTGAAACTTCGGATGCACTGCTGACAACCAGCGCGGCAAGTCATCCTCGCGCGCCATCGCCATAGTAGTGCGGCCCACACCGGCAATCAGCGCCAGCAGCGCACCCAAGGATGCCAATGCGGCACCCACCTGCACCACGGGGGCCGCCCATCCCCAGCTTCCGGCGGCCACGGCGGCGGCCAGCGGCGCGGAGGTGCCGGCCACGCCGTCGGGCCCCAAAGCTACAAGAAGCGTGATTCCAAGGCAGGCGTAAATTGCGGCAGCGATGGCCAGGGAGATCAGGATGGCACGGGGAATAGTGCGCCGAGGATCCCTGACTTCCTCCCCGAGAGTGGCAATCCGGGCGTATCCGGCAAAGGCGAAGAACAACAGCCCAGCCGATTGCAAAATGCCGTACCAGCCGTGAGCCAGTAGTCCGCTGCCGGCCAGGCCTTCGCTGGGCAGCAGCCCGGCACCGCCCTCACCCAAGCCTGTCCACACCGCCGCCACGGCAATGGCCAAGGCCACCAGCACCGTCACCACAATTATTCGGGCCAGCGCCGCGGTACGGGTGATGCCCCGGTAATTCACCGCCACCAACAGGGCCACGGCGGCCATCGCCACCGGACGCTCCCAGCCCGGCGGAGCGGCGTAGGCGGCAAACGTCATGGCCATGGCTGCACTGCTGGCGGTCTTGCCGATCACGAACCCCCAGCCAGCCAGAAAACCGGGCCACGGACCCAGCAGTTTGCGCCCGTACATGTAGGTGCCGCCAGAGGTGGGATAGGTGGCGGCCAGTTGAGCTGATGAGGTGGCATTGCAATAGGCAACGCCAGCGGCCACTGCGAGTCCAATCAGCAGCCCAGAGCCGGCGGCCTGAGCTGCCGGTGTGAAGGCGGCGAAGACCCCTGCACCCATCATCGAACCCAGCCCAATCACCACTGCGTCCATGGTGCCCAGCCTGCGTGAGAGCCCCGGGGTGCCGCTCATATGCTTGATTCCCTTCGTAGCCCAAATACGTCAACTCTGAAGGCTAGTCCACCTGAATGAACAGCGGATGAACGCTCGGTTGGTTTCTGCTTCCGACGATGGAGCCACGTGGGTGGTTGCTAACCGAGCGTTGTGCTTTTAACCCCCGAATGTAACCGAGCGTTGGGGGTGTGTGGTTGGGTTAGTGGGCGGCCGGGAGCGAGAGTTCAAAAGTGGTTCCCTGCGGGCCCGTTGAGGTGACCTCAATGGAACCACCCGCAGCGCTGGCAATCTCCCGGACCAGCGCCAACCCCAACCCAAAGCTGCGCCGCCCACCTTCTAACGGGGTGCTGCTGTGGGCGAAGCGGTCAAACACCCGTTCCGGTTCGATCCCGGTGATCCCGGTGCCGGTGTCAGAAACGGTGAGCACCACGGTGCGCCCCTGCCAGCTGGTGTCCACGGTGATGGTTCCGCCCTCCGGAGTATGATTCATGGCGTTCTCGACCAGCCCAAGGACAGCCCGGCGCAAACTGTTGGGTGCGATGCGGACCAGGGGAGCGCCGTCGTACCGGGCTTGAATCTGCGGGGCTTGATCCCGTGTGGACGGATTATGGATGGATTGGAGGCGGATGCTCCGGGCAGCGGCCAGATCCTGCAGGCTGGCCACCACCGCCTCCACCTCAGGGACAATATCCAAGGGTTCGCCCTGCTCATCTGCTTCTGCCGTGGCGGCGAGCAGCAGCTCCTGGACCGTGGCTGAGAGCGCGGCCGTATCCTGACGTACCTGCGCCAGCAGCCGGGCCGCGTCGCTGCCCGCATCTACCTTGGCCTCTGCCAGCTGGATGCGGGCGTCGAGAATTGTCAGGGGCGTACGCAACTCGTGGCTGGCATCCTGGACAAAATGGCGCTGCAGTTCCAGGGCGCGGCCCAACGGGCGAATAGCGCTGCGGGCGCTCAACCAGCCAATGGCCCCCGCTGCCACAATCCCGGCAACCCCCGCGACGGCCATGGCCTGAAGCATGTCGTCGGTTTCCACGTAGACCCGCGTGGCAGTGTCGGCGGCATGGAAATCCGGGTGATCGGAAAGATAAAGCATGAACAGTGCCGCGGCAACCATGACGGCCACCACCAAGAGTGCAATGGCGGCGGCAATGCGCAGACCCACCGTCACGGCGGCGCGGCGCAGCTGGGGCGAATCGGCAGCGGAAAGGGCTGATGGTGGGCGCAGACGGTGGCGCCGCACGGAGAGTCTCATGTGCCCTCGCCAATCTGATAACCCAGGCCGTGAACGGTGCGGACCGCGGACTTGGAGACCTTCTTGCGCAGGTAGTGCACGTAGGTGTCGATGACGCTTTGGGAATCGTCGGGATGGAACAGCTCCGCCAACAATTCCTGGCGGGTAAATACCTTATCCGGGTTGCCAGCCAGCAGGGCAAGGAAGTCACTTTCCTTGCCGCTGAGTCCCACCACCTCGCCGTAGCTTGAACGCAAGGAACGGGTAGCGGGATCGAAAAGCCAGTCACCCACGGCCAACTGCCCGGTGGAGGGCGCGAAGCTGCGGGTCACGGCACGCAGCCGCGCCCGGAGCTCACCCGCGTCAAAGGGTTTACTCATGTAGTCGTTAGCTCCGGCGTCGAGCCCTGCTATTTTCTCCACCGTGCTGCCCCGCGCCGTCAAAATGATGGCCGGGGTGCCCACCCCTTTGCTGCGCAGCGCAGCCACCAGATCAATTCCATCCATACCAGGCAGCCCCCGGTCAACGACCATGGCGTCCCAGTGCCCGGTGAGGGCCAGATGGAGACCTCGCTGCCCGTCGGCGGCGATGTGGACGTGGTACTCCTGGGCTAGCAGTTCGGCGATCAGCGGGCCCAGAACTGGGTCATCTTCCACCAGCAGGAGCCGGGGCAATTCTTCCATGTCCATACTGGATGTTATCCGTTGGTGGGGGTTTCCGGCAGGGCATCCTCCAGGGGCCCTGCTACTTCGGTGCTGGCTACAGCGGTGCCTGCTGCCTTGCGTGCAGCGTGGCGCTTGGCCAGCATGCTGATGGCGGCGGGCAGCACCGAGGCCAGGACTAGGGCAATGGCGATGACGTCAATGTTCCGGGCAATGATCTCGTAGTGGCCAAGCCACGTGCCAAGTAAAGTGATGGAACCGGCCCAGCCCACGGCACCGGCGATGTTCCACAGAGTAAATTTCCGGTAGTTGTAATTCGCCACCCCTGCCACCAGTGGGGCGTAGGTCCGGACCACGGGCACAAAACGGGCCAGAACAATGGCCCAGCCGCCACGTTTGGCAAAGAACTCTTCCGTCTCCACCAGATACTTGCTTTTGAGAATGCGGGCGTCATCCTTGAACCAGCGCCGCCCAAACTTGCGCCCCAGCATGTAGCCCACTTGGTCTCCAGACACGGCCGCAAGCACCACCACTCCTATCAGAACAGGCAAGGACAAATTGAGCTGCTGATGCAGCAGGCCCGCGGTGAAGAGCAGTGAGTCTCCTGGCAGGAAGGGGAACAGCAGCCCTGATTCAATGAAAACCATCAAGGCTACGACGGCGAGCGTGGCCGGGCCCAACCCAGCCAGCAGTGAGGCCGGATCCATAACGGAGAATAGCCCAGTGGGATGCAGGCCTTGGGGGAGCGCGCCATCAAAAAGAGAAACGGCTAGCGGCAATGACAACAAAATAGTGCCTCGATCAGGAGTTCGGGCGGGTGGAATGCGGGGAAGCCGCTGAATTAATAGTAGACCCGGGAACAAGCCGCGGCAGGAACCGGTTCCAGATCCCTACGAACAGCAGCACGCCGGCGCTCGCAGCAAGGAATGATGCGAGCACATCTGTGGGGTAGTGGACACCCACGTAAATCCGTGACCAAGCCACCACCAAGGGAACAAGAACAGCGCATAGTGCAGCCACACGCGCCCACAGGGTTCGCGACCAAGGGCTTCGCAGCAGGAGGAAACAGAACGCCCACGCTAGTCCGACTGCCAGCGCTACGTGCCCGCTGGGGAAGCTGTTGGAGCCGGTTTCCGGTGCCAAAGGATCAAAAAGCAGGGCGGGGTTTGGCCGTTGCCGTTCAACTATGACCTTGAAAAACTGGCTCGAAAGCCACCCTGAGGCAGCCACACCACCAAAGGCAAGGGCATCGATGGGGGCTCGGCGCACCAGTAACAGGAGCAAAAAAACCAGTGCGATTATCAGCACTCCGCCAACCGGCGAAAACGCTATATTCAGGATCATGGCGACGGCGGTGAGGAAGCCCGTGTGGCTGCGGCTCAGCTCCTGATCGATCCCGAACTCTTCAGAGCTAAAACTGGGAGTGGCAACGACGAAGAAGCCCAAGGCGAGTACGGAAACTGAGAGGAACAGCACCCACAATCCCCACAGGCGCGGCTGCGGCAATATGGCCAGATACGTACGGGGCGTGAGCCAGACACTGACTCGTTCTGGGCTCATCCCGACTGAACGTCCTGTCATGGCAATCTACGGTTCATAGCGGATAGAAGCATAGTTCTATTCTTGTCCGTGGGTTCCAAGAATTTACTAAGAACCGGCCCACCACCAAGACGCTCTCCCACCTCCGGGGCGTTAACCACAGACGCTATCGCAGCAATGGCTGGAATTTCGCGAACGATATCGCAATCCCCTGATGAGGAGTGCGATAAGGTTCGGCAAAAGTTGACCGTTGCTGCGATAGCGTCGTGAAATACGGCCCATAGATGGGAGAGCGTCTGGAGGGCGGGCGGCTAGGGCTGCGTGAACTTCAACACCAGGGTCCGCGACTCTGGGCGAAGGGCGAACTCCGGCCACACATCAGGACCGCAAGCACGCGAACCGAGCCCGTGCTGGGCGGCATCCAAGTACAGATGACTGTGGGTCTGGGCCGGGAGTTCATGCGGGTGGTTGGCAGCAGCAATTTGCTGGGCTGTGTGCCGTGAGAGTGTGAACCCTGGCAGCCGTCCTGCGGAGTCGGGCTCGGCATCAATGCGCAGCCACGGAGTCCCGTTGCGCGAAAGTTCAAGCCAGCGCACGTCGCTGTGATGCCCGGTTTCCTGCGGGCGGGCGTAAGGGACGTTGAGCTCTTCCAAGCTGCCGCTGTGCCGGCCCACCACTGTGGCCTGCATGCTGTCAGGGTAGGATTCGCGTGGGCCAGCACCAAACCAGGTGGCGCCGTCCACGTCCGCCGGCAGATCCAACCGGACACCAATGCGTGGCCACACCGTGTCCCAGCCAGCGCTGGGGGTGATATCCAGACGCAGCCACAGCTCATCCCCGCAACGCTGCCAGTTCTCCTCCACGGCCACATTGTTGAAACCGTCGGCGGCCGCATAGCGGGTGCGCACGCGAACCCCGTCTGGCAGGGCAGAGACGTTCTCCACCCGCCGGGTCAACCTGTCCAAACCGGCCTGCAACCACACCGTCTCAGACGATGGCGCCGGCACGCCCCGGCCGCTATTAAGCCACGGATCCTCCGGGCCGTAGATGCCAAAACCTGCACCCTTGTCATTGTCCGTGGGTGCCCTGAAAAGCTCGAGACGGGGACCGGTAACACCCAGGCCTGCCAGCGCAACGAGAGAGCCGGACTGGAACGTTGCAGCACCCACAGTGACGGGAGCCGTGCCAGCCACGGGGTTGGTGGGGCGGGGCGCCCGCGAGGGGCTCTGGCGTGCTGAAAGATCCAGCTGGGTTGCCGAGAGCGAGTGCCCGGCGGGTGCCCATTCGGTAGCCTCTGCCAGCACCGCCTCCACGGTCAGCCAGCTTTCCCCGTGCGGTGCGGGCGCCGCGGCGAGCGTAAAGGTGGCAGATTCCCCGGCGATCAGCGGGCCGTTGGCACCGTCCGCAGCCAATTCACCGGAGCCGGCCAGAACGCCGTCGTGCTCCACCCGCCAGCGCAGTACGATATCCGCCGCATCCGCTGTGTGCCGCAGGTTCGCCACCGTCAGCACCGGAACCCCGCCATCCGGGGCCCCGCCGGAAAACACAAGGGAGAGCCGGATGGGGGAGACGATCTGCTTGTATTCGTACAATGCGGGGGTGGGTGTGGAATCGGAGAGGATCATGCCGTCCATGACGAAGTTCCCGTCATGGATCACCTCGCCGAAATCGCCTCCGTAGGCGTAAAACTCAGTGCCAGTGCCAGTGCCAGTGCCAGTTTTGGTTTTGGTGCGGATGCCGTGATCGCGCCACTCCCACACGAAACCACCGTGCAGGCGTGGGTATTTATCCACGAGCGCCTCATACTGGTCCATGGCGCCAGGGCCGTTGCCCATGGCGTGGACGTACTCGCACAGCAGGAATGGCTTGGTGCGTTGCCGGGCCGATTCCACGGCGTTGCAGCCCAGCAGCAGTGCGTTGGAATCGTTGCTGCCAATGGAATCCGTCTCCGGGATGGAGGAGTACATGCGCGAGTACACATCCGTGTAAGCGCCGGTGTAGTCACCTTCGTAGTGGACCGGACGGGAGGCGTCACGGGCGTGCGTCCAGGCCGCCATGGCTGCCAGGTTCGCGCCCGTGCCGGATTCGTTGCCCAGGGACCACATGATGATGGAGGGGTGGTTTTTGTCCCGCTCCACGGTGCGCTCCATCCGGTCCACAAACGCATCACGCCAGGCGGGGACGTCGCTGGGATTTTCCACCCAGTTGTTGGCATGGAAGCCGTGAGTTTCCAGATCACATTCCAGGATCACCCAGAAACCCATCTCGTCCGCCAAATCCAGCAGGCGCGGGTGCGGCGGGTAGTGGCTGGTGCGGATCGCGTTGACGTTGAAACGCTTCATCAGGGCCAGGTCTTCGCGGGCATCGGCTTCATTAAACACGCGGCCGCGGTCAGGGTGAGTCTCGTGGCGGTTCATGCCATGGAACACCACGCGGCGCCCGTTCACCAGGAACTGATCGCCCACAATCTCCACGGTCCGGAACCCCAGTGAGAGCTCAATGCTTTCCGCCGCGTTGGAGACCGTTGCCCCATAGAGTGTGGGTACTTCCGCAGACCACGGGTTCACGTTCTCCACGGTGAGCGGCACGACGTCGGAGGGTGACTCCCAGCGCACCTCCAATCCCAGCTCGGGCACCGTGAGCGTCACAGGGTAGGCGCCCGGATCTGCTGTGATTTCTGCCGTAATTGTGCCGGTGCCGGTGCCGGCGGCTGGGATGGCGGCTCCTGTTGTGGAGGACGCTGAGCCGCAGTGCCAGTCAGTGCGCAGCCACACATCGGTGAGCCCGCCAGCGGGACGGGCCTGCAGGCTCACGTCACGGAAGATCCCCGGCATCCACCACTGATCCTGGTCCTCCAAATAGCTGGCGGCGGACCACTGGTGCACGCGGACCACCAGCACGTTGGTGCCGGGGCGCACTGCGGCGGTGACGTCGAACTCCTGGGCGAGCCGGCTGCCCGAGCCCACCCCAATTTCCTGCCCGTTCACCCACACCTTGTACCGCGATTCCACGCCGTCAAAGCGCAAGGAAAGTGCCGCCGTCGTACTTTCACACCAGGCAGAGGGGACCTCGAAGCGCCGGCGGTAGTCTCCGGTGGGGTTGGCGTCGGGGACGTGGGGCGGGTCGATGGGGAAGGGGTATTGGACGTTGGTGTAGATGGGCAGGCCGTATTTGCCCTCGTGGCCAAGCACCCAGTGGGAGGGGACTGCCATGGTGTCCCAGGCGGCGTCGTCATACGATTCGCCGGCCATACCTTCCACGGTTTCGCCACTGGGCAGGGCGGATGCGCCGGGAGTTCCGGGAGCCGCGGCCAGGAGGCGGAAACGCCAGTCCCCGTTCAGGGACAGGGTGGGTGCGTCGCTGTGCAGCCAGGAACGGGCGGGCACGCGCAGCCCGGTGCCGGGGCCCTGATCGGTGATGTAGGAGACGTCGGCCGCGGCCGTGGGGGTGAGGGTCATGAGTTTACTGATCCTTTGCTAAGGCCGCCGTGCCCAAAACGCTGCAGGGCCATCGTGGCAAGGAAAGTGATGGGCAGCGGCCGGATGGGGATTGAAGAAAAGCTACCACAAATATTGAGTGCTCACTCGAATTTCGTTGCAGGCGGGTAAAAACGTGCACTAGGCTGACTCATCATGACCACAAACCCAGTTGTAAAGTCCGCCAAACGTGGTCCTTATGCCAAGTCGAAACAGCGCAAAGAGAGCATCGTCAAGGCGGCCCATGAGGTTTTTGCCGCACATGGTTACCGGGGCGGATCCCTCCAGGACGTCGCCGACAAAGTGGGTATGAGCCAGACCAGCCTGCTGCATTACTTCCCGGCCAAGAGCGATCTGCTGCTGGCGGTTCTGGACTGGCGGGACCGCATTTCGGGGTCGGGGTCCGGGCAGGGGTCCGTGTCGGTGCCCGGCTCGGGCTCCACAGAAGGGTTGGGTGAGGCGCGTGAGCCCGAAGAGGCACTGGTGGACGCCGTGATTCGCCAGGCCAGTTTCAATGAAACCATCCCCGGCGTCATTGAGCTGTATACGGTCCTGTGCGCAGAGTCCCTCACAGAAAACCACCCGGGGCTTGGCTATTTCACGGAGCGTTACGAGAGGTTGCGCGGGGGCTATGCCCGAAAGTTCTCAGTGCTCGCAGGACAGGGGCGGCTACGGGACGGCGTGGACCCGGCGCGGGCGGCTGCGAATCTTATTGCGCTCTGGGACGGCATCCAGACCCAATGGCTGATGGCGCCCGAAAGCATAGACATGGCGGCCTGCCTGCGCGACTACCTGCAGTTGGTGGTCCTGCCGGAAGGCTAACCTCAAGCCCGGACGCTCTGTCACCTTTGGGGCATTATTCCCGGACGCTAGCGCAACAATGGCCCAGTTTTTACGATCGCTATTCCAAATCGCGGTCAGGGCCGGGATAGCGTTCGTGAAAAGGGCACCAGTGGTGGGATAGCGGGCTTAGTTGCGGGCCATCTCTGCGACGAGTTCACGCACCACAGCGCGCAATTCCCCGCCATTGGCAGCCGCAACGCGGCGCTGACGCTGGTAGCTGGCACCACCGGAAATGATTTTTTCAACGCTGGCCAGCTCATCGGCGCAACCCAACTTGGCCGCCACCGGCTCCAGCTTGTTCAGCAACTCAACCAGGTTTTCGGTGACAAGCTGTTCTTTGCCTGCAGCGTCCAAAATGATGATGGCGTCCATGCCATACCGGGCGGCTCGCCACTTGTTTTCTTGAATGTGCCACGGCGGCATGGTGGGGATGGTACCGCCGTCGTTCAAGGTATTTGAAAAGTCCTCCACCAGGCACTGGGTCAGGGCCGCCACGGCGCCGATTTCTTCCAGTGTGGACATGCCGTCGCAAATACGCATTTCAATGGTGCCCAGGCCGGCAACGGGGCGGATATCCCAGCGGATTTCATTCATGGCATCGATGACACCGGTGGTGAACATGTCCTGGACGTAGGATTCGTACGCCTCCCAATTGGGGAACTGGAAGGGCAAGCCAGCCGTGGGCAGCTGCTGGAACATCAGCGCGCGCTGCGAGGCGTAGCCGGTGTCTTCTCCGCTCCAATACGGCGAGGATGCGGACAGCGCTTGGAAGTGCGGGAAATAGTTGACCAGCCCATCCAGAACCGGCATGGCCTTGGAAACATGATCCAGGCCCACGTGCACATGTACGCCGTAAATGAGCATTTGACTGCCCCACCACTGTGTCCTGTCAACAAGCTTCGCGTAGCGTTCCTTGTCGGTGACTGCTTGGGTGCGTGGATTACTGAACGGGTGCGTGCCGGAGCTAAGTAACTCCAGCCCCAGCGGGTCCGCTGCTGCGCGCAAGATGTTCAGGTTACGGCGCAAGTCCTCGGTTCCCTCAGCAACTGTGTGGCAAACGCCTGTGACCAACTCAACAGTGTTCTGCAGCATCTCACCCTTGATGTGAGGATGTTCGCCATTGCGCCAGACGTCGGGATCGGCGGCCAAGATGTTGGCAAAGACGTCATCTGCACGGGCTGTTAGTTCGCCGGATGTGGCATCAACCAACGCTATTTCCCATTCCAGGCCCAATGTGGACTGCTCTGACTTGGCGAAATCAATCTTCACTGCGGCGCCCCCTTGGCACTGATGGAGTTCTCATGCAATTCGGCAAGGGTGCCTGCTGCCTTCTGATTGTAGTTCAGGATTTACGCCACAATGGGAACATGCCCATCCTGAACAAAGATATGACCTTGTGCATTTCGCTCGCCGCCACGCCCAGCAACATTGGCACGCACTTCCACAACTACCTCTACGAGGCTCTGGGGTTGAACTTTATTTACAAGGCGTTCGCCCCCACTGATCTTGCTCAGGCCATTGCTGGCATTCGCGGGCTTGGCATTCGGGGTGCTGCGGTGTCCATGCCGTACAAGGAAGATGTTATTGCGCTCATTGACGTCATGGATGCCTCTGCCGCAGCCATTGATTCTGTTAATACCATCGTGAATTCCGGGGGTGTCCTGACCGCCTACAACACCGACTACCTGGCCATTGCGCGGCTGCTGGAGAGCCGGGCAATCGATCCCGCGAGCACTGTTTTGGTCCAAGGTTCAGGAGGCATGGCTAAGGCTGTAGCTGCTGCCCTGTACGACGCCGGATTTGCTCACGTCAGCATTGTGGCCCGCAACGAAGTCCGTGGCCAAGCACTTGCCGCGCTGTACGGTTTCGCCTGGTTGCCGGAGGTGGGGGACGCCACGGCGGGGATGCTGATCAACGTCACGCCCCTAGGTATGGCGGGTGCGCAGGAGTCGGTGCAATCCTTTGCGGACGCGGCGGTGAGAGCCGCGGAGGTGGTGTTCGACGTCGTCGCGCTTCCCGCCGAAACCCCGCTCATTAGGGCAGCTCGAGCGGCGGGCAAGCAGGTCATGACCGGAGCCGAGGTCATTGCCATCCAAGCGGAAGAGCAGTTCGTGCTGTACACGGGGGTCCGTCCCAGTCCGGAACTGGTCCAGGAAGCCTCGGAGTTTTCCCGCAGCTAATCTTCGCTCTGCGAGAAGGTTGGGGTACAACGCGCCATTTCTGAGGGAGCGTTGGCGAAAAACGGCCCGAATGTAACCGAGCGTTGGTGTTAGGCCGGGAGGTCGTGGGGTTCAACCACCACGGCAACCCTGTCGTCCCCAATACGGGTCAGTACCAGTGTGGCCTTATGGGGACCCTTGCCGGAACCTGTCAGCAGTTGGCGGCGCAGTTCCTCGGGAGTGACAGAAACTCCGCGCTTTTTGATATCCAAGACACCGATCCGCTTGGCTTTCACCCAGGCTTTGAGCGCCTTCACATTGAACGGCTTGACCTCAAGAACCTTGTATCGGCGGGCAAACGGGGTGTTGAGCGGTGTATCAGAGGACAGGTAAGCGATGTGTTCATCAAGGAGATGGGCGTCCATGCTCCGTGCCAGATCGGCTACGAGTCCGGCACGGATCACGGCACCATCTGGCTCATATAAGTAAGCGCTAATGGGGCCAATCTCCACGTTCTGGCCTGCGGGATCAAATTTCACGGCGCTTGTCAGTTCCGCGCTGCCGTTCTTGCCAATCACGAGGGCGCTGCGGCAAACACCGGGGCGGGCCAGCTGGTTGAAGTAGAGCCCGGCCTCCACCACGTCGCCATTGAGCGAAATCCATTGAGCCTCGGCCGTGTTGGGAATGGCCTCATGCGGGATACCGGGCCCCATCTTCACACCAACGGCCAGCCCCCGGTCTGCCAGCGACTCCACGAAGGACAAGGGCGGGGAAAAAGCTTCCGGATCAAAAAGTCGGGTAGTACCAGAGGTGCTGGTGGTGCGCCGGGCAGGGTCCAGCCATACGCCTTCCACACCGGCAAGGGACACATCCTCAGCGCGCCCGCACACCACTGTGGCGTGCGGGAACGGCATGAGGTTGATGGTGGCGCAGGCTGTTGTGACCTCGTCCATTTCCACTGCGGTGACCTTGATGTCCAGGCTTGCCATAGCGAGCGAATCGGCTCCCAAACCGCAGCCCAGATCGGCCACGGAGGTGATGCCCGCAGCCGTAAATCTCTGCGCATGCAGCGCTGCGATGCTCAGCCGGGTGGCCTGCTCCAGGCCAGCCTGGGTGAACAGCATTTGGTGTGCGAACTCGCCAAACTTTGCCTCGGCCTTGGCCCGCAGCCGGGCTTGGGTAAGAGCTGCTGCGACCAACTCGGGGGAGTGCCCGGCCTTGCGCAGTGACTCGTTGAGTTTGAGGGAATCTGACTCGCGGTAAGGGCCCAAGGAGGATAAAAGCTCCCACCCTTCAACGGTGAGCAGGGGGGAGATCGCATCGGGAGCCATGCGTTAAGCCTAACCGCCAGCGCGAACAGGGACGTCCTCCAGAATTAAGCCACAACAAAGTTGCGTAATTGACTAAGCCTGGACTAACTTCGATGGTGCGGGGATTGGTGAGCGGGGCGAGTTACGCCTCAAGGCGCCACCTCAGATAGCAAAAGTCACTGTCCTGAAGGGCATTTTGCTCGATGTGATGGAGATCATAACTTAGGCAAGGCTTAACTAACTAAGGGTAGGCTACGCTAACTTATGAACTCATTCGCTTGCCCGGCTGATCAATGGCCGTAGAATCCCGAAGGAATCCATGCCCTCCCTGAAACTTCGTTTTGTTGCACTCCTTGGCGCCGCAGCCATCAGCCTGACAGCCTGTGGAGCGGAGATCTCGGCTCCCGCGGAAAGCTCCAGCGCCGCAACAACTATCACCGTTGAAGACAACAACGGCACGCACACATTGAGCTCCCCGCCAGCCTCTGTGGTGGCCACGGACAACCGCACCTTCCAGACACTTTCGGACTGGGGAATTACGCTCAAGGCAGCCGCCGTGAAGCTGATGCCTTCAACCAATCCCTACAAGGCGGACACGTCGATCGTTGATCTGGGCAACCACCGCGAGCCCAACCTTGAAGCCATTGTGGCCGTTGACCCCGAGATCATCATTAATGGTCAGCGCTTCACGCAGTACCAAGATGACTTCGCAAAACTTGCCCCCAGGGCCACCATCTTGAACTTGGATCCTCGAGACGGCCAGCCTTTCGATACCGAGCTGAAGCGTCAGATCACCGTCTTGGGCGACGTCTTTGCCAAAGCTGATGAAGCCAAGAAGCTCAACGCAGACTTCGACGCAGCCATTGCCCGGGTCAAGAAGGCCTATGATCCCAAGGCCACTGTCATGGGTGTTATCACCTCGGGCGGAAACATCAACTACTCGGCACCTGGAGCCGGCCGCACGCTGGGCCCCTTGTTCGGGCTCCTGGGCCTGACCCCGGCCCTTGAGGTCAAGGACGCCAGCACCGATCACCAAGGTGATGACATCTCCGTCGAGGCCATCGCAAAGTCCAACCCGGACTGGATTCTGGTCATGGACCGTGACGCAGCTGTTGCTGCAGGCGAGGCGGAGTACAAGCCTGCCAGCCAGCTACTGGAAAGCTCCGAAGCACTCAAGAACGTGAGCGCCACGGCGAAGAAAAATATTGTCTACATGCCTGCTGACACGTACACCAACGAAGGCATTCAGACGTACACCACGTTCCTGAACAACTTCGCGGACGCCCTCGAAGGCAAGTAGCCATTATTTTCCGCCAGCCCTGTGGCGGGTCGGGGGATTCTCTCCCCGACCCGCCACAGGGTTGACGTTTTGGGCCAGAACTGAGGAGGACCCCTGCAGTATGACAACTACCACGCACGCCCCACCCAAAGGCAAACTTTTTGAACCCAAGCTGCTCATCGGCGTCGCCGTAGTGGGGGTGCTGCTGCTGTTCTCCCTCTTTACCGGCGTATATGACATCTTTGGTGCTCAGGACGGTGGGGAGATGTTCGCCATCACCCGCATCCCGCGCACCATTGCACTGGTGCTGGCCGGTGCAGCCATGGCCATGTCCGGTCTTGTTATGCAGTTGCTGACGCAAAACCGGTTTGTGGAACCCACCACCACGGGAACCACCGAGTGGGCGGGGCTGGGTCTGCTGGCCGTCATGATTGCCAACCCTGGCGCCAGCATCCTGGTAAAAATGTGTGGGGCAGTCGTTGCCGCGTTCATCGGTACCTTCATCTTTTTTCTTTTCCTGCGCAGCGTCTCGCTCAAAGCCTCCCTGACAGTGCCCATTGTGGGCATCATGCTGGGCGCCGTGGTGGGAGCCATTTCCACCTTCGTGGCACTGCAAACCGACATGCTTCAGAGCCTGGGGATTTGGTTTGCTGGTTCCTTCACCTCCGTGCTCCGGGGACAATACGAGGTGCTGTGGATTGTGGCACTGGTGGGGGTTGCGGTGTTCCTCGTGGCAGACAGGTTTACAGTGGCAGGCCTGGGTGAGGAAGTGGCCACAAATGTGGGCCTGAACTACAACCAGGTCATGCTGCTGGGAACCGGGCTCATCGCTATCGCCACCGGCATTGTGACCGTGGTTGTGGGCAATCTGCCGTTCCTAGGCCTTATTGTGCCCAACATTGTCTCCATGTTCCGCGGTGATGATTTGCGCGGCAATCTGCCATGGGTGTGTCTGCTGGGCATTGCCATTGTGACGGTATGTGATCTAGTGGGAAGAACCATCATCATGCCCTTTGAAGTACCCGTGTCCCTGATCCTGGGGGTGGTGGGCGCGGTGGTGTTCATCGGGCTCTTGCTGAAGCAGCGCCGTCGTGCTTGATGCGCCAGTGGTCCGCCGCACTCCGCCGCAGCCGGGAGGTCAGGGCGCAAACCCGCACCAGCAATCAGCCCACAAGCCCACCCGAAATTCGGGGTCACTGCCCACGGCCAGGGTCCGCAAACGCTACTGGATTATCCTGGGCCTGCTGATTTTTCTGGGGGTGGGATTCGGCTTCGGCCTGCTGGCCTGGGACAACCCAATGCCGGTGGGGTCGGCAGGTTTTTGGCGCATCGCCGAGCTGCGCGGCACCAGTGTCATTGTCATGATGGTGGTTGCCATTTGCCAGGCCATGGCCACGGTCAGCTTCCAGAGCGCCACCAACAACCGGATCATCACGCCGTCAATCATGGGTTTTGAATCCCTCTACATCGCGGTGCAGACAGGTGCGGTGTTCTTTCTGGGCGCAGCCGGGGTCACCATGGTTCAGGGAGTACCGCAATTTATTGTGCAAATTGTGCTCATGGTGGGTCTGTCCATGGCGTTGTATGGCTGGCTGCTCTCCGGCAAATATGGCAATCTGGCGATCATGCTGCTCATCGGCATCATTATTGGCGGCGGGCTGGGCTCCATCTCGGTCTTCATGCAACGGCTGCTGACCCCCAGCGAATTCGATATCCTCACCGCACGCCTGTTCGGCTCTGTCGCCAACGCCGATATCAGCTATCTGCCTATTGCCATTCCGTTGTGCGTAGTAGCCGGTATCATGCTGCTGCGCAACGCCAAACGGCTGAACGTGATCGCCATGGGCAAAGACACCGCCACCAACTTGGGCCTGAACCACCGCTTTGAGGTCATGCGAGTGCTGTTGCTGACCTCGATCCTGATGGCCACCTCCACAGCCCTCGTGGGGCCCATGACCTTCCTCGGATTCCTGGTTGCCACGCTGGCCTACCAACTCGCCGACACCCATGATCACCGCTACGTTTTCCCGATGGCCGTGCTCATTGGCTTCGTGGTCCTCTCGGGTTCCTACTTCGTCATGAAGAACGTGTTCTACGCCCAGGGTGTTGTCTCCATCATTATTGAAGCCGTGGGTGGCACCGTCTTCCTGTTCTTCATTCTCAGAAAGGGCCGACTGTGATCACACTGTCCGCGGTCAAGAAAAATTACAGCAGTGACGTTGCCATCGGGCCCGTGGACCTGCAAATCCCATCCGGGGGAGTCACCGCCTTGGTAGGGCCCAACGGCGCGGGCAAGTCCACCCTTCTGACCATGATTGGGCGGCTGCTCGGGATGGATTCCGGGGCCATTGAGATTGCCGGATATGACGTCTCACGTACTTCCTCGAAGGATCTGGCCAAGATCGTTTCGGTCCTGCGCCAGGAAAACCACTTCGTCACCCGGCTCACCGTGCGTCAGCTGGTGAGTTTTGGCCGCTTTCCGCATTCCAAGGGGCGGCTCACAGTGGCCGATGAGGAGGCAATCAGCCGATCCATCGACTTCCTGGACCTAGGCGAACTGGAAAACCGTTACCTGGACCAGCTCTCCGGCGGGCAGCGGCAGCGGGCCTACGTGGCCATGGTGCTGGCCCAGGACACCGACTATGTGCTCCTTGATGAGCCGCTCAACAACCTGGACATGAAGCATTCGGCGCAGATGATGCAAATGCTCCACCGTGCCGCGCAGGAACTGGGCCGAACCATTGTGGTGGTGCTCCATGACATTAATTTTGCCGGACACTACGCTGACCACATCTGTGCCGTGAAGGACGGTGTGGTGACGGAGTTTGGCACACCGGAGGTGATCATGACCGATGAGGTCCTGAGTCGCGTTTTTGACACCCCGGTGCAGGTCATCGAGGGCCCCCGCGGGCCGCTCGCCGTCTACTACTAAGAGCACGACGGCGATCCCCTCCCGCCTGCCGTCCCTCCCACCCAACGCTCTCCCAGCAATGGTGCGTTTTTCGGGGACGCTATCCCACCGAGTGGGGATAGCGTTCCCATTTTTCTTGCCATTACTGGGATAGCGTGCTTCGGGCATGCCACAGAATGTAACCGAGCGTCCAGAGGTGCGGGTTAGCTGTCCTTGCGGATCCAGCGGAACGTGACGCGGCACAGGAGCAAACCAAACACCAGCCATATTCCCATGACTAGTGCCACGAGACCCAGATCCCAGCTCCCGGAGGGCTCCATCACCTCGAAGGACTCTGGCAGGAACACGCTGCGCATCCCTTGAGCCATCCACTTCAGCGGAAAGATGCTAGCAAAGTCTTGCAACCAGCCGGGTAACTGCGCGAAGTTCAAGTAGACCCCGGAGATGAACTGCAGCAGCAGCACAATCGGGATGACCACGGCGGTGGCGCTCTTGCCTGTCCGCGGAAGTGCCGAGAGGGCGATGCCTAAAACGCAGCTAGTAATCACGCCGAACAGAAACACCCAGGCGAAGGTCAGCCACTTCTCTGGTGCAGTGGGAAGCTCCACGTTGAACGCGAAACGGGCCACAAGCAGCAACAGTGTGACCTGCAGGACCGAGCTGATCAGAACCATGCCGATCTTGCCCAGAAAATAGGAGAACACGGGCAGGGGAGTGCCGCCTAAGCGTTTAAGTGTGCCGTCCCCCTTCTCGCCAGCAATGTCCACGCCCAGGTTCTGCACGCCACTGAGCAGCATGCCCGCAGCCACCATCCCCGGCACATAAAAAGCCGCAAAACTGATGCCGCCGGAGCCATCAGGGGCCGCACCAAGATTCCCGCTAGTACTGAACGCCACAGCAAAAACCGAGAGCATCAGGATCGGGAACAGGAACGTGAAAAACACCGAATCGCCCTGCCGAAAGTACAACTTGAGCTCATAAAGGATTCGGGAGGTGCCCAACTCTAAGGTCCTCATACGGCGCCTTCCTCTGCATTGATGAGCGAGTGTTTACCCACCAGGTGCAAATAGATGTCTTCCAGGGACGGGCGGCTAATTTCCAGTGAGTCAACTTCGCCGCTGGCCTCAGCGTAGAGCCGGGCAGCAAGCGCTGCGGGCTCGGCTGTTCGTTGTGAATGTTCGACGCCGTCCTGCCGCCACCGCACTAGCGGAACCCGTGCGTCGGCTCCGCCAATCTCGTTGATGGGGCCAATATCCACCAGCTTGCCGCCGAGAATGATCCCGGCACGGTCGGCTAGAGTTGCCGCCTCATCCAAATAGTGTGTTGTTAACAAAATGGTGGTCCCCTCGGCCTTGAGCTGGTTGATCAGAGCCCAAAATTGGCGCCTGGCCTCAGGATCAAACCCGGTGGTGGGTTCATCCAAGAATAAAAGTTTGGGGCGCCCGATGATGCCCAACGCAACATCCACACGCCTGCGTTGCCCGCCGGAGAGCTTGCTGATCCGGGTTTTGGCCTTTTCCGTCAGGCCCACCGCTTCAATGACCTCGGATACCTTGCGTGGGTTGGGGTAGTAGTTGGCAAAGTGGGTCAGTTGCTCCAGCACCGTGACATTGCCGCTTTCCCCGCTGGACTGCAGCACTATCCCCAATTGTGCTTTCCAATCCAGGCCCCCATGCTGCGGATCAACACCCAGTACTGAAACGTCACCGCTGGTCCTATCACGGTAGCCTTCAAGGATTTCAATGGTGGTGCTTTTGCCGGCACCGTTGGGGCCCAGCAGCGCGAAAGTTTCACCCTCATGAATGTCGAAGCTGATCCCGTCTACCGCGGTAAAAGCGCCATAGGATTTCAACAGATCACGAACGTGCACGGGAGCTAGACTCATTTGCTTATCCTCCCACCGCGGCCGGAGTCTGAAAAGATTTTTCAACTTATGTCTCTGAAGGTGACTGCCCCGGTGCGCCGTGAGCGTAACCGGGCCCGCCGGCGTCGTACTTTTGCAGGAAATTCTGGCACTCGCCTTGACCGAGTGCTAATCAATTCCCTAGAGTCAGAGTTAGCACTCTCACCCTGAGGGTGCTAACGCGCTTATCTTTCTGGCCATGGGAACATCACCGGCACCGCGACGACGGTTGGGTTCCACCCAAACATGGGCAGAAAGTGTTGCAGCCATCCAAAGAATTTACGTGTGAAGGAGAGGTCCTAAGTGTCGGTCTCTATTAAGCCTCTTGAGGATCGTATTGTTGTTCGCCAGCTCGAAGCAGAGCTGACTACCGCATCGGGTCTGGTTATCCCGGACACTGCCAAGGAAAAGCCCCAGGAGGGCGAAGTTGTGGCAGTGGGCCCCGGCCGCGTTGATGACAACGGCAACCGTGTCCCGATCGATGTTGCCGTTGGCGACGTTGTTATCTACTCCAAGTACGGTGGAACCGAAGTGAAGACCGGTGGCGAAGAGCTGCTCGTTCTTTCGGCCCGCGACGTACTGGCCATCGTCGTTAAGTAACGGCTTTTGCTCCAGTAACCACTTTGTGAAGCCCCGTGCCCGGATAGGTGATCGAGCCTGTCTAGATCAATCGCCGGACGCGGGGTCTTTGCGTGAAAGGAACACACCGCATGGCTAAGCAGCTTGCATTTAATGACGACGCACGGAAGGCCCTTGAGGCCGGTATTGACAAGCTCGCGGACACCGTCAAGGTGACCCTCGGCCCGCGCGGTCGCAACGTTGTACTCGATAAGAAGTGGGGTGCCCCCACCATCACCAACGACGGCGTGACCATCGCCCGCGAGGTGGAGCTGGAAGACCCGTACGAGAACCTCGGCGCACAGCTGGCCAAGGAAGTTGCCACGAAGACCAACGATGTTGCCGGCGACGGCACCACCACGGCCACCGTTTTGGCGCAGGCACTGGTCAAGGAAGGCCTGCGCAACGTAGCCGCAGGCGCAGCTCCCGGCGAGCTCAAGCGCGGCATCCAGGTTTCCGTTGAAGCCATTGCCGCACGCCTGTTGGAGAACGCACGCCCGGTTGCCGGAGGCCAGGTGGCAGAAGTTGCTGCCATCTCCGCCCAGAGCCAGGAAATCGGCGACTTGCTCGCCGAAGCGTTCGAGAAGGTTGGCAAGGATGGCGTCATCACCATCGAAGAGTCCTCCACCACCTCCACCGAACTGGTCCTCACCGAGGGCATGCAGTTCGACAAGGGCTACCTGTCCCCGTACTTCGTCACTGACGCAGAACGCCAGGAAGCAGTCATGGAAGACGCACTGGTTTTGATCAACCAGGGCAAGATCTCCAACCTGCAGGAATTTTTGCCGCTGCTCGAAAAGGCACTTGCCGCGAACAAGCCGCTGTTCATCATTGCTGAAGACGTTGACGGCGAGGCACTGTCCACACTGATCGTGAACCGCTTGCGCGGCACGTTGAACGTTGTTGCCGTCAAGGCACCGGGCTTCGGCGACCGCCGCAAGGCCATGCTGCAGGACATTGCGATCCTGACCGGTGCACAGGTTGTCTCCGCGGAGATCGGCCTGTCCCTGGACCAGGTTGGGCTTGAAGTGCTGGGTACGGCTCGCCGCATCACCATCACCAAGGACAACACCACCATTGTTGACGGCGCCGGCACGGCCGATGACGTGGCAGCACGGGTTGCCCAGCTGCGCGCTGAACTGGCGCGAACCGACTCCGATTGGGACAAGGAAAAGCTGCAGGAACGCCTGGCCAAGTTGGCTGGCGGCATCGGCGTGATCAAGGTTGGCGCAGCCACCGAGGTTGAGCTCAAGGAAAAGAAGCACCGCATTGAGGACGCCGTGTCCGCAACGCGTGCTGCTCTGGAAGAAGGCATTGTGGCTGGTGGCGGTTCCGCACTGGTCCAGGCCGGCAGGGCACTTGATGAAGATGCTGCTGTTCTCGCCTTGAGCGGCGACGCCGCAACCGCCATTGATCTGGTGCGCAAGGCTATTGCCCAGCCGCTGCGCTGGATCGCCCAGAACGCAGGCCATGACGGCTACGTTGTGGTGCACAAGGTTGGCGAGCTCGAAGACGGTTTCGGCTTCAACGCTGCCACCGGCGTCTACGGCAACCTGATTGAAGACGGCGTCATTGACCCCGTCAAGGTCACTCGTTCGGCTCTGCGCAACGCAGCGTCCATCGCATCCTTGGTGCTCACCACCGAGGTCCTCGTGACGGACAAGCCTGCTGAAGACGAAGAAGCAGGGCACAAGCACTAACGTTTTTCACCAATGATCCCGACCCCGCTTTTTGATACCGATATCCCGGTGTCCGAAAGCGGGGTCGGGATCATTTTTCGTTGTTCCGGCGGCGGCCCGGGCTCAGAGCGCGCAGGGCGTTCAGGATCGTGGCTAGATCGATCACTTCTTGAGCCAGCGCACCGGCCACGGCAGGAATCAGCCCCCACGCGGCCAGAAACATTAGGCCCACGCTGAGGATGATGCCAATCCAGATGCTTTCGACGGCGATCCGCACCGTCCGCTGCCCAATCTGTACCGCCTGGGCCACCTTGGCCAGGTCATCGACCATGATGACAACATCGGCAGACTCGCTGGCCGCGGTGGAGCCCTTGGCACCCATGGCAATGCCGACGTCGGCCGAAGCCAGGACGGGGGCGTCATTGATCCCATCGCCCACCATCAACACCTGCCGGTGCTCCAGCGCATTGACCAGGCGAACTTTGTCAGCCGGCAGCAGCCCCGCATGGATCTCAGTGATGCCAGCCTCGGCCGCAATAAACCTTGCCGTGGCCTCGGCGTCCCCGGTGAGCATGACCGTGTCCGCTACCCCCAGCTCTTGCAGCGCTGCCAACGTGGCCGGCGCTTCCGGCCGAAGCGGATCACGCATGATCAAGGTCCCGGCAAAGCGGCCGTCAATTCCCACATAGACGGCCAACTGCCCGCCCGTCAGCAATGCCTCCTGCACACCACTGACCTGGCTGGCGACAAAGGCGCGTTTACCCACCAAAATGTGGCGTCCACCAAAAGTGGCGCTGACCCCGTTGGTTGCATGTTCGACGGCGGACTCGGTGCTGTGGAGCGTCAATCCCCGGGACTGCGCCTCGGCCACGATGGCTGCGGCCAGCACATGGGAGGAGTATTGCTCGGCGGAGGCGGTGAGTGCCAGCAACTCGCTGGGATCTGTTGCGACGTTACGGATTTCTTCGAGGCTGGGATCACCGCTTGTCAGCGTTCCCGTCTTATCGAATGCGGCTGTCTTGACGCGGGAGAGTTGCTCCAGTGTGCCGCCGCTCTTGACGATGATCCCGGATTTTGCGGCCCGGCTCATACCACCCAAAAAGGCCACAGGTGCGGCAATCAGCAATGGGCAGGGGGTGGCCACCACCAGCACTTCGGCAAAGCGGACCGGGTCACCACTAAGAAACCATGCCAGCCCTGCCATGGCCAATGAAAACGCCGTGAACGGCACGGCATACCTGTCTGCGAGCCGCACCACGGGTGCCTTGCTTTCGGCCGCGTCACGCACCAAGGCAATGATGCGGCTGAACTGGGAATCTTCCTCACGGGCGCTCACCCTGATGCGCACCGCGGCCGGTCCATTGAGGGCGCCACTGAGTACGGAATCGCCAACCACATGTTCCACAGGCAGGCTTTCGCCCCGCAGCGCGGATTCGTCAAACACGGCAGGGCCAGAGAGCAGCACACCATCCACCGGAACCACCTCTGCCGGGCGGACCAGCAACGAATCACCAATCTCAACCTCAGCCAGTGAAACATCAGAGGTTGTCCCATCAGGGTTTTCCCGATGCGCAATACGTGGCGCACGGTCAAGCAGCGAGCGCAGCTCCCTGTTGGCGCGTCCGGTGGCATAATCCTCAAGGGCGGCGCCGCCGGTCAGCATCAAGATGATGATCAACGACGCGATGTACTCGCCAACGGCCACCGTGGCAAAGATCGCCGTGACCGCAAGAATGTCAATGCCCCAATGACCGCGCAAGATGTCCTTGACCATGCCAATGCCCTGACACAAGGCGATAGCGACGGCGTACAGGCTCGCCGTCCACCGTGCGGCATCGTGTTGACCGGCCAGCAGCACAAACGCCACCACGATGCCCACCAGCACCGTCAGCCACACCAGTGGATAGCGCCGCAACACAGTGATCACACCCCGTTGGCGTTCCTGCGCACTAATGAGGAACGGGCCCTCGGAGCGATTGGTCACGAATCCTGCAGATGCTTCCTTCATGTCACCACTGTGCCTCAGTCTCGCCGCCAATCCCAGTATTGGGACATGACCGGCAGGCCCGACGCCCCGGCAGCCCCGACGCCCCTGACGGACCCGACGGCATCAGGTCATCAGCGGCGGAAGGGGTTCCGCGCGCCCACACCACGGGCGGCTGCCGCGGCGTGGGCAGCAGAGTACCGTGTTGGTGCCGGGCGTCTGCGCCGGACTACCCGGTAGATAAACAGCACGGCGGCCGCAGAGACCACAATGCCCGTGACGTTCAGGAGCAGTTGCAGCACGGACCCGGCCGCCCGCCCCTGCTCGCCCAATACCAGCGCAACGGCAACGTACCCGGCCGCTGGAACGGTTGTGACGGAAATGAAAACACCTACCAGTGCTGCAGACTTCCTGCCAATGAGGGAAAGCATGCCAGCCGCCCCGGCCAGCACTGCCACGATGAACGAATACGGGCCGGGGTGGTAAATGAACTCGGTGGCGCTATTTTTGCTGAGCACCACAGCGGGGTCAAATAACCCCAACTGCACCGAGACGATCGTGGCTAGCGCCGTCAAAGCCATGGCAATGGGGAAACCGATCACCAAGGCCACGGACGCCCGCCGGGCAAGCTGCCACCGCCGATCCACCAACGCTAGGGCCAACCCTGCCAGCGGGCCAAACTCCGGACCCACCACCATGGCCCCGACGATGGCGATGGTGGAATCGGTCACGATCCCGATCCCTGCCAGCTGGACGGCGATGACCAGAAACACCAGGTAGCTCCAGGTCAGCTTTGAGTCGGCATTGGTGTCCTTTTCCACCTCGTCCCAGATGATGGCATCAGCGCCATCCCCCGCAACGGCTTGGTCGGCTTGGTCCAGACGCTCGGAAATGACAAGCTCCGGCGCGGTGATACTGAGCGAACCCTGGTGGGAAATATCCAGTCCATGTAACTTTTCCAGCAGCTCTTCGACGGATTCCCGCACCGCCTGGAGCACAATGACGTCACCTTCTGGAATCAAGGAGGCGCCTTCCGTCCGCGAGATTTCGGAGACGCCCGGGTGATTACGGGCAATCTCCACCACGGAATCGGCAGTCCCGGCCGGGACAACAATGCGGATCTGCAACGCCATGGAGGTCCTTTCCGGTGCCAGCTCGTGCGCTTGATTCTATGGGATGATCTGCGCCCCGGTGTGATCCACCCCTCGAGAATAGGGTCAGGGACGCTTTCGTTTTAGACTGTAAGCAACGCACAGGCCAGCTTCGTAATCACGGGACCGGTCATCGGATGCACCCCCCTGCAAATGGTTCTACCCCCCGCCAAGGAGCCTTCGTGTCCCAGTCTGAAATTCATGACCCTTTCGCCTTTGTTGGCCTGACCTATGACGATGTGCTGCTCCTCCCCGGGCACACCAACGTCATCCCCTCAGAAGCTGACACAAGCTCGCGCGTATCAAAGCGCATCACGGTGCAGACGCCGCTGCTCTCCGCCGCCATGGACACTGTCACAGAGTCACGTATGGCTATTGCCATGGCCCGGCAGGGTGGTCTTGGTGTGGTTCACCGCAACCTGTCAATCCAGCGCCAGGCCGAAGAAGTTGACCTCGTCAAGCGCAGCGAGTCCGGCATGATCACCAACCCGGTGACCATTGGTGCCGAGGCCACTCTCGCCGAGTTGGATGAACTTTGCGCCCGTTTCCGTGTCTCCGGCCTGCCCGTGGTTGACGCCGATAGCCGCCTGATTGGTATCGTCACCAACCGCGACACTGTTTTCATCCCCGAAAACGAATACTCGCAGCGCCTGGTTCGCGATGTCATGACCCACATGCCACTGATCACCGGCAAGGTTGGCATCAGCCGCGAAGAAGCCTCGCAGCTGCTGGGCAAGAACAAGATTGAAAAATTGCCGCTCGTTGATGACGCAGGAGTTCTCCGCGGCTTGATCACCGTCAAGGACTTCTCCAAGGCCGAGCAGTACCCGCTGGCCACCAAGGATGAGAGCGGACGCCTGCGTGTGGGCGCAGCCATCGGCTTCTTCGGTGACGGCTATGAACGCGCCATGACGCTCGTTGAGGCAGGGGTTGATGCGTTGTTCGTTGACACCGCCAACGGTCACAGCCAAGGCGTGCTGGAAATGATCGCCCGCCTGAAGAGCGAAAAAGCCGCAGCCCACGTTGACGTCATTGGCGGCCAGGCAGCAACGCGTGAAGGCGCCCAAGCCCTGATTGACGCCGGCGCTGACGGCATCAAGGTTGGTGTGGGTCCGGGCTCCATCTGCACCACCCGCGTAGTTGCCGGTGTTGGTGTCCCCCAGATCACCGCTATTTACGAATCCGCCAAGGCGGCCATCCCGGCCGGCGTGCCGTTGATTGCCGACGGCGGACTGCAGTACTCCGGTGACATCGGCAAGGCCCTCGTGGCCGGCGCCGACACCGTCATGCTCGGCTCCTTGCTGGCTGGCACGGAAGAGTCCCCGGGCGAGACAGTGTTTGTCAATGGCAAGCAGTTCAAGGCCTACCGCGGTATGGGCTCGCTCGGTGCCATGCAATCGCGCGGCAAGAACACCTCCTACTCCAAGGACCGCTACTTCCAAGCTGATGTCACGGGAGATGAAAAGCTCATCCCGGAAGGCATCGAAGGCCGTGTGGCATACCGTGGCCCGCTCTCCTCGGTGGCTTACCAGCTGGTGGGCGGACTGCGCCAGACCATGTTTTACGTTGGTTCCCCCACCATTGCCGAGCTCAAGGCGCGCGGCAAGTTTGTGCGCATCACCTCCGCAGGTCTGAAGGAATCCCACCCGCATGACATCACCATGACGGTTGAGGCCCCGAACTACCTCAATAAGTAGCACTTCCTTAAGCACGACGGCGGCCCCGCACCTTGGCAATTCAAGGTGCGGGGCCGCCGTGGTGATCTCATTGATCCGTGAGCAAAGGTCGCTTAGAAGCCCTCGAAACGACTCAAAACGACCTTTTCTCACGGATGGATTTATGCAACCTGACGAACTGGGACGTTGAGGGCTGGGCTTAGGCCTGCAGGGCGGCCTTAAAACGGGTCAGGGCCTCGGTAGCGTCATAGCTTTCTTCCACGAATTCGGATTCTGTGCCGGAACGCAACACCCATTCCCCTGATTCCACGGCTGTTAGCTGAGCGACCACTGGCTCGCGCTCTACCTGCAGGCGGCGCACCACGGCGGTGGCGGGCAGGCCTTCGGCGGCACCGGAGAGGTATTCCTGGCTCAGGTGCAGGGCCAGTTCAAGCATGGCGGGGCCGGACTCAATAGGCTGGATCTCATGCACGCCGTAGGGGCTGATGCTCAGCAGAACCGCACCAACATTAGAACCCACGGCGAAGAGGACATGATCGCTCGTGGGTGTGGTCAAGGTGATTTCCAGCCACTCCTGGGCTTGGGAAAGTACTGTACCCACCACGGCGCACCTATCCACGGGAACAATCTTTTCGCCCTGGGGTGAGGCGAGCCCGCGCACCATCAGTGTGGTCAGCCCGGCGTTGTGCAACAGCGCGTTATCGCCGTGCTGGTCCAGACGCAGCAGGCCCAGGGTGACGGCTGCTGATTCCGTGGGTGTCATTGACAAAAGTGTCAAGAGCTCATGGTCAGTCATCCGCAGTTCAGTCTCAGTCATGCCCTAAGCCTAACCAAAGTAGGAGCCCACTGTCGGCACACGGGAGAGGGGGAGCGTTCACAGGGCTACAACCAGGGCCCGCCGGCTGCAGCAACAATGAACAGTGCCAAGCACAGGCGCGCTGCTTTCGTTAGGGTGCCGGGGGGCGGGCCCGCTTATCCCCGCTAGAATCAACGCATGCTTTGTGCCTATGAGAACACCACCGACTACTCGCACTGGGACTCCGGGCTGTGGACCCGTGTTCTGGCCGCCTCCGGTGTGTCCAACCCACTCTCCGGAGCTGCGTTCACCGAGGCTATGCTCGCAGGTCTGGCAGGTGGCATTGGCTTCATGATCTTCACCTTTGAATACAAAGACATCACCACGGCCTCGGCCGTGACCCGTTTCCATCCCGGCCCCTACACGGAGAACCTGTTGCGCCGCAGTGGTGCCTCCGTGAATATTCAGCAAACAGGCAGCGCATCCCTGGCCCAAGGCCGGCTGGACGCAGCGCTGGAAACCGGGGTGCCCGCCGTGGTGCGTGTTGTCCGGGGCAAGCTGCCGTGGGTGGATGAGGATCCGCTGGCCGATCTGGATTCCGTGGATGTGGCTGTGGTGGGCCGTGACGGCGCTGACTACTTGATGGACGACGGCGGCGGCAGGCTTGAGCGGATCAGTACCGCGGCGCTGGGAGCTGCGCGCAGCTCCCGGAAAGCGGATAAGCATTGGCAGGCCCACGTTGTCACGGGAAGCCGCGCCTTGGCCGAGGAGATGGTGGGCGAGGTACTGACCACCAGCGTGGTGCGGGCGGCCATGGCGCAGACGGCCCAGGAACTGCTCTCACTGCAGGCCCCGCCCGGGGTGCCGCCTGGGTACGCCAAAAATTTTGGCATTCTGGGCATGTCCACGTGGGCGCAACGGCTCAGCGATTCCTCCTCGAAGCATGGGTGGATGCGGATCTTTGGCGGCCCGCAGCGTTCCATGGTGGGCATGGGAATGCTCCATGGGCTCTTGGCCGGACGGCGTGTCAGCGGTCCCGGCGCCCTCCGGCCGTTGTATGCCCAATTCTTGCGCGAGGTGGTGGCTATCGGGGAGGCGGTGTCCGGCGTCGAACGGGGCAGTCTGCTTGAAGCAGCTGCCCAATATGACTCTTTGGGTGCGCATTGGGACGCTCTGATTGATGTGGTCGGGGCACCGGGGGAGCCGGACTTTGCTGCGATGGCAGCGCAGGTGGAAGCAATTGCCGTACTGGAAAACGCTGCGGCAGAGGCCCTGAAGACGGCTGCGGGCGTCATTTAATGCCTGTAGCGCCGCCTGCGCTAGGCTAGGGGCGTGACTTATGAGATTGAGATTGGCCGTGGAAAGCGTGGGCGCCGCGCATATTCGTTGGATGAGATTTCGATTGTGCCGGCAAGGCGCACTCGCGATCCCCAGGATGTTTCGGTGAAGTGGCAGATAGATGCCTACCAGTTCGAGGTGCCCGTGATTGGCGCACCCATGGACTCCGTCATGTCCCCAGAGACTGCCATTGCACTTGGCAAGCTGGGCGGACTGGGTGTGCTGGACTTAGAAGGCCTCTGGACCCGTTACGAGGATCCGCAGCCGGTGCTCAATGAGATCGCCGCGCTGGAGGGTTCGGTGGTCAACCCCGAGACCACCCTGCGCCTGCAGCAAATCTACAACGCACCGATCCAGGCCGAACTCATCACCGCCCGGTTGGCTCAGATTCGCGCAGCCGGTGTGACGGTGGCCGGGTCCCTGACCCCGCAGCGCACACAAGAGTTTTACAAGACAGTGGTTGCCGCAGGCGTTGACATCTTCGTGATCCGTGGCACCACCGTCTCGGCAGAGCACGTCTCCAAAACCACGGAGCCGCTGAACCTCAAGCAGTTCATTTACGAACTCGACGTCCCGGTTATTGTGGGCGGCGCAGCAGGCTACACCTCCGCACTGCACCTCATGCGCACTGGCGCAGCGGGCGTCCTGGTCGGTTTTGGCGGCGGCGCCTCCACCACCACCAGCCGCGCCTTGGGCATCCGCTCACCCATGGCCAGCGCCATCTCTGACGTCGCAGCAGCACGCCGCGACTACATGGATGAGTCCGGCGGACGCTACGTGCATGTCATTGCCGACGGCGGCATGGGCTCCAGCGGCGACATCGTCAAGGCCATTGCCATGGGCGCCGACGCTGTCATGCTCGGTGCTGCTTTGTCCCGCGCCTCCGAGGCCCCCGGTCAGGGCTGGCACTGGGGTGCGGAGGCACACCACCATGAACTGCCGCGTGGACACCGTGTGAAGATGGATACCGTGGGGACGTTGGAGGAAGTGCTGTACGGCCCGGCCCACCGCGCTGATGGGTCAGCCAACCTGATCGGTGCGCTGCGCCGGTCCATGGCCACCACCGGTTACTCCGATTTGAAGGAATTCCAGCGCATTGACGTGATCGTCAACCCGGCGTAATTTTTCATCCCGCCGTCACAACCCTGACGGCAGCAAGGAGCCCCGGCCCATGAGTGGCCGGGGCTCCTTGGCACTTAACGCTCAGCGGTGCCTTGCGCTCAGCTCGGCTCAACGACCTAGAGCAGACCGTGGCAGTTAGACTGAGGATACGACTTTTGCTGCTGCACACCCTGGAAAGGCACTCATGATATCGGGCTCGCTGGAACGTTATGAGACGGAACTGACCAACCCTGGGTTGGTTATTTTGGAAATGGTGGCGGAGAGCAAAGAAGACGCCGCAGCACAATTGGGAGCAAAGCTCTTTGCCCAGGGACGCATCTCCGATCTGTCCGGATTCTTGCGCGATGTCAACGCCCGGGAGCACCAAATGGCTACAGGTCTGCCCGGAGGTATTGGGTTGCCCCACGCAAGAAGCGAATTTGTTCAGCAAATTTCCATCGCCGTAGGCGTCACCAAGTTTGATCACAGCCTGGATTTTGGTGCCGTTGACGGCCCCGCCACTGTGATCTTGCTGATAGCCACACCCGCCAGTTCCTTCTCCGCACACTTGGAAGTACTCGCCACCTTGGCCAGATCCCTGTTCAAGGAAAACTTCCGGGAGTCCCTGCGCCGCGCCCATGACAAAGAGGTCATCGCAGAACTGATCAACTCCACCTTGGTGTTCTTCGACCACTAACCCCGCCCATGTGTGGGCCCGGCCACGCTTTCTTTGTAAATGCCGGCCGCATTCGCTGTTCTACATGGATACGAAGTACCGTTGATATGTGTTGAAAACTGCTGTAAAGCCCAAATGGATAGCCGCACTGGTGTTTGCGCTGGCCGTTGCCGCCGTTCTTGTACTTCTGAGCCAGTGGCAATTTTCCCGTTCCATGCAAAAAGACGTTGCCCCACCCTCGGTCACTGAAAAAGTGCAGCCGCTGAGCGAGACCATGGTTCCTGGCAAGCTCATGACAGGCAATATTGAGGGACAGCTCGTCACAGCTACCGGTCATTTCGATGCCGACAAACAAGTCTTGGTTCCTTCACGGCTTGAAAATGAGCAGCAGGGCTACTGGGTTGTCACGGCCTTTGTGGTTGATGATGCACCCCGGGTAGAAGGTGTTGCTGCCACTCGTGAAGTAGTCATTCCGGTGGCCCGCGGCTGGATCGCAGAACCCGGTGACGCAGCGAAAGCCCCCGCCGGCACTCTCCAGCTGAGCGGGCGCCTACTGAACTCAGAAGGCCCGGTAGTTTCGCGCAACCTCCCCGAGGGGCAAGTGGGCGCATTGTCCACGGCAGAGCTGACAAATCTCTGGGATGTCAGCAGCTATGCCGCCTTCATTGTCTCGCAGCAGGAAATCGTTGACGGACAGGATGTTGGCGCATCGTCCACAACAGGGACGCTCCTACCCATCACCGTCACGGCTGCCGATCAGAATGACAAGGTTAATTGGCTGAACATTTTCTATGCCATTGAATGGGTGGTGTTCGCCGGATTCGCACTATTCATGTGGTGGCGGTTGGTATCGGATGACTACCGCCGTGAACAGGATGAACTCTTTGACATAGACCAGGGGAACGACGACGACGACACTGACGTTGAACCTGATGAACACCGAGCAGTACTTGAAGAACAGAATGAGGAGCGCCGGTAGTGACCGACCCTATGAACAAAGAAGCAACACCCACAGCCCCTTCCGCTAAGGATCCGAGCGGGCCGCCCGCAGTGAAGGCGGCGCCCAAGCGTCGTTTTGGTGGTACTCCCGCCCAGATTCTCTCGGCACTGAAGTTCTACAAGTATCTTGCCTACGCAACAGGTGTTATGTTGCTACTTCTGGTGGTGGAGCTGATTATCCGTTACGCCTTCTCCAGCGTTCTGGTGGCTGGCGGAACTGATACAGCGGGAGCCGCGCACGGCTTCGGCCTGGTCAATATTGACGGAGGAGTCATGCCTATCACCGGCGGCGTCAACCTCTCCACCACGGTGTTGATTGTGCACGGTTGGATGTACGTCATCTACCTCATTGCTGATTTCCGTCTATGGACGCTCATGCGTTGGCCGTTCAGCAGGTTGGTACTGATTGCACTGGGCGGTGTGGTGCCGTTCCTATCCTTCTTTGTTGAAGCAAAAGTGCACAAAGAAGTTGTGGCCGAAGTTGCCGCAAACCCCAAGGCTGGCAAGCGGTACTAAGGCAGCCGCCAGCCGCACCAAAGCCCTCCCGCACTCGCGAGAGGGCTTTGGTTGGATGAGGCGCTCATCACTCCGCGGGAGGGTAAGGAGCGCGAGCCTGCCTCAGTAGGTTAAGATTGTTGCGTGACTACTCCCGCTAAGGCCCAGACTTCCCAGAAGCCCGTCCTGGTTGTGGACTACGGTGCCCAGTACGCCCAGTTGATTGCGCGCCGTGTGCGTGAGGCCAATGTGTACTCGGAAATCGTGCCGCATACCTATACAACTGCGCAGTTGCTGGCTAAAAACCCGGCTGCCATCATCCTCTCCGGTGGACCATCAAGTGTCTACGCGGAAGGCGCACCCTCCGTAGGTGCAGACCTGTTTGAAGCCGGAATTCCTGTTTTGGGTATTTGCTACGGCTTCCAGGCCATGGCTGCCGCCCTTGGCGGTACCGTGGCTGAAACAGGAGCGCGCGAATACGGTTCCACTGAAGTGAATTTGGTGGGCGAAGACCGCTCCATTCTCAGCGCCACCGGCGCTTCCCAGACCACATGGATGAGCCACGGTGACTCTGTTCAGCAGGCTCCCGAAGGCTTCGATGTACTGGCAACTTCCGCCGGCGCTCCCGTTGCTGCCTTCGCCAATGAGGAAAAGTGCCTCTTCGGTGTGCAGTGGCACCCCGAGGTCAAGCACTCAGAGTTTGGCCAGACGGTGTTGGAGAACTTCTTGTTCAACGGCGCCAAGCTGGAAAAGAACTGGACTGCCACCAGCATTCTGGATGAGCAGGTGGCGCTGATCCGCAAGCAGATCGGCAGCGCCAAGGTTCTGTGTGGACTCTCCGGCGGCGTTGACTCAGCCGTTGCAGCAGCCCTGGTTCAGCGCGCCGTGGGAGACCAGCTCACCTGCGTATTCGTCAACCACGGCCTGTTGCGCCAAGGCGAGGCCGAGCAGGTTGAACTCGACTTCGTGGCATCCACCGGTGCCAAGCTGTACGTTGCCAACGAGCAGGACCGCTTCCTGAACGCCCTTGCCGGTGTTTCAGATCCGGAAACCAAGCGCAAGATCATTGGCCGTGAATTCATTCGCGCCTTCGAAGAAGCCGAACGGGCCATCATGGCTGAGGCCGCTTTGGACGGCGAAGAGATTAAGTTCCTCGTCCAGGGCACCCTGTACCCGGACGTCGTCGAATCCGGCGGCGGCGAGGGCGCAGCAAACATCAAGAGCCATCACAATGTTGGCGGACTGCCCGAGGACCTCCGTTTTGAGCTCGTGGAACCGTTGCGGGCCCTCTTCAAGGACGAAGTCCGTGCTGTCGGTGCCGAGCTTGGCCTGCCCGCCGAGATTGTTGGCCGCCAGCCGTTCCCCGGTCCAGGCCTGGGAATCCGCATTGTCGGTGAAATCACCGGCGAACGCCTGGAACTGCTCCGCAAGGCAGATGCCATTGCCCGTGCCGAGCTGACCGCAGCCGGTCTGGACAACGAGGTATGGCAGATGCCTGTTGTGCTTCTTGCCGATGTACGCAGTGTTGGTGTCATGGGCGATGGCCGCACCTACGGACACCCGATCGTGCTGCGCCCGGTGTCCTCAGAAGATGCCATGACCGCCGATTGGTCACGCCTGCCGTACGACCTCTTGGCAAAGATCTCCAACCGAATCACCAATGAGGTGGAAGGTGTTAACCGTGTGGTTCTGGACGTCACGTCCAAGCCGCCGGGAACCATTGAGTGGGAGTAATCCGGTAGGCGACGCTGGAGAGCGCCAAAACCCGATATTTCGGGCCTAATTTGGCGTTCTCCAGTGTGCCGATCAGGCAAAAAGGGCTGGGCGCGATAGCCTGAATCACATGTCAGTATGGTCAAGACCGTTCCGCTCAAGTGCAGAGAAGAAGGCACCCGTGTCCGAAGTTGCAGGGCCCAAGGAGAGCTCCTTGGAGTTCCAAGCCTGGCTTGCGGGATTGGACTCATACTCCGGTTCCGACACCGCATTGGCGTTTGCAATGACCGCACACGGCAGCATCTCTCTTACACACGCCCACCCATCGGGTCTGGCCCAGCTGCTGGCTGGCCGCAAGACCCGGCTATCTACCTTGATCCGGGAACCGGAACACTACGGCGCTGCCAAGAAGGCTGCCGCCGCGCTGCGGGCAAAGATTTTTGAACTGAGCACTGACCGCGGAATCGACGTCGGTTATCTCGGTGCCGGGATGGCCCGTTGGCCTGCCCAAACCAGTAACGAAGACAATGTTTGCGCGCCTGTCCTGTTGGCCGCCGTGGCACTAACCGTCCGCCCAGGACAGGACGACTACGAGCTCCAACTCATGGAGCAGGCACAAATTAACCCTGCCCTGGTCAAATACCTGGGCCAGCACACCACCATTCATATGGACGCGCTGGCGCTGGGCCGGCTGGCCTACAGCACCGCACGCTTTGATCCGGCACCCGTTCTGGACCGTGTCCGGTCATTGCTGGCACCCATTCCACACGCCACGGTGGATCATGAGCTGGTGGTATCCACGTTCGCCTTCCTCACTGATAACCTCAGTGACGCTGCATTGCTCGAGGGCACCGAACTTGTTGAGCTGGTACAGCGCCATAGCAGTGATGATGTCCTGCCTGTTGAGCTAGAACCCGACTTTTCACGCTTCGTCTCTCTGGATGATCGCCAGCCCGAGGATGAGATCCTGGTACTGGACGCCGATCCTCAGCAGCAGTACGTACTGGACATGATCCGCGCCGGCGAATCCGTGCTGGTGTCCACCCCGCCCGGTACGGGTCAAACCCAGACGGCCATCAACGCCATCGCCCAGCTTGTCCACGACGGCAAATCCGTCCTGGTAGTGGGTGAACGGCGCGGCACGCTCAATGAGCTGGCCCAGATTCTCAGCGAACACGATCTCGATTCGTTGTTGCTCCAACTCAGCGCCCAAAGCGGGCCGCAACAAATCAAATCGCAGCTGATCCGTGCCATCACACGCAACGAAAAAGCTGTGGAACCTACTGTGGGCAGCTTGCACGAAACCTTGGTTGATCACCGCCACCAGCTGGTGGATCATGTGGCGAGCCTGCACAACGTGCGTGAACGGTGGGGTTGTTCTCCCTACCAGGCCATGCAATCACTGGCCGAGCTGACCTCCATTCACCCGGCCCCCTCCACCACGGTGCGGCTTAAACGCAGTGTGTTGGATAGTATCCGCGACCGCAAGGATCTCAGCTCCAGGCTGCGCCGCGCCGCCGAGCTGGGTGCCTTCAGTCAGGTGGCTGTCAGCAGCGCCTGGCATGGTGCCCGCATGGTCACCCGCAAGGAAACCGAAGGTGCCTTCGCGTTGGCGGAGCAACTACATACCCAGGTGCCAGAGTTTTCCAAGAAGATGCGCGAAGTGGCCGAATTTGGTCAGATCCGTCAGGGTAGTACTTTTGCCGAGTGGGGACGCCAGCTGAACATGCTGGTAGCCATCCGGGAAAGCCTTGATAAGTTCAGCGCCGATATTTTTGACTGGTCAACGGATGAGATGATTGCCGCGACCGCAACCACCGCATGGCGCAGGGAACACGGTATTGATATGCCTGCCCTGCAACGGGCGCGATTCCGCCGCAATGCCAAGGACTTGGTACGCCCAGGCGTGCACATTGCAGACCTCCACGCCTCGCTGGTCCTTGTCAATGAACAAAGGGCCCTGTGGGCTGAAGCCGCCACGAGTAAGCGCCACCCCACCGTGCCTTCCGGCCTGGCGGAGCTGAGCCGCAGCTTCATTGCCCTGCGTGAAAAGCTGCTCAAGCTAGGTGCCGTTCTGGAACGCACTGTGGATGGCGGGGATCTGCTGAATTTCAACGCCAGAGAATTGGTTGGCCGGCTTGAGGCGCTGGTCGGTTCGCAGGAAACTCTGGAAACTCTGCCCGAGCGCACGCTGCTGCTTGAAGGCATGCGGGAACAAGGTCTGGGCGAGTTGCTTGAGGACCTTGCCCAGAGGGAGGTGCCCGCCTCACAAACCAGTTCTGAACTGGAGCTGGCGTGGTGGCAGTCTGCGCTGGAAGCCATGATCAGTGGTGATGAGTACCTTGCCATGTCCGACGGCGAGAACCTCCGCCGCTTGGAAGCTGAGTTCCGCTTGGCAGACCAGGCACATGTTGCTTCCGGACCCGGGCGTATCCGTTGGGGCTTGGCGCAGCAGTGGAAAGAGATTTTGGCTGGCCGCAACCGTCAAGGGGAGATGCTTCGCAACGTCCTCAAGGATGGGCGGGTCTCGCTGGCTGCCCTCAGTGCTCAAGCCCCGGACCTGCTCCGCAACCTGGCTCCCGTATTTGTGCTCAGTCCACTGGTGGTACCGGCAGCCATCCCTGCCGGTTACCGCTTCGACACGGTTCTCATTCTCGACGCCGAATCGACGTCGTTGCAGTCAGCGCTTCCCTCACTGGCACGCGCCAGCCAAGTGGTGGCCTTCGGTGACGAGCAAACTGCTTGCCCGAAGAGTTTTACGGTGGCGGTGAGCGCTCCTGATCAACGTGAGGTTGAGCAGCATCCCCTTGAAAGCATCTTTGGGGCGCTATCGAGAATTTTGCCGCGCCACAGGCTGACGGTTTCCTACCGAGCAGTTGATGAAGAGTTGATTCGCCAGCTCAGCAGTGGTTTCTACGATTCACAGCTTGAACGTCTGCCCGACGGGCGGACCGTCACCGGGCTCGAACGTGCCATCACGGTGGATTATCTGCCCGATGGCAAGGGCCTGCCCGGCAGCGACAGTGGCGGCGTGGAATCAGTTGTGGCTGAGGTGAACCGCGTGGTTGATCTGGTCTTTGAACATGCACGTGTGCGCCCCCGGGAATCGTTGGCCATCATCACCGCCAGTGAACGTCACGCGGTACGGGTGGCTCAGGCAATTCGCCTGCAGATGGCAAACCATCCTCTCCTGAGCGAGTTCTTTGCCTCGGGACCGGAGTCCTTCCGCGTGGTCACTGTGGACAGGGCCGCTGGTTTGGTCAGGGACAGGGTCATTTTCTCGCTCGGTTATGGCCGTACCCCGCATGGTCGGGCCCTGCACGGCTTTGGCTCGTTGTCAGAACCGGACGGTCGCGCAAAATTTGCGTTGGCCATGACACGGGCTCGTTCGCACATCCACATTGTCACGTGCTTTAGGCCTGAAGACCTTGATGGAAGCCGTCTGAGCTTTGGTGCTGTTGATTTCTTTGAACTGCTGGATCGCGAAATGGCCGGTAACTCCTTACTCGGCAACCCTGCGAGCCGGGCAGTGGATAGCGAGAAGGAAACCGGGGAAGATCCTCTCGTGGCGGATCTGGCCGACAGGCTCCGGGCCCGGGGCGCCCGTGTTTGGCACCATTATGACGGTGCCTTGGACATGGCGGCTGCACCGGATAACTTGGCGCTGTTGGGCCGCGCCGACCACGAAATCCCCGTGCCCGTTGCTGTGGAATCCGATGGTACGGCCAAGTACCAGAAGATGAGTGTGCGTGAACGCAGCAGGCTCCGCCCGCAGATGCTCGAACGCCTGGGATGGCGCTATGTGCCGCTGTGGACCATCGAAGTCTTTACCGACCCCTCGAGCTGCGCTGACCAGATAGCCCAATACCTCGGCATGGGATCCGGTGCAGGTGAAGCTGATCTGGCATCCCTCATGGGTACCACCTTGGACACCTCCATGACTGCGGTGATTGATTCGCCGCGTTCACGCCGCCGTCAAGGATCAGATGGTGAGCAGAGTGGCGAAACCTTAGAAGCAGCGCAGGAACAACCTGCCGTTGCCAGCACACCGAAAGAAACTGAAGAAGGAGAACGGCTCGTGGGTGAGCAAGCGGAGACTACTAGGGACGAAAACTTGGTATCCGCACCAGACGGGGCAACAGAAAATACTCCTGCACAGACAGCACCTGAATCAGAGCTGTTGCCCAAAATTGCGCCGCACGATGCCGACCACACCTGGGGCGATGACACCTCAGACCGTGGACATGACGCCTGGCTGCGAGAGAACAAACCCCCTCACTGGGGATAAAGAATGTTAGGACCACTATGGCCACGCCGCCAAAAATCCCCGGCCTGAATGCCTTTCGCCAGGACAAGCCCGGAACCCGCAGGCCCGTAACACCACGATTAGTTACAGCGGCTGCCAGGCTCCTCTGGCTTGCCGCGATCATGCAGATTGTTGCAAGCGTTTTTGCCCTGATACATGCTGCCTCACCTGATAGACGTGCAGCTCTGGAAGAGCAGATTGCTGCGATGGCCGGCAAGACGCCCAGCATCGAAGCCTACCAAAACATGGGTGTGCTCACAGTGGTCCTGGCGGGGCTGGTGACAGCCGGTGCTTATGTATTTTTCAGCTTTTACCTGACCCGTGGCAGAACCTGGGCACGCTCTGCTAGTGGGGTCCTCGTAGCGCTGACACTCATACAGCTGGTGGGCGTCAGCTACCCGGAAGGGTTTACTACCTTGGCCCAGGTGGTTTTGGGTGGCGTGGCAGTATCCCTGTGCTATTTGCCTGAATCCAGTAGGTTCTTCGCCCAGGTGAAAGCGTCCCGCTCCTAGCCGCGCCCTTTGCTAGGCTCTTTGATGGGCATTTTGAGCACTGGCGTGGGGGCGTCTTGTGGAACGATGATCAAAAATACCTTGCCATAGCCGCTGGCGCCCGCAAGTTGCAGAGCCTGGTCAGCGGAAGCCGCCACAACTACCAAGCCCTCAACGTTCTGGGTAGCCAGAAGCGTGTTTGCCGGGGCCGAATCTGGTATCCAAAGAACAGGGACAGCCGCGGCTAGTACCTCGTTGCGCACGGGTCCGTCCAATGCTTCGGAGCGGCTGAGCACCACCGTCACTAATTGGCCCTGGCTCAACAAGGCAAGCGTTGAGGGATCGCTGACCCGCAAGGGGACAGCTGCCGTCCCCGGAGGTGAGCCTATGAGGAGTTCATTGCCCAGCAGCGAGGCATCTGTCAGGACTTCGCCCCGCCGTACAGGGCCAGAGAGTTGGCGGCCCTGCCACACACTCTGGCGCGAATCCTGAGTTAGAGTCTGCGCCGGATACTGCGCTGGAGCTTGTGGCCGTTCCTGTGGCAGCCCTGTGGTCTTACTGGGGCTCGGGGACCCGGCCAGGTCCGGCGAAAACGCCCCGTCTGGCACCATGGCGTGTGCCACGGCTGCCGGCACCACATCGGCGCGACCAAGAGTGTGTCCCGCAGGTAGATCCCGCGATGCCAGAAGAACCTGGTCAGTTGCTGCTGCGGAGGGGGTCAGTAGTTGCACGCTCAACGCAGCAGCCAAGCATAAAAGTAGTGCTGCCAGTAGCCGTTTGCGGCGCTTGGCAACCCGCAGCAGCCTCGCAAAAGCAGTGGGCCGTGAGGAGTGATTCGCCCAGCTATTCCACTGCCACGAAGGGCCTGGGAAGGACTGTGCTTTTGAGGGAGACCGGGCTGTCTTCATGAGTCCACGGTAGGGATTCCCAGGGCACTAAAAAAGGTGCGCTAACGGGATTGTGGAGAACTCAACCGCGGTTGCACGTGTGAGGGAAGTAGCAGTTCTAGTACTTGGGGCAGAGAATTTTTTGGCAGGATTCTAGCCTGGGTTTCACCCGCAATGAGGTTAGCCCGGGTTCAACCAGTGCGCGGATTGGCAAGGAGTCTCAGCTGGTCGAGCTGCCAGAGCTGGCAGCAACAGGAGTCTTGGACGGGCTACTGGGAGCGCTTGCCGAGCCTGAGGAAGCAGATTCTGAGCCAGCTGAGCCGGCACTGGATCCGGTTGTTGCAGAAGCGGCGGCAGGCACGGAACTTGAGGTGCTGCGGGAATCAGTACGGTAGAAACCTGATCCCTTGAAAACCACGCCCACAGAGTTGAACTTTTTGCGCAGCGTGCCGCGGCATTCGGGGCAGACACTCAGGGAGTCCTCGGAAAAGGTCTGCTGGATGTCAAAAGCGTGGCCGCAATCTTTGCAGGCGTAAGCGTACGTGGGCACTGAAGTTCCTCCTGGATGCATGCTTAAGGACCTTGTAATTGACAGCGATTCGGCTGGCAATCCACGGTCCCTAACACTAATTCTATCACCGGCAGTCACAATGCCTTGTGGGGAGCGTTGCCTGTGGGAAACATTAGAGGAGGGCGTCATTGCTATACCTCGTGGTTGGGCCTAACTAGCTGACTCGGGCAGTAGCTGCGGGCTTAGAGAATTGCTGCTCGGCCAAGGGGAATCCAGGCTGAGGGAGTCAACGCATAGTTGACGGGCATATCGAGGCTGTTGTGTGGGAGATCTCCGGCGGGCAGGAATTCATTGTCATAGATCACTGCAGCCAGCGGGACTCCGGGGGAACGGGCCAGGAACCTGTCGTAGTAGCCGCCGCCTTGGCCCAGACGTGCACCTGTTGCATCTACCGCCAACGCCGGAACAATGATTGCCAGGACCTGCGCCCCGGCACGTGCCGAAGCTGGCGCCCCAGAAGGTGCCGCCGAAGAAGGCGCCACCGAAGAGTCGCCTGCGAGTTCCTCGTAGGAGGCGCGGGGGCCGCACGGCTCCATAACGGGGGCGAGGGTGCTCCTGACGAGTTCGGACTGGGGGTCCCACCGGACCCAACTGAGCTGAAAATCGGGTTCGCACACTGGTACATGAACCTTGTAGCCTGCCGCAGTGCAGGCCCGCAGAAGCTCCGCAGTGGGGGGCTCGTGAGCTGTTGATATATAGGCAAGAACAATCATGCCGGGATGGCTGCCGTTCAAGGCGGCGAGCCATTCCAGGGTCACTCTTGCCAGGTGGGCGCCGTCTGAACCCACCGTTTCGGGGCCCACGGCGGAATTGGTGCCCGCTCGGCGTCGTGCTCTTAGGCGGGCGCGCAAGGAAACTTTGCTCGGGAGGGCCACTGCGCTCCAATCAGTGCGGGGGAAATGATGTCCAGATTACAATAGCGGGGGAATTCTGCGGAGTTCGGTTACTCTTGGGGCATGACTTCTGCACAGCATGTACGTAAAGCGGTAATTCCAGCAGCTGGTTTGGGGACCCGATTCCTGCCCGCGACCAAGGCCATGCCCAAGGAAATGTTGCCAGTTGTTGACAAGCCTGCCATTCAATACGTGGTTCAGGAAGCTGTCAACGCCGGACTGACCGATGTTTTGATGATTACAGGGCGCAACAAGCGCGCCTTGGAAGACCACTTTGACCGGGTTCCGGTCACCGAGCAACTGCTGGAGGAAAAGGGCGATCGCGAACGTCTCGCGGCGGTCCAGCATGCCACCGACCTCGGCGAAATTCACTATGTCCGCCAGGGTGACCCCAAGGGTCTGGGGCACGCAGTGTTGCGCGCCAAGACTCACGTGGGCAACGAGCCGTTTGCGGTTCTGCTCGGTGATGACTTGATCGATGAGCGCGATGAACTGCTGACCACCATGATCGAAGTTCAGGAACGCACCGGCGGCTCCGTGGTGGCGTTGATTGAAGTTCCTGCGGACAAGATTTCTTCCTATGGCTGTGCCGATATGACAGTGATCGAGGGGGAGAACTATGTTCGGGTCAACCATCTGGTGGAGAAGCCCTCTAGAGAGGAAGCCCCGTCCAACCTGGCCGTCATTGGCCGCTATGTGCTGCACCCGGCAGTATTTGAAGTCCTTGAACACACGGCACCCGGACGCGGCAATGAAATTCAGCTGACCGACGCACTCCAAACCCTGGCAACTATGGAGGGCGAAGGCGGCGGGGTCTACGGTGTGGTGTTCCGCGGCCGCCGCTACGACACGGGAGATAAGCTCAGCTACTTGAAAGCTGTTGTGACGCTGGCCTGCGAAAGCGAAGATCTGGGCGAGGATCTACGCGAATGGTTGGGCGAATTCACCGCCGAACTCAAGGCATAACTGCGTGTGGGGGCAGGCCATCTGGCCGGTGACCTTGGAATGCGGCGATTTGATCCTGCGCCCCATCAAGATTCGTGATCAACGTGAGTGGACACGGGTACGCACACGCAACGCTGCGTGGCTGGAACCTTGGGAAGCAAGCAGCCCCGCAGGGCCGGACCAGCTTCCCACCTATGCGGGAATGGTCCGCGTCCTGAACCAACAGGCGCGGCAGGGATCCGCGCTGCCATTTATCATCACGGAGCGGCAGCCAGGCACGCCGAAACCAGCAATTGTTGGGCAATTGACCGTTTCCTCCATTGTGTGGGGATCTGCACTGTCAGCCACCTTGGGCTATTGGGTGGATCAGGGCCGGGCAGGCCGGGGCATTGCGCCGACAGCTGTTGCCATGGCCACCGACCACTGCTTTAAGGTGATGGGGCTGCACCGGATGGAAATCAACATTCGTCCGGAGAACGCCGCGAGTTTGCGTGTTGTGGAGAAATTGGGCTTCAGAGATGAAGGTTTGCGTCCCCGCTACCTGCACATCAATGGCAAATGGGCGGATCATCGGAGCTTTGCGTTGACGGACGAGGAAGTTCCCGAGGGAATTCTTGCCAGATGGATGTCCCAGTTCCCCTGAGCTGGCCTGAGTCAGCCTGAGTTGGCCTAGCGTGCAAAGTGCGCAAGTATGAAATATGGCCTCTCTTGTGAAGCCGGGGCGTTCACATAATGTAAGAAATGTCAGTTTTTCTGCCTTGGCGAGCGACACACCGGCAGTAATGCTGGGAGGGTTCTATTTCCCCTTTAGGGTTGAAATGTGGCCGGGCACGCACAACTGGTCCACACCAATCCAGCAGTTGCAGGAGACGTCAATGGAAAGCATTACTTCCGACGCCCACACCCACGTGGAGCCGGAACCTTCAACCGCCGTGCCCTCGGCAGCTGGGAATCCCCTGCAGATCCGCTGGGGCCGAACACTTTTTGCCTGTCTTGGCCTGGTGGCTCTTGTGACGGCAGGCATTTCTGGGGCGTTGACAGTTTTTTCCCTCGGCTCTTCCGTATTTTCCTGGACGTCACTGGCCGTTTTTGCCGGCGTGATCGTAACCCTGCGTTCCCTTGCTGTGAGGGATCAGACTGCCCGTAGGAATGCCCGGAATGCGGCCCGGGCCATAGCTTCGGCGGAGTTCGAGGAGACCGCTTCGCCGGTCCCGGAACCCCGAGAAACAACTCTTTTTGATGGTGCCGAAGGTGCGCCGCCTGCTCCGGCGCAAAAGCCGCTTACTGCTGAAGAATTGCGGGCCGCAGCGATGCGCGTGGCAGCCAAGGGCAGCGCCGATGCCAAGCTGGCGCACACGCAGACATTGGCGGAAGGGGAGCTGGAAACGGAGACCTGGGAGCCCGTTGAAGTTCCTGTGCCTGGCTATGTCAGCGCTGCCCGGGCCCTGAGCCTGGAGAAGCCGCTAAATCTTCCGGAAGCGCCAAAGTCTGCCGGAACCTCCATCAAGGCCGATCAAGCCGGAGTGGGCACGGCTACCGGGCGCGAGGGTGTTGCGGTAGTTCCGGATGTTCCGCTCAACGAGGATGAGGTTGGCGCAAAGGCCGCCCCTGCACCGGGTGAACGCAGTCAGTACGCCTTGAACAACCTAGATGACGTGCTTCAGCGCAGACGCGCTTAACACTGAACCTAGTTAAAGCAGAACAGCCGAATCCTTTGGATTTGGCTGTTCTGCTTTAACGCTGTTCTGTTTTAACCCCGGGGGCGTACTGTGAGCAGCATGGTGAATTTGGCTGTGGCAGGAGGAACCGGGCTCGCCGGCCGGGCGGTGGTGGCCGAGGCCATTGTTGCCGGGCACAAGGTACGTTCCCTGAGTAGACACATACCCCCAGCTGATCAGCAGGTGGCGGGGGCGGACTATGTTCGCGCGGACTTTCGCTCAGGCGTTGGAGTGGCAGAAGCCTTGGACGGGGTGGAGGTCCTCATTGAAACCATGGACGCCCGCTCCGGGGCGGCGTTGAAGGCGCTGCCGGGGATGTCAGTTGCGGTTCTCGACTCTGCCGCTCGGGCAGGGATACGGCGTTGCGTGCTGCTGACGATTATCAACGCGCGTGAATGTGCCATGAATTATTATCAGGTGCAGGCGGCGCGGGCCCTCAGCTACGAAAAATCAGAGATGCCCACAACAGTGGTTGAGGCTACCCAATTCCACAACTTGGTGGCAGGAATTTTCTCGGCGGCTTCCAGAATGGGAATCATCCCTGCCTTCAGGGGAGTCTGTTTCCAAGCAATTTCGACGGCGGACGTGGCGGCTGTTTTGGTGGCGGAAGCAGGGCGTGGCGGCCAGGAAAAAGTGAGTGTCCGTGCAGGGGGACCAGATGTCCAAACTATGCATGAGATGGCCCAAATCTGGAAAAGCGTCACCGGCAGCAAAGCAGTTATCTCACAGTTACCGCTGCCGGGTTCCTTCGGCGCGTTCCTGCGGGCAGGGCGAAACTTGATCCCTGACGATGTTGCTGGGGCCGTGGAGTTCCGTGAATGGTTGGCTGGCCACGCGGCCGGCTGAATCTGGCAGGCCTGCGGCGAAGACTTTGGAGCCTGGCTCTTAGGTTCGTTCCGTGCTGTGTCCACAATGCGCGAATCCCTGCGATTCTCATGCGGGCTAATGGCGATTTTGTCTCCAGCAACATTATGGGTTTATTCTGGAAAATGACGGGATCCGCGTGCTTGTGGATCTTGCCAGGGGCTATGGCGCAGTTGGTAGCGCGCTTCGTTCGCATCGAAGAGGTCAGGAGTTCGAATCTCCTTAGCTCCACCCATAGAGAAGCCATCTGACTAGGCTAAACGCCAGTCAGAGGGGCTTTTTCATGCCGCAAATAGGGGAGCAAAAAATGCGGCGCACCGCAAACGTACCGCAAAGACTCCCGTGCGCGACGCAGAGAAGCGCCCAACCCACTCGAGTATGCAGTGGGCGCGGCGCTGTTATATTCTTCGGCGGAGCCACGGAGGCGGCGACTTGGCGGAGGTCAATGCCGCACGGCCACGGCAAACACCAGAACTGGCTCAGCGTTGGAAGGTGACGTGGATGATACCGCTCTCCGCGACCTCGGAAGTGACGCTGTAGCCGGATTCCAGCTCGCGCAGATCTTCCCAGAGGTTGATGCCACGGCCCAGCAGGATGGGGGTGATGCCAACGTGGAGCCGATCAATCAGGCCGGCCTTGAGGAAATCGCGTACAACGCTAGCCCCACCGCCAATCCGCACGTCCTTTCCTCCTGCAGCGCCTTGTGCCATAGCCAAGGCCTAGGCGGGCGTGGCTGAAATGAAGGTGAAGGTGGTTCCTCCCAGCATTTCCAGCGATGGCCGCTGCGAGTGCGTGAGTATAAACACCGGTGCCCTGAACGGTGGCTCCTCACCCCACCAGCCTTGCCACTTGGGATCATCCGGGAAGTTGTGCAAGCCAAACATTCCGGCGCCCATGATCTCAGCGCCAATCCCCTCGAAATAAGCCTCTGCATAACGGTCGTCGACGCCGGTTGTGCCGCCGCCGCTCTCATCGTGCAGCACCCGCTGGCGGAACGTCCGGGTCGCCGTGTACGCCTGGACAAGCCGGCCCCAGTCAATGCCAAAGGGATTTTTCAGGGTTTGGTCGGTGGTGGTGGCGTATCCATCCAAGGAAATATTCAAATCTGCGCGAACAGTCATCACTTCTCCTGACAACTTCTCCTGACGAAAACTAGGGTGCTTCCATCTGAAATCACTGTAGTAGGGCGCGGGATTGAGTCAAGCGGGAGGGTCAACTCGCTCTCGGCCCAGCTTTCTGGCGGCGATTACCAGCATGAGCGCCGCGGCAGCCGTTGATGCGGCCACAACAGTCTCGGTCCACCGCGCCGTGTCATGAGATTGGCCCGCAAACACAGGCGCAATCAGATACGTGGCGATGAAATAGCCAACCATACTTGAACCAATCAGGAACAGGGCGGCGGCTGAAGCAGCTGGCGCACGGCGCAACCACCGTACTGCCAAAATAATCAGCCCTAAACCAGGCAGCCACGCCAAGTCGAGCCATTGATACAGCGGGGAAGCAATGCCTGCCATACCGGAGAGGAGAGCATGAGTTCCCATGAAGGTGAAAATTCCAGCCACCACAAGGACTACCATCACCTCCGCTGCGACGAGCGTGGCGGCGAAGACTGCGGCAATCACTTTGCCGGTCCCGTTGGGCGCCGTCGCGGCACTTCCGCCCGCTGCCGCGTTCCTTTGTGGCAGGACTCCCAGCAGTAGGACTCCTAGTGTCATGACGAGAATACCGACGGCCTGAATGAGGAGGCCCACCCCTAAAAGCTGGGCTGCCGTACCAATGGCTACCCAGTCGTACCAGGGGAAATAGTAGTCATAGACGTGGTCCTCAACTGAGAGGTCATCGGACCCCAAGGAGCCGCTAAAAATAACCCAGCGCTGGAGTGAGGCGGCGCATTGCAGTGCGGCAGAGCAGAAAAATATCCCCGCTGCTACGAGCAGGCAAATGTTCGAAGCCTTGCGCAAGCGAACCTTCCGCTCTGCCAGGGGGGAGGTGCCGTTATCCAGCATGTGCTCACCATAGCACCGGCCATAGTGACTTGACTCACAGCTGGTGTGCACCGCCCGTCAACCCCTCCGCCGGTGCGCTTTAGTCCTGTGCTTGGTGGCTCAGTAGACTTGCTTCTATGGAGGCCCTTGCATTGACCCGACGCGAGACGTGGTCAGTGGCCGGTTCCCCTCTTCTGCGTGGCAGCCTCATTGCCCTGATGCTGATCCTCGGGCTGCTGGCCATGCACGGCGTCCACAGGAGCGCCCCCGCCGCATTTCAAGCCACACCTTTTCACGGCACACCTTTTCACGGCACGACGGCGGACTCCTCCAGCATGCACGGGGCGGGCCCTGCCGTGATGAGTGCAGCCGCTGACACCGGAGTTTTCATTGCCCCGGATGCCATGTGTGCCAATTGTCCATCCGGGGCGCTTTCGATGACCGTCAGTTGCGTTGCCGCCGTGGTTCTTGCTTTCCTGCTGCTCCTGCCCGGAATCCTGACCGGCCGCCTCCGGCAAGCGCCGCGCGCCGGACCACCTCCGCACGTGCATGGCCTTCCCCGGCCCAGTACCCCTTCTCTGAATTTCCTTTGCATCAATCGATGCTGAGGGGTAGAGCTCTTGCGCCCTACTGACACCTCTTCATTGATCAACAAGGAACACTCATGAATCAGAAAATTACCCGCCGTGCCTCCCTTTCCGGAGCTATCGCCATGGCTGCAGCTTCAATGCTGTTGTTGGCAGGATGTTCCACCCCGGCACCCACACCTTCGGCTGTCAGCGCCCCACCGAGCGCTGCCACAGAACTCATTGCTGAGCTCGGCTTTGACGGCAAGAGCGCCAAGGACGTCATCACCGAACTGGACACCCTGCCTGTGGCTGAGCGTTCCAGCGAGCTGATGGCGTCAATCCGGCCAGAAGCATTGACGCTGCGTGATGCCGCAAATCGTGAAGCTACCCTGCCCATGCCAGCCAACGAATTCTACGTTTCCGTGGCCCCGTATGTGAGCCAAACGCACGAATGTCATTTCCATAGCCTCACCACCTGTCTGGGCGAGTTGGCGAACCAGGAGGTGGAAGTCACCGTCACGAATGATGCCACCGGTGAGGTCCTCATCAAGGAAGCGCTGCACACCTATGACAACGGCTTTTTGGGGTTGTGGCTGCCGCGAGGAATCGACGCTACCTTGACCTTGAACCAGGGCGGCAAGAGCGCCACGCAGGTGCTGTCCACTAAAAACGCTGACGACCCCACCTGCGTCACCACCACGCAACTGAGCTAATAAAGAGATTCCTGGCCCTGTTCACGCACCCAACCGTGGGCATAACATCCTTCCATGGACTGGAAACTGGAACTTGTGTTTGCGCCGGCCTCTGACGTGGATAGGGCCAAGTATTTTTTATGTGAATAAGGTGAACTTCAACGCTGACTATGACGAGCGCCCCGGATGCGGATTTCGTTTTGTTCAGCTGACCCCACCTGGCTTGGCGTGTTCCATCTGCCTAGGGGAGGGGCTCACCAATGCTGCTCCGTGCTCCGCACCAAAGCTGCAAATGGTGGTGGCAAATATTGAAGCTGCTCATGCCCAGTTCGCCGCCACCGGTGTGGGCGCCACCGGTGTGGACGTCACCGGTGTGGACGTCCACACCTGGGGTAGCTTTGTTTACTTCGCCGATCCCGACGGCAACAAGTGGGCCGTGCAATCCATGGCCAGCCGGTCCAACGGCTGACTCTAACCCGCGTTATGGCGCAGAAGTGCCCTCTGCACGCCCGGGCAGGGAATCTCTGGAAGACTGCGGCTGTGATCCGGGCCTATAAGTTTCTTTCACTGCGCTCACATCATGTAGCATTACCAAGCCGTTACTTTTAACGGTTGTCATCGGGATTGTAACTTTCGGCAATAACCTGGGACGCCACGCCTCATACATCCATATGTAAGGGGCGATCCGTCTGTCTTTGCCCGAGGAATCATCCGTGACTTCGCCCTGTGAGGGCGCCGCCATTGCCGCCCGCCCCGCAACATGTGCGTCCTTTTTGGAAAAATTCGGTTCTCCTCGGCTCAGATGCTGGCTTCGACGACGTCGTCAAGCCTAGAGCGAAGGGAATTGTAGTGTTCAAGCAACTTTCAAAGATCGGCAAGGCATTTATGCTGCCGGTCGCCATTCTTCCGGCAGCTGGTCTGCTGCTGGGTATTGGCGGGGCACTGTCCAACCCCACCACGGTGGCCGCGTACCCGTTCCTGGACAACAACGTTCTGCAGGGCATTTTCGGTGTGATGTCTGCGGCCGGTGCCACCGTCTTTGACAACCTGGCGATCCTGCTCGCCGTTGGCCTGTGTATTGGTCTGGCCAAGCGAGACAAGGGCACCGCAGCCCTTGCCGGCGTGGTTGGGTACCTGGTCATGGTGGCCACCATCAAGTCACTGTTGGATATCTTTACCCCTGACGCCCCAGCCATTGACACCGGTGTTGTTGGCGCCTTGGTGGTGGGTGGCGCGGCAGTTGTTCTGCATAACCGCTTCCATAACATTCAGCTTCCGGCCGTGCTTGGCTTCTTTGGCGGTTCTCGCTTTGTCCCTATTGTGACGGCCTTTGCCGCCATCTTTGTAGGGGCCCTGTTCTTCCTTATCTGGCCGCCAGTCCAAATGGCACTGGTCAGCGCCGGCACCGGAATTGCCGGGATGGGCGCCTTTGGCACCTTCTTGTACGGCACACTGCTGCGCCTGAGCGGTGCCGCCGGACTGCACCACATGATCTACCCCATGTTCTGGTACACACCCCTGGGCGGCACTGAGCTTGTCAATGGTGTTCAGGTGGTTGGTGCACAGAAGATCTTCTTCGCCCAGCTCGCTGACCCTAACCATGTTGGCTTGTTCACCGAAGGGACCCGCTTCTTCGCAGGCCGCTTTGCCACCATGATGTTTGGCCTGCCCGGCGCCTGCCTTGCCATGTGGCACTGCATCCCGAAGGGCCGCCGCGCCAAGTACATGGGCTTGTTCGCCTCCGTTGCCTTGACCTCCTTTGTCACCGGCATCACCGAACCCATTGAATTCATGTTCTTGTTTGTGGCCCCGGTCCTGTACGTGGTCCACGCCATCTTTGACGGGCTCTCGTTCCTGATTGCGGACCTGCTCAACATCAGCATCGGTAACACCTTCTCCGGTGGCCTGATCGACTTCCTGCTCTTTGGCGTCTTCCAAGGCAATGACCGCACCAACTGGATCCTGCTCATCCCCGTGGGCGTGGTGTGGTTCTTCCTCTACTACTTCACGTTCAAATTCATGATCAAGAAGTTCAAGTTCGGCACACCCGGCCACCTGGAAGACACCCTCGGGAACGACGACGACGCCACGGCGGATGAAAAAGAGCTGGTTCCTGCCATGGCCGGTGGAATGGCAGCAGGTACTCCCATTCAGCAGGAAGCTGCACAGATCCTGATTGCTTTGGGTGGGGCCGAGAACTTAGAAGAGGTTGATGCCTGCATCACCCGCCTGCGGGTTTCCGTCAAGGACCCCGCCCAGGTGGACAAGGAGAAGCTGCGCAAACTTGGCGCAACGGGCGTCTTTGAAGTCAGCGGCGGCGTACAAGCCGTGTACGGCGGGAAAGCCATCCTTTACAAGAACGCAATTAATGAGAGTCTTGGCCTTGACGACTAATATCCTGGCCTCCCAACCATGCAAGGAGTCATTCACATGCTGAAAATGTTCAAGAAAAAGGGCGAGCAGATTTTCTCCCCTGCAGAGGGTACCGTGATGGCGCTTGCCGACGTTCCCGATCCAGTATTTGCCAGCGGCGCCGTTGGTGCGGGATTCGCCGTCGAACCGTCCGAAGGTTCCTTCCGCAGCCCTGTAGACGGCGAGTTGATCTTGGTGGCCAAAACCCTCCACGCCTTTGCCGTGCGCACAGATGCCGGCGCCGAAATTTTGGTCCACATTGGCATGGATACCGTGAAGCTCAAGGGCCAAGGATTCACCGGGCACCGAGTCAAGGGTGATCGTGTCCAGAAGGGTGATCTGATCATCAGCTGCGATCTGGCACAGATGAGCGCATTGGTTCCCTCCATGGTCACCCCTGTCCTGCTGACCAACGGCACGGCCTTTGCCATTGCGGAGACTGAAATCGGTGCGGACAACAGCGCTCCGGTGCTCACGGTTCGGAAAAAGTAGCATGTTGCCCCGCACGGGAACTGGCTGCGAGTTGGAGATGGCCGGAATCGCAGCATTATGGAACTGAAGCCGGGTGAATCCGCCACTATCAAGAGGGTTTACAACAACAACGTGTTGCTGGCCGGGCTCCCTGATGGCAGCGAGATGGTGCTGGTGGGCAAGGGCATTGGGTTCAACCACCGCCAGGGGGAAACTGTAGATGTTGAAGCGGCTGATCAACGATTTGTGCCCGACGGCAGCTTCGCCGCCAGCCATGGCGCTGGTGTTCTCGGAGACGCGCCGCTGGAACAAATTGAAGTGGCGCGGGAAATCATGGCGATGGTCCAGGCAGAGCTGAGGCTTGAGCCCCGGCTGTCATTGCTGGTGCCCATCCTCGATCACATGGGTTTCGCTGTGCAGCGCGCCCGTGAAGGGATCAAAGTTGACTTCCCGCTCCGCTGGGAAGTGGCACAGCTTTACCCGGCAGAGGGCAATCTTGGCCGGCGGGTTGTTGCCCTGATCAAGGAGCAGCTCGGTGTCCAACTCCAAGATGAAGAGTGGGTGGCGTTCGCCCTCCACTTCGTCAACCAGCAGTGGTCCACGTCCGACTTTTCCAAGACAGTTTCCATGACCGAGACCATCGCCAAGGTTTTCACCCTGCTATCCGTGCGGTGGCAGAGCAACATTGATGAAAACGCACACAGTGCCGCTCGCTTTGTCACCCACCTGCGTTTCCTCTTTGCCCGCTCGGCCAAAGCCACCACCTCAGCCGTACTAGGGGTGGATGTTTTTGAGTCTGTGCGGCAGGCCTACCCGGAAGCCGCTGAAGCAGCGCTTGAGGTGGCCGAGCTCATTGGAGAAGCCCTGAACCGGCACCTCGGAGCGGACGAAGTTTCTTATCTGGCACTGCACACGAGCCGGCTCTACGTCGAAATGCTTAAAACGGAGAACTCACCATGATTGACAACGCTAGCGCCATCACCGGAACCGGTGTTGTGTCAGGGCTCGCCTACGCTCCGGCACTGTGGGTGAATCCGGAACCCGAGCTGGCCTCCAAGTATGAAGCCTTACTCGTGGAGGACGTCCGGGATGCCGAGGCAGAGCGGTGGAAAGCTGCTGCCGAGATGGTGGCGGCACGTTTGTTCCAGCGGGCAGCCACGGGTTCTGGAGCGGCTGCCGATGTCCTCAGCGCCACCGCAGCGCTGGCTGGTGACCGCGGTCTGCAGCGAGCCACGCTGAAGATGATCGCTGCCGGTTCCACGGCGGAGGCTGCCACCGTCGCCGCGGTAGGCGCGTTCATCGTCAAGTTTGAGAAGTTGGGCGGGCTCATGGCGGAGCGGGTTGCTGATTTAGGTGATATCCGCAACCGCGTGGTCTCTGAACTGCTGGGCCTGCCAGAACCTGGAGTTCCCACTCCGGCGAGCCCCATCATCCTCTTGGCAGATGATCTTGCCCCGGCGGATACGGCAACACTTGACCCTGCCCTGATCCGGGGCATTGCCACCAGATTAGGCGGGCCCACCAGCCACACCGCCATCATTGCCCGGCAGCTGGGCATCCCCTGCATTGTTGCTGCCGCAAACCTGGCAGATATTGTGGACGGTTCGGTGGTGCTCCTTGATGGTTTCGCAGGGACAGTGGAACGGGGGACCGTGCCGGCCGAGTCGGAGAGCAAGGTTTTGGCCGATGCCGAACGCCGGCTCGCCATCCAGTCCTGGCGAGGTCCGGGGCGGACCAAGGATGGAACAGCAATCGAAATACTGGCTAATGTTCAAGATGGTGCCGGTGCACGCATCGCGGCCGGATATCCCGCCCAAGGCGTGGGGCTATTCCGCACTGAACTGTGTTTCCTCTCCGCCCAAAGTGAACCGTCGGTGACCGAGCAGGCCAGTATTTACGGCGAAGTGCTGGCTGCCTTCCCGGGACAGAAAGTTGTTTTCCGCACGCTCGACGCCGGATCGGATAAGCCGGTGCCCTTTGTCTCGCACCCGGATGAAGAAAATCCTGCCTTGGGTGTGCGTGGCATCCGGCTCGGCAACGTGGAGCCCGGAATCATAGAGCGCCAACTTGACGCTCTAGCGCTGGCCGCCGAGCAGCAAGGTATTGCCGGCGCCAAAGTCATGGCACCCATGGTTGCCACCCTCGATGAGGCGCGGAACTTTGCTACAGCATGCCGGGCACGCAAGCTCTCGCCCGGGATCATGGTGGAGGTGCCCTCCGTGGCGCTGCTGGCAGATGCCTTCATGGCAGAGGTGGACTTCTTCTCCATTGGCACCAACGATCTGACGCAGTACACCATGGCGGCGGACCGGATGGCACCCTCCCTGGCAGCACTGACAGATCCTTGGCAGCCAGCCGTGCTGGCGCTGATCAGCTTGAGCGCCGCCGCCGGAATCCGCAGCCAAAAGCCTGTGGGCGTGTGCGGGGAGGCGGCGGCCGACCCACTGCTCGCCTGCATCCTGATCGGCCTGGGTGTGAGCAGCCTGTCCATGGCCCCGGCAGCACTTGCCGGTGTAGGCATCCAGCTGGGCGAGGTAACACTGTCCCAGTGCCAAGAAGCTGCAGAAGCCGTCCTGCGCACCACCACCACTGAGCAGGCCAGGGCAACGGCCCGCGAGATGCTTTCACCAACCATCCATAGCAATTCCAAGGAGTAAGAAATTATGGCCAAGCAAACAGTCACCGTTGGATCATCCGTGGGTCTGCACGCCCGCCCCGCAGCCGTCATCGCGACGGCGGCAGGTGCCTACGATGAGGAGATCCTGCTCAGCATTGACGGCGAAGACCCGGTGGAAGCCACCTCCGCGCTGATGATCATGACACTCGGCGCGGATTTCGGCATGTCAGTGGACGTTGAGTCGGAGAACGCTGACGCGGTTGCCGAAATCGCAGCACTTATTGCCAAAGATCTGGATTCCTAAAACCGTTCACCACTACACCCCCGGTCTGCAGACCGGGGGTGTAGTAGCTTCCGCGCAGGACGTGATTTGACGGGGCGCAGCTTTGAGTCAAACCAGAAATGGGGAGTCCCTGAGGCGCTACCGCTCGGTACGGAATATGTGGTGGAGTACGCAACGAAGCAGTCTTACCATTGCTTCTGGAAGCTATGGCAAAGTGCAGATAAGGCAGGGATCTCTATGATCTGGCTTGGGAGGGCTAGTTATGGAACCAACTCCATGCCAGGCGCAGACGCATCAAACGCTTGCAACTCCGCTCTTCGCCAGAGGTCATGGGGTCGCGGTGTTAGCTGTACTTCCGGCGATCGTTGAACTGCCGTGTAATCCTCAGTTTCTTGATGGATGAAGAGAACGTCATCTTTGAATACAATGGCGGCCCACCGACTGCGCTGAGGTCTTCGCAGAGATGAACTAGCACCTAGATCTCACACCGGGTAGAGCTCACCCTGGTTTAGCCCGGAGATTGCCAAGTTTTGGTACCCGGCACTGGGCCACGCCCGCCACAAACCCCATCGCCGGGCCCGCAGATCAGCTCGGTACCGGAGGTCGGGGCACCATTTTTATGGGCTTCCGGTTCCGCGCTCGCCACAAAATCCGCATCGGCCACCAAGTCCGTGCCCGCCACCAAGTCTGGACCCACTACAAAAGGCCACATCCCTGAAGGTGGCTGCCCTCCATGTGCCGCGAACTTCGGATCCACTGTGATACTCCTTGCCGGCCGCGCAGGCGGCCATCTCCTTGGGCGCCACAACAAATGTTGTGCCCAAACGTGTCTTCGGAGTCGGGCGCCTCATGGATTGCATTGGCGCCCAGGACCGCCTTGACCGCGGTGAGGTTGTCTTGGCCACGTCCTGCATGGACTGATGGCCCGAGCGGAAGGTGTACTTGTTGGCGCCGGTGACCGCGTCAGTGGCTGCGGGGCCGGAAATGTAGAGGACCTTGTTCTGCTCGGCCTGCCCAACAAGTTTCAACGCAATGCCGGAGGAAGCGGTCCCGGCGAGGATCTTGTAATCCTTGCCGATGAGTTCCTTGGCAACAGTCAGCCTGGTCGGGATCCCCGCCGTCGTCGTGGTAGGCGATGTTCAAGGCGGTCTCGCCTACCTTGTTGCTCCACTTGGTGGCGTAGTCCAGACCAGCCTGCAGGCCCTCGTAGTTGGCGTCACCGTGGACGGAAAGGGGTCCTGTCTTGGAGTGCACAATGCCGATGTTTACCGCTGCAGGGCTGTCGCTGCTTTGCGTCTCGGTGCCCGGAGTTGTGCTCGGTGCACAGGGGAAAGGGTGAGACCGGCGGTTAGCACCGCAGCGGTGAGGAACTTATTCGTTGCCGTCACCTCAGTGGCCTTTCGTTGCGGGTAGGCCCGCCGATGGAACTTTTCCCGGATGCAGATGGGACTGGAATAAGTCCGTAACCTCAAAGGTGATTCAGATTACGTAAAAGACAGCATGCGGCGCATCCATCCGGTCACTTGGCGCCCTGCCTTGGCGCCCTGCCACGGGCCCTGCCACGGTGCCCAGCGAAGTGGTCAAGGTAGCCGGCCCGGCCCAAAAGCGTCAGGGGAACTGACTATTGTGGAGGTTATGGATCTTTCCCTTATCCCCTATGTGGAGTATGCGGCCCTCAGGGACCTTGTTGGACCGGCGGCAGTGCACCGCGGGCTTGACTACTCCAGCAATGGCTATGTTCACAACATTGCGTGGGTTGAAGAACGGCTCCAATTACAGTGCCGAGTCAGCGGAAGCCGGGGAGAGACCTACACCACTAGTGCTTCCTTTGCGGATGAGCCCAAGGGTGCCGTCCTCACCGGAGGCGCGTGCAGCTGCCCGGTGGGCTGGAATTGTAAGCACGTGGCGGCCTTGGTGTTTTCCAGCAACTTCATGCTGGAAGAAACCGATCCTGCGGGGCTACCCGGCACGGCAATCGCTCCCGCCGCCAAGCGAATCGCCACGAAGAAGCCTGCCACCGAGCAGACCGGCAAGGTCCAAGCGCTCATGCCCAAAACAAAGAAGCCGGTTCCTGTCCAGCCAGCGCTTTGGGAACAAAAGCTTGAAGCGATTCTCCACCCACCAGTGGTGGCTGCGCCCTCGTATTGGGGCCGGATGCAGGCCGTGGGTGCTGGGGAAACCACAAGTCCTCTGGCGCTGCAATTTGAGTTGCTCGAAGAACCGGTGGATCCCTACGCAGCCCGGAGCTCGTCGCGGAAGAAGTCAAAAACCGGCCGCGTCAAAACCGAGCAGAAGCCGCGTGTACGGCTCGGGGTGCGCCCCGTCATGCGCAACGAGGCAAACAAGTGGGTTGTGGGCAAGCTCGCCTGGGACTCCATGCACCAGTTTTATTACATGGGTGGTTTGAATCCGGAGCACAAGAAGTGGCTGCAGGTCTTTGACTCCCTCTTTAAAACCACCAGAACCGGTTATGGCACTGGCAAGTGGATGTGTCTGGATGACTACAATTCGCCCCTGTTCTGGAACTTGCTGGCCCAGGCCCGTGAAATTGGTCTGGACTTTCTCACGTCGCGAAAGTCCACCACCGTCACGTGGGCCGCGGAGGTTGACGTGAGCACGGAGGTCATCTCCACGGATGACGGCGGTATCCGCCTGGCCGCCCATGCAAACATCAACGGAACCGTGCTTGACACGGCCATGATGGGCACCCTCGGAACACCCGTTCATGGCATCTTTTGGTGGACCGGCGGAAACGAAAAAACCGCCCTCACCCAGCGCAATATCCATTTCGCGCCGGTCAAAGGAGCCGTGGGGGAAGCGCTGAAGTTGCTGATCGAGGGTAGGTCCCCGGTGGACATCCCCGCAGCCGCCCGGGAGCGCTTCCTCACCAACTACTACCCGCAGCTGCGCCACAGCATGGACCTGCGTTCTCATGACGGCAGCACAGGATTGCCGGAAATTCGGGACCCGGAACTTGTCCTGACAGCCGTTCACATTCCGCCGGTTCCGGCCACCAAACCGGACCGGAGGCGCAAGGGCGCCACCCAGCCTGCCAGTCAGTCCGCCAAAGCAACCGGACCCGCTGTGGAGTTGCACTGGCATTGGGAATACGTTGTTGGCCAAGCGACCACCAGATACCCCATGGTTCACGACGGCACCGGCCAACGTGATGATGATTTCGAGACCAGGCTGCTCCAGAATGTGGTGGAGGCGCTCGCCGATTTCCCCGCAGCCACCAGGGAATCCTTTCCTCACCCACCCAGCATGCATCCGGGCAGCAACGAGCCGGTGCATCTGAAGGATGTTGCCGCGGCCAGATTCAGCACCGAGGCGCTGCCCGCCCTGGCCGGCCTCGAGCAGGTGCGCGTGGACACTACCGGTTCGGTGCCGGACTATAAGGAGCTGACGGGGACCCCGCAGATTGGCATTAGCACCCGGGCAACGGGCGACGGCGACTGGTTTGATTTGGGTGTCACCGTCGCCTTGGGCGGGGCGGATATTCCGTTCGGCGAGTTGTTCTTGGCGCTGGCTTCGGAGGAAGAGCACCTGATGCTGCCCAGTGGGCACTATTTTTCACTGGACCAGCCCGAATTTGAGCAGCTGCGCCGGCTGATCGAGGAAGCCCGGAGCCTGCAAGAACCCGGGGAGTCCTTAAAGATCAGCCGCTACCAAGGCGGGCTGTGGGAAGAACTTAAGGAACTGGCCACCACGGCTGAGCAGGCGCAGGCGTGGGAGAAGTCCGTGTCCGGGCTGCTTGAACTGCAGGAGGTTGGCGCAGTTCCGGTCCCGGCAACACTTCATGCCTCACTGCGCCCCTACCAGCAGGAAGGATTCAACTGGCTGGCGTTCCTGCATGAACATGGCTTGGGCGGGGTTTTGGCCGATGACATGGGGCTGGGCAAAACACTGCAGACCCTGGCTCTGATCACCCATGCCAAAGCAACGGCGCCCCACGGGAACTCGCTGCCGTTCCTCGTTGTTGCACCTACCTCGGTAGTGTCCAATTGGGAGGCCGAAGCCCGCCGTTTCGCGCCCAGCCTGACCACTACGGCCGTCACCGATACCCTGCGCAAGAGCGGCAGCGATGCCGCAGCATTGGTGAGCGGGGCCGACGTCGTGATTACCTCCTATGCACTCTTCCGCCTGGACAACCAGGCGTACGCGAGCCAAGCGTGGGCGGGGCTGATCCTTGATGAGGCCCAGTTTGCGAAGAACCACCTCACCAAGGCAAACCAGTTGGCGCGCACTTTCCCTGCCCCTTTCAAGCTGGCGATTACCGGCACGCCCATGGAAAACAACCTAATGGAGCTGTGGTCACTTTTCGCCATCACCGCCCCGGGGCTGTTCCCCTCGCCCACCCATTTTGCCGACTACTACCGCAAACCGGTGGAGAAGGACGGGGACGCGCAGCGGCTTGCGCAATTGCGGCGCCGCATCCGGCCACTGATCATGCGGCGCACCAAGGACGCCGTTGCCAAAGAGTTGCCGGCCAAGCAGGAACAGGTTCTGGAACTGGAACTCGCGCCCCGGCACCGGGTCATTTACCAGCGCCATCTGCAGCTTGAACGTCAAAAAGTCATGGGCCTGCTGGGGGACATGGACAAGAACCGCTTCGCGATTTTTAAATCTCTCACCACGTTGCGGATGCTCAGCCTGGATGCCTCGTTGGTGGATCCGAAGTATGCCAGCGCCCCGTCCAGCAAGCTCGATGTGTTGTTTGAACAACTTGAGGACGTGGTGGCTGAGGGGCACCGGGCACTGATTTTTAGCCAATTCACCTCATTTTTGGGCAAGGCCAGGGAGCGTTTGGATGCGGCGGGGATTGAGTACGCCTATCTGGATGGGAAAACCCGCAAGCGAGGTGAGGTGATCGAGGGGTTCAAGTCCGGGACGGCGCCGGTGTTTTTGATCAGCCTGAAATCGGGCGGCTTTGGTCTAAACCTGACGGAAGCGGACTATTGCTTCCTGCTGGATCCTTGGTGGAACCCGGCCACCGAGAACCAGGCCGTGGACCGCACCCACAGGATCGGGCAGACAAAAAACGTCATGGTGTACCGTCTGGTCGCCAAGGACACCATCGAGGAGAAGGTCATGGCGTTGAAGGAAAAGAAGGCGAAACTGTTCACTTCCGTCATGGATGATGATTCCATGTTCTCCTCCGCCATCACCTCCGAGGACGTGCGGGGACTCTTTGACGCGTAGCGGCCGAGGACAGGAAGGCCACCATGGGGAGCTCTCTCCATGGCAGGACTAGATCGAGGGATGTAGCCTCAGAAGCAAGATAGGTCAGTCTAAAGTCAGCGAGGCAGTGGTGGCGCAATTCCTTGGTTCCGACGTAGGCGAGCTACGTGGTTTTGCTAAAGACATCTCTTCTGCGGCAGATGATCTGGACCTGGTGAGCAAAAAGCTCACACAACTGATTGTGCAAAATCGTGGCTGGCAAGGCCCTGATGCCCAGCGGTTCACCAGCCAATGGCACGGTAGGCACCGTCCCACGCTGGCAAAAGTGGTTCAAGGACTTCTCACCACGAGCAGGGAACTGCGGGTGCAGGCGGATGAACAAGAACGCACCAGCCTGGCTGCAGACATTACGTCCCCAGGTGGCGCAACGTCCGCGGATCACTCAAGTTCGCGGTATCCGGACAGGGGCAGTGCCGATCTCAGCGAGCAGGCGTTGGCGGACTTGAAGGTATTGGTGGATAAGGCGGCGGATGCCAATAATATTTTCCGAGGTAACGATGCAGACATTGAACAGCTGCGCAAGGCACTCGATGAACTGACCCCCGCAGAACTGGATCAGTTGCTGGCGAGCCTCTCTGACCAGGACCTTAACGCCCTGGGCCAGGCGCTTGCCAAGGACGGCAAGGGTATCTTCAACTGGGAAGGGACCACGCCATTTGAACGTCAAATACTGCTGGAGAAGATCCTGTCCAAAGCGTCACCAGAACAAGTTGCCCGGATTAAGGAACAAATCCCGTGGGTCCAGCCAAACGCCGTTGCTCAAGGTGATGCTGCACGCCCAGGCGGTGCTAACAGCGATGATTCAAATGAGTGGATGAATCCCTCCGGGCCCGTAGTGGGCACTCATCCGGGCAAGGATGATATCAGCCAAGGCGGTTATGGCGACTGTGTTGTTATGGCCGGACTTGGGACAATAGTGGATAGGGACCCAAACTGGGTCCGGGATCATGTGGTGGACAACGGCAACGGCACTGTTTCAGTCCAGCTGTATGACAAGAACGGCAATCCCCAATGGGTGAGCGTTACCAATGATCTTCCAGCCGCGGACGGCGGAGCGCAGAAGGGGGCCCAGCCAGGGGTCAACGGGAATTGGCCCGCGTACGTTGAGAAGGCCTTGGTGCAGGTCTATGGCGAAGATGACAGCAATGATGGCACCAACAGCCACGGAGTCAAGGACAAGATTTACGGGCCGGGCGAATACCGGGCTATTGAAGGAAACTACGGCAAGGATGCACTGGCGTATCTAAGCGGAGATGATATTTCCACCATCACTTCATCCCAACAGTTGTGGTCTGCTGTGGAGAATGGGCAGCCTGCAATTGTGACAACCAAGTCCGAGTTACCCGACGGCGCTCCCGACGGATACGTTGCCGGCCATGCCTTCTTTGTTGACGGAATGGATGCGGAGGGCAACATTATTTTGCAGAATCCCTGGGGCCCAGACAGGCCGAAGGTGCACATGAGCCCCCAACAATTTGAGGAAATGTTCGGTAATGCAAGTATTGTGGCGCCATGATGGTTCAACACCGGCGTTTTCTGGCCACGGCAGTACTGGCTGCATGCCTGAGCTTAGTGGCATGCTCCACGGGTTCTACGGCTGATCCAACAATAAAGGTAAAGGAATCTTCCATGACAGCAAGCAATGACGGCTGCACCGGTGAAGGACACTACACGCTCGCAACGTCCGCAGTGGGTCCGGTGCCAGCGCTTCCCGCGTCGACTCTTGGAGCCGGCTACACTCCAAAGATTGGCCTGGTCGGCACCAAAGTGAACGCGAAGGTTCCCACCGTCAGCCTCATGGTGTGGGCCAATGAACCCAAGCCCTCAACGGATGAAACTTTCAAGGATCTGGCACTCGGGGACGAACTGACGTTTCGCGGATACACCCTGAAAATTACCTCTATCTGCCCCGGCAATACCCAATTTGATCTACTCACTCAGGCCGAACCGACAGACTAATGAAAGGGGCGACGGCGGTTGCCGCCCCTTTTACGTCCAAGGTGCGGCAACCGCCGTCGTACTTCAGTAATTCAGGCTGCTGCTTAGAGCAGTTCGGCGCGTAGCTCGGCGGCGGACTTGGGGGAGAGCAGACCGGGTGCCACATCGAAGACCGTCTTGGCGCCGAACTGGCCGGCCTGGCTCATGCGGTGCACGGCGCGGGCGTAAGCCACTAACACGCTGGAGGTGAACTCCGGGTTGCTCTCCAAGGCGAGGGAGTACTCAATGACCTGGGCATGCTCATCCGTGGTGTTGCCGCTGCGAATTACAAAACCGCCGTGCGGCATGGCTGCGTGGTCACGGGCCAGCTCATCAGCGGTGATGAAGTTGACAGTGGTATCGTACTGGTCAAAGTAGTGTTCCATGCCCACGATCTCAGCGCGCACGGCATCCTCGGAGGCGCCATTTGCCAACACCACAAAGCATTCGCGGGTGTGCTTCTGGCGCGTGGTCAAAACCGGGCGTGAGCCGCTACGGACCTCTTCAATGGCGGCCTCAGACGGGATGGTGTACTGGACGCCGCCGGAAACGCCAGCCACACGGCGGATGGCGTCCGAATGTCCCTGACTCAGGCCGCGACCCCAGAAGGTGTACGTTTCGCCGTCGGGCAGCAACGCCTCGCCGTAGACGCGGTTGATGGAGAACATGCCCGGATCCCAGCCTGCGGAGATCAGCGCGGTCTTCTTGTTCGCCAAGGCGGGGGCGTCCACCGCGGCGAAGTGCTCAGGGATGCGCGCGTGCGTGTCAAAGCTGTCCACCGTGTTGAACAGGGCAGCCAGTTCCGGGCCCTGCTGAGGGAGGTCAGACTTGGAGCCGCCACACAGGATCAATACGTCAACGTGGTCCCCGTGCCCGCCTAAGTCGTCCATGGAAAACACGGGAGCACCGGCATTCAACGGCACCAGATCTGAGGGGTTGCGGCGTGTGTAGATGCCCACCAATTCCATGTCAGCGTTCTTGGCAATGGCTGCCTCAACCCCGCGACCTAGGTTTCCGTAACCGGCAATTCCAATACGAATCGGCGCACTCATGAGTTCTCCATCCAGTCCTCGGGCCGCTCTTCGTTGACGGCCTCATCCACTGGCATTAACGGTACCGCCTACCGCCTTGCCAGCGCACAGTGGAACCGGCAGACGGACAGGGAAGCCAAGTGCCGGCGTCGTGCCGGGGGCCGGCCTAGTGCCTGGGGAAAGTGGCGTGCCGGGGGATAAAGGCGTGCCGGCCGGGAAATCAAACCTCGTTGAGCTGCTGTTCCAAGAACCCCAACGTCTTCTCCCACGCAATCCGAGCTGCTTCGGGGCGGTACATGGAGGTGTTGGAGTCGTTGAAGAATGCATGCCCGGCATCGGGGAATACGGTGGGGCGGAAGTCAACCCCCGCTACCGCCATGGCTGCGGTGAGCTCCGGGAGAGCGCCCATCAAGCCGGTATCTTCCTCACCGTAGAAGGCAAGTATTGGGCAGGTGATGCTGTAAAGCTCGTCACCTGCGAACGAGGCATGGCCGTAGAAGGGCACTGCCGCAGCCAGCCGCGGCTCTTGCATGGCCAAGGCAAATACGTAGCTGCCGCCGAAGCAAAAACCGACGGCCGCCGTCCGGTCTGCACCCTCAGGTGTTGCCTCTAAGTAGTCAAAAACAGTGGCAACCCCCGCCGTGATGGCCGCGGCCTTTTCTGGTGAGTTCAAGGGCGCCATGGCGGCCCGGATCTTCGGCTGCACCTCATCTTGGGCATTATGATCCTTGCGGCGTTCGCCCAGCTCCGCCAGCAGTACCGCATCCAAGCCTGCCAACCCCATCAGATCCGGTGCCACAGCCAGGTAGCCTTCAGCCGCGAACCGATCGGCGACCTCGCGGATGTGCGGGACCAAGCCCCAAATCTCGTGGATGACCACCACGGCACCCCGGGCGGGGCCTGACGGTTCAGCCCGGTACCCCTGAAAATCCTGTCCTGCTGCAGAAAAATCAATCATTGTGCCCATAGGTCAACACTGGCACGCTCGGGCGCAGCTTTCCAGAGGTCTGGGGAACTTTCGCACACCCACAATGTTGCCTATGCGCACGCGGGCGGCACACCGGCCACCAGACCCACCCCGCCTGGCGGTAAACTTGGTGTGGGTGTTTTCCCTGCCCCGCCTCACCACCAAAGGACCACACCCATGAGCTTGATCCGCCTCAACGACGTTTCCGTGCGCTTTGACAAGGTTGCGGTGCTGCGCGAAGCGTTCTTCAAGCTCGAGGCAGGGGACCGGGTGGGACTGATTGGGCGCAACGGTTCCGGCAAGTCCACGCTCCTGAAGCTCGTCATGGACCAGGTGGAGCCCGATTCCGGCACAGTCGCCGTGGAACTGGGCACCAAGATTGGCTATTTTTCGCAGTTCTCTGAGCTCAACGGTTCTTCCACCATTCTGGAGGTACTCGAGGAAGTCTTCGCGCACGTTAAAGAGGTCGAGGCGCAGCTGGCCGAGATTGATGGTGCGCTCGCCGTCGATCAGTCCGAGACGGAGATGGACCGGCTCATCCACCGCCAGTCCGAACTTTTTGCCGACATGGACCGGCTGGATGGCTGGGATTACCAGCGTTCCATTGACAAAGTTCTGACCACGCTCGGCTTCAACGAGGCCCACCGCGTGTGCGCCATTGATGAACTCTCCGGCGGCTGGCGTAACCGTGCCGCGCTGGCCAAGATCCTCCTCGAGGCCCCCGATGTGCTGCTGCTCGATGAGCCCACCAACTACCTTGACGTGGCCGGCGTGGAATGGCTGGAGAGCTGGTTTAAGAACTTCCAAGGCGCGGCCATCATCGTCTCGCATGATAGGAAATTCCTGGACTCCGTGGTCACGCGCATCATCGAGGTGGAGAACTTCCATCTGCATGAATATCCCGGCAGCTTCAGTGAATATGTGGTGGCCAAACAGTTCCGGCTCAAGACCCTGGAGAGCCAGTTCATGCACGAATCTGAACTGCTCGCCTTCGAAGCTGAGGGGATTTCTGATCGCCGCGAGGCCTCCAAGGCGGCGTCTAAAGGGCTCGATTCCAAGCTGTCCAAGATCAAGAAGTCACGTGCGCCGCGTCCCGTGGACAAGATCATCACCGAGATTTACGGCGGCCTGCATGTCAAGGATGTGCTGTGCCGGGTGGAGTCGCTGAGCAAGTCCTATGGCGAGCGGACGCTGTTCAGCGACCTCAGTTTTGAGATTCGCCGCGGCAACCGGATTGTGGTGCTCGGCGCCAATGGTTCGGGCAAGTCCACGCTGCTGCGCGCCCTGACGGGGGAGGAAGAGGCCGACGCCGGTTATGTCACCTGGGCGAAGGGTGGCGGGCTGGTCTCCTACAACCAGGTTCTGGCGGATCTGGACCCGGAGGACACCGTCACGCACGCGGTCAATGCGATGCCTGACAGCCTTGCACTGACAGCAACAAAGAAGTCCGTCAACCGTTTCCTTGCCATGTTCCAGTTCTCGGAAGCTGATTTGAAGCAGCGGATCGGAGCGCTCTCGGGTGGTCAGCGCGCCCGCGTTGCCATGGCCCAGTGCCTGCTCTCCGGCGCCTCGGTATTGGTGCTCGATGAGCCCACAAACCACCTGGACATGTCCAGCACTCAGGTCATGGAGCGGGCCCTCTTGCATTTCCCGGGCGCCGTTTTGGTGGTCAGTCACGACCGCTTCTTCACTGACAAGATCGCCAACCGCCGCCTTGTTTTCAACCCGGACGCGCCCGGGCAGATTGACGTACGCATGGGCTAGCAGCCTGGTTTTCGTTGCCGGGCGCATGGGCTGGGTTCCCGTTCAATAGATCGAATATTTGTTTGGGTATCTATTGCGTCTTGATTACGGTAAGACTAAAATGGGGGTATGAGTATTCGGGAGCAGGTCCCCGGGGACCGGGGCGGTACAGCCACAC
>NZ_QHLZ01000004.1 GCF_003185915.1 Arthrobacter psychrochitiniphilus
TGGTATCAATAAAACTTGGCACACTATTGAGTTCTCAAACAACAACCACACCCAACCAACACATCCGAACCATCAAACAATCCGTAACGATCAGCGCCGGGGCAACTTTCCAATCCTAGACCAACCCGGGCCGCAATGCAAATCCACTTTCCAGCGAACCACACCACACAACCCAAGAAAACAACCAAAACACAATCATTTTCCCGCTAGTCACGCCGCCCTTCATCAGGACAACTCGATAAACAATACACACCAAACAACCAACACGCAAATCCACGCGGCCCCTCCTGCTCAGAGCCCTAGATACCAGTACTGAGCATAAGAGGTTCTTGCTATTTGGCGGTTTCCTTCAGAAAGTACTTAGGAACGAGTATCGCGCACAGAGCCGTGATCGCCCAGATAATTAGCGCTGCGAATATCCAAGTAAAGAAGCTGTGGCCCCGAATGCCACCCGCCAGCACTGCTGGCAATGCTGGCAATGATCAGCGCCAACCATGTAGACACTAAAGAAGCGATGCCAGCAAGCGCGGGCGTGAACTTGGCCGCCAATTTGGCGATGAGACCTTCAAATACGGATTGGGCAATCGTGAATACAACACGTGCTGCGAGGAAGCCACCGAATCCTAAGTCGACCCTAGGGGGAGCAGCGCAGGTAGGATGACCGCAACTACTGAACTGCCGAGATGGAGGCGATGCCAATCATTAGCCTCTTCATGCCTTCAGCATAGGCAGCGCAGCCATTTGTGGCCGGGGTTGTAGAGCCGAGGTTGTAGATCCAGGTGAAGCCCATGGTTATCTGCACTCTTGCAACCACTTATTCATAGGTACAGCCACGTCAGAGTTGGAACAGTAGAAGCCCATGCTCAACGAAGGGAATCTGATAGTTTCATGCACCTTGGTTAAGTCTTGCTGGGTCTCGATAGGTAGTAAACGGGTTAAATAGGTAGTAAAGGGTTAATAGGTATGGAACCAACTGTGGGACTTCTGCTCTCAAACTCAGATGCTCGAGCCCGTTCCAACGCTGAATCTGATTCTCTCGTGGCTGCGGGTCTTGTCCCGCAACGGGGCCAGCGCCCCTAGGGCTATGCCCTGCCCTGCTATGCCCTGCCCTGACCTGCACTGCACCATTGTGAGGAACACAAAGGTTCGGGCATACAAAAAGACCCCGACGGAACCATAGGTTGCATCGGGGTCTTTCTCAAAAACGTGCGCGAGGGGGGATTTGAACCCCCACGCCCTTTCGGACACTGGCACCTGAAGCCAGCGCGTCTGCCGTTCCGCCACTCGCGCGTTTTTCGCCATCCACCGGGTTTGTCTTTCGACTTTCAGTGGAACAGCGAGATCAAGCATATAGGAATATTGCCGATTCACCTAAACGAGACTCGGGTAGGCCCGTGAAGCAGCGGGAATGGGACACCTCCCGGATGTATAAACCTTGAATTTTCAAGGAAGTTGATGCCAGAAAGAAGGTTTTGACAACATCATGCTCCAGTAGGAAATTTGCCACATCCGGGCCTACTAATAGGGATATTCCAAGACTCCGGCAGTAGTATCAACTTTGAACTAGGTTGTCCGCGGCGCGGATAACGCTCAAACTGCGCTATCCATGCGTAGCGGTTCCAAGACTTCCAGACATGGGCATCATCGCAACAACGCCGTAGGAGAGGAGAGCATATGGGATTGTTTGACAACGTTGAAAAAGGCATTGAAAAGGCAGTACGTGGCGCCTTCTCCCTGGGCTCCAAGTCATTGCAGCCTGTTGAGGTGGCTAGTGCCATTCGTCGGGAACTCGACGACAAAGCCATGACCTTGGATGCCGGGCGAACCTTGGCACCGAATGTTTTTAATATTGAGCTCGGCGATGCAGACTATGAACGGGCACGCTCATGGGGGGTAACTCTCGCTGAAGAGCTGTGTGATGTTGTGATCAACCACGCCCGCAGCCAAGGTTACGTACTCCAGGGCCCAGTAAGAGTGGCATTTAACCACCGCGAAGCCTTGCGCCCCGGTCAGTTTGACGTTGCGTCGTCAACGGAAAAGGAACGCGGCACCGCGGCCGAGGCATCTGCCGTTTTCGCCTCACAGAGTCCGGCACGCATGCCAGCACGGCCCAGCCAGCACCCCGCGGGACAGCCCGCCTCCGAAGGTCAGCCGGCCCCCGTGTACAAGCGTCAAGCCCCTCGAGAACAAGGTCAAACACTGGGTCAACCAGTCTTGGACATTGACGGTCAGCGTTATGCGCTCAATGCAACCTCAATCATTCTGGGCCGCTCCTCCGAAGCTGACATCTTGATAGATGACACAGGCGTTTCAAGAAAGCATTTGGAGATCCGTTGTGAAGACGGATCCAACACTGCAGTAGACCTTGGCTCCACAAACGGCAGTTTTGTTGATGGTCGCCGTGTACAAGGCAGCGCTGCCCTCCACGACGGAGCCCGCATCACCATGGGACGCACAGAGATAATTTTCCGTATTTTGCCTCGACGCGGCGGTGGTCAACGATGAACGATCTCAGTCTTGTGGTCACAATTTTGCGCTTCGGATTCCTACTTTTGATGTGGGTCATGGTCTTCAGTGTTGTTGCGGCTATGCGCAGGGACCTCGTGATTGGCCGCAAGGCTAAAGTCGGTGCCCCTACTGCCAGACAGGCTAGAAAACACCCTGAACTAGTTGAAGAGGCTCCACCAGCGAAAATTGCGGCACGTCAGCTTGTTGTCACTGAAGGGCCTCTGACGGGCACCACCCTAGAGCTGACCGGCGTCCCCATTCTGTTGGGTAGAGCGCAAGAAGCAACCTTGGTACTTGAGGACGACTACGCTTCTGGCCGCCACGCGCGCCTCTTCCCGCAAGGCACCCGCTGGTTTATTGAAGACCTCGGTTCTACCAATGGAACATTCCTTGGTGGTACGGCATTGACGCGCGCCCTCCCCGTGGAACTCGGGGTTCCCGTGCGGATCGGCAAAACGGTCATCGAATTGAGGCCATAACATGGCCGAATACCCGCTGATTCTTAGCTACGCGGCAAGATCCCATGTAGGTCTGGTGAGGGCAAAGAATGATGACTCTGCGTACGCCGGTGAACATCTGGCTGTTGTAGCTGACGGCATGGGTGGTCACGCCGGTGGCGATGTTGCCAGCGCTTCCACCGTTCTTGATCTGGTCCATTTGGACCACAACCGCCACAACGACGACGCCGGCGCTCACCTTGCTGATGAGATTCAGACCGCTAATTCGCTGCTCTCCGAGCTGGTCCACGTCAACCCAAAACTGGCTGGCATGGGCACCACGGTGACCGCTCTGCTGCTTTCCGGGAAGCGTCTGGCCTACGCGCACATTGGTGATTCACGGGCATACCGCCTCAAAAATGGCGTCTTTGAGCAACTCAGCACAGACCACACCTTTGTCCAGCGCATGATCGACGAAGGCCGCATGACCGAGGCTGAAGCCGAGGTTCATCCCCATAAGAACGTCCTCATGCGTGTGCTCGGTGACGTGGATGCGTCTCCTGAGCTGGATCTGAAATATTTCGATGCGGAGCCGGGTGAGCGCTGGCTCCTGTGCTCCGACGGTCTGAACTTTGTCCGCCACCAGATGATTGAAGAGGTCATCCGCCATACCAAGTCATTGGCGACGGCCGCCGACACACTCATCGATCTAACATTGGCCGCCGGCTCGCCGGACAATGTCACTGTAGTTGTTTTTGACATTCTCGAGAGCAACCCGGATCAGACGCAAACCGCGGCGCTGGATGCCGTAGAGGTCCCCGCGCCGCACCCTCATGACGCTCCTCTGCCGCACCTCACAGCGGATCCCGAAAAGTACGACGACGAATCCAGCCTTCTAGAGGGCCCGGAAAGTTTCGCTGTGACTAGGCCGGGTGAGGAGTTAAGCCTCCCGGGGGATCTTGCGGAGGCGGACGAAGAGTACGCTCCTGAGGCCCTCGACTCCCATATCCGTGCTGCCGCAGTCCGTCGTGAACTGGCATCGCGCAAACATGAGCTAGTTGGGGCTGCCGTGACGGCCAACGCTGAGGGCCGGATACCGCTCCTGACCAGACCGCCTGCCAACCGCCGCGCAGCAACCGTCCTCACACACAAACCTGCTGAACAGCCCACCCTGGTAGAAGACACTGAGGTCTCCTTGCCCAGGATTCGTCAGCGCCCGCTGGTGTTGGCAATTGTTGGTTTCCTAGCGACTATGGCCATCGTGGCAGGTTCCTGGGCGGCCTACGCCTGGACCCAAACCCAATATTTTGTGGGGGTAAATAGCGGGAATGTGGCAATATTTCAGGGTGTCTCACAATCACTCGGGCCCATTTCCCTCTCGCATTTGTACCGGGAAACAGAGGTGGAAGTATCCTCGCTTCCGGCCTACTCCCAGCAACTCGTGGCTGCAACCATGCCGGCTTCAACACTGAGCAATGCCGAACAGATCATCAGTGACCTTCAATTGGGCACTGGAACTAGTTTGCCTCCCTGCGAGGTTCTGGAAACCGCCCCGGCGGCCACCCCAACAGCAACCCCCACACCAGGAAGCAACGCCTCGGCTAACTCAAAACCCACCCCCAGCCCCAGCACTTCGCCCAACGTCACTGGTACAGCTAGCACCTCAGCGTCTAGTGCCCCCGCAACTGCTGCACAGCCCACCTGTATTCCTGGAGGTGGAAAATGAGCCAGTTGCTGACCGTGGCCAAACCGCGCCGTAACACCGAGCTTCTGTTACTGATCCTTGCCCTGGGCGTGTCCGCTATGGCCAATGCCTTGGTGAACCTGAATCTGGGCCGCACTTTCGACAACGATTTCTTCACGCAAATAGCAATTCTTTCCGGACTCTCCCTAGCATTCCACGTGGTTTTACGTTTCAAGGCAAAATATGCCGATCCGGTAATACTGCCTGTTGTGGTGGCCCTCAATGGCATTGGCTTGGCCGTTATTCACCGCCTGGACATCACCTCTGGTGACACGGCAGCTACACGCCAATGGATGTGGACAAGCCTGGCGGTGGTAGCTGCCATTACGGTGATCTGGTTCCTACGAGATCACCGGATCCTGCGCCGCTACACATACATCTCCTTGCTGGTCTCAGTAGTTCTGCTAATCCTGCCCCTCGTGCCAGGCATCTCCGCGGGCAACGTCAATGGAGCCACCGTATGGATTTCCCTCGGGCCATTTACATTCCAGCCCGGAGAAATAGCAAAAATAACCCTGGCCATATTCTTTGCCGGGTATCTATCATCCAACCGTGATCTAATTCTGCTAGCCGGTAAGAAGATCGGCCCTCTCCAGCTACCCCGAATGCGGGACATGGCCCCCATGATCGTGGCCTGGCTAGCAAGCGTTGGCGTCCTTGTGTTCCAACGGGACCTGGGCTCATCCATCTTGTTCTTTGGCTTGTTCATGGTCATGATCTATGTAGCCACCAGCCGCGTCAGCTGGATCTTCATTGGCTTGGCGCTCATCGCGGTCGGCGGTGTCGCCGCCTACCAGATATTCCCTCACGTTGCCCGCCGTATTGACGTTTGGGTCAATGCTTTTGACCCCGCCTATATAGGGGCAGACTATGGCAGTTTCCAGGTTGTCGAGGGCTTGTTTGGTCTAGCAAACGGCGGCCTTATGGGCACCGGTCTGGGACAAGGTTCACCCGACAAGCTGCCCGTAGCCAATAGCGACATGATCATCGCAGTGATTGGTGAAGAGCTTGGGTTGGTGGGGCTCTTCGCGATCCTCTGCCTTTACGCGCTGCTGATTGCGCGCGGCTTCCGAGCCGCATTGGGCACACGTGATGCTTTTGGCAAACTATTGGCCGTTGGGCTCTCCTTCGCGGTGGCTTTGCAGTGCTTCATCATCATTGGCGGCGTTACCCGGCTTATCCCGTTGACGGGCTTGACCACACCGTTCCTGTCTTCGGGAGGCTCCTCTCTTTTAGCCAACTGGATCATAGTGGCTTTGATCCTGAAGATTTCAGACGCCGCCCGGCGTCCCATTGACGTTTCAGCCAGTTCTTCGCCCATCGAACAGCTTTCCCCCATTGACGCGACACAAAAGGAGGTGCCTTCACCATGAATGCTGCCATTCGCAATTCCTGGATCGTGGCCATCGCCTTGTTTGCACTGCTTTTTGGATCCATCTCCTATGTGCAGTTCTTTGCGGTTGATTCCCTTAATGACAACCCCAGCAACCAGCGGCAACTAGTGAAGAATTTTTGCAGCTCACGCGGCCCTATCCTGGTTGACGGACAGGCTATTGCCGAGTCTGTTGCCACGAACACCGACTGCAAGTACCAGCGAAAGTACAATGACCCGCTGCTGTATGCAGGCCTGACGGGCTTCTTCAGCAAGTGGTCTGGTAAATATGGGCTCGAAGACGTAATGAGTCCCGAACTCACCGGAAACTCTAACGATGCAATCCTGGAACGCATTGCACAGATCTTCACTGGGGAGCAACTCCAAGGCCGTTCCGTGGAGTTGACCATTGATTCAAAGATCCAGCAGATGGCGTTTGACATGATCCCTGATGGGATTGGCGGGTCCATTGTGGTCAATAACCCAAAGACCGGCGCCATCATCGCCATGGCCTCCAAACCCAGCTACGACACCAACTTGATGGCCACACACAACAAGGCTGACTTTGATGCTTCAATGGCGGAATTGGTGAAAGTCCCCGGCATCAACTTGTTCGGCTCATCCGCCTACAGGAAGCTCTACTCACCCGGATCAGTTTTCAAGATCATTGACACGGCGGCAGCCTTGGAGTCCGGAAAATATAACAAGGACAGCATACTTCCCAATCCGGCCGAACTAACGTTCCCCGGTATGGACTACGCTCTTCCGAACTATGCCTACGGCCAGTGCTATACGAAGGATAAGGCTTCCTTCGCGTTCGCATTAGAGAACTCCTGCAATACACCCTTCGCCAGCATTGCCCTTGACCTTGGTCAGGATGCAATAACGGCCCAAGCTGAGAAGTTTGGCTTCAATGACAACTCCCTCGGCTTCCCATCTGCGGTAGAAGGCAGCCGCTTCCCGGGTAGCCAGGGAGTACTTGACGATGCGGCACTGGCCCAGAGTGCCATTGGCCAGCGTGATGTTCTCGCATCACCGCTGCAGATCGCCATGATGACCTCTGCCATCGCAAACGGGGGAACCCAAATGGCTCCCAATCTGGTCAAGACTGTACGGACCCCTGATCTCAAAACAGTTTCCAGCCTCAAACCAGAAGTTCTCCGTCAATCGACAACCCCGGAGATCGCCGCCCAAATCAGTGAATGGATGGTCAGCGTGGTCGATAACGGCATTGCTTCTGCAGCAGCTGTCCCTGGCGTCAAGGTTGCCGGAAAAACAGGAACAGCAGAACTCGGAGACGGATTGAACAACGCATGGTTTACCGGATTCGCACCGGCAGATGACCCCCAAGTGGTGGTCACAATTATGATGCCACAGGTGGACGTTCCCACAGGCGCACAACTTACAAGTCCCAATGCAAGCAAACTCTTCAAGGCGGTGTTGAAAAAGTGAGGCCTATTTCTGGTATCACCTTAGGCGGCAGGTTCCAACTCACATCACGCATTGCCATCGGCGGCATGGGCGAGGTGTGGAAGGCACAAGATCTGGTATTGGGCCGTATTGTTGCCATTAAAATCCTCAAGGATGAGTACACGGGAGATCCCGGTTTCCGCGCCCGCTTCAGGGCGGAGGCCAAGCACACTGCCCTGCTCAACCATGAGGGCATCGCCAACGTTTTTGATTACGGTGAAGAAGACGGCTCCGCTTACTTGGTGATGGAACTAGTTCCCGGTGAGCCGCTGTCCAGCCTGATCGAACGCGAACGCGTGCTCTCGGCGGACTGGACGTTGTCCATGATCGCCCAGACCGCCCGTGCCCTTGCAGTGGCTCACGCCCAGGGTCTGGTCCATAGGGATGTAAAGCCGGGCAACTTGCTCATCACTCCCGAAGATAAGGTGAAGATCACCGACTTCGGCATCGCTCGTCTAGCTGACCAGGTCCCGCTAACCCAGACCGGTCAGGTCATGGGAACAGCGCAATATTTGGCTCCGGAACAGGCCACAGGGCAAATTGCCACGGGCTCCAGTGACATATATTCCCTTGGCATCATAGGTTATGAGTGCATCACCGGGCACCGTCCGTTCTCGGGCGAATCACAAATCGCCATTGCCTTGGCTCAGGTCAACGATGCTCCCCCGCCGCTGCCTGACACCCTTCCCACTCCTGTGCGCGCGCTCCTGATGTCCATGCTGGCCAAGGATCCTGTCAACCGCCCGGCCAATGCCTTGAAACTAGCTGATGCAGCGGAGGCTATTCGTTCCGGCGACATCAAGGCAGCCCATGCCGCCGTTCCCGGGATGCTCCTGTTCGAATCCACCACGGGCCCCATTACGGCTCCTGTTGATATCAATGCAACAGCCGCAACCTCTGTGGTGAGCAGTGTTGCCGAGCCGAACACAACGGCGCTTCCCACCGTCTCCCATGAGATGACAGATGCACCCACTACCCGTACCCGTTCGGAGATCCTTGGCGCCGAGCGTGCCTGGCAAGCCGAGAACGACGACGATGCCTTCCTAGTTGCCGAGGATGAGGAAGTTCCTCCCGAAGAACCAGCCAAAAAGGGACGGAGCCCCTGGACCTGGCCACTCGTGGGCCTGCTAGTGCTCTTGCTTTTTGCCGTGGGTGCCTTGCTCCTGCAGAACAGCAGCTTCTTTGGCGGCGAGCCCTCACCCTCCTCAAGCAGCACGGCTACCAAGTCTGCGCCGCCCAGCTCGGCTCCCGCTACCTCTGAGGCTCCCACTCCCACGGAAGAGAGTCAGCCACCCACATCAGAAGCCCCGGCAGAGATCGTGGTCAATCCGACCGAGTTCCAAGGACTCACGTTTGATGAAGCCCGGGCCAAACTGATTGGAATGGGCTTGGTTGTCAATGCTCCGGTGGAGGTTGCCAGTGATCAGGCTAAAGGCACTGTTACGGATATTTCTCCGACCGGTCCGTTGGTTCGCGGTTCTGACGTCACTTTGACTGTTTCATCAGGGCCTGAAATGGGCACCGTGCCTTCATTTACAGGCCAAACAGGGGATGCCTTCAGCGCAGCCCTTGTGGCCGCTGGTTTCACGCCAAATGGAATTTCTCAGCCATCAGACCTGCCTGCTGGCCAGGTAATCGCGAGTGACCCCGGAGCAGGAGCAAAGGCGGCAAAGGGTTCACAGGTCACCTATTACGTTTCCACCGGGCCATCAGCTCCGGCTACCACTGAACCTCCGGCTGACAACCAGGGTAAGGGCGAAGGCCAAGGCCAGGGCCAGTAATCAACATCAACCCGCAGTTCCCCGATCTGACACCCACCAAGAAAGGACAATCAGGTACCCATGAGTATTCCGCGCGTCCTCAATGACAGGTATGAGATTGGGGAATTGCTGGGCCGTGGCGGCATGGCAGACGTCTATAAGGCTCAAGACACTCGTCTGGGCCGTACTGTTGCAATTAAATTGCTGCGTGCTGATGTGGCTCGCGATTCCCAACTGCAGGCCCGATTCCGGCGGGAGGCGCAGGCCGTTGCAGGGCTAAATTACCCTGCCATCGTTGCCGTTTATGACACCGGCGAACACATTTCTTCGGATCACCCCGGTGACGGTGCGCACGTGCCGTACATTGTCATGGAATACGTCCATGGAAAAACGCTGCGGGACCTGATACGTGCCAAGGCCATCACCACAGAGCAGGCACTGAAGTACGGCATGGGCGTCTTGTCAGCCCTCGATTACAGCCACCGTGCCGGCATTGTTCACCGCGATATCAAGCCTGCCAATGTCATGGTGACCGAAGACGAAAATGGCGTTTTGGGCGTAGTAAAGGTCATGGACTTTGGCATTGCCAGAACCATCTCCGATTCGGCAGCCACCATGACGCAGACACAAACGGTTATGGGAACGGCCCAGTACCTTTCTCCGGAGCAAGCACGCGGTGAAAGCGTCGATGCGCGAAGCGACCTCTATTCAGCAGCTTGCCTGCTCTATGAAATGCTCGCAGGCCGGCCTCCTTTCACGGGCGATTCACCTGTTTCAGTGGCGTACCAGCACGTCCGAGAACGCCCTCCCGTGCCCAGCACGTTCAACCCTGACCTGACCCCGGCGCTTGATGCACTGCTTATGCGTGCGCTGCAGAAGGATAGGCGCCAGCGTTTTCAGGATGCCACCTCGTTCCGCCGCGCTCTCAGGGCTGCCGTTGCCGGCGTGGCACCTCCGCCCGGCCAGAGAGAGTCTCATGTAGACGGCAATGAGACCACCGTGATCGCAGCTGTCTCCGAACCACAGAAACTCATGCCCGCGCCCGCTATTGACGCTGGTGGCCCCTCCACCCGCGCCATGGCAAAGGAGTTGGCCGGTGGAGCACTAACAACCAACGGCGGTGTCCCCGAGGACACTGATAACCTTTACCCGTCCGTTAAACGCCGACGGCGGGCCTGGATGGTGACACTTTTTGTGGTCCTGGCATTGATGCTCGGTGGAGGTGCCATGGTGGGTTACAACATGATCAATGCAGTTCCTGCCGCGGTGGCTAAAGAGTCAATCCCACCGCTTAGCGGGATGACGCTGGACGAGGCTACAGTCAAGCTAGAGGCACTGGGGATGTCCCCGCACAGCGCAGAGGAATTTTCCTCGGTCACCAAGGGCGAGGTTATTCGCACGGACCCTCCATCGGGGACTCTGGTGGAATTAAATACCACTGTGGAGATCTTCGTTTCTAAAGGTCCCTCAGAAGTGCAGATACCCAAAGATATTTCTGGTCTCACTGAGCCCCAAGTACGCCAGGAATTGTTGGATCTGGGCCTGCTTATCAGTTCTAGCGATTTAGTCAATGACGGATCCATCAACGCCAACCTTGTGGTCACAACTGATCCAGCGCCGGGGCAGAGCGTTCCCGTAGGTACCAGAGTCGCATTGAAAATCTCCAACGGTCAGGTACTGATGCCCTCCCTCTTTGACTTGACGAAGGATCCAAAAAAGGTCAAGCAAGCAGTAACTGAGGCGCTCAAAAAGGTTTCGGAATATTTGGAAGTGACTTTTGAGGAATCTGAAAACTCTGTAGTCACTCCTGGCATGGTCACGGGCCAGTCCATCCAGTCCGGTACCTCAGTAGCGCAGCGGACTTCGGTTGTGGTGACCTTGGCAAAGAAACCTACTCCCAAGGAACCTAACGCCTCGCAAGAGCCATCTCCCGGGGAGCAACCCCCGGAAACAACAGCACCGCCTTCCCCGAAGCCCTAAAAAGGCACCAACCCTATGGCGCACTCCGGCACAATGCCAAGGGGTATGCCTCTAGCTATTGATGAGCGGGCTCAGGGTAGATGCTGTTGCCACAGCGCCTACGAGTCCGAGGGATTCGAGCCAGTTCCCGAGCATGGTGTAGCCGCCCTCCGTGAGGACGGATTCAGGATGGAACTGCACCCCGCACAAAGGTGCGTTCTTGTGCGCCAAACCCATGATCACGCCGTCGGCCGTTTCAGCCGTCACCTCAAGCACGTCAGGGATACTGGCCGGAACGGCAGAAAGCGAGTGGTAGCGGGTGGCTGTAACCGGGCTCGGCAGTCCCGCAAAAACGCTCCTGCCGCGGTGATGAACCTCGCTGGTTTTTCCGTGCATGAGCTGCTCGGCATGAGTGACAACGCCCCCATAGGCTTCTGCCAGGGCCTGATGTCCCAGGCAGACGCCCAACATAGGCTTGTCATGGCTGCCACACCATTTGATCAGTTCAATGCACACCCCTGCCTCGGCGGGGGTACCGGGGCCGGGGGAGACCAACACACCGTCGCGGGTGCTGGCAAGCTCCACGGCCTCAGCCAAGGTGAGATCGTCGTTGCGCACCACAGTTGTTTCAGCGCCCAGCTGCTGCAAGTAGCCAACCAGCGTGTAGACGAAGCTGTCGTAGTTATCTATCACCAGAATCCGCACTGCCATGTCAGACTCCACCGCCGATCGTTGAGTCATTCAAGGGATTAAACTGGGAAAGCCAGGGGAACACAAACTGCATCAAGACCAGCACCGCAGCTGCCAAAAAGAAAACAGTGGTGATGATGCGGAACCAAAGCGGCCCCGGAAGGTTTCTAAAAATCCAGCCATACATGATTAGCCTGCCTTCTTGTTCGCTGCGACTTGGGCGGCAATCTCTGCCGGAGGGCCAGCACTGGCCGGCTGCCAGGAATCCAACACCGAGTAACTGATAATCCGCTCCTCAGCACCAAAGCGGGGATTACAGCTGGTCATGGTCATGAAGCGTTCAGTGGCCTTGGCATCCAGTTGCGTGGGGACCGGGGCCAACACGTCGGCCCGGTTCGGCATGACGATCTGATTGTTCCGGAACACGTAGGTGTAGTAACCGTCGTTAGTCTGAACGTAAATCTTGTCGCCGGGAACCAGTGTGTGCACAGCATCCAAAACGGCGCCGTGCGTTTGCCTGTGTCCTGCCACCGCAAAGTTGCCCACCGCTCCTGGCATGGAGGTACTGTCGTAGCGGCCAAGCCCAAGGGTATCTAGCTGAGCCGGTGCCGTGCCTTCTACTAGGGGCCGGCTATAGGTTTTCCCGAAGCGGGGAATATAGACAACACCAAATACTGTGCTTGCCTGGTCCGGCGCAGCCATCACCTTAGGGGGACCGAAGTCAACGGGGGGCGCATCCGCAGGAGGTGGAGTCACTGGTCCTTGAAATTCCTGGGCAAAGGCTGAGACGGCCTGTTGCTGGGCCGTGTTGGCTTCAATGTTTGTCCACCACAACTCCCACACCACAAACAGCAGCAATATCACACCGCACGTAATAAGAAGTTCGCCTAACACCTGAATTAAGGTACGGAAAAAGCCCTGCTTGGGTCGCTCAGCGCGCTGCTTGCGAGCAGAACGCTTTTTCCCGCGGCGTATCCTTTCATTTCCGGTGATGAGTTCTTCAACACCCACAGCTGATTCGACATGGCTAGGCGATCGAACCACGCGCGGGTCTCCTGACTGAAGTTGAGCGGTAATGTCATGCAATCTGCAGCTGCGTTAAATGCAGCTAGAATTACGTCAACAATACCGGCAGTTCACGGCCTAGGAACAATTTACCCAGCAACATCACAGGCAATGGACAGTCCGCACACAACCGAAGTGGTCGATTCCCTTCGACCACAATGTCAAGGAGCTTCTGTGCCTGAGTCAAAATCGCGTCGCCGCCCCACTAAAGGACCGGCCCAAACGCCTTCCAGCAAAACACAGCAGCCCAATGCCGTTTGGTTCGTCCCCGTCATGGTGACCTTAATGGTCCTGGGTCTGGTTTGGATCATCACCTACTACATCTCTGATGGTCGCTTCCCCATCCCCAACATTCACAACTGGAATATTGGCATTGGTTTTGGCATTGCCTTGGCCGGTTTCATGATGACAACTCGCTGGCGCAGCTAGTTCTCAATCTTTTGTAGTTTTCCTTGGGTCACTTTCAACGTAGTGGCCCTTGGGGTCCCCTACGGCACGGCCCGGTACATCTCCGGCCGTGCCGTAGTCAGCTTCAACGAATCTCCCACGCTCTGCCTCGTCCTCCGTGCCTTCCGAGCCGGCCTTTCCGTAGTCACCTTCAACGTAACGGCCCTCGGCGTCATCTGCATGGTGACCCTCCTCGGAACCGGCCTTACCGTAAGCACCCTGGACGTAGCGTCCGTGGCTGCCCTCTTGTGCTGTGCTGTCCTCTTGTGCTGTCATTTTTGCTGCCCTGCCTTCCAAATCACTAACGCTTGCGCACCGAATGGCGTGCATAGTTGCGCTCTTGCTTCCACTCTAGTCCGAGCTAGATTTTCTGGACAGGCCGCACGCAACTGGAGAGCCCATGCACAAGCAGTTGTCTCCTTAGGACCGGACTGCAGATGTGAGATCGCCGGTAAAAACCCCTCATGCACGGGAATCTCCCGGGTCTTCAATGCCTTCACCAATTAGGCGGATTATTCGTGCGGACTGTAAAGATGGCACCTGTGCTCTCCTGTGACTTAGTTGTGCCCCTGCAGGGAAAGTCGGCGGCAACACTGCTGGCAGTCACACCATTTGAACAGACCCACTCTCACCGGAGACCCAACCGGTGCTATCTTGGCCACTGCACACTATTTTTCACAGTGGACGCAGGGCTGTGCACTATGAGTAGTACGAGTCAGTCTGAGATCCGGATTCTTCGCCGTTTATGAACAAGGCCAGTTGCTCCCTCGATTGAATGTCCAGCTTGATGAAAGTCCTGTAAACGTGGCCTTCAAGAGTGCGCCGTGAGACCTGAAGCCGGGTAGCGATGGAGTTGTTTGACTCACCCTGTGCCACAAATAGCGCAATTTGATGTTCCCTACGGGTCATTTTAGGTTTTTCAATCGAAGTGAAAACCGTTGACACTAACCCTGGCAGCTGTTCACGCATGGCCACTACCTTGTTGGCGGTTCTCATGCTTTTGTGTACTTTTCCACTGTCATGGAACCTATTCAGTGCATGGGTTGCCAGCTCGACGGCGGTCAGGTCAAAGCCATATTTCTTCGCCACGGAACTGGCATGTTCTAGATCGGTGGGATCTTGGGACACCATAGCCCCTGACCATTCCATGAAGAATTCCCGGCTGCCTGATTCCACCCCGGAGGCAATTTCTGCCAGGGCGGGAATCGAGGCTATGTCCCCAAAACGCACCAGCAGGGACAGAACCGTCAGCCCAATGCCGGCATAGCCGCGGTTAAGGCACTCCCTTTGCAGGTGGCGCAATCTGGCCAATCCCAATTTGTTCTGGCCCGTGATGAACTGTGTCACTGCTGCATAGGCAGATGCTTCAAGCTCATGGAATTTTCCGCTGCGCCGGTTCAGCGAAGCCAACTGTGAGAGTTGGGCCTGTGCGCTCACTAAATCTCCGCGCATGGCAAGGGAATAGGCCAGCTGTGACAAAGTGTTGGCGAAACTGACCAAGGATCATAGTCAGCAAGTACTCCAGCCTCCGAACGCAGCGCTGGTATGGCTTCCTCAAAGTGTCCACGCCGGCAGGCCATATCCGTGCAGTTTTGCTGGCCACCAGCGGGCAGACGAAGTGGCCACTGGTGGCCAGAAACTCATGGCCATTGGCTACGAAGCGCAAACACCTGAGTTCTTATTTGTGGTACGGCTTAACCGAATTACCGCCTGATCAGCCAAAGTAGAGAGCAATTGGCCACATCCCACAACAAGGAATGCTGCAAGGAGTCCACACATGAAGCCAAACGTGCCCGAATCACGAACTGATTCAATGCTCGATGAAGATATCTCCGTGGTGAATTGAGCCCACAGTGTCGACCAGATAATCCAGCCGATTCCCATGCCGAGGCAACCTGCAACAAGTCTGGAACTGGCCCTGATCACACTTCTGCTGACTCTAGGCATGGTTCCTCCGTAACTGTTGATCCAACATACCCGGGATAAACCTAGACGTGTACCCCTGAGCCTCACTTGCTCGGAAGTCCGGTCTTGGACGGGCCTAGGCCGAGCACCAGACGGATGATGCCGACTCCCGCGACCATCAGCACAATGGCGATGAGTGCGATGCGCCCGGCGCCGCTGTTCATGTTAGCTGCATTAGCCCTTGACCACTTCGCGCTCATCGGAGACTGCCATCAGATCACGTCTGTAGTCAGGGCCCTGTGTGCATCAGGACGCTTCGCCCAGTGATTCTGCAAGGTTCCCCTTCCGGGACGCACAAACAGCCCGTAGCCAGGAGGCCCCTTTCTTGCTGCCAACCACCGAGCCAACGGCTGGTGATATGAAACAGGGACAAGTCAGAAATAGCTTGGGAACCTACACAAGTGTAGGAACCCGGCGCCTCTGCGACATTATCCCCAGACTTCTCCACACTGTGGATAACTTTTTCCCACAACCCACATACTTATCCACCGACGTGGAAAACATCTTCGAACTATCCACAAGCCATCTTCGAAAGTGAGGTTATACCTAGTTGTTCACAAAGTTATCCACAGAAGTGGATAACTTTGCGGCGGATTCGAGCTGAGATCATTTTAACCGCGTCAGAAAAGTAATCCACAGCTGTGGAATTACATGTGTGTAACTTATACCCAGTGTGCATAAACCTGGGGATAAGTGCATATTCGACGAAGATAAAACTACTAGAACTACAGCTCTGTAAGTTATGCCCACGTGTGGACATCTATGTGGATAACGTTGTAAAACGTGCAAGCATGAAGCTATGGAACTACCTGATCCCCTCGACATCCACAGAGTTTTCCCACAGCAACTTACACAAGATGCCATCGATGAGTACCGACGGCTCAGCGCAGAACAGGCAGGATCTGTGGCCATCATCAGCACTCGACTGCGCAACCGCGATTATGCCGCCACAGTGACCGCCTATCTGTCAGTGTCCTATGAGCCTCCGACATTGCTGGTCAGCCTCTACGCTGACTCACGGATTGCGCAGGCAGTTGCAGATGCCGGATCGTGGGCTTTGTCCTTGCTCACAGCGGAGCAGAAATCGCAGGCGAACTGGCTTGCCAGCCCGGGTACACCAATCGAGGGGCTGTTAAACCAGATCGATTTTAGGCGCAGCCAGGTCACTGAAAATGCGATCATCGCAGGGGCCCTTGCCTACTTTGAGGTGGAAACCACTGCCATCCACGAGGCTGCAACTCATCTGTTGGTGGTGGGAAATGTTCTTTCGATGGGTGAAGATGCTCCCTGGAACAAGGAGGTTTCGCCTCTGCTTCACTATGGCGGGGACTACCGCCGGCTCAAACCTTAAAGGTGATAAGGGCTGCTCAACGCAAGCTCAGTCCCTAACCGAAAGGTAAGCGGGGCGTTGCTGCAAACTTTAGCTGATGACAAAGGCAGGGAAGGTGGAGACCTTGTAAAGTGTGAGGCCAACGAGGATCAACACCACCGCGGCGATTCCGCCCCACTGGATGAGGTTGCGCTTCTTGGCAGGGGCATAGGCCACCGCAACGGTGCACAAGGCGCCGGCGATCAGCCCACCTAGGTGTGCCTGCCAAGCAATATTCGGGATGAAGAATCCAATGGCTGCGTTAATCGCCAACAGCACAACGATCTGACGAAGGTCGCCACCGCGCTTCTTCTGAACGACGAAGAGAGCTCCGAAAAGACCGAAGACTGCCCCTGAGGCACCTACAACCACGGTGTCGATGGGGGAGAGTAAGAGCACGCCAACAGATCCCGCAAATGCACTGACCAGGTAGATGGCAAGGAAGCGAACGCGGCCAAAGGCCGGCTCCAGGGCGTTACCTAGAATCCACAAGGCATACATGTTGAAGGCGATGTGCATGATGTTCGTTGAGTGCAAGAAGGCGGAGGTCACCATGCGCCACGGTTCAGATTCAGTCAGGAACGGGGCGTAGGCAAAATTCTGGAAGATGAAGTCTTTGGGGATGGCCCAGTCAAGGGCGAACATTGCCACGCAAAGGACCATCATCGTGATGGTTACAACGGGCCGCCCGGCTCGGGCGACGCCTCCGAACATGGTTTTGCGGGAGGGAACCGCCTTCGTAGCAGCCCTCACACAATCCACACACTGAATCCCCACAGCAGCACTGCGTTGGCAGTCCGGGCACGCTGGCCGGCCACACCGCTGACAGCTCACATAGGAAACCCTGTCAGGGTGCCGTGGGCAGACGGGAGCGCCAGTGGCGGATTCCGGGACCGGATATGCAGAACTCATGGGAGGGATCCTAATTGAGGGTATATAAGGAAGGCTTTGGTTGCCGAGAACCAGAAAGGTTCCCGGCAACCAAAGCCAGAAGGGTCAAGCGCTGATTAGAGCTGTTCGACGGTGACGGAGTTGATGACAACATCCTCGCGCGGCTTGTCGCCTGCGCCCGTGGCAACAGCTTCAATCGCGTCAACTACGGCGCGTGAGGCCTGGTCCGTGACGTCACCGAAGATGGTGTGTTTACCCTGCAGCCAGCTGGTGTTGACCGTGGTGATGAAGAACTGTGAACCGTTAGTGCCACGGCCACCCTGGGTGCCAGCATTCGCCATGGCGAACTTGTAGGGATCGTTGAAGTTCAGATCCGGGTTGATCTCGTCATCGAACTGGTAGCCGGGGCCACCAACGCCACGGCCCAAGGGATCCCCACCCTGGATCATGAAGTCCTTGATAATGCGGTGGAAGATTGTCCCGTTGTACAGGGGCGCGTTGGTCTTCTCGCCGCTGCCCGGGTGGGTCCATTCAATAGTCCCGGTGGCCAGGCCAACGAAGTTTGCCACTGTCTTAGGAGCATGGTTTCCAAAGAGGTTTACCTCAATGTCGCCAAGGCTAGTGCTGATAGTTGCTTTTGCGGTTGGGATAGCAGTCATATTCATATTCTGCCACGTGTCCATGAGAATCTTCTGAGAGGACCTCGCATTCCGCGCCCGGCGAACTGGCAAATGATAGCAACAGGGCTCCACTAGACGTAGGCTAAAAGATGGAACTGCTGACATCTGGAGGAAACGTGAAGAAGGTCGACCGCTTTACCCAAGGTTTGGAAGATTCATTGAATAGCAGTGTGGATAATGCCCGGGAATGGGTAGCACCCCACGTTGAGAATGCTAAGGACTGGACAACACCTCGTGTTGAGGCAGCTCTCAGTTGGGCTGTTCCCCGGATTGAAAAAGGCATTGAGCATGCCTCGCCGATTGTTCAGGACGGATTACGCAAAGCCGCGCAATACACTGCCGACGGCGTTGCAGCTGTGACCCCCAAGATTCAGGACGGCATTGAAAAGCTGGCACCCCGTATTTCCGATGCCGTTGATGAAGCTACCCCGCGCATTCATGAAGCTTTGGAGAAGACGGCTCCGGCCATCACCAGTGTCAAAGACAAAGTTGTGGATGACTTCCTTCCCCTCCTCGCAGAAAAGCTGGGCGAAGCAGCTCACGCCGTTGAACTAGCCCTTGAGAGTTCGAAGGTGTCGCCCCAAGTGGAGCTCGTTGCAGCGAAACTGACAGGGAACAAGAAAGCCGTGGCTAAAGCCGAGAAGGCTGCCGCTGAGGCCGCCAAGAAATTTGCTGCGGAAATGACAAAGGCTTCGAAGAAGAAAAAGCGCAGCGGGAGAGCCTGGATTGTAGTTGGCGTGGTTGTCGCGGCTACCGCTGCAGGCGTTGCCGCATGGAAGGCATCCAAGCCTGTGGCCGATCCCTGGAAGACACCGGAACCTGTTGCGCCGGCGCCTGCTGCTACTTTGCCAACACCTGCGCCTGCACCGGCAGTAGTTCCTTCTCCCGTTCCCGCGGACGACGGCGCTGACACCAAGGTTGCCGAGCCCGCTGACACTGTGGTGCAGAAGGCGAAGGATGCGGTTAAGTCCGGGGCCGAAGAAGTTGCCGAGGCTGGCGCTTCAGTAAAGGACGATGTGGTTGATGCCGCTTCCGATGCCAAGGATGCGGCCGCGAAGCTGCTGGATGCAGCTTCCAGCGCCGTGGAGGACGCTTCGCCGAAGCCGAAGGATCCCAAGAAGTAGGTTTTATTGCAGTTTGTTTCACGGAGAGGCTGGGAGTTTTACTCCCGGCCTCTCCTCTTTTTTAGGCCGTTGTTTTCTTTAGGCCGCTGCGGCCCTGCCGCAGAATCACCGCAGCCAGCCCTGCCAATATTAAGGCCAGGCCCGCATACGTTCCCGGTGGTAGCTGCTCGTCAAGGAAGAAACCGGCTAAAAGTGCCGCCCCTGGTATTTCTACGAGGATCATCATGGAGACCACAAGGGGAGAAATGGTGGCCAGCAAATAGTTGAAGATGGTATGGCCAAATATCTGGGCTGCCACTGTGACGCCAATAATGCCCCACCACGCCTCCGGCGGGATATTCAAAAGTGGTTGGCGAAACACCAGGCACAACGCCAGCAGGATGAGCGAACACAGGCCGTAGCAAAGGCTCGAGTAGGCCCCTGTGGAGAGGGTCTTGCGGGCCTTTGAACCGGCCAGGGTGTAGATGGCGGCAAGGATGCCTCCTGCCACCGCCAAGACGTCGCCTATGAGCGCCTGCGGCGAAACCCCTATGTCGAACCCTGTGATAACCGCTACGCCCAGCAGCGCAGTGCCCAGTCCCAGCAGTACCGGCTTCGGTGGCTTCATTCCGCGGATCCATTGAAAGAGCGCAATCCACGCCGCCTGCAAGCAGACTAGGGCCGTTGCGCCCGCCACGCTTGTCAACTTCACTGCGGTGATAAAACAGGCAAAGTGGAAGGCTAGTGCTGTTGCCGCAATAACCGTGTATTTCAATTCCGCCCGGGTCAGGGATTTAAATAATCCCGGATTCTTGATCACTGTGGGCGTGCCCAATACCAGGGCGCCAAAAACATTGCGCCACAAGGCGATTGTCAGGGCGGGGGCCATAGTGGCGGCCATGATGGGTCCGGAGGCTGAAACGCCCAAAATGCCCACAAAGGCCAAAATAATTATCACTGTTCAAGCCTAGGGCAAGGGGACAATGCCGTTGTGCTGATAAAAAAACAACCCCGGTCTGATGACCGGGGTTGTTTCTCATGGTGGAGGCACGGGGACTCGAACCCCGAACCCCCTGCTTGCAAAGCAGGTGCGCTACCAATTGCGCCATGCCCCCATGAGGATAATTCAGTATATCTGAAACAGAACCAAAAGATTCACACTAACGAATCAGTTGCCTTGCTCCAGGTTGTCTTCACAACTTTGGATTCCCGCCACTTCCTGTTCAAAAATACTGCCGCAGTCAGAGCTGTGATCAAAATCAGCAACTTCTTCATAATGCACCATCCTTTACAAGAACCGTAGGGTTCCGTGGGCGTACCTGGACTTGAACCAGGGACCTCTTCGTTATCAGCGAAGCGCTCTAACCGCCTGAGCTATACGCCCTACTTGACCCTCACCGGGCCGAGACAAAACTTTACCGCACACAATCCCAAATTCCAAAATCGGCGGTTCCTGCGGGTCTGCAGAACCCGCCGATTTTGATCTTTTAACGCCTTTTTTCGCGATAATCCGCGGTTTTTGACTGATTAGTCATCAGTCAAGGTGACACCGATTCCGCCCACTAGAGTGGCCGAGATGTTGTACAAAACCGCAGAAAGTACGGAAAGTGTGGTCAAGAGCACAACGTTAACAACTGCAACTATGGTTGAAAAGGATGCCACTTGCCCCAACGAGATGATTGACAGGAGATCGAACGGGACCCCGCCCTCCTTGCCCTGAATCTCATTGACGAAGTCGTTTACAGTGCCGAACAGGCCCATGGTGTCCAGCACTGACCAGAGCGCAATGGCTGCAACTACGGTCACAATACCGAGGGCAACAGAGAGCAGGAACGCCATCTTCAGGACGGACCAGGGATCAATTTTGCTGACCAGAAGACGGGCGCGGCGTGCTTTTGCCTTGGGTGCTGGCTTGACCAGCGACGGGGGTGACTTCGGCGCAGGCGTCTTGGTTACAGGCCGCTTCGCACCAACGGCTCCAGCAGTCGCTGGGGCGCTTGTGGGGCGCTGGGCGGGGCGGGCAGGTGCACCTACCCTTGGGGCGGACCCTGGCCGCGGAATCGGGTTATTGGTGCTCAATCTGTGCCTCCAGTTGTTCCGTCATGACCCGTTAACGGTACTTCATCATTTTGTTGCTTTCCCTCTAAAGAGCCATTAATCGCGGTCTCAGGGGTTTCAGAGGCCTCAATTTCCGCGGCTTCTTCATCTTCTTCAAGGCCTCGTTCGCTGTTGCGAGCAACCTCAATGATCTTGTCATTCTTATCCGGCTTGGCGAAGATGACACCCATGGTGTCGCGTCCCTTGGCGGGTACTTCCGAGACGTTGGAACGTACCACCTTGCCGCCGCCCATGACCACCAAAACCTCGTCATCTTCTTGAACAATCAGTGCTCCGACCAGGTCTCCGCGATCCTCCACCAGCTTGGCAACCTTAATGCCCAGACCGCCTCGTCCCTGCAGACGGTATTCCTCAACAGCTGTTCGCTTCGCATAGCCGCCTTCTGTGACGATAAACACAAAGGAATCATCAGTGACCACATTGGCGGCAAGAAGTTCATCAAAGTCACGGAACTTCATGCCCGTAACACCAGATGTTGCCCGGCCCATGGGCCGCAGCGCCTCATTTGTGGCAGTAAAGCGGATGGATTGACCCTTGCGGGAGACCAACAGCAGATCGTCGGTGTCGGAGACCAGCTGCGCGGAGACAAGTTCGTCACCGTCACGCAGGTTGATGGCAATGACACCGGCCGAACGGTTGGTGTCGTAATCCTCCAGTGAAGTCTTCTTGACCAGACCGTTCTTGGTTGCCAGAACCAGGTAGGGAGACTGCTGGTAGTCCTTGAGCTCCATGACTTGGGCGATCTTCTCATCGGGCTGGAAAGCCATCAAGTTGGCTACATGCTGTCCCTTGGCATCACGTCCCGCCTCGGCCAGCTCATAAGCCTTTGCACGGTAGACGCGGCCCAGGTTGGTGAAAAACAGCAGCCAATGGTGGGTGGTTGTCACAAAGAAATGCTCCACGACGTCATCCCCGCGCAGCTGCGCGCCCTTGACGCCCTTGCCGCCACGGTGCTGTGTGCGGTAGTTGTCGCTACGGGTGCGCTTGACGTAACCGCCACGGGTAATGGTGACCACCATTTCCTCTTCAGGAATGAGATCTTCCATGCTCATGTTGGGGTCGTAACCCATCATGATTTCTGTGCGGCGGTCATCCCCAAAGCGAGCGGTGATCTCCGCCAGCTCTTCGCTGACAATGCCGCGCTGAACCTCGGGCGAGGCCAGAATACGGTTATATTCGGTGATCTGTTGGGTCAAGACATTGCTGCGATCTTGAATCTTCTGATGTTCCAAGGCAGCCAGACGCCTTAGCTGCATGTCAAGGATGGCCTTGGACTGGATTTCATCGATGTCCAGCAGGGCCATCAGGCCGTCGCGGGCTTCCTCAGTAGTTGATGATGCTCTGATCAAGGCAATGACGGCGTCGAGGGCGTCCAGCGCCTTCAGCAAGCCTCGCTGGATGTGTTGCTCCGCTTCATCTTTACGGAGTCGGAACATGGTACGGCGGACAATGACATCCATCTGGTGGGTAACCCAGTGACGGATGAAGGCGTCCAACGGCAGGGTACGGGGCACGCCGTCAACAATGGCCAACATGTTGGCACTGAAGTTTTCCTGCAGCTGTGTGTGCTTGTACAGGTTGTTCAGGACTACCTTGGCCACGGCATCACGCTTGAGGACAACAACCAGGCGCTGACCTGTACGGCCAGATGTCTCATCACGGAGATCGGCGATCCCGGAGATCTTGCCGTCCTTGACAAGATCGGCAATCTTGATTGCTAGGTTGTCAGGGTTAGCTTGGTAAGGCAGCTCGGTGACCACCAGGCAGGTGCGGCCTTGGATTTCCTCAACGTTGACCACGGCACGCATTGTGATGGAGCCACGGCCTGTACGGTAGGCATCTTCAATACCCTTGCGGCCCAAAATTTGTGCACCGGTGGGGAAATCGGGTCCCTTAATGCGCTGAATTAGAGCTTCGAGGAGTTCTTCTCGTCCCACTGTCGGGTTGGCCAGGTACCACTGGACACCCTCGGCAACTTCACGCAGGTTGTGTGGGGGAATGTTGGTGGCCATACCGACGGCGATACCTGAGGATCCGTTGACCAGGAGGTTGGGGAAACGTGCCGGCAGGATGGTTGGTTCCTGATTCTTGCCGTCGTAGTTGTCCTGGAAATCGACAGTTTCCTCATCGATATCGCGGACCATTTCCATGGCCAGCGGGGCCATTTTAGTCTCCGTGTAACGAGGTGCGGCAGCACCATCGTTTCCAGGGGAACCAAAGTTACCCTGGCCCAGAGCCAACGGGTAACGCATGGTCCAGTCCTGGATCAGGCGAACCAGAGCATCATAAATGGCTGAGTCACCGTGGGGGTGGTACTGGCCCATCACTTCGCCAACCACGCGGGCGCACTTGTTGAAAGAGCGCTCGGGGCGGTATCCGCCGTCGAACATGGCGTAGAGGACACGGCGGTGAACAGGCTTGAGCCCGTCCCTGACATCGGGGAGAGCACGGCCCACAATGACGGCCATGGCATAGTCCAGGTAAGAACGCTTCATCTCCTCTTGGAGATCAATTCGTTCTACTTTGTCATGCATCAAGCTTCCCTCGATGACCTCAGTAGTGCTGTCATCTACTGCGGGTTCTTGAGGATTCTGGGGTGTTTCTTCACTCATAATTTTTATATTCCATTCCCAATATATGTCTGGTTCGAACTATTTCTAGAGGGCCATGCTCGGGCTGTTCTAGATATCGAGGAACCGGACGTCCTTGGCGTTTTGCTGGATGAAGTTGCGGCGTGATTCCACATCTTCACCCATGAGGATGGAGAAAATCTGGTCGGCTTCAGCGGCGTCGTCCATGGTTACCTGAAGCAGCGTGCGGTGAGCAGGATCCATGGTGGTATCCCACAGTTCCGTGTAGTCCATTTCACCCAAGCCCTTGTAGCGCTGGATGCCGTTGTCCTTGGGGATACGGCGTCCGGAAGCGGCTCCTGCGGCCAATGCTGCGTCGCGTTCCTTGTCACTGAACACGTAATCGTGTGCAGCGTTGGACCACTTGATCCGGTAGAGCGGAGGCTGGGCCAAGTACACGTAGCCGTTTTCAATCAGTGGACGCATGTAGCGGAACAACAGTGTCAGCAGCAGGGTAGTGATGTGCTGTCCATCCACATCTGCATCTGCCATGAGCACAATCTTGTGGTAGCGAACCTTCGCTACATCGAAGTCCTCACCGATGCCGGCGCCGAAGGCAGTAATCATGGCTTGGACTTCAGCGTTGCCCAGTGCCCTGTCAAGACGGGCCCGTTCAACGTTCAGGATCTTTCCACGCAAGGGAAGAATAGCCTGCGTGTGGGGGTTTCGCCCGCGCACGGCTGAACCACCGGCCGAGTCACCCTCCACAATATAAATTTCAGACAGCGCAGGATCCTTGGACTGGCAGTCCTTAAGTTTGCCTGGCATGCCGCCTGACTCCAACAAACCCTTACGGCGGGTGTTTTCGCGTGCCTTTCGGGCAGCCATACGGGCCTGTGATGCCTGGATGGCCTTACGAATGATGTCCTTGGCTGGACCGGGGTTGCGTTCGAGCCAATCGCCGAGCCCGTCAGTAACAACGCGTTGTACGAAGCCCTTGACCTCTGAGTTGCCCAGCTTGGTCTTGGTCTGGCCCTCAAACTGAGGTTCGGAAAGCTTGACCGAAATAACGGCTGTGAGTCCTTCACGGATGTCGTCCCCTGTGAGGTTGTCATCCTTTTCCCGAATAATGGTTTTTTCCCGTGCATACCGGTTGATCAGAGACGTCATGGCGGCCCGGAACCCTTCTTCATGGGTTCCGCCTTCATGGGTGTTGATCGTGTTGGCGTATGTGTGCACACTCTCTGAGAAGGACGTTGTCCACTGCATGGCGATTTCAACAGCCATACTCCGCGCGGAATCTTCAGTTTCGAAAGCAATCACATCATCGTGAACGGGCTCATATTTTTTGGACGTGTTCAGGTGCTTGACGTAATCGAGCAGTCCGTCCTTGTACTGGTAAACAACTACACGTTTACCAGTGACTATGTCCTTGCCTTCAGGGATCGCATCAAGATCCAAATCTTCATCCGAAAGAACCTCGGCTACACGCTCATCTGAGAGTGTGATTTTCAAGCCCTTATTCAGGAAAGCCATTTGCTGGAACCGTGCCCGCAGGGTTTCAAACTCAAACTCTACCGACTCAAAGATCTCCGGATCTGGGTAGAACGTCTGTGTGGTGCCTGTTTCCGTAGTGGTTTCACCCTTGATCAGGGTGCCTTGGGGCTTACCGCCGTCGGCAAAGTTCATACGCCATACGTAACCTTGGCGCCGGATCTCAGTTTCAACCCTGCGGGAAAGGGCATTAACTACGGAAATGCCCACACCGTGCAGGCCACCGGAAACGGCATAACCGCCGCCGCCAAACTTACCTCCAGCATGCAAAATGGTCATAACCACTTCAACCGTGGGTTTGCCTTCTGTGGGGTGGATGTCAACGGGAATTCCTCGACCGTTGTCAACAACTTTCACGCCGCCTTCGGCGGTAAGGGTGATCTCAATGTGGTCGCAGTAGCCGGCAAGGGCTTCATCCACAGAGTTATCCACTACTTCGTAGACAAGGTGGTGCAAGCCACGCAAACCTGTGGAACCGATGTACATGCCAGGACGTTTCCGGACTGCTTCCAGACCCTCCAAGACAGTAATGTCACTTGCATCGTAGTGACTGGTGTCTGCTGTCATGGCAGATACTTCCGAAATCGGAGAGGCACCTTCTGGAGTATTCTCCGGCTCTGGATTCACGGCACTATCCGAATTGTTCGTCGTCACAGGCGCGTTCGACCCCTTTGGTTGTTCAGCGTGGTTGCCACCTTTTGAACGCGCATGAAACAGTGAACTGCCCTGCATTCGTTCCTTGGGGAAGGCACATAAATGCCGCTCTCAACGAATGCTAAAAGCTACCACAGCGCCGCGGAGAGACGGTTGTAGTCTAATTCTACCTTGCACCACGGCTATATAACGCCTCAACGTGCCCTAAAACGCGAGAAAAGCGCCTTAGGACGCAATTGTTGAGCCTTCTTTAAGGAGATGTACGGCTAATGGGGTTTCAATCGCCCTACAGCGCCTTGCACGCTCCCGCCAAGAAAGCAACATTATCCGTAAGTGTCCCTGGGTCCACGGCCCTTCACGGTGCGGTAACCCTTTCGCCAACTCGGGGCAGTCGGGCCCAGAACCATAATCTTTGTCACCACGCCGTGTCCCAACTCGGCATCAAACTTTGCCAACAGGGATAGGGAGAGAAGCCGTAGCTGGGTTGCCCAACTGGTGGAATCACATCTGACATGCAAGGTGGTGGCTTCAAAGCTCTCCGGACGGCAATGAGCGGCAATTTCCGGACCAACAAGATCATCCCACTGAGCCATGACGGAGCCAACGGCTAAAGGAGAGCTCCACCCTCTGTCAGAAACCAGCCTGCTAACAACATTTCCAAGCCCCTGGGGATCCCTTCCGCCACCATACTTTGCATCGAGAAACGGTTTCCTTTTACTTCTGGGGGTTGTTTTTTCACCAAGACGCCCTCGCGAAATTCGCAGTTCACCGCGGCTTTTTGCGATGGCACGCATCCGGTTCAGGGCTGCCTGGGCCGCATCCACTTCGGTGTCATGATCAGATTTAGCCGCTGCCATACTACTTATTTTGCCTGTGAGGTCCCTACCCGAATCTGCCACAGACTCCTCAGTCATGGTTCATCACGCCGCCGGGAATCACCTGGATGGTTGATCCTGACAATTCCTCGGGAATATCCGCTCCCACCGCGGCCGTGACCAGAACTTGTTCGGCTGCCCCTACCATCGAGGCAAGCTTGCGCCGTCGTTGTGCATCCAGTTCAGCGAAAACATCGTCAAGAATCAGGATTGGCTGATTCCCCGCCACATGTTTGTCCTCATCCAACACGTGAAAAGAGGCGAGCCGCAGAGCCAAGGCAATGGACCACGATTCTCCATGGGAGGCATAGCTGCGGGCCGGTGCATTACCCAAAAGAAGATCCAACTCATCACGATGGGGCCCCACAAGGGACATTCCACGTTCAAGTTCGCGGGTCCTCGATGCCGTCAATACGGTTCTGTAGCGTTGCGCCAATTCCTCCACAGGGCATAGGGATAAGTCTTCGCCGTCAAGAACCTCTGGCAGCACACCTCCGGTTGGTTCCCCGAATGCACTGTAGGTGGCGTCGTCGTGCTCTTCTTGCGGGGGCGATTCCGGCGGCCCGGATATGGTGATCTGGTCAAGACTGCTGCGGTAAAGTGCCCGCAAAATTTTGGAACCGTCAGTCAATTCTGCGTAAGCCTGTGCCAGGTGGGGGCGCAAACGGTTGAGCAGATCGAGCCGGGCAAGGAGCAATCCCGCAGCGGCCATAGCCATGTGCTCGTCCCACACATCCAGCGTTGCAAGATGAGACTCGGAAACTCCGGAACGAGAAAAATGTTGAGAACGCGCTGATTTTAACAACGCGTTGCGCTGCTTGAGGACCCTGTCATAATCGCTGCGGGTACCTGCATGTTTTGGTAACAGAACTACTAAAAGATCGTCAAGAAACCGGCGCCGGTTACCAGGATCACCCTTGACCAGGGCCAGATCCTCCGGTGCAAAAAGCACTGTGCGGCAAATACCAAGAATATCCCGGGCCCGCACCGGATTGGCCCGATTGATCCGGGCACGGTTGGCTCGCGTCGCGTTGATTTCAACTTCAACCATGACTTTTTGTTCGGCCCGCACCAACTGGGCCCGGATGAGCGCCCGGTCAGTACCAAAGCGTAAAAGGGGCGCATCCTGGCTAACGCGGTGGGATGAGAGCGTGGCCAAATATCCGATCGATTCCACCAGATTGGTTTTACCCAATCCGTTGGAACCTACAAGGACAGTGACTCCGGGTGTCAACGCCAGATCCACCTGTGCGTAACTGCGGAAATCCGTCAGGGAAAGATGCTCAAGGTACATAGAAAGTAGTTTTATTCACTGCTGGGACTGGCTGGTTTTGTCGCATGCCCACCAAATTGGTGACGCAGAGCAGAAACCATTTTCATGGCTGGAGAATTATCCTCGCGAGAGGAGAACCTGGCGAAGAGAGCTGCCGTGATGGCGGGAGCTGGTACGGCGTTGGCAATGGCTTCCTCTACGGTCCACCGGCCTTCGCCAGAATCTTCTACATAATCATCAATGGACTCCAGCCCCGGATCCTCATCCAGCGCTTTGACCATCAAATCCAGCAGCCAGGAACGTACTACGGTGCCTTTTTGCCAAGCCCGGAATGTTCCTGGCAGGTCCTGAATAATATCCTTCTTAGCGAGGAGCTCGTAACCCTCAGCGTAGGACTGCATCAGTCCGTATTCGATGCCGTTGTGGACCATTTTTGCGTAATGGCCGGCTCCAATGCCACCAACGTGGACAAAACTGTCGGCCCTTTCCCCCTCAGGACGGAGTGCGTCAAACACGGGTAGGGCTCGGCTTACATCTTCCGACGCGCCGCCAGCCATCAGCCCATAACCATTGCTCAGACCCCAAACTCCTCCGGAAACACCAACATCGATGAAGGAAATATCCTTGCCGCGCAACAATTCACCGTGTTTTTGATCTTCCGTGAATCGTGAGTTCCCGCCGTCAACCACAAGGTCTCCTGGTTCGAGAAGTCCTGAAAGATCTGTGATCACTGATTCTGTAACGGCACCGGAAGGAACCATGACCCAAATCAGGCGAGGAGCCGGAACTGCTGCCACGAGTTCAGTCAAAGTAGTGACATCACTGACCTCGGGGTTTTGGTCAAATCCGGTGACTTCGATCTGCGCTGCACGCAAACGGGCCCGCATGTTGAAGCCCATTTTTCCAAGTCCAACAAGTCCAATATGCATGATATTTACTCTCTTCCGTGGGAATGGGCTAGAACGGCGGCAAAATCGAAATTACGAGGAAGGCAACCTCACTGGCATTACCAGGTAGCGGTACTCATCCCGGCGGTCACCGTCAAGATCATCTTGGGCATTGATCATGGCTGGTTTTGGTGCCGAGGTGAAGGAGAACCGAACGTACTTGCTGTCGAAGGCATTCAGACCCTCACTGAGGTAGTGCGGGTTGAATGCAACAGTAATTTCATCGCCCACAAGTGCTGCTTCCAGGTTCTCCGACGCCTGTGCATCCTCGCCAGTGCCCGCATCGAGGGTGAGCTGACCATCAGTGAAAATCAACCGTACTGGCGTGTTTCTTTCAGCAACCAGGGAAACTCGACGAACAGCTTCGGCCAAGGCATGGGTTTCTACTGTTGCATAAATGGGAGTGGTGTCCGGGAATAGTGACCGAATCTTGGGATATTCTCCATCAACCAACAGGGAGGTGGTGCGGCGTCCGCCACTTTCGAAGCCGATGAGTTCGCTGTTGGATGACAAGGCAATGTTGATGTTTCCAGCATTGCCAAGAGTTTTGGCCACTTCGCTGAGAGTTTTTGCCTTGATCAAAGCGGCGGCAGAAATATTGGGCGTTGAAGGGTTCCAACGCACTTCCCGCAGTGCCAACCTGTACCTGTCAGTGGCCAAGAGAGTGATCAGATCACCCTCAATTTCCATCTTGACGCCGGTCAGAACGGGAAGGGTGTCATCCTTGCTCGAGGCAATAATGACCTGGGAAACAGCCTGCGCAAAAGCCTCGCCGTCCACCGTTCCACTAATTTCTGGAAGAGCAGGAAGTTCCGGGTAGTCGTTGACAGGCATGGTGGCCAAATGAAAGCGGCTGCTACGGCAAGTCAAAGTCACCTTGTTGCCGTCGGTCTCTACATCAACGGGAGCGGCCGGAAGGCTTCGGCAGATGTCCGCCAAAAGACGCCCGGAAACAAGGATGGTCCCTTCTTCGGAGATATCTGCTGGTATCTGCAACCGTGCCGAGATCTCGTAGTCAAAGCTGGACAGGCTCAAGGTACCGGCTTCGGCCTTTAGCAACAGGCCTGAGAGGACCGGGACAGGAGGCCGGGGAGACAAGGAACGTGCGGCCCAGCTGACTGCTTCGGTCAGAACATCCCGTTCGACTCGGAACTTCACGGAAGGGTGCCGCCTTTCAAGGTACGAAAAAAATTTAAGGGTTCCCAGTGGACCTGTCCGAAGGGGTCAGACACCAAGGTTGAAATTACATCCTTGGAGACAGCTTAGCGCCTTGGGAAGTTCATTTGGACATTGGTCTTTGCCCTGGCCAGGGCCGGATGGGATAAAAGGTAAATGTTGTTTGAAACGAAAGATTCTTGTAGTTCGTAGTGTTAATAAGTCCTGTGGATACTGTGGATAAGTGCCTTTGAGCACGTGATTTCGCAGAAGTTGCCTGTGCACAGGTTGTGAGGCTGTCCCGTTTTGGGGTGTGGGGAACGGTGGAGAACTTTTTGAGTGCTTTTAATGATCCACAGGCAACCCGGTAGTTATCCGCAGGTTGGGGAGGTTGTGCCTGAGTAATCCACAGGCTTATCCACACCTGTTAATTTCTCAGAATTTTTCCCCGCTCCGCGGGTTACCCTTCGCGCTGCTGCTGTTTAATCTTGTTGGTGAGCTCAGTTACCTGGTTGTAGATGGCGCGTCTCTCAGCCATCAATTCCCGGATCTTCCGGTCTGCATGGATCACCGTGGTGTGGTCCCGCCCGCCAAACTCCTGACCAATCTTGGGAAGAGACATGTCAGTCAGCTCACGGCACAAGTACATGGCAATTTGCCGGGCTGTAACCAGGGTGCGGGTCCGCGACTTGCTGCACAGCTCTTCTAGAGAAATGTTGAAGTAGGCAGCCGTCTGACCAAGGATTGCAGTGGACGTGATTTCCTGGGCCCCATCGTCAGTAATCAGGTCCTTCAACACCAGCTCTGCAAGCCCAACATCTACTGGTTGCCGGTTCAAGCTCGCGAACGCTGTTACACGAATCAGTGCGCCTTCAAGTTCCCGAATGTTTGTGGAGATCTTCGATGCGATGTATTCCAAGGCGTCATCCGGTGCAGAAAGCCCTTCTCCAATAGCCTTTTTCCTCAAAATCGCGATCCGAGTCTCGAGTTCAGGGGGCTGAACGTCTGTCAGCAAGCCCCACTCAAAACGTGAACGCATGCGCTCCTCGAAACCCTGGAGACGCTTGGGCGGCAAATCCGAGGTGATAACTACCTGCTTGTTGTGGTTATGAAGCGCATTGAAGGTATGGAAGAACTCTTCTTGTGTAGCGTCCTTATTGGCCAAAAACTGAATGTCATCAATCAGAAGGATGTCCACATTGCGGTACAGCTGCTTGAAGCTGGCGCCTTCATCGTCCCGGATGGAGTTGATGAAGTCATTAGTGAACTCCTCAGAATTCACATACCGAACCCGGATGCCTGTGTAGAGGCGGCGCGCATAATGACCAATGGCATGCAAGAGGTGAGTCTTTCCCAGACCGGAATCGCCGTAAATGAACAGCGGGTTATAGGCCTTGGCCGGTGCCTCAGCCACGGCAACTGCCGCTGCATGGGCAAATCTGTTGGAAGCACCAATCACAAAAGAGTCAAAAACATATTTCGGATTGAGCCGGCCAAATTCTTGTGACGTGCTCGGCAACATGGGAGAAGGCTTAGAGATGTGCTCCACGGGTTCATGGTGGGCCGGGCTATCAGCACGAACCTGAACCTGCGCGGGAACAGTTTCTTCTTCCTTAGCAGGAGGTACCAGGTCAGCGTTGACACTGAAGGCGCAACTGATTTCCTCGGAAAAGACTTGGGCCAAAGCATCGCTCAACGCTGTATGAAGCTGGTTTTGCAGCACTTCACGAGTGAGTTCATTGGGGACCGCCACCAACAAGGTGTTTCCGATCAGGCCCTGCGGCTGTGTCAGAACTACGAATCCGCGTTGCCGCGGAGAAACACGTTCGTCCTGCTCAAGAATGCGAATGACTCGTCGCCAGGAGCTGCCAACGTCATTGATGTCCTCAGTGCTCATTGACCGTTCCATCCTTACTGCCGACTCAAGAGCCGAAAATTTCGCAATTTACACACACCGTGTACGTGACTTCAGTTACACACATAAAACCAAATTTTTTTATGAGCGCAGACCCACTCAAACTGAGTAATCCACAGAGTTATACACATCGGTGGATAACTTGCCACTGGCCTAGCCTAGAGGATGGATGAGCCAGAAGATAGCGAGAGAAAGTGCTTGTGGATAAATGTCACAGCAGCGCCCTCCTGCGCACCTCATCCACAGAAGTTGTCCACTTAGTTATGCACAGCTGTGGATGAAGCGTTTATAAGCTGTTTTTCAGGATTCCGAGGACCCAAACAGGGACAATTCGCCTCCGTGGCGCTGAAGTCTTCATACTCCGGTTTGACTGACAGGTGTTGCGTGACCTAACGTTGTGAAGTCCCATGTGTCTGTTTTGCGCCCCGGCGTGCACTCCCCATAAATGAGGAGTGGAAAGGAACAGGCATCCATATACTTAGCGTCGACCCCTTTCTTACCTGTTAGTTACGGGCAAGGCGCATCTTTGATTGTCTTGGAGTAACTACCGTGAGCAAGCGGACTTTTCAGCCGAACAACCGCCGTCGTGCCAAGAAGCACGGCTTCCGCCTACGCATGCGCACCCGCGCCGGCCGCGCCATTTTGGCAGCACGCCGCACCAAGGGTCGCGTAGAGCTGTCGGCCTAAACAATAGCTGCTTGACGATTCGTCGAGCCTTATAGAAGTAGCGGTTGATCGCAAGGTGCTAGCCACCAAGAATAGAATGCGGACTTCCGCCAACTTCTCACATACTGTACGTTCCGGCGTCCGAAATGGACGCCGGAACTTAGTGTTATATATGGTGTCCACTTCTCCGGATGCACCCAGCCAAGTTGGGTTCATTGTGGCGAAGACTGTTGGGAACGCTGTGACCCGTAACCTCGTTAAGAGGAGACTGAGGGAAATTGTTGTTGAGACAATTAAGCAGCATCCTTACGGGGTCAATGTAGTTGTGCGCGCTTTGCCCGTTTCAGCGCAGGCTTCCTTCAACGACCTTGTCATGGACTATCGAAAGGCCTTCTTTGCTGCATCGACCCGTTTACGGGACAGCGCAGCAGGCTCTTCGCCATTAATTTCAACACCATCAGTTGACAAGGCACATGAGTCAAAAGGAGAAGATGTTTTGTGAGCAGCTCACAAACTCAAGGGCGTGCGCCCAGCCTACTCGGCGCCGTCGCACGTTTCTTGTGGCATGTTCCCCGCAACATTCTCATTATCGTTTTGAAATTATACCGGCGCGTCGTCTCACCCATTTATGGGCAGGTGTGCCGGTTTTTTCCGTCATGTTCAGCCTACGCACTGGAGGCTGTGACTGTTCACGGCGCAGTCAAGGGCACATGGTTTTCCATGCGGCGGGTTATCCGCTGCCATCCTTGGAGCGCCGGTGGCCTGGATCCGGTTCCGTCACCGGCAGTTGTGGATTGGGATGACCCTTCCACGGTGCCACTCATTGTCCAACTGAACCACCCGGTTGTATTTCTGGCCAAGCAACAGGAAACGCAAAGTCGCAAAGCGGCTTGAGGAGATAGATAAAGAAATATGGGCTTCTTCAATACAATTCTGTTCCCCTTCAAGTGGATCGTCTCGTGGATCATGGTTGCCTTCCATGATGTTCTGACAACCTTGGGGATGGATGCTGCCTCGGGCATCACCTGGACCTTGTCAATCATTGGTTTGGTGTTGGTGATTCGTGCCGCATTGATTCCGGTTTTCGTCAAGCAGATCAAGGCACAGCGCGGCATGCAAGCGCTGCAGCCGGATATGAAGAAGCTGCAGGCCAAGTACAAGGGTAAGACCGATCAGCTCTCACGCCAGGCCATGGGCCAGGAACAGATGGCGCTGTACAAGGAGCACGGAACCAACCCGTTCTCTGCTTGTTTGCCCATGTTGATCCAGATGCCGTTTTTCTTCTCCCTCTTCCAAGTGCTTTCGGGCGTGGCCAAGGCCAACTCTGAGAACATCGGTATTGGTGCGATGACTCATGCGCAGGTTGTGCAATTTGACGAAGCCACCATCTTCGGTGCCCGCCTTTCCGATGCCCTGCTTCCCTCGTTTCAGGGCGGCAACCTGACGGTCACCATTGCCGTGCTGTCAATCGTGATGATTCTGGCAATGATTGCCTCACAGTTCATCACGCAGAAGCAGATCATGTCGAAGAACATGTCTGAAGAAGCCATGCAGGGCCCTTTCATGAAGCAGCAAAAGATGATGCTTTATGTACTGCCGTTGGTCTTCGGTATTGGTGGTATCAACTTCCCTATCGGTGTTTTGATCTACTGGACCACTACCAACCTGTGGACCATGGGTCAGCAGTTCTTCGTTATCCGCCGCATGCCTACTCCCGGCTCACCGGCGTACAAGGAATACCAGAAGCGCCGCGAGGCCAAGGGCCTGCCGCTGCTGGGTGCATCCAAGAAGACGGTCGAGGCAGAAGTTATTGCGGAGAGCCCTGATCTGAAGGGGCAGCGGAACCAGCCACAACGCAAGAACAGGAAGAAGAAATAATGCCTGAAGAAACGCAGCTTGTCCCTGAGGAAGTATCCGCCCCGGTAGAACCCGGTGTTAGCCGCTTGGAAGAAGAAGGCGACATTGCCGCCGACTACCTTGAAGAGCTTCTCGACATTGCCGATATCGATGGCGATATCGACATTGAAGTTCGTAATGGCCGGACCTACATCTCCATTGTTGCTGATGAGGAGTCTGATTCGTTGCAGAGCCTGGTAGGGCAGGACGGCGAAGTCCTTGACGCCTTGCAGGAACTGACCCGTTTGAGTGTTCTCTCGGCAACGGAAAGCCGGTCCCGTCTTGTTCTGGACATTTCTGGCTACCGTGGCCGCCGGAACGAAGAGCTTGCCAAGATTGCCCAGGATGCGGCAGATCTGGTCAGCGGTGGCCAAGAATCAGTGGCGTTGGATCCCATGGGAGCCTATGAGCGCAAGATTGTGCACGACGCCATTGCTGAACTGGGTTTGGAATCCGAATCTGAAGGTGAAGGCACACGCCGTCACATTGTGGTGAGCGCAGCTCATTAGGCCGCAGTTTTCAAATAGCTACCAAACGGTCCCGGCCGCTGCCTCAGGGAGCGGCCGGGACCTAAATTTTAGAGGACACATATCGTGGTGGAACTTACTGCACAAGAGGCTCTTGCGGCCGAACAAATTTTTGGCGAACGCCTTGATCTCGCCAAACGATATGTTGAACATTTGGCAACGTCAGGCATTGAACGTGGGCTGATTGGTCCAAGAGAAGTACCTCGTTTGTGGAGTCGGCACGTTTTGAACTGCGCGGTGGTGGCAGAACTGATTGCCGACGGCGCTAAAGTTGCCGATGTGGGCAGTGGCGCCGGCTTGCCAGGGCTCTGTTTGGCTATTGCCCGACCTGATCTGTACCTGACACTCATTGAGCCACTTGAACGGCGGGTCACCTGGCTCGAAGAAGTCGTCATGGATCTGGGACTCAACAATGTGGAAATCATTCGCTCCAGGGCAGAAGCCGCCATTGGCAAGGTTGAATGCTCAGTTGTTACCGCTCGAGCAGTATCTGCTTTGAAGACTTTAGCTCCACTGACTATTCCGCTCTTGGGTGGCGAGGGGGAACTCTTGGCGATCAAGGGCCGGAGTGCTGAAGACGAGATTGCTACCGCTGGCAAGACACTTAGAAACCTCGGTGGGTATGAGACATCGATCGTTATTGCAGGGCAAGATGTTCTGGACGAGCCCACAACAGTGGTTCGTGTCAAGGTGAAGCGGCGCTGATTCCCACTGCTGTGGGAATGAACCGATAAGCTAGAGGTTGGCAACCATCGCCACAAGAAAGTGAGAGTGCAAGCGTGACCAGTAGCGAAGCAGCTTCGCAACGGATCCCTCCGTTCATGACATTGGGGTCGGCACGTTCTAACGCCTCAAATCAACCTAATTCAATTGATTTACGCCAACGAAGTTCTAATGCTGGTGTTTCACGTGAAACAAGTGCGGATGCTTTGAGTTCACTCAATGATGAGCTCGATGACAGTAGCCCCATTGCTAGCCAGCTCGTCAGTGAGACTAAGCGTCGCGAACGGTTGCTGGGGCGCAAGCTTCCCCGGCCGTCACATACGCGCATTCTGACGGTGGCTAATCAGAAAGGTGGGGTCGGAAAAACGACCACCACAGTGAATGTTGCAGCTGCACTTGCTTCTGCAGGATTGCATGTCCTGGTGATTGATATTGACCCTCAGGGAAATGCATCCACAGCACTCGGCATACCTCACCATGCGGAAATCGATAGTATTTATGATGTTTTGATCAATGATGTGGCCATGGCCGAAGTAGTTGCCCAGTGCCCCGACATTGCGAATTTGTACTGTGCCCCCGCAACCATCCATCTCGCGGGTGCTGAAATTGAGCTTGTATCCCTCGTCGCGAGGGAGCAGCGACTTCGCCGGGCCATAGATGAGTATGTTAAGTTCCGGGCAAAGAGCGGTGAAGCGCGGCTAGATTTCATCTTCATCGACTGCCCGCCCAGCCTTGGGCTCCTGACGGTCAATGCGTTTTGTGCGGCGAACGAGGTTATGATTCCCATTCAGTGTGAGTACTACGCACTGGAAGGACTGAGTCAGCTTTTGAAGAATATCGAAATGATCCAAAAGCACCTGAATTCAGATCTGATTGTCTCCACTATTTTGCTGACCATGTACGATGGGCGGACAAACTTGGCTGCTCATGTGGCAGCTGATGTGCGCGAGCACTTCCCACAGCAGGTATTGAGGGCCATGATTCCACGGTCCGTCCGTATTTCTGAGGCTCCCAGCTATCAGCAGACGGTGATGACTTACGATCCTTCGTCAACTGGAGCACTGTCATATCTTGAGGCTGCGGCTGAACTGGCTGAGCGCTCCACGGTTTAATGCGATTAGTCGCATAGAATCGTTCCAATTCACTTTAAAGTTCATCAGAGCCCACATGGCGTGGGTTTCATTCAATGGAGGATGTCTCAATGACTGACAAGCGCAGGGGTCTCGGTCGTGGGTTGGGTGCATTGATCCCGAACTCATCTGGTGATGAGAGTGGATCCTCTCAGCCAACACGTCCTGTCGACTTGTTCTTTCCGGAGCCCAAATCCCGTAAACCAGCGGTAGCTCCCACTAATACCGTAAAAAAGCCTGTAGAAGCCAAGAATGTTGAACTTGTAGAAGTTCCAGGTGCCACTTTCATGGAACTTCCTGTTGGCGAAATCCATCCGAACCGTAAACAGCCACGTACTCTCTTTGATGAGGACGATATGGCGGAACTGGTTCACTCAGTCCGTGAAATCGGAATCCTACAACCAATTGTTGTCCGCAAGTCCACTGAAAAGGGCGATCAGCCCTACGAATTGGTAATGGGTGAACGCCGCTGGCGTGCGAGTCAGGCCGCAGGCTTGGAAACTATTCCCGTTATTGTCAGGGAAACTACTGATGACAACTTGCTACGTGATGCTCTTTTAGAGAACCTGCACCGAAGCCAGCTGAATCCACTGGAAGAGGCCGCCGCCTACCAGCAACTTTTGGAAGATTTTGGCACTACGCATGAGCAGCTTGCCGATAAGATCGGCCGCTCACGTCCACAGGTATCCAACACGTTACGACTGCTGAAGCTTCCTCCGTTGGTTCAGCGCAGGGTGGCCTCCGGTGTGTTGTCTGCTGGTCATGCTCGGGCGCTCCTGGCTCTTCCGGATGCGGTGGCCATGGAAAACTTGGCTCAGAAGATTATTGCCGAGGGGATGTCGGTTCGCTCGACCGAAGAGGCAGTCCAGCTCTATCAGGCACCGTTGGATGGAAAGAAGCCGGCAACTAAGACTTCTAGCCCACGTCACGAACGACTTGATTTCTTGGCAAGTTCGCTGGCAGATCGACTGGACACGAACGTGAAGATTTCCCTCGGTGCCCGTAAGGGTAAGGTCAGTATTGAGTTTGCGTCAGTCGAGGATCTTAACCGGATCATGGATGTCTTGAGTCCCGACGCGAATTAGTGAGTGTTAGCGAGAGTGGCGGTGTTTCACGTGAAACACCGCCACTCTCGTCTTTAAAATATGTTCGCCAGGATTGATCCTAAGCGTAAAAATCGCGACCTTGACTGACACTCAGCGCTTCCAGATTCGGTCAATTTAGGAAAGCTGATGCAACTTGGATGCAACGTTCCACGTGAAACATCTTTTGAAAACTAATGAAGTTTAGTTTCGTGCGCCGGATCGGATGGTGTAAAAGTATGGGCGCTTAGACTGGGCTGTTTACTGAATGGTAAGGGCCGCCATCGCAGCTGAATGGACAACGAGGTTTTTATGCTGCGGCGTGGAGTGTCCGGTTTGGGAGATGGGGTCGGGGAGTAGGGCTTGTTCTTCATGTTCAATCGCGATTGTCCGCTCGGGCCGGTGCTTGCTGCGGAGGTGAACATCTAGTGCAGTATTGCCGGTGGGCCCCTCGTAAAGGAAGGGTGATGGCAAGTGTGCTCCTGGCCCATAGCTTTAGCTGGCACCTGTGTGCGTGCTCCTTGGAAATCACATAGTCTCATTGCCGGGCAAGACGAACATTTTGGGAATGGTATTTTCGAAAACAAGCGTCTCTGGCAAGACCCCTTATGAGCAGCTAGTCCGCCTTTCGGCAATCTTAAGCGGCGAGGTTGTTCGGGTGTTTGACGAGGGACAGGTGCCAAGCGTCCAGAGCGGTGATTCTGAGGATCGCTAAACACGAAGTCCAATTCCGCAAAGAGGCGACCATTCAAATTTGCGGCTATCTACCCGTCTCATACACAGCTACTGCAACTCTCATCTAGGTTGGAGGGAGCCCACTAGGATGCGAGGCCTAGATTAAGGCGGCTGTGCGTCCTCCTAAGGGCCTGGGAGGTGTTCCGGCACAACAAGGCCTGCTGGGGTAAGCCGGAAGGGCGCACGTGGGATCTGAGCCTCTAGATTGACCTCTGCTAGTCCCGCTGCGCATGAGGTATGTGACTAAAGGTGCTTAGAGGGTGATTGGTGCCTAGGCTGACTCCATGAACCCGTGCAGGACAGCCACCAGTTGTGCAGTAGATGGGTGACTGCAAAGAGGGTCTCCCGCCACTTAGCTGTTGTTTGATCTGCTGGAATAGGAAGTGCCAGTACCACCCCGGCCCATGGCCAGAACCTACCCAATGACTTGGTGGAGTAGTTGTCTGCCCGGTTCTTTTGTGCGACTCCGGCGTTGGCCGGCATTGGCTCCTGTATCCCCAGCAGGACCGTGTGCCCATCGGCTTTCAGCCAGGGCAAGGTGAAAAGCACAGGGTTCAGAAAGAGCGACACTAGTAGGTGTAGATCGATGCACCAGCATGTATATCAGACGCAGTACCTGCTTCTAATTAAACCGGCCAGCTCTAAGCGGCGTGACGTCCCGATGGTGCGCCCGCATTCATCCGGAATGGAATCGGTGATACACATACCGCCTAACCACAAGACAACCTCCCGCTTCAGGAGCGCGATGGGGGCGCGAGTGCTTACCGTATTTATAGTCAGGTCTATTGTGCATGGGCCCTGTTGTACCGGGCTGCGTTGTTACCCAGTACCTCAGCCAAATACGGGAGCTCTGCAATTCAGTGCATGTGTATGGATCTATCAGCACTGTTCATAGGTGCGACCGAGTAGGGCCGCCATCTCTGCAATAGCGACCCGTGCGGGGTGGTGATGTGTGGTTGCGAAACGATCGCCGGATACCTGGGTGCGAGTGTCGTATCGGCCGTCATAAATGGGTAAGTTGTGCCGGTATATCCCGACTGACCTTTCACCCGTTGGAATCGAACAGCCAGAAAGCTTCACAGTCTACCGCCACATTCCTTACCCTGCCCGCCGGAGCGAACTGATAGCCTGCAAACGATTCCGCGCCTTACGCCTTGTGCGAGTCCACAAATACGCCGTATCCGCTGTGGTGGGATGGGATCGCAGCTTTTCCATGAAGAGGGGAACACCCGTAAGAGCCATGTGGTGCTGGGATTATCCATGATTCTCTCTGATGGTGCGGCGTCGGTCCTTGTCACTTCATTGGTACCAGGGTGGCCTTCTGCTGACTTAGTTGTGGGCAGGTTGGTGGTACCGGCCAATTGCGGAGAAGGTGAACAACAACGGCCCTCTCAAAGCCGCTACTGACGTTGCGTTCTAACAGAATTGATAGTGAAGCCGTTCACGAGGAACATGTCAACGGTGCTTATCCAGGGCTGTACGGGTACTGAATCATTGAACTCGGAGAACTTCCAAACTCGCAGTAACAGGGTATATTTTCGCTTACAGGGTCCGCTTGTCCCGTCCGGGTCATGCTTCATCCACGGCACTGAGACCGTACTGGTGAACTGAGCCAATGAGCCGGTACCAGGCGCGCAGTCTTTATCTTGGGGAATTCGTCATGGATGCTTCATTCGCCGTAGCTGCCGATGCTCTGCCATGTATAGACGAGGCTTTCAATACTTCGTAGACAGCTGCCGGCTCGGTTGCACAGGCAGCTGTGCCGGTGGTTAACGAGTGGACATCACATCAGGTAGTTCTTCTTGGTGTTTGGCACATTGGTCCTCGTAGTGTTCTCGTTTGAGATTCCATTGTTTTGCTGAGCACGACGCACCGCAGCGGTCGGCTTAGGGCGTGGGCAAGGAGACTGGCATCCTTGGTAATAGGCCTGCCGGTTCGCGAGGGTGATCTGTACGACTGACTGGTCTGCGGGACTATCCTGGGTTTTTTCTAGCGGCCAGGATTTCCCCGGTCTTGGAGATTGTCAGTACTGCCGGATCAAGGTCTCCCTGAGGCCGTGTACGGACTTGCATGTAGTACAAGGCTTTGGCTTCCAGGGTCGGTTAGGGAATCGGCTGTGTTGCCAGCGTATGTGTGTTACGCGTCGCGTTGTTTGGGGCGCATTGGTCATTGTGGGTGACGATGTAGCTGCTGTGGTTTGTGCTTAGTTGGCAGCGTCAACCCGACGACCAGATCCGCCATTCCCGCCGGGGCCCGAAATCTCTGAGCAACCAAAGTGGCAGCATGATTTTGCTCGGGCCGCCCGTGGTGGAGTGATTCCTTCGTTCCCTTGTTTCGCTGTTCTCCACGAAGTGGCCCCTTCCTAGCCGGGGCGTGGTAGGCAAGAGTCATTGACATGATCTTTTGGTATAGGAAGAGGAGCGGGCGCGATGATGGTCGTGGGTAGCCCCGATCAGGCCGGGACGGCCTTGCTGGCGGGCGAAATACCCTGTCCTCATTGCTCGACGCCGCTGCGCCCCCACGGGCACTCCCGTCACCGCACCGTGCGTGGCCTGGGCCAGGAGCGGCTGACCGTACAGCGGCGGCGAGCCCGCTGTGCCGACTGCGGACATACCCAGTTCCTTTTGCCAGCCGCGTTGGCCCTACGCAGGGTGCGGCGCTGGCTCCGCCGGGTCCCGGACACACACGTTCACTGGCTGAAGCAACAGGCAGTGAAGCACGCGTTCCGTCTCAACCCCGACAAGCTGGTCCGCCCCAAGCAGTGGCTGAGCCTGCTCGGCTGGCACCTGAATATCTTTGCCGGCGCCGCATTGGCTTTCAACCATCGGGCAAGTGTCGAGCTGCCGCCTTGGACCGTGATCGGGCACTTCACACGAGATAACATACTCAGCCCACCCCTGCACACCTAAAAAGAGACGAGACCGTGCTTTGCCATGCCCTGAAACACCACGTCACCATGACGAGCGGTCCATCGATCCCATCGTCATTTAAGGCGACGACGTCATCGTCAAATAGCGCACTCGGTAACAGTATGTTGAAGTAAATCCCAGGCTGTACGCGGTGTGGAATGGTCCAGGGATTGGCGCGGCCGGCGGTTGTTGTAGTGATCTCAAAACCGGTGAATCCTGCCCTGAAGGTGCTCGAACATGGCGGGCTGCTGCACGTCGAGGAACCGCAGCAGGGTTTGCTGAGAGAGCTCGTTCTTGCTTTGCGTGGTGGGTTTGCCGGGCAGTCCGCTGATCGGCATGGTCCTTTTGGAGGCGAGGAAGATTTCACCGGAACCGATCCTGCCGGCCCGCAGCTGATTGAACGCCAATGAGTTCTCCGACAGCACATCTTTGGTCGGGCTGTAAACGGTGATGGCTCGTTCGAGGACGTCCTTGGCATCGGTACTGTTCTCGGCAAGTGAGTACGCTGCTGTGCCCACATCGAAGCGCGAAGAGTCATCGAGGAGCTGGTACACGGTGATAACTTATTCGCCAGCGAAACGGTACTCGAAAGCATCCAGTTGCCACAATGACATCACGGTGGAGCGTACGAACGGGATGTACGGGGACTTGGGTCGTTCCCTGGGGGCTGCGTCGACGTGGCAGACACTGGAGCGCAGGCGGGTTATCCCTCGCGACCGAGGAAACCTTCCCACCCGGGAACCTCCCTTGCTGGCTGGCTTCGTTATAGATCGAACGTGGACCATAGCACCAGCCATCGGCTTTGAGTTGCTTCCGGATCTTCACCACTTTGTGAATCAGCCGGGGCCATATTTACGGGCCGGAGTCTTCGGTGCACGGGAACGCGGGTGAAAGAGAGTTCGCCATTCAATGACTATCGCTGCCAACCCGTCGGTAAAAGTGTCTCCGACGTGGGGAGAGAGTGTCGTCTCCGAAGTGACGAGATCCGATGTATACGAAGTGGCGAGATTACACACCAGATCGACACAGGCCCGCTACCGAAAGCCTCGACTAAATATGCCATATCCGGCCGCTGGCTCTTGAACATTTGTCCGTGCTCGACCCTAGTATTCCCAAGGAGGGGACATCCGCCAAGACGTCACCCAAGTCAACATGATCCACCCCGGATAAGAAGAATCACCCTAGAATAGTGCATATCAGCTCCACACGGATTGACCAGGTTCACTGCCGTGCCACTGGCTGCCAAATAGCCGGAGTCAAGGAGCGGAACACGGCACCGAAGAACGCCCAGACCAGCTGACACCCGGCAACACTGCAGCGAGCAACGGGGAGGTATGCTGGCCAAAAGAATAAGTGACGCGAACACAGACAGCGATGATTAACGGGTACAGCTCCCTAGCTACCTCGTTTCGGGTCCGCGTCCTTGTAGTCGATCGGGAGCGCCACCCTCACCGTGGCGGTGGCGTCATGCTCCGGCCCGCTTGCCCACAGTGCGCATCTACAAACCGACAAGCAACGCCCTAAGTGCCTCCAGATTCCGACCAGCTGTTAGTGCTTGCGCTGTTGTTAGATGCCGGCGTCGTTTTCAGCGACGAGGTGATTGTTGGGTCTGATTGTCATCGTGATGTGCGGGCTCGTCAGGATGCTCGGCTGAGTCCGCGCGGCTAGATCTTGGGGTATCCCAGGATGTCTAGATTGAGGTTGCCTAAGGTACTGCAATATATCCTCGTGCAGCCACTCGGTATGCGATGAGGACACCCTGGCCCAGCAGGCTGGACGCCATGTGGTCTGGCAGCGTCGCTGTGGAGTCCAGCGAAGGATAGTACCCAGACGGCAATGCTGCCGCAGACTACCTCGTGGTGCTCATTATCATCATCGTCTCTGTTCCTTTTCGTTATCTCAACGCACCGGGATGGGATGCTTGCCCATCATTTCCGTTGCTGGGAAGGGGTGCGCTTTGGGTAGTTTGGCACTGCCTCGGAACAGATGAGTCACTCCACCATTGATTGGTGGAGAAGACCACTGTGCCAATCAGGCGGCACAAGATACTGGGTGCAGAATAGACAGCTGAATTGGTCTTCACGCTGACGCGGTGGTCAAACAAGGAGACGATTGATTCCTCGGCCTAACACGCGTGAGGGTTCTAGGACGGGTCAAAGAGGAGCCAATAGTACTGACATGTAAACGGATGCAGGGGTGCCAACCTTTTGGCAGACGAGTGCGTCAACGCCATGCAATATTTCGCTGGATAGACTCGTTCGCGATCTACGATCCGCATGACGGTCGTAGAACTCATGGCCAGGAAGGGAATGGGGGGACCAACCGGGAAGCAACGTGGCTCTACCCGGAGGGCGTGGGGGACCGAAACGGTACCAGTCGCAGACCGTGGTTTGGGCTGCCAGCGCATTTGCAAGAGTGCTGGGTACTGAACTCAAGCTGGCACTACGGGATTCTGGATCCAATATCAGGTGAACGCATGATGGGGCTTTCCCGCTGTGGAAATATCTCAATGTGATCGGAATTGGCCACATGACTTCAATGGCTAATTCCTCACTCTCATCTTGAGTCCTACCAGCCCTGCCGTTCGAAAGGTATACAGCGCAAAATGGTGGGTCATGCACAACTAGGAGCTGGGGACAAAGACTCGAGTATTAGGAGGCAATGTTGCGTGTACCAAAGGTTTGGCTGCGGTGACAGCTCATCTTTCTTATGTGCCGGGCACCAGTCTCTCTTCGATGCCACGCGCACGTTCTTATGGCTCACTTCATCCAGCTACTAACGTACCTCGCTGATCCTCACTGCCAACAGTATGGTGGCGTAAGGTGGAATCCCTACTGCGAGTAGCCTGACCATGGAAACCATCCAGGACCACTTGGTATGTGGTCAGTCGTTTTGAGTGGATCGATTGGGTCTCCGCAGCTGATCAGAGCTTAGGTGTTTGATCTGAATGAGGCTCTCGGTATCGCAAGAGAACAAGTAGTGTTCCACGTGAAACATGAACGTCAGGTAAGTGAGTTGATACAGAGGGTCGGTTAGAAGATCCGGGGGAGGCCTACCGGATTATTCCTCCGTGTCTGCCAGGGGTTCATTTGCGAGGAATGCCTTGATGGCCATCTCGGTGAGGATCTCTTCATCTTCGTCGCTGGGGATGAGCTCCTCGGTTGGTTCGGCCGTGGTGAATTGATCGCAGTAGCCATCTTGGTCCGAGAGGAAAATGCCCATTTCATCCTCGAATCCCTTGGAGTCAATCTCGTGTTGGTCCTGCGTAGAGATTTTGAGCTCTACAATTTTCCGCAGCCATTTAGGGTAGGTGGGGGGCTGGCTATCGCTGTCCTTGGGCGGATGATAGCGCCCTGAGGGTGACGTCCATGCGATTCCCCTGTCCGTCATTGCCGGTGTCCAGCCCCGCATTTTCACTTCACGACGTTCGGGAGTCTGGTCTGTGCGGTAGTGGCCCTGATGGGTTCTGTTGTCCTTGAAGTGCTTTAGCGCGTGATGCCGCCGGCACAGCACCTCCAGGTTCATGAAGGTCGTGGAGCCGCCGTTCTCGTACTTCCTAATGTGGTCTATCTCAGAAGTATGGGCCTTGGCGTTGCAGCCCGGGAATTGACAGTACTCATCCCTGATCCGCAACATGGTTCGCATTGCCTTTGTAGTTCTATAGTGTTCAGGGGCGGAATCCACTGTCTGGTTCGAGATGGGATCCACCAGAATGCGGTAGAAACTTGAAGACTGCGCCACCAGATGTCTGGCCACTTCCATGCTGATTGGACCAGCACCTTCCATCCACGCAGGCTCGTTGGTGGCGCCTAGCAACGAGAGTATCGGTACCATCAAGACAGGGGTGACCTGGGGCATTGGCGGCCACACAGGGTCTGTCTTGTCTCTTGTGGTTGTGCCGGCACTGATCTTTGGTGAGGGGATGAGATCGGGAGGGGACCAAGCAGGGATCCAATCCGCCCAGTCATCAATGTCTGGGGCTCTGAACGCAACGTCTCCATAGTTTGGATCATCATAGACAGGGACCTGGCAATCATCGAGGTGGTAGTCACCCCGGTCAAGATCAGGTGTCAAGGATTCTCCAGAGGGTTCCTTTTCATTGCCCAGAGACTCGAGGCCCTTAGACGATTTGACCACACTGGTTGTGGTGAATGTACTGTGAATAAACTCTTGAGCTGTTCCCGTTCCAGCCTCTGCGTCAGGGGTTGGTGAATAGACACTGTTCTCCTCCATGGACTGGTTTAGCAGCAGTGCCGCCGCAACATCAGCCCGGAGCTGAGTTAGTGTCCGGTCCTCATGCGGCCCCTGTGCAGCTTGAGCAGTGCGGGTGCACAGGTTCCAGACACCTTCCAACGTGGGCGCCGGAGCGTAAAGGCTCAACCAGGACATGCCGTCTTGGCCGTGACTGATGCGCAAGTAGCGGCTGGAGTATGCGCGGCGGGTCCGGGCAGGGATGGTTTCAGGATACTGGCGTTCACGGAGTCGACGTGCCTTTTCACGGAAGCTTGGCAGAGTTGACGCTGCGGCCTTCTCGAGCAGGGCTTGCTCGAATGCGTGGATTGTGACTGGCGGCAAACCTGCTGCGCGCAGTAAGTCCGTCTCCTCGGCGATGACGACGGCGTGTTCCCACCCCAGCCCACCATCAACCAGCGTTGCCAAAGTTGTTGGCAATTGCTGGACTAGGGTGGATGCGTGATCCAGAAGCCTCTCGGACATGTTTTCAGGGATGGATAGTATGCTCGCGGTTTCGGCTCGGATGCTGTTCATGCACTGTTGGTGTCGCCATGGATCCGCGTTTAGGACAGTGGCTTCCAATAGCGCTGTGGCCTGTAACCGCTCGATGAGCACGGCGGCCAGTGCGGCACATTGGTTTTGATGCTTCTTCAGCGCGACTAGTGCATCTGTGCATTCATCCATGAGAAGTCTGGCTGATTCCAGCTGCGATTGGGGGCCTTGATGCGAAGAATTTTCTGCAGACGACTGGAGGTTGTCTGGAATTCTGTCTCCAGACCGTGGGACGGCAGGGTCAGCTGAATGAGGTACAGGATACTTCGGGAAGGATGACATGGCAGAAATGTCAGTGTCCAGCGGTTCAATAAGAGGCAGGGTCAGTCCAGCAATCAGGTCCGCCACATGTCCTGTGGTGGATGAAGCATCCCAGCCAGCCGGGATATTCATTGAATCGCCCATATCTCTATTTTAGAGTATATACACTAGTAGAACAAGGATTATTATGAGGCATCGTTTATAGGTTCTAAGTCGTATGTTGAGCGCCAAGTACGGCCTGGTGTGCTCCTTCAAGTCCATACAGCTCTTGCGACTGTTCCTGCATGAGCGGTGGCAAGGCACTTGCGAATCTATTGGCGGCAACCTCTGGCTCGAAGAGCCCGGATACTTCCGGGCGATGTGGAGCCCACACCGGTTCACTCCGGTTCACACCGATTTCCCCCGATCCGTTCCTGACCGGTCTGCCCCTAGTCAATCCGCCCCGATCAGTTCGAATTCAATCCGTTCCGCGATTCTCGTTCACCACCTCCATGCGTGTACTGACGGCCTCCATGGGGCCCAAAGATCAGCATTGGAGGCGTGAGAGGGGTGCTGACAGTCGCCGGTTGGAGGACCAAAACACGGTGGCTGGAAATTTGTGTGTCGGTTGTAGACGCTGTCTGGACAGTTGATGAAGGTCCTCTTCTGGCTGCTTCGATCTTCAGCTTGCTTGCCGAGTGCTAGAAGAGATCATGGCTGGCAACTCATGGGGATCGAAGTGAATGATAGCTTTGCCTCGCGAGCGAAGATGGAGGCCCTACTGGAGGCACTACTGCGCGGCTGTCCAGGGCTGTTCTACTGCGTTGCTGGTCTTCGCTAATTGTCTTCGATACTCGGCTGCGTCACACGACTCTGCGTTGAGTTTGGCGCCAATAGCCCATTCAGGTTCAGTCGGGAAGCCGAGTATCCTATTGTCCCGCCCAGACAACGGCCGAACCCATACCATTCAGTTTTAGGATGCGTGGTTTCTGGAGTCACATTCAGGAGGCCACGTTTCACGTGAAACAGAAGAGGTAGAGGTAGGAGCGGCCTGAGAAGCAGCCGGCATGAAGCGGATTTTCTAGGGGACCCACAAATAATAGTATTGCGCGGGTGAGAAAAAGGGAATTTCCGCGCGGAAGCTATGAGCGATTTGAAGCTTAGGATCAGTCTGAGAGAAACGCTGGAGTGGTTTAAATGACTGTGGACCGGGAGCACCCCGGTCCACAGTCATTAATACCATTCGCCTCTTTACTTCAGGACGTCTGCGAATTCCTTCTCAAAGTACTGCTTGGGGCGGGCACCAATAACAGTGCTCTGCACTTCTCCGCCGTTGAAGAGGTAAACGGCAGGAATGGAGGTGATTCCATACTTGGCGGAAATGGCGGGATTTGCATCAACATCCACCTTCACCACCTCTACCTTGTCCGAGTACTCCACAGAAATTTCATCCAGGATGGGGCCCAGCTTGCGGCAGGGACCGCACCACTCTGCCCAGAAATCCACAATGACGGGCTTTTCTGACTTCAGGACAACGTCTGCAAATGTTGCATCCGTGGCGCTCTTTGCGTTGCTCATGGGAATCTGCTTTCTCTTAGGAGTCTTGCTCGGCGAGGTAATGCTCAACATCTAGTGCTGCAACACAGCCTGAACCAGCGGCCGTGATGGCTTGGCGGTACGTGGGGTCCACTACGTCGCCAGCAGCGAAGACACCCTTGATGCTCGTCTTGGAGGAGCGACTCTCTACGGCAATGGTTCCTGCCTCTGTTAGCTCCAGGACACCCTTGACGAGATCAACACGAGGATCGTTGCCTATAGCAACGAATAGTCCCGTCACGGCCAAGTCACTTTGTTCCCCTGTGACAAGGTTGTTTAACCGTGCACCGGTTACCTTGGCTTCACCTTCGACGCTGACAACCTCGGAGTTCCAGATGAACTTGATCTTCGGATGCTTCAGCGCGCGTTCGGCCATGATCTTGGATGCGCGTAGGCTGTCACGGCGGTGAACAACCGTCACTGTTGCCGCAAACTTGGTTAGGAAGATGGCTTCCTCCATGGCGGAATCGCCACCACCAATAACGGCAATGTCCTGGCCCTTGAAGAAGAAACCGTCGCAGGTGGCACAGGAGCTGACGCCATGGCCCACCAGGCGCTTCTCACCATCAACCCCAAGTTCCCGGTAAGCCGAACCCGTGGAAATAATTACGGTGCGTGCCTTGAATTCCTGGCCATCGGCAAGGGTTACAGTCTTGATGGCACCCTCGAGCTCTACTGATGTGACGTCGTCGTACATCACCTCGGTGCCAAACTTCTCAGCCTGCTGGCCAAGGTTTTCCATCAGATCCGGGCCCATGATGCCATCGGGGAAACCGGGGAAATTCTCCACGTCAGTGGTGTTCATCAGTTCGCCACCAGCCGTGACTGAACCGGCAATCATGAGCGGTTTGAGGTCGGCGCGGGCAGTGTAGATCGCGGCCGTGTAACCTGCGGGGCCGGAGCCAACAATAATGACGTCGCGGACTTCGCTGGCGGGGGTAACTTCAGTGCTCACGGGTGAGTGTTCCTTTTCCTTCATAGACGGAACCGCGCTACGGCGGCCCAATAGCTCCTTCGCTAAACACAACCGGTACAGAGAGACACTTATTCCGAATAGGTTGTGGGCGGCGTAGGGGATGGTTACTTGATGCTGATTTCAGTGATCTTTAATCCGAAGGGATAGGTGACATACGGCTGCAACCGGGGCAGGTCCGTGAAGTTGATAATCACGTATTTGGCGGTAACCCCAGGAGCTGCCGTCAACGTGAAGTCCGGTGAGCTGAATGAGCCGCTACCGATCTTCGTGGCATCCTGCAGAACAGGCTTACTGTTAGTTAGGATGTTGAACTGGCCACCGAATCCGGCGAGCTGGTTAATGGTGACTGAACTGATGGTTGACTCAGCCTGTAGTTCCACCACCAGGTTGATGCTGTCTGTCTGGTCGGCGAACGCGGCGTTTGAGAACTCTACGGTAGGCCAGTAAGTGGCTTTGTTTCCGTCGATGGCGTCCTTGAGCCGGGGGTAAAACGCCTCACTGTAGTTCGGTGCGCCCGGATTGTAGACGGTGATATCCGTTAGCCCCTTGATAACAGGTGCCACGACCGCGGGCGCTGGGGGTGCCGCGGGGCTCTGCGCTTCTGTGGGCGCAGTAGCCGTGGTGGTGGTGGTAGGGCCAGCTTGAACTTCCGGGCCGGGGAACAAGTTGGTGATGTGCGATACCGCAAAGATGAGAGCGCCAATGAGCAGGACACCGAAAATGGCGCCCGTCAGCCAACGGCCGGTGGCACGAGGAGCATTTCCGTCATCCTCGTCGTCGAGATAGTCCTCGGACTCCGTGTAGTCGTCATGGGCGTCCAGGAGTTCCGCCGGGAATCTTCCGGGCCGCCTGGTCTCGTCCAGGTTCTCCTGATGGTCCTCGTTGATGAATCCATAGTCATCCTCATCCCAGAGCGTCACCTTTGAAACAGGGGGTGGTGCTACTGCGGGGGAAGGAACTGCGGCGGCACTTGCACCGGCGATTCCGCTCACCGCTGCGGTGGGCGGCGGGGTGGGAACATCCGCGTGTGTTGGTGGCGGGGTGGTAATGCCGGGGATGGGGTGGGCCGGCGTCAGCGGGGAGTTGTCCTCGTAGACGTAGGCATCCTTTATAGGAGCTGCGTCCCGGGCCTTGCCGAAAATTTCCGTGCCAAGAGTATCAGTGAAGAACGGCTCCTGGTAGACCTCTTCCAAGGGTTCCGTGGGAACCACCAAGTCAAGCAGGTCAGCAGGGGAATTCCTGGCGGCGATGAGGTAGGTGGCGTTTCCTTCCACACCCAGATCCAAGATGGAAACACTGGAAACCCTTGCACCCGTGGCCACTTCCCTGGCGCTCTGCGTCAGGTTGGGTGAGTTCTCAACAGCTGCCACCAAGATACTCACGGGGCGGTTGAGGACCTGATCCAGGCCGTCGAGGATAATATCGTTCTCGGCAGAGGCCAAGATGCGGCCGGTCACTTTGTAGCGGCCGCCAAGGATAGAGCCCACATCAATGGGTTGTGGCACCAAATCCTCCTTTTACAAACACGGTGGCCGGTGTCAATGAAGATCACAAGCCATATTTTGACTGATTCTATAGGAAAACACTGTAAGGGCCGTGGTTGGGGCGTATCACGGAACGGCGTTGGTCCAATATCTTTATTTTCCGGGTATCCGATTGCGTACTTTGTTGATCAGCGGATTCAAAAGGGCATCAATTTCATCCACACGCAGCTGCTTCAAAACCAGAACATAGACCACCGCCATGGCAGATCCCACAACAGCCAAGGTCACCACTGACGCTTGAATAGATGTCCACATAAAGCCTCCGGTTGCGGAGCTTCCAAAAAGCCTCAACAAAAGCTCCCCAACAATGCCGCTAACGAGGGCCGCAGCGAGAAAACGCATATGTGCGCGCAGAATAAGGCCGCCACCGTAGTCGCCCAGTTGGGCCTTCAGTAATCGGTGGCTGATCATGGGCCCTACGAAGTTGCTGATGGTGTAGCTCAGTGCAATGCCGTAAATGATCCATTCCGGGGGCAGTTGACCGGCTATCAATACACAGCTTAGAAGCACAGCCACTGCGATGCATTGCAGAATGAATGGGGTCTTGGCATTCTCCTGAGAATAGAAAACTCTGTTGAGAATGAAATTGATACTGAAGAACGGAGCCCCGACGGCCAAAATAGCCAGCGTGATGGCCACCTGACGGCCCACCAGCTCCTGATTTCCGCTAAAGAGCATCCCGAGGGGACCGGACAGCACCAGCAAAGCCATAGCGGCAAAGACCGTAGCCATCCCCGTGGTCCGCAACGCACTGGAGACGGAGGATCGCAACGCCGGAAGGTTCTTGCTTGCTGCGGCGTGTGCCATGGCCGTAAACATCACCGTGGCAATGGACAACGCAATGGTTGAATGCGGCATGATGTACATCTCGGTTGCACGGCTCAATACCAGAGCGCCAGGATACACAGACCCACCAGCGTTGCTGTCTGCGCCGCTCGGGATGGTGGCGATGCGCAGGATGAGGATAAAGCTCAAGTTGCCAATAATCATGGTTCCCATGGTCCATGTGGCGATCTTGGCAGTGACTCCTAGCCCTGCGCCCTTCAAAGAGAACTTGGGGCGCAGGTTCAAACCCAGACGGTGAACAGGTATAAGCAACACCACGGACTGGGCGATGATGCCGAGAGTGGCGGTACCGGCCAGGATCCACGATTGTCCGGTGGTCCAGTTACCGACCGTGTGCGGGTTAGTCGCGGAGCTGCCAGCAACAAAAATGAACACGAGCAATCCGGTAATGGCCACCACATTGTTCACCACAGGGGCCCAAGCGTAAGCCTTGAAGGAGTTATGCGCATTGAGGACTTGCCCCAGCAGCGAGAACAACCCGTAAAAGAAGATCTGTGGCAACAAGAACAAACCAAAGGTAATGGCGAGTTCTAGTTGCTTACCTGTGAACGAAGTTGACAGGCTCATGATGGGTACCACAAGGAGCATGACGACGGCGGTCAGCGTCAGCAGACCCAGAAGTCCTAGGGTCAGCAGCCGAGAAATGAAATCACGGCCGCCATCAGGATGCTTGCTGGCCTTGGCAATCTGCGGGATCAACACGGCATTGAAGACACCTCCTGCCAGCATGAGGAAGATCAAGTTGGGCAGGTAGTTGGCGCCTTCAAAAATGTCACCGATGACCGTGCCGGCCACGGCGATGCTCAAGATAATTCCCTTAATCAACCCCAAAATACGGGACACCAGGGTGCCAACTGCCATGTTGGCGCTGGAACGCGCAGCAGAAGGGCTCATGCGTCCCTTGCTCGCGGTATGAGCTAGGGGCGGAGCGGGGACAAGAGCAGGGTTCCGGGGAGGCACACGCGGTGCGGCTACGGGTTTAGGCGGGATGTTAACCCGTTCAACATTAGACATCACCACCATCATCTCATTGCAGCCTTGAGACGCGCTGACAATGGACACGCACTGAGCGTGGACTCAAGGGAGTGCACGCTCACTCTCCTGAGCGGCGGCTACTGGACTAAAAATATTCCGGTAATAATTCCCGCGCCAAATCGGTGATGCGCCGCTCATTGGGGAAGGAGAGCTTTCTTGCCAGCTCATTGAGCGGCACCCAAGCGACATCTACTGCTTCATGGTCCGGATCGTTCTCAATGGTTAAGAACCCGCCGGTGGCACGCAACAAGAAGTGATGGACCGTTTTGTGCACTCGGTGGCCGCTAACGGTAAACCAGTAGTCAATGCTGCCCAGGGGAGCCAGAATCTCCCCGGCTATGCCGGTTTCTTCCTCAATCTCCCGGACAGCAGCCTCTGCATGAGTTTCCACACCTTCGGGATGCCCCTTCGGCAGGCACCACTCAAGCCGGCCGCCACGGTTGATGCGGGCAATGATGGCAACATGGGGAACACCTTGGTGCATTTCCACCACCACACCACCTGCCGAGACTTCCTCAATAGTGGGTAACTGGCTCGGTGCTGCGGGCGCTCCGAGTGCTCCCATTGCCGGTGGCAACGGGTTCCTCTTGGGCGCGCGCGGCACGGGGTGGACCATGCAGTCCACTCTAGCTATCTTTGGCGTTGGATGATGACAGGCCCAGCGGTGCAGTTTTGCGGTGCCTTATGAGTAGCGAGGCGGGATTGGTGTCCTAGACAAACCCGGGAGGGTAAAAGTCTGGCATTCTTAAGGGACCATGGATTTAGTGCCTGATACCTCAAAATTTGACCCGGTTGTTCTTGAACTGGGGATGCTCTTTGCAAATGCTGGCTTTGAGCTTTCCCTCGTTGGCGGACCGGTCCGCGACTTGTTTCTGGGCCGGGTTTCTCCCGACCTAGATTTCACCACGAATGCCACCCCGGATGAGATTCTCGCCGTGGCAAAAAAATGGGCGGATTCACACTGGGAGATGGGCCGCGACTTTGGCACTATTGGCTTTCGCAAACGCAACTCTGCGAAAGAGATGCTGCTCATTGAGGTCACCACTTACCGAGCAGAAGCTTACGATCCGGACTCCCGCAAACCCGTAGTGGCTTTTGGCACCTCCCTTGTGGATGACCTGCAGAGGCGTGACTTCAGCGTCAACGCAATGGCGTTGCGGCTGCCCGCCATGGAACTTGTGGACCCGTTCGGCGGTGCCAAAGACCTGGCCGCCGGGCTGTTGCGCACGCCGGGAACTGCTGAAAATTCCTTTTCTGATGATCCCCTGCGCATGATGCGCGCCGCACGCTTTGCCTCGCAACTTGGCTTCACATTGCATCCGGACGTGCTTGCTGCCATGAAGGACATGGCCGGGCGTATCAGCATCATCTCGGCCGAGCGGGTTCGCGAGGAGCTGGTCAAGCTCATTTGCGGTGCCCATCCGCGGGCCGGGATCGATATTTTGGTGGAAACGGGCTTGGCCGAACTGGTGCTGCCAGAGATTCCAGCGCTTAAGTTGGAAACCGATGAGCACCACAGGCACAAGGACGTTTACCAGCACTCACTGCAGGTTCTGGAGCAGGCTGCCACCTTGGAGACAGGGCCGGAGGGGCCTGTTCCCGGGCCAAACTTTGTTTTGCGTTTTGCTGCGTTGATGCACGACGTCGGCAAGCCCAAGACCCGCCGTTTTGAACCGGGAGGTGCGGTCAGCTTCCGCCACCACGATCTGGCCGGGGCGAAACTCACTGCCAAGCGGATGAAGGCGCTGCGTTTTGACAACGATTCCATCAAGGCCGTTTCCCGGCTTGTGGAGCTGCATATGCGCTTTTACGGGTATGGGGAATCGGGCTGGAGCGACTCCGCCGTTCGCCGTTATGTGACGGATGCGGGCCCGCTGTTGGAGCACCTGCACCGGCTAACCCGTTCCGATGTGACCACAAGAAACCAGCGCAAGGCGGATAGGCTCTCCTTTGCCTATGATGATCTGGAACAGCGCATTGCTGTTCTGGCGCAGCAGGAAGAGCTGGATGCTATCCGTCCTGACCTTGACGGGGCTGCCATCATGGCCCTGCTCGGCATCAAGCCTGGGCGTGTGGTGGGCCGCGCCTACAACTTCCTCATGGAGCAGCGGATGGAACACGGTCCACTGGGGCCGGATAGGGCGCAGGACGTCCTCCGCGACTGGTGGACGGAGCAGCCCGAGTCGCAGCCTGAGGCGCCCCAAGCGCCACAAGCCACAGCTTGAAGGCGCAGCTAAGACCGCGGGTACTGCAGAAGACGGACGAGTAAAACCCATACTAATATTCTCTGATTGGAATATACGCAATGAGCAATATATCAAAGGGAAGCACTCCGGCCAGTGCAACAGCGGCTCTGGGTGGGCCAAAACTCTGGCTATTGCGCCATGGCGAGACCGAGTGGTCCCGCAGCGGCCAGTACACGGGCTTGACGGACTTGCCGTTGACACAGGTGGGAGAGGACCAGGCACGCTCCGCGCAGGCTGCATTGGCCGGCGTCGACTTTGACCTTGTTCTTACATCCCCACTGCAGCGGGCACACCGTACGGCGATTCTTGCCGGCTTCCCTGAGGCAATTGTGGAACCCAACGCGGTGGAATGGGACTATGGAGATTACGAAGGCGTTGACAGCGCTGTGGTGCGCGCGGAGAACCCCGGGTACTTGATTTGGGACAACGGAGTTCCCAACGGGGAAACTCTGGAGCAGGTGGGTGAGCGTGCGGATCGGATTGTGAGCCGGGCATTGGCCATCACCCGGGAGGACGGCAACCCTGCCAACGTTCTGTTGGTGGCCCACGGACATTTCCTGCGCATCATGGCCGCCCGCTGGCTGCGCTTGCCGGCCGGTTCCGGCAGGCATTTTGTGTTGGGCACAGCCAAAGTTTGCACGCTCGGATGGGATAAGAAAACCCCTGCGATCGAACAGTGGGGACTGTAGCACCGGCGTCGAGGTAATGCGCACGCACCAAGCGGGCCATGAGGGGTTGAACAGGTAGGCTCGTAGCCATGCATCACTCACAGGCTTCGGGGACTCAAACCCGGCATCCCATTGTTGTGCCATCACGCAGCGACAACATGCTGCGCACGTGGACCGAGGCTGTGGGCGGACCTCTGGGTACGCGCACCTCGCCGGGGCAGACCAACCCGGGTTTCTTCACTGTGGAGCGCGTTCTTGTCCTGATGGCAGCCGTTTCGGCGCTGATTGCAGTCATGACCAAGTCCCACTGCCGCACGGCCGGCTGGACAACTCCCGACCAGTACTCCACAGTGTGCTTTTCGGTTTTCCCCAACGCTTTTGTTGATGACTCGGTGGGGACCTTGCTCCCCTTTTTCTCCCAGGGTTCCCCCTTTGAGCAACCGGTTCTGGCTGGCTGGATTGCCACAATCACTGCATGGCTGACGGGCAGTGCCGGGACAGGGGCCTTGCGCCAACTGGCTTTTTTTGACGTCAATGCGGCACTCATTGTGGCGGCTTGGATTACCGCCGTGGTACTAGTTGCCCGGACATCCGGGCGCAGGGTGTGGGACGCCGCCATGGTGGCAGCCAGCCCGGTGCTGATCTTGATGGCCTATGTGAGCTGGGACTTCTGGGCTGCGGCACTGGTCAGCGCCGGGATTTACCTCTTCGCTCGTAAGAAGACACTCTCGGCAGGAGTCTTCTTTGGCGTGGCCGCACTGGCCGCACCATACCCCATCTTCATCCTCATGACGCTGGTGTTCCTAGGTATCCGAACCGGCCACGTAGCCAAGATGCTCGAGCTGATTGCCGCAGCGGCCATCGCCTGGCTACTGGGTTTGGCCCCGATCATGGCCATCAACCCGCCAGCCTTCCCGGATTACCTCAAAAACCTGATTTCCGCTGACGCCACGGAGTCCTCTCTATATGGGGGAATTAACTTGATTGCGGCCCGCATGGGCTGGCCGACTCTTGAGATTGGTGCCATAAATGCCATGTCAGGCATGCTCTTGATCTTGTTGGTAGCCGGGCTGTTGGGTTTGGCGATCTATACGCCCAGAACACCCAGGGTGGCACAGCTGGTGTTTATTGCGGCAGCAGGATTCATGGTCTTGAACAAGGGCACCGAACCGTGGCATGCGGTGTGGTTGGTGCCGCTGATTGCATTGGCCATGCCACGGTGGCGCCCGGTGCTTGTATGGCAGGCCGCGATCGTGACGCACTTTATTGCCCTGATGCTTTTCCGCAGCAAGAGCCTCGGTAACATCAGTAACCAGCACGCCATAGACACACCCTTTTTCCTCATGGCAGCCGTCATAGGCACAGTGGCAACCTGCATCATGGTGGGCTTGGTGATCCGTGACATGTTTGTGCCTGCCTATGATGTGGTGCGCCGTGCAGGAGTGGCCGATCCCCAGGGTGGGGTACTGCTGGAACCGAGGGCGGAATCCCTGATGGAGAAGGACTCCGGGGAAGGACTGCCTGGGAAAGAACTGCCTAGGAAAGAACTGCCTAGGAAAGAACTGCCAGGACAAGCGCCAAAGATTGCGGAAGTGCGCTGATCATGGTGGATGTTGCTGTTGTGGGTTCTGGCCCCAATGGCCTAGCCGCCGCTGTGACCATGGCACGCGCGGGGCTGTCGGTGCAGGTTTTTGAAGATGCCGATTCGATTGGCGGAGGGACGCGTACTGCAGAAAGTACCTTGCCGGGTTTTCTTCACGATGTGTGCTCTGCCGTCCACCCCATGGCCTTGGCCTCGCCCTTCTTCCGAGCCTTCGAGCTGGAACGCCGGATAGAGCTGCTGGTACCCGAGGTCTCCTACGGGCACCCGCTGGACGGTGGCCGGGCCGGAATTGCCTACCGCAGCCTAGACCGAACTGTTGAGGCACTGGGCGCGGACGGGCCGGTTTGGCGCGCCCTGATGGAACCCCTCCTGCGCCGGCTGGAGGGGGTTGTTGATTTCACGCAGGGACCGCTGCTGCGACTGCCCAGGGATCCGTTGGCGGTGCTGAAATTTGGGGCCAGGGCCCTGCTGCAAGGAACGCCGGCATGGAACCTTGGCTTTGCGTTAGACGTGGCACCGGCCATGCTGACAGGAGTGTCCGCACATGCCATTGGCCGCCTACCGTCACCGTCCGCTGCGGGGGCGGGACTGCTGTTGGGAGTCTTGGCGCATGCCGGGGGCTGGCCGGTTCCCAAGGGCGGCTCACACGCTATTTCCCAGGCGTTGGCCGATGATCTGTTAGCCCACGGAGGCCGGATTGAGATGGGAGTACGCATTGACAGCGTGGCCGAATTACGGGCTGCAACGGGCGCCACTGCCATCATCGCCAGCACTACGCCGCGTGCCCTGGTTGGGATGGCGGGTGCCGAGCTGCCATCTTCTTATGCGCGGAAGTTGGAATCCTTTAGCTATGGGGCAGGTGTGTGCAAAGTAGATTTTGCCCTTTCCGGACCTGTCCCGTGGACCGCGACCGATCTGCGGGCTGCACCGACCTTGCACTTGGGCGGATCGCGGGAACAAATAGCGTTTGCCGAGAGTGAAGTGCTGGCAGGACGCCACCCAAAGAACCCTTATGTGCTCGCGGTGCAGGCAGGAGTTATTGATCAGACTCGGGCGCCGGCAGGACAACACACTTTGTGGGCCTACACGCACGTTCCGGCAGGATCCTCACGTGACTGCACAGCAGAGATCATTGATGCCGTAGAGAAGCACGCCCCAGGTTTCAGAGACTTGATCCTGGCAAGTTCAGTACAGAGCGCTCATGATGTGGGCGCCTACAACCTCAATTATATTGGCGGCGACATTGGCTCTGGAGCGGTCACCATGAGGCAGCTTTTACAACGCCCCGTGGTATCGACGGAGCCGTGGCGAACGCCCGTGCAAGGGCTCTACCTGGGATCAGCTTCCACCCCTCCCGGGCCTGCCGTGCATGGGATGGGCGGCTGGTTTGCAGCAAAATCTGCGTTGAAGCACACCTTTGGGCTGCCAATGCCAGCCTTGGGGGTGGATGTTTAAACGTGTGGCCCTCAGCTAACGCTGCGGGCCACACGTTTAAACATCCACCCGATGCTTAGGGTGGAGGATCAGGCTACTCTCAGAATTAGTTTCGGCGATCCAGAGTACCGATGGGGAGTCCCGCTGCATCCTTAATGCTCAAAACATCACCATTGATGACACCGCCAGCGGCCTTGGTTAGCCACTGGTCTACGCCTTCGCAAGCCATTTGAGTGCCGCTGAGCTGTGAAAAGGAGAGCTTGCCCTCAACCAAGAACCACTGGCCGGTAATCCGGTTGCAACCATCGCTGCCGCTGATGAAACCTGCTTGTTCGAAATCTGGGCTTTTATCGGCTCCCAAGGAGAGCTCCAAATAGGGTTGCTTGTCGGTGTTGTAACCATTGCCCCATGTGCCAACGGGGCCTGTTGCGGCACCGCAGGAAGAGATGGTCAAAGCAAGGAGTAAGCTGCCGCCAAGGGCTGCAATGCGTTTCATGATGAGGGGGGCTCCGATCGCGCTGGTCTATACATGCGTTTCCCTTATGTTATTGCATGGCCGCACAATCACGGCTTTTGCCTCAGGCGGGACGCTCGGATAACTGGGTCTAGAAGCTGCCAGCCAGTGCGGGCACCGGGGCGGTCAGGACGCCGTCGCGCATGGTGGCAACCAAGTCGGTGAGTGGGACAAACTCGGTGTCGTGCGTGACCATGATGGTGGCCACATTGAACTCGTCGCTGACCTTACGCAGCAACCGTACGATCGAATCGCTGCGAGCGTGGTCAAGGGCGGCTGTAGGTTCATCAACCAACAAGAGTTTGGGGTCGGCCATTAGAGCACGGGCTATATTCACGCGCTGACGCTGACCACCGGAGAGCTGGTGGGGACGTTTGCCAGCGCAATCGGCCAGCCCCACGAGGTCCAACAGTTCGGCGGCACGCACTGCAGCAGCCTTCAAGGACTTGCCGCGAAGGTGGTCAGTGATGATCAGCTGCTCCGAGGCAGTGAGCGAGGCCAACAGGTTGGGCTGTTGGAAGATGATCCCTACCTTGTCACGGCGCAGGGATGCCAGCTCTTTCTCGGAGAGTGCCGTGGCGTCCACGCCGTCGATCATGACAAGGCCCGAGGTGGGCTTGACCAAGGTTGCGGCAACCGCCAGCAGGCTCGACTTTCCGGAGCCGGACGGGCCCACTAGGGAGACAAACTGGCCGGGGTGAACTGTGAGGTTCACGGCGTCCAAGGCCGTCATTACCCCATCCCCATCGGGGTATTGCAGTGTCACATTGATCAGGTTCAAAGCAGTCATTTGGAGTTTCCTTAACAAATGGAAGGGGAAAGCTGTGTGTCTGGCGTGGTTGGGCCCACGCGTCCGAGGGTCCCGCTGCGAGCTTGCGAGTAGTGGGAGGGCGTGGGGACTAGTTGCCGCCGAGGGCGATCATGGCGTCGACCCGGGTGACCTTGCGGACAGCCAAGGCTGAACCGGCCAGGCCCAGGAGCACAATGCCGATTACCGGGAGCAAGGTGGTGGCCGGTGTGAGCAGAAACGGTGCACCCATTGCGGCGAAGAAACCGCCAACAATTCCCACGAGCCCACCAAGCCCGGCGCCTGCCACCAACACGATCGCCGCCTGCGTCAACGCGTCCCTCAACAAGTACGGACCGGATGCGCCCATGGCCTTCAGTACCGCAATGTCACGGGTGCGCTGGACGGTCCACACGGTCAGGAACGCCACGATCACCAAGGCTGAGATGCCATACAGGAACGCCTGCATCATCATGAGTGAGCCGTTCTCGCTCTTGTAGCCGCCCAGTCCTGCAAAGGCGCCGGTCCGCGTGGTGCTTACTGTGCCAGCGGCAGAGTTGGCGGCTGCGGTATCAACTGTTGCGCCGCTGCTGTACGTCACGGCCAAGGCAGTGGCGAGCTGGTTCGCGTCGCTCACATGCGCAATCTTGGTCCAGGCCGGCAATGACGTCCACACCACGGAGGAGTGTGAATACCATTGCTGGGGCACAATGGCGCTGACCCTCAGGTCCACACCGCCGAGGGTGACCATGTCGCCGGTGTCCAACGCCAAATCCTTGGCCACGTCCGTGCCAATGACCACCGTCTCATCGGTGACGGCCGACGGCGCGATCCCGCCACCTGTGCCATCCCCGCCGACACCAAAGACAGCCACGTTCGTGGTGCCCTGGCTAGCTCCCTTGGCCTGGAAACGGGTCTGGTTGATACCCAGCGGCACCACCGAGGCAACGCCGGGGGTCTTGGCCCATGAGTGCGCCTGTTCCTGGCTCACTTCACTTTCAGTGAAGGAAACCTTGGCCTCATTCTTGCCGGGGGCACCAAACACCACCTGGTTGACGGCGGTGCTGCCGCCGAGTTTTTCCAGTGCCGAGGTGTTTTGATTGCCCAGCCCTGCCGTCAGGCCGGACAACATCACCAACAGGAGGCTGATGAGTGCAACCACGGAGCCCATAAGGGCGAACCGTCCCTTGGCAAAGCGGATGTCTCGGATTGCGAGGAACATAGAAGGCCTCTTTCAGATGCTGGAAGAACTAGTGTTTTTCCATGTGGATCAGTCATTACTTCAACTCTCCTGCGAAAACACTTCGCCTCCATCGCGGGGTTGGTTGATAGCGCGGAAGCGAAAGGTTGATAAGCCAATCAACCAATTGGTTGATGCGCAGAGGGGGCCACCAGCACTTATGCTGGTGGCATGTCTGCCGTGGATGCCCCGCCCGTCACGAATGCCCCGCCCATCACAAGTACTTCACCCGTCACGAGTACTGCGATTCTGCGATTCCTTCGCGTTACCTTGCATGTTGGCTTCGCAGTATTGCTGGCGGTAGGGGTTAGCCGCCTGCTCCTAGAAGCCGGTGAGCGCCCCAGCAGGTATGTCTACTTCGGGCTCAGCGTTGCGCTGGCACTGGTCTACCTCGTGGGGACGGTGGCTGAAAAGCGGTTCTCGGCCGGCAGGCTTCAAAAGAATCCACGCCGTTGGGCTGTGCTGTGGCTGGGCCTGATCACGGTGATGTGGGCAGTGTTGATGTTTGGATCAGTGGAATTTTCCTGGCTGGTCTTTCCGCTATTTTTCCTTCATCTGCATCTCCTGCCGCGGTGGGCGGGTATCGGCATGGTTTCGGTGATGACAGCGGGGGTGATACTTGCCCAGTGGGCCTCCTCCGGGGCTGATTTCCCCCCTCTGCCTGTGGTGCTGGGACCGGTTTTTGGCATGGCATTTTCGATCGCCACTGCCAAGGCGTACAAGCTGCTGTATCAAGAAGGCGAGGCCCAGCGCCACGCTGCTGAGGAGCTGCGGCGCACCCGGGCCGAACTTGCCTCTACCCAGCACGAAGCAGGTGTTTTAGCTGAACGTGCACGGCTGGCCCGAGAAATCCATGACACCCTGGCCCAAGGATTTTCCTCCATCATTTTGGTCTCCCGGGCGGCCCGGCGCAGCTTGGATTCAGGGGATCTGGAATCCGCCGGTGAATCTTTGACGATGGTGGAGGCAACGGCAGCCGAGAATCTGGCCGAGGCACGAAATTTTGTCCGCGGGCTCTCTTCGCCGGCATTGGCTCAAACATCTCTCGTGGAGGCCCTGTCCAGGCTCTGTTCCAAGACGGAGCGTGAGGCGGCTGCCCGCGGCGGCCAGCTAGCGTGCAGTTTCCGGCTGGACGGGGAGCCTGTGGAGATCCCGCAGCCATACAAGGTCACCTTGTTCCGTGCCGCAACCACGAGTCTGGCCAATGTCTGGCTGCACGCCCACGCCACGTCCGCCGTCGTGAGTTTGGCGTTTTTGGGAAGTGAAGTAACTCTTGACGTGTACGACGACGGACGTGGCTTTGATCCGGATATCCTCCCCGGCGCGGTGGCTGGGCGGGCTGATGGAAGTGGCTTTGGGCTGCGCTCCCTCCGGGAGAGGGTGGTTGTCCAAGGCGGTACTCTGGCCCTGGAAACAGCCCCCGGTGAAGGAACAGTGGTAGCCATCCGGTTACCGCTAGGGGCGGGGGTTGATACTGGGTTTAATGCGGGGTTGGGTACTGAATTGGGTATTGGTTTGAGTTCGAGACAAGGGGATAGTAATGGGTGAAATTCGGATTTTGCTGGTGGATGACCATCCGGTAGTGCGTGCGGGATTGCGAGCCATGCTCACCGAGTTTGAGGGGTTCACCGTGGTGGCCGAGGCGCCCGAGGGTGGTGCCGCCATCAAGGAAGTCCAGCGGCTCGCGATGCTTGGTGAACCTGTGGACGTGGTGTTGATGGATCTGCAAATGGGTGCCGGCATGGACGGTGTCAGCGCCACCAAGGCCATCAAGGAATTGACCGGGGCACCGCCAGTGCTGATTCTGACCACCTATGACACCGATGCGGACATTTTGGCGGCGGTAGAGGCCGGGGCCAGCGGGTACATGCTCAAGGATGCGCCGCCAGAGCAGATCCGCAGTGCTGTGCAATCGGCCGCGGCGGGACAGACGGCACTGGCACCAGAGGTTGCTGCGCGGCTCATGGGCCGGATCCGCAACCCTGCCCCCGCACTGTCCGGGCGCGAGGTGGAATTGGTGGAGTTGCTCGCCACGGGAATGGGCAACAAAGCAATCGCAAAACAGTTGTTCATCTCTGAAGCAACTGTCAAAACACACCTTGTACACATTTACGACAAGCTGGGCGTGGACAACCGGACAGCCGCCATCTCCGTTGCCGTCTCACGCAGGATTATTCGCAGTGCTGGCTGAAACCGTGCACGCCCGTACGAGGAAGATTTATAAGTGGCCCGAGCCATTTCGGGCAGTAAGAATTATGTGTAATGTGAGCTAGAACACGGGGTGGTACGTGGGCAATATGGCTCCTAGTGGCTATGGGGGTTTGGTGATCCAGAAAAATGGGGCGTACGTCACATATCTCCCATTAGTGATATGCATAACAATTGTGTGGAATAGTGTGAATTGTTGTTCGCCACTGAACTTTAGGACCTCTCATTCGAGTGGTTACAGGACTCAGTAGGCGGCGTAGGCTCTCAATACAGCGTGCAAGGAAGCAGGAGGACCACCCGGTGAGGTTTTCGAAGGGCAAGGCGCGTTCGTACCAATTGAGCATGGCAGTGGTGTGCACACTATTGGCCTCTGGTGGTTTTGTGAGTGCGGGTTATGCCGGTACCTCGGCTGCGGATGCCGCAGCCGCCCAGGGTGCGCAGGCACTTATCCGTACCTCAGACACATTCGAGGAAGCGTCCCCCGCGGGCTTCGACTCCTTCGCTGCGCAGGGGTTGGGTGTCAATATTTCCTTTGCCAAGACGTTGATTCTTGCCAAGAAACCGGCTGCTCCGCTGCGCTTTGACCTCACGGATCCCAATGGAAACACCCCTCATCTGGCCCGCTCAGTTAACGCCATGCGCGGAGATATTCCTGAGGTTTCAGCGGAGCTCATTTCCCAGGTTCGCAAAGACATTCTTGCTGCTGCTTTCCAAGGCTTGGGCCATCCGTATGTTTGGGGCGGCACCAGCTTTGATCATGGGTGGGATTGCTCCGGTTTTGTCCAGTGGGCTTACGCTCAAGCCGGAGTGGGCCTTCCCCGCACCGAGCAGTGGCTTCCGATGGTGGAGACCAGCAATCCCCAGCCAGGGGATCTAGTAGTGCAGAACCCGGACGGCCCTAACCACTGGTCGCACATTGGCCTCTACATTGGCAACGGCAAGATGATCAGTGCCCTGAACCCTTCGGTGGGAACATTTATCCACGCGCCCGCAGATGTCAGTAGTTCTTCCGCCTACTTCACCATGCCTGCCTTTGCTGCTGCCGATGAGAAGGCTGCCAAGGAAGCCAAAGAAAAGAAGGGCAAACTCTCCGCCGCTGGAAGCACTGACAAGACCAGCACGGCCAAGCCCTCCGCGAAGCCGTCCACCACCACCGGAACCTCGAGGCCGGGCACCACAACTCCCGGTGCCACCGGGCCGGGCGCCACGACTCCCGGTACTACCGGGCCGGGCACAGCAACTCCCGTAACCACGGGTCCGGGCACCACGCCTCCTGCTGTTGTGGACCCGCCGGTGACGACGGATCCGGCCACCACACCTCCCGTGGTTACTGATCCGCCCGTGACTACAGGACCCGCGGAGCCCGAGACGGTGGAGCCCATTGTGCCTGAGGCGCCAGCGTCTACAGAGTCGGGAATCCAGGTGCCCGTTGGTGCGTCAACGCCGTCTGCACTAACCACTCTTCCAGGGCTGGAATCTGGAGCGCCGTAAACGGCACCTTTAGCCCTACGTCAGTAGGGGTAGCAACATTTTGACGGGGCGCCCGCCTTGGCCATTCGGCTGAAGCGGACGCCCTCTCTGGGTTAAGCGGTGAGGGAAAATAACGCCCCGCCACCAAGGTGCCCAAGCGGAAAGCAAGGCTAAGCGTATTTTGTGCCTCAGGTCACGAAATACGGTGTTATCCATCACATTTTCATGTACGCTGGACTCAGATCACGAATGTTTGATTAATCATGAGTTCTACGCGTGAAAAAGCATCACAAGACATCATTTCCGCTTGAAAGTGAGTTCCCATGTCAGTGCTCCACAAAAACAATCCGGCGAACCCGCCGACAAAAATCCCAGAGCGGAGGATCTTTGGCCGACGGGCTACGGCAGTTGCTCTTGCAGCTCTGCTCGCCGCGGGCGCCGTGCCAGCGTTGGCATTGTCTCCCGCTGCGATGGCCGCTCCCGGAACTCCGATTTCGGCATCAAACATTAAGCCCGAAGTTGCTGTGGACGCTGGTGGGGTCACTTTGGGTGCAATCAGCGCATTCACCAAAGCCGGCAATGTGGTTAATTTGACCCCCGCCACGGGCGCAGTTCGGGTGACCTTCCTTGACGATGGCAACTTCCGTCTGGAAGCAACCCCCACGGGAACTTTCGCCGATCCGGCAAACACCCCTGCGAGCCCGGCCGACCCGCAGCGCTCGGCCAACATTGTGGTTGGCCAGGCTGACTTCGCCGCAGGCTCTGTCGACGTCATCGATGCTGGCGGCCTGATTACGATGACCACGGCAAAAGTCAAGCTTGAGGTCAAAAAGTCAACTGGAGCTTTCACTCTTAAGCACACGGACGGCTCCATCATCTGGCAGGAGTCCTCAGCACTGAGCTTCGGTGCGAACTCAACAACTCAGCACCTAACCCCGATTAAAGGGGAGCAGTTCCTTGGCGGCGGCATGCAGAACGGCCGCGTGGTTCACACCGGCTCCACCATCAACATCTCCAACAACTACGATTGGGATGACGAAGGCCACCCGAACGCCGTTCCCTATTACATGACAAGTGCCGGCTACGGCGTGCTGCGGAACACCTTCGCGCAGGGTTCCTATACCTTCACTGACAATGAAACCACCACACACAGGGAAAAGCGTTTTGACGCTTACTACTTCGTCGGTGACTACAAGCAGAGCCTTGACGGATACACCAAGCTAACCGGCCGCCCCAACCTCCCGCCCGTCTACGGCCTAGAGTATGGCGACGCCGATTGCTACAACCGCTCGAACCCCACCTACTCTTCTTCGGGTTTCAACAACCCAGCTGCGCCCAAGCAGGTCACCTTTGACGCGGTGAAGACTGCTAAGGAATTCAAAGCCAATGACATGCCCGCAGGCTGGATGATTGTCAATGACGGTTATGGCTGTGAATACACTGAGGACGCCGCAGGCTACGACAAGAACGCGCCCTACGATCCCAACAGTCCCGACAAGGGTCTGGGAAATACTGTCAAGGCCATCAAGGCCGAAGCAGACCTGAAGACCGGTTTGTGGACCCAGCGTTCCTTGACCAAGCAGGAGGCTGAAGTTGGCGCCGATGGCATTGCCATGCGCAAGCTTGACGTGGCCTGGGTTGGAGAAGGCTACCGCCTGGCGTTGACGGGCTGTGAAAGTGCTAAGGGTGGCATTGAGGAATACTCCAGCGGCCGCGCCAACACCTTGATGGTTGAGGGCTGGGCCGGTGCACAGCGTTGTGGTGTGCAGTGGACAGGAGACCACTCCGGCAACCTGGACCAGGCGCGCTGGGGGGTTCCGGCACTGGCCGGTGCAACCAACTCGGGCCAGGCCTTCACCACTTCCGACGTTGATGGGATCTTCGGCGGAAGCACCGAAAGCTACGTCCGGGACTTGCAGTGGAAGGCTTTCGCTCCGGAACTGTATTCCATGAGTGGCTGGGCCGCAGTGGATAAGCGCCCGTGGCTCTATGGTGAGGCTGCCACGGAGATTAACCGCAAGTACCTGCAAATGCGCCAGGAACTCATGCCTTACATCTACTCACTCTCTGTTAATGCCCACAACACCGGCGTTGGCATGATGCGGAGCATGCCGTTGGAATTCCCCAACGATCCGCTGTCGTACACCAAGGAAGCCGAAACCCAGTTCATGGTGGGTGCGAACTACCTGGTGGCGCCAGTTTCTGCCAGCAGTGATGTTCGCAGCGGAATTGTCCTGCCGTCAGGCAGCCAATGGGTGGACTACTGGTCCGGCACCATCTACCAAGGCGGCCAGGTTCTCAACGGCTACCATGCACCGCTGGAGACGCTCCCCATGTTCGTCCGTGCCGGTGCAGTGGTGCCCAAGGGCCTCATTGAGCGCAACGCTTCGCTAGTGCCGGAAAACTCCGCCCTCACGGTTGACGTTTACCCCACAGGCAACTCCTCCTTTGCTTTGAACGAGGATGACAAGGTCACCCGCGAGTACAGGAACGGCAAGTCCAGCAAGCAGGAATTCAAGGTCACCGCGCCGGCTAAGAATGGTGGCGACGTCACCGTCACCATCGGCAAGCGCGACGGCGACTACACCGGCAAGGCGGCCTCCCGCCCCTACAAGCTCGCTGTTCACAGCGGCTCGGCCCCGGCCTCCGTCACTGTTGGCACCACCACGCTGACCAAGTTTGCTGACGCCGCAGCCTTGGAGGCTGCTACCACCGGCTGGTACTACGACGCTGCCGACGCTGGCGGTACTGTCCACGTCAAGGCCGGCGCCGTTGCCTCTGCGGCAACGGCTACCATCACGCTGAAGGCAACCTCCGCCGTTGGCGGCACTGACTCCGATGCCAAGGCAGCTGAAGTTGCCGTTCAGCTAGAAGATAAGGTCTTCCAGGGACAGGCAACCTCAGCCTCAGCTTCCTTCACCAACACCGGCAGCAACGCCAAGACCAATGTTGTCATCAGCCCCGTAGTTCCTGCGGGCTGGACTGTCAGCAACGCCAAGGGCGCTACGGTGGCCTCGGTTGCTCCCGGCACCACGGTCCAGGCCATCTTTGATCTGGTACCTGGGGCAACTTCTGCCGCGGGTCAGCAAACAGTGGGCGCCAAGGCAAGCTACAAGGACTCCAAGAGCGTGAGCCAGGAAGTCTCCGGTGCGAACCAGATGTACGTGGCGTACGGCTCACTCGCCGGAGCGTTCAACAACATCTCGGTCACGAGTGCAAGTGGTTCCTTTGCTGACAAGCTGGGCAACTTTGACGGGGGCAACGCCTCCTACAGCATTGAACAGCTGAAAACGGCTCCGATTCCCGCCGGTGGCGTCACGCCCGGTTCCACCGTCACCGTGGATGCCGGTCTGGCCACAGAGGTCAACTACACCTGGCCTACCGTTGGCGCTGACAAGAAGAACGCCGTGGCGCTGGATGGGCAGACTGTTGCCCTCTCCGGCCAGGGCACAGACCTGGCTATCTTGGGCTCCTCCAATAGTGGTTCGGGTGCCTCCCCGGAGTTCACCATTACCTACACGGATGGCACTGTTCAGAAGCAGTCCACCTACTTCCCGAACTGGCTGCCGCAGGGCAATACTCAAGGGGCTAAAGTGGCGATCAAGTCACTTGGACGTAATAGCCAGTCCAACGCTGAAAATCCGGAGTACAAGGACTACGGCTACCAGATTTATTCCGGTACGCTGCGCCTGTTGCCGGCCAAGACACTGGCCTCAGTGACACTGCCAGTGACAACCTCCGTCAAGATCTTTGACTGGCAAGTGGTGAACTTCCCCTTGCCTGACGCCCCCAGTGCAGATGCCTTTGTCTCGGATCTGGATTGGGTATCAGCCAGCAACGGTTACGGCGTCATCGGTAAGGACGTAGCAAACAAGGACGCCGCGAATTCACCTGACGCGCCGTTGACCATTGTTGACGCTTCCGGTGCCGAAACGGTTACACACAAATACGAGAAGGGCCTTGGCGTTCACGCCCCTTCCAACGTCAGCTACTACGTGGGTGGGCAGTGCAGCCGCTTCACCAGCCAGGTTGGTCTGGAAGGCGACTTCGCTGGCAAGATCATCTTCTCGGTGGTTGGCGATGGCAAGCAGCTCTACCAGAGCCGCACCTATGTACAGGGCTTCGCTCCGGAGTCCCTTGATCTTGACCTGACGGGCATTTCTTACTTGGAACTGCACGTTGACCCGATCTCTGCAGGTGCCATCAGCGGCGCCCACGGCGTGTGGGGCAATGCCAAGGTCACTTGCTCGGATGCCGCACCGGCTGACACGGTTGCCCCTGTCACCACGGCCACCGTGGATCCCGCCGCCCCGGCCGCCAGCGGCTGGTACACCACGGTTACCTCGGTCTCCTTGGCCGCCACGGATAATGTGGGTGTTGCCAAGACCGAATACCAGATCGGTTCCGGCCCCTGGGTTGACTACACCAAGGCTGTCACGCTGCCCGAGGGTGTCAACACCTTCAAGTACCGCTCCACTGATGCCGCAGGCAACGTTGAAGCGGAGAAGGCAACTGCCGAATTCAAGGTGGATACTCAGGTTCCTGTTGTCACTGCCATTGTTAACGCCGGTGCGCGCACTGTTGTTGTGGAGGCTAGTGATTCAGGTTCTGGCGTTGCCACGGTGGAGTTCTTCACCAATGGTGGTGCCACCTGGCAGGCGTACACCTCGGCTATCAACGCCAAGGACGACGGCGTGTCCGTTGCTTACCGCGCAACGGATAAGGCCGGTCTCATGACCAGCTCAACTGTTGATGCTGTGATTGCACCGATCGAGGCGCCGGAACCGGGCGCACCGTCCCTGTCTGCGCCTACAACGGGTGTTGCTGGCTCCGAGATCACCGTTACGGCTAAGAACCTGATCGTAGGCACAAACTATGAGCTGTGGCTCCACTCGGAGCCGGTCAAGCTGGCAACCGTTAAGGGTGCAGGGACTGGGGCGGCTTCTGTGAAGGTCACCATTCCTGCCGGCTTCGAGGTGGGAGCTCATGAGCTGACACTGGAAATCGAAGGCACTGTGTTGGCGCGTACCGCCATTATGGTCACGGCGGCAACGGTTGACCCGCCGGTCACCGAACCCACGGACCCGGCAACCCCGACCGATCCGGCGAAGCCGACCACACCGTCCACCACGAAGCCCAGCGCTCCGACGGACAACGGTGAGAACACCAACAGTGACAACACCAACAGCAACGATGATGGCCTGGCCAGCACCGGTGCAAAGGTGATGTTGCCGGCCGGCATTGCACTGCTGCTGGTACTCGGAGGTGTTGTGGCGCTGGTCATCACCCGCCGCCGTCGGGCATAAGAGAAGAACAGACCTAAACAATGGCTAAGCGCCGGTCCGTGCAGAGAGTACAAATTTCTCTGCACGGGCCGGCACCTTTTTCACACACGCAACAACCAAGGAAAGCAGGCTTGATTTATGACATGGAAGCCAAAATACCGCGCCACAGCACTCGCCGTGGCAGCACTGATGGGGATGGCTGCGCTACCAAGCATGGTGGCCGCGCCAGCAACAGCAGCCCCGGCCCCGGAGACCGCAGCCGCGGGCGACGCTGACTACGCACAGGCTCTTACCCCGCCCATGGGATACAACAACTGGGCGCACTTTATGTGCAACATTGATGAGCAGCTTTTCAGGGACCAAGCCGATGCCATCGTGGCCAAGGGCTTGGACAAGGCAGGCTATGACACCGTCACGGTGGATGACTGCTGGATGCAAAAGGACCGGGACGCCAACGGGGATCTGCAAACCCGCTCGGAAACGTTCCCGTCAGGAATGAAAGCGCTGGGGGATTACATCCACAGCAAGGGCCTGAAATATGGCCTGTACCAAGATTCGGGCACCGTGACGTGCTCGGGTGGCGACTACGCCGGCAGTTACGGTCACTTTGATGAGGACATGAAACTGTTCGCCAGCTTCGGCGTGGACTACGTCAAGATGGACGGCTGCAACGTCCCCTCCGTCGCGGGGGAAACACAGGAGCAGACCTACAAGCGGATCTACTTCGAGGAAGCACAGGCCATTAAGGACAGCGGCCGTCCCATGATGCTTTCCAACTCAGCACCGGCCTACTTCTCCATCCCGACCAAGCTGCCGGCCTGGTATTCGGTCATGGACTGGTCCGGGGACATGAGCCAGCTGTGGCGTGAATCGTGGGACATCGATGTCTACAACACGGCCAACCCCAGCACGAGCCGCTGGCCCGGGATCATGCGCAACTACGACTACAACAAGCCCATCCAGCGCTTCGCCTCGGTGGGTCATTGGAACGACCCCGATTACATCATTGGCGGCAACGCCGGCGTGAGCCCCGTCGAGGCCCGGACACAGCTGTCCCTGTGGTCCATGATGGCCTCGCCGCTGATTTTGAGCACCGACATCACCGCCATCCCGGACAGTTTCCTGGCTGATCTTAAGCATCCGGGCATGATTGCCATTGACCAGGACCCCGCCGGCATTCAAGGCACCCTGGTTAGCAGCGACGGCACTGGCGAAGTCATGTACCGGCCGCTGTCTGACGGCAGCTTCGCAGTGAGCCTGTTCAACCGTTCCGGGGCACAGGCCACTGTCAGTACGACGGCGGCCAAGCTCGGTTTCGCAGCCGGCGGCAGTTACGAAGTGAGCAATGTGTGGACCGGTGAAAAATCCACCACTGCTGGTGCCTTCAGTGCCTCTTTGGGTTCGCACGCCACAGAGCTGTTGCGGGTCACACCCGTTGACGGAGCTGTTTTTGCCGCCCCATCGGGGCAGATCATGGCGCCGCAGGAAACCCGCTGCCTTGATGCGTCCGCAGCAGCTGCCACTCCTGGTGCTGCTGTGACACTGCAAAACTGCAACGGTAGCGAAGCCCAGCGCTTTGTCCGTGGCGCCGACCGCAGCCTGCAGGTTCTGGGCCAGTGCGCCACCGTTGACGGCGCCGGGATCAGGGGCTCAAAGCTGGTACTCAGTGACTGCACCGGTGCGGATGCGCAGAGCATTGGCTACAAGAAGAATGGCCAGCTGATCAGCGACTCGGCCGCACTCTGCGTGGGTACGCCCACCGGCGGTGCCGTCACTGTGGACAGCTGCGGCGACAATCCGCTGTACCAAATCTGGTCGGTTCCAGGTGAGGTGAGCAGCACTGTTGACCCGTTGCCGGCCGTGCCGCCGTCAGGTACCAACTGGCTTTCCGATATTGCCTGGACCAATGCCTCGGTAGGCTATGGCGTCATTGGTATTGACTCCGGTGTGAAGGACTCTGCTTCAGACGCGGATGTGCCCCTGACTGCTAACTACACCGACCCGGTGACGAACAAGAACCCTGTCTATGCCAAGGGACTGGGCGTACATGCTTCCTCCATCCTGAGCTACAACCTCGCCGCAAATTGCAGCAACTTCAGCTCGGATGCGTTCATGCAGGACCCCTTTGCCGGAACCGTAGTGTTCTCCCTCTGGACCGACGGGGTCAAGCGCTGGACGTCCAACCCGTCAACGGCAGGCACCGCGCCGCAAACCGTCAGCCTTGACGTTTCCGGGGTGACGGACCTAGAACTCCGTGTTGACCCGCCAGCCGGTGGCAACATCAACGGCGCCCACGGCGACTGGGGCAGCCCAAAGCTGGTGTGCGCTGACGCTGACACCGAACTTCCGGTGACCACGGCAACGTTCTCGGGTACGCCGTCGGCGTCCGGCTGGTACACCAGCGCCCCGACGTTGACGCTTGGCGCAACCGACAATGACAAGGTGGCCTCGAGTGAGTACCGCCTCAACGGTGGGGCCTGGGAAAGCTATACGGCGCCCGTGGCACTGCCCGAGGGTGAGAACACAGTAGATTTCCGCTCCACGGACGCCACAGGCAACCGTGAACCGGCCAAAACAGCCACCGCCAAGGTTGACACGCAGCTGCCGACGGTTTCTGCAGTTGTGGATGAGGATGCGCGCACCGTCACGGTGGACGCAAGCGATGCGGGTTCCGGCATTGCGTCGGTGGAATACTCCACCGACGGCGGCGCCACCTGGCAGGCGTACACCTCGGCTATCAAGGCCACGGACGGCGGAGTTTCCGTCGCCTACCGTGCCACGGATAAGGCCGGTCTGGTTGCTGCTTCTACGGTTGAAGCCGTGATTGCACCGATCGAGGTGCCGGAACCGACACCGACACCGACCCAGACCCCGGAGCCGAGCGATCCGTCAACTCCCACCGCTCCGCCAACCTCCAGTGCGCCGTCCATCAGCGACAGCGACGAGCTGGCCCACACCGGTGCCAGCGTCTTGCTGCCGGCAGGCATTGCCCTGCTGTTGGTGCTGGGAGGTGGTGTGGCGCTGGTCGTCACCCGCCGCCGTCGTGCTTAAACAGCAATAGGGACTAAGTAAAGGGTGCCGGGTTTCGGGGCAGGATTCACTGCTTGCCGGAATCCGGCACCCTTTCCCATGCAACCATTAGGGTGGTGCTTGGATTCGTCGGGTCCGAAAGCTGCTGTGTGCGCGATGCTTTTGACGTCGGGCTGTTTCCCCAGCCAAGAAGCTGAAAAGCCTGCTGCGGATTTGCGGACCGCGAAGAGCACCACTATGGGAAATGAGCGGGAAATAATTGCCGTCATTGCCCCGGAGGACATTGTGGAGGTCAAGCAAAACGAGACATCCAGTTTGCTCGGTTGTAGCGATGGGGAATACACGTGGACAGGACAAATAGCCGCTTACTTGCAGGACGGGGTGGACGGACCTGCCTATGTGCAAAAGATAAAGAAAACCTGGTCCGACAAAGGTAACTGGGACGTGGCTGAGCGCACCACAGCCCAAGGCATGACGGTTGTTGATATCTCGAACGCTGCGGGGTATAGCCACGGCATAGATTATTCAGAAAAGCACCACCTCGTGCGGGTCATGTCCTTTTCACCCTGCTTCACCATGGACCCGCCTTACCAGTACGGCAATGAATACTGACGTTTGCAGGGCTGCTGCCTAGCCGCGCTTCTGCAGGAAGTGCAGAACCGCAAGGACCCGGCGGTGGTCGTCACTGCTCTGATGCAGTCCCACCTTCATGAAGATGGCGCTGATGTGTTTTTCCACTGCGCCACCGCTGACCACAAGTGTCTTGGCGATGCCAGCATTGGTCAGGCCCTGCGCCATCAGTTCCAGCACCTGTGCCTCGCGCGGGCTCAGCTTCCTGATTGGATCGGTGGCACCACGGTTTGCCAGCAACGCTCCCACAACTTCAGGATCGATCACCGTGGCCCCTGCCGCAATGCGGTGGACGGCGTCGCTGAAATCCTCAAAGCGGGCCACCCTGTCCTTGAGTAAATAGCCCAAACCCGCGCCGGTTGTGGCGCCGGCAAGGAGCTCGCCTGCATAACTCAACTCCACATATTGTGAGAGTACGAGGACCGCCACCGCTGGATATTTTGCCCGTACCTGAAGGGCTGCTTTAAGTCCCTCGTCCCGGTGCGCGGGCGGCATGCGGACATCCGTGATCAGTAGATCCGGGAGGTGCTCATCGACAGCCTTGAGTAATTCGACGCCGTCACCCACTGCTGCGCACACCTCCGTACCGATTTCCTCGAGCAGGCGGACCAAGCCCTCACGGAGCAACACGGAATCTTCAGCAAGAACAACACGCATGGCTCCAGCGTACTGCCGGCGGTTCCCGAGCTCTGTTGCTGGGGCAGTTGCCAGGGCCGTCTCAGCCATGCAGGGGGATGTCCACGCGCAGGGTGGTGGGTCCGCCGTCGGGACTTATTATCTCCAACGAACCATCCACACCCGCAAGCCTGTCAACCAAGCCGGAAAGCCCATGCCCCTTGCCCACATGGGCGCCGCCAACGCCGTCGTCAATGACCTCAACTACCAACGTGGCGGCCGTGGCATCAAGTGAGAGGCCGGCCTGACATGCCCCGGAATGCTTTGAAACATTTGCCAGAGCCTCGGAAATGACAAAATAGGCGGCATTCTCCGCGCTTTGCGGCAGCCGGGCCCCCGGCTCAAGGCTGCCGGCAACGCTCACGGGAACTGTGGAGCGGGCGGCCAAAGACTCGGCAGCGGCACGCAGGCCCCGATCGGCCAGCAGGGGCGGGGCGATCCCGCGGGAAAGCTGGCGTAGCTCATTCAGGGCCTCCCTGCTCTGTTCCAGTGCCCCATCCATGAGCTCCCTTGCTGCGGCGGGGTCGGTATCCATGCGGCGCTGGGCCGCCTCAACGTCCATCTGCAGACGGATGAGCCGCTGCTGCGGGCCGTCGTGCAGGTCCCGCTCAATTCTGCGTAGTGTGCTTGCTTCCTCCGAAACCACCTGGGCGCGGCTGGTGGTTAGCTTTTCGTCGCGTGCCCGGAGTGCAGCGTTCTCGTTTGTGAGCAGGCCACGTGCAACGGCGGCGTCCGCCATCGCCAAGAGTCGGGTGATGAAAGGGAACAACAGGAGCAGCGCGATGCCGTAAAACACGCCAAGGATGCCCTCCGCCACGGTGGGGCTGACGCCCATGAACCTATCAAGGCCGATGAGAGCAGCCAATGAGGTGTTATCCGCGGGCAAGAAACGCAGCCAGAACCATTGGGTCAATCCACCGAGAATGGCCGCCATGATGCTCAGGACCACGCTAAATGTAGCTGTGCGTAGCGGAAACGCCACGAGGAAGCCGTGCGCGAAGTCCTTCCACAGCTGCGGGTCTGCGAGGTTCTTGAACATGCCGCTGATGGTGAAGCGGTGTGCGGGGCGGTAATGCACTGGGGGAATGCTGCTGGCCCAACGCTTCATCGCGGCCCTGTTGAGGTTGGCAAACCAGCGGGCTGTGGCCAGACAGGCCACCAGAACCGGCAGACCCACCCAGACGACAATCGTGGACAAGCCAAGGGTGAACAGTGCCGTTAGCGCAGTGAAGGAAGCAATAGAGACTAAGAATCCTGGCAGGATATAGAAGAGGTCAGTGCCGATTTGGCGCCACGTGGCAGGCCGCCAAATGGCCCACGAGGTTCGGGGCAGGGATGCAGTGCTGTTCATCATGATTCAATCCTTGCCGCGGCGGGGTGCTGAAACCATCATGCCAGCCGGTCTTTACAAGGTAGGGATATCCCCACCACTGCTCATGCGGACCCGTGCCTGAATTCATCCGGGAGAAATGGTCGCTTAGCGGGGAGCTAAACGACCATTTCTCCCGGATGGACGCGTTCGGAAAGAGCGGGCAGGCAGTGGGCTCAGAAGATGGGAGAATTGCCAAGTGGGACATATTGACGTTGCAAACATTGACTACTTTCTCTCCGACGGCCGGCAGCTGCTGAACGGGGTGAATTTCCGCGTCTCCGACGGCAGTAAAACCGCTTTGATTGGCCCTAACGGCACAGGTAAAACCACCTTGCTGCGTATCATCTGCCAGGACATCAAGGCCGATGAAGGAGCCGTATCGCGCTCCGGAAGCATGGGCATCATGCGCCAGTTTGTTGGCCAGGTCCGCGACGAGAGCACGGTGCGTGAGCTATTGCTCTCGGTGGCGTCGGCGACCATTGCCGCGGCTGGCAAGGCTGTGGATGACGCCGAACTGGCCATGCTGGAGCGCGACGACGAGCCCAGTCAGATGGCGTACGCCCAAGCAATTGCCGATTGGGGTGATGTTGGCGGCTACGAGATGGAAACCACGTGGGACGAAGTCACGATGGCTGCCATGGGCATGGATTTTTATACCGCCCAATATCGCAAGGCGGCCTCCCTCAGTGGTGGTGAGCAGAAGCGGCTGGTCCTGGAGGCACTGTTCTCCGGCCCGGATGAACTCCTGTTGCTCGATGAGCCGGACAACTATTTAGATGTGCCCGGCAAGCGTTGGCTTGAGGCAAAGATGGCTGCCTCAGATAAGTCCGTACTGTTTGTTAGTCACGACCGTGAGCTGCTGGCCAATGCCGCGGACAGAATCGTCACCCTTGAACCGGGCATCAACGGCGCGTCCAGCTGGACGCACGGCGGCGGTTTCGAATCATATGTGACCGCGCGTGAGGACCGCAACGCCCGCTTTGAGGAGCTGCGCAAGCGCTGGGACGAGGAGCATATCAAGCTCAAAGAACTCGTCAACATGTACAAAAACAAGGCCGCTTTCCGCTCCGACATGGCCAACCGTTACCAGGCCGCACAATCACGCTTGTCCCAGTTTCTGGAGCAGGGTCCGCCTGAGGCTCTGCCCATTGAACAGAACGTGAAGATGCGGCTCAAGGGCGGGCGCACCGCCAAACGCGCCATTGTCGCCACCAAGTTGGGGCTCACCGGGTTGATGAAACCCTTCAGCACCGAGATCTGGTTTGGTGACAGGGTTGGTGTGCTGGGCTCCAATGGCTCCGGCAAATCCCACTTCCTGCGGCTTCTGGCGGCCGGAGGATCGGATCCGGACAAGGAACATGAGCCGGTTTCCGATGTCACCATTGCCCCCGTTCCGCATGAAGGCAACGTCAAGCTCGGCGCCCGCATCCGGCCCGGCTTCTTTGCCCAGACGCATGCCCGGCCAGACCTGCTGACCCGGACCCTACTGGACATTCTGCACCGCGGAGACGAGCACCGCTCCGGTTTAGGGCGTGAAGCTGCTGCGGCATCGTTAGACCGCTATGGCCTGGCCGCCAGCTCCGAACAAAAGTACGATTCACTCTCCGGCGGCCAGCAGGCGCGTTTCCAAATCCTGTTGCTGGAACTCTCCGGAGCCACGCTGCTGCTGCTGGATGAACCGACCGACAACCTGGACCTGCACTCCGCTGAGGCGCTGGAAAAGGCCATCGACTCATTCGAGGGAACTGTTTTGGCGGTGACCCACGACCGCTGGTTCGCCCGCTCCTTTGACCGCTTCCTGGTGTTCGGCTCAGACGGCAAGGTCTACGAATCCGAGGAACCTGTGTGGGACGAAAAACGAGTTGAGCGCGCCCGCTAAGCCGTAGATACCAACCCGGCGTCTCCGGTACTAGAGTTGCCTCAGTGCCTACCATTAGTGGCTCAAACCTTGTTCCCGGGCGAATAGCCCCTGCGTAAAGAGAACCACACATCATGAATCAGCAAGCGGTCCGCCGCGCAGCCATTGCCACCTTTGCCGTGTTCGCCATCAACGGCTTCGTGTTTGCCAGTTGGGCTGCCAGGATCCCGGCCGTCACCCGCATCCTTGAGCTGACCGCCGGGGAAATGGGGCTGCTGCTGCTGACCATTGCAGCCGGCTCCGTAATTGCCCTGCCGCTGGCCGGAAGCGTGGTGGCGAAGATTGGCACGGCCAACACCATTCGTGTTGGTGGCTTCGCCGCGTCCTTTGGCGGCCTCATCATTGCCCTGGCTCTGTTCCAGCACAATGTGTCCCTCACCGCAACCGGGTTGTTCTTTTTTGGTGTTGGCATTGGGCTGTGGGACGTGGCCCAAAATATTGAGGGTGCCGATGTGGAGCGCCACCTGGGCCGCACCATTATGCCGCAATTTCATGCAGGGTTCAGTGGTGGGGCGCTGATTGGCGCCCTAGTGGGCGCGGGGCTCTCCGCCCTGGATGTGAGCATGTCCTTGCACCTGTTGGTGATTGTGGTGGGCGTATGCCTAGCCATGGTGCTGGTGCCGCGGATGTTCCTGCCCGAGACACCCACCAGCGGAAGCCGCGCGGATGCCGCGGTCAAGACCCATAAGGGCCGCAGCGCGTGGACGGAGAAGCGCACGCTCATGGTGGGGCTTGTGGTGCTCGGTGCGGCCTTGACGGAGGGAGCCGCCAATGACTGGATTGCCAAGGCCAGTGTTGACGGCTTCGGTTCCACGGAAGCCCAAGGCGCCATCATGTTCGCCGTCTTCGTTGCCTCCATGACGTTGTTCAGGTTCTTCGGCGGGCGCTTCATTGACCGCTTTGGCCGCGTTCCCGTGCTGTACGGCAGCCTAGGCTCGGCACTGGTGGGCCTTGTCATCTTTGTTCTTGCCCCGAACATGGTGCTGGCCGGCGTAGGTGCCGTACTGTGGGGCGCCGGTGCCGCCATGGGTTTCCCCATGGGCATGAGCGCCGCCGCGGACGATCCTGCCCGGGCCGCAGCCCGGGTATCAGTGGTTTCCACCATTGGCTATGTGGCCTTCCTGGCAGGCCCGCCACTGCTGGGATTCCTGGGCGATCACATCACGATCCGCTGGGCGCTACTGGCCATTGCCGTGGCCATCATTGCCTCACTGCTGACCGCACCGGCGGCCAAACCGCTGCCCGCATCAGAGTTTGAGTCAGTCAAGCACTAAGCTGGAGAAATATTCCGCGGGAGGTACTTATTGCTCATCGCTGCCCACAGCAATAAGGTGACACCAACACCTAGCATTGCCCCGGCCACGGTGTCTGATAGCCAGTGAACGACCAAATATGTGTGGCTGTACATCATGGCCAGGCTGAGAATGGCGCCTGCCGTGAACAGGGCCAGCCGCCAATGGCGCCGTAAAAGCACCATGAATAACGCGGCACTGTAAATAGCCATTCCCGCACTGCCCACAACATTCAGCACTACGTTCGCATCGGTGAGCCACTGTGAACGTGAGGACACCATGAGGTGGTACCAGCCGGCGTCGTACTATTGAAAAGGCGGGTTATTCCCCGTGGCCCACACCAGAACATCGCCGGTCACCAGCAGGATCAGGGCCGGTAGGCAGAGCTACAGCAACTGATTGCGTGGCCGATCCAGGGGGTGCAGGGCAGACGATGAAGGCATCTGGCCAGTCTAAGGGCGGGCGTGCACGGCAGGTCATCCGTTGGGATTACCCTGAGCAAACCCTGAATCATCCCTGAGATAGAAGAACATGGGGAAGGTGTTGCGTACGGTTGTAATAGATTCATACGCAACGCCGCACGCGTTGTGGGCTCAACACAAGGGGAACGCACCATGATTGAGGCAGTAAACCTAACCAAGCGCTACGGTGCCAAGACGGCGGTTGGTGGTGTCACGTTCACCGTCAAGCCCGGAATAGTGACCGGTTTCTTGGGCCCGAACGGTGCAGGCAAGTCAACCACCATGCGAATGATCGTGGGATTGGATAAGCCCACTGCCGGCACCGTCACCGTGAACGGGAAGCCTTACGTCAAACACCGCGATCCCTTGCATCAGGTGGGCGCCCTGCTGGACGCCAAGGCCGTGCACACCTCACGAAGCGCCTACAACCACCTGCTGGCTATGGCAGCTACACACAGTATCCCCACCAGCCGGGTCAACGAGGTCATCGATATGACAGGCCTGGCCGCGGTAGCCAAGAAAAAAGCCGGCGGATTCTCGCTTGGCATGGGCCAGCGGCTCGGTATTGCCTCGGCACTGCTGGGTGATCCCCAGACCTTGATCCTAGATGAGCCTGTCAACGGGCTGGACCCCGAAGGCGTGCTGTGGGTGCGAAATCTGGCGAAATACCTGGCCTCTGAAGGTAAAACAGTGTTTCTGTCCTCACATCTCATGAGTGAGATGGCGCAGACTGCAGACCACTTGATTGTGATTGGCCGCGGATTGATCATTGCTGATGCGCCGATCGCCGAGATTCTTGCTGGCGCTTCGCAAAGCAAGGTACGCGTGCGTACCTCAGAGGTCACCCGGCTGAGCCAGCTGCTAGCCAGCAACGGCGTCACAGTGGCATGCCACGAGAATGAAACCTTGGAGGTCACCGGGCTCGATGCCCGCCAGATCGCCGGTATTGCCCTGGCAAATCAGGTGCTCGTGTATGAGCTGACACCGCTGACGTCCTCCTTGGAGGAGGCCTACTTTGACCTGACAAAGGACTCGGTGGAATACCATTCCCAAGAACTTGACTCCAATGCTCCTGCTGCTGTGAAGGAACGCTAACCATGAGTACGATTTCGACTTCCGCGCCTAGGCACACAGGCGGCTCGGTGTCCTTTGGCGGTGTCCTGCGCAGCGAATGGATCAAGTTCCGGTCTCTGCGCTCCACACGGTTGCTGCTCGCTTTCGCTTTCCTGGCAGTGGTGGGTGTTGGCACCATGGCCGCCTGGCTGCGAGGAGTCATCATTGAAAACATCATGTCTTTTGGGTCGTCAGGTCGGGGATCCGGTGTTGATCCTAGTGCAAGCAAGATGACGCTGGACCAAGCCATAGAGCTGGCCAAGGGACAGGGGATTCTTCTTTATAACACTCCCATTGCGGGCCTGCAGCTGGGCATCCTGATTCTGGGTGCTTTATCCGTTTTGCTGATCTCCTCCGAGTTCGGTACCGGCATGATCCGCTCCACCATGACGGCCGTGCCCAAGCGTTTGCCGGCCTTCTTCGCCAAGGCGATTGTGCTGGTGGTGGTCTCCTACGTGCTGACCCTGGCGGCAGCGTTTGTCACGTTCCTGATCTCCGTCCCCATCATGGGGGCCTACGGCATTGAGCTGTCGCTGAGTATGGACGGGGTGCTGTACAGCATGCTCATGGCCGGTGTGTATGTTGCGGGTGTTTCACTGGCCGGCCTGTCCCTTGGTACGTTGCTTCGCAGCTCCGCTGGCGGCATTATTGTCCTTGTTGCGCTGTTCTTTCTGGTGCAAATCGCGGCACCGTTGCTTACCCTGGTTCCAGGTGATTTCTGGAAGTACGTGCCGCAGTACCTGCCCAGCGTGGCAGGTGGCCGGATGCTCGAAATTGGTGAGACGGCAGCCTACATCTCCCCATTGTCCGGTGGGCTGATCTTCCTCGCCTGGATCGCTGTGTTGATGATCCCGGCCATCATCTCCCTCAAGACTCGTGACGTCTAGGACCAGCTGGAGTCCGGCGCATCTGCCGGGAACTTAAGCTCATTCCCATGCGCACACAAGACCAGGCGGCGGAGGCGGAACGAACGGCCGCTTCCGCCGCCGAACTACCATCCTTTGAACGGCGGGCCGCAGAATTCTCGGACCGCCGTCGAGGCAGAATCCGCAACTACTTTTCCAACCACCCCCGCATCATGGATGTGGTGGTGGTTTTGGTGTATTTGTTGCTTGGCCTGGGCACCTTTGTGGACCTGCAACCTGACATGAACGTGAGCTCCCACGTGGTGATTGTGGCTGCCTCAGCCACTGTGCTCTTATTCCGCCGGGACAAGCCCTTGGCAGTCCTTGGCATTCTGACGATTTTTGAACTTCTCAATATTGCCCAGATGCCAAATACAAGCAATGTTGGCATCAGCATTTGGTTTGCCCTCTACTCCGTGGCGGTCACCTACCGCCCCTTGCTGAGCTTCTCAATGGCAGTGCTGGCGACGCTACCACTTGGCTTCTACACGCTCTTTTTTTTCCAGCTCCCGTCTGAATATTTAGTGGCGGACGGTCCCACTGCGGCCCAGACCAACATTATTTCCGCCATCATTATGCTGCTGGCCAATATTATTGCCGCAGGAATTGGGTCCTCTGTACGTAGCAACCGGCGCCATGAAGCCGAAATGCGTCAGTGGGCGGTGCGGAATGCGCAGCTGGCTTCCGTGGCCGAACGTAACCGGATTGCCCGAGAAATGCATGATGTGGTGGCCCACTCGCTGACCGTCATGGTGGCACTTGCCGATGGTGCCGCCGTGGTGGTTAAGCGTGATCCAGCCAAGGCTGGCGAAGTTCTGGGCCAGCTTTCACAAACCGGGCGTACCGCGCTTGCGGACATGCGCCGGGTACTGGGCGTGCTGCGTGCAGATGGTGGAGTGCAGCGCTCTCCGCAGCCGGTCCATACGGACATGGGCGCGCTGATTGAGGGGTTCCGGCAGGCCGGGCTGCCCATCACTGTTTCCAATTCGGGACCACCCACATCACCGGATCCCGCTTTGGCGTTGACGGTGTACCGGATTGTGCAGGAATCATTGACCAATGTGCTCCGCTATGGGGCGGCCGTTTCCCGGGTTCAGGTGAGCCTGCTCAACGATGTGGCCACAGGCGAGTTTAGGGTGCAGATCGCCGATGACGGCCGCGGCACGCTCAAGGGTTCCCTCGGGACGGGGCAGGGCATTGAAGGCATGCGGGAACGGGCACGAATATTTTCCGGCACGCTCGACGCCGGACCTGGTACTCAGGGTGGGTGGCGTGTACACGCTATCCTGTACCCTGCGGATGGACCGGAGTAAATAAAGGAATGTTATGAATGATGGCTTGATCACGGTTCTGCTGGTGGATGACCAGCCGCTGCTGCGGATGGGATTCCGGCTGATCCTGGAGGGCGAGGATGATCTGGTTGTTGTGGGTGAAGCCTCCGACGGGGTTCAAGCCCTGGCCGCTGTGGAGTCGCTGGATCCTGATGTTGTGCTGATGGATGTGCGGATGCCGCTGATGGATGGCATTGACGCGACAGCCAAGATCAGCGCTTCATCCTCTGGCGCACGGGTCATCATCTTGACCACTTTTGACCTGGATGAGTACGCGTTTGCCGGCCTGCAGGCCGGGGCTAGTGCATTCCTGCTCAAGGATGTTGCGCCCGCTGAGCTGATTCAAGCTGTGCGGCTGGTAGCAAGCGGCGATGCCGTGGTGGCGCCGCGGGTGACGCAACGACTCCTGGAGAACTTTGTCCGTAACAGCCCGCCACGGCCCGCACTGCAGCCGGACCCGCTGCTCGAAGAACTCACGCCACGGGAACTCGAGGTGGCCCAACACATTGCTCAAGGGCTCTCCAATGCGGAGATTGCCCATGCCCTGTTTCTCTCCGAGGCAACAGTCAAAACCCATGTGCGCCGGATCTTGACGAAGCTGCACGTGCGTGACCGTGTTCAAGTGGTGGTTTACGCCTACGAGACGGGCCTGGTCACTCCTAGCAACCCTGACTACTAGGCTGACGATTAGTAGTGGGTGGACGGCTGGCGGCAAGAGAGCGTGGCCCCGCCGTTTCCTCCCCTTCGTGGTTGAATCGAAGTATGACTTCTGTTGAGCACATTCTGGACCTACGCGACTTCATCGAAGCGGCGCCGTCGAGCTTTCATGCAGCGAGGGAGGCTGGGAAGCGTCTGGCCGGGGCAGGTTTCAGCCAACTGGCTGAAACTGATGCCTGGCCCGTGACCGGCAAGTTCTTCATGATCCGTGATGGTGCCATCATGGCGTGGATAGTGCCTGAGGGGGCAACTGCCACCACGCCATTCAACATTCTGGGCGCCCATACTGACTCACCCTCGTTCAAGCTCAAACCCAAGCCGACCATGAGCAGGTTTGGCTGGTTGCAGGCAGGCGTAGAGGTTTATGGTGGCCCGTTGCTCAACTCGTGGCTGGACCGGGAACTGCAATTTGCTGGCCGACTCGTGGACCTGGACGGCACCGAGACCCTAGTGGCCACCGGACCGTTGCTGCGCTTCCCGCAGTTGGCGATCCATCTTGACCGTGGCAGCAATGACGGGCTCAAGCTGGATAAACAGTTCCACATGAACCCGGTATGGGGCCAGAGTGAGGGAGTGGAAAGCGACCTTTTGGGACTGCTCGCGGACCGTGCCGGTGTGGACGGCGCAAGCATAGGTGGCTATGACATTGTTGTGGCAGATACCCAGCCCGGCCAGATCTTCGGTGCCAACAATGAATTCTTTGCGGCCGGGCGGATGGACAACCTGACCAGCGTGCATGCGGGACTTGTGGCGCTGATGGCTGCTGCAGCAGCACCCGCCGCCGGTGTGATTCCCGTCTTGGCCGCCTTTGATCATGAAGAAATTGGATCGGGTTCACGCTCCGGCGCCTGCGGGCCCATTCTAGAAGATGTCCTGACCCGTGTCTCTGACGGATTGGGTGCCAGCGAGAGCGAACGCCGCCGAGCCTTCGCCAGCTCGTTCTGTGTCTCTGCCGATGCCGGGCATGCTGTCCACCCCAACTATGGTGAGCGCCACGATCCCGTCAACCTGCCCGTGCTCAACGGCGGCCCGCTGCTGAAGATCAATGCGAATCAGCGCTATGCCACTGACGGTGTGGGGGCAGCGGTGTGGGCCCGATTGTGTGCGAAAGCCGGGGCCCCGTACCAGGAGTTTGTCTCCAATAACAATGTTCCCTGCGGCTCCACCATTGGGCCATTGACAGCCACCCGGCTCGGCATTAGGACCCTTGATGTGGGCACACCGCTGCTTTCCATGCACTCTGCGCGGGAACTGTGCGGCGTGGATGATCCGCACCATCTGGCGCAAATCACGCAGACGTTCTTCGCCGCGGCGGTTTAGCTCGCGGCTACCGTCATGGGAGCGCGCGGAGGTTACGCGGCGAGGCTAACCACTAGGTTGATGGTGGTGGCTAGAATGCCGGTGCCAAAGACAAAGGCCAGCAGAGAATGACGGAGCACTGCCCCGCGCATGGGGCGCGTTGTGATGTTGGTGTCCGAGACCTGGTAGGTCATGCCTACGCTGAACGCCATGTAGGCAATGTCGGTGTACTGCGGCGGTTCCTCTTGGTTGAAGCCAATGCCGCCGGGCTCCCCGCTGTAATAAATCTGGGCGTAGCGCAAGGTGAACAGCGTGTGCACCATGAGCCAGGACATGGCGGTTGCGCTCAGTGCCAGCAGTGCCAGCAGGAACCTTCCCGTGCCTTGAATGTCTTTGCTGCCCACCATGACCAGGACGACGGCGGCCAAGGAACCCAGCGCTGCCAACAGAATCAGCAGATCGGTGGTGCGCAGGCCAGGATCCTCCTCCTGCGCATGGGTTGCCGTTTTAGTCGCGTCCATGGGGGCTATGGTCAGCCAAACCGTGGCGTTGTAAATGAGAGTGGCCACGGCCCAGCCCACGGCTGGCGCGTAAATCCAGGCGCCGAGGACACCTGTCAGCGCTGTAGCCGCTATCCCGCACACCACCATGCCCAGAACACGGAGCTGCCGGTGCCGGGCGCGGGTTGACGTTACCTGGTTCATGCTGTGATCATGCCACGGCGGTGCCGTGGTTGCCTGCAATAGGGCCGCGTCCGGGGTTATCGCCGGCATGGCACAGCCCAATGAAGGCTCCCAATTCCGCCATGCCTTCGGGCCGGCTGGGCATGAAGTTGCTCAGTTCGGGGGAGCGAATAATAACGGCCCGCCACTGGCCGCGCGAAACAGCAACGTTGATGCGGTTGCGGTTCAGCAGGAACTCCATGCCACGCGGGGCGCCTGACGGGTCCGCGCAGGCCATGGTCACCAGCACCACAGGTGCTTCCTGGCCTTGAAACTTGTCCACCGTGCCCACCCTGACATCCTGCAGCCCAGCGTCATCGAGGGCGCCGCGCACCAGGTGGACGTGGGCGTTGTAGGCAGCCACCACGAGGATGTCGTCCTGTGCCAGCGGCCGGGGTGTCTGATCCTTGCCGGGTGTCCACATCAGGCCTAGGTGCTCCCTGGCCTGGTCCACGACCTCCGTGGCTTCCTCTGGTGATGACTGTTTGTTGTCCTTGCCGCTTGCAGGGTCCTGTCTGACGTAGATGGTTTCCACACCGGGATCCTTGCCCTCCAAGTGGCGCTGGGTGGCTGCCAGCGCAGATTTCAGCTTTCCTGAGTAGCTCAACCGGGACACCGCAGCACAAAGGTCCTGCTGCATGCGCCACGAATCGGCCAGGAAATAGCCCTTCTGCGCTGATAGGGTGGCTTCCCCGGCGGAGATCCAGCCCAGTGCTGATTCGTCCACAGGTGCTGGGTGTGAACCCTGCGTGACCTGTGGCAGTTGCTGCGGATCCCCGAGCAGCAGAAGCCGTTTTGCCGCACGGGATACGGCCAAGGTGTTGGCCAGTGAGTACTGCCCGGCCTCGTCAACCACGAGCAGGTCCAGCGAACCTGCGGGAACATTCGCCCCTGTCATGGTCCATGCAGTGCCGCCAATCAACGCGCCACCCTCGCTGTCCAACAGCTTGGTGAACTGCAAGTCGCTCGTGACTTTCCACGGCACCTCGTACGTGCCGTTGAGCTTCTTTCCCACGCGTTCCGGATCCACTTTTGCCTTCTCAATGGCTGCACGCAGCATGTTTTCCACCACGGCGTGCGACTGCCCCACCACGCCGATTTTCCAGCCTTGCTTCATGAGGTTGGCAATGACGTGCGAGCCCACATGAGTCTTGCCCGTGCCGGGCGGGCCCTGGACGGCCAGGTAGGAATCCTCCAGCCTCTCCACAGCAGCCGTGATGGCGGCAATGTAGTCGTGCTCCTGAACACTGTGCCCGTCCCCATGCATGACCGCGGACGGCAGCGCGCCGCCGTCTTTCAGCCTTGGTTTGAGCTTGCGCAGGATATCCAAACCGGGGTGGTTGGGCAGATGCGGCTGCTCACCCGGCTGGGGCACGGTGCTGCCCACGGTGGTGGCCAAATCCGCCAGTGCGGCCCGGATGCTGACGGTGGGGACAGGCTTGTTCGGGGCAAGTGCCATGGGTAGCTGGCCATAAGGCTGGACCTTAGTGGTGGACTTCTCCGCAACCAGCAGTGTGGTCAGCTCGGGTGTGGCCGGGTCCGAAACATCTTCCAGAACGGTGACATTGAATAGCCCTCCACGCGGGGCGGGCGCTTTGCCCGAGTCACTGGGCGTTTCCTCCATGCCTTCCGGCAGCGGGGCCTCGTGCATGCCAAACCAGGTTGTACCGGCACGGAAGTCTGAGCCTTCCGTGGCGATTCCGGTGATTCTTAGCGTGCGACCTTCTGTGCGGGCACGTGGCTTGTCGGCTGGCCTGGCCCAATCCGCCACGATCTCTGCCGTGTCAATGCGCAGCATGTTCCGCTCTTCGGTCCACGCGTTGGGACCCTTTTCCAGCCGGTCAAAGTGGCCCCACCAGAACTGCTTGTCCTCACGGCGGTGGTAGCTGGCTGCGGCGAACACCATGGCGACGGCGTTTTCATCCGCGCTGAGCTTATAGTCCTTCATGTCCTGCACGGCTTCGACGTAGGTGTGGAGCCGGAGTTCTTCCGGAGCAGGTTCGTAGCTGCTCTGCTGCTCCTCGGTGCCCGTGACTTTGAGCTTGCCGCTGCCTTCAGCCCACGAGCCCACTGTTGTGGCGGCGCTTATGTCAAAGAGCCAGTCACGCAAGCGCAGCGTGGAGACGCAGTCGTATCTGTTGTAGTCCGTGATGGAGGCCAAGGTTTCCGTAGCTTTGGCGGCCTCTTCAGCATCTCCACCCAGTCCTGCATCGCGCTGCCTGCAGTAGTTGGCGTACGCCACAACCGAGGCGCCGGCATCCTTTACCTCTCCTGAACGGACGTTGGAGCCCATGTAAAACGGTTCGAGCTTCTTAATTGAATACGACGATTCGGAGATCCGCACCGACTGGCGCACAGTGTCCAGCAGGTCCACGAGCAGGCCCGAACGCAGCCATTCGTCAATAATGTCCTCGCCCGTGCCATGCAGCACGGAAAGGTTGCGCAACGCCGACTTCTCATAGGGTGCGTAGTGGTACACATGCATCTCCGGCCATGTTTTTCGGCGCGCCTGGACATATTCCAAAAATGACATGAATGCCACCTTCTCCTGCTGGCGGGAATGCGCCCAAAAGGGCTTGAATATAAGGTCAGCATCGGTCACTGATGAGGCCGCAACGCCGGCGGGCACGGCTTCAATGGAGCCAAACAGGTACTCAATGCCCCACTTTTCGGTGGTGGGGTCCTGCCACAGCGGATCTCCCTCAAAGTCAAAGAAGATGTCGCCGTCGCTGGGTTTAGGCAGCTGGCTGACGCTGTCCAACACCTTGTAGCTGATCTGGTGTGCGTCAGCGCCCTTCCCAACCGTGGCTGAGCCCTTTACTTCTTCCAGGCCCAGCTGCATGCGTGCCTGGTCACGGAGCCGGACCAGCGGCCCGGCAACCCCGGCTTCCGGCAACGCCGCCAGATCCTGGATGGTGGCAATACCCTGCGCCATGAGTTTGCGGCGCTGGGAGCCTGTCATGCCGTTCACCAGCAGCAAGTCTTGATGCGCCGCGACCTGCTCGGCGCAGTAGTCGCAACGCCCGCAGTACTTGATGCCTTCCTGCATCCACGTCACAGGAAGCGGCTGTGTGCGGTGGGCAGCCGTGAGCGTCAGGAACCGCTCACGGTGCTCCCGGAACACCGGCAGCAAGTCTGCCATGGCGTGGTCGCTATGCTTTCGGTTGCCCAGCACCAGCGTGGTAGTGGGGCCCACGGGGATGCCATATTTTTCCAGTTGGTCTCCGTACGCTGCCAGCTGTAGCAGCGCACTGACCCGAGCATGCCTGGCTAGTTTGGTGTCGTGCACGGCGTACGAACCGTCCGGCTGACGCATCAGAAAATCGGCGAATCCCACAAACGAACCGTCAAAGAAGGTGGCCTGGAAAACGACGTCGGCACCGGTCCGCAACGCCTCCAACGTTTCCTCACGCTTGGCCTCGAGCCCGGTCCAGCTCAGCTCGCCGCGGTCGAGGGACTTCACACCTTTGCCTGCGGATGCATCCCATTCGCCAAATTCGGCCAAGTACTCCTGCAGGATCTTCTTTTCAAAGGCGTCACCAAGCTGTGCTGCGCGTTCGCGCATGTCATCCTTCGCGAACACGGCCTTGGCGGTACGGCCAATCTTCTCATCCAGAATCCGCAGCGTCCGGTACTGGCACTCACTGGCCGTCACCAGATCTGACGCCGAAAAGATCAGCTTCGTCTCGCCTTCGGGGGAGTCAAGCAAAAACATGGGAGTGCCTTCCTGCAGCGTCGAACCACACGGTTTCGATGCTTTGAATGTAGCAAGCGGCACCGACAATGTGGCCACCGCGCATCAAGAAGCAGACGAAAATGTCACAGGGGTAGGGCAAGATGGGAAATGTCAACAAACTTGGAGGACATCATGCCCGTGTTCCGTTATGAAACGCACCTTGCTCACCCGCGCGAGGAAGTATTCCGGTGGTTTACCCGGCCCGGCGCCTTGGTGAGGCTCACGCCGTCGTTCTTTGGCACAATTCTGGCCGAGCCCAGCGATGGCATTAATCCAGGCTCGACGGCGGCCATGGGCGTGGGTGCCCCCGGTGGGTTGGGTATGTGGCTGGGCTCAGCAGCGGGGACTGTGCGCGGCATGCTGCCCGCGCGGCTGGGGTGGGCGCGGCCGGAGCTCCGCTGGGATGCCCTGCACACCGAGCTGGTGCCGAACGAAAGCTTCACCGACGTCATGGCGAAGGGGCCGTTGGCATCGAGCTCGCACAAACACAGCTTTTTCGACGGCGAACCAGGCACCACCGTGATGCTCGACGAGATGCATTATGAACTGCCGTCGCCGGTTCGAGGCGCCTGGACACACCAGCGAATGGACGCGGAACTGGCGCGCATGTTTGCGTTCCGGGAGAGGCAGCTGCGCGGGGATCTCGCATTTCATGCGGCACATTCAGCGGCTGGAGCCGATGACGGTGAGCCGCTGGTGATTGCGGTGAGCGGGGCGTCGGGCCTAGTTGGGCGTGCGCTCTGCGCCCTTTTGGGAGGTGGTGGGCATACGGTACTTAAACTAGTCCGCCGTGCGCCACGAAGCAGCGACGAGATTTACTGGAACCCTGAGGCCGGGCACCTCGATACGGCCGGTCTGGCCCGGGCCACTGTGGTGATCCATCTTGCAGGGCACCCGATCGGTGGGAGGTTCACGGAAAGCAACAAGGAAGCGATTTTGCAAAGCCGGGTCCTTGGCACCGGTTTGCTGGCTAAATCCTTGGCCACTCTGGCAGCCGACGGCGTCCGGCGCACCTTGGTGTCCGGTTCTGCGGTGGGGTACTACGGAGCGGATCCGAAGAGTGCGGCAGGGATGAGCAGCCCACCGCCGTTGGTGGAATCGGATCCAAACGGGACCGATTTTCTTGCCAGTGTTTGCCGAAGGTGGGAGGCCGAGTGCGCGCCTGCGGCTGATGCAGGTGTGCGGGTGGTCAATGTTCGCACGGGCATTGTGCTCTCAGCAGGTGGCGGGGTCTTGCAGCGGTTACTGCCGTTGTATTTGGCTGGAGTAGGTGGCCCGCTCGGGAGCAAACAGTGGCAAAGCTGGGTAGGTATTGATGACATTGCGGGAATTTTTGCCCACGCAGCCCTGTCCCAGGACGTCAGCGGTCCGGTGAATGGTGTTGCCCCGCACCCGGTGCAGGCCGCCGAATTCGCGCGCATTCTGGGCAAAGTCTTGCACCGGCCCGCTGTTGTCAAGGTCCCTGCTCTGGGCCCACAGCTCTTGTTGGGAAAGCAGGGTGCAGCGGAACTGGCCATGGCAAACCAGCGGGTTTCGGCTCACAGGATCCAAGATTCGGGGTACGAGTTCCGTCATGGCGATCTAGATTCGGCGCTGCGGCATATCCTGGGTGCGCCACCGCGCTAAGCCAAGAGGCTTGCCTACCGGTTAGCTCACCGGGTCGGAGAGTTTCTGCTCGGGAGCGGGTTCCGGTGTGCTGCGCAAGGCGCGCAGCCCAAAGGTGACCATGACGATGAGCACCGCCAGCGCCATCATGTTGACCCAGAAGAAGCCGCCAAGCGCCAGGACAGGACCGGCCAGAGCGGCCATCCCGGCAGCACCGAAGTTCATCATCATGTCATTGGCGCCCTGCAGCGGGACACGCAATTCATCCGGGGCGGATTGGTTCAGGAGTGAGGAGCCGCCAATCAGGGTGGCCGACCAACCCAGACCCAGCATGGTCAGTGCCACTGACATCAGCACCGGATCGCTACGCTCGGAAACGACGGCGCCAACAGCGATGGCGGCCAAGAAAATTCCGCAACCGATCATGACAACGCTTAGTGCGCCGCGCCTGTCCACTAGCCAGCCAAACACCGGACTGGCCGCGTACATGCCCAAAATGTGCAAGCTGATGACGATCCCAATGACTTCCAGCGAATGCCCGTGCGCGTTCATGGCAACGGGAGTCATGACCATCACGCCCACCATGATGGCGTGCCCGCCTGTCACAGCCATGAGGGCGAAAAGTGCGCGCGGGTTGTGGCTGGCCAGCCGAAGTGCACGCCACGCACCATGTGTTTTAGTGCGTTCTTTTGGGGCTATCTGCTGCGAGGCAGGTGGGGTGAGGAAGAAGATTCCAACCACCAGTGCGGCGGTCACGAACGCAACCAAGGAGAATACGAACGGCCCGGACAAGGGCACCAGTCCCAGGCGGATGCCGAAAAGACGTCCAGGTTCTGACAAGTTGGGTCCGGCTACCGAACCGACGGTAGTGGCCCAAATGACGATGGCCATGGCGCGGCCTGCCTTCTCCGGCGCAGCACCATCCACTGCGGCGTAACGGGCCTGCAGCCCGGATGCCGTGGCCGAACCGAAGAACAACATGCCAACAGCCATGAGCCAAAACTGGCCCATTGATGCGGCGAGCAATACTAGCGCAGCTCCCACTGCGCCAAGGGCGAACCCTGTGCTGAGTGCCCAGCGACGCCCGGCCCGGACGGCCAGATTCGCTAATGGCACGGCTACTAGTCCCGCGCCCAAAGCCGAGGCTGTTTGTACAAAGCCGGATGCCGCTGTGGTACCAGTCAATTGGGCCGCGAGGATGCCACCCACGGCAACGCCGGAGGCCACGCCAACCCCTGACAGGAGCTGGCCTACAACCAGTACGCCTTGGTTTCGGCGCTGGTGGGAAGTGGTATTCATGGGTGAATCCTTGTGTCATAAGGTGAAGGCAGACCAAACCAGTGTGACAGAGGAGCGCCTAAGTATGAGAACCGCGCAACCCCAGAGATCTGCAGCAGCGGCAGCGTTTGATGCGATTTCGGAGGAGCAACTTCGTAAGGTGGGTAGCCTTAAATGGAGTGAGCACCCTGATTCTCTGCCGGCATGGGTGGCGGAAATGGACTTTGGCCTGGCCGCGCCCATTGCGCTGCGGCTGCAAGAGTCCATTAGGAATGCTCAGGTGGGCTACCTGCCCAACGCGTTGATTCCCGCCATGAGCCGTGCCTGCGCTGATTTCATGGCGGTCCGGCACGGATGGCACGTTCGCGCTGAGAACATCCGCCCCGTTGCCGATGTTCTCACCGCATTGGAAAGTACCGTGCGCTTGTTCACCCCTGGAACCGGACGCATTGTGGTTTTGACACCCGCCTACATGCCCTTCATCTGGCTGCCCGCCACGTACGGCCGCGAGCTCATCCAGGTTCCGATGCTGGCTACCGGTGATGCTTGGGAGCTGGACTTCGCCGCGATTGAGAATTCGTTGCATGGGGGAGATTTGCTGATTTTGTGCAATCCGCACAACCCCATTGGCAAGGTTTACACGCGCACCGAGTTACTGCGGCTCGCTGAGATTGTGCAGCGGCGCGGGGCCCGGGTGTTCTCGGATGAGATCCATGCGCCCCTGGTGTACGACGACGCAAGGCACGTTCCGTACGCATCGCTCAGTGACGCTGCGGCCAGCCACACCGTGACGGCCACCTCGGCGTCGAAGGCCTGGAATTTGGCCGGTTTGAAGACGGCGCAAATTATTTTCTCCAACGCTGCGGACGCTGCTGTGTGGACGCAAAAGGGGGCGGCCAAGGAACACAGCGCCACGCCACTGGGGGTTGTGGCGAATACTGTGGCGTACAGCGAAGGTGCTCCGTGGCTGAGGGATGTGCTTGAGTACCTGGACGCTAACAGGTCTCTGCTGGCGGAACTGGTGGGTCAGCACCTGCCCGGGGCCTCTTTGGTGCGCCCGGCAGGGACGTACTTGGCGTTCATTGACTGCAACGGCCTCAACTTGGGCGGATTTGAGGGCACCCCCACGGAATTCTTCGCCGCGCATGCAGCCGTGGTGCTGACCGAAGGAGGGCTGTGCGGTGACGCCGGTGCCGGTTTTGTACGGATGAACTTTGCCACGCCCGGACCGATTTTGCGCAAGCTCGTGGAAGCGATGGGGGCGGCGCTTCCGGGCTGATTGGCGTTGCCGGTAATTAAGGTCGGAGGTGCTTAAGGTAAGGCGAGAGCTGCGGCCTGGCGGACTGCCGTGCTCAGGAGGTCTAGGGCCGCTGATTGGATCTTCCAACGCTGCCAGTAGAGCGGGATATGTGTGCGATGCCCAGGAACCAGTTCTACGAGTGTCTGTGCCGCGAGCCCGGCGCGGCAGTGTGCCTCCGGCATGAGGCCCCAGCCCACGCCGCGGGAAACGGCCTCGGCCAGTTGCAGGGTGTCCGGGAGGAAGTGCCGGGGCCCGGTCAGTGGTTTTCCGGTGATGGCCGCCGTGAAGTTGCTTTGCAAGGTATCGCAGCGGTCGTAGTTCAACGACGGGGCAGCATTGAGCGCCTCAGCCGAGAATCCCTGAGGAAACCATTTGGCCATGAAAGCGCCCGAGGCCACGCCGCGGTATGTCATGGCGCCTAGCGGCGTTGAGGAGCAGCCCTGGACCGGCTGTTCCGTGGCCGTGACGGCTGCCATGACAATGCCGGAGCGCAGCAGGTCCACGGAATGTTGCTCGTCTTCGCGGATAACCTCCACACCTGGCTGCCCGGACCCCGGCAGGAGCTCCAGCGCATCCAAGAACCACGTAGCCAGCGAATCGGCATTGACCACCACTGTTAAGGTGTTGGGTCCGCTCACTGCTAGACCGAGCTCGGTGGCGGCGTCTGCCTCCAATTGGCGCAGTTGGCGTGCCAGTCGGTGAACTATGGTTCCGGCAGGGGTGGGGAGAATGGGGGTGGTGCGCTGGAGTAGAACCTGTCCCGCTGAGCCTTCCATGGCCTTGATCCGCTGCGAGATGGCCGACGGCGTGACGTGTAACTGCTGGGCGGCGGCCTCAAAGGTGCCATGGTCCAGCACCGCTAGGAAGGTACGCAACTGTTCGGTCTGAAAGCTTGGCATTAGTTTTCCTTAACTTACCTGAGAAACATTAGCTGTACTGCTGATCTTTAGCCTAGTAGTTTCAATGCTTGTGACTCCATTAGATATTTTTGCGACCATGACCACCGGCCTAGGTGCTGGCCTAGCCCTCATTATTGCCATCGGCGCCCAGAATGCCTTTGTGCTGCGTCAGGGCATCCGCGGAGAGCATGTGGGCCTGGTGGTGCTGGTCTGCATGCTCAGCGACGTGGTCCTGATAGCTGCTGGCATTGTTGGCATCGGGGCCGTGATTACAGCAGTGCCTGCCGTGGTGGTGGCTGTGCGGCTGGCCGGAGCAGCTTTCCTGATTGGCTACGCTGCGCTGGCGGCCAAGCGTGCAGTGCACCCCGGGGCACGGGTTACGGGCGTGCAGGTTTCAGGGGTGCAGGGTTCAGGGCTACAGCAAGGTGCGCTGGGCAGGAAAGCGGCCCTGGTGACAGCGTTGACGTTGACCTGGCTGAACCCCCATGTCTATTTGGATACGGTGCTCTTGCTAGGAACCGTGGCCAACCAACAAGGAGAACTGCGGTGGTGGTTCGGTGCCGGAGCTATTGTTGGCAGCGTGATCTGGTTCAGCGCTCTGGGGTATGGGGCAAAATTCCTGCGGCCCATTTTTGCCAAACCGGGTGCGTGGCGCGTGCTTGACGGTTTGATTGCCGCCGTGATGCTTTTCCTGGGCATCAAAATGGCGCTGGGGACGTAGCGCAAGAGAGCGCAGGAAAGTTTTCCCTGAACGGCTGCGGAGCCCACGCTGAGCGTACGGTTCACCGGCCCTAGAAGAAGTCCATCTCCACCTGGAGGAAAGATTCGGCGGATTGAATGGCTGCCGTGAAGGCGTCATCCGCCGTGGGCGGTGTGTTGGGGTTGCGGGTGTACCACTCGTGAACTGTTGTCCGGACCTGCACAACACCTCCCTGGGCGGGCGCATAGAACAAGCCGAACCGCTGAACTGGCCACTCAGCTGAGGTTTCAATGCCCACTAAAAGTGCCGCATTCAATGCAGGGTTGAACCATTGGGCAATAGGGCGGCGCCGATCCTCAAAGAACAGCCCGGATGCATAACGGCTTGCCACTGTGGGCCCCATTTCCAGGCACAGCCGGTCCCGCCACAACGGCAATATCTCCGAGTCATGGCGCTGCCAAACTGCTGGGACCAGCGGCTGGTCACTGCGAGAGCTCACACACTAATTTTAGCCAAAAGAGAGCGGCAGTTGCCAGAGGCTGTACTGATTGACCAGGTGTGGCACCCAAATGCGGGGTGCGGTGGCGCTGCTAACAGGGTGTCCGGAGGCGTTATTCGCAGCCTACACCGTCGCCGTCGCGGTCAAACTTGGACTGGAACCCCGGGTCACCAGCTCGAATAGGGGCGGCACCGGCTGCCCGCACGGCAGTACAGTTCTGGTAGTACACATTCGCCGGAGCAGGGGCAGGGACCTCCGCCAGCGGAGCAGGAGCCGGGGCAGGTGCAGGGGCCGGAGCTGCCTCAACCGGGGCCACGGGAGCAACCGGTGCCGGAGCCGGCAGGACCACGGGTGCTGCCGGCGCAGCGGTCTGGTTGGTGGGAACTTCAATTTGGGCGCAACCATCCAGCACCTTCGCCATGGCATCATGTTCGGCCTGTGTCACCCAAAGCTTGTAGGTGGCCTTGACGGAAATCTGCCGAGCCACGTACTCACAACGGTAGCCCTTGTTCGGCGGCAGCCAGGTGGCGGCGTCGCCGGCCCCTTTCTGCTGGTTACTGGGACCGTCAACGGCCAGGAGGTTCAGCGGATCATTCGCCAACGCTGTGCGCTGGTCCTTGCTCAACTGCTGTGCACCTTTTTGCCAGGCGTCATTGAGAGCCACCACATGATCAATTTGAACAGCGCTGCTCGTTGTGGTGCCACGGACAAAGTCAATGGTGACGGCCGTGTAAGGGTCAGCCAAAATTCCTGTCAGGACCATGCAGTCACGGGTGCCTGGCTTAAACGTCTTGGCGCTCAGATCCCGGTCCAGAATGTCATTGCGGGTGTCGCAACCGTTTTTATCCACATCCGCCCACGCCTGCCCAAACATGGCGCGGGTGTAGCCGGTTTTTGGGGCACGGCCCTTGATGGGCAGGGTAGCAAGCACCGTCAACGCCTTCGCAGCGAAGGGAGGCTGTTTGTTGGAGGCTAGCTCAGCCCCGCCAGCATCGGGCGCCACGTCACCGTCCAGCGGGGTTTCATCCTCAGAAGTCGGGGTGGCACTGGGCGTGGCGGTGGGAGAGAAGCTCGCAGCTGTACTCTGCGTTGCCATGCTCGAGGAAGACGAGGCTACAGGTGCGCCGCCGCACCCCGTTGTTACTACAAGAACGGAGGCAAGCACTGCTCCCATGAGGAAATCGGTTGCCCGAAGGGAACGGGTGGTGCGGACAGCAGTCAAGGCGCAGTTCTCCTGAAAAGTGAAGGGGTATCCCTTGAGCTTACCGCGTCAGTTAGCGGTGACTTCGGCCAGGATGCTGCGCAGAATTTCCTCACCCGCAAGAACACCGCGTACCGAGGTGAGCCGCAAATGTGAGGCCCGGTAGTCGGCGTCGTGCAATTCTCCGTGAAGGGGGCGGAAGGCGAGGTGGGCGAGCTCCAGCATGCCCTGATCCAGCAGCGAATCACCAGCGGCAATGACTTTCCCAGTGCCCGTCCGCGAGACTACTTCTGCCAGGGCGGCGCGTTTGTTAATGGGCTCAGGGACGCAATACAGCTTCCGGCCCTGCACCGAAACGCGCCAACCCGCCGTGGCGCAAAGGTCCACAAGCTCGCTCAGGAAGGCCTCAGGCATGGCTTCCCGGTCAATGATGGCGTAGACAAACAGGTCCTCAGCCTGGCGCAGCCGCAGGATCCACGGCACAAACTCCGGCTTGGAAAGGTGCGCCTGAATCTCTTCTAACGGTGCGCAGCACGCCCTCAAACTGGCTATCAGCTGCGCGTTCCACGCCGTGTCCGGCGTGCCGTGATGCAACAGCACCCCACCATTTGAGGTGATGGCATATTCGGGGACAGGGCCCGGCAGTTGCACCCGCTGGTACTGGGCCTGCGTACGTGTGGTCGCGGGGACAAAACAGGCAAGCTGCTGTACCAAAAGCAGCAGTTCCTGAGCTGTTCGCGTCATGAAGGACAATGGGGCACCCTCATAAACCTCTGCAACCACCATGGCCGGGGCATCCTTATCGGCACCAGTGAGCCAGAGCGCGTTTTTGGAATAAATGAGGGTGCGGTCCAGATCGCACGCCACAACAGAGGAGTAACTCATGCGTTGGGCACCGCTTTGCCGTCGGCGCCCACAGCGCTCTTATCGAACTGCGGATGGATCAGGCCCACACAGCTGTACGGCAGGCCCGGGACTTCCTCCACAGGGGTGCCGCGCTGTTGCGCCAGCAACAAAACATGGGCCACGTCGGCCCTTGCCTCCGGGTTGACCAGCACCTTCCATGGCACCCGCCGCAGCAGCACCCGGGTGGTTTCGCCCACGCCAGGCTTGACCAGATTGACGTTGTTAATGCCATATTCGGTGCTGATCCGTTCCACTGCCGCCCACCCAATCCAGCTGGGGGCAGGTGCCGCGGTTAGGTGTTCTTTTGCCAAACGCAGCGCGTCGGGACGGACCTGTGCAAAGTGGGCGCAGACGGCGTCGAGGAAGCCGTTGGAGACATCATTGGGAGCCAATTCGGAGTAGAACTTGGCACCGTGGAATTCATGCGGATCAATGTGGTTCACGTTGTACACGGTGCGTGAAACCAGCCCGGAAACCGTGGAATTCAAACAGGCTGACGGAATGAGGTAGTCCTCCCGGGTGCCGAACATGGATACGCAGTGTCCGGGGTCCGCCAACACGGCCAGATCGTCGGGGAAACGGATCCCGGAACGTGCAGCGAAGTCATCCAAGGCTGCGCTCAGCTCACGGGAAATAGCGCCTTTGCCGGTCCAGCCATCTACAAAAAGAATCCTTGCGGGGTCAAAGTTGGCCGCTAAATAGCGCAGCGCCGTCTGGTCCAAGCCAACACCGCGCACAATGCTCATGGTGAAGTGCTCCAGTTCCAGGCCGTGGATCTCCTTGGCCCAACGCCGCATCAAAATACCTATGGGCGTGCCCGCACGGGCCAGGGAAACCAGCACCGGAGCGTTGTTGCGGGCGGCCAGTGCCAGCTCGGTCACCACTGCCACAGCTGTGGCAAGCCGTGCGCCGGCTCGGGTCACGGCCTCGGTGTAGAGCTCCTGATACTCAGCGCTTGGAGAGTATTCCACAGGCAGCGACTCGGCGTAGTTGGCGGCACCGGACTGGATGGCGTGTTCACGATCCGCGGTAGGGGCCTCCAATGCCAGGTGGCTGAGGTCCTTCAAGAGCCAGGTGACCTCATCGGAGGCATAGGAGCCAAAAGCAGGCCCGGTCAGGGGTGTTGGCAGGGCAGGCTGGCTCATGAGGGACCTCTGATCGACTGGACGGCTGGATTGGCTGGGCGGGGCTGGATGGCTAGATAGTTGGCTAGCTTTAACGGTTAGGGTGCGGTTCGGGGTGGTGCAGGAGAGTGGGCCGGGAGCAGAATGATCACTGCGTCATCGGCTACCTTCGTCATTGCTTGCGCCATCCCCAAAGGGGCAAGCTCCGGAACAGCACTGTGCACCACATCGCGGCGGGAGGTGCCAGGTTCCGGGAACACCACCACAGTCCCTGGCCGCTGGCCTGAGCCGTTCAGGTTGTAGGCAAAACGTACGCCGGGACCGTCATGGGTGAGATCATGACTGGCGAATGTCAACGCCCCGGAAATGGCGTAATCATCCCGATCGATGGGCACAATGGGGGAGCGGGTTGTGGTGGAAAAGCGCACGTTATCACCCGGACGCAGCACCTCGAGCGCCTGCGCCACCGCCAACGGCACGAACATGTTTTCCTCACAGCCCACCACCACAATGGGCCCCTGACAGTCCAGAGCCGCTAAGTGCTCCGCTACGTGCGCCGCAATTGATGCAATCGTGGCGTCGGCGGGTGGGGCAGTAGTGCCGAAACGGTCGCTGCGCACGGGGGTGACATCCGCGGCCGTGAGTTCAAGCATCGAGAGCCGGCCTCCGGGAAGCGGCACTGTGCCTTTAGCGGCTTCTTGAGGCAGCGTCTGAATTAACGCGCTGGCACGCGCCAAAATGTCCTCCCCCAACTCGATCCGGCCCGTACCCAACGCCGTCACCGATATTCGGCACTCCAGCTCCTGCGCGAGGGCCGTAAAACGCGCCCGGTCCACTGCGCTGCGCAGGTCAATCAGCGCAGCCACAACATACGTGGAGTGCGGCACCAGGGCGTGCAGTTCACGGATTGTGTTGATGACGGTGGAACCGGTGCTGAACTCGTCATCAACAAGAATCACGGGCCCGTTTCCGTCGAGCCAGTGCGGATCGGTGGGGACCATGGTGTGCGAGGTGGCGTGCGAATGCCCTTCCTCAAAGCCTGCCACTGAGGCTACCCCGGGCGTTGCATGGCGGGTGGAATGGATGTAGTAGGCGCCCAAGGCATTGGCCACGAGCCGCCCCAGCCCGGTGGCCGTTTCGGCATAGCCAATCACCACGGCGTCCGGCACCTGGGTGCGCAGCCGCGCCACATGCTCGGTGAGAGCGGCGATGACCGCACGCCGCTGTGGTGAGGGCGATTGCAGGACCGTGCTCAGAGCTTTAGCAGCCTGAAGTAGCGGAGCAGGGGGTGGGCTGGAGCATGGCGGGTGAGGATCGGCGTCGTCCGCCATGGCCGCGAGCCGGTCCGCGACAAAAGCACCCAATAGTTCACCAGCAGCAATAACCAGCCCCGGTTCGGTGGGGACATGCTTGGCCAAAACCTGAGAGACCAGCAAATGAGCGCGCTTGGGGTTGCGGCGCAGGGCCAGACCCACCAGATCGGCCACGTCCACGGCGCTAGAGGGGTCGCTGTGAAGGGACACATCCAGTGCCGTGGCAACGAAGGTTCCACGCCACGGCGCGCTCACGCTGTGATCCCTTACTCCATGCCCATTCACGCCATGCTCACTTCGAGGAGGTCCACAAAAGTGATGTCAGCCGCCGCCACACCAAAAGCGTCGGCGCGCACAAGAGTGCGGTGCGCCCACGGTTGGTGTGGTTTCATCTCATTCATTTTGTTGCCATAAGGGGACGCCGCGGCACCGCCGTTGACGTTGCCGGCAATGGCCAGAGCGTCAAGATATTCCTCATGGCTGACAACGCTCATGGCGTGCACTAGAGCCACATGGGTGGGATGGATGACGGTTTTGCCCAGCAACCCGTTGGCTAAATCGAGTTCTATCTCGCGGATGAGAGTGTCCAGGTTGGCTGTCATGATGCGTTGGCGCAATTGAATTTCTTGCGGCCCCACAAACGGGGTGAGCCGCAATTGTGGGCGTAGCACCCTTTCCGTGTTGGCAAAGTGCTCCCAGACGGGGCCGGAGATAACAAAGCCGCTCTCCGGCCGGCCCAGAACGTTCACAATATCGCCAATGACACTAGCCACCACTTTGACGTCGTATATGGTCATATCGCGTGAGCGGCGCAGGCCGAAGGCGCTGGACATGTCCGTAGCGCCAATCCGGACTGAGAGAATGTCCTCCCGGTGGGCGGACAACAAGGCATGAACATTTGTCAGTGCCGTGGCACGGCTTTCGGCATGGATCACGGCCGGTGATTCCAAAATGGGCATAATCCGCAGGCGGTGCTTACCCTCCGTGGTGCCGTCCAATCCGAGCTCGGATTGGATCAGGTGCAGGGCGTGCAGGAATGCGGCCGCCACCCCTGATTCGTTGTCAAACTTGGGGATGACAAAACCTGTCAGGACCCCCGTGCTGGGCCCGGCCCGGCGGGCCACCGAGAGAAGTTGCTCAGGTGTTCTGACCCTGACAAAGAGCAGGGGTAAGGGCTCGTCGCAGGCGGCGAGCACACCGAGCGCAGCGATCACATTTTTCTCGGCGGCGGCAACCTCCGCGTCAGCAATGGAGTCTTCTAAGCACAGCACCATGGACACGCAGCCAAGGTCACGTTGACGGCGCACATCTTTGACCAGATCCGGCCGGTTGGCGGGGGTGTAAAGTGTCCCACCCAAGGCAACGGCCTGCAGCTCGGGGGCGCTATCCGCCGTCAATTCCACCGGCAGCCGGTGGAAAAGTCTCGCTTCTTGGGAGGCTGTCAGGGAGCGGAAGTGTCGCATGTGCTCTTTCAAGGTGCTGCGTGAAGTAGGCATTATTTGGGCGGATACCCTAGCGTCCGTAGGCGGTGGTGGGTGCGCGGTGAGTCATGGAGAAGTCAAACTCCTGCCAAATCTGTAAATCAGACCAGTCGTGCGGAATAGGTTCTGCCCGCAGTTCCAAGACATTACCGATCCTGTGCAGCAGCAGCACCATTTGTGTGCCGTCAGCTGCTGGCGGCAGGGCCACGGACTCCCCGGAATACAGCCGCACTCCCATGGCGGAGCTACTGCGATTGATGAAAATAGCGCGCCGCAGCTCACGGACGTGACGGAGGGAAACCAGGGCATCGCGGCCATGATATCCCACAAGCTCGCGGTTTCCGGAGGTCATCACGGCGGTGCCAGCCTTGTGGCCGTCAACGCTCTGGCCACCAGTCACATGGCGCACGTCCTCCCAGGCCACGGCGGTGCTGCCGCCCACCAGCAGGGTGCCAACGGATGACTCCAGCGCGGATAACCTCAGGACCCGGTCCGCGAGGTTCAATTCAAAAATATCCCGGATGCCAGGTGCCTCGAACAGCAGAGCCACCTCATGGTCCTCACGCCTTGCCTTTTCCCTCTGAGCTGCCAACTTCTTTGCCCTAGGACTCGTGGACGAGTCCGGTGCCGCGCCTCCTAACACCAGTCCGGAGGGCCGCGGCGCCCCGCCCTGGGTGGCGGTTGGTGTGGCCGGTGTGGCTGCCGGTACCGTGGCTGGTTGACGCAGGCTCAGCGACGGACTTGGAGCCGAAACTGGTGCGGGGGCCGCTGCTGCCGGGGAACGAAGGCTCAGCGAAGGGCTTGGAGTGGAAGCTGGTGCGGGGGCCGCCGCAGCCCGAATTGGTGCCTGAGCGGGAGCCGGTTTGGCGGTGCCTGGCTTGACCCGGCGACGCAAGTACGGAAGATCTGTGCGTGGAGTTGAAGGAATGTTCACGTCGGCGGGCCTACAGGCTGATCCCGTAGTCCTTGGCCACCCCGGCCAGGCCGCTGCTGTAACCCTGGCCCAAGGCACGGAATTTCCAGTCGTCGCGGTGCCGGTAGAGTTCGCCGAAGATCATGGCAGTTACTGAATCCAGCTGACTAACGGCAAGATCAAAACGGACAAGCTCGCGGTTCTCAGCCGTGGCTACACGGATGTGGGCGTTGCGCACTGCCGCAAAAGTGCCTTGGCCGCGAAATTCCGGGTCAACGTAGGCCAAAAAGATGATCTTGGAAATATCCTGCGGAATCAGGCTCAACTCAACATCGATCTGTTCTTGATCGTTGCCGCCCACAAACGTCACGGAAGCATCGGCGCTGACAAGCTGGTTGAAAAATACCAGATGCTCATTGGAGACAGCCTTGCCGTCTGAATCGCACATAATGGCGAAGGGGACCAGCTCTGCCTGCGGGCCATGGCTCGGGATGGTATCCCAACCCATGGCCACAAGAACCTGATTCAGGCCCGGGTTTTCAGCTGTCAGGGCCGCATTGGCCCCCGCCACTAGTGATGCCACGATTGGCCCTCCAAACGCAATGGATCTCTCTCTGTTGGGGGTGGTTGAAGCTGCAGCGCAGCGTCCTGGGCCGAGAACTTGTCAGCCAAGAAACGCCCATGAGTGGAAAGTTCCTCCACGGCGCCAATGCGGATCTGATTCAGCAGGTCCGCCAGAGTCAGTTGCAAAGTGGCCAGTTGCTCCGCAAAAAGGAACGTTGCGGGGGACTCTTCGTCATGGTGTGCAGGAGGCAGCGCCAAGTAGGCCTGTAGCGGGGTGGGGACGTAGCTGCAAATCATGGCGTTGAGCAGCACGCGCTGCTCCGTGGAGCAGCCTCTTATGCCAATATCAGTCACGGCCTCGCGCATCAGGTCTCCCAAATGCCGCAGCTGCGAGGTGATCAAAGGGGGAAGCCTGCTGCCGGAACGGCGCACGGATGCCCGCAAATTGTCCACGGAAAGGCCCATTTGGGCGATTTCCTCCGCCACCGGGTCAACTGCAGGTGAGGCAGGTGTTTGGGGCGCTTGGCCACCGCCAAACCTGCCCCCCACAAAACGGCCAATCATTGCTTTACCCTTGCTTCGTCGTCGTACGTTTCAGCCTACTCGCGTTCTGACTGGCGTGAACGCTCCAAGTACGGTTTTGCCTTGGCAAGACCGTCCTCGAGGGCGTGCACAGTGCCTTCCATGTTTTTGGCGGCCGATGCGCGGAAGGTATCAATGGCGTCCATGGTCTCAAAGACGTTGTCGAAGGCCTTCTGCAGCGTCTCAACGCTGACACCGGAGCTGGCAGCCTGCTGGTGGATGCGCACCGTCTGATCCTTGAGCATCTCTGAAGTCTTCAAGATCATGTTGTTCGTGGTGGTGTTGATGGCATCGATCTGATCCAGCACCATTTTCTGGTTCGCCAGGGCCTGAGCCACAATCACGGCCGTGCGCAGCGCCGAAATGGTGGTGGTACGAGCCCTGTCAACACCCTTGATGAGTTCTAAGTTGTTCTTGCGGATCAGGTCCATGGCCAGGTAGCCCTGCACCGAAACTGCCAGCTGCGTCAGGATGTCCTGATGGCGCTGGCGGATGGGGAAGAGTACATCGGCCTCAAGCTTTTGAGCCTGCTCAATCTGGCCCGAGGCCCGGGTGGCGTCAATCTTTTCAACACAGGCACCATCCAACGCCTTGGCGAAGACGGCGTATTCACTCAGGCTCTGCATGGTTTCCCACAGCTGGACCTTTTCCCCTGCCAAGGAGGCGTTGTCCTTGAGGAGTTCATCCTGGCCGGCCATGAGCGATTTAATGATGGCATCGAGCTGGGTCTGCGCCGATTCGTACTTCTGGAAGTACTTGGCCATCTTGTTGCCGCCGGGGATGAACCCCAGAATTTTCCGGCCAACACCCAGATCGGCGTTGTTGGGCGTCAAGGATTCCACCGTGCTGCGCAGGTCATTCAAGGTGCCAGCCACCTGGGCCTGGGCACTATTGCCGCTCTTCTTTGCCCCGGCAACAGAAGTTGATGAGCGTTCCAGCATGCGGCTTGAGGCATCCGAAGAGTTGGTCATCTCGCTGCCGGCCAACTTTGAAATACCGTCCACCTTGGTGGTGAATTCGGGGCTGCGGGCATCAAAAGTGGCGATCTCCGCGATGAAGTCCTTGGCCTGACGGTTGATTTCACTCTGACGTTCCATCGGAACGGGAACCATTCCGGGTGCTTCGTCAGCCACGACGATCGCGGGGGCGTCAGGGGCCTTCAGGACAAGAGCGGTTTCGGCTTCGGTGGGAGGGGTCAAAGGAGAAGTCATGGTGAGATCCAATTTTCCAAATAGTTGGAGGTTGCGGCAAATGCTAATTTATGGCTGAAGCCCGTGCCACGCGAAGAGCTGTTGGCACGGACTTCTGCACGCTTGTGCGGGTGGTTATCCGAGCGGGACACCGAAGTCGGTGGCGATCCCTGCGAGGCCGCTGGCGTAGCCCTGGCCCACTGCCTTGAACTTCCATTCGGTGCCGTTGCGGTAAATTTCCGAGAACAGCATGGACGTCTCTGGGGCTGCGTCCTCGCTCAGGTCAAAGCGCACGATTTCTTGCTCATTGCCCTGGTTGACCACGCGGCAGTACGCGCCACGGACCTGGCCAAAGTTCTGACCACGGGCTTCTGCCTGGTCAATGGAGACCACAATGACAATGCGTTCGACGTCGGAGGCGACCTTGGTCAAATCAATCAGGATCTGCTCGTCGTCACCTGCCCCGTCACCGGTGCGGTTGTCACCGAGGTGTGTCACCGAACCGTCCTTGGCAGCGGGCTGGTTGTAAAAGATGAAATCATCGCCGGACCGGACCTTGCCGGATGCGCCGACGAGGAGCGCCGAGGCGTCTAAGTCAAAGGCCTCACCCGTGGTGGTGCGAGGATCCCAGCCCAGGCCGATCAGGGCCTGCTGGAGGCCCGGGTCAGTCTTGGTCAGGGAAAGGTTGTTGCCCTTGGCAAGCGAAAGTCCAGCCATGAGATCGTGTCCTTACGTTGTTAGTGGTCGGCGGATTGCCGGTTGCGCTCGTGTGGTGCGCGGATCATTCCGCGCACCAAAGGTGGACTAGTCCAGGACGATTCCGTAGTCGGTTGCAATGCCGTGAAGGCCACTGGCGTAGCCCTGACCCACGGCACGGAACTTCCATTCGCCGCCGTTGCGGTAAATTTCAGCGAAGACCATGGTGGTCTCAGATGCGGCGTCCTCGGAAAGGTCGTAGCGGACAATTTCGTGGTCATTTTCCTGGTTGATCACGCGGCAGTAAGCGTCACGGACCTGACCGAAGTTCTGGCCGCGGGCTTCCGCCTGGTCGATCGAGACAACAATGACCACGCGGTCAATGTCGGAGGGGACTGTGGCGAGGTTGATCAGGATCTGCTCGTCATCACCGTCGCCCTCACCCGTGCGGTTATCTCCCTGGTGCACAACCGAGCCGTCTTTGGACTCGAGCTGGTTGTAGAAGATGAAATCGTCATTGTTGCGGACTTTGCCGCTGGCAGTGACCAGAATTGCTGATGCATCCAAGTCGAACTGGTCACCGCTGGTGGTGCGCGGATCCCAACCCAAACCAACCATGGCCAATTGCAGGCCGGGATCGGCCTTGGTCAGGGAAAGGTTGCTGCCCTTAGAAAGTGTCAAAGATGCCATAAGAACTGAACTCCTCTAATTACAAAAGTGCCGCTAATAAACTAAAACAAAAGAGCCTTTGGCGAAACCCTACAGTGCGTTGGCCGCGGGCTGGATCAAGTCCATGGCAGTGCGCCCGTTGGCGCGGTCCCCAATGGCCGTGAACTTCCAGCCGGTTCCTTCCCGGGAAACCTTGGACATGATCATGGCTGTGTGTGTGCCGGCATCCGTCAGCTGGAAGCGGGCCACCTCGGGGGAGCCTGCTGTGGAGTCATCGATCAGGCGGCAAAACGCGTTCTGGATGGTGTCAAAGCTCTGGCGGGAGTAGCTGCTGATCACAAAGACAATCTGGGCAACGGCAGGAGAAACCTTGGCCAGGTCAACCAGAATGGTCTCGTCGTCGCCTTCGCCTTCACCCGTGAGGTTGTCACCGGTGTGCTGGGTGGAACCGTCCTTGCTTTGCAACTGGTTGAAGAACACCGTGTCAATAGCCTTGCCACTGGCGTCAAAGAAGATGGCCGAAGCGTCCAAGTCAACATCAGCAGCCTTTTTCAAGCCACCGAAGAGTCCGCGCTTTACCGGGGCTGCAGAGTCCCAGCCCAAGCCCATCCGCACCCGGGTGAGGGCAGCGCCGTCGTTCTTCTTCAGTGAAAGGGCCTGGCCCTTTTGCAAACTAAGTCCCATAACGTTTTGCTCCTAGTGAATAGCAGTGGAAAAAATTGGCTTGAGGGTTAGCGAGAGAGCTGCCCAACAGGGGTTGTGGCAGCTGCGACCCGCTTGTTGCGGACAACAGAGGAGAGGAATGCTGCGCCGATGAAGAGGACTCCAATGACGCCGGTCACTATCTCGTTGACCTCGATGCTGATGGTCAGCAACAAGATGATGGCCAATGCACCAATGGCCCAGTGGGCGCCGTGGTCAAGGTATTCATAGTCATCCAAGGTGCCTTCGCGGACAAGGAAAACCGTCAGTGAACGGACAAAGATGGCACCGATCAAGCCCAGACCCAGGGCGATGATGATGGGGTCGGAGGTGATGGCGAAGGCGCCGATCACGCCGTCGAAGGAGAACGAGGCGTCAATGACTTCAAGGTAGAGGAAGAGCATAAAGGCGGCCTTGCCAACAGCCTTGCCCACACCCCTATTTGCCTTCTTGGCGATTTTTGCCGCCTCGGCGTCGATATCGTCCGCATCCGAATCACCGTCACCGTCGACGTCGAAAAGGTCACCGAGGCCGTTGACGAGCATGTAGGTGACCATGCCGAGGATGCCCGCAATCAGGACGTCAACCTCCTTGCCGGGACGGACCATGAGGGCCGAGGCAACAAGGATCAGCAGGGCGATCGCCATGGACGCACCGTGCAGACGGCCAATGAACGCCAACGGCTTTTCAAGCCACTTGATCCAGTGCAGCTCGCGTTCTTCGAACATGAAGTCCAGGAACAGCATCAGCAAGAAGACACCACCAAAGGCAGCGATTTGCGGGTGTGCATCATGGAGTAAGTAGGCGTAGCTGCCGGGCGTGTGGATATCGCCCTTTTCCAGTGCGAGCGAGATGGCTTGCACCGGGTTGAGATTGGCCGTAACACCAACAATCAACAACGGGAACGCGATGCGCATACCGAGCACGGCGATGAGGATACCGACTGTGAGGAAGATTTTCTGCCAGAACTCGCTCATCTTCTCCAGAATGCGCGCGTTGACCACAGCATTGTCGAAGCTGAGGCTGATCTCAAGAACACCGAGGATGGCACAGAGAATAAGCGCTTCAACGCCACCGTAGAAGTAGGCGACAATCAGTGCCACCGCGGTGATCCCGAAGGACCAACCAAAAGTTTTTATGAACACGCGCTGACAAGCTCCTCAAGATATCCCATGAACTGACTCAGATCAGGGATTTGGTCGATCTGGATAGGCGATGCAACGCCTCGCGGCGCTGGCGTGGATCGTGCAAACTCAATTATCTCCATTCACGCTACATATTCCTAATGGTTGGCAACGCTAAAACGTTCCATCATGTCACCGAAACTAGTGACAAACATTGTGCCCTTCCCCACTGACATTTTGCGTTTCGTGTTGTACATACGGGATTCTCTGGAACGTTCGCAGGTGGCAGCCTGGGCGTTGCAGACGGCATAGAGGCTCCCTTGAGGGCCAAGAATGTCTCACCCCCGCCCTAGTGTGGGCAATCAGCTCAAAGGTTCCTACCTTCCTCACTGAAGTTCCGCGAGTTCTTTGAGGATTCTTGGGGTTTCTCTGGGCAAATGAATGGTGTGCATGGACAAGGCAGGGGCATGAGCAAGGCGGATCTGATCAGGGCACGGCCCTTTCAGCCGGCTTGGCGTGGCATTAAAGTTCCGGCGTCACAAAAACCCGGTATAGCACCTCTTGAAAGTCTCCCGGGACTTATAGCGGTAGACATTTGTCCGGAGAGTGGTCAAATGCCTACTATTACCACAGTGATGGCGGTCTCAAAGTTAAGTAACTGTGCGTGCGTGCGCGCGGGAATTTTGCTTTCACCACGGATCGTCCAATATGCGGGGGAGCAGCACCATGTCTGACAACGGAAGGCCATTCGATTTTGGCCAGTTTGGTGGCGCTAGTGCCCCGGGCAATGCGCCCTCACCCGCGGGTGCTTCGGGTAGCGCCAATCCATTCGGTGCTGTTGGTGCTGATGGTGCTGACCGAAATGTCTACGGCGGGTCTACTCCTGCCGGCTTCGGTACTGGCATGGCGGTTGGCGGCGGTCACTACGACGGCGGCTCCGCACCCCTGCGTCCCACCAACGCACCTGTTGTTTGGCTGTACGCGGCAGTTGCCGCCAGCATCATCGCCATGCTCGTGGCACTCCTGCTTGGCAGCACCGCAGCATTCGCCATTGGCGCCTGGATCCTGGCAGGCCCCATTGCGATCGCTTTGGTAGCGGTTTTTTCCATCCAAGACACGCGAGCACGCACAGCCGCGTTGTATTCCTCCAGCGGATTTGTCTCGTGGCTCTACCGCGGGGCCATTGTGCTTAGTCTGATCGCCGTTGTGATCAGCGCCTTGAAGATCGCTGATTGGGTGGGACGAATCTAAATGAAGCGCATACTTTCCCTTTTAGCTGCCACGGCTCTGGCCCTGCCAGTAGCGGGCGTGTTGGCAGCCCCGGCACAAGCCGCTGACGAGTCCCCGGTCCGTCCCGTGACCATGGTTGATGACTTTCGCGCCTGCATTGCTGGTGGTGGGGCCACTGACATGCTGCTTTTGGTAGACGAATCGGCCAGCCTGGGTGACCGTGACCCGGCAAATGCCCGTGTCACGGCGGCAGAGTACCTTGTTAAGCAATTGGCAGGATTCACTGACGGTGCCGAAAGTACGCTCAATGTTTCCATCAGTGTTTTTGCCAACGAGTACCGCAACGTCAAGGATTGGACTGCCCTGACCCCGGCCACCCTTCCGGATCTGCAAGGAAGCATTGCGTCATTGAAGTCCATGACCAAGGGCATGGAAACCGACTATTGGACAGCATTGGACGGCGCGCGCCGGGACCTGGCTGCGAAGGCCGCTACCCGGGGTGATGCCCCGAGTTGCCAGGCCGTGGTCTGGTTCACCGACGGCGGACTGAACTTTGAACCCCGCACTACCGACGCTGCAAAGAAAGCCTTCGGAAGCAACAAATCCTTCGCACCTGACTTAGAGCTGACCACCCGGAAAAACACCATCGAGGCCGGCAAGCTCGCGGCCGAGGACATCTGCCGCGCCGGCGGGTTAGCCGATCAGCTACGTTCATCCAAGGTGGCCATGTTCGGCATTGGCCTTGGCGGGGTAACCCCGGAAGAGGCTGAGTTTAATTTCATGAAGTCCGTTGCCACCGGAACTGCCGGTAAAGGCGGGACCGAGTGCGGCAAGTTGACCACCCCGATTCCCGGTGAATTCCATCTGGCCAGCGGGATCGACAGCCTACTCATGGCCTTCGACGGCATCAGCTCACCAGGGCGCAGCCCCCTGGTTCAGACAAGCGGCATCTGCCAGATCGATTTCTGCGAAGACCAGGCGCATCGCTTTGTCCTTGATGCCACCACACCCCAGGTCCGCGTGCTAGCCACAGCTGACGCTGATGGCATCACGGCGTCCATGGTGAATCCTGATGGCAAACAAATCCAGTTGCCGCGTGGCGAACTGAACAAGGAAACCAAGCTTGCTGATGGCCAGAACACCATTCTTTACACATGGCTGTCAGAGAAGACGCTGACAGTGTCGATGAAGTCCGGTTCCTCCGGAAAGGGCTGGAGTGGGCTGTGGCAGTTGGGGTTCACCGATCCTGCGGGAACATCCAAAGACAAGGTGTCCAAGTCAAGTGTTCACATCTCGGGAAATCTCCTACCTGTTTGGCTGAATCCGGACGAGACACCCCTGCACGTCGGGGACACCGTCCCGAACGCACAATTTGGGCTCGTTGATCAAAACGGCGATGCCGTTGACGCCACTTCGCTGCTGGGTACCGCGCAATTGACTGCAACGCTGGTCGATTCCCAAGGCAAGGGCACCGTGATTGCCAGGGAATTGGACAAAAATTCATTGGGCACAGCTGCCTCCATGGATTTGAAGGATCTTCCCGTGGGCCCGGCGCAGATGCGCCTATCCCTGACACTGACCACAGCCCCCACCACGTTCAAGGGCAAGGACGTCCCCGGCACCGTGTTGGAGCCGGCCATGGTTTCCGTCCCCGTCACCCTGACTCCACCAGCTGACTTCCCTGTGCTGGGCTCCAGGGTGGACTTCGGCCAGGCCGAGGGCGTGCCCAACTTGAACGCCAAACTGGCCGCTTCTGGTTCCGGTTGTGTCTGGCTCCCGGACGGGCAGGAACTGAAAGTAGTTGCATCGCCGTCGGATATCGGTGGCTCGGCCATCACCCTGGGTGAGGCCAAGTCCGCGGAAAGCTGCATCAGCATCACCTCCGGTGCGGACCTGCCCCTGACATTCAAGGCCGAACATGCGGGCAACGGCTCCATCAACGGGACCATGACCATGATGATCGCCCCCGATGGTGAGCCGGCAAAGGCTATGGCCGTTGAGGTGGCCTTTACCGCAAGTCTGGCCAAGCCGCTGAACACCACCAACTTCATTCTCGCCCTAGTAGTGGCACTGATCCTGGGACCAGGCATCCCACTACTACTGCTCTATGGAGCCAAGTGGCTGGTGGCCAAGATCCCCGGCAGCTCGCTTTCTGCAGAGCTGATCCCCATCACCGTGGCCTACGGGCAGCTTGAACGTGATGGCGGGCCGTTTGCGTTGCGCCCCACTGACCTCGTCCAGCTAGTCCCCATGGAACCGGGCGGAACCCGCTCCCTCAGTATTTTCGGTGTCGACTTCAAGGCCCGGACAGGCCTCTCACCCTTGGGGACCGGCTACGTGAGCGTTGAATCCCCTAACCGGGTGGGTATTTCCTCCGCCTACCCTGGTGCTGACAGCACGGGCACGCAGGCGCGCCTGCCCCTGGCCATCCACAACCACTGGGTGTTACTGCGTGACAGGGGCACCGATCCCCAGGCTGGCTACGTACTCCTTCTGGCCAATGGTGATATTTCAGCTGCGCGCAGGCAGACCCTGGAAGATGACATCAAGCGCCGTTTGCCCGAAATGCTTGGCAGGCTCAACGAAGCTGCCACCGAACCCGTTTTGGAGCCGGCACTCGCCGGAGCCGGCGGTGATGGTGGCTTCGGGGGATTTAGCCAGAACCCAGGCCAGGGTTTCGGCCAAGATGCCAACCAGCAGCAGGGCTTTGGCCAAGAACAGAGTTGGGGGACGCCTCCGGGGCGGGTTCCCGGACCTGAGGAAACACCGCCTGCTGGACCGTACAACCCTTGGGGACCACCTGGTGCCTAGCGCCTGCAGACTCACCTTCTTCAGCATTTTTTCACTCTAGTTTCAGGACAGGCAGACCAATAATGCGCAAATTCCTAGTAGTGGGTTGTGGCGGATCCGGCGGATCGACCCTGGCATTCATGATGGACCAGCTCAAGTCCGAGCTAGCAGCACACGGAGTTGATTCAATTCCTGCAGGCTGGCAATTTGTTCACGTTGATGTCCCAACAGCACCTGACACTGATATTGCCGGTATTGGGACTGTCTTCCAGCAAGGTGGAGATTATATTGGCACCGGCCCCGCCAGCGGCAGCTACTCCATTTTGGATAACGCCTTGAGCCAAACACTCAACCAGGCCTCCGCGCTTGGCGAAATTGGCACATGGGCACCGCGGGAGCCAGAACGGATCCACACACCGATCCACAGCGGTGCGGGGCAGATGCGTGCTGTTGGCCGCATGATTACGCTGAGCAAAACCAATGAGGTCCGCAGCGGTCTAGAACGCGCCTTCCAGCGACTAAATCTCGTTGAGACGAACACCGAAATGGCTTCCCTGAACGTTCCCGGAATGGGCGACTTCCATCAAGCCGATCCACCCATGGTCCTAGTGGTTTCCTCCATGGCAGGCGGTGCCGGCGCCTCCATGGCACTTGACGTTTGCAGACTCCTCTCGCTGATTCCCGGCGTCACGCCCTCGATGATTGGTGTCTTCATGGTGGCGGCGGATGCCTTCGACGGTCTTCCGCCGGCAGCCCGTGGAGGGGTACGTGCCAATGCGTTGGCCATGTTGGGTGAGATTGTTGCCGCACAGACAACAGCCGCTGCCGGACATGACACGGCAACCTTGTCCGCATTGGGCCAGAAGAACGGTCTACAACCCGGGCTACCCTTTGCCCGTGTCTTCCCTGTGGGCCGCTTTGCTGGCGTTTCCCGGACCATGTTTGGTGATGGTAGCCAAAATACGCTGTATCGCGGCCTAGGCCGCGGCCTTGCCGCCTTGATGCTCAGCGGGAAGGCTTCAGGCGACTTCATCGCTTACGACCTCACTAATAACTCCACCGACAAGCCTGCATTGCGTGACACCTTCGGGTGGGGCGCCAGCTCGGAGAACCTGGCCTGGGGCGCCTTTGGCTTTGCCAGTTTGAGTATGGGCCGTGATCGTTACAGTGAGTATGCGGCACAGCGTCTGGCTCGTACTGCTGTTGACAGGCTTCGGCTCGGACACATGCAGCCTGGCAGTACGGCGTCATCCATTGATCAGGTCAATGCCCTGGCGGATAGTCAGTGGAGCAACATTTGCCGCGCCATGGAACTGCCGGTTCCCAGCGGCGTCGTCATCAACCAAAACGATGTGCAAGCTTGGTTCAGCGCATCCGCATTCACCCGTGAAGACGCCGCCCGGATCTCTAACTCCATTACGGACGAGCAGATTGTGCCCTACATTCCGCAGGCGGGAGGTGTCCCGGCTAGTCAGTGGCTGGGCGGCCTGCGTCAACGACTGCACGAGCGCAAACCCGCGCTGACCAATGTGGCTGTCGAAGCCGCCTACCACTGGGGCTACGGCTACAAGGATCACCTGCTGGCCCGTTTCACCACAGTGGTGGAAGATTCAATCAGCCAGTTCGGGTTGCCCTACGCCCGGATCGTGGTGGACCGTATTGAAGCACTCATCAAGGAGCAACTCCTGGGCACGCTGGAGACCATGGCCGCTTACGGTGTGCCGCCGGTGGCAGCCATCCCGCAACAGTTTGAAACCGAGATTGCCATGATGAAGGTCATTGCAAACGGGCAGGCAGTCATTGACCGACTCGTAGACATGCTGCGCGGGCAGACATCGAATCTGCTCCAACTGCAGGTAGGCAAAACGATGTCCACCGTGTTGTCCGCCTTTGCCAGCGAGGTTGTGGGGCCCATGCGCGAGGCGCTGAGCGAATCCTTGACCATCCTGGATCAAGCCCAAGCAGCACGTCCCACCGCAGTGGGGCTCGCCAACGTTGCCACGAACCAGTACTCTGCCTGGCCCAGCGATGACAACCTTTCGGTGCCTGCCCGCTTTGATGTGGCAGATAACGAAATCCTGATCACCGAATCCAAGACGTTCTCCACGCAATATGAGAATGACATTGTGGAGGCAGGTTCGGCAGGCGCCGGTCAGCGCGGCTTCAAGGAGGGCCAGTGGCTTGTTGTGGGCCAATCTATCAGGGGCCTTTGGCCTGTGGCCGGCGGAGATCTAGCCCCGGGCGGTTTGATGGAGCAGCTCACGTCCTGGCAGCCTGCAGAGTTCAACCGTGACCCCTTGACGGCCAAGCCCCTAACACCGTCTCGGGCATCGTTCCATGTGCATGTTGCTCCCGCGGAACTACTGTACCGGGCCCGTAAGTTCGTGGCTCGCAAGAACGAATCCTTCGACAAATTCTGCTCACTTTCACTGCGCGAGTACGTGAGGGGAACTGACGCGCGGCCCTCGGAAATCCCTGAGCGTCAGCGCGATGTGATCGCCAAGTTCAACGAGACTCTCAACCGTGCAGTGCCGCTGATCAGCGTGAACCGTGAAGTAGTGCAACAACTCCACACTGACGATGTGAAATACCGTTTCAAGTTCTCCTCCGTGCCCTTCGGTGAATTGGATGAGGTATCCGCCGCATTATTCTCAAAAATTGCTGAGAATGATGACATCGCGGAGGAAACAGCGGCCATCCTGGCCCAAGCCATGACAAGCGAGGACAAGGTCCAGCGGATCGATATCTTCGGCTCGTACCGCAACTACTCGCCGCTGGTCTTTGATTCGGTTCTGGCCCCCGTTGCCCAGCAATGGGCGGGAACATCATTGCCTGAACGCAAGAGTTTCTGGAGCCAGCGCCGCTCACGCCCACTGGCCGCATCCTTGCCCATGGGCGATGAAGAACGGCAGGCCCTCGTATCAGGCTGGTTCGTTGCCCAAATCACCGGCAGGCTGCGCCTGCCCGAACCGCCCTACACCTCAGCCGTGGAAGTCTGGGACGAGGAAAACAAGCGCTGGTCCCAATTCCCCAACCCGCTCCTTACACCGCCCTCACAGTTCCTGGCCAAGTCTTATGATTGGCTCCCGGCAGTTCTGGAATCGTACCTGCTAGCCGTAGCGAACACGCACCAAACCCCGGTACTCTCCTCCATGCGGCCCTACAACTTGCTGCGGAGTATCTATGACGGCAGCATAGAGGAGCCGGCGTCCGGCCTGTTTGAAATCTCGGCAGTTGACGATCTGGCCCAGTGGATCGCGCGGGGCCAGACGAAGTCGGGCATGGCCGGCCGGGTGCCGGAACTGACCGCGAACAGCACCATGGAAGAACGGTACGAGAACACTGCCAAGTGGCTCACGTCCATTCGCGACCTAGCAGGGGTTCATTTCATGGAACCCGAATATCTCGGAGCGCCGGGCGGTGGTTCATTCTCGAAGATTCAGAACCGCAAGGCAGCGTCAGCAACTCCGCTGTTCCGCGACATCGCCCCAGATATTTTCGCAAGTCTGGGAATTCTGCTGGAACATTTGGAAATAGCTTACAAGCGGGCATTGTCCGGGCCGGAATCTGGTCCGGACAGCATGAGCCTACCTGATTTGGGGGCGTTCTAGCATGGCAGCCTTGAATGTTCTTGTTGCCGCAAAGGGGCAGTTGGCCGGTCTGCGAGAGGTCCTCACTGACTGGTCAGGGCTTGGGCTGGTGGACGGCTTTATTTGGGTGGAACAGGATATGGTCACCCCCACCGGCATCAAAGGCATTGAAGTCATCGGTGGAAACCAGCGGGCTGTGAGCTTGCAGTCCATGGCCGCCGCAGCGGGCAACTACGACCGCATCCGGGTAGCCGTGCTGGTCAATGCCGCCGAGGGTGCCTTGCAGGTTCCGGCAGACACCGGGCAGCGGATTGCGCTGTTCCTTGAATCATCTTTCGGCGGCAGGCCAGTGACTCGGGTCAGGGCCGTCACGGCGCGGATCCAGGATTTAGAGACAGTCCAGGAATTTGCCCAGGAGGGTTGGCACAACGTGGTGTTTGCGCCGGAAGAATCTTCCGGTGTGAACCAGGGGCACAGTCTGCTCTACTCCACCACCGATCCCTTTGACCTTGGCCGCCATGCTGCTGTGGGGTGCGCTGGAATCCTGGGGATGTGGCACGGCATGGAAGGTTCGGTGCTGGACCATGAAATGCCATTGCCAGGAAGTAATGCCCGTCTGGTGCGCTCCTTCTACCGCAATTTGGACGCCACAGCCGTAGAACAGGAACTGCGTTCCCAGATAACAAACGTTGGGGAGCGGCTCCCGCTACCAGCTCGAATGGGATCCTCAGCTATCTACATTGAAGATGTTGCACTGGCCTCACGGACCATGGCCGAGCAGTTGTGGACCAAACACGCGCATGTGCTCCAAGGTCCGAGGGAACAGCAGGTGGTCTCTACATCCAAACCGATAGGCGCCTGGACGGCGCTGAAAATGATGTTTGGCTTTATTTGGGCTGCCCTCAAGAATGCGCCGCGCAACTGGGTCAACAGCATGGCTGTGCGCATCAAGTCTCAAGCCGCAGCCACCGTTCATTCGGTTGTGTTCGGTTCCGCCCCGGCCCAGTACACGGTAGTTGTTGATGGCATTGCCCCGGATGGCATGCCTGCCTCGTGGCTGGATGTCCGTGAGGCAGCCATTGGACTGGATAAAGTGCTGGAAAATGCTGGCATGCCGCGTGAACACGAGATCCATGCGGATCTGTCCTCTCTCTGGCAAGACTATGCCGCTGGCGCATTGACGCTGGCGGATGCAGGAGAGCGGGTACCGTCACTGCCGCCTGTCCAGATCGGTACCGAGCGTGGGGTCCTGCGCAGCCCGCATTCTGCCGTTCCACGGGCTGCTGACAGCTTCTCCAATGTTCCCGCCCATCTGAATGCTTCCATGTCATTGAGTCCGGTGCCGCCATACGATGTGATGGGAATTTACAACACCGAACAGCGGCTGCAGACGGCCAGTGCAGACCCCAATCTTGGCGTTCCAGCAAGTACCGCACTGAATGCAATGCGCGGCTGGAAACAATACTTTGCCGATAGTTACGCCGTTCACGTAGGAAACCGGATAGCACAATTTCTGATCTCCACCACGAGCGAATTGCAGGTGGTCCTTCAAAGGATTCGCCAGGCCGGCGATGCTGCGGACAGCCTGGCCCCTGTTCTGCAGGCACAGAAGAAACTGGCCACCTGGATGAAGATCATCCTGGGCATTGCCGTGGTTGCAGTCATCGTTACAGTTGTTTTGCTACTCACCGCCACGATCGAGGGAGGCGTTGCTGCGGCCATTATTGGCGGCATTGTCATCCTTTGGTTGATCACGGCACTAATTGTCTTCATGCGAGGGCAACGTGAACTGTTCAGGCTGCTCAACGCCCGTAGCGTCATGCTGGAACAGGATGAGATCAACCGCCGGAACTTACGCCACATCCTTCGTGATTTGCGGCGTTTGGGGGACACTTACAGCCAGTTCTTGGCGTGGTCGCACGTAGTGGGCAATGTGTTACATGAACCCTTTGGCAAGGTGGAGGGGCAGGGTGCTGTCAAGGACGTGTACGTGCAGGGCCTGCCCTTGAACGTAAAAGTTGGCAGTGCCGCAATCCAGACCCAGTCCATCAGCATGGCTGCAGCGCAGCTCCGCCAAGGCATATTTTCCACCGGCTGGTTGAATCAGTCCTGGACCACTGCCATCAATGGTGCGCCCGCTCAATTGGGTGCGCGAGGCTTTGAGATTGCAGGCAATCCGGATGTGCTGTTCCGCCAGCAAGGCGACGGCGACACTTCCCTGCTGCCTTTGTGGATTGCGGCGTTGGATGAGCAAGGGATCAACAATGCTGCCAGTCACGAAGTCTGGAACCGTGTGTTGGCTGAACTGCAAACCACGCGTTCGGACCTTGCCGAAGGAATGACTTCGGCTGTCAACGAGGTCCGTGGAGCAACGGTGGTGCAGTCCACTTTGGCAGCGTTCATGTCGGGCATGAGCCAGGCGGATGCAGCCATGCCGAGCCAGTTCGACGGCGAGGTGCTCACCGATCTGGGACGTAACTCAGGCAAGGGCCGCGTTGAACGCAGCGTCCCATTCCATGCCCGTAACGGCATGAGCCAATGGGCCGGGCTGGTTCAGTTGAGCCAAGGCATCGGTGCGCACGAATTCAAGGCCTATAGGGAAGCCCCGAGCGGTCCCAAATGGTGGGAAAGCTCTGCCGAGCAGGGTGTTCCCACACCTGAGGTTTGCAACGTCGAGGTGCCGGATGGGCCCGTCTTCTAGACCGCGGCGGGACAGTACTATTTCGTCGTCGTCCTTTGACAGCGGGAGGACAGCAGCGGAAATCCACAGCAGTAAAGGTGAACGCAATGACAATTGATCAAAAGTATGAGGCGCGGCTCAGTGCATTGCGCTTATGGGCCAACGACGTTGCGGCCAGGGGGTACCTTGCCCCGTCGGAGAATGATTTGGCCGCGATTGCCATTGCCAAGGGAGTTGACGCGCCCGGCGTCGATGTGGATCTCGTGCAGGCGTGGCAGGGTGCCATCCGCACGTTGTTGAAGCAGGTGGCATTCAACATTGCCGATCCACACCGTCAGCTGGGCAGCGAATACGACCGGCCAGAAGGTGCAGCAGCTGTCCGGGCCTCCGCCCCGCCCGAAGTCACCGCACCCGGGCCTGTGCGAGCTCAGCCTTTGGAATATGTTGTGGAAGAGGTAGACGTGGAAGTTACCGAACAGTCGGTCCCCGCAGCCCAAGCGCCTGCACCGCCAACGCTCGCGGAACGATGTGAGGAACTGTTGAAGAACTGGCGCAGGGCGGCAGTGGATGAAGGACGGCCATTTGCCAACCAAATCAAGGATCGAAACTTGCGAGCCGTGGCCAACAGCAAACGTGATTTGGAAGCAGTCCAGGCGCAACTGCCTGGTTTTGCACAAGATTATGCGCAGGAAATCGTGAACCTTCTGGCCGCTGTGGCCCCGCCAGCTGAGATGTCCCACTCCGGCGCACCGCCTCTGCCGGATGCTGCGCCACACCCGCTTAGCGCTCAACCATCGATGGTGCCGCCCGCTGTCTCCACAGGAACGGCCTCTGTGCACTCTGAGGCCCCGGCCAAGGCTTCCACTTCAGCCATGGCCCAGCAAGCACAGCCCAGCGTTGCTGCGGCCGCAACTGCCAGCGCGCCGGGTCAAGCGGCTTCTGGGGTGCTGGAGGTGAGCATGTTTGCTGCCTATGACTTCATGTCAGCAGAAACAACACCGGGCGAGATCAAATTGACGCGAACCCAGGATGGGTCCCGCCGTTACGCGTGGGACCCCAACTCCGACCCTGGTGACTTTAAGATTTACCGCATTATTTCCGGCGATGGGATGGTGCCTTACAACCCAGACCAAGCTGACGTCATTGCCATCTCCACAGACGCGGCTGCCTTGGATCCTCGAGCATTCCGCACTGCTGTTCGCCATGTTCAGGTCTGGTGCAACTCCGGTCGGGACCAAACTGACGCGTTAAACTCCCAGCCCGTTCTGCACGCAATGCTGGATGTGGTGGGTGAAGTTCCTGTGGTGGACATCCGTGAAGACAGCGGCAGGATCATTGGACAATGGACGGCGCTTCCCGGAACTGAAAAAGTTCAGATCTTCCGTATTCCTGCCGCAGTGGCAGCATTTGCTGGCAGTGACCCCGCCTACCGGATCTTAGCTGGTGGGACCAACCTGGGCGGTTTTGTCGATGCCGAGGCCGAGCGCGGTGTCAGCTACATCTACAAGGTGTATACGGAAGCTGCGGTCCATAACGTCAATCGGCTATCGGCACCCGCCGTGGTCCATATGAACGTATCCTCTGTCCTGTTGCCCGTTGATGATCTTGCCGCAACGGTCAAAGCCGACGACGATAATGAGACCGTCCTCGTTGACTTGAACTGGAGCATTCCGCCCGGGGGCCGCGTGGACATTTACCGTACCGCCACCCGGCCGGCTGCCGGCATTGAGCTAAAAGCCATCGAAGAAGCTACTTTGGAACAGGGTGGCCTGCGCCCTGAATTCCGGTTGGCCCACCCCATAGAGCCTTTGGATGGCACGGCCTCCATGCTCAATGTCCCCTGGCCGGTGGAATGGACCAGAACGTACTTCACACCAGTGACAGTTCTTGAGGGCCGCGCACATGTGGGCGCCAGCACGGTGAGCACCCGGCCCACCAGAATCCGCAATGCCAAGGTTGTGGAACGTGTGGACAGTCAGATCCTGACGTTTGAATGGCCAGACGGTGCCGATGCTGTGATGGTTTACAGCGGGGCTCCCGGTCAAGGTGCTGAAGCTGCGTTGACCGGCCAGCCGCAAGAGATTTCCCATTCGGGATATAACCAGCGCGGCGGCCTCTACTTCTCTACTCTGCTGCCGGCGGTAGGCTGCGACCTGCACTTGGTTCCCGTCAGCTATGAAGCCGGGTCGAGGGTCAGCGGTACTGTCACCACCATCAACTACCCCTGGCTGCTGCGTGTTTCTTATAACGTGGCGCAGCGAAAGAACCGATTCACAGGCAAGATCACCGGGTTGACGGTGGCGGTGCAATCCCGCATGCCGAACGCACAGTTGCCGGGATTCGTACTCGTCTATCATCCTGAGCGGCTGCCTCTGACTGCGGCGGATGGGCTGCACCTGAATATGATGCGTGACATGGACGGAGCTGCTCCGGCGGCCCGTGTGTTCCAACCCGAAAACAGGGCGCCATCAGACCCTGCCGATGTTTGGAAGACTGACCAGCCAACGTGGGATGCCGAAGTTCGCCCGGGGACAGGATATGTTCGGCTATTCCCGGCAGTGGCGCTGGAGGGGCTTAAGATGATGGCCGTACTGGATCCTGGCGTCAACGAGCTCTCATTGTTGTCCCGGGGCAATTCAGCGTGGGGGCTGCTCGGTGGACGCTGAGACTTCGTTGCCGCGATGGGGTCAGCTTAGCTATGCCTCCTTCGATCTGGGCCATGGGACACGGGGAGGGTGGCAGTTGAAGGAGCGTAGCGGTGGCCTACTCGATCAGGAATTTGCTGCCCTGCAGTCCAGGATAGTAACCCAATTCGACCCAGTGGTAGCGCCCAATGATTTCCCTGGGAGTGCAGAGATTGCAGCCATGCCCAGGCGTTTTACCCATGTTCGCGACGAATCCGGCCAAGGCCGCTACTGGCACGCCGTCATGGCCGGTGCGGATACGTCCGGACGGCCGGGAAACGTTTTCAGCCATGTCCTGGTGGACAGAAACCCCGAAAATGCCAGCCCAGGAATCCGGCCCATCCAATGGTGGAATTCGCCCGAGTTACTGCGGCCATACGGTGCTGAGCAGGTCAATGGCGCAAAACTCCCCGTGTTTTCGGCAGGAGCTTTCGCCCCTGGGCTGGGGGCCTCTAGCGTCTTGGACTTCCTCTTCGCCCAAAATGTGTGGCGGGCCGGAGTGCTTGCCGTTCTCCTTGATGCTGTGAGTGGGGCAATGCGTGGGGGACCCGGCGTCGTACTGGTTGCAGACTCGACGAACAACGCCGCCTTGTGGACGGCCGCAGTGAGCTTCCTGTGTTCTCCCCACTTTGCCCGGCAGCTTAACTTTTCACTCTTTGAACGTGCGGCTTCGCTGGAGACAGTCTTTGCCCGTGGTGTCCATCTTGCTTGTGTACCGCGTGAAGATGCGCCGTTGTTGGGTGAGCTCTCAGGCATTGTGATTCTTGATGAGGCGGAAACCCCAAATATGGGGGACGTGGGAGGTCACCCGCACACCACGGCGGCCGGATCCACCATTTCTGCAACATATTGGGGAACATTGGCTCAAGACGCTGTTGCCTCGCGTGAAACAACACAGGAAGTCATGGCGGAATTGGACCACGTCAGTGCGCGGTTGGGAGAGACCGGGGCCGACCCCAGCTGGCCACTGGCATTGACGGCTGTGCGGCAACCGCATATTTTTGCGGATGCGGCTGCCGAGGCTGTTGTTGTGTTGACGATGTCCTCGCCGCCCTCCCTGCGCAATGACGGCGAACTTTTGGCTCAGACACTGGCGGCCATCAGCGCATCCGGCAGTGTTCATGCGCAGGATGCGTGGAATGAGCTCTTTAGGGGTGAGACATCCGAGCTGGTCCGAGAAACACTGGTGCAGACCTATCTTGAACGGGCCTTAAACGATGTTGACTGGCTGGAACTCCCCGGCAGTGTGCCGTTGCCGGAGGACTACCGGGTGGAGGTTAACACTGCGAGCCTGAAGGCTCTGGCCCGGTCAACCATCCTTGGGCTTCGCACCAGGCTGGCCGAACAGAGCAGCCGTCAATCCGTGTTAACGGCTCCGGGTGTGCTGGACTTTGTTGCTTCATGCCAGCTGATTGATTTATCAGCAAGGGCTGACGCTGAACTCGCTGATGCCACGGAAGAGATCATTGAACGGGTGATCGGTGCTGTCATTGACTTTGATGATGAGGCACAAGCATTAGCCGAGATGAACGGCCCTTTGCGCAGTGGCGATGTGGCCCGGAGGTTCTTGGACGGTGTGGCACGCACAGGACGATTTGAACAATCCCTGCCTGGGAACCGGATGCCTGCAGTGTTTCGGGATTGGTTGTTCCCCGGTGTGCCCCAGGCTGTGGTCCCGCAAGAGCTGAGCCGCAATGGCATGAAGCTCGATCCCATGATTGTTGAGGTGGCGCTGTGGCGTTGCGTCAACGGGCAGGGGGCCGTTGATAAGGCGCGAGTCGTTGCGGCCGTAGGGCTGATGGAAACCTTTTCCGGAACGCAAGAACCAGAGCTATTGCCGCAGCTTCTCTTTAACCAGGCCACTGCGTGGAATGGTGAAGAGCTGTGGCTCGTTGAAAAACGGTGCCCCAAGGAACTGCCCGGAGAGTTGTTTTACACCGTTCTGTTGGAGGAACCGTGGTCCCAAGGCCTTGCGGAACTGTGCAAGCTAGTGAGTATGCGGGGGGTTCAAGACATCACGCCGTTGGAAGCTGAACTGGCCAACCTGCGCCGGGCCAGCGAAGACCAGGCTCCGGGAGGGACCGGTCTGGCCCACTCCTGGGCGCAAGGCAGTCCTGATGTGGTTTATGAGAAGGCCGTGATGTTCGTGCGGACACTGGACAACACTCTGACAGGCTTGGGCCGGATGCTTGGGCCAGGAAGCGTTAGCGCACTTCTGGTGGTTGCAACGGTCATAGTTCTGGGTTCGGACAAGCCATTTGGGCCGTGGCCGCACGCCCTGAAACAACAACTGAGCAGTCTCGGGCGGATGGCGGATCCCGGAATTGCCAACGCGCTTGGCAGGTGTGTGGAAACGAGCTGTCTCAGTATTGCCGACGCCGAGCATCTGGGCAGGATCGCCTTGTACATTCAGCCCGGCTTTCCAGTGGGCGCTGGCCTGGAGGAGCGCTACCTGGGCGGTATCCGGGTGCCTCTGAATGGAAGCTATGTTCCTGTTCTGGAAGTTCCGCTGCGCAAGGTCCTGGCGACCATGCCACTGTACGATCTTGATGGCGCCGCTGCCGCAACCCTGGAAGTCATCCGCGAGGGATTGCCGGAAACGGAATCGGATCGCCAACGGGAGAAGGCGTTCCAGAAACGCGAAAAGATGTTCTCCGTTTGGTGGCATCAGTTGTGTACCGAATCTGGAAGGATGGCGGCAGAACAGGACCGCCCAGCCTTCCGTGAGTCTATTAAGTCCATCAAATCGGCGTTGTGGAAGGATCGATAATGCCCACTTACATGTTGGAGGGCGCAGCTGAGGTAAAGCTCAATGTGCGCCCCCTGAGGTTCATCCTTCGCCTTGAAGGCCCCGGCGTCCAAGGCTGGTTGGAGATCTCCCAAGACTCCCGAGCCGTACAGAACGTGATGCGTCCACCCAGTGCGGACAGTATGGTGATCCTGCCGCAAGTGGCTGGTGCCACCATGGTCTCGCTACTGCCGGTTGGGATGGAACGGTTCCCAGCCCCCACAATCGCCCACCTGTCCATTGTTGTGGAAGACAAGGTGACCGCGGATCCACAACGGGTTGTGTTGGCCCCCGTTGACGTTTCCGGGCTGGATCGCAAGGACCTGATCTTTATTTCTCCTGGCGAAGGGGCCTTGAGCGTTCGGGCAGCACACAATCAGGCAGACGCTGATTTAGGCGCGCTTGGCAACGCAGCGCGAGTGGCCACGAGGGAAATTCTGGGACTGCAATGGGTGGAGCCAGCCCTGTCCGTGAACATGGTGGTTGCTGTGGATGGCTCAGGATCCACCGTGGATCTGGTTCAAGAAGGGACTATCGCTACCGTGGCTCAGGTGATTGCCGGGATTTCCCAAGTTGTATCAAACGGCCGGGACGTCAACGCGGCAATTGTTGACGAGTCGTTCCACCTGCTGCCACCTGCTGACCTGGCGCAACTGCCAGCGCTTATCAACGAACACTTCAAGAACCGGATTCCATCCAGCGGTTTCCGTTCAACGAGCCGCCTTGATAGTCACTACGGGCTCCCCGCACAGCAGCTGGTGTATCTGCTCACTGATGGGCTGCCTGCGGATGCCGAAGAGCTGCCACGGTATGGGTCCGGGGAGGAAATCCGCCACATAGTGGCAGTTGGTGATCCGGCAGCGTGGCAGCTTTTGGGCGGCTCGCATGCTCCCAACACACTCATAGAAGCGCCTATCCAAGGCGAATCGGTCAGTGACAGGCTGCTGCGGGACCCCCGTGCACTATCTGCAGTGGTCGCATCACTACTGCAGGCATGTTTCCCTGCAGGCTCGGATTTGTCAGGGAAGGTGAACCGATGAGCACTAAATGTCCTAGTTGTTTTCAGGAGATTACGGATCAGCAGGCGTTCTGGGTCTGTACTACAGGGCTATGCCCCACAGAGACTGACGAAGTGGCTAGCGGATTCATGGGTTTCGAAGTCAAAAATGGTCCCAAAATATATCAGCCACCACCCGCTGATGCCGGTAAAAACTGGCGCCCGGCAGATACCGCCGCGTGCGGTGGCTGCAACGAACCGGCACAGGATGCATGCCCGCGCTGTCACTACGTGCTGCCTATTGATTGGCGTGTGGGGCGGGCTACGTGCATTGCCATGAGTGGCGCCCGGGCAACCGGGAAGTCACTTTATTTGGCTGTTTTGGTCAAAGAACTGAAGTACTTGATGAGCCTGCTCAATTGCTCGGTTGACTTTGCAGACAACCGTTCACGGGAGAAGTACACGGAAATTTATGAGAAGCCACTCTTCAAGGAGCGCGGCCTCATGAACCCCACCCCCAGCAATCTGCAGGCGGATTCGTACACCCGCGACCCGGTGATTTTGAGCCTTGGCATGGTCAATGGGGTGCGCCGTTTCCTCTCCATTCGCGACGTTGCGGGTGAGGACATGGAGAACCCTCCAGAAAACCTGCGTCCGCTCTCTTTCCTGGCTAATGCCGATGCTTTGTTCTTCATGTTTGATCCGCTGGCCGTCCCCGATATTCGGCTCAAATTGCAGGACCTCATCCCCGCGCAGCTCCTTCTCGGAGGGGACCCGCAGATGGTCTTGGGAAATCTGCTGCGCATGCTGGGTTCCGCAACACCACATTTGGCGGTGATCCTGTCCAAGTTTGATGCGCTCCAGGAAATGCGCAATGTGGATGATGTTGCATGGCAGTCAATCATGTCCAACTCAGGGGCTGCTTTTCTGCGAGACCCAAGTCTGCAAAGTGCTGCCTACAACCAGCAGGATGGGGACCTTCTGCACGAGGAAGTGCGCAGCCTGTTGCACAAACTTGAGGCCAAGAACCTTGTTATGAGTTTGGAGAATCCAAATAACGGACGGCCGTTGAACTACCGCTTCTTCGCGGTCTCAGCCCTCGGCGAATCACCCAATGGGAAATCCGTGCACGCCCGGGGGATAGCCCCGTTTAGGTGCCTGGACCCGGCGAAATGGGTTCTGAGCGCTACGGGTGTCCTCTAGAAGTTCGCCCGGCTAGGCCAGCGGATACGGGCAACATTATCAAAGGTGGAACGGTCATGGATCTGAACATTTGGTTGAATTTCCTCATGCAGTCCGCCATGATTGCTGCCCTGGCCAGTCTGGTTTTTGGCGGACTGGCCGGGTATGCGCTGGCTTCTCTGGGCAGTATCCCGGTGTGGGTAGGAATCCTTGTTGGCGCCTTGATACCCGTGCTCGGTTTGCTGATCTTGGCCATTGTGGCCTTGGCCAGTCACAAAAAGATGGCGCCCCTTCCCGGGGAACTGTGGTGGATTCGCTCCCGTGCAGGAAGAGTTTTCTTGACAGCACTGGGTATCCTGGCGGCAGTGTTGCTGTTGTCCATGTTTCTGGGCTGGTTCAAGATGCGAATTGCGGGGATACCCGCGCTGAGCATTGGCGCCTGGGGCACAGTCATTGGGGCCGTCTTGGTGATTTCCCTCGTGGTTGTTGTGGGTGCGGCTGCGCTCGGGGTAAGGCGTCCCACACGTACGGGGGCCGTGCTGATGGGCTGGTTTGGCTGCTGGTGGATGTTCCTCTCCGTCGTGGCCATTGCACTCCAAGCCCCGGCTGTCTCCCTTGCCAGTTCGGTGGGTGCGCTCAAATATACGGTGGGGGACGTGACGAAGTTGCTGAACCTGGAAAATGTGGCGGGGGAGGTGCGACTTCCCGACGGCGTTGACCCGGCATGGTTGGGCTTGGACAGTTCCACTGTGGACCTGTCCACGGTTGATCTGGGCCAAGCCATCCCCGATCTCTCCTTCAGCGTGGGGCCCGGGTGGTGGTTGGCCCTCACCTTCGGTTTTGGTGCCGTGGTGTGGTCCTTTGCCATGATCAACAGGGCGTCCGAGAGGACCCGAGCGTGTGCGGCACCAGCAACGCATCTTATTAAAATTGACCCCGTTCAATCCCAGGGTTTTGGAGCGCCGGGGCCATATACCAACATGCCGCAGCCTTACAACGGCCAAAGGAATTATTGGGAACAGTAAACGGGCACCCTGGCCCGGATGCTGCAGCACTATCCAAGGAAGCGCCCAACGGGGCCGGGCAGTGGATAAAAAACAGCAACTTCAATGCACAGACGCAAGGAGTACGGACGTATGGAGAAAATTTCATTGGATGCCAAGGGCCAAAACCGGCTCAATATCTTAATCAGGTGGGCTGCTGAGCTAACCCGCGCCGGGCGTCAAGTGCCAGATTATGCAGACTTGGAACTTATTGCCCACACCAATGTTGTCGCTGTAGACGGTGCCGGGGCTCACGTTGTTCAGGCCTGGGAGCCCACCATCAGTTGGATGCTCAAACAGGCAGCCTTTGGCGTAGGTGACCCCTACCTGCATCTGCCGGAAGAGCTTCTCATCCCGGCAGGAAGCGAACCGGAGGTGGCCGCCGTCGTCCAGGTGGAGGTGACAGTAGAAGCAGTACAGATAGAAGAAGTGCAGGTGGAAGTATCGCTTGCCCCCTCTCTTGAATCCGTTTCTGTCCCGGTCCCGGCAGAGGCGCAGGCGGCAGAGCCCAAAGCGGTGCCAGTATCCCGCACCCCCAAATGGGAACTTGCAGCGATTGAACAAGTGCACGAGGCCATTAAGCGCTACGTCAAGCCGCTTGAGGCGCTCAAGGCCCGGGATGCCAACGAGGGAGATACCCGCATGGTGGTGACGGACATGCTGTGTGAGGGGCTGGACTATGACAAGTTCAAGGACCTCACCACCGAATACATGGTCAAGCAGGACTTTGCCGACTACGGTGTGCGGATCGACAAGCAGATGGTGGCCTTCATCGAGGTCAAACGGATCAGCCAGAAACTCAACGAACGCCACCTGCGCCAAGTACTCATGTACGCGGTCAATGAAGGTGTGGAGTGGATGGTGCTGACCAACGGTGCCGTGTGGCAGACCTACCACCTCACCGGCGGGTTGCCCGTGGTGGTTGATCTGGTGTTTGAGGTTGATCTTTTGGGGCCGGCACCGCTGGCTGAGAAAACAGAATTGATGTTCCTGTTGCACAAGGAAGCCCTGAAGCGCCGGCGCATTGATCAGATGTGGCGGCACAGGGCAGCCACCGAACCTGGCGCGCTGTTGGAGTTGATCCTATCCGAGGCCATGTTGGATGAGTTGCGCAAGGAAGTACGCCGCAGAACGGGCATCGCCACCACGGCAGAGGCTCTCAGCGAAGTGATTCGCACTGAAATTGTGGATCCAAAACTGCTGGCAAAGCTGTTTAAGGCCTAGCCACGAGGGGGCCTAGTCACACCGCGGCTCAATGGCCGCTCCCACGTAGACTGGCACCATGACTGACGCCTCTGCTGAACGCGATGACTCTGTTAACCACGTTGACGCGGGGGCCCTGACGGCCCTGCCCAAGGCTGAGCTGCACCTGCACATTGAGGGCACGCTGGAACCGGAATTGATCCTGGAACTGGCGGCACGCAATGGCATCGCGTTGCCGTTCCCCACGCTTGAGCTGCTGCATGAGCAGTACCAGTTCACCGATCTGCAATCCTTCTTGGATCTTTATTACGCCAATATGGCAGTGCTGGTAACGGCGGATGATTTTACCGATATGACCCGTGCGTATTTGCGCCGGGCCAAAGAGTGCGGGGTACGCCACGCGGAAATCATGTTTGACCCGCAGGCCCATGTGGCGCGGGGCGTGGAATTGGCCACGGCGGTCAACGGCATAGCGGCTGCGCTCGCTACCAGCGTGGCTGACTTTGGTATCTCCACCGAACTCATTGCTGCTTTCCTGCGTGATGAATCCGAAGGCTCAGCGCTGGAGGTGTTGGAAGAACTGCTGGCCATGAAGGCGCCGATCATCGGCATTGGGCTGGACTCCGCAGAGGTGGGCAATCCGCCGTCGAAGTTCATCCGGTTGTACAAGCGGGCAGCCGAGGCGGGGTTGCGGCTCGTGGCCCACGCGGGGGAAGAAGGCCCACCCAGCTACGTTGAGGACGCCTTGAACTTGCTGGGTGTGGAACGCATTGACCACGGCATCAGGGCTGTTGAGGACAGGATCCTGGTCAAGCGGCTGGTTCGGGAGCAAACCCCCCTGACAGTTTGTCCGCTCTCGAATGTGCGCCTGCGGGCGGTGGACACCTTGGCTGCGCACCCCCTGCCGCAAATGATTTCAGCAGGGCTCAATGTCTGCGTCAATTCCGATGACCCCGCCTATTTTGGCGGCTATGTGAGCGCCAACTTCGAAGCACTGGCTGCCGAGTTCGGCTGGGATGTGGCAACCGTGGAGCTTCTGGCGGGCAACTCCATCCGTTCCTCCTTCGCATCGGTTGCACGCAAGGCCGAGTTGCTGGCCGAACTCGCGGCCTGGCGGGCAGCTCAGGGCTAGTTGCTGGCCCAATGTACTTAGTGTCCGTAGGCGCGGGAGCCTAGCCTCCGGCCAGCAGTTTGCTGGCCGCCTGTGCCACAGGGGCAATTTGCTCCACCAACAGCACCCCTCCCAGCCCGCACATGATGATGCCGCTGGTGAGGGTCACACCGCGGGCTGCACCCGGGCGTGAACGCAGCAGTTTACGGGCGCCGGCTGCCACGAAGGTGTAAATGATTGCGGTCATCAGAACAAAGGAAAGCCCCAGAATGGCGGACTGCAGTGGCACCGAAAATGCGGCGTCGGCCCTGATGAACTGAGGCGTAAGGGCCACAAATAGCAGCATTCCCTTCGGGTTAATGCTGCTGGTGCCAAAGCCCTGCAGGAACGCCCCCCACTCAGATCCGGGACGGTTGCGAAGAGCGTCAGCTGCTGGCAAGGAGTTTCCGGCGGCCATATCCACGGGCAGTTCGCCGTTGGGTCCCACGGTGAGGAATCCGGCACCACGCCATGACTTGGTGGTCATGAACCCGAGCCACAAAAGGTAGATTGCCCCCGCTATGGTCAGCCAGAGCAACAAGCTGGGCATGGCAGTCATCAATGCCGCAATTCCCGCCGCCAACAAGATGGTGTGCAGCACATAGCCGGAGGATAGCCCCGCAACGGCGGGAACAAAGCTGCGCTTGCTCAAGCCTGCCGCAATGGCGAACGCCCAATCCGGGCCAGGGGTGCATGTCAGAGTGACGGCGACTATAAGGAAGCCTGTGAGGGCCTGCGGATCCATGCTGCTCCTGCTGCGTGCTGTGGTGATGCTGATGGGTACCGCAATCTTAGGGAAATTTCTGCCATAAGTGTTTACCTTTTTCGCCCACAATAGTGGTTATAGCGATAAGATATATCTGTGATTGATGCTATAGACAAAGAAATTTTGCGCACGCTCCAAGCTGATGGCCGTAAGAGCGCTACCGCACTCGCCGCTGAGGTGGGGTTGACGGTTGCGCCGTGCCATCGCCGGTTAAAGGACTTGGAGGCGTCGGGTGTCATTAGCGGCTACCGGGCCATAATTGATCCGGCCGCCGTTGGGCTGGGCTTTGAAGCGTTGGTCTTTGTCACGCTGGCCCGCGTGGACCGCCCCACCATCGAAGACTTCGAAGCCATGGTTGTGGCCAATTTGCACATCACCTCGGCCCAACGCCTTTTCGGAGACCCTGACTACATTCTCAAGGTCATGGCGAAGGACCTCAGCGATTACCAGCAGTGCTTTGACAATGAACTGACCATGCTCCCCGGCGTGCAGCGTGTGAGCTCAACGTTGGTCATGAAAAACCTCAAGCCGGGTGCGGGACTGCCGCTGTAGTCTTGCGCCACGGACCAGCGTTAGAGGCCGTGACAAAAGTTAGGGTGTGGTCAGTCCACATTGAATGTGTTTTGGCCTACAGTGGAGAACATGAAAATTGCGCTCTTCGCCACTTGCATCGTCGACGCCATGTATCCGCGCACAGCACAGGCCACTGTGCTCATTTTGGAACGGCTGGGGCATGAGGTGGTGTTCCCGGCGGGGCAGGCCTGCTGTGGGCAGATGCACGTCAATTCCGGCTACTTCAAGGAAGCCCACGCCGTGGTGGCGAACCATGTTCAGGCCTTTGACACGCAGGATTACGACGTCGCTGTGGCGCCTTCTGGTTCCTGTGTTGCCAGTGTGAAGCACCAGCATGAGCTGGTGGCCCGCCGTTGTGGGGACCCCGCATTGGAAGCCCGGGCCGCCGTAGTGGGTGCAAAAACGTATGAGTTGTCCCAGCTGCTAACAGATGTCCTGGGCATAACCAACGCCGCTGAACAACTGGGCTCGTACTTCCCCCACAAGGTCACCTACCATCCCAGCTGCCACGGCTTGCGCCTACTGCACTTGGAAGACCGCCAATTGAACCTGCTGGCCAGCGTGGGCGGCATTGAAATGGTGGAACTGCCGCAAGCGGATCAGTGCTGTGGCTTTGGCGGCACCTTCTCCATGAAAAACGCCGATGTCTCCGCCGCCATGAACGCTGACAAGGCGGCCAATATTTGTGGCACCGGCGCCGAACTGTGTTCCGGCGGCGACGCCAGCTGCCTCATGCACATTGGCGGCGGACTGTCTCGCCAAGGCAGTGACGTGGGCACCCTCCACTTCGCCGAGATCCTGGCCAGCACACTTCAAAACCCCATCACCGTCACCGGCGAGGTCACATTGGCAGGGAGCAAGCGATGAGCAGCAACACTTTTCTGGGCATGCCTACACTTCCGGTTTTTGGACACGGTAACCTCAACGCGACCGAGCCGTTTCCGCAGGCCGCGCACCGCGAACTGGGCAATGAGCAGCTGCGTGCCAACCTGGGCCACGCCACCCACACCATCCGGGACAAGCGGCTGAAAGTTGTTGCCGAGCTGCCCGACTGGGAAGACATGCGAGATGCTGGCAGCGCCATCAAGAACGCCACCCTGGCGAACCTGCCGGCCCTGCTGGAACAATTCGAGACGAACTTCACCGCACGCGGCGGGATCATCCACTGGGCCCGCGACGCCAACGAAGCCAACCAGATTGTCACCGCGCTTATCCGTGAAACCGGCGAAACCGAGGTTGTCAAGGTCAAGTCCATGGCCACCCAGGAGATTGGCCTCAATGAATACCTCGAAGAGCAGGGCATTGCCGCCTATGAGACCGACCTTGCGGAGCTGATAGTCCAGCTCGATCATGACAAGCCCAGCCACATTCTGGTCCCGGCCATCCACAAGAACCGCAGCCAGGTTCGGGAGATCTTCCTGCGCGAGATGCCTGTTGTGGACCCGAACCTGACTGATGAACCAGCGCGTTTGGCCGAAGCTGCCCGCACGCATCTTCGTAAGAAATTCCTCTCTGCGAAAGTGGCCATTTCCGGTGCCAACTTCGGTTTGGCGGACACGGGCACCCTGACAGTGGTGGAGTCCGAAGGTAACGGCCGCATGTGCCTTACCCTGCCGGAAACCCTCATCACCGTCATGGGCATTGAAAAGCTGCTGCCCCGCTGGGAAGACCTGGAAGTGTTCATGCAGTTGCTGCCGCGTTCCTCCACAGGCGAGAGGATGAACCCTTACACCTCGTTGTGGACCGGCGTCACCCCCGGCGACGGCCCCCAAAACGTGCACCTGGTGATGCTGGATAACGGCCGTACCGCAGCACTTGCCGACGAGTTCGGCCGGACCGCGCTGAACTGCATCCGCTGCTCGGCGTGCATGAACGTTTGCCCCGTCTACGAACGCACCGGCGGACACGCCTACGGTTCCACTTACCCAGGACCCATTGGCGCCATCCTCTCCCCGCTGATGACCGGCATCAAGAGCGAAGAAAATAACTCTCTGCCCTACGCCTCCTCCTTGTGCGGGGCCTGCTTTGACGCCTGCCCGGTGAAGATCAACATCCCCGAAATCCTTGTCCACCTGCGCGGCGAGGACGTTGACTCCCAACGTGCAAAGCTCAAGGTCCCCAGCCAGATGGACCTCATGATGAAGGGCGCCGAGTGGGCGTTTTCCTCCGGTGCGCACCTGAATCTGCTGGAAAAAGGGCTGCCTCTGGGCAAGTTTGCCGCCGGCCGCGACAAGGTCATCAAGAAGCTTCCCGGACTGGCTGGTGGGTGGACGCAAAGCAGGGATATACCCGCACCGCCGAGCCAGTCATTTCGCCAATGGTGGGCCAAGGAACACCAGCCAGGTGCCGCCGCGATACCCGGAAACAGCAGCGCTGGAACCACAGAAGGGGAGCAGGCATGAGCGCCCGCGAAGAGATCATGACCAGGATCAAATCGGCACTGCGCGATGCACCCGAGACTCCCGTGGTGCCACGCGAGTACCGCCGCGCCTCGAACATGAGCGCGGAGCAGCGGCTCGAGCAACTCGTAGAGCGGCTCATCGACTACAAGGCGAACGTGTTCCTCACGCCCGCCGCTGAGGCCCCGGCGCGCCTGGCGGAACTGCTGGCCGGATCGGCCTCGATTGTGGTGCCGCACGGCCTGCCCCAGGCGTGGCTTTCCCGGCTCAAAGACGTTGCTGTGAAGAACGACGCCGGGGCGCTGGCTATCCATGTTGACTCACCCGAGCATCGCCTCACCACCGCCGAGTTGGATGCCGTGGACGCCGTGGTAACTGCTTCGGCTGTGGCAGTTTCAGAGACCGGGACCATCATGCTTGACGGCAGTGAGGATCAGGGCCGGCGCATCATCTCACTGGTTCCGGACCGGCACATATGTCTCCTGACGGTGGTCCAAATTGTGGAGGTGCTGCCCGAGGCCATTGCGCGCCTGGAAGCCACCCGCCCGCAGACGTGGATCAGCGGGCCTAGCGCCACGAGTGATATTGAGCTTGAACGGGTTGAGGGTGTCCACGGTCCGCGCACGCTGGATGTCATCATCCTGACATAAGCCAGGACGCTCCGCGGCTCCGGCGTACTTCCCCTCGACAGTGCCCGGCGGTGGTGGGAGCATGGCCCCTATGGAAACTTCGCAGCTCTTGGAAGATGCTTTTGGTCGGATTGACACAATTGTCTCTGCGGTTCTGGACGGGCTGAGCCCGGAGCGGGCGAATTGGCGGCCCGGTGGTACAGGCAATTTCATCGCATGGCTCGTATGGCATCTAAGCCGGGCACAGGACGAGCAGATTGCCAACGTTTCGGGCCTGGAGCCTGTCTGGAGCAAGGGCGGCTATGCTGAGATTTTCGGCTTTGGGCTTGACCCTGCCGATCACGGCTATGGGCACACGTCGGCGCAGGTGGATGCGGTGCGTGTACAGTCTTTGGCTCTCCTGCAGGAGTACCACCACAACGTCCTAGCTCAGAGCCTGGATTACGTCCGGGAACTGTCCAATTTTGAGCTGGATCGGGTGGTGGACACAAGGTGGAACCCACCCGTCACGCTGGCGGTCCGCCTCGTCAGCATTGTCGATGACTGCGTACAGCACGGTGGGCAGGCGGCCTACGTCAAGGGCCTGCCCACCACGCTCTGACGCGGATCTGCGCAGGATCTGCGCCGGAGCAAAAAACACAAAAGCGCAGCTTCCCCCGGCGTGTGTGGCTGCCAAGGGAAGCTGCGCTGTCAAAGCCGCTACGTTAGGCGACGGGCACGCCCGACTTGGCGGCCGGCGTCGTGCCATGAGCTGGTGCATGGGAGGGCGCCGCACCTCCTGTGGGGATGCAGGCGGCGAGCACGGCCGAGGCCACAGCAGCGCCGATGGCCAGCAGGAATGTCACGCGGAACGCATCCATGGTGGGCAATGAGTACGGGCCAAGCTGCATGCTCATGGAGGCCAGCACCACCGTGATGACGGCGGCTGAACTGGACGTTCCGATGGCACGCATTAAAGAGTTGAGGCCATTTGCTGCGGCTGTTTCGGTAATGGGCACGGCGCCCATGATGAGGGCGGGCATGGCGGCGAAGGCAAGGCCCAGGCCGGCGCTGATCACCATGGAAGCGACGATGATTTCCCATACGGCGCCGTTGAGGAACAGGGCGACGACATATCCGGCTGCGATAACGAGGGCACCCAATGTCAGGGTCACCTTCGGACCGCGGCGTGCGGAGAGCTTCGCCGAGACGGGGGAGAGCAGCATCATGACAATGCCGCCCGGTGCCAGCGCCAGGCCTGCCTGGATCATGGTCAGTTCAAGCCCATAACCGGTTGCGGCCGGGGCCATCAGGAGCTGGATGAAAATCAGCGACATGCCGTACATGGCGAAGCCGATCATGATGGAGGAGAGGTTTGTCAGCAGTACTCGCGGACGCGCCGAAACCCGCAGGTCAACGAGTGCGTTGGTGGTGCGAAGCTGGTAGAAGCCCCAGACGAGCAAGACGACCACTGACGCGACAAACATGCCGATGGTTAGGGGGCTGTCCCAGCCCCATTCACTGCCCTTGGTGACAGGTACAAGCAGTGCAACCAGACCTACCGCCAGTCCGGCAGCGCCCCAGCCATCAAAACGGCCGGGTGTGAAAACGGGGGATTCGGGCAGAACAAAGGCTATGAGCAGCGTGCAGGCAAGGCCCAGCCCCGCCGCAACCCAGAAGAGTATGTGCCAGTTGGCGGTTTGGGCAATCAAGGCGGACAACGGGATACCGATGGCCCCGCCCACACCCATGGTGGCGCTCATGGTGGCGATGGCAGGCCCCACCTTTGCCGGCGGCAGCTCATCACGCATGATGCTGATACCCAACGGGATGGCTCCCATGGCCAGTCCCTGAAGTGTGCGTCCCACTACGATGATCGAGAGCGAATCACTTAGAGCACACAGCACTGAGCCAACCACCATGGCTAGCAAGCTCAGGATCAGGATTCGGCGCTTGCCGAACATGTCACCTAGACGTCCGCTGATGGGCGTCACTACAGCGCCGGCCACCAGCGTTGCTGTGATGGCCCAGGAGGCATCAGTGGCGGAGGCGTTGAGGAACTTAGGCAGCTCGGGAATCAGCGGAATGATCAACGTTTGCATGAGCGAGACAACAATGCCGCAAAACGCCAACGTTGCAACAATCATGGCCGGTGAAGGTGTGCGGGTGGAACTTTTGTTTTTACTACTGAACACTGGGCTCCCGATAAAATCAATCTTGTGTATGATGCAATAAGTATGCATCATACACAAGATTATCGAGATGAGGATTGTGCGACACGAAGAAAAGGTGCTGGAACAGCTCGAATATGAGCTGATGTTGCTGGCTCGGCATGCTCTGCGCCCGTATCACCGGCACGAGGAAGTCCTCGACCGCTCGGCCATGGTCCTCCTGAGTTGGCTGGAAAATGTTACCCCCATGACGCTCAAGGAGCTGGCCGCGGCGCTCCGGTTGGATGCCTCCACTGTGCACCGTCAGGTGGCGGCACTGCTGCGCACTGAATTGCTCGCCTATGCCCCAAATACAAGCGGCGAGGTGGCCCGCCGTGTGACGCCCACACCAGCCGGGATTGCTGCCATGAAGGCGACGCGCACTATCCATGCCCAAGGTATTGAGCGGGTTATGGAGGAGTGGCCGGTGGCGCGCCGGGCACAGTTTCTGGCCGGACTCCAGGAGTTTAACAGCGATGTTGAGCGGCTGGAAGGTAGCCCCTGGCCGCGCGGCGCCGTCACATCGTGATTTTCCTTACATATTTACTTTTTCCGGCCTAGGCTGGGCTTTACTCCATCGTCCCTGCTCTCGCCACGTAAGTAGTTGTGTGCGTGGCAGTTGCCTGTAGCGGCCGTTGGGGGTGTGTCTCGTTGCACTAGAGGGCGTCAAGTGCCGCCTTCTGAACTAACAGATAGGAAGCATATCCATGTCAGGAAACAAAGCCGTTGCCTACAAGGGACCCGGAGTGGTTGAGGTCATTGACATTGACTACCCCACATTTGAGCTCAAGGACGGGCCGGGCGTCAACCCGGCAAATGTGGGACGCAAGGTTCCCCACGGCGTCATTTTGCGCACAGTGGCCACTAACATTTGTGGCTCGGATCAGCACATGGTCAGGGGACGCACCACAGCTCCTGCTGATCTGGTCCTGGGCCACGAAATCACCGGCGAGGTCGTTGAAGTGGGCCCCGACGTCGAATTTATCAAGGTTGGCGACATCTGCTCCGTCCCCTTCAACATTGCCTGTGGCCGGTGCCGGAACTGTAAGGAGCGCAAGACCGGCATCTGTCTGAACGTCAACCCTGACCGCCCGGGCAGTGCCTACGGTTATGTGGACATGGGCGGCTGGGTAGGCGGGCAGGCCGAGTACGTGCTGGTCCCTTACGCCGACTGGAACCTTTTGAAGTTCCCGGACCGGGATCAAGCACTTGAGAAGATGCTGGATCTGACCATGCTCTCCGACATTTTTCCGACAGGGTTCCACGGTGCGGTAACGGCCGGGGTAGGGGTTGGTTCCACGGTCTACATTGCCGGTGCCGGACCCGTGGGCCTTGCCGCAGCCACCTCAGCACATTTGCTGGGTGCCGCCGTGGTCATTGTTGGAGACATGAATGCGGAGAGGTTGGCGCAGGCGCGCACATTTGGTTGCGAGACTATTGACCTATCCAATGGCGATCCAGGGTCTCAAATTGAGCAACTGCTGGGTGTTCCAGAGGTTGACTGTGCTGTAGATGCTGTTGGCTTCGAGGCGAAGGGTCACGGTCATGGGGCGGGGGAGGCTCCGGCCACCGTGCTGAACTCGCTCATGGACATCACCGCGGCAGGTGGTTCCTTGGGCATTCCGGGACTCTACGTGACAGGCGATCCCGGCGGCATCGATGCGGCAGCGCAGAAGGGCGCGTTGAGTCTGAGTTTGGGCACAGGCTGGGCCAAGTCGCTAGCCTTCACTACGGGGCAGTGCCCTGTGATGAAGTACAACCGCGGCCTCATGATGGCGATCTTGCATGACAAGGTCTCCATTGCCAAGAACGTCAACGCCCAGGCGATCTCGCTCACCGATGCGCCGCGCGGCTATGCCGAGTTCGACGCCGGTGCGGCCACCAAGTATGTCCTGAACCCTAACGGGTACCTGGACTAAGTCAGGCGGTGACCGCTGGCCCGGGAAACGCGTTTCGTTGCCCGGGCCAGCTTGCATCCGGTTACTTTTCCCACGGCGCTTTGAAGGGGAAGTAGTCCTCTAGGAAATCTGTGACAAGTTTCCGGCGCAATTCTGGTATGGCATCGCCGAAGCTGCCGTCATTGAGGCACAGAAAGTCCGCAGTGCGCCGGGCCAGCACGTGCGGGAGTTGGGTCAGGCCAGCCATGTTGGCGGTGTCCACATAGATACCCCTGCCATCCTTGTGCATGACCGCCCGGCCGGTCAGCAAGGCGTAGTAATGGTAGAGCGAATTCGTCACGGAAATATTATTGGCAGCCCTGAAGGTGCTGGCCGCGGTTGCCGCAAACTCGGGCTCAAATTCCTTGTTCAATTGGGTCAGGACGGACCTGCGCAAGGGGGCCGCGCTGTGTTCCAAGTGGCGGGTTGTGAAGGCGCCGAATCGATCCAATAAAAGCCTACGGTTGACCCGGGCTGAATTCTCAAAGCCGCTTCGTTCTTGGGCGCTTTCGCCCAGACCAATGCGGTTGGGGGAAAGCATGAAACGGCTGATGCCCCCTGGCGTGAAAAAGAGCTCGGGTGAGAGTGGGCGAGCAAAAAACATGTCGTCATTGGAATATAGAAAATGCTCGGCCAACCCCTCGATGTGATGCAGCTGTGATTCCACGGCCATGGAGTTGTGGGTTGGCAACACGGAAGGGTCCGCGAAGTGCTCGTGGCTGCGGACCAGCGTGATCTTTGGATGATCGTTTAGCCAAGCCGGTGCGGCTGAGTCTGTAGCGATGAAAATTCGACGAATCCACGGGGCAAACATATGCACCGAACGGAGGGCATACTTTAGCTCATCCACTTGCCGGAAACGCGATTCATGATCGTCGCCCTCGCCTAGTACGGCTCCAGATTCAAGCTCACGCCGGGCGGCCTGGTAGTCCTCGGAGCTGCCGTCAACCCACGAAAACACCATGTCTATCTCAAAGTTGATGTCAAAGACGTGGGGTGCAAGCATGTTTTCAATGGTGGGCCAGCTCCGGCCGTACCGCGTGAGCGTAGCCGGAACAAAGTCCCGGCGTTCGATGCTGGTGCGGGTGAGAGCGTTGGTGGCAGGGGGAAATATGTGGGCGTCAGAGTAGTCCCAAAATTCAAGTTGAATGGCACCTGCGGCGCCGTAATACAGGCCGCCCCGGGGTTCTACGCGTGGCCGGTACAGCCGAATGATTAGGGCTTCTGGATCAGTAGATAGAGCACCGTCGGCGAGCAGCACTGTGGATTTTTTCTTAGCCACGGTTCGGGCGTAGAACGGTTCATTCCGGAACCCGAGCGCCAAGGAGTGCTCCACGCCAGCCCGTAGGGCAGAGTTGATAGCGAGCACGGGGCGGTTATCTTCTCCTCGAACCAAGAGGTACTCGATGGAGCATGCATCGAGGGCGTCACGAACAGCCAATAGATCGGCCACTGTGGCGTCCTGCGGCAATACGGGGTTTTTGTGGTCTGCGCCGTTGATCAGCGCCAGCATGCCACGGTGCTTCACCACATCGTCACGGCGCAGAATGACTGAGCTGGCGTTACTTTCGGATAGGGGTGAGCAGTGTTGGGGCTGGTTGGCGCTGTTCAAGGGACGGCTCCGAATTGGCAAGAAAGAGATGGGCCGGCGGGCAATAACCCACTTGCGAGTCTATCGCCCTGCGGACTACCGCATGGGCACTTGCCCCATCCGGAACACATGAGAGGGATCGAAGTGTTCGGCTAGCCCCGACAGTCGCTCTAGAACCGGTGCCGTATAGCTTGTGGCAAAGCCAGCCTGTCCCTCGCTCGAGGCGAAGTTGGGCAGCGTGCCACCATGTGCCCACGGAGACATATGTTCGCGCTCCCCGGCCGCGTGTGTGGCAAGCGCCGGTAAGTCCGGTGGCGGTGCCGCGGCCACGGTTGAGAGTCCAAATTCGGCATCACGGTGGCACAGGGCGCTGGGAATCTCGGGCTCTTGGGAGAGCAACCCACCGAACTGGCGGATTTCCACCATGAGTTGCGGGGAATCAGAGTCCGGCCCGGCCACGTTGAGAAGGGTTTGTGCTGCTGCGGCATCGAAGGTGGCCAACAAGGCTGAACCTTCCGTGGCTGGTAGGGCGTCCTCGGGGTCGGAATGCACCAGGCCAATCATGGAGGAAGGCATGGGCCCCACAGCATCCTTGAGCATCGGCGCAACGGAACGCAACGGCGCAAGCCAGCGAGCGCCGTCGTCCGGTTTTCCGGCAAAAACATACCGCACCGCAATGGTGAACTTGCCGGCGATGGGTTCGGGCACTCCCGGCAGGGGCGGCATTTGCATCAGAGCCACCGAGGTGGTTGCGGCCGCTGTCAGCGTGGATCTCCATTCCGTCCAGGCGTGCAGGATATCGGAGACGTGGTGCGTGTCGAAGAACAGTGCACCGGCATAGATCATGGGCAGTGGGAGCAACTCGAATTCCATGCCGGTGATGATGCCCAGTGAGCCTTTGCCGCCACGCAGCCCCTAGAATAGTTCGGGCTCGTCGGTTGCGGTGGCGTGGTGCAAGGCGCCGTCGCCGGTCACAACATTGATGGAGCGGACCCTATCCGAGGCTGCCCCGTATGTCCGCGCCATGGGGCCGATCCCGCCGCCGCTGGTGTACCCGGCCACACTGACGCCAGGTGCGGAGCCGCACAATCCCGCCAAGCCGAGGCCTTCGCACTCGCTCAGTACGGTTTTCCAAGTGACGCCGGCGCCGGTGGAGGCTGTCTGGGTGTCAGTGTTGATGGTGCACTCATCTAGTGCGCGGGTGTGGATGAGTAAGGCCCCTGCCATGTCGCTGGCGACCCCGTGCCCCGTGGCTTGGGCGGTGACCGGGAGACCGTTGGCGGCGGCGAACTTCACCGACTCCACCACGTCCTGTGGGTTGCACGCCTCCACCTCTGCTGCCGGGCAGGTAAAGACGGCCATGTTCCAAGGTGTGGCGAGTTCGGCGTAGTGAGGGTCGATGGGTTCGTAGAGTGGCCCGGAGAGACGGTGGCGCAGTGAGTCAAAATCAGGGCCTGCGCCGGATGGTGTCTGTGTTGATGCTGTGTGCATGCTGATCCTCCGTGGGTTGGCCGCTGCTAAACGCTACGACCCCCCAGGGCGGCCTCTTTCCAGCGTGCCACTTTGCACCGACTCTGACTAGATGTTGTGTCTGACTTTGTGGCACATTTCTGGTACGACGGCGGAGCCCCTGTCAGCTTTCCTGCGTGCGCTTCTTGCGGTGGAAGATGAGGGCAACGGCAATTCCGGCGAGCCAGAAGTCTTTGGCCATGGCGGTGCCTGCGGGTGTGGGGCGAATACTGCCGGGGTGGGTCATCCCCGGTGCCTTCAAATAGGTGGCCACTAGGCCGCCAGAAAATACGCCCAGTGCCAGCCCCGCAAGCCGGGTGGGGACGAAGGGGGCCAGCACAACAGTCCCCAGGGCGATTTCGGAGTAGCTGAGATATTTGCCAAACTTTTCAGGCGCCAGCTGGCCCAGTTGCGGGATTGCTCGCTGGGCGGATTCCTGTAGTCCGGCAGCCTGCTCCATAGGAAGGTTGAGTTTGCCAATTCCGGTATTGAGAATGAACGCTCCGGAAACGAGTCGAAGTGCTGCGTTGCTAATGCTGAATCCCATGGTTGTCTCCTGAAGTCTGCGGTTAACGTGCAGCTTTAGCCTATGGTTACCAGCAAACCCTGGCTAGTGTGGTCCGCTTTCTGGGCCGAGACTCAGTCCCTACTGGCTGTAGGACGGAGATTTGATGGCGGCGATTCCTCCAGATATGGTTGCGCGATGAAGCAAAAGCCTGGCTCGGGTGTCCGTCGGGCGTGGATGAAGGTGATCCTGATGCTCGCAATACCCGTCCTCTTTCTTGTCTGGGTGATCATCGTGGTACCAGCTTTGGTGATTTACGACAGTTTCCACCCAGTAGCGGTTCAATGCACGGTTAAGTCCACGAGCCTCTATGAGGGGTCAAAACGGTATGTTCCATTTCGGGTAATTATTGAAACTGACGACTGTGGCGATGTGTCTGTTGCTAGGGGAGTAACTGCTGAAAATCAGCAGGACATAGCCGATAGTTTTGTTCTAGGTGAGCGCTATGAATTCACCGTGGGTAAGTTCGAGCTTGAGTGGTGGGGCCCCTTGAAACAGAAAGCCGGCGGAACACTCGTGGCAGAGCACTACCGCAAAATTCTTACCTAGGACTGCGCTTCGATCCTCCCAGTAGCACTTACTCCGTATCACTGACTCTGGTGCTAGTTGCCAGCAATCCCGCTATCATGGCGCTGAGTCCAAGAGTGAAAGCGGCATTGGCATCGCTTTGACCGCCGGGGTTGCTGCGCTGGGTGACCGCGGCGGCAAAGTGAGGTGCCTGCGGGGCCAAGGATCCGGCGTCGAAAATATCAGCTGGAGCATTGACATCATAGGCGGAGCCATAAATGAATGACTCCAGCGCCACCACGGCGTCAATGATGGAATCCGAGGGCCAGCCGGCCGCAAGGAAGCCCTTCGTAACGGCCTCATACATGGTGATTGTGGCGGGTGCGTTGGTGACCGGCAGCAGTGCAATCACAGGGATCAGCGGCAAGTGCGCGGCAAAAACATTACGGTAGGAATGCGCCCAAATTTTGACGGCTTCCGCCCATGGTTCCACCCCAAAAGCAGTGACATCCACCCGGCCCATCAAGTGATCCTCCACCAGCAGCAGCACATCCTGCTTGGAGCGGACATGGTTATATAGCGCCGAGGGGGCCACATTCAGTGATTTGGCGAGCGCCGCCATGGTCAGGCCCTTGTACCCGTCAGCGCTAACCAGCTTCAGTGCAGCTTTGGTGATGCGAGCGGAACTGAGTACCGCCTGTGGTGGGCGCCCTGCCCGGCGTCGTGCATGGGTGGGTGCGCCTGCAGCTGAGCCCAAGGTCACGTCCCCTTCCGTGCGCAACGGCGCAAGATTTTTACTCCACCCTCTTTACGGGAGGCGGTGATGTCGGTTACAGTCTAATCTAAATGAACGGCATTCATTTAGTGAAGCCTGTCACGAGCAGCTTCGCAGGAGAGGGAAATATGACATCCGAGACAATCAGCATGGACCGCGACGTCGTCATCATCGGCGCAGGACCGTCAGGGCTCACCGCAGCACGCGAATTGAAAAAGGCTGGCCTGAGTGTGGCCGTTCTTGAGGCGCGGGAGCGCGTGGGCGGGCGCACCTGGTCCAACACGATCGACGGCGCTTGGCTGGAAATTGGCGGTCAGTGGGTCTCCCCGGATCAGACTGCGCTGATTGGTCTACTCGACGAGCTCGGCCTGGACACCTACCCCCGCTACCGCGATGGCGACAGCGTTTACCTGGCGCCGGATGGCACCCGTACCCGCTACACCGGTGAGATGTTCCCCGTCAGCGCCGAAACCGAGGCTGCGATGAACAAGCTCATCGAGACCCTAGACGCGCTCGCTGCCGCCATGGACCCGGCCAAGCCCTGGGAGCACCCGGCGGCACGCGAGCTGGACATCATCTCCTTCCACCATTGGTTGCGCAGCCAGTCTGAAAATGAGGAGGCCTGCAACAACATTGGCCTGTTCATTGCTGGCGGCATGCTCACCAAGCCCGCCCACGCCTTCTCCGCACTGCAGGCCGTACTCATGGCTGCCTCGGCGGGCTCCTTCAGCAACCTAGTTGATGACAACTTCATCCTGGACAAGCGGGTCATTGGTGGCATGCAGGGACTCTCCCTCGCCATAGCTGCCGGTTTGGGTGAGGACGTTATCTTGAACTCCCCGGCCCGCACCATCCGCTGGGAAGAGGCCGACGGCGGCTACCGCGCCACCGTGATTGCCGACGGCGCCACCGTGAGAGCCAAGCGCGTAGTCATGGCCGTCCCGCCAAACCTGTACAGCCGCGTCTCCTTCGACCCGCCGCTGCCGCGCCGCCAGCACCAGATGCACCAGCACCAGTCCCTGGGCTTCGTGATCAAGGTTCACGCCGTGTACGAAACCCCGTTCTGGCGTAAGGACGGTCTCTCCGGTACCGGCTTCAGCGCTTCCTCCCTGGTTCAGGAGGTGTATGACAACACGAACCACGAGGATCCCCGCGGCACTTTGGTGGGGTTCATCTCCGATGAAAAAGCTGACTACGTCTTCACCCTCAGCGCTGAAGAACGCAAGAAGGCCATCACAGCAGCCCTCGCCGAATTCCTTGGCGATGAAGCAGCCGAGCCGGTGGTCTACTACGAATCTGATTGGGGCTCGGAGGAGTGGACCCGTGGCGCCTACGCTTCCAGCTACGATCTGGGCGGTCTGCACCGCTATGGCGCCGATCAGCTGACACCCGTTGGGCCTATCCACTGGTCCTGTTCCGACCTCGCAGCAGAGGGCTACCAGCACGTTGACGGGGCTGTGCGCATGGGCCAGGACACTGCAGCGAAGCTGATCGCAGAACTGGCGTAGCAACCGTTGGCGGGCTGGCCCCGCCCGGCATCCCCGGCAGCACAATGACAATGACGTCCTGAGGAGGACCCTTTATGCGGTATGTAGTTGGATATACGGCCAACGGCCGTGGCGGCGATGCCGTCAACCTAGCGGTTGCCTTGGCCCGCCGCCAAGGGGCCGCCTTGGACCTTGTCATGGTGATGCCTGAGGATTCGCCATACAACGGTGTCTACCCGCCCGCGGCGGGCTTCGAAAACATTTTGGCTCAGCAGGTTGGTCAGTGGCTGGAGGAAGGCTTGGCCTTGATCCCCTCCGACGTTGTGGCCACGGCGCACGTGGTCCGGGGTGAATCTGAAGCTAGCGCCTTGATCGAGGCAGCCAAAGACCTCCACGCTTCGGCGCTGATCATCGGCGCCAGCAGCACAGGCCTGTTCAAACGTTTCACCGTTGGTTCGGTGGCCAGTGCCTTGCTGCACGCATCGGCCGTTCCTGTGGTTTTGGCTCCCGCCGGCTATAGCCGCACTGAGCCCATTACCCGCCTGACCTGCGCCGTTGGTTCGCGTGAGGGTGCCGAACAAGTGCTCATGGTGGGGCTCACCACGGCTAGGCGCCGCGGCTTGCCGCTGCGCCTCGTTTCCCTCGTAGCCCTTGGCAACGATGACGGCGGCACCACAGTAGAGGATGCCAGCAAGCACTTGCATGGGCTCGTCGATGCCAGTGCAGCGCTCGATGCGGGCTTGTTGGAGAAACTGGACATCGAAGTTGTGGTCGGTAGCGGGCGGACCATTGAGGACGCCGTTGATGGCCTGCATTGGAAGAAGGGTGAGATCTTGATCATCGGATCCAGCCGGCTAGCACAAGGTAAGTCCATATTCCTGGGCAGCACGGCCAACCGCATCCTGCGCGCCCTGCCTGTGCCTATGATCGTGGTTCCCCGAGACTATGCGGGAACTGCGGATGATCTGCTCCAAACCAGCCAGGTTCCCGTGGTTGACGCCGCGGGGCCATCATCGGTTGCCCCCACATCGGAAGTAAAAGAGGCAGGCAAATGAGTTCTCGGGACACAGTAAGGAATGCCACGGGAGATCACGGGCTGAGCGAGAAGGGCCTCAAGGCCGGCTCGGTTGGTCTGATTGGCGCGGTAGTCATAGGTATCTCCTGCATCGCTCCGGCCTATACTCTCACCGCGGCTCTGGGCCCCACCGTTTCGGAAGTGGGGGTGCACCTACCTGCCATCTTCCTTGTAGGCTTCATCCCCATGCTCTTGGTGGCCCTTGGTTATCGGGAACTGAACAATGCCATGCCCGACGCCGGCACCTCCTTCACATGGGCATCGCGCGCCTTTGGTCCATGGCTGGGGTGGATGGGTGGCTGGGGACTGATCGCTGCCACCATCATTGTGCTTTCTAACCTGGCTGCCGTTGCGGTGGACTTCTTTTATCTAATGTTGGCGCAGATCTTCAGCAATCCGGGCCTAGCTGATCTGACCCGCATCCTGCCCTTGAACATTGCCACCACGCTGGTCTTCATTGCCGGCGCCTGCTGGATCTCATACCGGGGCATGGAAACAACCAAATCCTTCCAGTACATACTGGTGGCATTTCAGCTGCTGGTGCTGGGCTGGTTTGCGATTGCGGCCTTCGCGCACGTTGCCAATGGCACAGCCTTTGACGCCACTACCATTTCGGCCGACTGGTTCAACCCCTTCGCGGTTGAATCCTTCTCCCAATTTGCTGCGGGAGTGTCCTTGTCCATCTTCATCTTCTGGGGCTGGGACGTGACCTTGACCATGAACGAGGAGACAAAAAACCCGAAGAAAACCCCAGGGCGGGCCGCCACCGTCACGATCGTGGTGATTGTCTTGATCTACATGACGGTTTCTTTGGCTACCTTGTCCTTCGCCGGGATTGGAACAACCGGTCTGGGCGCGGGAAACCCAGAGAATCAGAACAGCATCTTTGCTGTGTTGGCAGGGCCAGTCATGGGACCCTTTGCCATCTTGATGTCACTGGCCATCTTGAGCTCATCCGCCGCATCACTGCAATCCACCTTTGTCTCCCCAGCCAGGACGCTGCTATCAATGGGACACTACCAAGCCCTACCGAAGAGCTTTGGCAAGATCAGCCCCACCTATAAGTCCCCGGGGTATGCCACGATCGTCGCCGCCATTGCTGCAGCAGCGTTCTACATCGTCACCCGGACACTGTCCGAGAATGCTCTGTGGGACACCATTACGGCCTTGGGCATGATGATCTGCTTCTACTACGGCATCACCGCGCTGGCCTGTGTCTGGTACTTCCGGGCAGAAGCTTTTCACGGTGCAAAGAATTTTGTGTTCAAGTTCCTGGCCCCACTAGTAGGCGGCGTGATCTTGCTGGTCATGTTCTTCAAGACCGCCTATGACTCCATGGATCCCGCTTACGGTTCCGGCTCCAACATTGGCGGGCTCGGCTTGGTGTTCATCCTGGGCTGTGGGGTGCTCTTGCTGGGGGTGGTGCTGATGTTCATCATGTACAAGCGCAGCCCCGAGTTCTTCAAGGGCCAAGTCCTGAGCCGGGCCAGCCAGCCCTATAACCCGTAACCGGAGCAGGGATCCCAAAAAGGACGGAGCTTGCGGGAAGGGACGGCGGTAGACCGCCGTCCCTTCCCGCAAGCTCCGTCCTTTAACGTTCCGGCGGTCAGCTCTTGGGGCGGCGGGCTTCCTCGCGCTCCTTGGCCAGCTTCGCCTCGGCGCGAGCCTTGGCGTGCACGGAGCGTTCCTCAACCAGCCACGCCGGGGGAGCCTGCAGCAGCGCGGTGATCTCCGCCGTCGTGAGTGCCTCGGTAATCTCTGAACGGTTCAGGCCACCAATGGAGATGTTCAACTTCTGCGCAATCACTGGGCGCGGGTGCGGGCCATTGCGGCGAAGCTCGGCCAGCCACTCCGGGGGAGTGTCCTGCAAAACCTTGAATTCCTCCCGGCTGATCGCGTTCTCTTGGAATTCAGCGGGAGCCGCGGGCAGGTGGATGCCCAGCTTCTTGGCCGCTGTGGCGGATTTCATGGCTTGGGGGGAAGGTTTGATGCTCATATATCAAGGGTACCGGTGCGGAGACGGTAGTTTAGTGGCAAAGCTGTGAGTTAGGGTAAACAGGTGTCTGAATCCCGCGAACTTACAGTGACCTTCATCCCGGGCGTGACCCCTGGAAAGTGGATCCACCGATGGCAGGAGCGCATGCCTGACGTGCCGCTTGTCTCAAATCCGGTTCCGGAATCCCATCAACTTGATGCCTTGCGCGCCGGCGAGGCGGACATGGCGTTTGTCCGCCTGCCCGTGGACAAGTCCGATCTGAACGTGGTGAGCATCTACAGCGAACTCTCCGTGGTGGTGGCACCTAAGGATCACCCTATCGCCGCCTTCGAAGAGCTCGACGTTGCGGATCTGGCCGACGAATACCTGCTGGCTGACCCCGATGACTTCCCGGCCTGGCGCGATATTTCCACCGAAATTGCCGCCGGAACCCGCAAGCCGTTGCCCGCCATGGGCTCCCTCGAAGAGGCCCTGGATCTGGTGGAGGCCGGGCTCGGCATCCTGATCCTGCCCATGTCCGTAGGCCGCCACTTCAGCCGTAAAACCCTACGATCACGGCTGCTGCACGGTGTGCCGGACACCAGCATTGGCCTCGCCTGGCCGCTTCTCGATCCGCCCAGCGCGGACGAGGAAATCTTCCAAGAGTTCATCGGCGTGGTGCGTGGCCGCAGTGCCAACAGCTCCCGCCAGCCCTCCGTCCTAGCCAAGCAGGATGCCGCACCGAAAAAGGGCGCCAAGTCTGCAAAAGGTACGACGCCGGCACGCAGTAATGCGGCCAAGTCCAAGTCCGGCGGTGCCAACCTGCGCGGCGGTGGCCGGCCAGGCGGCAAGGCGCGGGCCGCAAAGCGCGGTCGGCGCTAGTCCCCAACCCCTCCCACTGCTCGCAAGCTCGTAGCGGGTCCCTCGGGGCGGGGGCCCACCCAACCCCTCCCACTGCTCGCAAGCTCGTAGCGGGTCCCTCGGGGCGGGGGCCCACCCGCCTGCTCCCCCGTCTTATGATCACGTCTTAAACTAAGGAACCCCCAGCGTTTGCCGGGGGTTCCTTAGTTGCGCTGTAAAAAAACTTCTTAGCGTGAAGCTTCGATCTGCTGCAGCTTCTGCTTGTTGACCAAGGTCTTGACCTGGGTCAGATCATTGATGACGTTATTGAGCTGCTTCTTTGAGGTGGGCCAGGTGGTGCCCTTGAAGCGGGTGGCGTCGGCGCCTTCCCAGCGAACGGACTGAGCCTTGCCGTCAAGGGTGGACATTGCCGTGGTGATCTGGTCAATGGCTGAAGCCAACTTGGAAACCAGTTCTGCCATGTCCTGGGGATCATTACCGATCATTGCCATGATGAACATCCTTTGCTAGAAAAATTTGCGGTTCTGCCGCTGTGCCTTCGCTGTTACCGGGGGTTTCCGGGGAAGCGATTACTTAGAATCTATCCCGGCTCCATCAACACCGTCGATGGGTTGGCCTACCCATGCAGACCTCCCCATGCCCTGTGGCCCGGCTGTGGACCGCCGGGGACGGGCCAGCGAATCATTGACACGCCGAAGGTGCCGTGCCATATTGACGTGAAATGGCGGAGGAAGAGCCCACGCCTGGTGTCTGCGCTCGAGGGAGAGACGGCTATGAAAGCGGCAATGTGGGAAATTGAAACTTTTGACTATCACACAGCCGGTGAACCCTTCCGGATTGTTCCTACCTTGCCCTTCTTAATTGAGGGCAGTACGGTGCAAGAACGGCGTGAATATGCCATCTCCGGTGATGCGGATAAGATCCGCAAGTTGCTGGTGAACGAGCCCCGCGGGCATGGCGATATGTACGGCGGGTTTGTGGTGCCGCCCAACGATCCGGGCGCACACTTCGGAGCCCTCTTCTGGCACCGTGAGGGATTCTCCACGGTCTGCGGCCACGGCACCATGGCGTTAGGAACCTGGGCCGTGCGCAGCGGCCTTGTCCGCGCCCCGGACGACGGCGACACTGACGTTGTGATTGATATTCCTTCGGGTCGCGTCACGGCAAGGGTGAGCATGCTTGAGGGGAAAGTTCATGAGGTGGCATTTAGGAACGTGCCTTCCTTTGTGGTGGCCAGGGACGTTGAAGTCCAGACCACGGATTTTGGGCGGCTGCGTGTGGACTTGGCCTGGAGCGGGGCACTGTACGCATCGCTGCCGGCAGCAGCAGTGGGTCTGGAGGTGACGCCGTCGAACTTGGCAAGAGTGGTTGCTGCGGGACATCAAATAGTGGCCGGACTTGAAAGGCAGCCAGCCAGTTTCGGCCCCTTTGAAACAGGGATGGACGGTGTTTTCGGGACCATTCTTCATGAACCGGTGAAGGCGCCCGGAGATGCTTTGAAACAACGCAATGTGAGCGTTTTTGCTGACGGTCAGGTGGCGCGCTCGCCCAGCGGATCGGGCACGGCGGCACGTGTGGCGTTGCTCAGCGATTCAGGAGAGTTGGCCGAGGGCGAGACGTTGGAGAGCTATTCCATCATTGACTCGCGCTTTGCCGCACGCGTGGTGGATCGGCTCAGCGGACCGGACGGAGGGCTCGTGGTGGAGGTTAGCGGCCGCTCTTTCCCCGTAGGCGAAGGAAAATTTTCTCTCGATGCCGACGATGAGCTGGGACTGGGGTTTGTCTTGCGGTAACCCGGGGCCCGGCTGTTTGAGTGGACTGGTTGGCCCGGCTGTTTGAGCCGGCTTCGTTACAGCGTGGGGGTGGGCTCGTGGATTGGCGCAAAAGCTGGGACGATAAGCCTGTGATTGAACACAAAAGTCCTTCTTTGGACCACGCGCAACAAGCGTCTGCAATCCGGCGGAATCTGAAATTTTCTGATGTGCTGCGGGCGGGAAGCTCGCCCATGCCGCTGTGGATTGCTTTCGTCTTTGCTGTTTTCGCCACTGTCTCGGCCTTTGACGATGTACGGCTATTTTTCTTCTCCGATAAGGGATCACAGGCCCAGTGGCTGGTGATCGCCTGCACGTTCGCCTACTGGTTAGTGTGGATGTCAATGGCTTTCCGGCCACGGTTAGTCGCTGCGTTGTTTGTTCTCCAACTTGCCACCATGCTGCCACAAACAGAGTTGGGTGGGCCCCTCCTGTTGGCCTTCGGCACGCTAGCTGTAGCGGCGTACAGGGTTTCCGCGCGCTCCCTTGCAGTGATGGCGGGTAGTTTCTTGGTGTGGCAGTTTCTCTGGGCGTCTTTTGTCTCGGATTTGGGAACTGTGCAGCTGTGGGCCTATGTGCCGGTCACCCTCTTCGTGATGACACCGGGATTAGCTATCAAAGTGTTGCGGGAGCGGGCTATCCAGGTTGAGCGCACCCAAATGGCAGCTGATGAGAAGGCTGTCAGTGCTGCCTTGGAAGAACGCAGCGAACTAGCGCGCGAGCTTCATGATGTTGTCACTCATGGGCTCACCATGATCGCTGTGCAAGCCAACCTTGGCAAGTTTTCCCATGAAAGCCAGGCGAAGCAGGAGGCCCTCGATGAAATTGGGTCCATGGCCCGCAGTTCTCTAGATGATCTACGCCGGCTACTTGTGACCATTCGCATCGACGAGCGCCCTAACCAGAATTCCTCCGAGAATAATGTTGGAATAAAGCCCAGTGTTGCTTGTATTGACTTGGGGCTTAGTCTTAACGACTCACAGAAGCGGCTCAGCGGTCTGGGACGTCCCACCCGGGTGACAACCTCAGGAGATCTAGAGCGGATCCCCAACGGTCTGCGTCCCACAGTCCTGCGAATTCTTCAAGAGAGCGCCACCAACGTGCTCAAGCATTCGGGCAAGGGTGCGCACTGTGAGATCTCCTTGAATGTGGGAGAGGACAGCTTGAAGGTAGTGATCCGCAGCCGCATGACAGCAGGGACGCCGCGCTTACCTGCTTCCGGAACCGGCTTGGCGGGGCTGCGTGAACGGACTTCGCGGCTGGGCGGAAGTCTCGAGGCAGGCGCAGAGGGACGCTGGTGGAGTGTCAGTGCCGTCTTGCCGTTTAAAGGGCGCCAGACACTGGCCTAGCAGACTAACTCCGTCAGGATGACCACAAAAGGTATTTTATTGGCTCGATCGAAAAAAGTGACCATAAGGCTAATCTTGATCTTTTTGCTCTTCAAACCCTAGTCCACGGGGACAGTCATGCCCCTAAAGCATTGAAGCGCGGGTGCTCTGTGCATAACCTGAAATGTATTGGGCGGCAGTTTATCCCAGCTAATTAGGGACCTAGCCAGAGCACGTCCAACCCGCACGTTTGGAGATCATCATGAACGCACACATTTTCTCAACACGCACAAGCGCCGTAGCGCCAGCAAAGTTGATGCCGGCAGGTATCTGGCCCACAGATTCCACCACCCTTCCCACGCGCTAGAAGGTAGCTAGAGACGGGCTGGATGATTTCCCCTAGTGCCAGAGCTACGTAGACTGACACCATGAGTGTGCCGGTTGATGAAGTCCAGACGATTGAGATAGTCATTGTTGACGACGAAAAATTTGTGCGGGGAGCCCTGCGAACATACCTATCCCAGACCAAGGACCTTGTGGTTGTTGCTGAGGGGGAGAACGGCGAAGATGCCATTCGTCTGGCTCGGGAGCACCGCCCCGACGTCATGCTAATTGATTTGCAGATGCCAGTCATGGACGGTGTCACCGCCATTCGCCACATTGTGGCTCAAAATCAGGAGATAGGCATTCTTGTGGTCACTGGCCACATCTCCGACATCCATCTTAAAGCGGCACTGCTGGCAGGTGCGGGCGGCTACGTGGTCAAGGACGCGGAACCCGAAAGAATCGTGGCAGCCGTGAGGGATGTACACGCGGGGGATTGCCCTATTGACCCTGCCGTTGCGCACTTACTTATTGAAGATCTCCGAGGCAGCCGTCCGGTGACCCGGGGAGACCAAAACATTGAGCTGACGGAGCGGGAAGAAGAAGTACTCAAATTGCTGTGCGATGGCCGCAGCAACAGTGAGATTGCCGCTGAGCTTTACCTCTCTGAATCGACCGTGAAATACCATCTAGTTCGATTAGGCAGGAAGTTTTCCACGCGAGACCGCCTGCAACTGGTGGTAACAGCGTTGCGTTCCGGATTGGTCAGCTAGAGAGCTCTTATTGCTCAAAAGCACTCATTTAAGGCCCCAAAAGGGGTCTTACAGCAGCGTTCTTTAAAGACTATCCAAAAGGACAGGCTTAAAGGGTGTGCTGTCCGTATCCGGGCGGAAGCTGTGGACCTAAGCTGAGAGAACTGTGGCCTCTGGTGCTACAGGCCCGCCATTGAAAGGAACACCCATGAAATCCCCCTTTACCTCCGTAGGCATCGCTGCAGTGCTCACCGCAGGACTCATCATGGCGCCGGGGCTTTCAGCTGCCCAGGCTAGCGGCCCTGATACTCAAGCCCCCATCACGTCGACGCAGTCCACCAACGTTACTGGAGGCTCGAATGCGGGCAATCCCATTTCTAGCGGGGCTGTAAGCACTTATGGCATGTTCTTCATCCCCTGCAACATCTTTTTCCTCCGCCTCTGCTAGAAGCAGCGATACAATCCAGATTGATAGCAGTGAGAGCGTCATCGGGTGAACCCGATGACGCTCTCTGCTTTAGAAACCCTGGGCTTTACGGTAGCGGCGCATCTGCTGGTGACGGCGGATCAGGCTGTCCCGGCGCGGGGTTTGCTCCGTTCCGGGTTCTTCCGCTGTCAAATCGATGTGACTCTCCCCGAACTGCCACAGCAGCAAATCGTCCAAGAGACGGTCTGGCCCGGGGGAGTACCTGTGATCCAGCGCCTTGCGAACATTGGAAATAATCTCCGGCTGTAAGAGCGCGGCCAAGTCCACTGTCTTACCCAACCCGTGCGCGGCTACCAGCTCGGCAGCCCAGCCCCAATCATCGTCGGACTTCCTATCAACATGCGGCAGCAAGGTTTGCCAGACAGCCTTGATCCGGTTGGGGGTCAGTGAAACATTGCCCTCACCGTCCGTATCCCAGTAACTAGTGACTGTTTCATACCGGTCATGAAGCTCCGAGAACGCGGACTCCACGGTCTCCAACATGGCTGCCGTAGCCGTGAACTGGCGGTCAAAGTACGGGCTCCACGCGCGTGGATCCTGGGACTTGAAGCGAATATCATGCTCAATCTCGCTCCACGCATGCGCGAAGATGGTGCGGATTTGGCATTCAAAAAAGTAACTGCCGCTGGGCTTTGTCTCTGGATCCAGGAGTGACTGATAAGCCCGCACCACATCATTTTGAATGGTGCGCAGGATCAGGTGACGGCTGGAGTAGCCATACGTTCCCGACTCAATAGAACCAATATCCTTTTCGGTATCGCCACGGCAGTCAAAAATACTGCGCTGGCGCTTGATCAGGTTGGCGGCCTGCGCGTTCTCGCCCGGCAAGGTGGTGATGACACGCACGCCCACCATATCGGTCAGGTTGCGCAACGGGTCAGGGAACTGCAAGGTGGGGGCGGCATCGGGTTCGGGCACCATCCGGGAAGCCTTCTCCCTAAACGATTCAACTGTTTTTGTGCGGCTCGTGACAAAGAGCGGCTTGTCCTCGGCTTCTGAAAGAACTTCGCGGATGAGAGATTCCAGCTCAGCGGTGACGTCCATTAGTGCCGGCCTGGTCCGTTCGAAGTCTGCCACCGAGGCGCGCACGGCCGGGCGCAGTGAATCATCGAGACGTTCCCAATTGCTACTCATGATCCGAGCTTAATCGGCATTGCGGTGCACGGGCGAACAGCGATGCCGCGTGTCAGAGAAAAATTGAGTCCAGTTGGTCGCTAGGCAGCCTGCTGCGATGAGAGCGCCAACACAGCTGGCACCGTAGTCTTGTGCCATGTTGACTGTTATTGGTGAAGCCTTGATCGATGAAGTTGTGCACGCCGGACATGGGGCTGTTCCGCATGTGGGTGGCAGCCCCATGAACGTGGCTGTTGGGCTGGCACGGCTGGGGCACCCCGTCCAGTTCCTTGGCCGCATGGGCCAGGACGCCTACGGTGACATGGTGGCCGGCCACTTGAAAAGCAATGACGTCCTGGTGCCTTTGCTTCCCGATCAGCTGCCCACCTCCGTGGCTCGGGCGGTATTGGATGCCAACGGCGCCGCCAGTTACGAATTTGCGCTGGACTGGACGCTGCCTGCCCTGGCAAGCTCCGGGGGTTCGGGCGAAAGCGTTGGGAGCTTCATGCTGAACGGGACCACCTTGCTGCACACTGGCTCCATTGCCACCATGCTGGCCCCCGGCGAGGACCACGTCCTGGCTGCCGTCATCAGCGCCCATCCTCACGCAACCATCTCCTACGATCCCAACTGCCGCCCCAGCATCATTGCGGATGTGGCCCATGCCCGCAGCCAGGTGAAAAAATTTGTCCAGCTAGCTGACGTCATCAAGGCCTCTGATGAGGACCTCGCCTGGCTATACCCCGGCGTTGACCCTAAGGAATCGGCCCGTAAATGGCTGGCTCACGGCGGTGCGGAAGGTCCCGCCGTCGTGGTTCTCACACAGGGTGCAGACGGGCCGTGGGCAGTGTGCGCAGCCGGTGAAGTAGCCTGCCAAGTGCCCTCCGTAGAGGTTGTGGATACGGTGGGGGCGGGGGATTCGTTTATGGCGGCACTGCTCTCTGGCCTCGTGGACAGGGAATTGGACGGCGCCCAGCGTCGAGCCGAACTTCGAGCCATCAGTAGCGGAGTCCTGGCTGACATCATTGATTATGCTGCCCGTGCAGCAGCAATCACCGTTTCCCGTGCGGGAGCCAACCCGCCACACCGCACCGAACTGCAGAATTAAGCAGGAGTAACTAGAGAGGTAACCATGTTTGACTACGATCCATACGCATTTTTGACCCCCGTGCCGAGCTTTGAGGTGCGCAGTGATTCCTTCACCGACGGGAGCGTTTTTGCCCCCGCGCAAGTCCATGCCGGCGCGCATCCGGACGGTTTGGATCTTTCACCGGCGCTGTCCTGGAGCGGGTTCCCGGCAGAAACACGCAGTTTTGTTGTGACCATGTTTGATCCCGACGCGCCCACCGCGAGCGGGTATTGGCATTGGGCAGTGGCGGACCTCCCAGTTTCCACCACCTCGCTGGCGCAAGGTGCCGGGACACCCGGATCGCCGCAGCTGCCCGCCGGAGCCCTGTGCCTGAAGAACGACGCCGGGTTCCCCGGTTACATGGGCTCGGCACCTCCTGCAGGGCATGGGGCGCACCGGTACATGGTGGTGGTGCATGCTGTGGATGTGCAGACGTTGGAGCTTTCCCCAGATACCACTGCCGCTACCCTGGGCTTCAACCTGCATTTCCATACGCTGGCCCGTGCCCGGCTCACGGGACTTTTTGAACTGTAACTACTGGGTGGGCCATAGCCGTAGCCGTAGTGCGGCCCGGACAAGTGGGACTTTGGCAGAAGTTGGATAGCCTTGAGTATGCGTTTAATTGCCAGCGATATAGACGGAACCATTCTGGGCCACGACGGTTTGATCAGCCAGCGCACCGTGGAGGCCTTTGCCGGCGCTGCCGCAGCGGGCGTTGACATTGTGTTTGTGACAGGACGTCCGCCCCGCTGGCTCGACCCCATCCGGGAACAGATCGGCCACACCGGCACAGTCATCTGCTCCAACGGCGCCGTCAGTTACGATCTCGCCACGGAAGAAGTGACGGCGTCGCACGTCCTGGACTGGGACACCGTGGCGCAGGTACGCGCCATCGTCACAGAACTGGCGCCCGAACCGTACTTTGCACTGGAATCACTCACAGGCTTTCACGTGGAAGACGGCTTCTTTGGCAACCGGACCGCCGGCGCAGGCTTGGTGCCCGGTGCGCTCACCCCGGGCATGGCCGATGGTGGCATCATCAAGATGCTCGCCATTCTCCACAGCGGCAATGCCGACGAGTTCCTGAACCTGGTCCGCCCCGGCGTGGCCTCCCTGATGACCGTCACCCATTCGGCACCCGATATGGCCCTGCTTGAAATGGGCCCGTTGGGTGTCAACAAGGCCGTCACCTTGGCCCAGTACGCAGCAGCCCGGGGGATCGATGCCGCTGACGTTGTGGCTTTCGGTGACATGCCCAATGACATTGAAATGTTGTCCTGGGCAGGGGCCGGGTACGCCATGGCCAGTGGACATCCGGATGCGCTCGCGGCCGCAGCGTTGCAGGCGCCACGTTTTGAGCTCGACGGCGTAGCTCAGGTCATCGAGTCCCGTCTGGCCGCGCTTAGGCTGGCATGAGTGCGCGGGAACGGGCCGGGGACTGAAGCCGATGGCTAAGAGTAAACCTCCGAAACCATTTTTACTCTCCGCTGCGCGGTTGGCCATTGCGCATCGAGGCTACTCCCGGGATGGTCTGGAGAATTCCTTAACGGCCTTCAAAGAGGCTCTCGATTTAGGCTTTGACTACGTTGAAACTGACATCAACACCACGGCAGACGGTGTTGCCATGGTGTTTCATGATGCAACGCTGGAGCGCACCACCGATGGTCATGGCACCATTGCCGAGCTACCGTATGCCGAGGTGCGCAAGGCGCGCATTGCGGGCAGGGAAGTCATCGCCACGCTGGAGGAATTTGTTACGGCACTGCCGGAGGCCAGATTCAACATTGACGTCAAGGATGCCGGCTCCGTGGGCCCGTTGATTGCGGCCATTGAAAAGCACGGGCTGCACCATAGGGTTTGCGTGGCTTCCTTCTCCGACAAGCGGCGCCGTTCGGTGTTGGCCGGGTTGAGTCAACCCGTGGCCAGCTCACCCGGACAACGTCTTCTCGTGGCATATTTTCTTCTCTCATGGTGGCTGCCGGCACCGGTTATTCGGAAATTAATGCGTGATGTGGACGTTTTGCAGATCCCTACGCACTACGGCCGTGTACCGCTTGTTACGGAGTCTGGGGTGCGCCGGGCGCACGCGCTGGGCCTGAAAGTTCATGTCTGGACCATTAATGATCCGGCAGAGATGGAACAGCTTTTTGACATGGGTGTGGACGGCATTATGACGGACAGGGCAGACCTTTTAGCCGCCGTCATGCGCCGCAGGGGCTATTGGGCGTAACGTTCGGCCATGTTAGAGACGGGTGGGAGGATGGAGACATGCGAATCCTCATTGCCCCGGACAAGTTCAAGGGGACCCTCACAGGTCCGGAAGCCGCTGCAGCCATGGCTGAAGGTGCGCTGCGGGTCTACCCCGACGCAGTAGTCACCGCCTTGCCCATAGCCGATGGCGGCGAAGGGACAGTGGAGGCTGCTGTTGCTGCTGGTTTTTCAGAGCGCCTGAACGCCGTGGTGGGGCCCATCATCAAGCCCGTTGGTGCCGTCTGGGGTTTTCACGAAGACAGCAAGGTGGCCGTCATTGAAACGGCGCAGGCCAGTGGATACCTGCTGAGCGAGCCCACAGTGGAAAACTCCCTGCGCGCTCACTCTTATGGCTGCGGACAGTTGATTGCCGCGGCACTGGATGCCGGTGCCACGGAAATCATTATTGGTTTGGGTGGTTCCGCCATGACCGACGCCGGTACGGGCGCCCTGCGTGCGCTGGGCCTGAAACTCCTAGATGGCCAAGGGAACCTGGTACCGCTGGGCGGAGGCTCACTGCTTGACGTGGTGGCGCTTGATGCCAGCGGCTTGGATCCCCGGCTGGCGGACGTGAAGGTGCGGATGGCTGTGGATGTGGACAATCCGCTCTACGGCCTCAACGGTGCCGCACACATTTTTGGCCCTCAGAAGGGAGCGGACCCGGACGCCGTGGAACTTTTGGATGCCGGGCTGCGCAACCTGGCCTCGGTGGTCAGGGAAGCCACAGGCGTTGATATTGACACACCCGGAGCGGGAGCAGCGGGCGGTTTCCCGTCAACGTTCATCGCCTACGCCGGCGCCCTGGTGGAGCGCGGATTTGACCTTGTCGCTGACCTGATCGAACTTGAAAAAGCCCTGGATGAAGCCGATCTAGTCATCACGGGCGAAGGCTCCCTGGATGAGCAGTCGTTATCAGGGAAGGGGCCCCTGGGCGTGGCTGACGCCGCCCACGCGAGGGGCATTCCCGTGGTGGTGGTGGCCGGACGCATCACCGTGACGTTCGAGCAATTGGCCAAGCACGGGGTGGTTGCAGCGGTCAGCGCAACGGATGTTGCCGGGTCCCCGGAAGCGGCACTGGCGGAAGCTGCCCGGTACACCACGCGTGCCACCTCCGAAGCGCTCAACGGCATCTAAAAACCCAGCGTTGAGAATAAGGTGCGGCTAGGGGGCCTTACTCAGGGCCGGCTCTTCTTCGTGTTCCAAAGGATCGCTTGCCGTGCCGCGCCACTTCGCCAGGGCGCTCATGCCGTGGTAAATGATCAACGCGGTGGCCGTGCCCAGTGCGATGCCCTCAAAGCTGAGGGTTCCTACGGACCAGCTGAAGTTCGCAATGCCCACAATCAGTGCGACGGCGGCCGTGGTCAAGTTGATGTTGTTGGAGAAGCTGACCTTGTTCTGCACCCAAATCCGCACCCCCAGGACACCGATCATGCCGTAGAGCAGCGTCGCGGCGCCGCCCAATACGCCCACGGGGACGGTGGCGATCAGTTCACCGAACTTGGGGGAGAAGCTCAGCAGTAGCGCGGCCAGGCCGGCCACGTAGTAGGCGGCGGTGGAGTACACCTTGGTGGCCGCCATGACGCCAATGTTTTCTGCATAGGTGGTGGTACCGGAGCCGCCGCCAAAGCCGGCCAAGGTGGTGGCAACGCCGTCGGCAATAATGGCCCGCCCAGCGTACGGGTCAAGGTCCTCACCGGTCATGAGTGCCACAGACTTCACATGGCCAATGTTCTCGGCAATCAGAACCAGCACCACGGGGATGAAAAGGCCCAGGACGGCGAAGTGGAACGTGGGGGTTTGGAAATGGGGCAGGCCAATCCATGCGGCGGAGTCCATCTTGCTGAAGTCAACCTCATGGCGCAGCACGGCCACCAAGTAACCCACCACCACGCCAACCAATATGGCCAGACGGCCCAAAATACCGCGGAACAAGACGCTGACCAAGATGATGGTCAGGAGAGTGACGAGCGCCGTGATGGGCGCCTGCTCAAAGTTGCCGCGAGCCGCCGGTGCCAGATTCAAGCCGATCAGGGCAACAATAGTTCCCGTCACCGGGGCGGGCATGAGGCGGTTGATCCACTCCGCACCGAACTTTTGCACAATCAACCCCAAGAGGGCCAGTGTCACGCCGGCCACCACAACGCCTCCCAGTGCTCCGGACACGCCAAATTGCTGTTGGGAGGCCATGATGGGGGCAATGAAGGCGAAGCTTGAGCCAAGGTAACTGGGCACACGGCCCCGGGTCATGACCAGGAACAGCAAGGTGCCGATGCCGGAGAAGAACAGTGTGGTGGCAGGGGGCATGCCGGTGATCAGGGGCACCAAGAAGGTGGCGCCGAACATGGCCACCACGTGCTGTAAGCCTATGCCGATGGTGAGGGGCCAACTTAGCCGCTCATCAGGAGTGACAACCTGCCCTGGAGTGATGGACTTGCCATCGCCGTGAACGCTCCATTTTGTGCCCAGCAAACTCATCTTTTTCTCTCTGTTTGTGCCGGGCTTAAGTATCCGGTCCGCAGATAAGAATATAGGAGGCGCGGGGCTTAGGGGTGCGGGATGTGTCCCTCGTTGGCCAGAAGTACGACGCCGAGGAGATCGTTCAGTGCGTGGGCCAAGTCCGGGTGGGCTAGCTCATACCGGGATCGCCGGCCTTCTGCTACTGCAACGGCCAGGCCGCATTCACGCAGGCAGGAGAGGTGGTTGGACATTTTCTGGCGGGAAACGTCCAAGCGCTTCGCCAGGTCTGCGGGATACTGCGGTTCCCTGGCCAAGCTGATCAAGATTTCGGCCCGGGTGGGGTCGGAGAGTGCATAGCCAAAACGGGCCAGCACTGCTGCGTTGCTAATGGGCTTCATTCTCAATATCATACAGCATTTGGTGAATTCAGCGTTGACTGTACTATTAGAGCATGTCTGGTCACAATCATTCCCACTCCCATGCTGGGGCTCCCGGCGAAAGTCACCATGGCCGCATTGCTGTGGCTTTGGGGATCACGCTGGTGGTCTTTGTTGTCCAAGTGATCGGTTCCATTATCACTGGTTCGCTGGCCCTGCTTTTCGATTCAGCGCATGTGCTCACCGATGCCGGGGGGCTGGCCATGGCGCTATTGGCTGCACGGTTGATGGTGCGGCCAGCTAACAGCAGGCGCACGTGGGGCTTTGCCCGTGCCGAGGTACTGGCGGCCACAGCGCAAGCCGCGGTGCTTCTCGCCGTCGGACTTGTGGTGTTGGTGGAAGGCATTCAGAGGCTCTTTAATCCCACGGAGATTGCCTCCAAGGAAATGATTGTATTCGGAGCCATCGGCCTCTTGGGCAACATTGTCTCCATGTTTGTGCTGATGGGCGGGCGCAACAAGAACTTCAACATGAGAGCCGCGTTCCTTGAGGTGGTCAACGATGCGCTCGGCTCGGTGGCCGTGATTGTGGCCGCGATCATCATCGCCACCACTGGTTGGATGCAGGCCGACGCCCTTGTTGCCATGCTGATTGGCGCCCTGATCCTGCCGCGCACCGTGAAGTTGCTGCTGGAGACAGTCCACGTGCTGCTGGAATCGACGCCGTCCGGACTGGACCTGGACGAAGTCCGCGAGCACATTCTCGGCATTGACCACGTGCGCAGCGTGCACGATCTGCACGCCAGCCAGATCGCAACGGGTCTGCCCATTCTCTCGGCCCACGTGGTGGTGGACGATGAATGCTTCCATGACGGGCACGCACCTCAGATGCTCGACGCCCTGCAAAGTTGTGTAGCCGGGCACTTTGCTCTCAGCATTGAACATTCCACCTTCCAGCTGGAGACCGCGAGTCACGCAGAACACGAACTCGGCGCCCATCACTAAGAGAGACATGAAAAATGCGCCCGCCTCCCGAAAATGCGCCCCGTCTGCGGGGCGCATTTTCGGGAGGCGGGCGCGAAACTTCCGCCGAGGCTAGGAGATGACGCCGTCCACGAGCGCCTTCGCCTCTGCCTGCACCTGTGCCAAGTGCTCGGGACCCTTGAAGGATTCGGCGTAGATCTTGTAGACGTCCTCGGTGCCTGAGGGGCGGGCCGCGAACCAGGCGTTTTCGGTGGTGACCTTCAACCCGCCAATTGCCGCCCCGTTGCCGGGCGCCTCGGTCAGCTTGGCCGTGATGGTTTCCCCGGCCAAGGTGGTGGCGGAAACGTCCGCAGCGGAGAGCTTACCCAACGCAGCTTTTTGCTCACGGGTGGCGGCCGCGTCAATGCGCGCGTACGACGGCGCCCCGAAGCGGTCTGTCAGCTCACCATAATGAACCGAGGGAGACTTGCCGGTGACGGCGGTGATTTCCGAGGCGAGCAGTGCCAGCAGGATGCCGTCCTTGTCCGTGGTCCAGACAGATCCGTCCTTCTTTACAAACGATGCGCCAGCGGACTCCTCGCCGCCAAAGACGCCCTCGCCGGAGAGTAGTCCGGGCACAAACCACTTGAAGCCGACGGGCACCTCGACGAGTTGGCGGCCAAGATCCGCAGCTACCCGGTCAATGATGGAGGAGGACACCAGTGTCTTGCCAACCCCGGCTGTTGCGGGCCACTGGGTGCGGTGCGTGTAGAGGTATTGGATGGCCACGGCCAGGTAGTGGTTCGGGTTCATGAGCCCCGCATCCGGGGTGACGATGCCATGGCGGTCGGCGTCGGCGTCGTTACCGGTGGCAATGTCATAAGGTGCCCCGGCCGCAAGCTTGTTGATCAAGGAGGCCATGGCCGACGGCGATGAGCAGTCCATGCGGATCTTCTCATCCCAGTCCAGGGTCATGAAGGCCCACTGCGGGTCCACAAGGGGGTTCACCACTGTCAGGTCCAAGTGGTGGCGCTCACCAATTTCACCCCAGTAATCAACGGAGGCGCCGCCCATGGGGTCCGCCCCGATGCGCACGCCCGCGGACCGGATGGCATCCAGATTCAGTACGGAGGGCAGATCATCCACGTAGCCGGAGAGGAAATCGAACTTCCCCGTGGTGGCCGCGGCCAGAGCCTCGGTGAAGGGCACTCGGCGCACACCGCGCAACCCGTCCTCCAGCAGCGCATTGGCACGGTTGGCGATCCAGCCTGTCGCGTCGGAATCGGCCGGGCCGCCGTGCGGGGGGTTGTACTTAAAGCCTCCGTCGCCAGGCGGATTGTGGGACGGGGTCACCACAATGCCGTCGGCCAAAGCATCAGTGCGGCCCAAGTTGTAGGAGAGGATGGCGTGCGAAACAGCAGGGGTCGGTGTGTAGCCGTGGCGTGCGTCGATCAAAACCTGTACGCCGTTGCCAGCCAACACCTCAAGGGCGGTGTTCTGTGCAGGCTCACTCAAGGCGTGGGTGTCCTTGCCCATGAACAAGGGGCCGGTGATGCCCTGGCCGGCACGGTATTCCACAATAGCTTGCGTGATAGCGGCAATATGGCCCTCGTTGAAGGATGCCTTCAACGAGCTGCCGCGGTGTCCGGAGGTGCCAAAGGCAACCCGCTGCCCCGGATCGCTGAGGTCCGGCAACAGATCGTAGTACGCATCCATCAAAGCAGTGATGTCAACAAGGTCTTGGGGAAGGGCAAGAGTGCCCGCGCGGCTAGCCATGAACACAGCATGACAGAGCCGAACCCCGTATGGCACGCGTTGCCCAGAGTGTGAACTACAAAAGGAGTGCCGTTTCTAGGGTGACGATGGCTGCTGGACTACCATGGAGGTCAATACCAGTTATAAATTTGTGCCATGGCGGGCACACATCCTGTAGGAGAAAAAAGTGTCCAACCAGCCGGATCAGCCGCAGCCATACGTGCCCCCGGGCTACTACGCCCCACCGGTTCCCCCGTACATTCCTCCGGCCCAGCAGGAACAGCCGAACTATGCGCAGCCGAACTATGCGCAACCGAACTACGCCCAGCCGGCGCAGCAGGAGCAGTACGCCCAGCCGCAGTTTCAGCAGCCGCCACAGTTCAACGCCCCCGCCTACTATCAAGGCGGCCCTGGCTACCCCGGAAATTATGGGCCCAAGGGATTGAGCGTGGCGAGCATGGTCATTGGGCTGGTCTCAATCTTCATGCTCGGCATCTTCATTGTCCCGCAAATTGTGGGCGTCATCTTAGGACACAAGGGCCTCAAGCAGGAAAGTCCCCAGGGCCGTGGATTCGCTATCACGGGTCTGGTGACAAACTACCTGGCCCTGGTGGGTTACGGCCTCATTGTTGGGCTGTGGGTGGTCCTGATGGTGGCCGTTGGTTCCTCCTCCTCATACTCCTACTAATAATCTGCCAAAGTACATGAGGCGGCACGGACCTTTTCGAGCAAAGGTCAGTGCCGCCTCATGTGCTTTAACGCAGGAGTGCTTGAGGGCTACCGGACCCCGGCCATCAACTTCTTGATGGGCTTCTTGGCCAGGAACAAGGCGGCGCCGAAGGCAATGGACACTAGACCGATCGCTAGGAAGTACGGGGTCTCATTAGCGGGGTTGTACCACTGAGCAAGCACCCCGGACATGGCCGTGCCGAGTGCGACGGAGAGGAAGAACAACGCCACCATCTGCGTCTGGAAGGCCGCCGGTGCCAGCTTGGTGGCCAGCGAGAGACCTACGGGGGAAAGCATGAGCTCGGCCACCGTGAAGAGCAGCAGGATGAACACTATGGCCAGCATCGGCACCATAGCCATGCCGGCAAACGGAATGAAGGACAGGTACGCCAGTCCCATGACAACCAGTGCCACGGAGAATTTCACGGGTGTGCCAGGCTGGCGGTCACCCCATTTGGTCCACAGCGCGGCAAACACGCCAGCCAGGATGATAATAAACACCGGGTTGATCGAGGAAACCCAGCTCGCCGGAATTTCCCAGCCGAGGATGGTTCGGTCCAGGCGCTGGTCAGAGTAGAGGGCAATCACGGTGAACTGCTGCTGGAAGAGCGACCAGAATACGGCGCTCGCCAAGAACAGCGGGATGAAGGAGAACACGCGGCTGCGCTCGAGGCCGGTGACCGTCTTATTGGCCAGGATGACGGCAAAGTAAGCAACCGCGGCCACAATAACCACGGCAACAATGACCCACTTGAGGTTTTCTGCCGTGATGAGCTTCAAGGTCACAGCAACCACGACCAGTGCCACGCCACCGACTGCCAGGGCAATAAATTTGCCGTACTGTGCGCGGGGGAGCGGGTTCGGGATCTCGTGGGCGGATTGGGGCAGGTTCTTGCGTGTCAGACCGTACTGGAGCAGACCGAAGGCCATACCCACAGCCGCTGCGGCGAAACCAACGTGGAAGCCGTATGTGACCTGCAACCAACCTGTGGCCAGAGGGCCAATGAGTCCACCAATGTTGATGCCCATGTAGAAGATGGAGAAACCAGCATCGCGGCGGTTATCGTCCTTGGCGTAGAGGCTGCCCACTAGGGCGGTGGCGTTGGCCTTCAAACCACCGGAGCCCACGCCAATGAGAATCAAACCCAGAGCCAGGCCCGCGGCACCCGGAACCAGTGCAAGGGAGAGGTGACCGGCCATGATCATGATGGCACTGTAGAACAGCACCTTTTCCGAACCCATGAGGCGGTCAGCCACCCACGCACCGAGGATGGTGGAAAGGTAAACGCCGCCACCGTACGCGCCAACAATCCCCAACGCGGTGGGCTGGTCAATACCCAGGCCGCCCTGGGTGATTGAGTAGTACATGTAGTAGGCAAGAATTCCTTGCATACCGTAGAAGGAGAACCTTTCCCACAGCTCGACGCTGAAGAGGTTCAGCAGCATCTTTGGCTGGCCAAAAAATGCGGTGTCAGGATTCTTGGGGGGAGCCGTTGCCTGATCGGCGGGGCTGTTTTGTGAGCTCACATCTTCAATTTTCGCACTCGAGACGCGTTACGTCATATTTGCAATTGTGTGCATATTAGTTAGCAGCTCCCTCCCGGGTGTTCGTTGCGCTCATAGAGGGCAGCTCGGGAGCTAGGCTTAGTTAGTATTGGCTTTTATTTTCAAGGAGAGAATCACATGTCAGACATCATGAACGTAACGGTCGCCGATCTGGGCGGGGATGCTGTGATCCTGGATGTCCGCGAAGACTACGAGTGGGAAGCCGGCCATGTGGACGGTGCCCTGCACATCCCGTTGGAGCAGTTGCCGGCCAGATTTGAGGAGCTGGACCCTGACGTTGACGTCAACGTCATTTGCCGCACTGGCGGACGATCCTTTAGGGCCACCACCTGGCTGGTGCAAAACGGTTACAGCGCCTTCAACGTCATTGGCGGCATGGGTGCCTGGTTTGAGGCAGACAAGCCCATGGTTTCCACCAACGATCAAGCCCCGCGCGTGCTCTAACTCCCTTCCCCCATCAACGACAGGCCCCCCATGACAGACGCGCCCTTTGACTCCAGCTTGCCCCTGACCTTTCTTGGGCCGGAAGGAACCTTTACCGAGGCTGCCCTGCTACAGGTTCCGGGCGCTGGTGCGATGCTACGGATCCCGTCAACCAATGCTGCGGCCGCCCTCGCCAAGGTGCGCGCCGGTGAAGCTTTTGCTGCCATGCTGCCCATTGAGAATTCCATTGAAGGCGGTGTTCCGGCCACGCTGGATGCCATCTCCAAGGGAATGGAGTTGCGGATCATTCATGAAGTAGTGGTCCCCGTCAGCTTCGTCCTGGTGGCGCCGGCCGGGGTGGAGTTGGCGAACATCAGCTCCGTGGGCACGCATCCGCATGCCTGGGCGCAGACACGGGAATGGTTTGGCGAACACCTGCCACTTGCCTCGCATGTGCCAGCAAATTCGACGGCGGCTGCCGCCCACTCGCTGCTGGAGGGTACGGATGCGTTCCAAGCTGCGGTGTGCGCTCCGCTGGTGGCAGAGCAAACGGGGCTCAACATCCTCGCCGCAGGCATTGAGGACAACATGGGCGCCGTGACCCGGTTTGTCCTGGTGGCACGTCCTGGATCTTTGCCGGAGCCCACAGGCGCTGACAGGACCACGCTGTCCATTGCCCAGCCTGATGACCACCCGGGCGCCTTGATGGCTCTGCTGGAGCAATTTGCCAGCCGCGGTGTGAACCTGAGCCGCATTGAGTCCCGGCCCACGGGACAATTTTTGGGGCACTATGTTTTCAGTGTTGATTTGGAGGGGCACATCCGTGATGCTCGCGTGGCCGATGCGCTGCGGGGCCTGCACCGGGTAACCGCTGAAATTCGTTTCCTGGGGTCCTATCCGCGCGCCGACAAACAGCCGCCATTGATTCGCCCCTACAACTCGGATACGGCCTTTGAGGACGCCGCACACTGGGTCCAGGCCCTCCGCTAGTATCTGCCACCGGCGCATCCCTTTCGGACAAGGACCGGCAAGTCTATGCTTGGCCTATCTCCACAAGATCACTTGCAGGAGATGGAAAGAAGTTGCTCCCACCAGGGAAGAGGCGCGTCAATCATGGATCAGCATGCAGAGCAAAATAATCGCCAGGACGGCAACATTGTGAACCCGGGTAAAAATACCGGCAAGGACACATCAGTTGGTGACGAGGGTGATGACGCCAACGAGTTGCGCTTCGATGAAGAGCAACGCCTCATCCAAGAACAATCGCACCGGCCAGAAACCGACTAGGCCCGAAACCGACTAGGCCCGAAACCGACTAGGCCCAAATCAGGCTGGTGTGCCGGCTGAACCCCCAGCGGGCTAGGCCGGGCCGTTGGGTGCAGCGACCCGGACCAGCACGGCCTTGGGCTCAACACTGACCTTGACGGCTGTCGCAGGCCCGGACGGGTCTCCATCGATCTGGGTCTCCACCGGCAGGACCGTGCGAATGGTCAGGTTCCGGGAGCGGTAAAAATTGATGACCGGCAGGTGGTTCTTGTGCTGAAACACCACTTTTCCGGCCATCGCCAGCCAGCCGAAAGCGCTGCGCGGGCTGATCACAACAACGTCCAGAACGCCGTCGTCAATTAAGGCCCCGGGCACAAAGTCAATGCCGCCCGGCAACAGGCCACAATTGGCGAACAATACCGAACGGACCTTGCGCTGTTGGGCGGGCTCATCATCGAGAGTGATGCTGATCTTCTTGCGCCGTCCGGCCAAATGACGCAGCCCAGCCTCGCTGTAGGCTAACCAGCCCACATGCTCCTTGAGCTTGGAATTGGTGTCATTCATGACATCTGCGTCCATGCCCAAACCGGCAATGACCATGAAGGAATGTTTTGAAATAGCGCCTGTGATGCCGTCCTCGAGCTCCATCAGCCCGGCATCAATGTGGCGCTGGTGGCCAAAGAGAGCTATCTGGACACACCCTGCAATATCAGTGACATCAAGGCTCAGATTGCGGGCAAGAAGATTCCCGGTGCCCAAGGGAATGATGCCAAGGGGAATCTCAGTGTGTCGCAGGGTCTGGCCCACTGCGCGTACCGTACCGTCGCCGCCGCCCACAATAACGACGTCGGCCTTGGCTTCCAGCGCAGCCGCAGCCATGGAGAAACCAGGGTCCTCCGCGGTGGTCTCCATCAAGAGGGGCTCCGGCCAGCCAGCCATGGACACCGAGCGACTGATGAGGGTTTTCGCCGCGTCGGAACCGTTTTTGGTGGGGTTGTAGATAAAAACAACTTGCTGCTTGGCCAGATTGATTTTGTGCGGAGAATCTGCCACGGCACTGCGGGTGTGCTTTTGGGCGAGCTTGCGCACACCGAGCCAGCTGGCGCCGGAAGCAAGCACAATGATGACCACAATGAGGGCTACAAGAAGTTCGGTAGGCATGATTGTCTAACCATAGCGGTTGAAGTTGCATTGATTGGATAAGCTTAGGACGTGATCGATGTACGAGACCTCTGCGAAAATCCCGAAATTTACCGTGCCAGCCAGCGTGCCCGTGGTGCCGAACCGTCTGTGGTGGACTCCATCATCGCCGCGGAGCGCTCCCGCAAGTCCGCGATCACCTCTTTTGAGGCCCTGCGCGCCGAGCAAAATGCCTTCGGAAAGAAGGTAGCCAAGGCAAAGGGCGAAGAAAAACAAGCCCTGCTGGCCGAAGTCAAGGAGTTGGCGGTAGCCGTCAAGGCGGCCTCAGCAACAGCCGAGGCAGCCAGCGCCGAACAGGACACGCTGGTACGGAGCATGGCCAACCTTGTCACTGACGGCGTCCCCGAGGGCGGCGAAGATGACTTTGTTGTTCTCAAAACGGTGGGCACGCCGCGCGAATTCCCCGACTTCACCCCGCGTGACCACCTGGAAATTGGTGAGTTGATCGGTGCGATCGACATGGAACGTGGCGCCAAGGTCTCCGGATCCCGCTTCTACTTCCTCAAGGGTGTTGGTGCGCGCCTTGAAATGGCGCTGCTGCAGATGGCCATGGACCAGGCCATCGAAGCCGGGTTCACACCCATGATCACCCCCACCTTGGTGTTGCCCGAGACGATGGCCGGAACCGGCTTCGATGTGGAGCACGACGCCGAAATTTACCGCCTTGCCGAGGACAATCTGTACCTGGTGGGCACCTCCGAGGTGGCCCTGGCCGGCTACCATGGCAATGAGATCATCAACGTTGAACAACCCGTCCGCTATGCCGGCTGGTCCTCCTGCTACCGCCGTGAGGCCGGCTCGCACGGTAAGGACACCCGCGGGATCATCCGCGTGCATCAGTTCAACAAGGTGGAAATGTTTGTTTACACCACGGTTGAAAAGGCTGCCGAGGAACACCAGCGCCTGCTCGCCTGGGAAGAGGAAATGCTGGCCAAGGTGGAACTGCCTTACCGTGTCATTGACACGGCAGCCGGTGACCTGGGCATGTCCGCCGCCCGCAAGTTCGATTGTGAGGCGTGGGTTCCCACCCAGGACGCCTACCGTGAGCTGACGTCCACCTCCAACTGCACCACGTTCCAGGCGCGCCGGTTGAACATCCGTGAGCGTCAAACCGCGGACGACGGCGGTAAGGGTGGCACCCGCGCTGTTGCCACACTCAACGGCACGCTCGCTACCACGCGGTGGATTGTGGCCATTTTGGAGCATCACCAGAACGCGGATGGCTCTGTCAACGTCCCGGTGGCCCTGCGCAAGTACATGGGCGGCTTGGAAGTTTTCCCCGTCCTGTAACTGCCGGAATCTTTGCTGTAAAGAACACCGGGTAAATACTCACACTGTGCATAGGGTTGTGAGTATTTACCCGGTGTTCACGGCTTTAACAGTCACTGAGTGTGTTTTTCTCAGCCCCATCTGTTTGACTTGGGGGTATGACAATGACAGTAAATAGCGTAATTTCCGGCATCGATGACCGGAGTGAAGAAGTAACAAAGTATCTAGTAGCCCTAGATATTGACGGCACCTTGGTTGATCACGACGGGCTCATGAGCGATGGTGTGCGCGCGGCCGCCCAGGCCGTGGTCGACGCCGGGCATCACGTTATCCTCGCCACGGGCCGATCCTTGGGCGCTCTGCTGCCCATAGTGGAGGCAATAAGGGATGCGCCGCGGATTTGGGGTGTGTTCCAACGGCGGGGTGAGTATCCGCCTGGACCCTGACCTTGCTAACGGGTATGAGGTCATTGAGCGGGTGACCTTTGATCCGGCCCCTGCCCTGAACGCCTTGCGGGATAAGGTGCCTGGCGCCCGGTTTGCACTAGAAGATGCCGACGGGAACTTCCTGGCAACCTCCCGTTTTCAGGATGCCAGCTTTGGTATTGAAGCCCGAGGCGTGGATTTTCAGCACTTGTTGGCGGCCAAGGCCGTCCGGGTTGTGGTCAATAGCGCCGAGGCCAGTACGGAGGATTTCGCGGCCGCCATTACGGCTGCCGGCCTGCACGGGGTCACCTATGCAATCGGCTGGAGTGCCTGGCTGGACATTGCCGCTTCCGGTGTCACCAAGGCCTCCGCTCTTGAGGTGCTGCGCTCCAGATTGGGCGTTGAACAGGGACTGACAGTGGCTGTGGGCGACGGCTCCAATGACATTGAAATGCTCCGTTGGGCGGCCCGAGGCGTGGCCATGGGCCAAGCCATCGATGAGGTCAAGGCTGTTGCTGATGAGGTCACAGCTTCCGTGTACGACGACGGTGCTGCCGCGATCTTACGCTCCCTTCTCGCCTAAGAAACAGTTCCGCCCAGTTTCGAATGGCTCGGTTACTTCCGGGCCTCCAAACAAGAACGCTCCCGCAGCATCGGTGCGTTTTTGCCCAACGCTCACTCGCCTTCTGCAGCAGGCACGGTGGCTAAAGACGCCGCGGCCTGTTCAGAACCTGCCGGGATGAAACCGAAGCGCATGTCCGCGATGGTGGTTCCGGTTAGCAACAAGGCCACAATGGCGCCGATACCGCTCATGGAATCCCACAAGCCGTGCAAGAGGGCTACTGCCACGTAGGCGTAGAAGATGCTGAAGCGGAACCGGAAATGTGTGCGCCCGCGGGCTGCGCCGAACAGGACAGCGCCGAGGATGGCAGTCCACAACACGTGGCCCACAGGTGTCAGGATGGCACGTAATGCCTCAGTCTGAAGCAAGGTGATGAGGTCCAGACCCTGGGTTGTAATGACAGCGTTGAAGGCGTAGCCGGCGGATTCGAAAGCGGCAAAACCTGCGCCAACCGCGGCTCCCAGAAGAGCACCCTGGCTGGCAGATTTGGGGATGACCCGCCAGCCGATCACGATCAGGACGATGCCCTTGACCAGTTCCTCAATGAACCCCACGGACACATAGGTGAAGAGGTTGTTGGCCAGGTCCGCTTCGAGCAGGGACGCGCCGAGAACCCCGCAAATCCCGCCCACCACAAATGCCAAAATGACCCTGAGGGTTGTGGTGTTTCCTACCATGCGTTCCAACACAAAGAGGACCACACAAAACGGCACCAGAAAACTGCCCAGCAAGATCAGGGTGGGGATCAGGTTGCTGGTGAGCTTTGGCTCCGAGCGGATTGGCTGTGGTGCTCATGGTGAGGAATCCCCTTGTCCCAGGCCAACCGCCGGTGCGGCGGGGCAGGTGCCTCAAGTCCTGACTTGTAGCATCTTCAAGTCAATACAAAGGGTTGGATCAGGGTCTCATCGCAGCTTGCAATGCCCGCGTTTGCTGCTTGTCGATGCTGGCGTGATAAGTGCTTTTGGAAGCCACGTTTGGGTCTCCTGCGCCAAGGATGGCAAAGAGAATCACTATCAGCCAGCCGGGGAAAAGTACTGTGCGCAGGAACATGAGCCAACCGCTCCGCCAGAACCCCGGTGCACTTCCGTCACGGAGTTTTACAAGCTGGGTGCCCCCAGCCAAAGTGCCCAGAGTGTGGCCGCGCAGGCACAAGAAGCCATATATCCAAGAGCTGGCAATCCAGGTGCCAACTCCAGCAACGATTGCTGTGGCCGCGCCATTTTTTCCCATGGCTAGGGCCACTATGAGAGTCAACACCATGACCACGGCAAAATCCAAGGCCCATGCGCCAATGAGTTTCCCATCACTGGCGCGGACCCCCCACGTGCCATTGCCGAATTGAGCTGTTCTTTTGGGATTCCATGAGCCAACAGGCACAGGGGCATGGTTGTTGGACTGATGCGGAGGAAGAAAAGACACTACAGGCCCGCCTCCACAACTTCACGAATTGCTCCCACACCAGTGGCCCGGGAGATTGTTGCCAGATTCAGCATTGCCATACCGTTGTCCTCGCTGGCGCTCATGCCATGGAGCTGATCACCCTGGGTGTAGATGGTGTAGTGCCTGAAAGTGTCCGGATCCAGGCTGATGGCCGAAATGGTTGTCACGCCCCGGGTGTCTTTTAATGTGGCTTCAGCAACTTGCGCGAACCTTTCTGCCGTAAATGACAGGGGGTCGCCATCAGCGCAATCAACTTCGGCGGCATTGGCCAAGGTCATGAGACGATCGGGGAACTCGAGGCGACTGACAACTGTGAAAGTGTGTGATCCGGCACTGTCCACGACTTCTTCAAGTACCTGGTCCGCGTGCACATAGCCGTACATCCATACACGGTCCCCGTCTTTGGTCAGCTCCGCTGTAACAACACGTTCGCCCAACCGCCGAAGAGTTAAAATACCGGTGATTTCATCCGCTGCACCAAGCCCGGATGGTGCTGTCTCCCCTTCCCCTATGAGCGGGAAAGCCAATCCTTTAGACAAGAGGGAGCGTAGCGCCACATTACAGGCGAGCTCCCTTTGCTCGGTGTGCAGGTCAAGCCAGGGCAGGGCCACGGCTTGAGAGCGTTCCAGCCCGTCAAGTGCCACTATTTCTTCGTCGGTCAACATGGGCAGGCTGAAGCCCTCGCCGGTTGAATTCGCGAGCACGGACTCTGCGCACTGGATGTCCCGTTGGGTCCATTCAATGGTTTTCTCGGTGGTCATGCGAACAATCCTCCAAGGCTCTTAACGGGATTCGAGAAGAAATTCTTCGCCCCGTTCACAACATTATTGGCACCTTCAACTACGCCGCCAACGGCCTTTTTGGCCCCATCAAAGACATTACCAGCGGCGTTTGCGATCCCTCGCCCCATGGCTTGGCCCCATTTAGTGTCGGCAATCAAGTTACCAACGGCCCACCCGGCAGCGATAACTCCAGCACCTACAACAATTCCAATGCCCACAGGGTTGCTGAGCAGACCCACGGCCATGAGGAGGCTTCCGCCTCCGGCCACCACGCTCATTCCGCCGGAGATACGGTCCATGACTCCCCGTCCGCCGTCGTGGTCGGGCCAGAACATGTCGTGGATGCCGCCCCCAATGGCAAAGGGTGCGGCGGCCACGCCCGCGAACCGACCGAAGGCCTTGAGCCCGGTGCCGATCTTGCCGAATATTCCATCAGCCTTGGTGAAGACGCCAAGAGCATTTTTGAAGTCGTCCCCAAACTGAGCGAAGTTGGGTAGTTTCCCCTTGAGGTCGAAAATCGTTTTGCTTGACAGTAGGCCCTTCCAGTCTTTGAGGTAAGTGAGCGCATCTTTGCCCTTTGAGAGTCCGCCAACGAGCGCCTTACCCCAATCGATCAGAGTGTTCTGTGGGTTCCAACCATTGTCCTGAGGTGCCGGAGCAACACAACTTTCCCCAGTGCCATCAATGCTGGCGGCCGAACTTGCCGTTTCCTGTTCCTGAGCATTCTTGCGCAGCATGGTGGAAACTTCCGCCAACGTGCGGGACGTGGCAGCAAGGGTTGGGCGGTGCGACGAGTTCCATGTTTGCCGGAAACGGTCGGCGTCTGGCCCTTTCCATCCGCGGGACTGGTTCACCACGTTGGAGAGCAGTTGTGCTTGCTGTGACAGGGCATGGGAGGCCTTGTCCATGGTCTTGGCGAAGTCCCGAAGGTCAGCAATGTCAGCGCCAATAAAACCGTCCATGGCTGTCCTTTCGAGACTGTGAATCCTGTGAGCTCCTTTATGGAAGCTCAAGAAGAAGAGGAATTGAACAATGGCCAGTCTATTGACAGCTCAGAGGTGCTGCCATGGGCAGAACTGTCCATGGCAGCAGGGGTGAACTTAAAAGAAAGAACCGACGGCGTGCCATAGTGGCCACGGCGGTCGAAATTTCAACCTCCCTGGACGCTATGGCACGCCGTCGGCGTGTGTCAGTCTCGGTGCTTGGCCAGCAGCGGAGAATTAGTGCTGTGTGTCTTTGTAGCGCTTGATGGAGGCGGTCAGCTCGGCTTCTGCGGCGGCGCGGTCGGCCCAGCCTTCAGCCTTGACCCACTTGCCGGGCTCCAGGTCCTTGTACCGGGTGAAGAAATGCTCGATTTCCTTGATCAGGAATTCGTCCACATCGGAAAGTTCCTGAATGTGATCAAAGCGCTTGTCATCAACAACACAGAGAACCTTGGCGTCTCCACCGGACTCGTCCGTCATGTTGAATACGGCGATGGGGCGGGCATCCACCACAACGCCTGGGTGCAGGTCAAAGTCCTGCAACAGCACTAGGGCGTCCAGAGGATCGCCGTCTTCGCCGAGGGTGTCATCGAAGAAGCCGTAGTGCGTGGGGTACGCCATGGAGGTGAACAACACGCGGTCCAGGCGCACGCGGCCGGTCTCGTGGTCAACTTCGTACTTGACGCGTGATCCGCGGGGGATCTCGATGGTGACGTCGTGCTTCATCGTTATGCTCCTCATGATGTTGTGTGTGCGGGCGAACCCAGCCCGGCACAGGATTTGAGTCTAGTATGAGGATATAGGCGCTTTTGTTGCGCTAAAAACCCGCCCGTTCTTTTTGGGCACAATATTGCCCTTTTGCTGAGGCCGCGAGCCGAAGCCACCTGCTGTGAAGGAACCGCCTATTTCATGGGACGCACGTCAAAAGCTGTGACGAGTGGCTTGCTCATTTGTGCATTGGCCGCCGTTACGGTGCCGGTGGGACTGAATCTGCTCCCTGCCTTCCTTCCTCAAGATCCGGCCGCGGTGGCCGTTGTACCCGCCGCCCAGCTGGCACCCACCAGTATCAGCACGCTGAGCGGAATTTCACCCCTCTCCGCCGAGGCTCCACTGCCTGACACGGCCAAACTCTCAGCCGAGTTGAGCCAGGCCCTGAAGTACGACGGCGCGGGCACCTTCAGCATGTATGTCAGCGATGTTTCTTCCGGGAAGGCGCTGTTCTCCCAGGATGGGCAGGTAGCGCGGACACCGGCGTCGAACTTGAAATTGTTGACAGCGGCGGCAGCCCTGGACACGCTAGGCCCCGGCACCCGTTTGCCTACCCAAGTCCTGGCCGGGGCCACGGCCAATGACATTGTGTTGCGCGGCGGCGGAGACACCATGCTTGGCGCCGGGGAAGGCGATCCGGAAGCCGCCCTAGGGCATGCCGGGCTGGCCGACTTGGCGGCCGAAACCGCCACAGCCCTCGCCGCCGCGGGGGTCAAGGGCCCGGTTACCCTCAAGGTGGATGACACCTTGTTTACGGGCGCCGCGCTGAATCCCCAGTGGACGGAAGGGGACGTTGAGGCCGGTGAAATTGCCCCTATTTTCCCGCTTGCGCTGAACGCCGGGCGCTACGAACCTGGTGTGCTCAGCGGACCGCGGCCCCAGGATTCTGCCATGACGGCGGCACAGACGTTCTCCGATGCGCTCGCAGACGCCGGCGTAGCCACCACGGATTTAATTTCCCGCACCACCGGGGCTGGGGCCGGTGCTGTACTAGCCAGCGTGGACTCAGCCACTGTTGCCGAGCAAGTCCAGTACATGCTTTCTGAATCTGATAACTATGTGGCGGAAGCCCTGGGCCGGATGGTGGCCGTGAAGTTGGGCAGCGCAGCCAGCAACGCGGGCTCCGTGGCAGCTGTTCGCCAAGTGGCGGAAGCGCTGGGGCTGTCCATGGACGGTGTTCTCACCACTGACAACTGTGGCCTTGGAGTTGGCAACTTGATCAGTTCCGAGCGTTTGGTGGCACTGATATTGCTTATGCTGGCGGACCCTTCCTCTGACATTGGCCAAGCCCTGCCCGGGCTGCCCATTGCCGGGCTGAGCGGCTCACTATCGCAGCGCTTTGTCACGGCGCCTGATCTGGCTGGCGCAGGTTTGGTGCGGGCCAAGACGGGCTCACTCAATGAAGTGACCGCCCTGTCCGGTTACGTCATCAACTCCCACGGCCGGTTGTTGGCCTTCTCCATACTGGGCAATGGTTTGAGCGGCGGCGCGGGCGCCGCCCGTCCCGTAGTTGATGACGCCGCCACCATCCTGGCCCAGAGCTAACCTGACCCACGGCTAACCTGACCCACGGCTAACCTGACCCACGGCTAACCGCACCCAGGTGCTCCCGCGGCCACGGACGTAGTGCACGGACCTAGCGCAGCTGTCAGTGGCCAGCGCCTTGTCAGGGAATTGTGATCTGATGGATTCATGAGCCCGCACAGCAATGACGCAGCCACACCACCTCCCACTATGGTCAATTGGGGCCTCGCGGCCAGAACAGCTGCCAATTTGGCGCCTGCCGGGCCGGCCTTATCGGGCTCGGAAATATCCGCAGCCGTGGAAAATATGCGCCTGATGGCCGAACGCTCGGTGCCCTACGTCCATGAAATCTCCCAGCTCGAAGCGGCAAGGGATCTGCGTGATTCTGAGGTTCTCATAGTCGATAGGGCCTCTTGGGCCAAGGCTAATACTCAGAGCTTTGAAGTCATGATGGACCCCGTACTACGCGCACTCGCTGCCAAGGCAGCCGAATCGTCCAAGGCGGGCAACACCGGCGGATCCGCACTGAGCGCCACTGTTACGGGTGCCCAGTTGGGTGGCGCTCTGGCGTTCCTTTCCAGCAAAGTTTTGGGCCAGTACGATCCCTTTGCCGCGTTGGCGCCCTCCGCCTCGCCCAAACAGCAGGCCTCGGGTGGGCGGCTTTTGCTGGTGGCGCCAAACATCATCACGGTTGAGCGTGAGATGAAAGTTGACCCTGCCGATTTCAGGCTCTGGGTCTGCCTGCACGAGCAGACCCACCGGGTCCAATTCGCTGCTGCGCCGTGGCTGCGCCACCACATGCTCGGTGAGATTGAGAAGCTCGGGGCTCTGTTGGTGGGTGACTCCGAGAACTTTGGTGAGCGCCTTCTGGAATCTGCCAAATCACTGGGCAGCAAGAAGGAGAAGGCGGCGGCTCCCGCTGGTGAAGCTCACCGCGGCAGTGTCCTTGACCTGATCCAGAACCCTGATCAAAAGGCGGCACTCTCGCATTTAACCGCGGTCATGAGCTTGTTGGAAGGGCACGCCAACGTGGTCATGGACGGTGTTGACCAAAGTATTGTCCCCACAGTTCGCACCATTCGCCAGCGTTTCAACAGCCGCAGCAAGGACCGCGGTGTGATTGAAAAGTTCATCCGCAATCTGATGGGCCTAGACGCCAAAATGCGTCAGTACAGCGATGGTGCCAAATTTGTTCGCGACGCCGTTGGCGTTGTCGGCATGGAGGGATTCAATAACGTGTGGACCCAAGTGGAAAATCTGCCCACGGAGGAAGAAATTCACAACGCCCGCCTCTGGGTTGAACGGATGGGGCTCTAATGACGGCGCAGGGCACCTCCCGAGGCCGGCTCGATCCGACCGTGGGCAAGGCCCGGGCCATGGTGGGCGGCCTGCTCGGGTTGAAAACCACCGGTAAGAACCGCCCAGTCCAGAATCCGCCACTGATCCTGGTGGGCTGTAGCGGCGGCCCCGACTCTCTGGCGCTGGCCGCCGTGTGTGCGTTTTTTGCCACGCGTGGCGAGGTGCGGGTGGGGGCCGTGGTGGTTGACCACCAGATGCAAGAAGGCAGTGCCGAGGTTGCTCAAGCCACCGCCGGGCAGTTGCGCGGGCTTGGCCTGGACCCGGTTGTGGTGCGGACCGTGGACCTAGAGCACGACGGCGCGGGCCCGGAAGCAGCTGCTCGCGCTGCCCGTTTTGGGGCACTTGAGGCGACAGCACACCAGCTGGGCGCCGATCAGGTACTTTTGGGTCACACCCTGGATGATCAGGCGGAATCCGTTTTGCTGGGGCTGGCCCGTGGCTCCGGAACCCGCTCCCTGGCCGGCATGCGTGAACGCCGCGGCATGTATGTCCGCCCCTTTTTAGGGTTGCGTCGCGATGAGACATTGGCCATATGTCAGGCCCTGGGCCTGACCCCGTGGCACGACCCCGCCAACCAAGACCCCGCCTATCTGCGAGTCCGCGTACGCAACACGGTGCTCCCGTTCCTCGGTGCCGAACTTGGCCCTGGTGTGGCGGCGTCGCTGGCACGCTCGGCTACGATTTTGGGTTACGACGCTGACTTCCTTGATGAACTTGCCGAAGCGGAATTTGTCACGTTGGCGCAACGCAGCACCGAATCAGGCACGGAATTCCCACAGATTGCACTGAGCGAGAACGGCCTCAGGGGACTGCCTGCGGCCCTACGGATGAGAGTGTTGGCGCTGGCCGCCGTCGAACTTGGAGGGGTGCAGCCCAGCCTTGAACGGCTGGCTGCCGCCGAAACACTGTTAGCCCGGAGCGGATCGGCCGGACCGGTGCAACTGGCCGGAAAAGTCAGTGCCTGGCGAATTTCCCGCAAGCACAGTGTTCCCCACGAAGGCGCCAGCTATGGGAAGCTTGTTCTTAAGCGCAGCAGTTGAGCGCAACACGCACCAAGAAACAGCCTAAAAACCAGTACCAATCCTTCACAAACAGGAGTCATGGGTGGATTCACAAGACGTCCAAGCCGATCTCAAGCACGTTCTTTTTACCAAAGAACAAATCCAAACACGCGTAACCGAACTGGCCGCGCAGATTGATGCCGATTACCAGGGCCGTGATGTCCTGTTGGTGGGAGTTCTCAAGGGCGCTGTCATGATCATGGCTGATCTGTCCCGCGCCCTGCACAGCCACGTCACCATGGACTGGATGGCTGTTTCCTCCTACGGTTCCGGCACCCAGTCCTCCGGCGTTGTCCGGATCCTGAAGGACCTGGAAACCGACCTCATGGGCAAGCATGTGCTCATTGTTGAAGACATCATTGACTCGGGTCTGACTCTGTCATGGCTGCGCGCCAACCTGATGTCGCGCGGACCGGCTTCGGTGGAAATCTGCACCCTGCTGCGCAAGCCTGCCGCTGCCAAGGTTGAGATTGACGTCAAGTATGTGGGTTACGAGATCCCCAATGAATTTGTTGTGGGTTACGGTCTGGACTTTGCTGAAAAGTACCGCAACCTGGACTTCATCGGCACCCTCTCACCGCACATTTACGAATAAAGTGCACTGTGGCGCGCCCGTTCCCTCTATGGAAGCGGGCGCGCAACCTTTTAAGCGTTGTCGCGCCGTGACGGGCCCTGCCGCTCTAATGATGAGCACGCGAAGCACCTGCAGCGGCGTCATTGTGAAGGCTGTGCCATGGCAGCAGTCAACCAGGCGCATAAGCTCAGGGCGGCATACTCAGATAGTGGCTTTTACTCCTCGAGAGTCAATAAGCGATCCTGGAGCGAGCAACAATTGCAGAATTGCCGAATTCGTTATGCCCTCAGGGAACTAAAGGGCGATCCTGTGCGTGTAGCAAGACGAACGGTGTAAAGCTATTAGTCGGGGACGTGCCGGTAGCGTCCTGTACGAGTATGAATTGGTTGAGCGGAAGGGACGAGGCCTGGCCTCGAACACATGAAAGTCAAAAAACTCTTCAAGGGTCCATTTATCTGGATCATTGTGGTTGTTGTGCTCATTGGAGCCGGCCTATTTACGTTGACCGGCACAAGCCAAAGCCGCATTGGAACTTCAGATGGCCTGAGCCTGCTCAAAAATGACAAGGTTGCCTCGGCTAAGATCTTTGGTTCCGAAGGCCGAGTGGACATGATCCTCAAGGACAACTATGTCAATGCCGACGGCAAGGACCAGGGCAAAAACGTCCAGTTCTTCTACGGCAACTACCGCGCAACCACCCTGCCGGAGGTCATTGATAACGCCAAGCTGGCGAAGTTTGATGACCAGCCTGCGTCCAATAACTTTTGGTCGAGCATCTTCTCCCTCCTCATCCCGTTCGTCCTGATCGGTTTGATCTTCTGGTTCCTGTTCTCCCGCATGCAAGGCGGCGGGAACAAGGTCATGCAGTTCGGCAAGTCCAAGGCCAAGCTGCTCACCAAGGACCACCCGCAGGTGACCTTCAATGATGTTGCCGGTGCTGATGAAGCCGTTGAGGAACTCCACGAGATCAAGGACTTTTTGCAAAACCCCGACAAGTTCACCGCTGTGGGTGCCAAGATTCCCAAGGGCGTGCTGCTGTACGGCCCTCCCGGTACCGGCAAGACCCTGCTGGCCCGCGCCGTTGCAGGCGAAGCCAATGTGCCGTTCTACTCCATTTCAGGGTCTGACTTTGTTGAAATGTTCGTTGGTGTGGGTGCTTCCCGAGTCCGCGACCTCTTTGAGCAGGCCAAGGCTAACTCCCCGGCCATCATCTTTGTTGACGAGATCGACGCCGTTGGCCGTCACCGTGGTGCCGGCATTGGTGGCGGTAATGATGAACGCGAGCAGACCCTCAACCAGCTGCTGGTGGAAATGGACGGCTTTGACGTCAAAACCAACGTCATCTTGATCGCCGCGACCAACCGTCCCGACGTCCTGGACCCCGCGTTGCTGCGTCCGGGCCGTTTTGACCGTCAAATCCCCGTGGAGGCTCCGGACCGTTTGGGCCGCGAACAGATCCTGCGGGTGCACGCCAAGGGCAAGCCCATGGCTCCCGGTGTTGACCTGAACGCCGTTGCTAAGAAGACTCCCGGTTACACGGGTGCCGATCTGGCCAATGTGCTCAACGAGGCTGCCCTGTTGACAGCCCGCTCCAACGCCCAGCTGATCGATGACAGGGCCCTGGACGAGTCAATTGACCGCGTCATGGCAGGCCCGCAGAAGCGCACCCGCGTCATGAAGGAACTGGAGCGCAAGATCACCGCGTACCACGAGGGTGGACACGCGTTGGTTGCCGCAGCCATGCACAACACGGCTCCGGTCACAAAGATCACCATTCTTCCGCGCGGCCGCGCCCTGGGTTACACCATGGTGGTTCCGGAGGATGACAAGTACTCAATCACCCGCAATGAACTGCTGGACCAGATGGCCTACGCCATGGGTGGCCGTGTCGCTGAGGAGATCGTTTTCCACGATCCGTCCACTGGTGCATCAAATGATATTGAAAAGGCCACCGGAACCGCGCGCGCCATGGTCACGCAGTACGGCATGAGCGAGCGCATTGGTGCCGTTAAGTTGGGTACGGCGGCCGGCGAACCGTTCTTGGGTGGTTCGGCAGGCCATGACAGGGACTACTCCGAAGCGGTTGCTTCCATGGTTGACGAGGAAGTCCGCAAGCTCATCGACCAGGCTCACGATGACGCGTACGAGGCTTTGATCATGAACCGTGACATCTTGGACCGGTTGGCGCTGGAACTGCTGGAACGTGAAACGCTGAACCAGGCCGAGATTGCAAAGATCTTCATTGATCTGCGCAAGCCCGCCCAGCGTCGGGTCTGGCTGTCTAAAGAATCCCGCCCGGTCTCGGACCTGCCCCCTGTCATCACTGAAAAGGAACGCCGCGAAGCCGCAGCCGCGGGTGAGCCGAACCCTGAAACGCTCTCCCCTGAGGATCAGATCGCCAAGGCACAGCTCAGTGGAGAACTCGACGCACCCGGTAACTCTCCTGGCATCGATCTGGGCAAGGGTGACGTCCCTCAGCTCCCAGGCCAGCCCTAATCCCGGTAAGATCGCATCCGTGACTGAATACGAGGATGAATACAAGGTGGACTTGCCGCGCATTGAGGCTGCTGTGCGGGAAATTCTTCTGGCCATTGGTGAAGATCCGGAGCGTAGCGGTCTGCTGGAAACACCCAAACGTGTTGCCAAGGCTTACGGTGAAGTTTTTGCCGGCATACACCAGGACCCCGCAGCTGTTTTGGGCGTCACCTTTGACATCTCCCACGAGGAAATGGTGCTGGTCAAGGACATCCCGTTCTATTCAACCTGTGAGCACCATCTGGTGCCGTTCCATGGCAGCGCCCACGTAGGTTACATCCCGTCGTCGGACGGGCGAGTGACGGGATTGAGCAAGCTGGCGCGTTTGGTGGATATTTATGCCAAGCGTCCACAGGTGCAAGAACGCCTCACCAGCCAGATCGCGGATGCCCTGATTGAGCATCTTAAACCTCGTGGCGCCATTGTCGTCATTGAATGTGAACATATGTGCATGTCCATGCGTGGCGTGCGTAAACCAGGGGCCAAGACAGTCACAAGCGCTGTCCGCGGCTTGCTTCACGAACCCGCAACCCGGGCTGAAGCCATGTCCCTGATTCTCGGAAGGTAACACTAAACACCATGGATTCCCTTGCTGCTGCGCCCGGGACGGGCCCGGCCACATCGCCCCTGCCCGTTCTGCGGGCCCGTAAGTCGCTGGCAACTTTTGCCGCTCTGCCCAAAGACCGTGCCGTAGTGATGGGGATCTTGAACTGCACCCCGGACTCCTTCAGCGACGGCGGTGACTATGACTCCACCGAGACCGCGATCGCCCATGGGCTGCGCATGTTTTATGGGGGAGCGGACATCATCGACGTGGGCGGTGAATCCACGCGCCCCGGTGCGGTGGAAGTCTCAGCGGCCCAGGAGCAGGAGCGCATCTTGCATGTTATTGGCACCTTGGCCAAGGCCGGTGCACTGGTGAGTGTGGATACCCGCCACGCCTCTACTGCAGCGCTGGCACTGGATGCCGGGGCAGGGATGATCAACGATGTCTCTGGCACCAACGTGCGTGAGGACATGATCTCGCTGATCGCCGAACGCCAAGTCCCGTACGTTTTGATGCACAGCCGTGGTGACTCACGCCACATGGATTCACTTACGCAGTACACGGATGTTGTGCAAGATGTGGTGGCCGAACTCGGCGAGATTCGTGAGCGTTTCTACGCCGCCGGAGTCAAGGCAGAAAATCTGATCCTGGACCCGGGCATCGGCTTCTCCAAAAATGCCGAACAAAATTGGGAACTGCTGGCAAACCTTGACCGGGTGACGGCGTTGGGCAACAAGGTGCTGGTGGGTACCTCACGGAAGCGATTCCTTGGATCGCTCTTGACCAGTGCGGGCAAGGCCGCTGCCCCGAAAGAACGCGACGACGCCACCTCAGCCACTACGGCCTTGGCCGGTACGCAGGGCATCTGGGGCGTTAGGGTGCACGACGTCGGCGCCAGCCTTGACGCTGCAAAGGTAGCCGCACGGCTCCTGCAGGGGAAGAAAAGGCGTGAAGAGCGTCTTGCAGCCGCCGGTGCAGCACAGTGAGCGTGCTTGACACGATCCGCTTGACGAGAGTTACGGCCATTGGGTACCACGGTGTTTTTGAGCATGAGAAAAGGGACGGGCAACCGTTCATCACCGACGCCGTCCTGCACATGGATGTGGGTGCGGCCGCTGCCACGGATGACTTGTCCAAGACGGCAGATTATGGCGCCGTGGCAGAAGCCATCGTGGCTGTAGTGACAGGTGAGGCCTTTGACCTGATTGAAACGCTGAGTGTGTGCTTGGCCGAGAAGATTTTGGCTGACTTTCCCGTGGTTCAGGCTGTTGAAGTGACAGTTCACAAGCCCAAGGCCCCCATCCAGGTGCCGTTTGGGGATGTCAGCATCACTGTTTTCCGTACCCGTGAATCGGTGCAGCCCGCCACCACGGCCGTGGAGAGCTCATGAGCGCCACCCGTGTGCTGACCCGGGCCATTTTGGCTCTTGGCAGCAACCTCGGTGAACGCGAAGGTACTTTGCAAAGCGCCGTGGGTGATCTTGTGGACCGCCCCGAAGTGCGGCTGCAAAACGTTTCTCCCGTGGTGTCCACGAAGCCTGTTGGCGGGCCGGCCGGGCAGCCGGACTTCCTGAACATGGTTATTGCCGTGGAGACAACGCTGACCTCCCGGGAACTTTTGGCACACTGCCAGGCTGTGGAAAGCCTTCATCACCGCACCCGTGAGGTGCGTTGGGGCGCCCGCACTCTAGACGTTGACATCATCATTTACGGGGACGAGCAAAGCTCAGACCCGGTGCTGACGCTGCCGCACCCGCGTGCGGGCGAAAGAGCGTTTGTGCTCTACCCCTGGTCACTCATGGACCCCAACGCCACCCTAGTGGGCGAATCTGTGGCGCAACTGGCCCAGTCCGCTCCTGACATGGCAGGGATTTTCCATGTGCCAGATGAACCCGCAGCACTGGCACCTTAGCAGTTTCCCTAAGGCTACGAATTCCCAACGGCCCAAAAACCAGTACGGTTAAATAAGTAGTCACCAATGAAGCGATGAGGCAACAATGAGAAGCACGATGCGGACTATCAGGCCCGCGTGGTTGGTAGGCGTAGCTATTGTTTTGGCTGTCCTTGCCTGGGTGGGTACGGAACTTACGTCCCGGGCCAGCCTGGCCCTTCCTGTGCTGCCGCTGAGCTCGCTGATCACCATGGGCTTGATATCCGTGGTCTGCCTCATTCTGGGCCTGAAGGTGCGCCGTTGGCGTGACGGCAAGCGGGAAAAAGCACTCGATCCGTTGTTGGCTGCCCGGACAGTGATCTTGGCGCAGGCCTGCGCCTATGCTGGTGCCGTACTTTTCGGCTGGCATGCCGGCATCCTCATCAACCAGCTGCCAACTATTGCCATGCGCAGCGATCTTTCGATTATCTGGGTCATGGTGGCCCACTTGGCCGGCGGGCTCGTCATGGTGGCCATCGGTGTGATGGTGGAGCGTTTTTGCAAGGTGCCGCCGGAAGACAACGAACCCGGCACCACCACCCGGCCCAAGCGTGAAGCACAGGGGGAGGAAGGGTTTGCCTAAATCTCAGAGCCACTCAATTGATCCTGAGGGCGTGGTTTTTCTTCCTGTCTCCGGGAAACTCGTAATTGCCCGTTTCATCACCGCGGTAATCGGGGCTTTGCTAGTCCTGGCCATCACGGCCGTACCGCTGATCCTGCACCGCAGCGGAGTTTGGGCCGGTTATCCGGCCTGGTTGGCGTGGCTGGCTCCGATCATTGTGGTGGTGATTCTTCTCTGGGAAATGATTCTTATTCCACGCCAGGTGCGGGCCATCGGCTATGCCGAACGGGACGATGATCTGCTTATCCGTGGCGGGATCATGTTCCGCCGGGTCATGGTGGTTCCCTACGGGCGCATGCAATATGTGGATGTCACCATGGGGCCCTTGGAACGCATGCTGGGTTTGAGCACCATTCATTTGCATACCGCCTCGCCCGGGACCAATGCGCTCCTCAACGGGCTGCCGGCAGCCGAGGCCGGGCGCCTGAGAGAACAGTTATCGGCCCGCGGTGAGGCGAAACTGGCCGGCTTGTGAGCGAACAATTCTTCCAAGAGCAGCCCTTTCGTACGGACGCGCCGGAGCAATGGCATCGGGTTCATCCCGTCTCACCCTTGGTCCGCGGCTGGGTGGCAGTTGTTGCCGTCATGTTTGTCTTTGGCCGAAACTCGCTGGACTCGATATTTTCCGGCGACGGGATTGAAGGTGCCTTGCCCACTCCTGGCGGCATGGCGTTTTTGATCATGGTGCTTGTGGTGGCTGCCTCTGCTGTGATCTTTGGCCTGGCGTTCTTCTTATCCTGGCGTTTTACCCGCTACCAGGTCACCGATGATCACGTGCACATCAACTCCGGTGTGGTGTTCCGTCAGCAGCGCCGAGCCCGCATTGACAGGGTGCAGGCTATTGATGTGGTCCAACCCCTGCTGGCGCGGGCCTTTGGCTTGGCGGAGCTGAAATTTGATGTGGCCGACGGCGGGAAGTCGGCCATGCGCTTGTCCTTCCTTAAGCTGGCGGAGGCCAAGCGGCTCCGGGCCGCGATTCTGGCCCGTGCGGCAGGCCTGTCCGTTGACCCTCTGGCACCGACCGAGGTGGCGGAGGCGCCGGAAAGTCACGTTCTAGCCCTGAAACCGGCCAGAATTATTGGCGCCGCCGTGTTCAGCGGGACCACGGTTACCGCCCTGCTGGTGGTGGGTGCCGTGGTGGTAGCTACTGTGTGGAGCGGTGAGCTCGGTATTTTAGTTGCTGCCGTGCCCTTGTTCATTGGGTTGGCAGCCTCTTACTGGAAAGCCATCACAGGTGACTTTAACTTCCGGATTGCACTCTCACCTGATGGCATCCGCCTGCACTACGGCCTGTTGGAAACGAGAGCTCAGACCATTCCGCCGGGCCGGATCCAAGCGGTTGGTATTAGCCAGGGGCCCATGTGGCGCCCCTTTGGCTGGTACAAGGTTCATGTGAACGTGGCCGGTTATGGGGCCGATTCCTCGGATCATGGCTCACGGACCGTCATGCTCCCGGCCGGAACATTAGCCGAAGTCATGGCCGTGCTGGGACTGGTATTTCCGGACCCCGGCGTGGAAAATCCCTTCGAGGTGTTTACCGCAGGGCTCAAGGGCCCCGGTAATAGGGAGGGCTTTGTGCATTCCCCGCCCTCCGCCCGCTGGCTCGATCCCTTTGCCTGGCGTTATAACGCTTTCCGGGCCACCCAAACGGCCCTGTTGTGCCGCCATGGCAGGATCGTCCGGCGTTTGCAGGTGGTGCCGCATGAGCGGACCCAATCCCTCGGTCTGCACCAAGGCCCGCTCATGGCGGTGTTGGGCCTGGCCAGCTTCGAACTGCATTCCACTGTTGGCCCCATCAGGCCTTTGGTCCGTCACATGTCAGTTGCCAACTCATTGGCACTCTTTAATGAACAAGCCGCCCGCGCGGCAACCGCACGCCGGATCCACCGTGACGAGAAATGGCTCGCATCCGCGGCACCACAAGAACTCCCTGAGGAGACGGAAAATGGCGATTAAGCCTGGCAGGCTTGGCATTGGAATCATTGGAGCTGGCAAGGTCGGAGCAGTCCTTGGGGCGGCGCTGCGCGGTGCCGGGCACGCTGTCGTGGGTGTTTCTGCGGTGTCAGAGGAATCCCGTGAGCGGGCGGAACTGCTGCTGCCAGGAGTTCCGGTCCTTGACGTGGCTGACATTGTGGAACGCTCGGAACTGGTGCTGTTGGCTGTTCCGGATGATGCCCTGAGCGATCTTGTTGCGGGGCTGGGCGCCGTGGGGGCATGGCAGGACGGGCAGTTGGTGGCGCACACCTCGGGACGTTTCGGTACGGCGGTGCTGGCCCCTGTCAAGGCGGCCGGTGGGATTCCCTTGGCTCTGCATCCGGCCATGACCTTCACCGGCATGAGCCTAGACCTTACGCGGCTGGTTGATTGCAGCGTCGGAGTGAGCGCCGAGCCAGCCATGCTGCCCATCGCCCAAGCACTGGTGGTGGAGATGGGGGCGGAACCGGTGGTTATTGCCGAGGCTGACCGTGTCCTTTACCACGCGGCACTGGCGCATTCGGCGAACCACATGGTCACTCTCGTGGCCCAGGCGGGGCAGATATTGGCTGATATTGGCGTGGAGTCAAGTGGCCAGGTGCTGGGTCCCTTGCTGCGTGCAGCCTTGGAGAATGCACTGACCACGGGGGAAGCGGCACTGACCGGTCCGGTGGCGCGCGGGGATGCCGGAACCGTGGCGGCCCACGCGTCCGCCTTACGCGAGTACGCGCTGGACACTTCTTCCGCTGACGTCCTTGACGCGTACCTGGCCATGTCTGCCAGCACGGCTGCCCGGGCGGCCAAGCGCCGGATGCTTTCCGCGGAGGCGTATCTTGGTATCCAGGCGGCGTTGATGCCCGACGACGAAGCCGACACGGGCGTAGCCGGAAGCTAGGTTCCTCTCACCTGGGTGACGGGTGGTGCGGCAGTTGTAAGAAGCGTTGATGAGAGAAGACCATGAGCATTGAACTTGTAAGGACCATTGCCGAGCTGAAGGCCAAAACGTCCGCGCTGCTAGTGTCCAGGGCCGGGGCCGGAGGCGGCGAGGTAGGTTCTGGGGCGCGGGCAGTCGGTACCCTGGCCCTGGTGCCCACCATGGGTGCCCTGCACCATGGGCACGCCCAGCTGGCGGCGGCCGCGGTGGCGGAGAACTCCGTGGTGGTGGCCAGTGTGTTTGTGAACCCACTGCAATTTGGTGACGCCACCGATCTGGCCCGCTACCCGCGCACCACCGATGCCGATCTGGCGCTGCTGGAAAAGGTGGGCGTCGATTTCATGTTCGCCCCAACCGTGGAGCAAATGTACCCCACGGGGGAGCCGATGGTGCGGATCACGGCCGGGAAGCTGGGGAACATGTACGAGGGCGCCTCACGCCCCGGACATTTTGACGGCGCGTTGACGGTAGTCGCCAAACTATTGCACGTGGGCATGCCCGGGCGTGGATTGGCGGCCCCTGATGCTGCCGGGCGTCTACCGTACCGGGCCTATTTTGGGCAGAAGGACGCCCAGCAGCTCACCTTGGTGCGCAAGATGGTGGCTGATTTGAACTTCCCGGTAGAGATTGTTCCCGTCCCCACCGTGCGTGATGCGGACGGGCTGGCCTCTTCGAGCAGGAACCGTTTCCTCTCGGAGCAGGAGCGTGAATCCGCCCTGGTGCTCTCCCGGGCCCTGCTGCTTCTGAAGCGCCGGGCCGATGCCCATGAACCACTGGACATTGATTCCGCCGTGGATTTAGTGCGTAGCGCCCCAGGCGTTGACCTGGACTACTTGGAAGTAGTAGATCCGGCCACGCTGGAAGTTCGCGGCGAAAACTGCCAGGACACGCCGTTCACCGGCGAGGCTCTGGTGCTGATCGCTGCCAAGGTGGGCCCGGTTCGGCTCATAGATAACATGCCCTTGGGCTGACGCCGCCACCCTCACGCGGCAACCGGAACTGTGCGCAGATCAGAATAGAAAGCCCCGGCCAGAGTATGGTCGGGGCTTTCTTAGAGCAAATTGCTAGTGCGCATCACTGGAGGATGGCGTCTACTTCTGTGCCTGAGGGGTAGGCCGTCTGGGTGCCCTTCTTGGTAGCAGCCAATGCCGCCGCAACAGAGGCGTAGCGGGCAGCCTCCACAAGGGTGCTGCCAGCTGCGAGTCGGGCGGCAACGGCACCTGTGAAAGCATCACCGGCTCCGGTGGTGTCCACGGCGTCAACGGCTGTCGGGGCTATGCGCACTACTGGATTATCTATGTTGTGTGCGTCCAGCACCATGGATCCCGCCGCCCCTAGTGTGACTAGAACCTGATGCAATCCACGTCCGGCGAACTTCTCCACGGCGCCAAGCCACGCGGCTACCGGGGCATCCGGGGCAGGCATGATGAAGCCATCAAGGAATTGCGAGGCCTCGTGGGAGTTGACGAGCAAAACATCGCTCAGTTGTGCCAGCTCTGTGGTGATCGCAGCGTACGGAGAGAGGTTGAGCAGGACGCTTGCTCCGGCGTCGTGCCCTGCCTGGGCAGCAGCCTGCACGGTCTCCAGAGGAACTTCTAGGCACAGGCACACCACGCCGGCGCCGTTGAACAGCTCCGGGTTCATATCCGCGGGGGAGAGGGTACCGTTAGCGCCGGCAGAGATGATGATGCTGTTCTCGCCCCGGGCATCAACCGAGATGATGGCAACTCCCGTGGGTTCGCTGACTCGCCGGACGTGGCTGACGTCAACGCCGGCACCAGCCGTGGAAGCCAGTAGCATCTCACCGTTGGAATCGCTTCCAACAGCACCCAAGAGAGTGACATTGCCGCCTAAGCGGGCGGCGGAAACTGCCTGATTTGCGCTCTTGCCGCCGGGATTGATGGCAAAACCGTGGCCATGCAGGGTTTCGCCGGGGGAGGGCAGGCGTTCTGTATAAATGGTCAGATCTGCGTTCAGGGACCCGGCAACAACAATTCTGGAAGCTTTCATGAACCCACCTCGGCATCGAGGGGTTTAGGCACCAGCAACGAGGCGGCGAACGCGGCGGCGCTCAGAACCAAGGCCACAACAACCACTGTCAAATAGGAGCCGTGGCCACCTAGTGGGGCCGTTGCTACTAAAATGGCCGGCAGCACTAGAAAGCTGAGCCCGGCACCTAGATTGAAAGCGCCGGCATTCATGCCAGGCAGGAAGCCAGGGTTTCCTTCGGGAGACAGCACCACACCAAGACCGTTGAGCATGATGTTCACCGTACCGGCATACATAATGCCCAGCAATACGGTTCCAGCAATCATCCACGGCAGGCTATGCAAGCCCAGGAAGCCGATGATGGCGAGGGAGCCAATGCTGCCCAGCAGGCCAATTCTGAGCATCTTGGTGTAGCCAAACACCGGGGCCAGACGGCCCGTGATGGGGCCAAAAACCCAGCCGAGTAGAGCGTAAGGGGTCAGGATTAGCAGGCTCATCTCGGTGGCACCAATCCCAAATCCGGGATCGGCGCCCTGCACGAAGGCCGGCACAATGCCATTGATCACGGCAAAAATACCGGTCATGGTCAGCGTTGTTGTCAGCAGCGGCGCCCAAGTGGAGCGCTGGCGCAGGTGCACAATCTCCACCATGGGATGCGCCGAACGCTTCTCCACTGTCCAGAACGCCATGAAAGCTAGCACGGAGACCAGAGCCAAGGCCAGTGCGCTCAGCAACGGACCGAGCGTGAAGCTGCCCACCAACTTGGTGGCCTCGTTCAGTGCGGTCAGCAGGGCGCCAACGGCAATAACAATGAAAAATACGCCAAGCCAGTCCATCTTCGTGCCTTCGCCGGGCTTTGATTCACGGGCGAGGAACGCGATTAGCACAGTAGCGATCACGGCCACAACAACCATGAGCCAGAAAATGCTGCGGAAGCCAAAGTGTTCGGCAAAGTAGCCGCCCACGAAGGAGTCAATGCCCGCGATCCCGCCATTGACGGCCGTGACAAGGCCCATCAGTGCGCCGTACTTCTTGGGATCCCGCACGGCGGAACGGAGCATGATTAGGCACAAGGGAACAGTGGGTCCGCTAATGCCTTGAATGATCCGGCCTACAAAGAGCCACGTGATGTCTGGGGCCATGGCCGAGATGATGGAACCAACGCCCATCATTGCCATCATGGCGATCAGGACCTTTTTGCGCCCGATGATGTCGCTCAAGCGGGGCAGGAACAAAGAGAACACAGCTGCCGCGGTGAAGAACCACGTTTGGGACAGGCCAATGGCCGCTTGGCTGGCGTTGAGTTCCTCGCCCATCGTGACCAGCGCCGGGCTGAGCATGGAGGCATTGAGCTGGAAGGCAATGCAGGCAGTTAGCAACGCCACCATGAGGGCCGTGATGTTGCCGGTCTTGGCAAACTTATTCGTGGTGGAGAGAGGTTGGCTCACAAGTCAACCTCGCCAATGCGTACCAGGGCATCGGTGACCATGTTCCAGAACTTCTCATGATCAAGACTCACAGCCACTGAGGTTTTGCAGCCGGCCGGTGCCGGGGCGCGGAAATCGGCCACGGTCATACCCAAGGTCAGTGTGCCCGTGAGCTCAATGTCAACGGGAACCTTCTGGGTGGTCATAACTGTTGGATCGATGACGTAGGCCACGGCGCAGGGGTCATGGACCGGTGGGTAGTCGAAGCCCTGGGCGTCCTTATAGGTTTGCGTGAAGAATTCCATGAGTTCCATAACGAACTTGGCCGGTTTTGTGCCCACAGCCTCGATGGCGGCAACAACCTCGGGTGTGGCGAGTGCCTGATGGGTGAGGTCAAGGCCCACCATGAGAACTTCCCAGCCTGCATTGAAGACAATGTGTGCGGCCTCGGGGTCAATCTTGATGTTGAATTCAGCTACAGGGCTCCAATTACCCACGTGATAACCGCCGCCCATCAGGACAACTTCCTTCACGCGCTCAACGATGCGCGGTTCCTTGCGGACAGCCATAGCAATGTTGGTCAAGCCGGCAGTGGGCACCAAGGTGATTGTGCCGGGCTCGTGCGCCATAACAGTTTCAATGATGAGGTCAACGGCGTGGCGCGGGTCAAGCTCGATTCTTGACTCGGGCTGATCGGGGCCGTCCATGCCGGAGTCACCGTGAATTGTTGGCGCCGTTTCAATGGTGCGCACCAGCGGGCGGTCGCAGCCCGCGGCAAAGGGGACGCCGGTGATGCCGGCAATGGTACCCACGGAAAGGGCGTTACGGGTGACCTTTTCAAGGGTCTGATTACCCACCACCGTGGTCACGGCGAGCAGCTCAATGTTCGGGTTGCCGTGTGCCAAAAGCAGCGCTACAGCGTCATCATGGCCGGGATCGCAGTCAAGGATGATCTTGCGGGGCGCGCCGGTGGGGGCAGTAAGACCTGTGGTGAGGTTCTGTTCCATATTCACTTAATTCTCCACGTCGTTGGGGGGATTCCGGCGGGCCGGGATCTTGCTCAGCGCTTAGTCTGGCACCGAAAAGCACCTCACGTCAACCGCTTAACGCACTTTACGTTAAGCGTTTGATCCATTGCGCTTGTAACAACTCCGCTGTGGCCTCGATAGGATCGCTGCATGGATGATTTTAAAACCTCCTCTGTACCCCGCGAAGGGTCCGCGCGTGTCACGGCTGCCATGGTGGGAGCCAGGGCCGGAGTCTCAGTAGCAACGGTTTCACTGGTGACCAGCGGCAAGACCGCGGGCCGGGTCTCAAAGGAAAACATTGCCAGGGTCCAAGAAGCTGTTGCCGAGCTGGGTTATGTTGTCAACGGTTTGGGCAGCTCACTCGCCAAGGGGCGCAGCAATATTGTCATCTTGGTGGCCCCGGATGTTTCCAATCCCTTCTTTGCCAAGGTCATTGCCGGTGTTAGGGAAGTTCTAGGCGAGAGCTTCCAATTACTGCTCTCGGTGACCGAGGCCGGGCAAACCCCCGCACCGCAAGATGTGCGCAAGCTGCTGGCGCTGCGCCCGGCGGGTTTGTTAGTTGACGCCCCCAGTGCACATTTTTTGGCCGAGCTTCAAATGAGCGATCCCATGGTGCTTTTGGATGCCGCCGGTATTACCAGCGCCGCGCCCTCAATCAACTTCGATGTTGCCCACGGCGCCCACTTGCTGGCACTCCACCTGGAAGCGCAAGGGCACGCTGCGGTGGCTTATCTTGACAGCTCAACAGGTACGGAGACGTTCCGTGTGCGCCGCGAGGCCTTCCACCGTTCCGCAGCCCAGCTCGGACTCAAAGTGGTGGCCCAAGGCAGTTCCATGATTGACGTCGGTGCGGCGGCTCTGGCGTTCACTGACTCCTGGTCGGATTGGTCGCACAAGGGGGTGTCCGCCGTCGTTTGTGCAACAGACACCCACGCCTACGGGGTTCTGCAGGAAGCGCGTGTTGCGGGACTGGCTGTTCCGAAAGAGCTAGCAGTGACTGGCTTTGACGATCTGCCATATTCTGCAACTTCGAATCCTGGCCTCACCACAGTGCATTTACCGGCACTGGAAATGGGGCGGCTCGCCGGTAGGGAATTACAGAAGCTCATGGCCGGAGAGGCTGCGCAGACGGTACCCAAGACGTTGCCGGCCACGCTGGTAGTACGCGGCTCTACCGCAGAGCCCGCCTAGAACCGTCACAAAGAAGAGTAGAACTCTTCTGCAGGGAAGGTGAGGGGAGGCTAGTAAGAGGGTGGAAAACTAGGCACGTAGGATTCACCCAGATTCACCAACTAAGCTGTTAACTCGTGAGCGCAGAAAATACCCTTTCCCCTGAACCCAATGACGCCTCTGAGCAAATGCTTGTCCGTTTGGACAAGCGAACCAAGTTGCTTGAACGAGGCGAACAGGCCTACCCGGTTGGGGTGGCGCGGACCCACACACTCGAAGAGATCCGCGCAAAATATCTGGAACTTGAAGCAGACACAGCAACAGGTGATGTGGCTGGTGTCACCGGCCGGGTTGTGTATATACGTAACAAGGGCAAGCTGTGCTTCGCCACACTTCAATCGGGTGCCGGAGCACGTCTGCAGATCATGCTCTCGCTCGCAAATGTGGGCGAAGGCGCGATGGCCGACTGGAAGGCACTCGTTGACCTGGGCGATCACGTCTTCTTCAAGGGTGAGGTCATCAGCTCCCGTACCGGTGAACTCTCCATCATGGCATCCGAATGGGCTATGGCATCAAAGGCGCTTCGCCCGCTGCCTGTTCTGCACGCAGAACTCTCCGAAGAAATGCGTGTGCGCCAGCGTTATGTTGACTTGATTGTCCGCGACACCGCCCGCGACCAAGTACGGATGCGCTCAGCCATCGTCAAGGCCATCAGGGACACGCTCCACGGCGAAGAATACATTGAACTTGAAACGCCCATTTTGCAGCTCATCCATGGTGGGGCTTCAGCCCGCCCGTTCCACACGCATCTTAACGCTTTTGACCAGCCCATGACTTTGCGTATTGCCATTGAGCTGTACTTGAAGCGTGCAGTGGTTGGGGGCATGGATAAGGTCTTTGAAGTGGGCCGAATCTTCCGCAATGAAGGGGTCGATTCAACGCACAGCCCGGAATTCACCATGCTGGAAGCCTATGAGGCTTATGGTGATCAATTCACCATGGCAAAAATCATGCAGCGCATTATTCTTGCGGCAGCAGATGCCGTGGGTTCACGTGTCATTGAAACTGATCGCGGACCAATTAACCTCGACGGAGAATGGCCATGGCTACCCGTCTATCAGGGCCTCTCCGACGGTGTTGGCCAGGAAATCACCCCCGAGACAACGGCAGAGCAATTGCGCGCCATTGCGAACGAGCGCAACATCAAAATTGATCCGGCCTGGGATGCTGAAAAGCTTGTCACGGAACTTTTTGGTGAAATTGTAGAACCGACACTAATTCAGCCCACCTTCGTTTGCGATTACCCGCCCTCGGCCCAGCCCCTGGCCCGTCCGCACCGGGACAAGGAAAACCTCATTGAGGCGTGGGACCTGATTATTGACGGCCGGGAAACCGGAACAGCATTCTCTGAGCTCATTGACCCGGTAATCCAGCGCGAACGTTTGACCCAGCAATCACTGGCAGCGGCGGCAGGAGACCCTGAAGCCATGCAGTTGGACGAAGACTTCCTGCGGGCCTTGGAATACGGTGCCCCACCCATGGGGGGTCTGGGCCTGGGTGTTGACCGTTTGGTCATGCTCTTCACAGGTGTTGGTATTCGGGAAGCCATTCTCTTTCCCTTGATGAAGCCAGAGTAGGAGCAGCAAAGAAAATGGAATACATTGCAGTTATTCTGCCATCATTGGGTGTTGGTGCACTTTTCTACTTCGCCATGAAGGCAATATTCAATGCGGATCGTTCAGAGCGTGAAGCAATGATAAAGGCGGAGCGGGAAGCGGATTCCTCCGGTGAACAAGGCAGCTAACGGCGCTGCTATTGATTGAACTTTGACGTGAAAGAATTTTCGAACCATAATTTATTCAGAAGTATTCATTAAATCTATGTTAGGCGATTACTCCCCATGGCACAGAAAATTCACATCACACTTGTAGACGATATTGACCAGAGCCCCGCTGATGAAAATGTCACCTTTGGGCTGGACGGTATCAGCTATGAAATTGACCTCTCAAACGAGAACGCAGAAGCATTGCGTACGGCACTTGGCAAATACATTGCTGCCGGGCGCCGTGCAGGAGGCCGTGCGGTCCGTGGTCGCGGAGCTGCGACTGCCCCCAAATCTGGCAGCGACGTAGCTCAGATCCGTGCTTGGGCTCGTGAAAATGGGTTCGAAGTCCACGAACGGGGCCGCATTCAGGCAGAGATTCGCGATGCCTACCATGCAGCGCAGGGCGGTCAGGCGTAAGCTTTTCCACGCTTAGCCCACCCAAGAACCACGGCGGGGCCACCTCATGAGGTGGCCCCGCCGTCGTACTTTAACCAGCAGGATCAAGGATTCTTATTTCCCCTGTGGCGAACACGCCCCCACGAGGCCCGGCTACTGCGTAGCATCAAAGTACGCAGTAAAAGGAGTGTGGCGAAATGTTTGAGCGATTCACTGATCGAGCCCGACGTGTTGTTGTGCTGGCCCAAGAAGAGGCCCGCATGCTCAACCACAATTACATTGGCACGGAGCATATTCTGCTCGGCCTCATCCACGAGGGTGAAGGTGTTGCCGCCAAGGCCTTGGAGTCCTTGAACATTTCGCTGGACGGTGTTCGCGAACAGGTCCAAGAGATCATTGGGCAGGGGCAGCAAGCTCCTAGCGGGCACATCCCCTTCACCCCGCGCGCCAAGAAAGTTCTTGAACTTTCACTGCGTGAGGCGCTACAGCTGGGCCATAACTACATTGGCACCGAGCACATCCTGCTCGGGCTGATCCGTGAAGGCGAAGGCGTTGCCGCGCAGGTGCTGGTAAAGCTCGGAGCGGATCTTGGACGCGTGCGCCAGCAGGTCAACCAGCTGCTTTCCGGCTACCAGGGCAAGGAGCCGGCGGCCAGTGGCGGCCAGCAACCCGAGGGCCAGCCCGCGGGTTCGGTGGTGCTGGACCAGTTTGGCCGGAACCTGACCCAGGCGGCACGGGAAAACAAGCTTGACCCGGTCATTGGGCGCGAGCATGAGATGGAACGCGTCATGCAGATCCTCTCTCGCCGCACCAAGAACAACCCGGTCCTCATTGGTGAGCCCGGCGTGGGCAAGACAGCCGTTGTTGAAGGTTTGGCGCAGGCCATTGTGCGCGGCGACGTGCCTGAGACCATCAAGGACAAGCAGCTGTACACCCTTGACCTGGGTTCCCTTGTGGCTGGTTCACGCTACCGAGGTGACTTTGAGGAGCGCCTGAAGAAGGTCCTCAAGGAAATCCGCACCCGCGGGGACATCATCCTCTTCATTGACGAAATCCACACCCTTGTGGGTGCCGGTGCCGCCGAAGGTGCCATCGATGCTGCCTCGATCCTCAAGCCCATGTTGGCTCGTGGTGAACTGCAGACCATTGGTGCCACTACCTTGGATGAGTACCGCAAGCACATTGAGAAGGACGCCGCTCTTGAGCGCCGCTTCCAGCCCATCCAGGTGATGGAACCCACCGTTCCGCTGACCATTGAGATCCTCAAGGGCCTGCGTGATCGCTACGAGGCACACCACCGCGTCTCGATCACCGACGGTGCGCTGACGGCGGCTGCTACGTTGGCTGACCGCTACATCAGTGACCGCTTCCTACCGGACAAGGCCATCGATTTGATCGATGAGGCCGGTGCCCGTCTGCGCATCCGTCGCATGACTGCACCACCCGAGCTCAAGGCCATGGATGGTGAAATTGCTGCTGTCAAGAAGCGCAAGGAAGACGCCATTGACGCTCAGGACTTTGAGGGTGCCGCCTCGTTGCGCGACGATGAGCAGAAGCTCATCACCGCCCGTGCCGAGAAAGAACGCCTGTGGAAGTCAGGTGGCCTGGATGAGATCTCCGAGGTCGACGAAGAACTCATCGCTGAGGTATTGGCGAACTCCACCGGTATCCCGGTCTTCAAGCTGACCGAGGCCGAGTCCACGCGTCTGCTGAAGATGGAAGATGAACTGCACAAGCGTGTGGTGGGTCAGAACGAAGCCATCAAGTCCATCTCGCAGGCGATCCGCCGTACGCGTTCGGGGTTGAAAGACCCCAAGCGTCCGGGTGGTTCGTTCATCTTTGCCGGTCCCACCGGTGTTGGTAAGACCGAGCTGGCCAAGGCCTTGGCTGAGTTCCTCTTCGGCGACGAAGACGCACTCATCACCTTGGACATGTCCGAGTACTCGGAAAAGCACACGGTTTCGCGCCTGTTCGGTGCCCCTCCGGGCTACGTTGGCTACGAAGAAGGCGGGCAGCTGACCGAGAAGGTCCGCCGCCGTCCGTTCTCCGTCGTTCTGTTCGACGAGGTTGAAAAGGCGCACGCAGACCTGTTCAACTCGCTGCTGCAGATTCTCGAAGATGGTCGTCTGACCGACAGCCAGGGCCGGGTGGTGGACTTCAAGAACACCATCATCATCATGACAACCAACTTGGGAACGCGCGACATCTCCAAGTCGATTGCCACTGGATTCCAGTCCGGCTCGGACACACAGACCGGCTACAACCGGATGAAGGCACGCGTCTCGGAGGAGCTCAAGCAGCACTTCCGCCCCGAGTTCCTGAACCGTGTTGATGACGTTGTGGTGTTCCCGCAGCTCACACAGGACGAGATCATCGAGATCGTGGACTTCATGGTTGCACGCTTGGAGACTCGTTTGGCAGATAAGGGCATGGGCATTGAGCTCACCCCGGCCGCGAAGGTCCTGCTGGCCACCAAGGGCTACGATCCGGCGATGGGTGCCCGGCCGCTGCGCCGCACCATCCAGCGTGAGATTGAGGATAACCTCTCCGAAAAGATTCTCTTCGGTGAGCTCAAGGATGGCGACATCGTTTCAGTGGGCGTTGAGGGCGAGGGCGACGAGGCGAAGTTCACCTTTGTGGGCACGGCCAAGCCGAACATCCCGGACGCCATCACGGCCTCGGCCTAAAGAACCAAAGCTAAAGCAACAAAGTAGTACCTCGCCAGACGCCCGGTTAGTTAGCTAACCGGGCGTCTGTGGTTTAAGTGGGATGTGGTTTAAGTGGTGGCGGTTTAAGGTGCCCCCGGGGTCATAGACTGAAGCGGTGACTGCACAAATCATTGCCCCCGCTATTGTCCTCCGGCCTGCCAGGACGGCCGATGTCCACGCCATCAAGAATCTGGTGGCCCCGCTGGCCGAGAAGAGAATTCTGATTTCCAAGGAGTCCGTCACCTACTTCGAGGCCATCCAAGAATTTTTGATTGCAGAAATTGATGGCGAAATTGTTGGCTGCGGGGCGCTGCACGTCATGTGGGAAGACCTTGCAGAGATCCGCACCCTCGCCACTACTGATACCTTGCGGGGCAGGGGAATTGGCCGGGCGATCGTTGAAAAGTTGCTGGTAAATGCCAGAGTACTCGGCGTCAGCCGTGTCTTTTGCCTGACCTTCGAGGTGGACTTCTTTCTCCGCAGTGGTTTCACCGTCATGGCCGACCAGAGCGTTGTTGATCCCGCCGTTTACTCCGAACTGCTGCGATCCGCCGATGAAGGTGTTGCCGAATTTTTGGATCTCGCCCGGGTTAAACCCAATACTCTGGGCAATACCAGGATGATCTGCCAGTTGTAGTAACCGCAGCGAAGAGCTGACATCTCTACCAACGGGGCATAGGCCCGGGTAGGGTTCAGAGGGGTGCCGTTTCAAGGGACCCCACTAATCGCTGTGTGATTTCGGAGGGTTTAGTCATGAAAAAGCTCATCAATGATCCCAAGACGGTAGTCGATGAATCGGTGGAGGGATTTGGCCAGGCACATGCCGGACATGTAAGGGTGCACACTGATCCGCTCTTTGTGACCCGTAAGGACGCGCCCCGGGCCGGCAAGGTGGGGCTAATTTCGGGCGGTGGCAGTGGCCATGAGCCCTTGCACGCAGGCTATGTGGGATACGGCATGCTGGACGCCGCAGTTCCCGGCCCCATGTTCACCTCGCCTACTCCCGACGCCATTATTCCGGCGACCATCGCAGCCAACGCTGGCGCCGGCGTGGTGCATATTGTCAAGAACTACACCGGTGACGTGCTCAACTTTGAGACGGCAGCCGAAATGGCTGAGGCTGAAGGCGTTTCTGTCCGCACCGTCCTAGTCAACGACGACGTTGCCGTGGAGGACTCGCTATACACGGCAGGGCGCCGCGGGGTGGCTGGGACCGTGCTGGTGGAAAAGATCGCAGGTGCTGCCGCAGAGCGCGGGGATGATCTGGACGGCGTGGCCGCAATTGGCCAGCGCGTCAATGACAACGTGCGCAGCATGGGTGTTGCACTGTCCGCCTGCACTGTCCCTCATGCCGGGGTGCCCAGTTTTGAACTGGCCGAGGATGAGATTGAGATTGGCATTGGCATTCACGGCGAACCGGGGCGCCACAAGATTCCCATGGAGAACGCCGACGCAATTACGCAACGGCTGCTGGAGCCGATCTTGAGCGACCTTGCTCCGGCGGCAGGGGAGCGGGTACTGCTCTTTGTCAACGGCATGGGCGGCACCCCGGCAAGTGAGCTGTACATTGTGTACCGGCACGCCGCCAAGGTCCTGGAAGCTGCCGGACTCATTGTGGAACGCTCGCTGGTGGGCAACTACATCACCGCCTTGGAAATGCAGGGCTGCTCAATCTCGGTGCTGCGCCTGGACGATGAAATGATTGAGCTGTGGGATGCACCCGTGAACACGCCTGCACTGCGCTGGGGGATGTAAATGAAACCGACACTTGACACTGCCTGGGCCGTGCAATGGCTGCGGCTGGCAGCAAAGGTCATTGCCGAAAACCGGATGGCCTTGATTGAGCTGGACAGGGTCATTGGAGACGGGGACCACGGCGAAAATATGGACCGCGGCTTCAGTGCCGTCCTGACGAAGCTCGACGCCGAGCCGCCCGCCACCCCCGGAGCCGCCTTCAAGCTGGTGGCAATGACGTTGATGTCGAAGGTGGGAGGGGCTGCAGGGCCGCTCTATGGCACGGCATTCCTGCGTGCCGCCTCAGCCGTGGGGGACGCAGCCGAGCTGGATTCAAACACGCTCGCCGCCGCCCTGGCCGCCGCACGGGACGGTGTGGTTGCCCGTGGCAAGGCGTCAGTGGGAGAGAAGACCATGATTGACGCCTGGACCCCGGCCGTGGACGCCGCGTCCGCAGCTGCTGCCTCCGGGGCCACTCCGGCGGCCCTCTTGGCTGCGGCAGCCACGGCTGCCGAGGCCGGTTCCGTCTCCACGGATCCATTGATTGCCCGCAAGGGCCGCGCCAGCTATCTGGGGGAGCGGGCGATTGGGCACCGCGATCCGGGCTCGGTCTCCTCGGCACTGATTTTGCGTGCAGCAGCACAGGCCGCGGGGGAGGGCGCATGAGCGTAGGGTTGGTCATTGTCTCCCACAGCACCCAGCTGGCGGCCGGGGTTGTTGAACTGGCCGAGCAGATGGCCCCCGATGTGGTTTTGATTCCCGCCGGTGGCATGGACGACGGCGGCATTGGGACATCGCTGGAAAAGGTCATGAGTGCGCTGGGGGAGGCAGATACCGGGGCCGGGGCAGTGGTGCTGACCGATCTTGGCTCGGCCGTCATGACGGCCGAAGCCGCGCTGGAATTCATGGGCAGCCCCGAGCTGGTCCGCTTGGCCGACGCGCCTTTGGTTGAAGGTGCGGTTGCTGCCGCGGTGGCCGCACAATCCGGGGCATCACTCGAGGTGGTACTCAAGGCCGCCGAGACGGCGCTGGCTGCACCAGCCATATCCGCCGTACCCGCGCCGGCCGCTGCCGAGGGGCCAGCTTCATCCGCTGCCGTGGCTGATACCGCTGTGACGGCTGTGCTGAGGCTCATCAACCCCATGGGCCTGCACGCCCGCCCGGCGGGGGCGCTGGCAGGCGCACTCGGGGCCATGGATGTGGATATTGAAATCAACGGGGTGGACGGGCAGTCGGTCATGATGCTGATGACGCTCGGTGCCGCACAGGGCACGGAGCTGAACGTCTCGGCCACGGGTCCGGACGCGCAACGGGCCGTGGAACTGGTGCGCACGCAAGTGGAAGCCGGATTCGGAGAGATCTGAGATACCAGGACGTGGTGGCTGTCATTTTCGGGTGGTTCGCGCGCCGGCAAGGCGATGCGGAGGTAGTTGTTAAGATCGGAGGCCTGTCCACAGGCCTCCGATCTTAACAACTACCTCCGTTGCTGTCATCTGCCCGTCATTTCAGCTCCAGCGGCCTGAGGGTTACGCGGGGAGTTGGTACCCGGCGGGTGAGAGCTGGGCTAGGCCGTCTACCACCAGGCCTGCGAGGGCACGCTCTAGTTGGGGCGCGTGGGTGTTCAACTGGTGCAGTTTTGCCAGCTCGGCCGTTACTTCCAGGTGTAACTGGGCAGCCTGTGCATCCCACAGGAGGTCTGCATGGATGGGCGAGCTGGCAGCCCGCAGCACAGCCATAACCGCCCCGCGCACCTGCCTGTCTGTCCCAGCCCATGGTTGCCCTTTTGGAATGTAGGTAGGTTCCGGCTGGCCCGCAGCAATCCAGGCACATTGCTCAAACACAGGGCATTGCTCACACTTTGGGCTCCTAGCCGTGCAGATCAAAGCCCCCAATTCCATCACTGATGCGTTCCACAGCACAGATTTATCGCGGTCCTCGGGCAGGAGCTGGGCCGCCAATGTCATTTCGGCAGCAGTTAGTGCCGGTGCCGGCAGTGCTTGGCCAATGACTAGCCGGGCGTGCACTCTACGGATATTGGTGTCCACCACGGTGGTGCGCTGGCCATACGCGAACGCGGCAACCGCCGCAGCCGTGTACGTCCCCACGCCGGGAAGCGCCAGAAGTTCCGTGTACGTGTTCGGCACAGCGCCGTCGTACTTTTGAAGAATTTCAGTGGCGGCAGCATGCAGCCGTAAAGCTCGCCGGGGGTAGCCCAAACGGCCCCAGGCGCGCAGCACCTCGGCGGCCGGAGCCGCCGCGAAGTCTGCCGGGGTGGGCCAGCGCTCCATCCACGCTTCCCACACCGGTTGCACCCTCACCACGGGTGTCTGCTGCAACATGATCTCGCTGACAAGAATGCCCCAGGCAGAGCAATCATGGCGCCATGGCAGGTCTCTGGCTTCGCGCTGGAACCAGGCATTGATGCGGTGGTGCAGGACTTCTGTGGGAACGCGGGAGGGCGCTGTGGTGGGCATGAATTTCCTTGCGAGGGAGAACTGGCCGGTGGCCAGGGTGATGAACATAGCGGGGAAGGTGAGCGTTCCTTTTAGCGTAGCCGCTAACGGTTTGGCGGCTGACGGCGTGGTTGGTCAGGCGCAGCTCCGGGATTTCGCTAGGCTTGGGTTTGTGGGAAATTCAAGTAGTTCCGGACGTGGCAAGAATTCCTCAGTTGCGCCCGGTGGCAAACCCGCATCGACGGGCGCAGGGCCTCAGGGAAAGCCACCACGGCAGCCCGGTGTTTCAGCCAAGGTCTACCGCCGGCGTCGCATGGTAGTGGCGGTCCTGACGCTGCTGGTTGTAGCCGCGATTGTGGCAGGAACCTTCTTGATCTCCGGGTTCCTTGGCGGTGGGAGCAAAAATGATACCCAACCTGCTGTGGTTGGCAACAGCCCTACTGAAAAAGCCAAGCCCGCTGCCAAGGCGGGAACTCCGCCGTCGGATGTGTGCGATGAGGCCGGGATCAAAGTCAAGGCCAGCGTAGACAAACCCTCCTATGGGCCAGATGATCATCCAGTGCTCACCCTGCAGGTGACAAATTCCGGCAAGACCCATTGCGATATCAACGTGGGAACCAGCCAAATGGAATTTTTGATCACCAGTGGCGAAGACATCATCTTCAACTCCGCGTACTGCCAAATGGATAGCACGGATCTGGTCAAGAACCTGGCCCCGGGTGCTTCGGAGAAAGCCAACTTTGTGTGGCAGCAGAACCGGACGGCACCTGACTGCGCCAAGGTAGTCTCCCAACCCGGCCGCGGTGGCGCCACGTATGTTCTGGTGGCCACCCTAGGGAAATGGTCCAGCGAAAAGGTCACCTTCACCTTGACGTAGCAACTGGCGCCCGTGGACTAGCTTGTGGCACCCCTGCCGCAGCTGCGGGTTAGAGGAAACGGTCCAACAAGCTGGCTTCGGCAATGCGGGAGAGGCCCTCGCGGACGTTGCGGGCGCGGAGCTCGCCGATCCCATCAACCATCATGAGCTCGTCAATGGTGGCTGCCATCAGGTTCTGCAAGCCACCAAAATGGTCAACAAGACGCCCCGCAATGGCGGGCGGGACGGCCTTCAAGCCCGAAACCAGGCGGTAGCCGCGAGGCTGGATGATGGCGTCGATGGAGTCATTGCCAGAGACCAGGCCAACAATGCCGGCAATTGCGTTCAGGTCTATGAGGTCAGCCTGGTCAATCTCCTGCAGGGCAGCCACAGCGGCGTCAACATCTGTTGTTTCCGGGTCGGTGTAATCGCGGATCACCATATCCGCACCGGAGCCGCGGCTTGCGGAAAGTTCTTCGAGCTGAAGGGAGAGCAAGCGCCCATCCACACCCAGTTCAAGGACGTACTGGGCAATTTCTTCGGAAATGCGGCGCACCATCTCGTGGCGTTGCAAGGTGATAGCTACGTCGCGGACAGTAACCATGGCCTCAATTTCCAGCGCCGACAATGAACTTGTCACCTGGTCCAGCCGTGCCCGGTAACGTTCCAAAGTAGCCAGGGCTTGGTTGGCGCGGGCCAGAATTTTTTCCGAACCTTCAAGGACGTAGCGCAAGCCATCCACATAGAGGGCAATGATCTGCATTGATTGGCTAACGGAAACTACCGGGACACCGGTTTGGATTGCTACGCGTTCGGCCGTGCGGTGCCGGGTGCCTGATTCCTGGGTTTCAATGCTGGGGTCAGGGACCAGCTGGACGGCAGCGCGGAGTATCTTGGTGGCGTCCTTGTCGCAGACTATTGCACCGTCCATTTTTGCCAGTTCACGAAGGCTGGTGGGGGCGAAGTCTATGCCGATCTCAAAGCCGCCAGAGCACAGGCTTTCAATGGTCTTATCTGAACCGAGCACAATGAGTGCACCCGTGCGGCCTCGAAGAATACGTTCCAGCCCATCACGCAGTGGCGTTCCCGGCGCGACACGGGCAAGAGTGGCCTTGAGGGCCTCTTCGGGGCTGCGAAGCATGGGCGGTTCCTTCTTTTCAAGCGCGGGAATCCGCGCAAGTCACAGTGCCCATAATAGTAGGAGCCCTACACCTTTGAGCTTCGCCTTGCCTTTAGGCGCGCGCATCTTGACCGATCTGTGTCCTGATCACCTCCAAAACCCCTAAAGGTGCAGCAGAAGTTCCGTTGCCTCGGCGATGTGCTCGATCTGTTTGACCGTGAAGTCCGGTGGAATGGGACCGGGGCCATTGGCGCTTGCCGGCACCAGAGCATGTGTGTAACCCAGGCGGCTGGCCTCTTGGATACGCTGGTTGATGCCTGGCACAGGGCGCACCTCACCGGCTAGTCCCACCTCCCCAAAAGCCACCATCTTGGCGTGGACAACCTTGTTGGTTTTAGCCGAAACAATGGACATGGCCACAGCAAGGTCCAAGGCCGGCTCACTCAACCGGGCCCCGCCCACCGTGGCCACATAACTGTCATCGGCGTCCAACCGCAGCCCTGCCCGCTGCTGCAACACGGCAAGCAGCATGCCAACACGGGTGGAATCCAAACCGCTGACAGTGCGCCGCGGCGAGGACCCCAGGGACGGGGTTAGAAGTGCTTGAACCTCGGCGAGCAGGGGGCGCCGTCCCTCCATAGTCACCGTGATGCAGGTGCCTGAAACGGGTGCCGAAATACGGGAGGTGAACAGCCCGCTGGGATCTGCCAGACCTTCGATGCCGTTGTCCGTCAAATCAAAACAGCCCACCTCATCGGTTTGCCCGTACCTGTTTTTCACGGCTCGCAACAGGCGCAGCCGGGAGTGGCGTTCACCATCGAACTGGCACACCACATCCACCAAGTGTTCCAAAAGGCGGGGACCGGCAATGGAACCGTCCTTGGTCACATGACCCACCAGCAAAGTGGTCATGTTCAACCGCTTGGCGGCAGCAATGAGTGAGGCCGCCACCTCGCGCACCTGCGAGACCCCACCCGCTGCCCCATCAACCATGGCGCTGCTAAAGGTCTGCACCGAGTCAACAATCAACAGTGCCGGCTGCACTGCTTCCACCTGGCCCAGAGCGGTGCCAAGATCCGTTTCGGCGCCCAGATACAAAGTGTCCGCAACCGCGCCAATACGTTCGGCACGCAACTTCACCTGGGCCGCCGATTCCTCACCCGTTAGGTACAGCACCTTTTGGGGTGCACGGCCATGGTCATTACGAGCAAATTTGGCAGCCACATCCAGCAGCAGGGTGGACTTTCCCACACCGGGTTCCCCCGCCAGTAGGATCACGGCCCCTGGCACCATGCCACCACCTAGAACGCGGTCCAGCTCCGGGACTCCCGTGAGGTTGTGCGCGGCCTTGGAGGCGTCAACGTCCGCAATCAGCTGGGCTGGGCGCATAACAGTGGTGGCCGCCGTGGTCCTGACAACCACGGTGCCAATTTCTTCCAAGGTGCCCCAAGCCTGGCATTCGCCACAACGGCCAACCCATTTCACGGCGCTCCAGCCGCACTCCGTGCAACGGAAATTCTGTCCCGAGTTTGTTTTTGCGCTCTTTGCTGCCATGGTTCAAGCCTAGCGCCGGGCACCGACATCCGCGGGCGGCCCGGCGCTCGGGCACCTCAGGTGGAGTGCGCTGCGCCCGCTTATTAGAGTGCTGGCAATAATGAGCGGATGTCGGCGGGGTCCATTTTGGCGGCTTCCAACAGGTCCACCATGAGTGTGCGGAACAGCAACACCACTGTTTCTCCCTCCATGCGCGTTATTTCCAAGGTGGCCGGGTGCAAACGAATGGCAATGTCTGCCAGGGAATCACGGGCGTGGCTCAGCGTAATGCGTGAAGTGGTATCGGCAAGGGCCGCACCCAGCTCATCCACGGCAGTTGCCGTCTCACTCATAACTTCGGCCAAGTGCATGGACCCGGCCTCAGAAAGGGCTGCATTGTTGATGACACTGGCCAGCCGCCGGGCTAAAACCCGGGCCGAACGCATGGCATAATCCACCCGCACCATGAGCTTCGCCAGCCCCTCAACTTCTTGTAAATGCCGGCGGTACAAGGGGGAAAGCCGGGCAATTTCAACAGAGCCACGCAAACCCTGCCGCATGGCGTCAATGCGGGGTTGCTGGCCGCGGGCGCGGACCAGTGCATGCCAGGCAGTGGTGGAATCGTTGTACGCCAAGGCGGAGGCGCATTCACGCAACACCAGGGAAAGCTCACCGAGCACTTCCTTGAGATCATCCTTGGGCTCACGGCGCGGGTCCCGGGGGATCAAGAACGTAGCTGCCAAGGCGAAGCAGCCACCTACAACCGCGTCCAAGCTGCGAGTAAATGGGCCGCCGGCCGGGATCGGTAACAGCACCACAAGAAGGGACTGCAGTGCCAACTGCGTGGTGAAGATGGCTCCGCTATCCAAGAAGCGGGCCAACACTATGGAGAGGAACAATATTAAGGCGGCCTGCCAGATCCCGGAGCCCAGCCAGTGCAGCAACATGTCTCCCAGGGCTATGCCTATGGTGCAACCCAGGCCCACTTCAAGGACGCGGCGCACACGCGGGTCCCTAGAAAAGCCGAGCGCGATGATGGCACTGGTGGCGGCAAACAAGGGGCCTTGATGCCCCAACACCAGCTCTGAAAAGTAGTAGGCGGAAACAGCGCAAATGGCCATCAACAAGGCGGGCAGAACTGAGCTTGCGCTGCGGCGCAGGCCGAGCCGGATACGACGCTTGAGAAAGAGAACTGTGGCGGCCGTCCCAGTGGGCTCCGACGGGGCTGAACCTGGCATGGAATTAGTCTATGCGCAGCGGCTGAACCCGGTTGGTGGGCCGAAACAAGAAGGAGGTGACCGGCGTCGGGCATTAAAGCTGCGGTAAGTGAAGGCGAAGAATCCCTGAAGCGTTAACCTTGCGTTCACTTGGGAGGGGCCCCGGCTTCACTTCAGCCTCCTACTCTCGAAGAGTAATGAAAAAGAAGAATGCAACCCATCGAAGAGGTAAAAGCGTGAAGGCACTTCACATTGGCCGCGTAGCAGCAGTTCTCACCGTCGGCGCATTGGCACTTACAGCATGCGGTACGGACAACGTGGTCACCCCCGGTAACGGCGGGGGCACCACGGCAAGCACCGGCTCAACGGTCACCGGAACACTGACCGGTACGGGCGCCAGCTCCATCTCCGCCGCCATGGACGCGTGGAAGGCCGGCTTTGAGTCCGCGAACTCCGGCGCCAAGATTCAGTACTCACCCGAAGGCTCCGGCGCGGGACGCAAGGCACTGATTGCAGGAGCCGTGCAGTTCGCCGGCTCGGACGCGTTCATGAAGGACGAAGAGCTCACCTCCGCCAAGGAAAAGTGCGGGCCCGACGGCGCCATCAACGTCCCCTGGTACATCTCACCGATAGCGGTGGCCTTCAATGTGGACGGCGTCAAGGATCTCAAGCTCGACGCCAGCACGATCGCCAAGATTTTCCGGGGCGAAATTAAGAACTGGAATGACCCGGCCATCAAGGCAGCCAACACGGACGCCACACTGCCGGATTTGGCCATCACGCCCGTGCACCGCTCCGATAACTCGGGCACCACCGAGAACTTCACCGACTACCTGGCCGCAGCCGCCTCGGGCGTGTGGACTGATAAGAAGTCCGGTGACTGGCCCTCAGCTCTGCCCGGCGAGAACGCCAAGGGCACCTCGGGGGTTGTCAAAACCGTCATCGAGACAGCCGGCGCCATCACCTACGCTGATGACTCGGCAGTCACTGACGCCTTGGGCAAGGTTGAGCTCAAGGTTGGCGACGCGTTTGTGCCCGTCACCGCCGAGGCTGCAGCCAAAGCAGTTGACGCTGCAACTGTTGTGGCAGGGCGCAGTGCCAACGATCTATCCCTGAAGCTGGACCGCACCACCACCGTGGCCGGAGCCTACCCGGCAGTGCTGGTCTCCTATGGCGTATTCTGCGCCTCCTACCCGGATGCCAGCACAGTTGACCTGGTCAAGGCCTTCGGTTCCTTTGTTCTCAGCGACGAAGGTCAGAAGCAGGCAGCCGACGCCGCCAAGAGCGCGCCCCTGTCCGCCGAGTTGGCGGCCAAGGCGAAGGCGTCAATTGACTCCATCAGCGTCGCCAGCAAGTAAGCGCCGGTTCTAGGCAAGAGTTCGAAGCAAGAGTCAGTAGAAAGTACTAGATTGACCACCACAAAGCTCGCACCCACATCGGGGGCAGGGCGCTCTGCGACAGGCCGCACCGGAGACCGAGTGTTCTCCGGTGCGGCACTGGGCGCCGGTGCGCTGATAGTTGCCGTGTTGTTTGCCGTGGCACTATTCCTGGTTGTCCAGGCACTTCCCACTTTTAGTGCGAACCCTGCCGAGATCACGGGGGGAGAGGGGTTCTTCTCCTACATCTTCCCCATTGTCATTGGCACGTTGATTGCAGCCACGATTGCACTGCTCATCGCCACGCCCATCGGGGTGGCAGTGGCCTTGTTCATCTCGCACTATGCCCCGCGGCGCCTGGCCAGGGGGTTGGGCTATGTGGTGGACCTTCTTGCAGCGATTCCCTCAGTTGTCTACGGCGCTTGGGGAGCCAGCTTTCTGGCTTCCTCCCTCAAAGCGCCCTACGCGTGGCTGGCTGAGCACTTAGGCTGGATTCCCATCTTCGCCGGACCGGCGTCCGGGACGGGCAAGACCATTTTGACGGCGGGCATTGTGCTGGCCGTCATGGTGTTGCCCATCATCGCCTCACTCACCCGGGAGATTTTCCTGCAGGCCCCCATGCTGCACCAAGAAGCGGCGTTGGCGTTGGGGGCCACCCGGTGGGAAATGATTCGCATGGCAGTTCTGCCCTTTGCCCGCGGCGGCATCATCAGCGCCGTCATGCTGGGTTTGGGCCGGGCTCTTGGTGAGACCATGGCGGTTGCGCTGGTGCTCTCCTCCGGGCCGCTGATCGCCTCCTTGATTCGCTCCGGCAATCAGACCATTGCCGCGGAGATTGCCCTTGACTTCCCGGAGGCCTTTGGCCTGCGCATGCACGAACTCATCGCAGCCGGTCTGGTGCTGTTCCTCATCACTTTGGCAGTGAACATGGTGGCCCGCTGGGTTATCAACCGCCACAAAGAATTCTCGGGAGCCAACTAGTATGGCCACGCTCATAACTGAACGCAAACGTTCCGCACTGACCCGCGGCCGCCTGCCCCGCTACACTCCCTGGGTGATTGCGGCCAGCGCCGTTGTTGTCTCTGCGGCTCTCCTGTCTCTTATTGGCTTCAACGTTTTTGGCTGGGCCGTGCTCTCCGCGGTGCTCTTTGCCGCAGCCAACGTCACGGCCGCCGCCATTGTTGAGGGCCGCCGCAAAGCCACTGACAAGCTGGCCAGCTCCCTCATCTACGGCGCCTTTCTCGTGGCGTTGCTGCCGCTGGTTTCGGTCATCTGGACTGTTCTGCTCAATGGGGTCCCGGGCTTGCTGACCCCCGGCTTCCTGAGTACCTCCATGAATGGTGTGACGGGCGCCGTCGACAACGCCGCCGTGGCCGATGGCACTCCGGTGCTGGGCGGTGTCTATCACGCGCTGGTGGGCTCGGTGTTGATCACCCTCTGGGCCACCATCATCTCGGTTCCGGTGGGCCTGCTAACCGCCATCTATCTCGTGGAATACAGTGCCGGAAACAAGTTTTCCAAAGTCATCACCTTCCTGGTGGACGTCATGACCGGCATCCCCTCGATTGTGGCCGGCCTGTTCGCGGCCGCCTTCTTCGCCCTGATCCTGGGGCCGGGCACCAAGACCGGGTTTGTGGCCGCAGTGGCCCTTTCCGTGCTGATGATCCCTGTGGTGGTGCGCTCCAGTGAGGAAATGCTCAAGATTGTGCCCAATGAACTGCGCGAGGCCGCCTACGCACTGGGCGTGCGCAAGTGGCGGACCATTGTCAAGGTGGTTATTCCGACGGCGATCTCAGGTATTGCCTCCGGTGTGACCTTGGCCATTGCACGGGTTATTGGCGAAACCGCACCACTGCTGGTTACTGCCGGGTTCGCCACCAGCATCAATATGAACGTTTTTGCCGGCTGGATGTCATCGCTGCCCACCTTCATTTACACGCAGATTATGACGCCCACTTCGCCCTCAAACTCTGACCCGTCCACCCAACGTGCCTGGGCTGCGGCGTTGCTGCTGATCCTGCTCGTCATGCTACTGAACCTCGGCGCCCGCTTAGTGGCGCGCCTCTTCGCGCCGAAAACCGGCCGCTAAATTCTTCTGAACGGAACCTTGAACCATGTCAAAACGTATTGATGTCAGCGATTTGAATGTCTACTACGGCGATTTCCGGGCTGTGGAGGACGTCAACATCACCCTCGACGCCAAGTCCGTCACCGCCTTCATTGGCCCCTCAGGCTGCGGCAAGTCAACCTTCCTGCGCACACTGAACCGCATGCATGAGGTTATCCCCGGCGCCCGGGTAGAGGGCAAGGTACTGCTTGACGGCGACAACCTGTACGCCGACGGTGTAGACCCCGTGACGGTGCGCAGCCAAATTGGCATGGTCTTTCAGCGCCCCAACCCGTTCCCCACCATGAGCATCCGCGATAACGTTCTGGCCGGCGTGAAGTTGAACAGCCGGCGCATGCCACGCAGCGATGCCGATGATCTCGTGGAGAAGTCGCTGCGCGGCGCCAATCTGTGGAACGAGGTCAAGGACCGGCTGGAAAAGCCCGGCTCCGGCCTGTCCGGCGGCCAGCAGCAGCGCCTGTGCATTGCCCGCGCCATCGCGGTCTCCCCGGATGTGATCTTGATGGATGAGCCCTGCTCGGCCTTGGACCCCATCTCTACACTCGCCATCGAGGACCTCATCAATGAGCTAAAAGATGAGTACACGGTGGTGATTGTCACGCACAACATGCAACAGGCCGCCCGCGTCTCTGACAAGACCGCGTTCTTCAACATTGCCGGCACCGGCAAGCCCGGCAAGTTGATTGAATTTGCCGAGACGGCCACCATCTTCAATAACCCCGCAGAGAAGTCCACTGAGGATTACGTCTCCGGCCGCTTCGGCTAACCTCCGCCACGCTGAATACCGCAAAAAATGCGCCCACCTCCCACATCTGCGCCCCGTAGACCGGGCGCAGATGTGGGAGGCGGGCGCGCTTTCCATTCTGGACACCCCGGGCGATACGCTGGAAACATGACTTCACTCCCTGCTGTCGGCGGCGCCCACCTGGTAGGGTCCATCAACCAGCCCACAGCTGCGGACACGCTGCGCATTGTGGCGGAGAACCTCGGCACGCACGCCGCACGCATCCCGGACGGCGAAGTGGGTGAGAGGTTCCACTGGATACTCTTTCAGGGCGCCAGAATCGAAGCCACCCCGGGACTGAGCCGTGTGCCGGGTGAGCCGTTCATGATTGCAGGTTTCGATCTGCGTAAAATTAGATTTGACGGCTCAGTGCCCGCCGCCGAGCTGACGTTTGGCCCGCTGGGTTATGCCGAGGCGGCGCTGGCCAGCTACCAGGATTTCAAGGCGTTGCGCGAGGCCGGCACCATCGCCGAGGGCACCCGCTTCCAGGTTGCCCTGCCGACACCGATGGCCCCGCTGAGTTCATACCTAAACGACGCGGACCAGGGCCTTGTTTACCCGGCCTACGCCGCAGCCATGGAACGTGAAATTGCTCAAATAGCTGCCGGTATCCCCGCCACGGACCTGGCCATCCAAATAGATCTGGCCGTTGAATTTAGCCACATTGAACAAGTCTGCGCGGGCGCCAATATCCCTGAGTTCTGGTACATGGACGGCGCCAACCCCACCCCGGCGCGCATCATCGATGCAGTTTCCACCATGGCCGCCGCCTTTGCCTCCGTAATCCCCGCTGATGTGCAGTTTGGCATCCACCTTTGCTACGGCGACGTTGCCGAGAAACACTTCGTTGAGCCCGCCGACGCCGCAAACCTCACTGCCGTGGCCAATGCGCTGTCCGCCAAGATCACCCGCCCCATCGAGTTTGTGCACCTGCCGGTCCCCATAGAGCGCCATGACAGCGCCTACTTTGCTCCGCTGGCCAGCCTGACCCTGCACCCCGAAACAAGGCTGTTCCTGGGCCTGGTACACCACGAAGACGGTGTTGACGGCGCGGCCAAGCGAATCGCCGCCGCCCGCCCAGCGCTGGCCGGTGCAGGCTTGGAGTCCTTTGGCATCGCCACAGAGTGTGGTTTTGGTCGCGGCCCGGCCGAACGCACGGCCCCCCTGCTGCGCTTGCACGCAGAGATCATCGAAGCAGCCAACGCCTGATCCAGCTGGCGGCTAAGCCTAGGCAAGCGGGGACAGTGCCAGGAAGAACAAGGCGCCGAGCATAACGCAGACAACGGGTGTGGCGATCCACGCCAGCGCAATTTTGAGCAGTACCCGCCCGTTGGTTGCGGAGAAACGCTGATTGGCTCCGGCGCCCACAATAGCGGCAGTGACAGTGTGCGTTGTTGACAGCGGCATGTGCAGACCAATGGCACCAACGAACAAAAGCCCGGCTCCCAGCATCTGGGCCACGGAACCGCGCATGGGATCTACCCGCACTAGCCGGTGGCCCAAAGTGTAGGAGATTCGCCAGCCACCAAACAAGGTGCCCAAGGCGAGCAGTGCCGCAGTGAACACCACCACCCACACGGGTATTTCCCCAGCACCAATGGACCCGGCCGCCACTAGCGCGAACAGGACAACCGCCGTGGTCCGCTGGCCATCTTGGAGACCATGACCAAAAGCCACGGCGGCGCCAGCTACTGACTGCAATTGCCGGGCACGCCGGTTGACCCGGTTCGGAGCCGTATTCCGCGCCGCCCAGGAGGAAGGGTAAACCGCGGCGAAACCCAGCACAAACGCCACCAGCGGGGAAATCAACAGTGGCAGCAGCACCAGCGTGAACATGGTGGCATTGATGCCGTCCACGGGTGCGTAACCAATGACCGCCGAGCCCAGCGACGCGCCGCCCAGGGAGCTGATGAGGGCATGTGTGGACGAGGAAGGGAAGCCGCGCCACCAGAGATAAATACCCCACAAGCAAGAGGAAATGAGGGCGGCCAGCAGCAGAATCAGCCCGATGCGTCCAGTGGGAACCATGAAAATTTTGTCCGCAAAGGCTGCCGTCAAAGCTACACTGGCCACGGCGCCGAGGCAGTTGAACAGGCTGGCCAAAAGCACCGCAATGCTGGGTGTCAGGGCGCGGGTGCGCACGGAAAGTGCGACGGCGGCGGAGGCATCGCGGAAACCGTTCAGGAAGGCGAAAGTTGCGGCCGTGACGATCACGGCTCCGAGGAGGAACGCTATCAAGGTCAGGATTCCTTGACGATAATGCTGCCCACCTGTGTGGCCACCGTGCGCAATTGACGGCTGGCTGCTGCGAATTGATTGGACAGGCTGCTGTACTTTGTAAATATGGTGGGGCTGTGGGCTTCCAGCAATTCTGCAACAACCACTCTGTGCGTGTGATCGGCCCGCTTGGACAGGCGCAGCACCTCCAGCCAGTAATCCTCTAGGCCGTCCAGATCATTGAGCGATTTCATGGCCGTCGCCGTGAGTTCTGCTTGGCGGGAGAGAATTTCCAATTGGTCGCTAATGCGTGTGGGAATGCGGTCCAGGACGTAGAGTTCAACCACTTCGCCGGCGCCCGTGAGGATCTCACTGGTTTCATTCAATAGCTGGCCCAGGATGTACAGGTCCTCGCGGGGCAGCGGGTTGATGAAACTGGTGCGCATATTTGTCAGGAGCGTGGCGAAGTTGGCGGTTGATTCCGCCTCTTGTTTACGCAGCGTTTCCGCCAAGGGGGTGAAATCTGCCCGGCCGGCACCCAGTAGCTCGGCCAGGGTTTGTGTGCCGGATAAAATATGCTCTGACATGCGGGTCAGGGCCTGCAGCCCTGCAGTCTCTTGGGGGAAAAGTCGAAACTTCACGGCAAGACCTTTGTTCTTAGCGGATTCGCACGGATTATCCCGGTAGCATCAGGGCAAAAAAGTGGTGCCGAACCGGGAGCGCCTCTCGGCACTAGGCCGCTCTAGGCGGCTATAAAATGGAGCCCGGGGGTTCCACGGTTCGGCACCACTTTCAGTCTTATACGTCTGGGCTCGAGTGTCAACTGGAGGCCCATGCGTGAGACTGATTAGTCGAGTTCGCCTTTCCTCCATGACTTGGCTGCGCTCTCTAAATCTTCGGCCGTGCGCACCAGTTGGCGGGCTTTTTTCGTCAAGGCAGTGGCGTGTTCGGGGTGAGCAACTCCACGTTCTACAGCCAAGGTGGCTTGACCTAACGCCACTACACGGCAAAACGCGGCGGAGCGGTCCAGGGCAATGTCAAAATCTCCGTCAAAGGCGCCGGAGAGGATAGCGTTTGCCATGGCGGTGATTTCTTCCGCGCCGGGCGGCTCAGCGACTCCGGCGACGGCGTTGGCTACTTGGGCTTTTTGCTGGCCTGCACGGAAAAACACGCTAATGCCTTCAGGATCGTGCAATGTTGCTGCGCGCAGGGCGTAGAGACGCCAGAGTGCGCCGGGGAGTGAGCGGGCGGGGCTTGCCGCCCACATTTCTGCGATGGCCTCAAGCCCCTGCTTATCTGCAAGTTTGACAAGACGCTTGGTTATCTCTGGATCGTTACTTTCACGGCCGCCGCGGACCAGTGCGCGGGCGGCAAGGTGGGCGGCCTCGGAGACACGAGCCGGATCGATGCCGCCAGCGTGGTTCTCAAAGTCCGCAGGTGAGAACGGCACTGGTTTGTGCGGGCGGGGTGCGTTGGAAACTGGTCGATCATTCATGACACGACACTACCCCTGCCACCGGGCCGGGTCGAGAGAACGGGCCGGGCGCAAACAACATTCCGTGGCTCGATTGCATTCTGGTGCATGCTGTGCGGTAGTCTAATATGCGTCAACTTTTGCAGCAGTGGATTCATTGTTGTGAGGGCGACGTTTAGGTCGGGCCTTTAGCTCAGTTGGTAGAGCATCGGACTTTTAATCCGTGGGTCGCGGGTTCGAGCCCCGCAGGGCCCACCGACTTTTCAGCAGCCCGGAATCATGAAACATGGTTCCGGGCTGCTGCTTTTTCTTCACCGAAGTTCAGCGAAAAAGCGCAAAAGCGAAAACGGGGAATGAAACGACGGTCAGTAGCCGCGTGAGGAATCCTCCAGCGTTGCGGCCGTGTCCAAGGCAGCAATGAACTCGTCGGTGGTGGTTGGTGTGGAGAACATGGGGTAGTTGAACTGGACTGAACTCTCGCCCTCCTGAACGCTTGTGGCGGCCACAGCGTCCGTCAGGGTGATGACGTTGTAGCCGCGTTCGTAAGCGGTGCGCATGGTTGACTCCACACAGCAGTTGGTCAGAAAACCTGCCAGCACCACAGTCTTGATGCCTTTGGAACGCAGAATGAAGTCAAGGTTGGTGCTGCCAAAAGCGTCCAGACCGCGCTTACCTTCAATCACAATGTCTGATTCGAGCGGTGCAAAACGCTCCATGATTTCGGCGCCCCAAGCACCTTTCACAAACGCTGTGGCATCAACTACGCCCTTGAGAATTCCATAGGGATGTTTGGAGATTTCGTTGTAGCCGGGGGCGAAGCTGATGGGGGAGTGGATCACGGTGGTTCCGGCCTCCCGTGCAGCCGCCAACACTTTCTCTGCATTGTCCAAGGTGTTGTTGGCTGCCATGGAATCCTTCACGGCCTCATGCAAGACACCGCCTTCTGAGGTGAAATCATTTTGAAACTCAATAAAAACTACGGCTGTTGATTCCTTATCCAAGGCAATCTCCTAGAGGTTGGCACAAAAAATCTCATGGCAACGCTGAATCTACCTGCGGCCCGGCAACATTGGTAGGGCAACGCGAAGTGGCAAGATAGTTCCATGACACATAACGCCCCTGCGCTTGCCCTGACCATTGCCGGATCCGAAGCAACCGGCGGCGCCGGTGCCCAGGCTGACCTGAAAACGTTCCAAGAGCTGGGCGTTTTCGGCATTGTCAACCTGACGTGCATTGTCTCCTTTGACCCGAAGGACAACTGGAACCACCGCTTTGTTCCGGTGGAGCAGCAAGTCATTGCGGACCAGTTGGAAGCTACCTTGGCTGCCTACGGCGCAAACTCGGGAGCCCCCACCACCTTGGACACCGTCAAGCTCGGCATGATGGGTAGCCCCGCCACCATCAGCACCGTGGAAACCGCGCTCAAAGCGGCCGCTTTCAAGAACGTGGTGCTGGACCCAGTACTGATCTGCAAGGGCCAGGAACCGGGTCATGCGCTGGACACCGATCAGGCGCTCAAGGCTCAGCTTCTGCCGCTGGCAACCTTTGTCACACCTAACCACTTCGAAGCCGAGTCACTCTCGGGCATGAGCATTAATAACGTTGAGGACCTGAAGGAAGCCGCCCGCAAAATCCATGCCATCAGCGGTGCAGCAGTCCTCGCCAAGGGTGGGGTGCGGCTGGAGGGGGAAGACGCCGTGGACGTTTTCTTTGATGGGCAGACCATGGAAGTCCTCACCGCGCCGAAAGTTGGTGAGGTGGCAGTTTCCGGCGCCGGATGTTCACTGGCCGCAGCCGTGACGGCGGAATTGGCAAAGGGTGCCACCCCGCTGGAAGCGGCCCGCACAGCCAAGGCATTTGTCACTGAGGGCATCAAAAACCGGGTGGTTTCGGGTGCCCCGTTCACCGCTCTGTGGCAGGGCAGCATGTGCGCCTAACATGTGGGGCGAGCCGGGGATCGCTGCACTGTTGCCAGCGCCAGCACAGTGTGCCAAGCTCACATTATGAGCGTGAACGAAGCCTTGGAAGCAGACCCCTTCGATGCCACAGTGCGCCTGGTGCGCAACGATGCCCGGCTCCGGTATGAGCTCTATGCGGGGCAGGAACTGGCCGTGATCATCACGTTCGAGGAGCTGCCAGGGCACATTGATCTGATCCACACCGTGGGCCAGCCCGGCTTTGAGGGCCGCGGACTGGCGAAGGTGCTGGCCCGCTACGCGCTGGATGACGTGGTGGCGTCCGGCAAACGGATCATCCCGCACTGCAGCTACGTGGTCAGGTTTTTAGAAAAACATCCCGAACCGTATCTGCAGTACACAGATTTCCCCGAGGCAGCGTAGATGGGCCGCCCCGTGGCGCTGATTACCGGCGCCACCTCCGGTCTGGGGGCCGAATTCGCCCAGCAGCTTGGCCGGGCACAGCATGATTTGGTGCTGGTGGGCCGTGATGTGGACCGGCTCGAGGTCAAAGCTGTGCGCCTGCGCAATGACTTTGGCATTGACGTTGATGTTTTGCCTGCGGACCTCATAACGGACGACGGCGTGGCCACCGTCGCTGCCCGGCTGGCGGACCCTGCCGTTCCCGTCTCGGTGCTGGTGAACAACGCCGGATTCAGTCTGGTCAAGGCCTTTGAGAAGAACACGGTGCAGGATGAAGCCGAACACCTGCGCATTCTGGCCCAGACTCCCATGGAACTCACTCACGCCGTGCTGCCGGGGATGCTGGAACGCGGCAACGGCCGCATCATTAATGTTTCAAGCGTCTCCGCCTTCATTCCACGCGGAACGTACGGAGCGGCCAAGGCGTGGGGCTTAAGCTTTAGCCGGTTCGCCAACCTTAGGTACAGCCCGCGTGGGGTGAAAGTTACGGCCATCTGCCCGGGTTTTGTGCACACCGAATTCCACGAGCGCATGGGTGCGGACATGGGCGGCGTGAAGCCATGGATGTGGCTTGAGGTCGGTCAAGTGGTGCGCGAAGGCCTGGCAGCTAACGCGGCGGGCAAAGCCGTGTCCATCCCGTCGCGGCGCTACCGGGTGCTCATGGGGTTGGCGAAACTAGTCCCGGATGGGTTAGCCGCTGCGGCTGGCAACCGGGGCAGGTGAAATTTCACCCGCCCTCGAGACGTTGGCACGCTCTCGACGCAGCAGGAGGACGTGGGTGGGCCCACGCGTCTGAGGGGCCCCGGCTGAGGGACGAGGCTAGGGGAGGACGTGGGTGGGCCCACGCGTCTGAGGGGCCCCGGCTGAGGGACGAGGCTAGGGGAGGACGTGGGGACTATGCGTCCACAGCTTCCGGCCTACCCACGGTAACGGGGATACCTGTACCTGGAGTTGGCGGCTCGTAGGAGTCGTCAAAGGGCAGGTAGTCCATGTCCAGCAGCGGATTTTCATCCTGCGTGGCCACAAGTTCGTGAGCCTCTTCTAGAGTTGCCACACTCGGCATGGAGCCGGGCAGTGGTTTCTGGGCCGATTCTCGCAAGAAGTAAATGGCCACCGCGCCGATGGCCGAGGTCAGAATCAGATAATACGCGGGCATCATGTCGTTGCCTGTGAGTTTGATCAAACCCTTCATGATGAAAGGGGCCGTACCGCCAAAGATCGCCACCGCAAAGTTGTAGGAAATCCCCATGCCTCCGTATCTACTGGACGTGGGGAAGAGTGCTGGCAGTGCGGAGGCCAGATTTGAGACGTAGAACGTCACTGGGAAGGCGATCAGTGCCAAGCCGAGCAGCGTGGTCCACACGGGCCCAACGGCGATGAGCATGAAGGCTGGCACGGCCAGCACCACGGTGCTCAGTGCACCAACCCAGAGAATGGGCCGGCGCCCCACCTTGTCAGAGAGGCGGCCCGTTAGGGGTATGCACACCGCCATGGCAACAAGAATGGGAATGGTCAGAATTGTTCCGTGCACGGGATCGTAACCCATTGAGTCACTTAGGTACGTGGGCATATAGGAGGTCAACGCATAGCCCGCCGTGTTCGCCGCGGCCACGAGAACCATGGCGAGAACGATCTGACGCCAGTAGACCTTGACAAGGCGGACGGGCCCGCCGGAAGCGTCCTCGTCTGCTGCTGCGGCAGACTTGGAATTGGCCTCATTGGCATCCAACGTTGCCTGGAATTGGGGGGATTCCTCAATTTTCATCCGGAAGTAGACGGCAATTAAGCCCAGCGGTCCCGCAATCAGGAACGGAATACGCCAGCCCCATTGCTCCATGGCTTCTTGCCCCAGTGTCAGCTGCATTACCGACACCAGTGCGGCACCGATGGCGAACCCCATATAGCTGCCCAGGTCCAAGATGCTGGCGAAGAAGCCGCGGCGTTTATCTGGGGCGTATTCACTGACAAAGGTGGTTGCGCCAGCATACTCACCGCCAGTGGAAAAGCCCTGGATCAGCTTGACCACCACAAGAAGCACGGCTGCCCATATGCCAATTTGGCTATATCCGGGCAGTAGTCCCACGGCGAAGGTGGAGGCGGCCATGACAATCAAGGTTGCTGCGAGCACCTTCTGGCGACCCACTTTGTCACCTAGCCAGCCAAACACCACGCCACCGAGTGGACGGGCCAAGAATGTGGCCGCAAAAGTTCCTAGGAGAAAGAGTGTCTGGACGTCTTTGTCGGCAGTTGGGAGGAAGACGGGGCCCATGGTCCCGATCAGGTAGCCGAAGACACCAACGTCATACCATTCCATGGTGTTGCCCACCACAGTGCCACTGAGTGCTTTTTTCAGCATGGGCCCGTTGACAATATTGACGTCACCCACGCCTAGACGGCGCTTTTTTAATGTGGGCAGGCGAGCCTTTTTTGCTCGAACCTGCGATGGGCCTGCGGTGTCCTTGACACCTGTTTCCGGTTGAATCGTGCTTGGGTCTATGGGCATTTGCTCATCCCCTTAAGGAGGCTGGTTGCTTGCGACTTACGTTTGTTTCTTTTCGGACAGACCATCAATTCTAGCAGATACGGCATTTTGACCCTCAGAAAGGGGTCTTATCAACACCGTGAAAGCCCCACCAAAAGCGGCCAAATAGCGAGATTTTGGCAGGGCTTTAGGATCGGGGATCAGGCGTCGTGGTTGGTCTCAAGGATGCGAACCAAGGCGTCCAAAGCCTCGCCGGCGGAGTCATCATCGGTGCGCAGCACCACCACTTCCCCGTGCTCCACACCGAGGCTCATGAGCGCGAGCATGCTGTCTGCGCCCACGGCATCTTCTGCGGGTTCGCCCACACGCGCAATGCTCACTTCTGCCTCCAGTTCACCGGCGGCGTCGGCGAAGATCGATGCCGGGCGGGCGTGCAGTCCAACGGTGCTGGCGATAGTGGCGGTGCGTTCAATCATGGTGTGCTCCAGGTCTTGAGTTGGGAATGTTTAAAGTGCGGGGCGGGTGTGCCCCGCAAACGGTTAGAGTCCGAGGTCTGCCAGTGCGGGCAGCCCTGCCCGCACCAGTTCACGGGCTGCGGCTGCGGAGGGTGCGCCAACAGCCCGCTGGGCCAGCACCTGAGCCTGCGCCAAGGTCACTGTGCGCAGTACGGCGGCCACGGCTGGCAGCGCCCGCGGCGTCATGGACAGTGTGCTGACACCCAAGCCGGCAAGCACCACGGCGAGGGCCGGATCAGCGGCTGCCTCACCACATACTCCCACCGGCTTGGGCAGGGAAGTTTCCAGCGACGCCGAGTGCTTGGCTTGGGCGATGGCGCCCTCGACGGTGGCTTGGACCAGGGCCAGTACCGCCGGCTGCCAAGGGTCATTCAGGGTGGCGAGCGGACCCAGCTGCCTATCAGCGGCCATGGCGTATTGGGTGAGGTCGTTGGTGCCCAGGCTGGCAAATTCCACCTGGTCCAGAATGTGCCGGGCGGTCAGTGCGGCGGAGGGGACCTCCACCATGACGCCCGGAACGCGCAACCCTGCTGCAGTGCACAACGCAGCAAAGTCGGCTGCCTCGGAAGCGGTGGAGATCATGGGGGCCATGACCCACACCTGGGCTTCCGTTGTGGCGGCGGCCGCGGCGATGGCCGCCAACTGCCGGGCTAGTACGCCGGGGGTGGTCAGATCGGTGCGGTAGCCGCGCACTCCTAATGCCGGGTTGGGCTCGGTGGAATCGGTCAGGAAGGGCAGCGGCTTATCTGCCCCTGCGTCCAAAGTGCGGACAACAACTTTCTTGCCCGGGAAGGCCTCAAAGACGCCTTGGTATGCGGCCACCTGATCCTCGTGGCTGGGCTCGGTGCTGTTGCCAAGAAAACAAAATTCGGTGCGCAATAGTCCCACGCCTTGGGCGTTAGCCATGGCGGCTTCTTGAGCGTCCTTGGCCCCGCCAACATTGGCTAGGAGGGGCAATAAGGTGCCGTCGGCGAGCTGACCAGTACCGTCAAAGGTAGTCAGCAGGGAGGACTGTTCTTCCCATGCTGACACTGCGGAACGTTCTGCAGCTCCTGGTTCGGTGCGAACCACTCCGGCCGCCCCGTCAACGAACACCAGCTCCCCGTCGGTGAGAGCCGAGATTCCGGCGGCTGCCACAACCGCTGGAAGCCCCAGGCTGCGGGCAATGATGGCCGTGTGTGACTGCGGACCGCCGCCCGCCGTCACTAGTGCAATGACCTTTGTGGGGTCAAGCGTGGCAGTGTCGGCAGGGGCCAGATCCTCGGCCACCAGGATGAACGGTTCGGCCGCGTCCGGGATCTCAGGGGCGGGCACCCCACGCAGGACAGCCACAATGCGTGAGCGGACGTCAAGGACATCGTGTGAACGCTCCGCCATCATACCGCCCAAATTCCGCAGCATTTGGGCCACTGTTTCACCGGCCTCCCACACCGCCCGTTCGGGTGAGGTGCCGGCATTGACCAACTTGATGGCTGCCTTGATCAGCATGGGATCCGTGGCCATGAGTGCCGTGGCCTCGAGAACCTCCTTGCCAGCACCTTCAGCCCGGGCGGCACGCTCCAAAAACGTGACCTTAACGCTTGTCCCGGCGGCCTTGATGGTGGCAGCGGCAGTCTCGGGCGGCGTCGAACTTGCCAACTTTTCACCAGCGGGAGGTTCGGCTAGAGCGGGCGGCATATGCCGGATAGGGGCAATTACGCGGCCCCGAAAGACGCCGACTCCAACAAAGTTTTGCACGGTTTCTCCTTTGACAATCATGGCCAGGACCTAGGCGGCCTGGTGAACAGGCGCGGCTGTTGCAAGGGTATCAACGGGGGTGCGCACGGCCCAGCGTTTCAGTGCCACCACAGCCAGCGCGGCAATCACGGTGCCTACAGCGATGGACAGGGCGAACATGGCCACGTTGCCGATCGCGAAGAACACGAAGAATCCGCCGTGCGGGGCTTGCGAGGTGACGTGGAAGGCCATGGTCAGGGCACCTGTCACGGCGCCGCCGAGCATGGAGGCCGGGATGACGCGCAGGGGATCGGCGGCCGCGAACGGGATGGCGCCTTCGGAGATGAAGGAGGCCCCCAGCAGCCAAGCGGCCTTGCCGTTTTCACGCTCGGCGAGCGAGAAACGCTTCTTATCCAGCACGGTAGCCAAGGCCATAGCTAGTGGCGGAACCATGCCGGCAGCCATTACGGTGGCCATGATTTCCCACGGGGCCTGGTTGGCGATGGTGCCGGCGCCTAGCCCTGCAACAGCGAAGGCGTATGCAACCTTGTTGACCGGCCCGCCCAAATCGAAGCACATCATCAGGCCCAAGATAATACCGAGCACCACGGCGGATGCCCCGGACATTCCGGTCAACCAGTTGTTCAGCCCAACAGTGAGTGCTGCGATGGGTGCGCCGAGGAACAATAGCATGGCACCGGAGGCGAGGATGGAGCCCAAGAGAGGAATGATGACAACGGGCATGAGTCCACGCAGCCAGCGAGGAACCTTCCAGCTGCCAATCCAGTAGGCGGCAAGGCCGGCCAGGATGCCTCCCACCAGGCCTCCGAGGAAGCCTGCACCCATGAAGACGGCTACGGAGCCGGCGGTGAAACCGGGGGCGATGCCTGGGCGGTCGGCGATGCCAAAGGCAATGTAACCAGCCAGCGCTGGGACCAGGAAGGCCATCGAGAGGCTACCAATTTTGAATGCTACGGCGCCCAGATAGGCCCCGAGCGGGCCCAAGGCCTTGATAGGTATATCCGTGGGCAAATTGGTCAGGCTGTTGCTGGTGAGGATCTTGTCCGCGACCTCTGTAATTTGGAAGCCTCCCAACAGGAAGCCCAGCGCAATCAGCAAACCGCCGCCGGCCACAAACGGGATCATGTAGCTGACACCGGTTAGCAGTACCTTCTTGACCTTGGCGCCAAGACTTTCACCGGATGACTGTGCTTTCTGATCCGCGGTTTCCTCTGCGCCGAAGTGCGGGACCCTGTGTGCGTTGGGGTTATCCGCCGCTGCAATTGCCTCCCGGATCATTTTGGCTGGCTCGTCAATCCCGCGTTTGACGGGCGAGCTCACCAGCGGTTTGCCAGCAAAACGTTCCTTGCCGCGCACATCCACATCCACGGCAAAAATGACGGCGTCCGCTGCGGCAATGACCGCAGGATCCAACGGTGTCACAGCTCCGGAACCCTGCGTCTCAACCTGGAAGTCAACGCCTGCTTCTTGCGCGGCCTGCACGAGCGAATCGGCGGCCATGTAGGTGTGTGCGATCCCCGTAGGGCACGCCGTCACGGCAACAATCCGTTTCCTGCGGGCGGGCTCAGCCGCACCGCCACCGGTCGCGGTGGAGCCGGGAATGGGGGGCCGGGTGTGGTCGGGCACCGCGGAGCGGGCTGGACCCCCATTGCCGGTGGAGCCGGGACCCGAGGCCGCGGCGCTCATTTCCGCAGGAGCCAGTGTTGATGCGGCCGGCTTTGGCTTATCTTTTAGGGCGTCCGCCACGAGGGCCACGATCTCAGCCGGGGTTGCTGCTGCGCGCAGGGCTGCAGTGAAGTCCTTTTTGATCAGGGAACGGGCCAGTTTGGAGAGCAGCTTGAGGTGTTCGTTATCGGCGCCTGCGGGGGCGGCAATGAAGAAGATGATGTCTGCGGGGCCGTCTTTGGCGCCGAAGTCCACGGCCGGGTTGAGGCGGGCCATGGCGAGGGTGGGTTCCAGGACCGCTGCGGAACGGCAGTGCGGGATGGCAATACCGCCGGGGACCCCTGTGGCTGTTTTTTTTTCGCGGGCTAAGGCGTCTGCGAAGAGTCCTTCCACCTCGGCGGCCCTGCCGTTTTTGGTGATGAGTTCGGCCAAGTGGCGGATCACCGAGGTGGTGTCTGTTCCGAGGTTGGTATCAAGAAGGACCAGATCATCGTTGATAAGGGTTGTCATGTCAGCTCTCTTCGGCTGGGGCCTGGACCGTCACGATGACGGCGGCCGGGTTGGTTTGTGCCAGGGAAGGAACCATGGTTCCGGGGAGGGAAGCTGCGGCCGCGCCATGGGCCACCGCTTGCTGCAGGCAGGCGCCGGGGGAGTCCCCGCGGAGCGTTGCCAGCAGGTATCCGGAGAGGGCAGAGTCGCCCGCACCGACAGTGCTTCGTGCTTTGATGGCTGGAGATTTACCATGCCAGGCACCCGAACTGGTGGCCAGCACCGCGCCTTTGGAGCCGAGCGTGGCCAGGACGGCGCCTACTCCGTGCCGGAGCAGGAGATTGGCTGCCGCGGTGGCGGCAGCCGGATCAGCCTCCAACGCGGGGCCGGTGGAAATACCCGTCAGTTCGGCCAATTCTTCGCCGTTGGGCTTGAGTAGATCGGGTGCGGCACGCAGGCATTCGCGCAGCGGGGCACCCGAGGAATCCACAGCAATCCGAGGTGCCTGCGCACCATAGGCGCCACGCACCGCCTCAATCACGCGGGCATAGAAGTTATCCGGAACGCCTGGCGGGAGCGAGCCGGCCAGCACCAGCCAGGAAGCGCCGTCGGACTTCTCCACAGTGAGCGCAAGCAGGTCTGCCAGCTGCCCCTCGGTGAGCGTGGGGCCGGGCTCGTTGACCTTGGTGGTGGTGCCGTCGGGCTCGGTGATGGCCACGTTGCTGCGCAGGGGCGCCCCGATGGGCAGCGAAAGGTGCGGGATGCTCTCCAGGCTCAGAGCGCGCACAACGGCGTCATCCGAGTCCCCGGGCAGCAGTGCCAGCGCCTCGATTCCGGAGGTGGTGAGGGCGCGGACAATGTTCACGCCCTTGCCGCCCGGATGTTGAGAGGCTTGTGTGGCGCGCTGGACCTCGCCGCGATGCAGCGGGCCCGCGAGCTCAATGGTGCGGTCCAGGCTGGGGTTGGGGGTCAGGGTGAGAATCATGCGATCACGACCTCAACGCCGGCGCCGGCCAGGGCGGCTGCGAGCTCAGCGTCAGGTTCCGCCGTAGTGATGAGAGTGTCGATGTCCTCCAATGTGGCAAAGCGGACCAATGTTTCGGTACCGATTTTGGAGGCGTCTGCCAGGACCACTACTTTCCGGCCCGCCTTGACCATGGCGGTCTTGGTGGCTGCTTCTACGGGGTCCGGGGTGCTCAAACCGAATTCGGGGTGGATGCCATTGGTGCCGATGAACGCGATGTCCGGACGCAGGGCGCCAAGTTGTTCGGTGGCGCGGGCTCCAACTACTGCGCTGGTCAGCCCGCGCACCCGGCCTCCGATAATGTCCAACAGCAGGTGGGAGTTGGTGCTCAGGGACGCGGCCGTGGGTAGGGAGTTGGTGATCACCAGCAGCTCGTCGCGGGTGTTGGCAGGGACCCAGCTGGCCAGGAGTTCAGCTAACGCGGCGGTGGTGGTGCCGGAATCGAGCAGGATTGACGCTGTTGGGGCGTGGGGAATCATGGCAAGGGCGGCCGTGGCGATGCGCTGCTTCTCATCCAGATACTGGGTTTGGCGTTCACGCAGGCTCTGCTCGGAGCGGGTGAAGCGGTCGGTGCCGACAGCGCCTCCATGGACGCGGCGCAGCCCGCCCGTTTCTTCCAGCGTGGCAAGGTCGCGGCGCACGGTCTCCTGGGTGATGGAAAACTGTTCGGCGAGTTCGGTGACGCCAACGCGGCCCTGAGTGCTGACGAGTTCGATGATTCGCTGGTGCCGTTCCTCCGCGAACATGTGGCTTCCTTCCGATGTCAGTGACCGGAGTCACAAGATGTTGTTTCAGATGACTTTATCTGTGTTTATCTTTGAAAGTCAAGGTAAAACCAACATAAACAAAGAAAGTTTGGATTGAGGTGGGGTGTTCCACCATTCATCCGGGAGAAAAGGTCGCTTTGAACCACCAAAGCGACCTTTTCTCCCGGATGGATTTGATTCACGGATTGGGCGGGCGGATTGGGCGGCGGGCCGGTAGTCTGGCGCCATGGAAACTGTTGCGTGGTCCCGCCCGGAAGGTGACCGAGCGGGCAAGCCGCTGCTGCTCATGTTGCACGGCTACGGATCCGATGAATCCCGCATGAGTGCACTCTTCAAGGACATGCCACAGGGTTTTGTGTGTGCAGCGCCACGGGCATCACGGAAGATTTCAGGTGACTGGGGCTGGTTCTTGCTGGATTACTTTCTGGCCAACGACTTTGCCGAAGTGATGGGTGCCGCCACGAAGTTGCTGGGATGGCTGGATGCGCAATTGCTCCAGCACCGCTTCAGCTCGGTGTCCGTGCTGGGTTTCTCACAGGGCATGGCCATGGCAACCATGCTGATCAGGCTGCGCCCGGACCTGTTCACAACCGGTGTGGGCCTGTCCGGCTTTGCCCTGCACAATGAGCTCCTGGCAACCATGGAACCGTTGACCACAAAGATCCCGTTCTTCTGGGCGTACGGGGACAAGGATCTTGTCATCAATGCCCAGGCCAAGGAGTTCACGGCCGGGTGGCTGGCCGCCAACACTGAGCTGCAGCAGGCCCGTTATGAGGACCTGGGGCACACCATCCGCCATGATGAGCTCGGGGATGTGGCCTCGTTTTTGACCGCTAATGTGCAAGGTTCTTTTGTGCCCAAGGCGTAGTTGAGAAGACCTCAGGCGGTGGGCTGTGTGGCCGGGTTATTCCGCTTGGGTGCGGTGATAACTGGCCTATTGGAAGCACGACGTCGGCACCTCCCTGGCGCTCGCAGGCTAGGCGCCCTGTCTGCTCACCTCATACACGTTCCCTGAGGCGGCGCTCAGGAATGCCGGATACCATTTAATAACAAACAGGGCAGGGGAGTTTCATGACACGTAAAGATCTCAACCATGTGGGGATGAATGCCGCGCAAGGGTTCACCGCAGATTCAGGGTTCACCAGTAATGCGGCACAGTCTAACCCAGCGGTGAAGATGGTGGCGGGAGTGGCGTTCGATGAGAAGGGTAACCCGACCCCTGTCTTGCACCGGCTGTTGCTAAGTGCTGTAGAGGTGCAACGGCCCTTGGTGCTGGCGAATCTGCGCCGCCTGCGCAGGCGCTACCCCTATGCCACCTCATTTGAACTGAGTCAGCGCTTGGAGCGTGACTTCCTCGCAAGTGTAGGTACGGGCGGAGCGGCCATCGGGGCCACGGCCATCATTCCTGGATTCGGCACGGTGGTGGCACTGTCCATTTCCGCAGCGGCAACCGTGGTGTTTCTCGAGGCCACGGCTCTCTACGCACAGTCGGTGGCCGAGTTGCACGGGGTGCGTCTTGCAAACCCGGAGAGTGCACAGCTGGCCGTCATGACTATCATCTTGGGTGATGAGGGCCAGGCCCTGCTGGCGGGTTTGACCGGCCACGCGCTCGGCACTGGCAAAACACCCATGCAGGCCTGGGGGAAATCGTTGAGCAAAAATATGCCGCTGGCCACTCTAAGGACACTCGTGGCGCCGGTGCAAAAGCGGTTCCTGAAGAAGATGGCGGTCAAGGGCAGTGCTTCCATTGTGGGGAAAGCCTTGCCGTTTGGCATCGGTGCCGCGGTGGGCGGCGTGGGCAACTACATGATGGGCAAGGCTGTCATCGCCTCCGCCAACCGCGCCTTCGGTCCGGCGCCGTTGGAGATCCCGCCGCTATTGCTGGCTGAACTTGAGGCCGCGAAAACGGCTAAGCCCGTGAAAGCGGGTAAGTCAGCAAAGCCCGTGAAGCCCGGGAAGCGAGTGAAGCCCGGGAAGCGAGTGAAGCCCAAGAAGGCAGGGAAGACGCATGGAATTGATGTGCCCGTGCCCGAATTTAGGCCGCACAAGCCCTGAACTGACGCCCGTAAGAACTGACGCGCGAGCGTCAGTGGAACACGAGCGTCGCAATGGTGAAGATCGCCAGACCTGCCAGGGATCCCACTACGGTGCCGTTGATGCGGATGAACTGCAGATCCTTGCCCACCTGAAGTTCGATCTTCTGGCTGGTTTCCGCTGCGTCCCAACGCTCCACCGTTTCAGTGATCAGAGAGGTGATTTCATGCTTGTATGTGCCCACGAGATAGGCTGCCGCGTCTGAAATCCATTTGTTGGCCTTGGCAGCCAGTTCCGTATCTGAGACCAGGCGGGCACCAAAGTCCTGAACTGCGGAGGTGAACTTCAGGCGCAGCTCGGACGTGGGATCCTCCACCGCATCAGTTAGTGCAGCCTTGAGCGTTTCCCAGGTGCGCCCGGCCAGCTCCCGCACTTCCGGGTCTCCCAGAACCTGGGCCTTGATGCCCTCGGCCTTGGCGATCATGGCCGGATCGTGTTGGAGTTCCTGGGCCAAATCCTTCAAATAATCGTCCAGTTTCAGGCGGACCTCGTGGTGCGGATCCTCCTGTACGGCAAGGGCAAACTTGTGGATTTCGGTGTAAATTTTATCTCCCACCAGGCCGTCCACAAATTGTGGCACCCAACTAGGTGAACGGGTCGAAACCAGTCCACTGATGGTGGTGTGGTTGCTTTTGATCCATGCGGTGGAGCGGTCCACCAGAAGATCGACCAGGGAGTGGTGGTGGCCGTCTGCAAAGATCCGTTCCGCGAGCTTGCCAATGGGCGGGCCCCACGGCGGCTCCAGGACATGCTTGCGCACCATGGATTCGATGACGTCCCTGACGTCGTCGTCCTTCAAAACGGCAATCGCCCCGCGCATCGCGGCCGCGCCCTCGGTGGCCACCCGCTGGGCACTTTCTGGCCTTGCCAGCCACGTCCCCACCTTCTGGGCAATCTGGGTCTTGGCCAGCTTCTGGGACACCACTTCCTCGGACAGGAAGTTGGTTTCCACAAATTCCGCCAGGGAAGAACCAATCTCGTCCTTGCGGTTGGGGATGATGGCCGTGTGCGGGATCTTCAGGCCCATGGGATAACGGAAGAGTGCCGTCACCGCAAACCAGTCGGCCAGGGCACCCACCATGCCGCCCTCGGCCGCGGACCTGACATAGGCCAGCCAGGGGAAGCGTGGCGCCAGGGCAAAGGCAAAGCAAAACACCACCGCCATGAATACCAACAATGCCAAAGCGATGTTCTTCATGCGCCGCAGCGCTGCCGCCTTGGCAATATCCGGGTGCGGTGAGAGGCCGGTCGGGTCAAGCTGTTGTGTCGAAGCCATGACAGTAAGCGTAGCGTGAGGCCATGACAGCTATGATCTTCGCCCACCGCGGATCCAGTGCCGCCTATGCCGAGCACACCCGCGCCGCCTACCTGCAAGCCATCGCCGACGGCGCCGACGGCGTGGAGTGCGATCTTCACCTCACCGCGGACGGTGCCCTGGTGCTCCTCCACGACGAAGACATCAGCCGCACCTCCAACAGTTCCGGGGCTGTGGCGAAGATGACACTGGCCCAGCTGCGCGCCGTGGATTTCAGTTCCTGGCACGGCTCCGCGATCCCGCCCGAATTTGGTACTACGGCCGAACAGTTGCTGACGCTGGCCGAACTGCTGGACATTCTCAGCACGGCTTCCCGTCCCATGAGTCTCGCCATTGAATTCAAATACGGCGGCCACTTTGACCCGGCGCTGGTTGAGGCGGCGCTGGACACCCTGCGCGGCCGCGGCTGGAGCCCGGAGACCTCCACGGTGGTACACAGTGTGGGACACGCGGTGGGAGAAATTGAGGTCTCCTTCATGTCCTTTCACCCCGAGGCAGTGCTGTTCTTGGCCCAGCATGTGGCCGCGGAGAAACTGTGTGCACTTCTTGAAGTTGTTGGACCCGAGGACCGCCTTCAGTGGCAACGCCAGCAGTTGGTGGACGACGGCGTTGCCCTCCTCGCCGGACCCGGCGTTCAGTACCTGCGCACTCACCTAGGTGACGTTGCCCGCTGGCTGGCCGTGGGACGTACCCTGCGGGTGTGGACGGTTGACAGTGCCCAGGACCTGGAACTTTGCCTTGGTGCTGGCGTCACCCAACTGACAAGCAATAAGCCCCGGGCGCTCCGGGAGATGCTCACGGAGCGGCACTAATACAGACTGCCTTTACAGACGGCCTTGACGTTTTGGGCACGCCATGTGATTGCATGGAACAATGGCATCGAGAATTGAAGACTACGCCCTCCTATCAGACCTGCACACAGGCGCCCTAGTGGGCCGCGATGGGAGCATTGACTGGCTGTGCTTTCCCCGTTTTGATTCACCTTCTGTGTTCACTGCACTGTTGGGAACCAGCGACCATGGCCGCTGGCTGATGGCCCCATCCCACCCCGAGGCGACGGTGGCGCACCGCCGCTACGTTGGCCGGACCTTTGTGCTTGAAACGGTGTGGGAAACCCCAACGGGGACGGCAAAAATCACTGATTTTATGCCGATCGGGGACAGGCGGGCGTCCCTTGTGCGCCGTATTGAAGGAATTAGCGGCAGTGTGGAATTTCAGCAGAACATCACTATCCGCCCGGGCTACGGCAAGGTGTTGCCATGGGTGCGCAGGGTTAAGAATGCGGATGGTTCCGAAGGAATTGTGGGCGTTGCAGGACCTGATGCATTGGTACTGCGAGGAGATGAGCTGCCGCACGCGGCCCATCGCGAACACGCAGGAAAGTTCACGGTTCAGGCCGGGGCCAGGGTTGAGCAGGAATTGGTTTGGTACCCCTCCCACCGGCCGGAACCGCGCCCCATTGATACGGACGCCGCACTGACTGCGACCTGCAGGTACTGGGATGACTGGGCTGCGCGCTACAACCACGACGGAAAATATGCGGGAATCGTAGAGCGTTCCTTGCTGGTGTTGCGTGCCCTGACACATCAGGACACCGGCGGTATTGTGGCTGCGCCCACTACCTCACTGCCGGAAGAGTTCGGTGGTGCACGGAACTGGGACTACCGTTTTTGCTGGCTGCGCGATGCGGCTCTCACGCTTGAAGCCATGCTGACCCACGGTTACGCGGAAGAGGCGCTGAAATGGCGTGACTGGTTGTTGCGGGCCGTGGCGGGCGATCCGGAAGACCTGCAAATCATGTACGGGCTGTCAGGAGAGCGGAACCTGCCCGAAGGTGTTCTGGACCATTTGCCCGGCTATGAGGGCGCAGCGCCGGTGCGCATTGGTAACGGCGCCGTGGGGCAGTACCAGGCCGATGTTGTGGGCGAAGTGCTCGTGTCGTTGGAAAAGCTTCGGCTTGCCGGTGGGCACGAGGACCACTTCTCGTGGCCATTGCAACAGGCCATGCTGGGTTTTGTAGAGAATCACCTTTCCTCTCGTGACCATGGCATCTGGGAGATGCGCGGGGATTTGTCCTACTTCACACATTCGCGGGTGATGATGTGGGCCGCTTTTGACTGTGCTGTCCGGGCCGTGCGCAACCACGGACTGGCTGGCCATGTTGAACGCTGGGAAGAGTTGCGTGAGCAATTGCGGGCCGAGATCATGGAACACGGCTTCAACAAGGAACTGAACACTTTTACCCAAACGTACGGCGGAACCACCACGGATGCTTCCTTGCTGGTGCTTCCCCAGGTGGGATTTGTGGGTTACGGCTCCCCGGAAATGCTGGGCACGGTGGCCGCCTTGGAATCTGAGCTCGTGGATGAGCACGGGCTGATTATGCGCTACCAGACCACCTCCGGCATTGACGGTTTGGAACCTGGCGAACACCCGTTCTTGGCCTGCTCCTTCTGGCTTGTGGAACAGTACGCACACACCGGACGCCGCCCGGAAGCCGTGGTCCTCATGGACACCCTTGTGGGCCTGGCGAATGAGGTAGGCCTGCTCAGTGAGGAGTATGACATGGGGCGTGGCCGCATGGCCGGAAACTTCCCCCAAGCCTTCTCCCATCTGGCACTGGTCCGGGCAGCTGATGCCTTGCACGGCACAGAACACCTGAGTCTGTCTACTGAGCCCATTGACACGAACACCATGCCTATCATCATTTCCCAGTGAGCGTCAGAGGGCTAGCTGCGGAGCTGAAAGGCTCCCCGGCTGCGAAAATTGGCGCCTCAATTGCCATTGCAACAGGCTTGTACGGGGTGTCCTTTGGTGCTCTTTCCGTTGCATCCGGGCTGAGCTTTTTCCAGACCATGGTGCTGAGCCTGCTGCTGTTCAGCGGCGGCTCGCAATTTGCCTTCATCGGTGTGATTGCCGGCGGCGGATCCGGTGTGGCCGCCATGAGCACCTCCGCCCTTTTGGGTATCCGCAACGGTGTTTATGGCATGCAGATCAACGCCCTTCTGCATCCTTCCGGATGGCGCCGCCTTGCGGCCGCACACGTCACCATTGACGAATCAAGCGCCACGGCAACGGGACAAACAGACCCAGATGAGCAAAAACGTGGTTTCTGGGTAGCCGGGCTGGGCATTTTTATTCTGTGGAACATCATGACAGCGGTGGGCGCAGTGATTGGCAACGCCCTGGGTGATCCCAAGCAATGGGGGCTTGACGGTGCTGCCGTGGCAGCGTTCCTGGGCCTGCTCTGGCCGCGAATAAAGGCAATCCAGCCGGCTGCGATCGCCGTGGTGTGCGCCCTCGTGACCCTGCTGGCGGTACCGTTCGTGCCACCGGGCGTCCCCATCTTAGTGGCCGCCCTGGTGGCCGGGATCATTGGTTGGTTCCGCAGAGGAGGCACCCCGTCCCATGCTCCAGGTCATATTGACGACGGTCTGGAACCTAATATTGAGCCTTACCGGCACAGCCCCGGACCCAGCAGCGAGCACAGCACGCCCGGCACGGACGGGGGCCAGCCATGAATCTGTGGTTTTGGGTGCTGGTGGCCGCGGTTGTGGGGTATTTGACAAAGCTGCTGGGTTACCTGGTCCCGGCGAAGGTGCTCGCCAATCCGCGGATGTCGCGGGTGGCAGGAACGTTGACCATTGGCCTGTTGGCCTCCCTGACGGTTGTTAACGCCGCAGCCAGCGGCGCCTCCGTTGTGGTGGATGCCAGGATCGGCGCCCTCGTGGCGGCCGCAATTGCGCTTTGGTGCAAGGCGCCATTTCTCGTGGTGGTCCTCGCCGGGGCCGGGGCCGCCGCCGGGCTACGGCTGCTGGGCTGGCCCTGAGCCGAACGGGTTCTGCGCAGGATCCTGCTGGTTGGGACCCGCCGGCTGGCCATCCGGTGCAGCGGGGTAGGGTGCTGCGGGGTATTGGGCGTTCGGATCCTGCGGGTTGGGATACTGCTGCTGGCCGTATTGCGCTGGCGGGTACTGTGCGTTCGGGTATTGCTGGCCGGGGGCGGCCGCGTACTGCTGCTGGACAAATTGCTGCTGCCCGTAGTACATGGCTTGCTGCTTCTGATCGGCGCTTAGGTACGACGGTCCGCGGTACGCGGCATCACCATAGGAGAGAATGGCGGCAAAAACAACGGGTAAGAGGACCAGACCCACCGTGAAACCGGTATCCTTGCCGAAAGACTTGGACATGTCATTCATAATGACAATCATCATGTAGATGTTGAAATACGGGATGAAGAGGAACCAGAAATGGGATTCTGGGCGCCCTACCATCTTCACCATGATCCAGCTGTTGTAGAAGGGCACGAACGCCTTCCATTTGGCATACCCGGCCTTGTTGAAAACTCCTGCCCAAGCGAATCCGGTGACCAGCCAGGCAACCACAAAGATGAGCGCGTAGATGCCCATCAGGGCCATGAAGAAGGCCGCGAATGCGGCGGAATCCATGGTGGTGTTGTAGTTGTAGTCGTAGGGGTCCGGGGCAGGGGCCAGCGGAAGTGCAAAAAGAGTGGGAAGCATTTTAGCTACTTTATCTGGAACCCGTGCATACGCCAATGGGGTGGACTGCCCATAATAGAAGCAGCACCCGTAAACACAACCCATCAAGGAGATTCTCATGATTGTGGCTTTTTCAGTGGCACCCAGCGGCACACCCCTTGACGCACCGGCCGGCACCGGTGATGACGCATCCGTTCACACTGCGGTGGCGGCGGCCGTGAAAGTGGTTCGCGAATCAGGCCTGCCCAACCGGACAAGTTCCATGTTCACCGAAATTGAAGGTGAATGGGATGAGGTCATGGAGGTTATCAAGCGCGCTACCGAGGCTGTGGGCCGTTATGGTTCGCGGGTCTCCCTGGTGCTCAAAGCAGATATTCGCCCCGGCCATACTGGCGAACTCGACGGCAAGGTGAGCCGGCTGGAAGGGGCCTTGGACGGGATCGGTCAGTAACGCCGGCTACCCGGTTCAGGTGCGGCTGGTTTAGGACAGCCCGGTTCAGATCAGGCTGGGAATGGTTGGCGGGCTCAGGAAATCCTCGCTGTGTGTCACCGGCGCCGCCAACATTCCCGCCCCTGCATCAATAAGGAAATAGCCCACGGACGTCCAGTTGCCGTGCTGTGTACCCGCCTGCAACGCAGCCTCAAATTCGGCACAAATGCCCAACGCCAAATGTCCCAGCACGCTGGCCCGTGCCCGCAAAATGGGCTGCGAAATATTACTCAAACTATCGCGCATGCGAAGGAATAGCTCATCGAAGCCGTCGTTCGTTTCGAAGGACGACGCCAGTACTTTCGCTGCGGATGGGACCGAACGCACCTGGTAGAGGAATTGTGCACGCCAACTTGGCTGTGGCATAGCGGCGAGTTGTTCCACCCACGGCAATATTCGGCAGGCAATCACCTCCCGTAGCCCTGCGTCCTCGGGCAGGTCTGCCAGAAGTTCGTTGCGCCGCCCTTGCATGCTGTGCAGGTGGCGTTCAAGCAGTGCTCGGATCAATTCATCCCGGTTGCCGAAGTGGTAGGCCACGGCCGAATGGTTATGGGTCCCCACATGCTCGGCAATCTTTCGGTTTGAGACGGCATCCACCCCGTGAATGGCAAAAAGTTCCTCGGCGGCATCTAGCAGTGCCTCGCGCGCCTTGTCTCCGTGATGTCCCATGATGCCCACTTTCTTTCAACTCACCACCGTACCGTGGCCGGGTGCCGCTGTGATGCTGCACTCGTCTTATTCCTTTTTACGCCACGTGGCGTAAAGTGGTTAAATACGACCGTCGGCACGAGATGTGCCAACAGCGCCAGGCCGCTTTCGGGCACATTTTCTGGCAAGACGGGGCACCACGTAACTTTAGCCAGCACCAGGAGTATGAACTTGAGCAGCAACTCAGAGAACCCAAGCGAGCCAACGCCGGGCAATGAACCCACCGTGTACGGGAAAAACGCTGCGGCCACAGCGCCCGTCACGAAGCATGACCCAGTGGCCTCAAACCCAGTGGCCTCAAACACGGAGGCGGAGAGCGTACCCGGTGCGCCAATTTCTGCAGCCGGGGTGAGCGCAGAAGAGGCAGAGGCGGCTGCGCGCAAGCGCGCCAAGGCTGAAACCATTGGACGCTACGTGGCCATGTTTATGATGCCGCTGATCATGGTGGGAATGATGGTTGGCGGTTATCTGGCCGCCATGCACTCCCCGGCACCGAACAACATGCCCATTGCAATTGCCGGAGCCCCAGCCGCCGCGGGGGCGTTTGCCCAGACGCTGGAAACAACAGATCCGGATGCCGTGGATGTCCGCACAGTTGCCAGTGCCCAAGAAGCACGCAGGCAAGTTGTGAGCCGTGAGGTTAGTGCCGCCGTCGTTATTGAAAACGGCAAGGCCACCCTGTACACGGCCGGTTCCGCCGGAGCCTCGCAGGCCACAACGGTGACTGGGCTCCTTGCCCCGCAAATCATGGCTCAAGGACTGCAGCTACAGGCGCAGGACCTCGCGCCGCTTCCGGACACTGATAAGTCCGGGCTGGGGGCCATGTTCATGACCACCGCGCTCATCATGGCCGGATACCTGCCATTTAGCCTGACGCTGTCCAATTCCCCGGAATTGCTGCGTAAGCGCCGTGCTGTGCCTTTGCTGGCAGGCTGGGCGGCACTTGTTTCCGGGTTGGTGTGGGCTGTGACCGGTCCGATTCTAGGGGTGGTGCAAGGACATGCATGGGCTGTGCTGGGAATTTGCTGGCTCGGTGTCTTTGCCGTCGGTGCGGTGCAGTTGCTATTCACTCGACTTCTGGGGCCCTTGGCCATCATCGTAGCCATGCTCCTTCTGATGGTGCTGGGCGTACCAGCCTCCAACATGGGCCTATCCGTGCACACCATGCCCGGCTTCTACGCATTCCTGCACTCTTTCCTGCCCACGCCTGCACTGGGTGAGGCGCTGCGTTCGGTCATGTACTTTGACGGTGTAGGAGTGGCACCTTACCTTATTGTCCTTGCGATCGGGGCGGTCGTAGCGTTACTGCTGACCTTCGGATATGACGTGTACAAGTCCCGCAAGCACCCCAATGCTCCCGAGCCGTTCGTTGCCGTGCAATCCCTGCATGGTGGCAAGCGCCCCAAATCACGTTTCTGGCGCTACACCGCGCTGCTGTTCTTCCCGTTCGCCATGGTGGCCATGATGATTTCCTTCATGCTCGGCGCCATGGGGGAGCCCACGCCGCGCGATATGCCTGTTGCCATTGTCGGTGCCACAGCTGAGGCCAGCCAAGAGGCAGTGAACCAGCTCGACACCAATATGGCGGGACTCTTTGATTTGCGTGCTGTGGACTCTGAGAACGAGGCCCGCGCCTTGGTGCACGATCGCCAGGTCACGGCTGCACTGGTACTGCCTTCGGCACAGGACAGCTCAGCGTTGCTGCTGACCAATGAGGCCGCAGGATCCAGTGCCCAGCAGCTTGTCACCACCATCTTCGGGCAGGTAGCTGCTGGCCAGGACATGACGCTGAACGTTGAAAACACGGCGCCGCTGACAGATGGCGACAGTGCTGGAACAGTCCCCATGTACATGGCGATGGGCTGGATGATGGCGGGATTCTTGATCATCGTTGTTGGCGCCAACGCAGCACCCGCCTCACGGGCGCTGCGTAAACTCATACCGATCGTGGCCGCCTGGTCAGTGTTCATGTCTGCAGTGCTCTATCTGATTGCAGGGCCCATGGTTGGGGCCATTCACGGTCACTTCTGGCCACTGTTCGGAATAGGCATTGTGGCCATCTTTGCCATGGCCATGGTTGCAGCAGTTTTTGAGCGACTCATCGGGATGCTCTCCATCTTGCCGGTGGTTGCCATTCTCATGTTTGTCGGTATCCCCGCCTCGGGAGGGGCGCTGTCCATCTACATGCAGCCGGAAATTTTCCGGACGCTCCATGACATTTTGCCGATGCCGGCAGCTGTTGAAGCTGTCCGCTCCGTCATGTACTTTGGCGGCGACGTAGTGGGCGGGGCGCTGCTCAACTTTGGCATCTGGGGAGTTCTATCGTTGGGGTTGGTGGTTGTGATTGACCGCTTCAAACCGTTGAACACCGGTACCCACTCCCCGTTGAACGAAGAGACTTCGCCCACGGCGCAGGTGGAGCGCGAGCGAGAACTGCTCGCAGTCTAACGAGTGACCCATGCCGGCGGCGGGCGGAAGTTCCAACTGTGCTGCCGGCATGGGCAACCGGCCCAGGGCCGGACTGTCAATGAAAATGCAGGCGAAAACTTGCTCGGTGCTACTGCACTACGCTGGCAGGGTGATTACTTTCCCGGCTGCCAACAGCAGCACCACTGCGAGCCTCTAATGGGACGTCAGCGCACACCAAAAAATGTTGCGGCCGAGCCTGAGCCCGGCATCAGAGGGCCCGTGGCCGGAACCTTCTCAACCGATACCGGCACGGCGGTACTGATTCCCGACGGCGACAACCCCAACGGCTGGCTCCTCCTGCTCAATGGCGTACAAAGTTCCCACGTTGACCTGGCCGACCCGCTGCGTCTGGACTTTGAATACATGCGCTGGATCATGGCGCTGGTGCAGGACCGCTGGAATGCCGGGGCAAATCTGCGCACGCTGAGCCTGGGTGGGGCGGCTTGCTCCATGCCGCGCTATCTGGTGGCCGCCTACCCGAACTCCCGCAACGTGGTGGTGGAGATTGACGGGAAGCTGGCCAACTACGTCCGGGAATGGTTTGATTTGCCCCGCGCGCCGCTGCTGAAGATCCGGGTGGGTGAGGCACGCGAAGTCACCGAATCGCTGACAGCGGGCAGCCGGGACCTGGTGATCCGGGATGTTTTTGCCGGGTCCAAGACGCCGTTTGCGCTGACCACAGCAGAATTTACCAGCGCCGCCAAGAATGTACTCATTCCCGGCGGCGTATATGTTGTTAACTGCGGTGACTCACCCGCGCTGGCCGTTGCGCGGCGCGAGGCCGCCACCATTGCGGGCGCATTCAAACACACCGTGATCATCGCGGACCCGCCCATGTTGAAGGGGCGCCGCTCCGGCAATGTCATCATTGCTGGCAGCGACTCCCCACTGGGTGACGGCGCCGGATTGCCCCGGGCCCTTCTGGGCGGTGCCATGCCCGCTCAGCTGTGGGATGACAGTAAAGTACGCCAGTTTGGGCGCAGCGCCCTAGTGCTCAACGACGCCGAACCGCAGTAGCTGCCTCTAGCGCCGGCTCCGGTACCTGGCTAGCCGCGGCGGCAGGCGGGGTTTCATCGAGAAGGACGGCCCGGCGTCGTCCATCACCACGGACCCACAGCCTAAAGGCAAGGGTCAGCAGCACCAGCCACGCCACCCCAACATAGAGTGCCACCCGGGTGTCAGGGTAGATTCCCAACAGCACGATGATGCCCAGCATGAACACGCTTGTCAGGATCGAGGCGAGCGGCCAGAGCGGCACGGGGAAGGCGGAGGGGGCAAGGTTGTTGCGGGAGATCTCGCGCTTCATGGCCACATGCGAGGCCAGGATCATCATCCACACCCACACCGTTGCGAACGTGGCGATGGAGGCGATCAGCAAGAATACGTCCTCGGGGATGGTGGCGTTCAGGACCACGCCCACCAGTAGCACGCCCGTCATGAGCATGACGGTCATCCACGGCACTCCGCGTTTGGAAATACGGCCAAAGGCGGCGGGTGCGTGGCCTTGTTGGGAGAGGCCGAACAGGACGCGACCGGCGCCGAAGATATCGCTATTGATGGCCGAGAGAGCCGCCGTGATGACTACTGCGTTGAGGATGTGCGCAGCCAAGGGAATGCCCAGGGAATCAAAAATTTGGACGAAGGGGCTGGTCTCGCCCGTGATGTCATTCCACGGGATCAGGCTCATCAGCACGCCCAACGTCAGAACATAGAAGAGCAAAATACGCACCGGAACGGTGTTGACGGCCGCCGGGATCGACTTGCCGGGATCCTTCGCCTCGCCAGCCGTCACACCAATGGTTTCAATGCCGCCAAAGGCAAACATGACCACGGCGAACGCGGCCAGCAACCCCACCCAGCCGTTGGGCAGGAATCCGCCATTGTTTACAAGATTGCCCAGGCCCGAAACCGCCTGTGCGCCGTCCATGTGGAAACCGAAAATTATAATGGCCACTCCGCCGGCGATCATGGCGAGGATGGCCGAGACCTTGATGAGGGAGAACCAAAATTCCAGCTCGCCGAACACCTTCACGCTGAGCAGGTTGATGGCGGCCAGGAAGAAGATGATGGCCAGAACCCAGATCCAGCGCGGGACATCCTGGAACCAGAAGCCCATGTAGATGCTGAAGGCCGTGACATCGGCAATGGCCACGATGGCCATCTCAAAAACATAGGTCCAGCCGGTGATGAATCCTGCTAGTGGGCCTAGATAGCGGCTGGCATATTGGCCAAAGGAGCCGGATACGGGGTGCCGGACGGCGAGTTCACCCAGGGCGCGCATGACCATGAAGACTGCCGCGCCGGCAATGATGTACGCCAGCAGGACGCCCGGGCCGGCCTTTTGGATGGCACTCGAGGAGCCGTAGAACAAGCCCGTGCCGATGGCTGAGCCCAACGCCATGAAGCGGATATGGCGGGCGTTCAGGCCGCGGGTAAGTGCGGATCCCTTGGAGTTCATGAGTGAGCCTTCTCACGCAGCGCGAATGGTGTGCTGCGTCATTGTCAAAGCAAATGGCGTGGCAAGCCTCACTCATCTGCCGGTTTCTGGGCCGAAAGTGTCCTCAGCATCCCGATATTCTGGGATTTCAGACGCCAATATTCTATATTGTGGAAAGAGTCATGGCGATTTGCGCCGACGATGAGGGGATCATGACAAACACTGAGCTTAAGCCTTCCAAGGTCCCTGCCGCAGAGAACACTTTGCGGATACTGAAACTACTCTCCTCCAAGCGTGGACCGCTGGCGGCTTCCACCATTGCCACTACCTTGGAACTGCCCCGATCCAGTGTCTACCACCTGCTGGGGGTAATGGAGCAAAGCGGCTTTGTTATGCATCTGCACGAGGAGCAGCGCTACGGATTGGGTGTTGCCGCCTTTGAGCTCAGCAGCGCCTATTCACGGCAAGAGCCCTTGTCCCGGCTGGGGAGGCCGCTGCTCGCGGCGCTCGTAGACAAGCTTGGAGAAAGCGCCCACCTGGCAGTCCTGCATGGGCGTGATGTCCTGTACATCGTCGAGGAACGGGCCAAACACCGGCCCTCCTTGGTGACCGACGTGGGGGTGCGGCTTCCCAGTCACCTCACGGCTACCGGCCGAGCAATTCTGGCCGCTCTGCCCAAGTCCCAGGTTCGGGCACTGTACCCCAACGCGGCAGCCTTTAGCTCCCTGACCGAAGTGCCGGCCCCCATTGCCAAGTACTCCACACTGTCCGCCCATCTAGATCAGGTGCGGCTCCGCGGCTACTCCACCGAGAACGGAGAGATCTCGGACGGGTTCGGCTCGGTGGCGGCTGCGGTCACTGATCATCTCGGCTGGCCCGTGGCTGCTGTGGCCGTGACGTTTCTGGAGGAAAAGGTTCCGGCAGAGAAGTGGCCGGATCTTGCGGCGCACGTCATCAAGGTTGCCGGGGAACTCTCGGTGCGGATCTACGGGCGCCGCGAAGGCTGAATAGTAGGTCTCCGGGCGCGCGCGGAGGTCGTTGTTAAGATTGGAGGCCTGTGGACAGGCCTCCAATCTTAACAACGACCTCCGCAGCATTTGCAGGTGTCTGAAATTCCGGACAGTGGGTCGGTAAAGGCGCTGATTTCCGCACAGTTAGGGGCCATAGTAGAGAACAAGACCACCGTGCTATGTAAGGACCCGCCATGAGCGCCACCACCGAAACCGTCACCCTCAGCTCTTCAGGGGTCACCCCCGAGGACGTCATTGCCGTGGCCCGCCACAACGCAAAGGTGGTGCTCAGAGCGGAGGCGCTGACCGGCGTCGAACGGGTGCGGGCTCATGTGGAAAAGCTGGCGCACTCAGAGACCCCCTCCTACGGCATCTCTACAGGCTTTGGTGCCCTCGCCAACCGCCACATCCCCACTGATATGCGCACGCAGCTGCAAAAATCGCTAATCCGCTCCCACTCCGCCGGCATGGGTCCGGCCGTGGAGCGCGAGGTGGTGCGTGCCCTGATGTTCCTGCGCGCCAAGACCCTGGCCAGCGGGCGGACCGGTGTGCGGGCCGTTGTGGTGACCACCATGGTGGATGTGCTCAACGCCGGGATCACGCCCGTGGTGCGCGAATTCGGCTCGCTTGGCTGCTCGGGGGACCTTGCCCCGCTCTCGCACTGCGCGCTGGTGCTCATGGGCGAAGGGGAGGCGGCCGGGCCCGACGGCGTCATCCGCCCCGTGCCCGAACTGCTCGCCGAGGCCGGGATCACGCCCATTGAGCTGGCCGAAAAAGAAGGCCTGGCGCTGGTCAACGGCACCGACGGCATGCTCGGCATGCTGCTCATGGCCATCGCTGATTTGAAAATGCTCCTGACCACGGCGGACATCACCGCCGCGCTCAGTGTGGAGGGCTTGCTGGGGACCGATCAGGTTTTTGTGCCCGAGCTGCACATGGAGCTGCGCCCGCACCCAGGCCAGGCTCTCAGCGCGGACAACATGCTGCGCGTGCTGGCGAACTCGCCCATCGTCGCCTCGCACCGTGTGGGCGACTCCCGCGTGCAGGACGCCTACTCGCTGCGTTGCGCCCCGCAGGTGGCCGGCGCCGCCCGGGACACCGTGGATCACGCGCTCATGGTGGCCACCCGGGAGCTCGCCGCCTCGATCGACAACCCCGTGGTGCTCCCTGATGGCCGCGTATCCTCCAATGGAAACTTCCACGGCGCACCGGTGGCCTACGTGCTGGACTTCCTCGCTATTGTGTCCGCCGACGTCGCCTCGATCGCCGAGCGCCGCACCGACCGCATGCTAGACCCCGCCCGCAGCCACGGCCTGCCCGCGTTCCTGGCCGGGGACCCTGGGGTGGATTCGGGCCTCATGATCGCCCAATACACGCAGGCCGGCCTGGTCTCTGACTCCAAACGCCTGGCCGTGCCCGCCTCCGTGGACTCCATCCCCAGCTCCGCCATGCAGGAGGATCACGTTTCCATGGGCTGGCATGCCGCCCGGAAGCTGCGCCGCTCCGTGGAAAATCTGCGCCGGGTCCTAGCGATTGAGCTGGTCACAGCCACCCGCGCCATTGACATGCGTACGTCCTTGTCCGGCGGCGTTTTGCTCCCCGGTCCGGCTGGCGCCGCCGTACTTGAGGTGCTTCGGGCAACCGTGCCGGGACCGGGTGCCGACCGTTTCCTCTCGCCCGAACTTGAGGAAGCCGACCGTTTGGTAGGCTCCGGCGCCATCCGTGCAGCAGCGGAAACTGCCACGGGTCCGCTGAACTAGGCGCGGGTGGGGCACGGAACGTGAAAGTGCCCCGCCTTAGCGCAGCAGTGTGTCGATCAGCCGAGCGGCCACCTTCGCGGTGCGGTTGTCAACGTCAAATTCGGGGTTAAGCTCCGCCACATCACAGTGGAACAACTTCCCGCTCGCGGCCACCTGGCGGCATATGGCGGCGATGATTGCCAGTGGTACCCCGTAGGCTGCGGGTGCGCTGACGCCGGGGGCCACGGCTGCGGGCATCACATCCAGGTCGATCGTGAGGTACACAATATCCACGGTCTCCAAAAATGAGGACACAAACCCTTCCGTGCGTTCCGCTGAGCAATCCTCATCCAGCAGGTACTTCACCTCGAGTTCATGCGCCGTATCGAAGAGGGCCCGGGTGTTGTTGGGTTCACTGATGCCCACGACGGCGTAGTTCAGTTCCCGCCCAGCGGCGGCTTCCGCGCGGGCCATCTGCAGGAACGGTGTGCCGGAGCTGGGTACTGGGGCCTCGCGCAGGTCAAAGTGGGCGTCCAGGTTCAGCACACCGAGACGGGCGCCGTTGGTGAACGCCGCAGTGCCCGCAACACCTAGGTAACTGGCATACGCGGTTTCGTGCCCGCCGCCCAGCACACAGGTGAGGTATCCGGCGTCGAGCATGGCTGTCAGAGCAGCGCCGCAGCGGGCCTGGCCGTCCTCTAAGGAGTCACCGGAGACCACAATGTCTCCGGCGTCAGTTACTTCCCGGGTGCCATGGAAGGCGAGCGAGCCCAGAGCGGCGCGGAGGGCTGCGGGGCCGGTGGCGGCGCCCGTGCGGCCGTGATTGCGGGCAACGCCGGCGTGGGAGGCGAAACCCAGCAGTGCAGCGGGGCCGGGCAGCGAGGCATTCAGCGAGGCGGTGTTCAAGGACGGGGCGTCCGGGGATGCGGAGGTGGCAGCAATGGCGACAGTCTGCCACCAGCGGCGGTGGGCGGGGGATTCGCCGTCGTTCCGGCCGGTCCATGCCGTGGCGGGTATATCAACGGAGAGCGTAGAAAAGTCCATGTGCCAAGCCAACCCCATGCCCTGGGACAACGCCAGCGGTCCTCGGGTATGGGCGTCTCCCATCACAGACACCCATTAAAATGAAATCGAGTACACAAGCTGGTGGACCGAAACTACACGATTCGGTCCACCAACTTACGTACTCGAGGGTGGTGCGGTTACCCGATGCCGAACAGGGCTTCCACCGTGCCGATGCCGAAGAACAGCAGGAACGCCGCAGCAACAGCCCACATCAGGGGGTGAATTTCCTTGGCTCGGCCCTGGAATACGCGGATCAGCACGAAGGCGATGAACCCGGCACCGATGCCATTGGCAATGGAGTAGGTGAACGGCATGAGGGTGAACGTCAGGAAGGCCGGGATGCCGATTCCCCAATCGGACCAATCGATCTTGCCCACCTGGGAAACCATCATGAAACCGACCACAACAAGGGCCGGGGCCACTGCTTCAAAGGGGACCAATTTAATCAGCGGCGTGACGAACATGGCCAGCAGCAGGAGCAGGCCCGTCACGATGGAGGCCAGACCCGTACGGGCGCCCTCACCAATACCGGCACCGGATTCCACATAAATCTGGTTAGAGGATGCGGATGCGCCACCTCCGGCGATCGCACCGAACGCGTCAACAAGCAGTACGCGGTCCACGTTGGGGATGGTGCCGTCTTCACGCAGTGATCCGGCCTCGGCGGCCAGACCCACCATGGTGCCCATGGCGTCAAAGAAGATGCTCAGCAAAATCACAAAGGCGAGCAGCAGGGCAGCAATCGCCCCCAATTTGCTGAAAGCGCCGAAGATATTGACCTGGCCAATGAGGGACAAGTCAGGCAGGGACCACTGCGAGAGCTGCGGGACCACCAGTGACCAGCCCTGCGGGTTGGACGTGGTTCCGTCGAAGGACGGGCCAATGTGGAGAGTCATTTCCAAGATGTTGGCCAGGACGGTGGAGACCACGATGCCGATCAGGATGGCGCCCTTGACCTTGCGCACCACCAGGGCGATGGTCAGGATCAGCCCAACAATGAAGACCAGCGTGGGCCAGCCCAGCAGTTTGCCGTCAAAACCCAGTCCCACAGGAACCGTGGTGCCAGCAACGTCCGGAATACGGCGCACAAAGCCGGCATTGACCAGGCCAATGAGCGCAATGAACATGCCGATGCCCACCACAATGGCGATTTTTAGCCCTTCAGGCACCGCCTTGAACACCGCTGTTCTAAAGCCCGTGAGTACCAAGATGAACATGGTGATACCGGAGAGAACCACCAGGCCCATCATGTCCGGCCAGGTCAGGCCCGGGTTCGTGGCAACCGTGACGGCCACAAATGCGTTGACGCCCAAGCCCGCTGCAAGGGCGAAGGGGTGCTTGGCCCAGGCGCCCATGAGGATGGTCAGGATGCCGGCCACAAAGGCGGTGACAGCGGCAACGCGCTCCAGGCCCAGCTCACCGCCTGCGGAATCTGCGCCGCCCAGGATCAGCGGGTTCAGGACCACAATGTAGCTCATCGCGAAGAACGTGGCGAAACCGCCGCGGATTTCCCGCGAATAGTTCGAGCCACGCTCGGTGATCATGAAATACTTGTCGACCGCAGACAGGCGCGGTGCCGTCTTCGTTGCCATGGGGAGCCTTCCAGGGAAGTGAAAAAAGATTTAAGTTAACCGAGGAAATAATAGCCCGTAATGGTGGCGCGTACTTATTAGGCGCTGGCTTGGATTTCTAACTCCTAGGCTGACCGCGGCGGTAGTTGGCTTGGGTGCCCCGCCAGGCGCTGTGGGGCGAACTCCCATAATGCTGGGATACCGTGGGGTGGCATTCTCCAACGAGTAAAGGAACTTTTGCTGTGATTTCTCGCATAGGCCACCGACAGGGTGAGATTAACATGACATCAAAATCATTGCTGGGCCGATCATTGGCGGGCCTGTTGACGCTTCTGCTGGTCTTTTTTGGTACCGCCACGGCGGCTTTTGCCCACGATTCCGTGACGGAGACTTCACCCTCTGACGGTTCCACCGTGGCCACAGTTCCCGAGAAGATTCAGATCACCATGAGCAATTCCCCTGCCGTCATTGGTTCCCAAGTTCTGGTCCTTGACGCGGCAGGAGATAATTGGGGGGTAGGTGAGGTGGAGGTGTTGGACACCATCGCGACCCAAGCAGTGCGTCCGGGGGCGCCCGCTGGAAAGTACACCGTGAAATGGCGGCTAGTGTCCTCTGACTCACACCCCATTGAAGGTACCTTTGGGTTCACCGCTACCTCCGCCGGCACGGCTTCTGGTCAAGGCGCGGGCGCCGGCCCCGTGGTGTCCGTCCAGGCTGAACCGGAAACCCCTGGCGAAACGGTGCCGGATAGCCCCGCAGTGCCCTGGTCCATCATTGGCCTTGCCGTTGTCCTGGTGGGTGTAGTGGTGGCCATGGTGGTTGTTGCCCGCCGCCGCCTTTCCAGCGAGGACTAGCCGCTGCGGTGAGGCTCTAAGCGGTGGCGGCCACGGAGCCCAGCTCCCGGGTTGCGATCCGGGCAGAGATGGACTGGCTGGCCCGTTTGGCTTGATGCAGGATTTCCTGAGTAGTGGGGATGGCAAGATCCCCTACACCTACGAGGTAGATCCCCAAGGCGTGCATGCCCGCCCGCACGTCAGTTGCGGTGGTCACGCCCACGCTGTGCAGGAGTCTGCGCAATTGGCTCAGGGCGCTGCGGGTGAAGACAACGCTGTGGGCCGTCAACATGCCGGTGGTTGTCTGTACTCGCCACTGGCGCTGAGACGGGGCCTCACCGTGATGCTGGGTAAATTCCAAGGCCTGGGTTGTTGGGCGTAGATCCAATTCATGGCGGCGGGCGTAGTGCTCAAGGAGCCGCACAATTTCGCTGCGCTCGTTCAGGGCGGTCAGGCTGATGCCTCCCGTGGTGGGTGCCAGCGGTGCCGGTGACTTCATGGGGCAGCCGCTATCCACCACTATGGTCTTGATGCCCTGCCGGTTGAGTTCGGCTGCTACGGCCAATGCCGAGAAACCGGAACCGATCACAATGGTGGTGGTGCTTTCAGGGGATGTTCCCCGCTGCGCGGAGGCGCTGGTTGCTACCGTGCTGGCAGGTATCACGCTGGTACCTGCCAGTGGCACCAGATCAGCTCGTGGTGGGGCAACTTTGGGGGCATACATCATAGCAAATGACTCCTCGAACGGTAGGAGAATTCACGGGTCGGTGCAGGCCATCAAAGCCTGCGCCGTAGGGCGGGTGCAACGGAAGGGGTTGCTCTGCACTGAGTTCAATAATTAGCTCAGTACTCGATCCAGATAAGCGTTTCTGAACACCCGCCGAGGATCAAGATCATCCCGAACAATACAGAACTTTTCTAGGTCTGGGTAGAGCTGGCAAAAGTCTTTCGATTGGAGGAAATGCCACTTGCCCCAATGCGGTCTCCCCTCATGGGCACGAAAGATTTCCTCGGCGGCGCGAAAGTACTCCAAGGGTGCCGTTTTCACATGTTGATGGATGGCGATGTAGCCACTTTCGCGATGGTTTGCCGTGGATAGGGCAATGTCATCGGCGGCGGCGCTGCGAACTTCTACGGGGAAGGAGATGTGCAATCCCCGGCGCATAATCATGGCCTCAAGTTCGGCCAGCACCGTGGGGATTTGGGCCAGCGGAACGGCATACTCCATTTCCCTGAACCGGACAGTGCGCTCGGTGGCGAAAACCTTGTGTGAGAGATCGCCAAATTCCCTATTCCCCGTCAGCTTCGAAGCCGTCTTGTTGAGGCGGGGAATGATGGCGGGCATCTTGCCGGATACAGTGCACAGGGCAGAATACAAGGTGTTGGAGACCAACACGTCATCCACTAAGTGATTCACCGCGGACAAAGGGGAGACTCCCTGTGGCAGCCCGCCCACTGGGTGGCGCGTGTTCGTTTTGGTGAGCGCCGTATCGGTGTGTGGAAACCAGTAGAACTCAAAGTGGTCAAGGGTGGCGTTGCGTTCGGGCAACGATTCCAAAACGGCCGCCAGCCGTTCCGGGCGCTCCACAGCATGGAGCATGAATGCATCCACACATGCCAAGGTGACCTCAACAATGATGCCCAAGGCGCCAAGGCCTACACGTGCCACGGCGAACAGGTCGGGGTTTTCAGTGGCGGAGCAGTGTTTGATTTCCCCCGTGCCCGTCACCATTGTCAACGCCCGCACCTGGGTGGCAATACCGCCAAATCGCACACCCGTCCCGTGCGTGCCCGTGGAGATGGCCCCTGCTATGGACTGCTTATCAATATCGCCCAGATTTTCCATGGCCAACCCGTACGGTGCCAGCAGGGCTGGGATCTCATGCAACCGCGTGCCACCTGCAACGGTGGCCAGCTTCGCTTCCCGATCCACCCTGAGCAATCCGCTGATGCCATCGAGGTGCAGCTGAACGCCCTGGGTCAGGGCGATGTCAGTAAAGCTGTGCCCGGCTCCCACAGCTTTGATGGTTGTGCCACTACTGGCAGCCGCTGCGACTAAGGCCGAAACCTCAGCTACTGTACTGGGCCTAGCTACGGAGCTTGGTGTGCAACGCTGATCGCCTGCCCAATTGCGCCACTGACTCATATGAACGCCTTCCCTTCGCCTCGATAGGTGAGCGCCCTGCCTGCCCGATGGCCACCGCCGTCGATAATTTCCAGAGCGTCAACATGCTCACAAACCTCACCGGATTTGGCATGGCGGAACCAAACTTTCTCGCCAATGCGCAGGGTTGAGGCCGCGGCCCCGCGCAAAGGGGTCTGCACCTCTCCCGCGCCCTCCGTACCAATGAGAGATAAACCGGAGGGGTAGACGGGCTCAGGGGACCTGTCCGCGCCGGCCCGGCCCGAGGCAATCCAGCCACCGCCCAGAACCGTGACAATATCCGGGGCCGGCCGTCTCACCACGGGTGCGGCAAATCCGACGGCGTGGGCCGGGCTGAAGCGCGAGTACCCGTCAAAGAGCGTGGGACCGAAGAGGCCCGAACCTGCGGCCAGTTCCGTCACGGAGGGATCTTCAGTGGTGAGTTCCAGGCTGCCTGTGCCGCCACCGTTGACGAATTCGAGCTCGCACAAATTGCGCACAGCAGCCACAACGTTGGCGCGGCGGTGGAGGATTTCAGCCATCGATGAGCGCTGTATTTGTTGGAGGATCTGTGACTTGGCGGCATCGGCAAACTTGTTCTTGGTGTGCGGGGTGTCCTGCAGACCAGCGATTTGGGCCTCGTACGCCATGATGCCGGTGAGCCGGAAAAGCTGTGCACCGCCCTTGACATGACGGCCGATCGCTAGAGCCAAGGCGATGGCGTCGCCCCCGGTGCGCACGGGGGAGCGGTACACGCCAATGTGACCCAGTGTGCGTCCTGCCACTGCCGGGCGCCACGAAGCGTCTAGATCCAGGCACAGCCGGATGGGGGCAGCCGGTTGGGTGCCTGCCAAAGTGGCGGCCATCCACTCCAACTGTTCTGTGGAATCCACCATGAGCGTCACGCGGGCACAGGCTTGCGGATCAGCGGCAAGGGCGCGCAGGGCGGGGGAATCGGCGGTGGGGTAGGCCACCACAATGTCAGTGAAGGCGCCGGATGGATCAGCGGCTAACCACAACGCTTCCGGAAGTGTAAATCCGAGTATGCCGGCAAAACCGGGCTGGGCCAGCACGGCACGGAGAACGTCACGGTTCCGGATTGATTTACTAGCCACCCGGATGGGCTTGCCCGCCGCCCGCCGCAGCAGGGACCCGGCATTTGTGGACAGTGCCGCCAGGTTCAGGACGGCCAGTGGGGCGGACAGGTTGGCACAGGCCAAATCCACCCCTGCCCACATGGCCTCCTCCGCAGAGATAGCCCCAGAAGAAGGCGCAGAAGGCGTGGAAGAAGCCCCGCTGAGGCCGTCCGCCAGAGCCGATTGTAGTAGTTTCAACATTGCTGCCCACTTTCCTACTCGCCAGTAATGCCAACTCTGTCACATGTCAGGCTCCGGATGTGGATATGGCAGATGAAGTCATGTTTGGCACACGCCGCAGCGCAACTTGACGTGCATGGCTGAACCCGCAATAGTCACAAGTAAAGGCCGCGACGGGGAGGCCGCAGCAAGTTTTTGCATCCCCGGCACACAAGAACCAGGAGGCGCACGATGACCAGCCAAGAGCAATCACCCCAAGGCGCAGCGCACGAACCGATCCCCGCCCCCACCGGGATTGTGGTCGGAATTGATGGTTCCGAGCAGAGCATTGGCGCCCTGATCTGGGCCGCCCGGCAGGCGAGATTGCGCAACGTTCCACTTCATCTGGTCACCGCCTACACTGTCCCCATTTTTGCCGCCTCGGGACTCGACGGCGGCTATGCAACAGTGGACGACGACGTCATCCGCCAAGGTGCCGAGGCTGTCCTTCGTGAATCGGCGGCCAAAGTGGCGCATCTGGATATTGAGATGGACGCGCGGGTTGAGAACGGTGATGCCGCCGGAGTGCTGCTGGAACTAAGCGAAACTGCCGAGCTGCTGGTCTTTGGCTCACGCGGCAGGGGCGGGTTCATTGGCAGGCTTTTAGGCAGTGTCAGTTCCGCGCTTCCCGCCCACGCCAAATGCCCCACCGTCACGGTCCCACTGAGCTGTGCCGCACGCCTGGAAGAAGGCCTTGAGGAAGGCCGGGCAGGGATTGAAAAAGTTGTCACAGTGGGTGTGGACGGCTCGGATCAGGCCCGTTACGCGGTGCTTGTAGCGGCAGAACAAGCCCAACTTTCCGGCAGTACTCTGCGCATCATCTGCGCCGTGCAGCCCTACACCGGATCGCTGGCCTGGATGCCCGCACCTGTAGACCGAGAAGCGTTATTCACTGAGATTCGCAGCCAGCTGGAGGCCGGTGAAAAGTGGCTGCGCAATCATTTCCCGAAGCTGCCCATTGAGATTGAACTGTTGGAAGGATCAGCCGTGGAAGCGCTGGTCAAGGCCACCGAAACAACAGAGCTGGTGGTTATGGGAACCCGTGGCCGTGGCGGTTTTGCCGGCATGATGCTCGGCTCCACCACTGACGGTGTGCGCCACCATGCCAAGGGCCCCATCATGGTTGTGCGCGATAGGGAAGATCCCCGTCAAGACGACCGCACCGCCTTTGGCCCACTGCTGAAGACATGATCCGGCTACTTAGCTGAGCGCGCAAAACTGAAGGCGCGGCATCCGCCCCCTACGGGCTGGATGCCGCGCCTTAGCTTGCTGTCATATCTTCTTACCGTAGGGCAGAGAAGGGCCTCTGTGCTGCGTGGTTGCAGCCGCTAATACCTGGCCGCGTAAGGATACAGGCTCATATAGGGGGTCATGTGCGAGAGCGGGGTGATTTCCACCGGCTGGGTGTAATTCAGGGCCTGAACCACCTGGTTGTTGCCAATGTAAATGGCAACGTGACCGAAACGGCCATTGCCGTCGTCATCGAACACCAGCAGATCGCCATATTGCATCTGAGATAGCGGAACACGGACCGGGGCAGCCCAGAACTGGTCTGAGCCTTGGCGCGGCACGCTCTTGCCAGCAGCTGCGAACGCCTGCTGAACCAGCCCGGAACAGTCAAAGGCATTGGGCCCGTTCCCGCCCCATTGGTAACGGCTGCCAATCTTGGACAGGGCGTAATTAACCATGACCTGGGTGTAGCTGCCCGTAGGCGGAGCAACAGGTGGCTTGGGTGCCGGTGGTTTAGGTGCAGGTGGCTTGGGCGCAACCGGTGGTTTAGGAGCGGGTGGCTTCGGTGCAACAGGCGGTTTAGGTGCCGGTGGCTTGGGTGCAACAGGGGGTTTAGGTGCCGGTGGCCTGGGCGCGGATGTGGTGGGAGCCGGGGGGTTGGGGGCCTGCGGTTTCGGGGCCTGCGTGACAGGCGGTTTGGGCACAGGGGGAAGCGCGGGAGGTTTGGTGCCGGTGGCCGGTGGGCGGACAGGAGCCGGGGTGTCGGCGGAGGCCTCAATCTGCTCCTTGAGGGCCTCTTCCTCGGCCTTTCGGGTGAGCTCGTCAACCCGGGCACCCTCCAACTCCACCGTGGTGTTGTGCAAGCTGGCAAGTCTTGTCAACAAAATATCTCGCTGGCTTTGGTTCTCCGCCACTACTGCGGCCTGCGCGTCAGCGGCTCCCTGGGCTTGGGCGCGTGAGGCCTCGGCGGCCGTGGTGGCCTCGGTGGCCGCAGTGCTGGCGGCCAGGGCTTGTGCATCCAGTGCGGCGGACGTGGCAGCAGCGGCTTCGGCGGAAGCAAAGGTGTTGGCTCGATTGGAACTCAAAGCCATGAGCGTGGAGGCCTGGTAAAGGGCATCATCGCCCTCATCGCTGGTCAGCAGGGTCTGGACGCTCAGCCCAACGCCACCGGACTTGTACAAGTTGCCTGCCAGCTGCCCCAGTTGGGTCTTGGCCTTGGAATGTGCGCTCCGGGCAGCTTCGGATTTCCCCTTTGCGGTTGCGGCTTCTTCTTGGCGCTGTTCAAGCACCACCAGTGCTTCGGTGTACGAGCCGCTGGCGCTCAGCGCGGCCATGGACGTTGCCCGGAGGCGGTCATTGGCCGTGGCCAAAATGGCCTCCAGCTCGGCGGCTGCAGCCGCGGTGGCAGCCTCTGATTTTTTGGCCTTGGCAATGTCCTCTTCGCTGGGGACGGTGGGAAGGTGAGGCTGCGGGGCGAACTTTTGAAACGCCGTCGAACTTAATCCAGGTGCCGCAGAGACAGCGGGTCCGGCCGTGGCGGGTAAGAGCAGGCCGGAAGAGGCCAAAGCGGCGCACGCCAATGTTGCAGTGCCGCGAACCAAAAAGCGCATACTCATCCAGGTGCCTCACTGCAGATCGATTGGTAAATGGTGCAGCCCCCAGGCCACAGGCCGGAGACAGGTGGCTCTCGGCGAATTTACACAGCTAAGCCGACCCTACGGGTCTTAGGAATGCTTGGCAACACAGGAAACAACAGCACCATGAACAACAATAGTGTCATTTAGCCCCAGCCAAGCTCGTGCAAGCGCGCGTCGCTAATGCCGAAGTGGTGGGCGATCTCATGGACCACCGTTACCGTGACCTCATGGATCACTTCTTCGCGGCTGTGGCAGATCTCTAAAATGGGCGCACGGAAGATGGTGATTCGATCAGGGAGGGAACCGGCCTCCCACCAGGAATCCCGTTCCGTCAGCGGCGTCCCCTCATACAAGCCCAGCAACACGGTATCCGGGTGTTCTCCGGTGGCAGGCTCGTAGTCATCGGCAATGAAGATGGCCACATTGTCCATTTCGGCGCTGATATTTGCCGGAATCGCGGCGATGGCAGCCTGCACAGCAGCGTCAAATTCCTGTTCATCCATAGTGAAAGGCAGGAAGGAGGGAATGCCGGCAAGGGGATTGTGATGCATGCCTCAAGCGTAGCGGTGAAACCCCGGCATCATGCGGATACAGTGCCCTCTAGAGTCACTGTCGGGGAGCTGTGGCCAACGTTTTCAGCCCCCGGTGGGCGGTTGTCGCATGTCCGTTTTGTGTTCTGAGCAAATAGGCCCTATAGTTTTTGGAGTCCACTTCGAACCGAAGCGCTGGGAACAACGCAGAGGCTACGAAGCTGACTTAGGCCCCCATCGTCTAGCGGCCTAGGACACCGCCCTTTCACGGCGGCGGCACGGGTTCGAATCCCGTTGGGGGTACTTGCGAGCAAGTGGTAAATCAGTAAGAAATTTGCTGGTACGCTATAACTCGTGAAAATCACACAAACGTGTGACGGTAACAAAATGCAGTAAACGTATGGCCCTGTAGCGCAGTTGGTTAGCGCGCCGCCCTGTCACGGCGGAGGTCGCGGGTTCGAGTCCCGTCAGGGTCGCTTTGGTTTTCTTGACTAGTGCAAGAAGATCTGGTGACGAGATTTTCAGATCACCAAGGCTCTGTAGCTCAGTTGGTAGAGCGTTCGACTGAAAATCGAAAGGTCACCGGATCGACGCCGGTCGGAGCCACCACTAAGAACCCCCGCTAATCCGGGGGTTCTTCGCTTTAACACATAACTCGCCGCGCCTATTTGAACGTTTCGGGGGGAGCGGCCAAAACGTTTCGCGCCCGTTTGAACCATAGCGAAAAACTCAAAGTGGGGCGAAAGTTCACTCCACCGACTCCTTTCCCGGTTGTGTGCCAGAATGACCACCAAGGGGTAGCGGCTGCCTGTTCAGCCGAGACAACAAGTGCGGCTTACAAAAGGGGTCTTCATGCGAGCAGCAAGAACTTTCCGGAAAATATTCCTGCTAGTAGCGGTCCTGCTCACAGCCTCGGTAACCGCTACTGCGTGCTCGGTAATTCCAGACCTTGGCGGCCTCTCCGGGAACTCAGGAAGCAGCCAGGAGAGCACGCAGGCACAAGCGCCCCGCGGCGAAGGCCAGCAGGAACTTGACCCCGGTGAAGTGGTGCCTGATGTGAGCGGGATGCTCGGCAACGCAGAGGCCTGTGTCAGTGTCAGCGCCGTGGTGATCACCGGTAGCACGCTGGCCTTCATAGCGAGGCTCGATCCGAGCGGAGAAGGCGCTAAGAGCATGGCGAATCAAGTCACTGAGTCCATGAAAAAGGTTCCGGCTGAAATAAAGGGAGATCTGGAAAACCTTTTGTCGGTGATCAATGACTCTGCAATTAATGGAAATACTTTCAATGACAAAAAATTCGAACAGGCCATGAAACCCATCAGTATGTGGGTTGAGAAAAACTGCACAAACCCATAAAAGGGTTAGGTGTCGGGACGATTTACGTTCTTCACGGCATACTCTGGCACGTAGCGGCGTTGCCCCTCAACTTTTCGGTGCATAGGCTTACCGTAAGGGAAACAGAAAGGGCTCATTCATGGACTCGCAAAACCAGGCTTCGCCAGAAGTCACGCCCGGCACCGGGATTGGTGCCGGTACCGGCCCCACAATAGTGGCCGGAGAAGGACGCACAGTCATCTCAGAGACGGCAGTGGCCAAGGTGGTTGGCATTGCTGCCCGCAATGTTGCAGGAGTCCACGCACTGGGATCAGGTACCTCACGGTCCATAGGGGCCATTCGTGAAGTGGTGGGCGGCGCAGACCTTACCCAGGGTGTGCGGGTTGAAGTTGGTGAGTCCCAGGTGGCTGTCGATCTGATTCTGCTGGCGGAATACGGCTATCCCTTGCAAACACTTGCCAACTCAGTCCGTGCGGCCGTCTACACGGCAGTAGAGGAACTGGTGGGCCGGGACGTTATTGAAGTGAACATTGAAATCACTGATGTGTTTATCCCGCCAGCAGATTCGGAAAAGCCTGCAGCACGGACCCGTCTGACGGACCGTTTGGGGAACCCCAAGGTGAGCGGAACGGTTGCTCCTACAGCAGCGCAAGGCATCGATTTAACGGAAACCGGAGAGCAGAAATGAATCTTAGCGTGGTGTGTGCGGCGTTTGGTGCGTTTTTGGCCTTTATGGCCTTCGCTTTCGGTTTCTGGGGCTTGTTGATCAGCGCCATTTTCATCGTGGTGGGAGCATTCGTGGGCCGAGCTGCCAGCGGAAAGCTTGATTGGCGCGGTGCCCTCGATGCGCTCACAGGCCGCCGTTCGTCGTCGTGAGTCAGAAGCAAACATCCGGCGCGCCCGGACCCGCCGGCGGACAAGGCCCTACTCCTGCCCCAGGAAACGCCCAGGGACTCGGCAAAGTGCCCAATAATCCTGTCCTGGCCAAGACCCCGGAGCAGTTGGACCCAGAGCAGTTGTCCCCAGAGCAGTTGACCCCGGAGCAGTTGACTCCGCGTGAGCTGGCCGGGCACAACCGCATCAGCACTCAGGCACTGACCTCCGTGGCGAAGGTGGCTGCCGCCCGTGTGCTGGCCGTCCCGGCGGCACAGGTGCGAGTGGGGTGGAATGATGAAGGCGGCCTTTTAGCCTTGTCCATTTCCTCGGTCATCAGTGCGCCACCGCTTAGCGCTGTGAGCCGGGACGCGGCCCGTTTCCTGCCTGAGGGCAGTATTATTGCCCGAGCAACGGCAGCCAAAGCCAGGATTCAGTCCCAGGTTGAGTACCTGAGCGGCTCGCGTCTGAGCCGTGTGGATGTACGAATCTCGGGGCTCCTGATGCGCGAGGACGGGAGAGTTTCATGAGGGAACCGGTACAAGAGCGAGCCGCGGGCTTCGCGCGGCACATTCTGCGCAGGGAGACCCATTCGCCGCGGTCCGCGGCCTCCTTTATCGCAGCGATTCTGGTGGCCGCGATAGCCCTCTATTGCATGCTGGAGACGGTACTTTCGGGGTTGGGTCAACCCACCTGGTTCATCAGTCCTGGCAGGGCGATGCAGTGGGTGGCAGATCTGCCCGGCGATGCCCCGCGGTTGTTGCTTGGAGCAGCTGGCTTGTTGTTGGCCCTTGTTGGCCTGATTTTCTTTTGCCATGGGGTGCTGCCCGGGCGGCGTGCCCGCCACGTGCTTAGGCATCCGCGGGTTGCCATTGTGGTGGACGATGAAGTGGTGGCTTCCGCCTTGGCCAAAACCGCGCGGATGAGCGCCGGGGTCACCCGTGAACAGGTCATGGTGGTTGTCTCCGCCCGCCAGGTTCAGGTGATTGTGCGTCCCACCTCAGGAATTCCCTTAATGGAGGAGCGCATTCAGGCTGCCGTGGAAGCCCGGCTAAATGCCATGTCCTTGGATCCCGTACCCTCGGTGAGCGTGAAACTGGCCGAAAGTGGAGTGGTGGGCGTATGAACGGCACACCGAGAGCGCTCAATAGGATCATACTGACGCTGATTGGCCTGCTCCTGATCATTGCCGGGGCGGGTGTGCTCACCTTGGCCGCTGTCCCTGCAGCGGCCAGCTGGTGGCAGGACTATGCTCAGAGGCAGCTGGACTGGCTGCTCGGCGTAGAGGATCACACCAGGCTGCTGCTGACCTCGCAAAGCTGGATTTGGCTGGCGGTTGCTGCGGTCTTCTTGATAGTGGTGATTGGGATGGTCACGTGGATTGGCAACCAGGGCAAGGGCCGTGCCAGTACGTTGCTGGACTATCAGGGAAACCCGGACGACGACGGAGCCGCCGGAGCGGTGAGGCTCAGTTGCGCTGTGGCTGAGCAGGCGCTCAAAAGTGCCCTGCAAGAACGCACCGATCTGGTGGGCGTCACAGTGGCAAGTTATGACTTCCGCAAACAGACGGCCATAAAGATCCGCGTCTTACCCCGCCAAGGTGTTTCCCCTCATGTAGTGGCCAGTGATATTACAGATCTTGTGGCCGCCTTGGATAAGTTGCTGGGTTTTGAAGTCCCCATACTTCTCAGTATTGGCAGCGGGGCAAGGTCACGCTTCACCAAAGCCGAACGAGTCCGCTAGTCTCTGTTCAGCATTACCCTCCAGTATTTTTGCTGGGGGATCCGCAGCAAAGGATGAAGGACGGGACCATGACTGAGAACAAGGCAGGCAAGCACGTAGCTGACGCCGTTGAAAACGTGAAGGACCTTGCCGGTGACGCAGCTGACTTTGCCGGCGTCGCAGCGGAGAAGGCCAAAGACGTAGCAGCCGATGCCGTTGACAAGGCGAAGGACTTCGCTGGCGATGCTGGCGAGAACATCAAAGAATTCGCTGGCGATGCTGGTGAAAATATTAAGGACTTTGCTGAGGATGCCGGCGAGAATATCAAGGAGTTCGCTGAGGATGCCGTAGGGCATGCCAAGGGCCTGGGCGCCAAGATAGCTGGCATCTTCAAACACGACAAGTAGCTCGGCCGCTCCCTCGCCCCGGTTCAACCCAAGGCGAAAGAGTTAGTGCAAACAAGTTAGTGCAAAAAGGTTAGGGCGGCGGCCGGTTTTACCCCGCCGCCCTCACCCTTATCAGCCCTGGCCCGTCCGTCCAGAATTGCTCCGGCTGGAGAACTCCTGTTAGCTCTCCAGCCACACGGCGGAGTTCGGGGACAGCGCTCCGTTGAGCACAGCACTGGCCGAACTGGCCAGCAGCACGGACGCCCCGGCTGGCAGCGTGATAGGGACCTCGCCGACGTTGGCCACGACGCTGATGCCCCCGTTGGTATACGCCACAACACCCACGCCCGGATCATGCGCGGCGGCCCAGAGGTGTGTTCCCACACCCAAGGCATGCTGTTTTCGCAGTGCCAGCGCGGAACGATAAAGCTCAAAAGTGGACTCGGCAACAGCAACTTGAACATCAGCTGCATAACGGGCAAAGGATTCGGGCTGCGGTAGCCACGGCTCTGCCACCGAAATGTTCGCCACCGACGTGCGCGTCCCGTCAGCCAGCGCCCCGGAACTGAAACCGAATCCGGGCCTGCTGGCATGCCATGGCAGGGGAACTCGGCAGCCATCCCTGCCGCGCTCAGTCCCGTTGGTCCGGAAGAAGGCTGGATCCTGGCGAACGGAGGCCGGCAAGGCAGTGTGTTCTGGAAGGCCCAGTTCTTCGCCCTGATAAATATATGCTGACCCCGGCAACGCCATCATCAGCAAGGTCGCTGCACGGGCACGGGCCAGCCCCAATTCCTCGTTGGGCTGCTCATCCTCGGCGCTGATCCCCTTGGGGAATGTGGTGGGATCACTCAGGCCGAACCGTGAAGGGTGGCGGACCGTGTCATGATTCGAGAGCACCCAGGTTGCCGGTGCGCCAACAGTGGCATTGGCTGCCAAGGAATTTTCGACCGCGGTCGCGATCCGCCCGGCATCCCAGCCCGCGAGCAGGAACTCAAAGTTGAAGGCCTGCTGCATCTCATCCTCACGTACATACAATGCCAGCCTCTCCGGCTGCTCAACCCAGGCTTCGGCAACCAACATGCGCTCACCGGTGTACTCCTTGAGCACACGGTTCCAGCTGCGGTAAATCTCATGTACACCGTCCTGGTCGAAGAACGGTGACGGCGGATTCATGGCTGAACTATGCTCGGCGGGATCCTGCGTGTTTTCCTCACCCGCAACCATGGCCGCCTGCCCATCCCAATCCGGCAGCCCCGGGGCTTTCACCATTCCATGCGCCACATCCACACGGAACCCGTCCACGCCACGGTCAAGCCAGAACCGCAAAACAGATTCCATTTCGGTGTGCACCTGCGGGTTGTCCCAATTCAGGTCAGGCTGTTTGGTGTCAAAAAGGTGCAGATACCACTGCCCCGGCACGCCGTTGTCCATGATGCGGGTCCAGGCCGGGCCACCAAAAATTGACTGCCAGTTGTTGGGAGGAACGTTTCCATCCTTGCCCAGCCCGTCCCGGAACAAGTAGCGGTTGCGGGCCGGTGAACCTTCCGGGGATTCTAGCGCATCCTGGAACCACACGTGCTCATCCGAGGTGTGGTTGGGGACCAAATCCACAATAACCCGCAAATTCAAGCCATGGGCCTTGGCAAGCATGGCGTCGAAGTCGGCTAAATCGCCAAACCGCGGGTCCACCTGGCGATAGTCGGCCACATCATATCCGGCGTCCGCCTGCGGTGAAAGGTAAAACGGGGAGAGCCAAATCGCATCGATTCCCAACCCAGCCAGATACTCCAATTTTCCGGAAATTCCGGGTAGATCGCCCATGCCGTCATTGTTTCCATCGGCAAAGGAACGCGGGTAGATCTGATAAATAACGGCGCTTGACCACCACGGCGTAGTAGCGGTTGCCTGAAAAACAGTCATGAGTTCTCCTTCGGTGACGAATTGCTAACAAATAATGTAAGCGCTTGCACTATCGCATTACATCCTACTAGTGTGATTCAGACCACTCAAACCCGGCCCCCTGGGGGTGTGCCAGGAACTCATCATTTGACACCAGGAGAATTGCGATGCCAAAGAAAATTTCCAGAATGCTGCTGCCGGTGGCCACCGCCGCAACATTTGCCCTTCTGCTTTCAGCCTGCAGTGGCGGGAGCGGAGGCGGTGGAGGCGGCGGCGGTGGAGCTGCCACTGAAAACCTTGACGGTCGCGGACCCATCACATACGTGCAGGGCAAGGACAATTCGGACGTGGTGCGCCCCCTCATTGAGAAGTGGAATGCGGCGCATCCGGATGAAAAGGTCACGTTCAAGGAACAGTCAGATAACGCAGACCAGCAGCATGATGATCTGGTGAAAAACTTTCAGGCAAAGAACGTCGATTACGATGTGGCCAGTGTTGATGTCATCTGGACCGCCGAATTTGCAGCCCAAGGCTGGTTGCAGCCGCTGAAGGACACCATGGCCGTCTCTACTGAAGGCATGCTGCCCGCCACGGTGAAGACCGGAACGTACCGGGATGTGTTGTACACACTGCCCCAGACTTCTGATGGCGGCATGCTCTACTACCGCAAGGATCTGGTTCCTACCCCGCCCAAGACTTGGGATGAAATGATGTCCATGTGCCCCATTGCCAAGGAGAAGGGCATTGACTGCTACGCCGGCCAGTTCGCGCAGTATGAAGGCCTGACGGTCAACGTCGCGGAAGCCATCAACAGCCAGGGCGGGACCATAGTTGGCAGTGACGGCAAAGCAACGGTGAACTCGGCCGAGGCCAAAGCCGGCCTGGGGAATCTCGTTGAAGCCTACAAGAGCGGCAATATTCCCAAGCAGGCACTGACTTATCAGGAAGAGCAAGGCCGGCAGTCGTTTGAGGACGGCAAGCTGATGTTCCTGCGGAACTGGCCGTATGTGTACAACCTGGCCAAAACCGATGGCTCCTCAACCGTGAAAGATACATTTGGGATTGCCCCGCTGCCCGGCAAGGATGGGCCCGGTGCCTCAACCCTTGGGGGTCACAACCTAGGCGTCAGTGTCTACTCGAAGAACAAGGCTACGGCCAAGGACTTTCTGGCATTCATGACCAGTGAGGAGACACAGAAGTTCTACTCCACTCAAGGATCTCTTGCGCCGGTGCTTGAATCCCTCTACACGGACCCCACGCTGGTGGAAAAGCTGCCGTACCTGCCCGTGCTCCTGACCTCCATCCAGAACGCTGTCCCGCGCCCGGTGACCCCGTTCTATCCTGCCGTCACACAGGCCATTCAGCAGAACAGCTTCGCGGCCCTGCAAGGCACCAAGACCGTGGACCAGGCTTTGACTGACATGGAAGCAGCTATCAACACCACTGTGTCGAAGTAGTGCAGCGCGGCCCGGCAGAGATCAGCCCTGCCGGGCCGCCGCCCTCCTTGCCCGCGGGCGGTAATTTCATCAAGCACGAAGAAAGGAGCGGCCATGTCGGCACAAGCAGGCCCTGACGCCAAACACGGCAGCGCAAACTCCGCCCGCGGAGGCAACAAAGGAATTAAAGAGGTGGGGGCTGACCGCAAGGAAAAGACCCAGGGACGCTCGGCAACGCTGCTGATTGTGCCCACCATGGTTGTTCTTGCCGTTGTGATTTTGTACCCGGTGATCAACGCCATCATCATGTCATTGGAACATGATCAGGGGCTCGATCCTGTCACGGGAACATTCGTGGCCGGAGGCTTTGCAGGATTATCAAACTACGCCCACTGGCTGTTCCAACAATGCACTGACCCCAGCGGTGCCACCGTCAGCTGTCCGCCAGGCACGCTGGGAGCCCAGTTCTGGGGGGCCACCGGGGTGACCTTCTTCTTTACCGTGGTGACGGTCTTCTTTGAAACCATTCTCGGTTTCTGGATGGCACTGATCATGGCCAGGGCATTTAGGGGACGCAGCGTCCTCCGCGCAGCTGTTCTAGTTCCCTGGGCAATCCCCACTGCCGTGACAGCTAAACTCTGGTTCTTCATCTTCGCCTTTGATGGCATTGTCAACACAGTCTTGAACACCTCCATCTTGTGGACCGGTAGTGAGGGCCCGGCACGGGCGGCCATTATTATTGCCGATGTCTGGAAGACCACGCCGTTCATGGCCCTGCTCATTTTGGCGGGGCTGCAAATGATCCCGGCAGACATCTACGAAGCGGCAAAGGTTGACGGTGCCTCCACGTGGCAGCGCTTCAAACTCATCACCTTGCCACTGGTGAAGCCCGCCTTGATGGTGGCAATCCTGTTCCGTGTCCTTGATGCGCTGCGTATGTACGATCTTCCGGCCATCATGACAGGCGGTGCCAACGGCACCACCACGCTTTCCATCTTGGTGGTCAATCAGATCCGGATCGGGTTCAACTCGGCGGCAGCCCTGTCCACCATCACCTTCTTGATCATCTTCATCGTGGCCTTCATCTTTGTGCGGTTCTTGGGAGCCAACGCCGTTGAATCCGCTAGCGGCGGGGCAAAGGGGAAAATCAAATGAGCACATTGACGCAAACCTCAACAGAACACGCGGCGGCCGCTAAGAATGTTGCGCTGAGGCGCAACCGCTGGGCCAGTTCGCGGACTTACATCAGCGCGGCCATCATTGTGATCTGGTGCCTGCTGCCGTTCTACTGGATGGTTGTCACGGCATTCCGCGATGTTGGCTACACCTTTGACCCAACCCCTTTCTTCACCCACGTCACGTTGGATAACTTCGCCACGGCCTTCTCCTCGGAAATGGGTAACCATTTGGACCGGGCGTTGTTGAACTCCCTGTTCATTTCAGGGGTCACCACCGTGGTGGCACTGCTTTTCGGCATATTTGCCGCCTATGCGCTGGCCAGGCTGAACTTCCGTGGGAAGTTTCTGGTGCTGGGACTCATTCTGGGAGCCTCCATGTTCCCTGGTGTGGCCATTGTTACCCCGCTGTTTCAGCTTTTTACCAACATCAACTGGGTAGGCACCTACCAGGCAATGATCATTCCCAATATCTCCTTTGTGCTTCCCCTGACGGTTTACACCCTGACCTCATTCTTCCGTGAGATGCCGTGGGAGTTGGAAGAAGCAGCCCGCATTGACGGGTGCACGGCCGGGCAGGCCTTCCGCAAGGTGATTATGCCGCTGGCAGCACCTGCCGTATTCACAACAGCTATTTTGGCTTTCATTGCCGCCTGGAATGAGTACCTGATTGCCAGCATCCTCTCCAACGATGCAACGCAGACGGTAACGGTAGCTATTGCCAGTTTTGCCGGTTCTCAGCCGCATCAGGAACCCTATACGGCCGTCATGGCCGCCGGAACAGTGGTCACGATCCCACTGGTGGTGCTGGTGTTGATCTTCCAGCGCAAGATCGTTTCCGGACTCACCGCTGGGGCGGTGAAGTAGGCCGTGGCGCGCAACCAGCGCAAGCATGATGCCGGGACCAATGCCTTACACATCCCAACCAGTAAGCAGAAGAGCGCCGAGGATTTTGACATCATCATTGGGTTTCTCGGCTTTTGGGCCCTCGTGCTTTTCTCCGTCACCGTGTGGTTGGAGGTGACAGGGAAGCCCGCCCTGATTTGGGCGCTAGGATTGCTGCTGGTTTGCCTGGCGCTGTGGGGAATGCTCCGATTGCGCAGGAAGCTGCCTCAGAGGCGTGGGAGGCGACCCCGCTAGCTTCACAACGGCCAGCATGCAGTGTGAGAGGAAGGGCCTGAAATGAGCGTCAGCATTGAGGACGTCGCCAAACGCGCGGAAGTTTCCACAGCCACCGTCTCACGTGCGCTCCGCGGCCTGCCCAAGGTCAGCCCCGCCACACGGGAGAGAGTTCTGGCAGTGGCGGCCGAGCTTGGCTATGTGCCGTCGCCTTCAGCGACGGGGCTAGCCACCGGCCGGACCAAGACCGTCGGAGTGTTGATGCCCTTTGTTGACCGCTGGTATTTTGGGCACGCGCTAGAAGGTGTCGATCAAGAACTGCGCAGCAGAGGTTACAACCTGTTGCTCTTGAGCCTAGGTGGATACTTGCACGGCAATAAGCGCCGCTTCACCGAACAAATGGTGCGCAAACAAATAGACGGCCTTGTGGTGCTGTGCATGGGCTTGTCCCAGAGCGAGCTGGAAGAGTTAGCGAAAACACAAATGCCGGTGGTAGCGGTCGGCGGGCCGATCGAGGGCTGTGTTGGCGTCCACATTGACGATTTTGCCGCAGCAACAGCGGCCACCACTCATCTTATTGATTTGGGTCACCGCAAAATCGCCCACTTGCGCGGTGGCGTCAAGGATGAGATCAACTTTGTAGTACCGGGTCTGCGAGCTGAGGGATTCGCCGCAACAATGCGCAGCGCAGGGTTGGAATTACGTCCGGAATTCAGTGTTGCGGGAGACTTCACGGCAGCTCAGGGGGCCGCCGCCGCGGGCCGGATTTTCGATCTCCCAGGAGAAAAACCAACAGCAGTTTTCTGTGGGTCGGATGAAATGGCGCTGGGGCTCATGTTTGAGGCGCGGCGGCGCGGCATCCGTATTCCGGAAGACCTCTCTGTTGTGGGCATCGACAACCATGACTTCTCGGTGCTGGCCGGGCTCACCACCATCGCTCAGGATCCGGTGGAGCATGGGCGGCAGGCAGCGGCAATTTTGTTGGATGCGGTAGAGGGTAAGCCGGAGGCCATCACACAAAAATACATGCCCTTCCAGCTCCTGAAACGTGAATCAACTGCCCGCCTACCAAGCTGAGCGGACTCGTTAGCTCAATGAGGGCTGCTCAGTTGGCCCTTGCCAGCTGCCGCACCGGCATCCAACGGTTCGCCAGCCGGCGGTAGGCTGCAGCAGCACCGCCAATATCGCCGTCGGCCAGGCATTGCAGTCCCATGTTCACATCGGCGGGGGAATCATCCGGGTGTACCCGCTGGGCCACCGGACCGTAGTCCAACTCCACGGCTCCACCCTCATGGAAGCCGCTGAGCCACTGTCGCAGATCTGCAAGTTCCTCAAAAAGGTCAAGCTCAGGGGCCATGGTTGCCAGCATGCGCAGTGTTCTTTCCACTCTGCCCAAGGCAATGGAAAGGGGAACCTGAATCCGCACTGTCAGTACCAGGCCGTTGGACTCCACCACTTCCATGCGGTCATTGGCATAGACCAGGGTGAACCAGCTAAGCGGGATTCCCCAGGTCGAATTACGGGTCTGCACAGGAAGCTCAAGATGCTCGGTTGCGGAGGCGTGTTCTAGTTGCCGAGTCCACTCCTCCTGCCGAAGGATCATGGCCGCCAGTGGTTCCATGCTTCCCGAGAAGAGCTCGGCGGCACTGGCTAGTGACCGGGCAACGAGCTGGTTGGGGGCGTACAGCAGCGGCATTCCGTCAGCCATACTGAGCACGCGCACCCGCTCTCCCTCCGGCGTCGGCAGCGGATTGGGGCTGCCCCGGCTCACACGCCCCAACGAATCCGCCAACTCCCCGGCATCAACACTGGTCCCATTTTGCCCCGGGACGTGTAATCCCTGCACAAAGGCGAATTCTGTGGCCGTATATGCCTCGCGGGGCAAGTAAACGCGCAGTGTGGAGATGAAGGGGAGTTGCACCCCGCCCAGATACAGCCCGCTACTCAACGCTCAGCCCAATTCCACAATGACGGGGGCATGGTCCGAGGCACCCTTACCCTTGCGTTCTTCCCTATCAATCTCGGCGCCAGTTACGCGCGCCGCCAGGGCTGGGGAGGCCAGGACAAAGTCAATCCGCATGCCTTCCTTCTTGGGGAAGCGCAACTGGGTGTAGTCCCAGTACGTGTAGACGCCGGGGCCCGGGTGCAGGGGGCGGACCACATCGGTAAACCCGCCCGCTTCAAACGCCGAGAAAGCTGCCCGCTCAGGTTCGCTGACGTGAGTGAGGCCTTGGGTTCGGAAAAGCTCGATGTCCCAAACGTCCTCGTCTTGCGGGGCAATGTTGAAGTCTCCCATGAGGGCGATCTGGGCGTTGGGGTCTTCGGCGAGCCAGCCCGTGGCCTGGTTCTTGAGCGTTTCGAGCCACTGCAGCTTGTACGGCATGTGCTCGTCATCCAGGGCACGGCCATTGGGAACGTAGAGGCTCCAGATACGTACGCCATTGCAGGTGGCGGCAATGGCGCGTGCTTCCTGGACGGGATCCTTGCCGCCCTTGCCAAATTCTGGCTGGCCGGAGAAGGTCCGTTCCACATCCGTGAGCCCAACGCGGGAGGCGATGGCCACTCCGTTCCACTGGCTGAAGCCAAAGTGAGCCACTTCGTAGCCGTTGTTTTCAAAGAGCTCCCACGGGAAGTTCTCGTCTTTGCATTTGGTTTCTTGAATAGCCAGCACATCGGCGTCGGTACGGCGCAGCCAGTCCTCGACACGGTCGGCACGGGCACGCAGGGAGTTCACATTCCAGGTAGCAATCTTCACTCCTCCAAGCTATCAAGTTAAGTAGGGCCGGGGCGCTGGACATTCCCGCCCCGCGGGCGAGAATTGTGAGCAGAGACACTGCCGTGGGTGCGATTATGTTGCCTAGAGTTACAAAGCTGTAACGCTTGCCTCGCCCCGCGGATGCGGCGTGGGGAGCGCTGGAAAGTACCGGGATGGTGGTCTAACGCGCGGAAATTATGCCCGTAGCGAAAGTGTCTTTGTTAGCGTGGAGGCGAACCAGTAGACCGACAAGCCTGCGGGCAACTGCCACAATCCGCCCACGGTGATGACGAATCATCACCCCGGAGCGTGGCAGCCAGACACAGGCCGTCGAACTGGCGGTAGGGATAGCCTCCCGACTCTTGACCCTTGTGGCAAGACCGTCTTTCCTTGGAGCCCCGGCCGGGGCGTCCGGGGGAGCGAAGAGTTTGACGCGTAACAACGCCTGCAGCACGAGATCACCAATCGCGCTTGTTTAGATCACCCGCTCAAGCGGGCCCTAAACCTGCGTGTAGATGGATACTACGTGTACCAATCCACAGAAAAACTGACACCAGAGCAGGACTTGATGCCCGCAGCTGGGCACGAACCGGCCCAGCATGATGTTGCCCTGAAAGTAAGCAATGTTTATAAAGTTTTCGGAAAACGCCCCGCCGAAGTAATCAAGCGTCTTCGAGGGGGAAAGAAGCGTGCGGAGCTGACTGCGCTGGGAACAGCCGCCGTCATCGACGCTTCCTTTGAGGTAAAAAAGGGTGAGATCTTTGTGGTCATGGGCCTCTCCGGCTCCGGAAAGTCCACACTCATCCGTACCCTCAACGGGCTGTGGGCACCCACGGAGGGGTCCGTGGTGGTGGGCGGCACTGATATTTCAAAGATCAGTGAGAAGGAATTGCGCCGAGTTCGCCAGCAGAAGATCTCCATGGTGTTCCAGCACTTCGCTTTGATGCCGCACCGAACTGTTATGGAAAACGCCGCTTATGCTCTTGAAGTCCAGGGTGTGGCGAAGATTGAACGCCGGGCCCGTGCCGAAAAAATCCTCGCTTTAGTAGGTCTTGAAGGCTGGGGTGAAAAGTACCCCAGCGAACTCTCCGGTGGCATGCAGCAACGTGTTGGTCTGGCACGTGCCCTCTGCGCCGAGACTGACATTCTGCTCATGGATGAGGCGTTCTCCGCGCTTGACCCGCTGATCCGCCGCGAAATGCAAGAACAGCTGGTGCTGCTCCAATCCGAGTTGGAAAAGACCATCATCTTTATCACCCACGATCTCAACGAAGCCATGTTCTTAGGTGACCGGATCGCCGTCATGCGTGACGGGGAGATTGTCCAAATCGGCACCCCGGATGAGATCCTCACGAGCCCGGCCAATGATTACGTGGCCCAGTTTGTGCAGGATGTTGACAGGACCCGTGTGCTCACCGCCGGGGGTGTCATGGAGCCGCCACTGGCAGTGGTCAACTTATCCGGTGGGCCCCGCAATGCCTTGCGAACCATGCGTGATTTGCAGGTCTCGGCCGCCTTCGTGGTGGACCGCCGCCGTAATTATCTAGGCACCGTCCGGGACCGTGACGTGATGAAGCAGGTGGAGGCGCACAGTTCCGATCTGGGCGCCGTTGTCCGCAACAGCATTGAAGCGGTCAGCCCGGACACGGCGCTCAATGACCTCTTTGGTCGCGCCGTGGAGAGCCCCATCCCGCTTCCTGTGGTGGACGACGCCGGACGGTTGGTGGGTGCCTTGCCGCGAGTGACGCTGTTGGCTGCCTTGGGCAATGTGCCCTCCACTACGAGTGAATTCCCCATAGTGGATGTAGCTGTTGCTCCGCTGCCGGAACAAGTTGTCACCGACGCGCTGGCCAAGACTGAAGGAGACGCATAGTGGAACCGAAATTTAGGATCCCGCTGGGCGACTGGGTGGAAGTGGGCCTTGACTGGCTGACAGGCACCTTCGACGTTGTCTTTGACGCGATTCGCAGTATTTTTGTTGGCGCCTACGACGGCCTTGATTGGCTGCTGACGGCACCTCCCTTCTGGGCGATCATCATAATCTTTGCCGCGATTGCTTGGTGGGCGAGTGGCTGGAAGTTGGGTGTGGGCACAGCCATCAGCTTCGCCCTCATCGTTGGTGTGAACCAATGGGAGAACGCCATGGATACGTTGGCGTTGGTAACCATTGCCACCGTTGTTGCCGTGGTGATCAGTGTCCCGCTGGGCATTTGGGCGGCAAGCTCGGACAGGGCCTCCTCCATCATCCGTCCCGTACTGGACTTCATGCAGACCATGCCCGCCATGGTGTACCTGATCCCTGCCTTGGTCATGTTCCGGGTGGGCGTGGTGCCGGGCATCATCGCCACCATCATTTTCGCCATGGCTCCGGGTGTCCGTTTCACGGAGCTGGGCATCCGTGGCGTGGACAAGGAAGTAGTGGAGGCTGGGTACGCCTTCGGATCCAGCCCGTCACGGATCTTGCGCCAAATCCAGCTGCCCCTGGCCCGGCCCACCATTATGGCCGGCATCAATCAGGTCATCATGCTCTCGTTGTCCATGGTGGTCATTGCCGGCATGGTCGGCGCCGGTGGTCTGGGTGGGGACATCGTCGCCGCCTTGAATCGCATTGACGCAGGGTTGGGCTTCGAGGCGGGCATTGCCGTGGTCATTCTGGCAATCTTCCTGGACCGGGTGACGGCCAGCTTCGGTAAAAGCTCTTCGAGCGGACGTAGCAAGGAAGCGTAAAGCTTCCACACAACAAGTTTTGAACCAATCGGGTAGCCACTCTTGGAAGGGCTGCCAATGAAAGGAAAGAATCATGAAGAAGAAATTTCTAGGAACACTCGCCATTGCGGCAACACTGGCACTGGGTCTGTCCTCCTGTGGATCCGGCTCGGATGAAGTAGCCACGGTTGACAACGGTGACAAGCAGGATCTTAAGATTGTCGTGTTCAACGGCTGGGACGAAGGCGTAGCCGCATCCCAGCTGTGGAAGTCGATCCTCACCGAGAAGGGTTACAACGTCACGTTAGAAAATGCTGATGCGGCACCCGTTTACTCGGGTCTTTCCGCTGGTGACTATGACGTTGTGCTGGATACTTGGCTGCCCGTCACGCACAAGACTTACATCGAAGAGTACGGCGAGAAGATGGAAGACTTGGGTGCCTGGTACGACGATGCCAAGCTCACGATCGCCGTCAACGAGGACGCCCCCATTGACTCCCTCGAGGACTTGGCGGCCAATGCGGACAAGTTCGGCAACAAGATCATCGGCATTGAGCCCGGTGCGGGCCTGACGGAAGCAACCAGCAATGAGGTCATCCCCGGCTATGGGCTGGAGAAGATGGACTACATCACTTCATCCACCCCGGCCATGCTCTCCGAACTGAAGACCGCAACCACCAAGGGCGAGAACATTGTTCTCACCCTGTGGCGCCCGCACTGGGCCTACGACGCATTCCCTGTCAAGGACCTCAAGGATCCCAAGGGTACCCTCGGCGCGGCTGAAGGCATTCACAGCTTCTCACGCCTGGACTTCGACAAGGACTACCCCAAGCTCGATGGCTGGTTGAAGGACTTCAAGATGGACTCCGACACGCTGTCATCGCTGGAGAACGCCATGTTCAACGGTGTCGACACCGATGATTACACTGCGATCGTGGAGAAGTGGATCGGTGAAAACCAGGACTACGTTGACTCCCTGACCAAGTAGTCTCCCGCCCATTGGGATAGCCTCCCCGTCCCATCTGGACGCTATCCCACCAATGGTGTGATTTTTGGGAACGCTATCTCACTCAGTGCGATAGCGTTCCCGATTTTCCCGCCAAAGGTGGGATAGCGTCTCTTGCGGGTACGGGGGGGTTGTGCGGTGTGGGGTGGGGAAATTAGCTGAAGTCTGACTCCAAATATTCCCTTGCCAGCCCGTCCAGTGTTGGCTGCGTGCCGGCGCCGTGGCGGGATTCCTCGTTCGCCCGCAGTTCCACCCGCCGGATCTTGCCGGAGATGGTCTTGGGCAGCTCCGAAAATTCCAGCCGACGGATGCGCTTGTACGCTGGCAGGTGCTCGCGGCAGTACGCGAAAATCTCCCGCGCCGTATCCTCACCCGGCTGATAAGCCGCTGTCAGTACAACATAGGCCTTGGGCACGTTCAGGCGTAGCGCGTCAGGGGAGGGCACCACGGCGGCCTCCGCCACGGCCGGATGTTCCAGCAGAACGCTCTCCAGCTCGAAGGGTGAGAGGCGGTAGTCGGAAGATTTGAACACGTCATCGCTTCGCCCCACATAGGTCAAGATGCCGTTCTCATCCCGACTGGCCACGTCCCCGGTGTGGTAATAACCGCCACGGAAGGCTTCGGCCGTTTTCTCCGGGTCGCCGTAGTAACCCTTGGTGAGCCCCACAGGGGCCGGGTTCAAGCGCAAGCACAGTTCGCCGTCGTCCGTTTCTTCTCCTGTGAAAAGGTCCAGCAGGACTACGTCATAACCGGGCAACGGGCGGCCCATGGAACCAATTTTCACCGGCTGTCCGGGCGTGTTGGCAACCTGCACCGTGGTCTCGGTCTGGCCAAAGCCGTCACGGATCAGTTGACCCCAAGCCCGCTCAACCTGACCGATCACCTCGGCATTTAGCGGCTCGCCGGCTGAGACCACCTTGGTGGGCGGGTTTTTCAGAAGCGTGAGATCGGCCTGGATCAGCATCCGCCAGACGGTGGGCGGAGCACAAAAACTGGTGACGTGTTCCTTGTCCATTTGCGCCATGAGGGCGGCGGCATCAAAGCGTGAATAGTTGTAAATGAACACGCAGGCTTCGGCGATCCACGGGGTGAACACATTGGACCAGGCGTGCTTGGCCCAGCCCGGCGAGGCCACATTCAGGTGGACATCGCCTGGCTCCAGCCCGATCCAAAACATGGTGGACAGGTGTCCCACGGGGTAGGAGGTATGCGTATGCTCCACCAATTTTGCCTTGGACGTGGTGCCCGAGGTGAAGTACAGCAGCATGGTGTCATTGGCCAGCGTGGGCGCGTCCGGAGTGAAGGTTTCCTCTTCGGTGATGGAGGCCGCGTAATTGAGAACCGGGCGCCCTGCGCCAGCCATTGCGTGAGCACCAGTGTTGGCTGCGCCGCCTTCTAACCCAATCCCCACCAAGGTGTAATCACCTGGAACCTCGGCGAACTTCGCGGCGTCCTCCTCCCGCGCACCCACCCAGCGGGCCGCACCGCGCGCCACCCGGTCACGCAGATCCGCGGGGCCCATCATGGTGGTGGTCGGGATCATGACCACACCCAATTTGATGCAGGCCAGCATCAGCTCCCAAAGTTCAACCTGGTTTCCCAGCATGATGATCATGTGGTCCCCGCGTTTGATGCCCCGCCCACGGAGCCAGTTGGCCACCTGGTTGGAGCGGAGCGAGAGGTCCTTGAAGCTACGCCGCGTAGATGTGCCGTCCTGCTCAACAATGACCAGTGCCGGATTTTTTCCGGTGAGCGGGTCTGCGGCAATCTTGTCGATCCAGTCCAAGGCAAAGTTGAACTCGCTAAACTGGGGCCATTGAAATTCTCGTTGTGCCCGGGCATTATCCAGACGCATGTCCAGAAGCTTATTGCGGGCCGCTCGGAATTCCTCTGTGACGTTCATGGTGTCCACCTTTCGGCGCAGTTGCCGCTCTTGGTTACCTTGAATATACGCCGAGGAATTTAGGTCCAAGCCCTGTACGGGTATTCGCCCGCGGCTAGCGCCACCACGTATCGAGCAGTGACACCGGGGTAGTGCGCTTGTGCCGGCTCTGGAGGAAACGGCGCTCAATGCCCTCGGCGGCGGCTTCGCTGACTTCTTTGCCTTCCAGATAGTCATCAATATCGTCGTAAGTGATGCCCAGTTCATCTTCATCGGTGCGTCCGGGGACGCCGTCGAGAAGATCAGCGGTGGGAACCTTGGCCCACAGCTGCTCCGGTGCGCCGAGTTCTTGCAAAAGGGCACGGTTTTGGCGTTTGTTCAGGGTGTAGAGGGGCAGAATATCTGCACCGCCGTCCCCAAATTTTGTGAAGAATCCGGTGACGGATTCGGCGGCGTGATCGGTGCCGATGACCAGAAGGTTTTCCTCCCCGGCCAGCGCGTATTGGGCGATCATACGGGAGCGGGCCTTGACGTTGCCCTTGTTGAAATCAGAAATTCCGCGGCCGGCGGTCTTAGCGAATTCCGCCTCAAAGCCGTCCACGGCAGGAGCAACATTGAACGTCCACTCCGTCTGGGCGTTGATGAACTTCATGGCCGCCTGGGCGTCATCTTCATCGTGTTGAACGCCGTAGGGCAGGCGGACTGCAATGAAGTTGGCCTCCACGCCTTCTGCGGCCAGTTCTTCCACGGCCAGCTGTGCAAGCCGTCCGGCAAGCGTGGAGTCGAGGCCGCCGCTGATGCCCAAAACATAGCCGCGGGTTCCTGTTGCTTTGAGATAGTCCTTGAGGAATTGCACCCGCCGCGTGATTTCCGCAGCAGGGTCAATAGCCGGCTGGACGCCGAGTTCAGCAATGATCTGTCCCTGTAATTCGCGCATGAGACTAGCGTATCCTGCACGTGTTTCGACGGTGTCCCGTGCGCCCAATTAGAATGGATCCCATGACCTCAACTCTTGCCGCTGACCGCGCCCGCCTGCTCGAACTCGTTAAGGAACTCGCCGTTGTCCACGGCAAGGTGATCCTCTCCTCCGGCAAGGAGGCCGATTACTACATTGATCTGCGCCGCATTACCCTCCATCACGAGGCTTCCCGACTCGCCGGGCGTGTCATGCTGGCCATGTTGGACGACGCCGGCATTGACTTTGAGACCGCCGGCGGCTTGACCATGGGCGCAGACCCCGTCGGCACGGCACTGATGCATGCAGCCGGAGATGCCGGCCGTGCCATCGATGCGTTTGTGGTCCGTAAGGCGCAGAAGTCCTACGGCATGGGCCGCCAGGTTGAAGGCCCCAGCGTTGACGGACGCAAGGTAGTGGTGCTGGAAGATACCTCCACCACCGGCGGATCCGCACTGGCCGCTGTTGAAGGCGTGCGCAAGGCCGGCGGCAACATCCAGGCCGTCGCCGTCATCGTGGACCGCGATACCGGAGCCAAAGAGCGTATCGAAGCAGAAGCCAACGTCCCGTACCTGTTCATCTTCGGCAAGGATGAGCTCGGCCTCTCGTAGTCCCCACACCCTCCCACTGCTCGCGGGCTCGCAGCGGGTCCCTCGGGCGCGTGGGCCCATCCACACCCTCCCACTGCTCGCGGGCTCGCAGCGGGTCCCTCGGGCGCGTGGGCCCATCCACGCCCTCCCACTGATCGCAGGCTCGCAGCGGGTCCCTCGGGCGCGTGGGCCCATCCACACCCTCCCACTGCCTAACGATTTGGAAGGCTTGTTTTGTCGAAGTTGTATTTCCGTCACGGCGCCATGAATTCAGGCAAGTCCACCGGCTTGCTGCAGGCCGCGTTCAACTATGAAGAACGCGGCCAGCGGGTTCTGTTGGCCAAGCCCGGCGTGGACACGAAGGGTGAGAGCGCAATAGTCTCGCGCCTGGGGGTGAGCCGTGACGTTGACTTCGTCATCCCGCCTGGCACCGACGCGCGGGAACTGTTCGCCAGCCACATGCGCGGTGACGATCCCGATGCGCTGCTCAAACACATGGACATGGCACCTGTCGCGTGCCTGTTGGTGGATGAGGCCCAGTTCCTTGACCCTGCCCAAGTGGATGACCTTTTCCGGATCGCCGTCCTGGACGGAGTCCCCGTGCTGGCCTACGGGCTGCGCACCGACTTCCGCACCAAGGCTTTCCCCGGCGCGGCGCGGCTGCTGGAAATTGCACACTCTCTAGAAGAGCTCAAAACCATCTGCCGCTGTGGCCGGAAAGCCATGTTCAACACCCGCCGCGTGGGCGAAGATGTAGTGTTCGACGGCGACCAGGTCGCCATCGAGGGTGCCGAGGTTTGGTACGAATCGCTGTGCGGCAACTGCTATCTGGAACTCTCCGGCGGGCAGCTGGGCCGTTAGAGAACTGGGCTGCTAGGCCTAGTCCAGGATCTTTTGGAAGAGCTCGTGGTCTTGCCAGCGTCCGGCAATTTTCAGGTACTTCGGCGCCATCCCGAAACGGGTGAAGCCGTTCTTCGCTAGAACACGTTGCGAACCGGCATTGTGAAGCAAGGCTTCAGCCTGTAAGCGGTGCAAGCCGAGGCTATTTCTGGCATGTTCGACGGCGTCTGCCACGGCTGCCGTGGCTAGGCCGGCACCGTTTTCGGTACGGGACACCCAATAGCCCAGACTCGCAGACTGGAGAGAGCCACGGACGATTCCGTTGATGTTCAAGAAACCGGCCAGCTGCCCTCCCTGATTCAGAATGAGTAACGGCACCCGGGTACCAGCTGCATGGGCTTCCAAGGCAGCCTCTGCCAGAGCTCGTTGTTTGGTCTCGGTGTGGAAATCTTTATCACGGAGCGGTTCCCACGGAGCTAAGAATTCCCGGTTTTCACTGCACAGTGCGGTCAGCTCCGGAACATCGCTGAGCTGCAACAATCTTGTTACGCGGTCCACGCTGGCCTCCCCTACTTGAAGTGCTTGGCCGTTTGCGACGTCTAAAACTAACGGCCCTACCAAGGGTAGTGCTGCGGAGCCCCGATCTAGATTTGAGAGCCCGGTGAGAGAGTGTTTGTTGCCCGGCTGTCCTGCAGGCTTTTTGCAGATGAATAGTGGGTACCATCTGGGGTGAGTTCTCCCCATCGCGGAAATTTGATCCGGCCAATAGGCTCCTGGGAGGGCTGCAGTGCGCCCGGTTGGTTCAAATGAAAGAGTCTCACATGTCAGAGCAGCCTCCGTGGCCGGACTATCCCGCTCACGTCCCAGACCCCAACACGGGCCAGCAGTATCCGCAGTACGCACCCCGGCAACAGCATGCCCAGCCCTACTATGGGACGCCGCATTTCATACAGCCGGCACCCAAGAAGAAGCCAGCACTGCCTTGGATTCTGGCCGGTGGCGGGGTGCTCGCGCTGGCTGGCGTAATTGGCGCGGTGGTGCTGGTTTCCACTTTGCTAGGTGGCGGGGTCAAAGCGAACATGGTGGCGGCACCTGTAACGGGAGCCTCATTCCAATACCCAGAGGGCTGGCTCCGCACCGATGAAAACAAGACTGTCATCAATAGTGACGGGAGCCAGCCGGAGGAACGCTTCAGCGCCATTAACAAAGTCAAGGATGCCACAGCACTAATGGTCTACGAGGGCGGCGCCCGGCCTGAAGCCGCCGTCACCCCAGAGAAAATCCATACTGCGATCGATCAAGGACTGGCGGGACAGCTTGCTGCATCCCCAGACGAGTTACTCTATTACCGCAGCACGGCGGGCTTTGGCTGCCTAGATGATTTCGGGTACACCAACGAGCCAGCCATTGTGGAGCGGGACGGCATGTATGGATACAGCTACGGTTACACCTGCCACAGTTACCAAGGCAATGTCACCGGAGAATACTTCGTTGCCTACGATTCCACGGGAGTCAGCCACCGCATGACGGTTGAAGCCAAATCCTCTGAATGGGCCAGCAGCAAACGTTTGCTACAGTCCATCACCGCATCACTGCACCCTGCTGCCTAAGAGACAGGAACAGAATTAAACGTGGGGGATTAGATCAGCTACCGAATTCATGGTTTGATCCGGACGGAACGGGTAGGCATCGATGTCTTCGGGTTGAGTGATTCCGCTGAACACCAGTACCGTGTGCAGTCCTGCTTCCATCCCCGCAATGATGTCGGTATCCATCCGGTCACCAATCATGGCGGTCGTCTCGGAATGCGCCTGAATCCGGTTCATGGCTGAACGGAACATCATGGGATTCGGCTTACCCACAATATAAGGTTCACGGCCGGTGGCCTTGGTGATCAGTGCTGCCACGGCGCCGGTGGCCGGCATGGGGCCCTCTTTGGAGGGGCCGGTAGCATCCGGGTTGGTGCAGATGAAACGGGCACCGTCACCAATGAGCCGGATCGCCTGGGTGATGGCTTCGAAGGAGTAGGTGCGGGTTTCACCGAGCACCACGTAGTCAGGTTTCTGGTCGGTGAGGATAAAACCAGCCTCATGCAATGCCGTGGTCAACCCGGCTTCACCAATCACAAAGGCGCGCCCATGCGGCATTTGAGATTTCAAAAATTGGGCCGTGGCCAGCGCAGATGTCCACAGGTTTTCCTCGGGGATATCCAGTCCTGACGCTTTCAGCCGGGCTGCAAGATCGCGCGGGGTGAAGATGGAGTTGTTTGTTAGCACCAAGAAGCGTTTGGAGGTATCCACCCAGCGCTGAATCAACTCAGCGGCACCGGGTACAGCCTTGTTCTCGTGGACTAAAACGCCGTCCATGTCGGTAAGCCAGCATTCAATATCGGCAGGCTGGCGTGAAGATTGCTGTGTCATGAGGCTCCTTGGGCGTGGATTTAGGATTCCAGTCTTGCAGAGAATGGCCCCGTTGCATTGATGCCGGGCACATGTGCGTAAAGTTGAACGGTGAGTAAAACCGGTGAAACCCCAGCCCCAGATGATGCTTTGAGCCCCGAGCATCCGGAATTGCACCATGAAGTCGGTCTTGGTCCGTGGGAGGGGCCGCTACCTGAAGGGGACCAGTGGGACCCTGAACTCCTGGCCAACGGGGACCGGCGCAACGTTCTGGACGAGTACCGGTACTGGTCTATGGAAGCCATTGTGGCCGAGCTGGACACCCGCCGCCACGACTTCCATGTGGCCATTGAAAACTGGCAGCATGACATGAACATTGGCACCGTAGTGCGCACCGCAAATGCGTTCCTGGCCAAGGAAGTGCACATTATTGGAAGGCGGCGGTGGAATAAGCGTGGCGCAATGGTCACCGACCGCTACCAGCACGTCCGCCACCACCCCACCGTTGAGGACTTTGTTTCGTGGGCACAGGGTGAGGGTTTGGTGATCATTGGCATCGATATTTTCCCGGACTCCGAACAGCTGGAAACCTATGAACTGCCCAAGAACTGCGTTTTTGTTTTTGGCCAGGAAGGCCCCGGGCTAAGTGATGAGGTGCACGCCGCTGCACAAACCACCCTGTCCATTGAACAGTTCGGCTCCACCCGCTCCATCAACGCAGCCTCGGCCGCCGGCATTGCCATGCACGCATGGATTCGCAGGCACGTCTTCAACCAGCATGTGCTTTAAATAAAAGATTCATAGCTTCTTCCCAGACTCTAGTCAGCCAAAACACAGCGGGTCTAGGCTCGGCAGTGTGCGGGCGCAAAGGGTGCCTGCCCGGTGAAGGATCTCTGATGAGAACATCATTCAAACCGCGAAAATTTTTCAGCAAAACTCTGGCCATCGGTGCTGCCATGGCCTGCGTTCTCGCCTTTGGCACGACAGCGGCAACGGCCGCCCCAACATCCTCAGACACGGCGTATCCCGGCGGTGTGCCCAGTTGGGCCCAACCGGCAAACAATGAGGGGGCCGCAGCCGCGGACACAACAGTTGAAGGCGAAATTTACTTCCAGCTCCGCGATCTCAGGGGCGCCAAGGCGCTGGCCACGGCAGTCTCCACACCCGGAAACCGCAGCTACGGCCAGTGGCTTTCGCCGGCCCAATGGATTGGCAGGTATTCGCCGACCCAAAAGTCGTATGACTCCGTGCTCACCTACCTCAAAGATCAGGGTTTGGTTATCACCGGAACGCCTGAGAGCCGCCTGTTCGTGGTGTTTCGGGGCACCGTGGCACAACTGAACGCCACGTTTAACGCCGAGCTACACAACTATGACTTCAAGGGAACCACTGTGGTGGGCCCGTCCAAGGCGCCAACCCTGCCGGCGAGTATTGCGGCCCCGGTTGCCGGGGTCTCGGTTGATCAGGGCAGCCTGCTCACCCACCCGAACTACGCCACGCCCGACGGCGGCACCCAGCCAACGCCGCAGGCGCGCCACACCCAGCCGCCAGCACCAACAGCGGCCTGCTCAAACTACTTTGGGCAGCACAGCGATACGGTTCCCAGCGCCTATGGCAAGACCAGCTATCCGACGTACGTGTGTGGTTACACTCCACATCAGATCCAGTCTGCCTACGGCAAGGGCGATCTGACCAAGACGGGCCACGGCCGCCCAGCCGCTGACGGCAGGGGGCAAACCGTGGCGATCATTGACGCCTACGCATCGCCCACCATGCTCTCAGACATTAACACGTACTCGGCCACCTATGGGTTGCCGCAAATGGATGGGCACAGCTACCTGCAGATTGTCCCAGATCCCAGCGAGTTTGTTGATCAGGATCTCTGTGGCGGACCTAGCGGATGGCAGCCAGAACAGGCCCTTGACGTGGCCTCAGTCCACGGCACAGCACCTGCGGCCAAGATCCTGTACGTTGGCGGGTTCAACTGTGGCGGCGGGCTGGACGTTGCCATGTCCAAAATCCTCGACCACAAACTGGCCAACATTGTCAGCAACAGTTACGGCAACCTTGGCGAGGCGCTCCCGGCGGATGTCATCCTCGGCGAGGTCAACATCCAACTGCAGGCAGCAGGTGAAGGGATCGGGTTGTACTTCTCCAGCGGTGATTCGGGCGATGAAGCCGCAAACCTTGGCTACACATCCCCGGACTTCCCTGCCAGCTCGCCGTGGGTCACCGCGGTGGGAGGCACAAGCCTTGCGGTGTCCAAGAAGGGCACGTACATGTTTGAGACAGGGTGGGGCAGTGTGCGTGACCAGATCGTTGACGGCGCCTATGTATCGGCCCTCCCCGGGGCCGAATTTCGTGGAGGTGCCGGGGGCGGCGTCAGCGCAGTCTTTGCCCAACCCACCTACCAAAAAGGTGTGGTGCCCCGTTCGCTCTCACTCGGCCAGCGGGTTGTACCTGATATTTCCTCGCTGGCGGATCCTTACACCGGATACGTGATCGGCATCAGCCCCATCAACAATGACAGCACCCTGACCACCGATCCTTTCACCATCCAAACGTACGGAGGCACGTCCCTGGCCGCGCCCTTGTCGGCCGGACAGATGGCTGTGGCCCAGCAAGTCAGCGGCAAAACGCTCGGCTTCGCGAACCCCGTCATCTACTCCACCAGCCGCCAGCAACGGGGAACGTTCACCGACGTGGTATCGCCGCGCAGGCAACAGGCACTGGCATTTACCAGCCCTAGTACGGGGAACCAGTACCTGGTATCGATGAACCTTGACACGTCCCTGACCACCACCAAAGGCTATGACAATGTCACGGGCATCGGCAGTATGAACTACGGCTTCGCCCTGGCCATCAGCCGGCACGGCAGATAACTACAGCAAGCACACCAGCACGACGGCGCGTCCCGGCACTGAAGCCGGGGCGCGCCGTCGTGCCTGGCCAGTCCACAAATTGGGCAGCAGCGACACGAACTTCGCTGCCGTGAGGGCACTGGCTAAGATGGGAGTAGTCATGCGGGAGCTGGCCTGTTGCCAGACTCTTAGTACCGTTCAGCCCAGAGGAGCTTTCAATGCCCATCGCAACACCGGACAAGTATGCCGAAATGATCGACCGCGCCAAAGCTGGCGGATTCGCCTACCCGGCGGTCAACGTGACGTCTTCCCAGACACTGAACGCAACCCTCCAGGGCTTCGCCGATGCCGGAACTGACGGCATCATCCAGGTTTCCACCGGTGGCGCAGCCTACTGGTCCGGCGCCAGCGTCAAGGACATGGTTGCCGGTTCCTTGGGCTTCGCAGCGTTCGCACGCGAAGTTGCCAAGAACTACCCCATCAACGTGGCCCTGCACACCGACCACTGCCCCAAGGACAAGCTGGACGGCTTTGTCCTTCCCCTCTTGGAAGCTTCCGAGGCTGAGGTCAAGGCCGGCCGGGACCCCATCTTCAACTCCCACATGTGGGATGGCTCGCACGAGACTCTCGAAGAGAACCTGCGCATTGGCCGCGAACTGCTGGCCCGCACGCACGCAGCCAAAATGATCCTTGAAGTTGAGATCGGTGCTGTTGGTGGCGAAGAAGACGGCGTTGAGAACGCCATCAACGACAAGCTGTACTCCACCATTGAAGACGGCCTGGCCACCGTTGCCGCGCTGGGATCAGGCGAATTTGGCCGCTACATCACGGCACTGACCTTCGGTAACGTACACGGCGTGTACAAGGCTGGCAACGTCAAGCTGCGCCCGGAGCTCCTGAAGGAAATCCAGGCAGCTGTTGGCGCCAAGATCGGCAAGGAAAACCCCTTCGATCTGGTCTTCCACGGCGGCTCGGGCTCCTCTGACCAGGAAATTGCTGACGCCGTTTCCTTCGGTGTCATCAAGATGAACGTCGATACCGACACCCAGTACGCCTACACCCGCCCTGTGGTTGATCACATGTTCACCAACTACAACGGCGTGCTGAAGGTTGACGGCGAAGTGGGCAACAAGAAGACCTACGACCCCCGCGTTTGGGGTGCAGCCGCCGAAAAGGGTCTGGCAGCACGCGTTGTTGAAGCAGCCTCACAGCTGGGCTCCGCTGGCAAGACGTTCAAGTAATATGAGCGATTCTTTCCGCCGAAATCTCCTCGGTCCCGAGCCCACGTTGCTCCCGGTCGAGGCGGAGGTCCAGTCACGTCTGGATGCAGGGGATGAGGCCGTTGACCTGGCCGCTACCAACCCGACGTCATCGCTTTTGTGGGCCATTTTGGCAGACGAGGCATATGCCGAGGGCCGGACCATTGAGTCCTACGCGTATGCCCGCACCGGCTACCACCGCGGCTTGGACGCATTGCGCCGCAACGGCTGGCGCGGCACGGGTCCGGTTCCCTACACTCATGAGGGCAACCGCGGATTCCTGCGGGCGCTCTATGCTCTGGGACGGGCCGCCGGCGCCATTGGTGAATCCGATGAAGCTGCACGCATCACCACGTTCCTGAACGACTCCGACCCGTTGGCCACGGCCGCGATCGAAGCCGCTCTGTAAGGTCCGCGCGTTTCGTTTCCAAAAGGGACGGCGCTTGCGGATTCGGACACCTGTCTACCGGTGTCCGAATCCGCAAGCGCCGTCTTTTTTGTGTTCGAGTGCCGGCTGAAGCGTCCGCGTTAGTTTCGGACCATGGACAGCTTCCACAATTCCGGACCGTTCTCCACGTAGGTGACGTCAAACTTACCGGCCGAGCGCTGTTCCAGTTGGGCTAGTAGCGGCAGCGGGTTGTGATTGGCGATCAGCAGAATGCCTTTTCCTGGGTTCAGTCCCTCCAACGCGCCGAAAATGGTGGCGTGGCGGATGGCGTGGGGGATGACGCGCGTATCCAGCTCTGACAGGCCTGGCTCGTCGTGCCCGCCGCAGGCACACCCGCCCAACGCCGGCGCCTGGCTCGGCAGCGCTGTCCCGGCGGTGCGTGCCGGGAGGATTGCCGCGAGTGAGAGCGTTGGTTCCTGCGCCAGAGCCGGCAGCAACAGCTCATTGGCCTGGTTTAGGAACGCAGTGGCGGCTTCTTGTAACCGGCCGTCGGCATGCACCATTTTCAGTGACAATTCTTGAACTTCCAAGCCCTTTGTTGCCTCGATGAGCCGGGCATGGTGCCCAGAAGCCAAGGCGGCAACCACGTTCAGTGGCCCGGCTTCTTTGTTTGCTGCAAGGAAGGCCCCTGACAGTGCTGCGGCCAAGGGAAGCAGTTCCTGTTCGGCAAATTCAACCAATGCGCCTTGATCTGCTTCTACCAGAGACGCCCCGGAGGGGTTGGCGGCAGCCGCGAGCAAGTTATTGCTCAACGTCCCTAGGGTGCCGGCGGCTTCCGCCAGCCGGGTGTGCGCCTCCTCGAGGGCTGCTGCCTCGGTGGCGGATGAGGCAAGGATGAGGTTGTTCACGAGGGGAACCTTTCATAACGGCGCGAGCGTAGCGGGGAATGGAGATTATGCGAATATATTACTACACTTAATTCCGTGGAAAATAAACTAGCGGTTGCACCACCAAACGGGCCCAGGCAATGCGGCGGTGAACCAGTAATTCCCATGTCCAAAGCGCGGACCACCGTGCTGGCCCGCTTGCGCCTGCATGATGCCACCTTGAGCGTTGAAGAGCTGTCTGCGGAAACGGGCCAGCACCCCAACACTGTGCGCGAGCATCTAGAAGCGCTCGTAGAGACTTCCTATGCAACAAGGACTGCAGCGCCCAAGGTGGGACGCGGCCGGCCAGCCTGGCAGTACCAGGCCTCCGCTTCGCCGGCCGGGCCTGTTGGTTATGCGGCGCTGGCAGCGGCCCTTGCCAAACACATTGCCCTCCACAGTCACCATCCTGCTGCCGAGGGAGAAGCCGCGGGGCGTGCCTGGGCTCAAGCCCTGAAGCCTGCCGGAAATTCGCCAGATAATCTGCCAGAATTCAGCGCCGCTACGGCTCCTGAGGGCGGAGGCGCCGCGGCTAAAACCATCAGCAAGGCCGCCGCTAAAACGGCGCGGTCAGGTGTCAGTAATGCTCTGGTCGAGGCAGGGTTTGGTGTCCAGAAAAATCGGGACGCAACGGAGCTGGTGCTGACAACCTGCCCCATTGTGGAGGCCGCCCGGGATAATCCGGAGGTGGTATGTGCCGTACACCTGGGCCTGGTCAAGGGACTCCTCACAGGTAGTGGACTTGCCGAGAGTGAGGTGGAGTTGTTGCCGTTTTCCGGACTGGGCCGGTGTACTCTGCACCTCCCGCTGGGTGCCGCGGCTGGCACACAAGCAACAGGTAAAGAAACAACAGCTCACGCAGCCGGAACTCCATGAAATCCACCGCCGCCGTTGGAACAAGCGCAAAAGCTGCACCGAAACGCAAAATCAGTGTGCTGCGCAGACCCGTTTTCCGGATGTTGGTCCTGTTGCCGGCCGGGGTGGTCCTGATGATTGGGTTGAACGCTGGTCTGCAGCTTCTGGGTACGGATGCGCCGCTGAAAGTGGACCGCTTCCCACAAGTCCACGGCATGGCGTTGGTCCTCAGCTTTGTGGGCACAGTCATTGCCCTTGAACGTTCGGTGGCCCTGAATAAGGCGTTGGGCTACGTCTCCCCGGCACTGCTGGGAATCGCCGGGCTGCTACTGATTTCCCCGCTGGAGCTGTGGATTGGTAAGACTGTTTTGCTGGCCGGGACCATCGCCATGACTCTGGTCTACCTCCCATTGTGGCGCCGTCAGTATGAGAACGTGGTGCTCATTCAGATACTGGGTGCCATCAGCGCCATTGCCGCAGCAGCCCTCTGGTTGCGGATCCCCAGCATCCCGGCGCTGTTGCCCTTTCTGATCACCTTTGTTGTTCTGACCATTGCGGGGGGACGCCTGGAACTGGCACGGATCGGCATCCGCAGCCCTCACGCCGAGCCACTCCTGCTGGCCAACTCCTTGGCCCTGCTCGGCGCCACCTGCGCAACACTGCTGTGGCCCGCCGTGGGCTACGCGCTCTACGGCGTTCTGCTCCTGAGCCTCGTCGCCTGGCTGACCGGGTACGACGCCGCCCGCAAAACCATCCGCGGTGTGGGGCTGCCGCGCTACATTGGCGCGTGCCTTCTGGCGGGTTATGGCTGGTTGGCTGTGGCCGGCGTGGTGCTTGCCCTGCAGGAGGGGCCACTGACCGGCGCCTCCTACGACGTCGCCATCCACGCCGTCTTCCTTGGTTTTACGATCTCCATGATCATGGCGCACGCACCCGTGATCCTGCCCGCCGTGCTGCGCAAACCACTGCCGTACACGCCCGGCTTCTGGTTGCCGGCGGCCCTGTTGCACCTGTCCCTGATCATCCGCTTGGGAATGGGCGACGGCGCGGGGAACCACGGCGCGTGGGTCACCGGCGGCGTCCTGAACGTCATCTGCATCCTGTTGTTTGCCGTCATGGCCATCTGGCAGTCCACCCATGCAAAGAAGGTAACAGCGTGAGAATCGGCTCCGCACCCGCAGCCTCCGGTAACTTGGCGGCCAAGCCGTCCATGGACAGATCCCGCTGGCATCTGCGAGCCAATGCGCCGGCCGTTCTGTGGCTCGTGGTCCTGGTGGTGGTGGTTCTTTTCCACCGCAACATTCCTGTCTCCAGCTGGCTCATGGTGCACTTGCTGTTACTTGGCGCAGTGACGAACTCGATCCTGGTGTGGAGCTGGCACTTCGCCCAAGCGTTGTTGCGCGGACCCACGCCCAATAACCGTGCCATGGTGGCCCGGCTGGTCGCTTTGAACATCTCCATTGTGGTGGTGGTTGTGTCCATGGTGGCCAATATCTGGCTGCTGACGCTCCTTGGCAGTATTGGTGTTGGGCTGGCGGTGGCGTGGCATGCACTGGTTCTGGGTATCCGCGCCCACAAAGCCTTACCGTCCCGCTTTGGGCCTACCGTTTGGTACTACGTTGCCGGGTGCCTGCTGCTTCCCGTGGGTGCAGGGGTGGGGGCTGCGCTCGCCGCCGGTCTCACAGGTGAAGCGCATGTGCGGTTGCTTTTGGTTCATATGAGCGTGAATATTTTGGGGTTTGTGGGGCTGGCCGTGCTGGGGACGTTGATGACGTTGCTGCCCACCATGCTGCGCACCAGAGTGGCCGACGGCGCTGAGGCAGTAGCGCGGCGAGGTGTTGTTCCGCTGTTGGCCGGGGTGCTTTTGACCGCAGCCGGTGCCGGGGCGGGGGTGCTGTTCCTGTGTTCCGTGGGGCTGCTCGTTTATCTTGGCGGGGTGGCATATATTTTGTGGCCGCTGGCCAAGGTTGTACGGGCTAAGCCACCCACCACGTTCGCTCCGCTTTCTGCCATTGCAGCCCTGCTGTGGTTGCTGGTGGGGCTGATTTGGCTTGTGGCGCTGACGTTCACCAGCAGCGGGTGGGAGAGCCTGCACCACGGAATTGATGCTGTTGTGCCGGTACTGGCCGCCGGATTTGTGGCACAGGTGCTGGGCTCCGCGTTGACCTACTTGATGCCCGTGGTGTTGGGCGGCGGCCCGGCAGCTCTCAAACGCAGAACAGCGGTGCTCAATCAAGCTGGTTGGTTCAGGGTGGCACTGACTAATGCTGCACTGGTGGTGTCGCTGCTGCCCGTGCCCAGTCTTGTACGGGTAGGCACCTCCGTGCTGGTCCTGGTGGGGTTGGCCTGGTTCCTGCCGCTCTTGGCGATGGCAGTACCCAAAAAATCTTCGGACGCTGTGCGGGCGCCAAGAGCGCCAGCGGCTGAAACAGAGCCCGGCGCCAAGGCTCCGTCCACGGCCCCTGCGAGTGCGGGGTATGACCCCGCCCCGCGCAGGAGGTTGGGACAGGCCGCGGCCGCGCTTGCCGTGGTGGTACTTGTTATTGTGGCGGGAATTCTTGCCGATCCACAGGCACTGCCAGGGGTCACAGGCGCGAATACCGGGCAAACAGCTCTCACGGCCACCGGTGAAACAACCACGGTGGAGATGAGTATGAAAAACATGCGGTTCAGCCCCGAAAGCATCGAGGTCCCGGTAGGCAACAAGCTGGTGATCAACCTGGTCAACAATGATGACATGGTCCATGACCTGGTGACCGCCATTGGCAAAGATTCCGGGCGTCTTTATCCCGGGCAGAAGACTACGGTGGACGTGGGTGTCATTGGCGCTGATATTGCAGGCTGGTGCAGTGTTGCCGGGCATAAACAGCAGGGCATGGTATTTAGCATTGTGGCCACGGGTGTTGCGCCCGCTGCGCCAGCCACCCCCGGCGACGGGATGGACATGCCCGGGATGGATCATGGGCCGGCCGGGCCGCCCGCCGTGTTCGATTTCATGAAAGAACCGGCTGCCGGATTCACCGCGCACAGCGCCGTGCTGCCACCGCTTCCTGCCACGGCGCAGGGGAGCGAACCCGCCGGGACCGTGCATGAGCTGACCATGAAGGTGACAGAGGAGGAACGCGAGGTATCCCCTGGCGTCACCCAAAAACTGTGGCTATTCAATGGCACAGCCCCCGGGCCTGTGCTGCACGGCAAGGTGGGCGACACGTTCAAGATCACCCTCGTCAATGACGGCTCCATGGGGCACTCCATTGACTTCCACGCCGGTGCCCTAGCCCCCGATAAACCCATGCGCACCATCAACCCGGGGGAATCGCTGAGCTACAACTTCACGGCCACGCGCGCCGGAATTTGGATGTATCACTGCAGCACCATGCCCATGAGCCAACACATCGCCAATGGCATGTTCGGCGCCGTGGTCATTGACCCGCCCAACCTGAAACCGGTGGACAAGGAATACGTCCTGGTGCAGTCCGAGATTTACGCGGGGCCGCAGGGCGGGGTGGCGGACTTGGCCAAGATCCAGGCCGATGACCCGGACGCCGTGGTGTTCAACGGCTACGCCAACCAGTACAAGTTCAGCCCACTGCCGGCAAAGGTGGGCGAGAGGGTGCGGATCTGGCTGCTCGACGCCGGACCTAGCCGAGCGAGCTCGTTCCATGTGGTGGGTGGCCAGTTCGATACCGTGTGGAGTGAGGGGCGGTACCTGCTGGACGGGACCGACCCGGCTGCGGGTGCTCAGGTGCTGCCGCTGGCCGCAGCTCAGGGCGGGTTCGTGGAGCTGGAATTCCCCGAGGCTGGCAATTACCCGTTCGTCTCACACAGCATGGTCGACGCCGAACGCGGCGCCGCCGGGGTGTTCCACGTGGAGAAATAGCTTGTAGCCAGCCGTTCAGGACCCGCCCTCACGTGCGGTTCTACGTGATGCGGCGGCCACAAAGAACGAGCCCACCAGGCCGATGAACAAGAACATGGCTGCGGCAAGGACCGCAGCGCTCGCAGCCTGGGCGAAACCGGAGGACATCGCCTCCACCGCGGCGGGACCGGCAGCACCGAGTGGACCATGCGTGCCCAGTTGCGCCAGTTGAGGCACGACGCCGCCCGCTGAGTCACGCAGTTGCCCCGCCAAGGTGCCCACCTGACTTGCGGGGAGTCCTTGCACCGCTTCGAGGGCCTTGGTGCCGGCGGACACCGCAAAGTGGGCCAGTACAGTGCCCATGATGGCCGAGCCGAGGGCCGCACCGAGCTGCCGCACGGTGCTTTGGGTGGCAGAGCCCTGACCGGAGACGGTCGTGGGGATGTCAGCTAGAACCGTGCCCGTCAACTGTGCCGAGGCCAAGCCAAGGCCCAACCCGTAAACCACCAGCAGGGCCGCGATCAGCCAGATGGACGTGGTTGAGGTGATGACCAGGGCCAGCACCAGTAGCCCTGCCGTCTCCAGAGCCAAGCCAATGATGACCACGGTGGGCGGCCCCAAACGGGAGGCCAAGTGGCGGGCGGAGGCACCAGAGAAGAACGCGCCCAGGGCCATGGCTGCCAGGACGAAGCCGGCGTCGAGGGTCCCCAATCCCAGAATGTTGATCAAGTACAGGGGCAGGATCAGGAGTAGGCCAAATTCTCCGATGGCCACCATAGCCGCCACTGCGTTACCCCAGGAAAATGTCCGGACGCGGAACAAGGTCAGGTCCAAGATGGCGGAGCGGCCAACCGTGGCCCGGTGCTTTTCCCACAGTACGAAGCTGATGAGTAAAACAATGCCTGCGGCCAGGGTCAGCGGTACGGCAGAGATGGTGGCGTCGGCAGGCCAGCTGATCAGGCCAAGTTTCAGGGCACTCTTCGCGGACCACCAGCCCAGCGTTGGCCCCTCGATCAAGGCGAACACAAACAGTCCAAATCCGGCGGCGCTGAGCAGCAGGCCCAGAATGTCGAAGCCGGCAGCGTCATTGGGGGAGCGGGTTTCCGGCACGAAGAGCACGGCGCCCACCAGCACGGCAAGGCCCAGGGGGATGTTCACAATGAAGATCCACTGCCAGGCGAAGGAGGAGGTCAGCCAACCACCCAGCAGCGGGCCTATTGCCGCCATCCCGGAGATGACAGCACCCCAGATGGCAAAAGCCGTGGTCCGGTCCTTGCCGAAAAAGGTGGAATTGACGCTGGAGAGGGTCGCAGGGAGTACGGCCGCACCACCCACACCCTGCAGGACGCGGCTAAGGATTAACCCGCCGGCGTCGTGGGAGAGTGCGGCGAAAATGCTCCCTGCCATGAACAGCACCACGCCAGCCATGAAGAGTTTGCGGCGCCCTATCCGGTCACCCAACCGGCCACTGCTCAGCAGGAGGGCGGCCAGGACCACCGAATACAGGCTGTTGACCCATTGCGCTTCATTGAGGTCCAAGTGGAGGTCCGCAATGATGGTGGGCAGCGAAACGCCAACAATCGTGCCGTCAATGACAATCATGGACAGCCCGGCGGCCAAGACGCCAAGCCCTGCCCACTTGTTCCGGGAGGTTCCTGTGGAGCCAGCACTTACCTTGAGCTGTTGCATAACTTCAAACTATGCCCGGAGGCTCGAAGGCGGATCAACCATCTGGTTGATTGAGGTTTATGCCACTGAACTTGGACATTGTTGTAGTCAATGTGCGCCTTTGGGGGCCGTACAGTAAACTTACGGGGTAAGACCCCCTTGATCGGACGCTTATATTGCCGTAAAACAGCAAAAGCGCAGCGATTCCCAAGGGGCATTTTCGTGTCCGGACACCGTACGGCGGAACTACCGCCGAACACTGCAGTGCCCGGCTCAACTTATGAGCAAGGGGGAGGGTCCCATGCCAGCAATCGTAATCGTCGGAGCCCAATGGGGTGACGAAGGTAAAGGCAAGGCCACAGATCTTCTAGGTGGTTTGGTCGACTATGTAGTGAAGCCCAACGGCGGTAACAATGCCGGGCACACCGTTGTTGTAGGCGGTGAGAAGTATGAGCTCAAGCTCCTTCCCGCCGGTATTCTGAGCCCCAACGCAACACCCATCATTGGCAACGGCTGTGTGGTCAATCTGGAGGCGCTCTTCGAGGAAATCGAGGGACTCCAGGCACGCGGCGCTGACACATCCAAGCTGCGCATTTCAGCTAACGCCCATCTGGTGGCTCCGTACCATCAGGTACTGGATAAGGTCACCGAGCGGTTCCTGGGCAAGCGCGCCATTGGCACCACGGGACGCGGCATTGGCCCGGCCTACATGGACAAGGTGGCCCGCCTGGGCATCCGCGTTCAGGACCTCTTTGACGAGTCCATCCTGCGCCAAAAGGTGGAAGGCTCACTCAAGCAAAAGAACGAGCTCCTCGTGAAGGTGTACAACCGCCGCGATGTGGAGGTGGAGGAAATTGTTGACTACTTTCTCGCCTTCGCCGAGCGCGTACGCCCCATGGTCATTGACGCAACCTATGTGCTCAATGAGGCCCTGGACCGCGGCGAAGTAGTGCTCATGGAAGGCGGCCAGGCCACGTTCCTGGACGTTGACCACGGCACCTACCCGTTCGTCACCTCCTCCAACCCGACCGCCGGCGGCGCCTCGGTTGGCTCGGGCATTGGCCCCACTCGCATCACCCGCTCCGTGGGCATCATCAAGGCCTACACCACGCGTGTTGGTGCCGGTCCGTTCCCCACGGAACTCTTCGATGACATGGGCATTTACCTGCAAAAGACCGGCGGCGAATTCGGCGTCAACACCGGCCGTCCTCGCCGCTGCGGCTGGTATGACGCCGTCTTGGCCCGCCACGCCTCCCGCGTGAACGGCTTCACGGACTACTTCGTCACCAAGCTGGACGTGCTCACCGGCATCGAGTCCATCCCTGTTGCCGTAGCTTACGACGTTGACGGGGTGCGCCATGATGAAATGCCCATGACACAAACCGAATTCCACCACGCCAAGCCCATTTTCGAGTACTTCCCGGGCTGGACCGAGGACATCACCACGGCCCGCACCATGGAGGACCTACCCGAGAACGCGCGCAACTACATCCTTGCGCTCGAGGGCATGTCCGGCACCAGGATCTCCGCCATTGGCGTGGGCCCGGACCGCGATCAGACCATTGTGCGCCACGATCTGATCAACGACAACTAGCCCAACCCGGCCAAAGTGCAAAGACTAGGACGGCCCTGGAACGTAAGTTCCCGGGCCGTCCTTACCTTTTTGCCAGGCTGGAACAGGTGCCCTCTCCTGGCACCTTCCCTTAATGAACTCCGGAGAGCGCAAGCTGGACCGCGGCCTCGGCATGCAACAAGGTGGTGGGGAAAACGGGCACGGGGCTGGCGCACCAGCGATTCAATGATCTCAATGTAGCGCCGGCTTGAGCCTTCCGAGACGATTCCCCGCACCAGCTCGGAGTAGATAATCCGGTAAAAGTCCTCGTCCGTGATGCACCGGGCCGAGTGATGCCCGCCCAAACTGTCCCGTGTCATCTCATTGATCAGCCGATAGTACAGGGCAGAACTTTCCTAGCTCATACCGCCCAACAACCCAATAGCCTTCATCAGCGCATCTTACTTGCGCACCGCCGTGGCGTGGCGGCGGACGGACTAGGCTGGATGCACAGCAACCGAACGGAGAGGACCATAGCCATGAAGGTCAGCGTTGGACAATTTAACCCAGGCGCAGAAGTTAGTGCCAATTTGGCCACCATGGGCATGCTTGCGGCAACCGCGGCTCAAGAAGGCAGCAAGCTGATCGTGTTCCCGGAGGAGGCCATGTTTTCCGTGGGGCAGGTCAAGGGCGACTTCGCCGCAGCCGTCGATGCCCACTGGACCACCTTTGTGCAGGGTCTGTCCCTGATCTGCTCCGAAATAGGGATTGCCATCATCGCCGGCGGCTACGAATCCAGTGGCGAGAACCGGCCCTACAACACCGTGGTTGCCCTTGACGAGACCGGCGAGATCCTAGGCACTTACCGCAAACTGCACCTCTACGATGCCTTCTCCTACCAGGAGTCCACCCGGATCAAACCCAGTGACCGAGGGATTGCTGTTGTGGAAATAGGCGGTTTCAAAGTTGGCATCATGACTTGTTATGATCTTCGCTTCCCGGAGTTGGCCCGGGCGTTGGCCCTTTCAGGGGCAGAGCTGATTTGCGTATCCGCAGCGTGGTTCAAGGGCGAACACAAGATTGATCACTGGGAAACGCTGTTGAAGGCCCGTGCCATTGAAAACACCTGTTGGGTGGTGGCTGCCGGAACCTCCAGCGACCATTGCATTGGGCACTCCGCCATCCTTGATCCCATGGGCATTGCCATTGACTTCCTCAATGATGAGGCGGAAGGAGTTGCCACCGCCGATGTTACCCACCGGCGCATTGAAGAAGTCCGCGAATTCCTGCCGGTGCTGCGCAACCGCCGGTTCGAGAACAACACAGCGGTGGTTCCGGCCGGCTGAAAATCCACCGTTGACGCGAGTTGATGCTGTGGTTAGTGTCAAGACTAAGGGCAGGAGGAAATCATGAACGACGCCAGTATTTGGGCGGTGTTGGAAGCGATGTACCCGGTAGCGCTCGAGGATGTTCCCTTGGATGGGCAGTGGCTCAAACCGCCCTTCGCTAATGACAGCTCCGGACGTGCAATTGTGTGTAACGACGGAGATTTCCAATTTGTTGTGGTGGATCGCAACAGCTCCGCCATGTTGTACGTCTGCGAGGACGATGAAAGCATCATTGCCTCATCACTGCAGAGACTACCTGCCATTGTTGCCGCCTGGGGCTCCATCGACAGGGATACCGCCGGGCCCGAAGATGACGAAGACTTCTCCGAGGTCAAAAAGTCATTCGAGACCCAATTGCAAGCCCTTGACCCGGCCGCAGCCGCCGCCAATGAGTTTTGGGCACTGTACACCGACGAGCTCACGAGCGAAGACTATGTGGACATTGACGATCTTCCCGCTGAGGAAGAGGATGAGCCCGCATCCGACTCCGGAGATAACGAACGGCCAGGCATCGACGAATCATTCGTGGACGCCTGACCATTGTATGCCTGTATGCCTGGACGCTAGGGCCATGGCTGCTGAAGCTTAGGGTTTAGCGGCTGGGGGTTGTTATTTTTCTACGTCCATCTGCGCACAGCCCACTTCTCGGCCACGCCCAACAGGGCATCCGTGGCCTTGCCTAGGATAGCCAGCAGCACAATAGCTAGCAGCAGCCGGTCCGTACGGCCATTGTTTTGCGAATCCGTGAGCAGGAATCCGAGCCCCATGGAGGACGCAATGAGCTCTGCCGCCACGAGGAACAGCCACGCCTGAGCCAGGGCCAGGCGAAGGCCAGAGAAGATGGCCGGGACCACCGCGGGCAGCTGGATTGTTGTCAGCAACTTCAAGCCCTTCAGGCCAAACGCGCGGCCGGCTTCCACGAGGTTCTTGTCCACGTGACGCAGAGCCAGTGAGACGGTAGTGAAGACGGGAAAGAACGCGCCAATAATGATGAGCGTGATCTTGGAATCCTCCCCGATCTTCATCCACAGAATCAACAACGGAACCCAAGCCAGCGAGGGGACGGCGCGCAGGGCGCCAAGGGTGGGGCCGAGCAGGATGTCAGCCACCTTGGACAGCCCCAACAATGCGCCCAGTCCCAAACCTAGAAGGGCTCCACCGGCAAAACCGAGCAGCACACGCTGGGTGGAAATAGCCACATGGCCAAAGAGCTCATTACGCTCAATAAGCCCCCTGCCGGCCTCAAAAACTGCGGCCGGCGGCGGTAGTTGAACAGCGGAGAACAGCCCTGCCGCCGTGCTCAGCTGCCAGGCCAGCAACACCAAGGCCGGGAAGATCAGGCCCAGGCCCAGTACTACCCAGCGGTTTCCCAGCAGCTTGTTGGCCGCCGGAACTGCTCGTGTGGGAGAAGAGCCTGTCCGTGGCAGAAGGTTCACGCCTGTTGCGGCGAAACCCTCCACACTGCTGGGGACGGTGCTAGAACCCGTAGCGCCGGGGTTGCCAAGGTCAATCATGATGCGTCCTTGATGGAGGAGGCATCTGCCTTCTTAGCCAGTGAGTCATCGAGTAGGGAGTTCAGTGCGGCATCAACCTGACCCTGGTTTTCAACATCGCCCAGGGCCACGAAGGTGGGGCCGATCTTGGCCAGTACAGCACGCTGCTTCTCGCCCGGGACACCGCTAACGTCCAGGTTGCTGCGCTCCGCGATGACGGTGGTGGCAACGGGCAGGTCCAATCCGGCAACGTTGGCCAGGACCTGTGCCGTCTCTTCGGGATTGGCCACTGCCCAGATGCGGGCCTTCTCATAGGCGTCCACAACGGTCTGGGCCAGTTCGGGGCTGCCCGTGAGGAAGGACTCTGTGGCGTTCAAGAAACCGTAGGTGTTGAAGTCCAAGTTGCGGAAGAAGAGCTTGCTGCCGTTCTCTTGCGCCCCGGCCATGATCGGGTCCAGACCTGACCATGCATCTACGGAACCGTTCTCCAAGGCGGTGCGGCCGTCCGCATGCTGCAGGTTCTGCACGGTTACGTCCGAGGTGCTCAATCCCGCCGATTCGAGGGCCTGCACCAGGAAGAAGTAAGGGTCCGTTCCTTTGGTGGCAGCTACATTCTTGCCCTTGAGCTGCTCAACTGAGGTGATGGCCGAACCTTTGCCGGTGACCAGAGCAGCCCACTCTGGCTGCGAATAGATGCTGATGGTCTTGATGGGTGAACCATTGGCGCGGGCCAGCAGAGCTGCGGAGCCTGCTGTAGATCCAACATCAACAGCGCCCGAGCGCAGCGCCTCATTGGCCTTGTTGGAACCGGCAGACTGCAGCCAGTTAACCTTCACGCCCTTCGGTGCGAGAGTAGCCTCGAGCCAGCCTTTCTCCTTGATGACCAAAGAAAGCGGGTTGTAGGTGGCGAAGTCTATGTTCAAGGTGGATTTGCTCGCGGCGGCAGCATCGCCGCCAGCCTTTTCGCCCGAGACGCAACCGGTCATAGCCAGAGCGGAGACGGCAGCGGCGGCGCCGAGGAAGGAACGGCGGTTTAAATGGCGTGAAACAGACATGGAAGATCCTCACAGGGGTGGTTTTTGAAAGTCGGGTACGCAAAGGATGGGGGCGCAAAAAGCATGGTGCTTTGGCGGGGACTAGCTGATTAGTGGTGCGAAACACCGAGGCTGGCGAGCAGTGAACTGCGCAGTTGTGCCAGCGAAGCGTTGCTGCGCGGACGTGCACCAGGAACCTCAACGGTGCGCACAATAGTGGCACCGCTGTGGACGGAACTTTTCGCTGTGCCTGAGTCATCACTGCCAAGGACAATGATGCGGTCTGCCAGGGCCAATGCCTCGTCAACATCATGCGTCACGAGCAGCACGGTGGTGGGCTCTGCAGTGTGAATTTCCAGCAACAAGTCCTGCATTTTTATCCGTGTCAACGCGTCGAGCGCACCAAAAGGCTCATCCAATAGCAGCACACCCGGGTTGCGGGCCAAGGCGCGCGCCAGTGAGGCACGCTGTGCCATACCGCCTGAAATCTCACGCGGACGGTGACCGGCAAATTCGCTCAGACCTACCAGAGCCAGCAGGTCCTCAACCGTTGACGGGACTCCGCGCCGGCGCTTAGCCGAACCGGACGGAAGGCCCAGCGCCACGTTCTCTGTCACGGACTTCCACGGCATGAGCCGCGGTTCCTGAAAGGCAAAGGCGCAGCGCGGATCAATCCCCGAGACTACGGAACCGTCAATGAGGACCTCTCCGGCAGTGGGGGAGTCAAGCCCCGCTGCGGCACGCAACAGAGTGGATTTGCCGCAACCGGACGGGCCTAGAATTGCTACTATTTCTCCGGCACGCACAGTGAAAGTGACATCTTCCAACACAGTCCGCGAGGTGGTGCCCTCGCCGAAGGAACGGCCCAGGCCACGGAAGGAAACTCCCATGGCTGTGGTTCCGGCGTGGGTGTGCCGTGGAGTGGTGGCGGGTTTAGGCAGCGGTGCGGCGGTGGGCTGCGCCGAGGCAAGGGTGGTGCTCATATGGCTACTCCATCGGTCCTGGCAGTAGCACCCTACGGTGAAACGTCTTACGGTACCGGCCTGCAAGGCCGGAACCGTACCCAGACGAATTCCTTGTTATTGAACGGCATCGGGGACGATGACCGCCAACCAGGGTTGCTGCGGCTTCACTGAGCCAGATCTCTCGGCCGCTCGGGATGGTCACTTTCAAAGTAGCCTGATGGCCGCTGTAAGGCGAAATTTGATGCACACTTGCCGTAACAATTGCCGCGGCAAGAAAGGTTGGGGGAAGTAGGCTCGAGCTATGGATTATCAAAACAACCCTGCCGTCATTGAGCGGCTCCTAAAGACCCCGGCACGCTGGGCTGTGGTGGGGCTGTCCAATAACCCGCTCCGCGCAGCCCTTGGTGTCTCTTATTTTCTGCAGCAGGAGCTGGGCCATGAGATTATTCCCGTGAGTCTGAAGGGCGAGGACGTTCATGGGGCAAAGGGCTACAAGATGCTGTCCGAGATTCCCGGGCACATTGATGTAGTTGATTGCTTTGTAAACTCTCAGCGGGTGGGTCAGGTGGTTGACCAGGCCATTGCGGTAGGTGCACAAGCCGTGTGGCTGCAATTGGGTGTGATTGATAAGGACGCCGCGCAACGCGCCCGGCTTGCGGGACTAGACGTGGTCATGAACACCTGCCCCAAGATTGAGGCAGTCAGACTGGGAATTTAGGTCCGGCCACGGCACACCCCCGCACCAGCTTGTGAGCAAACTAAGAAGGTAGATATGCCACGTCATCTTGACCGCAGTCCCCGCCGGGGGGCTCTGTTCAGTTTCATAGCTCTCGCCGTAGCCATTGTCCTCGTGGCAACCGGGATCTGGTGGGTGGCAGCCCATTTCGAGCCCACCGCGCAAGAGCTGTCACAGCCGGGAGCCAGTACATCCAGCCTTGCGGACAGCACTGCAGCGGACAGCACTTCAGCCCACAGCCCTTCAGCCTCGAGCGCCCCCGCCGCAAGCACCCCGGCACCAGGTGCCACAACGACGCCAACACAAGGTCCGGCGTCGTCTATTCCCACCAGCGCAACCACCAACCCGGCAACCGGGCGGGTGGATACGCTGGATGGATTGGTGCCTGACTACGTGCTGCCACCCATTGAAAACGGGATGGTGCCAGTGTTGACCAAGATTCCCACCGAGCAAAAAGTGGTTTTTTTGACCATCGACGACGGTGCCGTGAAACGGGATTCGGATCTGGCGCTGCTTCAGAAGCACGGCATTAGGGCGTCACTGTTTCTGGCTAAGACTTTTATTGCCGGGTCACCGGATTTTTACCAGCAATACATAGCGGCCGGGCACCTCATCGAGAATCACACCATGAGCCACAACTTGGACTTCATTCACCTCAGCTACGCGCAGCAGAAGGCCGAAATTTGTGGCATGGCAGACTTTGAGGAGCAGCAGTTTGGGCGCCGACCGGTCTTCTTCAGACCCCCTGGGGGGCCCTACACTATGGCGATCCGGAAGGCTGTAGCGGAGTGCGGCATGAAGGCAATTGTGGACTGGGAGAGCAAGGCAAATGCGGGAGGAATGGACTACCAGGTGGGTGCGGGGCTGCGCCCTGGAGACATAGTGCTGATGCACTTCCGGCCAGAATTTCCGGCCGATCTGGCAGCCTTCCTCAAGGCTCAGAAGGCGGCCGGGCTCAAGGTGGTCCTGCTGGAGGACTACCTGGGTGTGAAGTAGCGTTGAGACCATGACGCGCATTGTTTATTACACGGCAACCACGATCAACGGTTATCTGGCTGACAGTGCGAACTCCCTCAAATGGCTGTTTGCCGTGGACACCGAGGGCGGGCCGGACATTGGCGCGTTCATGGACACGGCAGGGGTGTTTGTGGAGGGCTCCACCACCTACGAATGGGTGCTGCAAGCGGAAAACCTGCTCGCGGAACCCCACAAGTGGCAGCCATTCTACGGCGCTAAGCCCACCTACGTCTTCACCTCACGCGAACTGCCCGTACCCGAAGGGGCCGACGTCCGCTTTGTCCGCGGAGCCGTACCTGAGGTGCTGGAAGAGATCAGGGCGGCCGCTGGCGAACTGAATGTGTGGGTGGTTGGCGGCGGTGATCTGGCCGGGCAGTTCCTGGATGCGGGGGCGCTGGACGAACTCGTCCTCACCCTGGCCCCAGCCACCCTTACCTCTGGCGCGCCTCTGCTGCCGCGCAATGTGGGAACGGATCGGCTAAAACTTCGCAGCGCCGTGCAGCAGGGCGCATTTGCCGTGCTGAACTATGAGGTCCTGGCGCTGGGTGGTGAGTCGTAATGAGCATTACCGTAGATACTTTACGCACAGCCGCGCTGGCTTTAGGTGGAGCGTATGAGGACTTTCCGTTCGGGCCGGAAATCAGCGTGTTCAAAGTCAAGGCGCCCAGCAGCGGCGGGGTAGAGCGTGCTGGGAAGGTGTTCGCCCTCGGCAACCTCGATAGTGAACCCTTGAGTATCAGCCTCAAATGCGACCCCGAACTGGCCCCGGCCCTGCGGGCTGCACACCCTGGCATCACGGGTGCCTATCATATGAACAAACGGCATTGGAATGGCGTTGACACCTCCACCGTGGAGGCGCAGATGGTGTTGGAAATGCTGGAAGACTCATACGATCTTGTGGTGGCTGGGTTTCCCAAGAAACAGCAACTTGCATTGGAGTGGAACGCATATGTCGCCAAAAGCTGACAGAGGTTCGTTGGATTACCCGTATCTGGGCCTGACCCGCCTGGCCGCGCAACAAGCTGCCGCAGACATTGACTGGCCCAAGGGCTTTAATCACGTGGACAAGACGCTCGCCGTAGGGGCCGGGCAAGAGGGCTTTGACGCGCTGGCTGAGGGCATCATGAGCTGGGAAATTCAACGCCGTGCCGGGCTCGAAGTTAACGCTCCGCCGCGGGCCGTTGTTGGCGCGCGGGTTATCAGTGGATTCGGGGTGGGTGCGCTCCGTCTCCCCATCCCGTGCGAGGTGGTGTGGGCCATGGAACCGCAATGGGCGCCCAGCCCTGACGGACAGGATATTGAACTTGCCGGTTTCGGATACGGAACCTTGCCGGGGCACCCGGCGCTGGGTGAGGAAGCATTCATTGCCATGAAGAAGCCCGACGGCGGCGTCCACTTCAGGCTGTTGGCGTTCAGTAAACCGGCGGGCCTCATCTACGCTTTGGGATCACCCATTACGAAGTTGACCCAAGCGGGCGTGACCCGGTCATATCTGCAAGCAGCCCGGACGTTAGCCGGCGGCTTCTAGCAAACCGGGTGGGCCCACAACTCCTTGGGCCCACGCGCCCGAGGGGCCCCATGAATGGGTCGTTAGCGACCCATTCATGGGGAGGGCGTGGGGACTAGCCGAAGTACTTCGGCAAAGTTCCCTCGTGTGCAACGCGCAATTCGTCCAGCTCGGCGGTGAACAGGCCTTGAATATCCAGGGCGGCACCTGCCGCATCCACCACGCCGATGCGTGAGAGCGGGAAGTTCCGGGCCGTGCACATGTCGTTGAAGCGGACTTCTTCGCTGCGCGGAACCGACACGATGGCGCGTCCCTGTGTCTCGGAGAACAACAAAGTGAACACGTCCACGCCGTCCCGGGCCGCCACGTCATCCAGGGCAACTCGTGCCCCGGTGTTGAAGCGTAGCGCCGACTCAACGAGGGCTGCGGCGAGGCCGCCTTCGGAGAGGTCGTGGGCGGAATCGATCATGCCGTCGCGGGAGGCGTTGATTAGGATTGCACCTAATTCACGCTCGCGCTCCAGGTTCACCGCTGGCGGGAGGCCGCCTAGGTGGCCGCGCATGTTGGCCCATTCGGAACCGTCCAGGTCATCGGCCGTGGTGCCGAGCAGGTAGATGGCCTGGCCATCCTCAGCCCATCCCGAGGGCGTGCGGCGCGCAACGTCGTCGAACTTGCCCAAAACAGCCACAACAGGTGTGGGGTGGATGGGGGTGGTGCCCGTCTGGTTGTACAGCGAGACGTTGCCGCCCGTGACCGGGATGCCCAACACCATGCAGGCGTCGGAGAGCCCGCGGATCGCTTCGGCCAATTGCCACATGACATCCGGGTCCTCAGGGGAACCGAAGTTCAGGCAGTCGGAGACGGCCATGGGCACGGCGCCGGAGGTTGCCACGTTGCGGTAGGCCTCAGCCAGGGCCAGCTGTGCGCCGTGGTACGGATCTAGGAAGGTGTAGCGGCCGTTGGCGTCGGTGGCCACGGCAAAGCCCAGACCGGTTTCCTCATCAACGCGGATCACGCCGGCGTCATCGGGGAACGCCAGTGCGGTGTTGCCGCCAACATAGCGATCGTACTGGTTGGTGATCCAGTCCTTTGAGCACATGTTCGGCGATGCAACGAGCTCCAGCATGGCAGCCTTGAGCTCCTCCGGTGTGGAGGGACGGGCGGCGTCTTGAACCGAGCCGGTGAACGTGTCAGCCTGCAGGGCATCCTGCCACTCGGGGCGGGCGTAGGGGCGGTCGTAGACCGGGCCGTCGTGCGCAACGGTGCGGGGATCGACGTCCACAATGACTTCGCCGTCCCACTTGATGATCAGGCGGCCCGTGTCGGTGACCTCGCCAAGCCAGGAGTACTCCACGGCCCACTTCTCCATGACGGCTTCAAACGCTGCAATGTTCTCCGGGGAGACAACAGCCATCATGCGTTCCTGCGACTCTGACATCAGGATTTCGCCCGGGGTCAAGGTGGGGTCGCGCAACAGTACGGAGGTCAGCTCAACTTCCATGCCGCCGTCGCCGTTTGAGGCCAGTTCGCTGGTGGCGCAGGAAATACCTGCCGCGCCCAAGTCCTGGATGCCCTCAACCAGGGAACCCTTGAACAGTTCAAGGCAGCACTCGATCAGGACCTTTTCGGCGAAGGGGTCGCCCACCTGGACGGCGGGGCGCTTGGAGGGCTTGGAGTTGTCGAAGGACTCGGAGGACAGGATCGAGGCCCCACCGATGCCGTCGCCGCCGGTGCGTGCACCGAACAAGACAACCTTGTTGCCCTTGCCCGAGGCATTGGCCAGGCGGATGTCCTCGTGGCGCATGACGCCCACGGCGAGGGCGTTGACCAGCGGGTTGCCCTGGTAAACGGAGTCAAAGACCATTTCGCCGCCAATGTTCGGCAGGCCCAGCGAGTTGCCGTAGCCGCCGATGCCGGCAACGGCACCGTGCATGACGCGTGCGGTGTCCGGGTGGTCGATGGCGCCAAAACGCAGCGGATCCATGACGGCAACCGGGCGGGCGCCCATGGAGATGATGTCGCGGACAATGCCGCCGATGCCGGTTGCGGCACCCTGGTACGGTTCGATCATCGTGGGGGAGTTGTGGGACTCGATCTTGAACGTCACGGCCCAGCCGTCGCCCAAGTTGGTGACGCCGGCGTTCTCACCGATGCCCACCAGCATGTCCTTCTTCATCTCCTCCGTGACCTTCTCGCCGAACTGGCGAAGATGGTTCTTGGAGGACTTGTAGGAGCAGTGCTCACTCCACATGACCGAATACATGGCCAGTTCCGCGGCGGTGGGGCGGCGGCCCAAAACCTTCACGACGTCGTCGAACTCGTTTTGCTTCAGGCCCAGCTCGGCCCACGGCAGTTCAACATCCGGGGTGATGGCGGCATTGGCAACCGTGTCCATGTTGAACTTTTTCGCGGATTCTGTTGAGATCTCGCTCATTTATTTGTCTCCCAGAAGAGTGTTCAAAACTGAGTTGAAGAAGCCCAGGCCGTCGGTGCCCGTGTGGCCAGGGCCGTACCCGGCTTCAACGGCGTGCTCGGGGTGCGGCATGAGGCCCACTACGTTGCCGGCAGCGTTGGAGATGCCGGCAATGTCGCGGCGGGAGCCGTTCGGGTTCCCGCCCATGTAGCGGAAAGCCACGAGTCCCTCAGCCTCAAGAGCGTCCAGAGTCTTCTCATCGGCAATGTACTGGCCGTCCTGGTTCTTCAGGACAATGGTGATGTCCTCGCCGGCGGCATAGGCGTTGGTCCATGCGGTGGTGTTGTTCTCCACGCGCAGTACCTGATCGCGGCACAAGAACTTCAAGTGATCGTTTTTGATCATGGAGCCGGGCAGAAGGTGCGCCTCGGTCAGGATCTGGAAGCCATTGCAAATACCCAAAACAGGCAGCTTCGCATCGGAGTTGGCGGCATCTACAATCTTGGTCATCAGCGGCGCGAAGCGGGAGATGGCGCCTGCGCGCAGGTAATCACCGTAGGAGAATCCGCCCGGGATGATGACGGCGTCAACATCGGCCAGCTCGGTGTCGGCATGCCATAGTTCAACCGCGGTGGCACCGGAGAGGCGCACTGCGCGGACGGCGTCGCGGTCATCCAAGGTACCGGGGAAGGTGACCACGCCAATGCGTGCACCCGCCAGACGGGAATCAACCGGAGCCAGGGTGGCTCCACCAATCAAGGGAGTTTCACTCATAACTAGTCCGCCACAACTTCGACGTTGACAACGTCTTCAATCACCGGGTTCGAGAGCATGGTTTCAGCAGCTTCGCGGGCCTGGGCCAGGATTTCCTCGGTCACCTCGCCGTCCACGGTCAATTCAAAGCGCTTGCCCTGGCGGACTGCGGAGAATGCGGTGAATCCCAGGCGAGGGAGTGCGCCAACAATGGCTTTCCCCTGCGGGTCCAGAATTTCGGGCTTGAGCATGACGTCGACAACGATCCGGGGCATCGAAGGAACTCCTGGTGATTAAGAGGGGGTGCCGCGGAGGTGCCGTCTTACGCTGTCTTTGGGCCAGGGTGTTTGGGCCTGAAAACCTATAAGGGAAGCGCTCCGCGAGCTTGCCATCCCATTCTACGCAAGTGTGTGCAAACTCTGGAATTCGTGTGGTGCACATCTCATGTGCGGGCGCAGAGTTCGTGATCCTAGCTAGAGGACCAAATGAAATCCGCCAGCTTGCACCGCCGATGGAAGAAGCCCGGAGCGGCCGGTGGACCACCCGGTTGGGTCAGCCTTTTTCTCCGTTTGCGGATTCCTTGATAACCGAGAACGTCAGGCCCGCCAGCGCTACAGTGGGCGGCTAGCGAAACGTTGGCGGGTTTCGGGGGCTCTGTTGTTAGCCAGGGCCTCCCTATGTCTTGAGTCGGAATTTAGATCTGCGCTTGAGGACCGCATGTCTCACGCCTCATTTACCCAAGTCATATTTGAGAGCCACTTCACAGAGTGATGCATAACACCGTACGATAGGGCGGACGTCCTATGTCCAGTGGGTTGGGCGCGCAACGTTGAGCGTTTGACCGTTTTTACCGGCCGCTTTGGCCGCTCGAGAGGAATAGATGAAATCTATCAACAGGGTGCCCCGCTTAAAACGCGGAAAAGTAGTGGGCACCGCAGTTCTGCTAGCTGGCGGGCTGCTTGCCGGTATGGTGGCCGGGCCAGCCTTCGCCCAGGATCCTGCTCCTGCCCCGCTGGCAGTGACAAGTAGCTATACAGAACAGATTTTGGCTCAGAACGGCGATAACAAGATTGACCCCTCGCTGGGCCGTTACTACCGCATCCCCGCACTCGTAGATCTTGGCAACGGGATCGTCCTGGCCTCCTATGATGGACGCCCCGACGGTGCTGACGCACCCTCGCCCAACTCCATAGTTCAACGCCGCAGCACCGATGGCGGCAAAACGTGGGGTGCCCCCACCTACATTGCCCGCGGTCAAGAGGCCAAGAACGGCAATCTGCGCTACGGCTTCAGCGATCCCAGCTACATTTTTGACCAAGAGACAGGGGATGTTTTCAACTTCCATGTCTATTCAAAGGACGTTAGTTTCCAGGGCAGCGGCTATGGCAATGACGACGCGGACCGCAATATCATCAGCTCCGCGGTGGCCGTTTCAAAGGACAAGGGTCTGACCTGGTCCACCGATCCGGGCAACATGCCTAACCTCCCGCCGTCGGACTACACGGCCGAGTCAGCCTATGCCGGCCTTGATGGTCCCCTCATCACGGACATCGTGAAGCCTAATGGTGACGCCAACAACGTTGGCGGGATCTCCGGTGTCTTCGCCGCCTCCGGCGAGGGCATCCAGCTCAAGTACGGCCCCAACAAGGGCCGTTTGATCCAGCAGTTCACCGGCAAGGTCAAACAGGCCAACGGCAATGTCCCGTACCAGGCGTACAGTGTCTACTCCGATGACCACGGCAAGACGTGGGAGCGCGGCGCCTTCACCGGCACCGGCATGGATGAGAACAAGTCCGTGGAACTCTCCAACGGTGATGTCATGCTCAACTCACGCGCCAGCTCCGGTGAACGCGCCCGCAAGGTTGCTATTTCCAAGGATGGAGGCCAGAGTTACGGCCCTGTCACGGTGGATACCAACTTGGTTGACCCGGTCAACAACGCCTCCATTACCCGCATGTACCCGCATGCTGCCCAGGGGTCCGCCGAGGCCAAGATGCTCTTGTTCTCCAACGCGAACTCGAGTAACGGCCGCAGCAACGGCACCATCCGCTACTCCTGCGACGACGGCACCACCTGGAGCGCGGGCAAGCAGTTCAAGGCTGGCGCCATGAGCTACTCAACCGCCACGGCCCTCAGCGATGGCGCCTTCGGCGTCTTCTACGAGGGCGATAACAACACCATGACGTTCGGCAAGTTCGACGCCGCGTGGCTGGAAGTTGACTGCGGGGCAGCCATGAACGCAACACTGTCAGGAGCGGCCGCCATTGGCGCCAACGGTGCCACGGTTCAGGCGACCTTGACGGTTCGCAATAACGCTGAGACTACTTTGTCCGGTGCGACGGCGTCATTCGCGCCTAAGACGGGGTGGACCTTCGGTTCCACGATTGTCCCCGATGTCGCTGCTGGTGCGTCGGTTGACGTGCAGGTACCCGTCACGATCCCCAGCTTCCTCAAGGCCGGAAATATCACCGTGAGCGCCACATTGAGCCGGGGCGCCTTCAAGGTCACTTCCAACGTGAGTGTAACTGTCACTGGCGGCGCAGCCAGCAACATTGCCGGCCTTGATATCAAGGGGTTGGCCACTGACACCGCACGCGATCTGGCGGCGACCCCCTACACGGTTGGCAGCCTAGTGCCCTACAAGTTCCAGGTTGATAGCCTGAGCAACGTAGCCGTTGAAGCAATCCCCACCTCGGGCAACTTCAACCCACTGTTGCGCGTAGCAGAGGGTGGAACTACAGATACAGGGAACTGCCGTTTCGGAAACCTAGGAGTTGGCAACGGCTACCCTTGCACCACTCCGAAGCATGCCGTCACCGCCGCCGAGCTGGCTAACGGTTTCTTTGTTCCGCTGACCACTTGGGAAGCACGTGCCACAGGCGCGGAAACCAAAAAATACACCATCACCGGTGCCGAAGTTGACCTGTTGGTGCGCAAGCCGTCGGTGACGGCTACCATCACAGCTGGTGAGCTCGTGGACGTTGACGAGAGCGGGTTCGCTTCAGTTGGCGACACCGTCACCTACACCTCTGTTGTTACCAATAACGGGAACGTCAACCTCTCGGATATCACGGTTTCAGGGTGGGATAAATTTAGCCTCGCCGCAGGCGAGAGCAAAACAGTCACGTCCCTCTACACCCTGACCGCAGCAGATGTTGCGGCCAATATGGTTGGAGCCAAGGGATTGGCTGTAACGGCAAAGAACGGTCTGAAATCTGCTGCGGCAACGGCTTCTTCAGCCTCCGTCATTGCCTGTTCAGATGCGTTGTGTGGGGCCCGTGCTCCCATGGCCAACCAGATCCCACAGAATCAGCTCACCATCAAGTCAGTTTCCTCCCAGGAACTGGTCGGTGAGGCAGCACCCAACGGTCCTGCAAAGGCCCTCATTGACGGCAACATTGATTCTTTCTGGCACACCAAGTGGCAGGGCGGGACCGATCCGTTCCCCCACTCTGTGGTTTTTGACCTCGGTGCCAGCTATGACGTCACTGGTTTTGAATACACACAGCGCCAGAATGGGCCCAACGGCAGGATCAAGGACTACGAGATCTTTGTTTCGGACAGCCCCACTGAGTTCGGTACCAAGGTAGCCAGCGGTACATTCACCAGCGTTCTCGAAGGCCAACGCATCACCATAGAAGGCAACAAGTCGGGCCGCTACCTAAAGCTCGTTGCGTTGAACTCGATCGCCAACAATGCTTATGCTGGTGGAGCCGAAGTCAACATTGCCGGCGTGGCCGTCTCAACTGTCCCTGCCGTCATCAGTGCCACCCCCGGCACTGTTGCAGCAGGCAGCGACATCACGGTTTCACTCTCCGGATTCCCCGCAGATAGCGTTGTTGAGCTCACGCTCAACAACGGGCTGTCACTGGGCACCGTCACCACCGATGCCGCAGGCGCTGTTACTAAGACTGTGACCGTTCCTGCAAACACACCCGCTGCCAGCCACGAGCTGAGAGCAACCTCTGGAACCACCACCGCCACCACGGCACTCGTTGTTACGCTCAAGCCTGTTGTGGGCGCCACCGTCACCGGTGAGCGAGCCGACAAAGACCGTGACCTGGCCACGAGCCCGTACACGGTTGGACAGTCACTGCCGTACAACTTTGTTGTCAAGAGCACCGCGAACGTAACCTCCGCCGTCTACCCAACGGCTGGCGAGTTCACCGGCTTCAACATCACCGGGACGCCGAACTGCCGCTACCGGGACCTCGCCGCAGGGGCAGCTTTCACATGCACCACAGCCAAGCGCGTCATCACGGCCGAAGATGTTGCCAACGGCTTCTTCACTCCTGTCACGAAGTGGGCTGCTGAAGCTACCGGTGCAACGAAGGTTGAATTCACGGCCGACGGCGGCGAAGTGGACGTTCTTATCCGCAAGCCTTCCCTGGCGCTGACCATTGGTGCAGGCGTTCTCGCCACCCAGGACGAAAGCTCCTACGCAAGCGAGGGCGACGTAGTCACCTACGCCGTCACGCTCAAGAATGACGGCAACGTCGCCTTGACGGGTGTTAGCGTGCCGGGTGTTGACGGTATCGCCGCAACGCTGGCAGCCGGTGCGAGCAGCACAGGAACTATCAAGCACACGGTGACGGCCAACGACCTCACGGCAACTGCCATTGATGCCAAGTCCTTCACTGCCACGGCAAGCAACGGTTCAAAGGCCGCGTCAAAGGAGGCAACACGGGAGTCGTTCGCGCTTCTCGCAGCACCCACCACGGAGCCGACGACGGCACCGCCCACGACGGATCCGACGACGGCACCGCCGACAACGGCACCGCCGACAACGGCACCGCCCACGGCAGATCCGACAACGGCACCGCCGACGACGGTACCGCCCAGCACTGCACCAGGTGCTGATGAAGCCACAGGCGAAGTGAATGTGGCGAACGTGGTTGCAGGTCAGAAAGTGACCATCACCGGTAAGAATTTCAAGCCGGGAACCACTGCCACCTTCACGCTGCATTCTGAGCCTGGAGTGCTCGGCGAGGCAATAGTTGGGAAGGGCGGCACCGTGAGCCTGACAACCACCATCCCGGTCAGTCTTCCTGCCGGTCAGCACACGGTTGTCATCACGGGAACGGATGCCTCGGGCGCCGATGCTGCAGTCAGCATCGAACTGCAGGTGACCGCAGCCGGTGGTACGCCGAGCGCGGCTGCCACTGCGACTGCCACGGACACCGCAACTGAAACGGCAACCGCGACTGCCACTGCCACGGATACCGCTACCACTTCGGACGCGGCCACCACGGTAGGCACTGACAACTCAAACGGCGAGCTGGCCAGTACGGGCTTCGGCCTCATGCCTCTGGGCCTCGCCGGAGCAGTACTCGTCCTGCTAGGTGGCGTCCTCGCCATGCGCAGGGCCTCAATGAAGGGTGCCCGGCACTAGTCACGGCGCATTAAAAAACTAAGGCGGGTTGCCGGCATCCAGGATGCCGGCAACCCGCCTTAGTTCTTTAACCCCAGAGCCCTCAGCGCGTGGCGCCCAGCACATCCAGGGCTGCACCCAGACGCTCGCGCAGCACGGCGGATTCGGCGCTGAACGCGCGCTGGTGCGCTACGTAATCGGCCTTGCCAGAAGCCGTCTCAATCTCAATGGGAGGATATCCCCAGGCAGCGAGGTCGTACGGGGAGGCTTGCATGTCCATGGCCCGGATCCGCCACGACAGTTCAAAGCAGTCCATGACCAGCTCACTTGGCAGCGCGGGCGAGAGCTTGTACGCCCACTTGTAGAGGTCCATGTTCGCGTGCAGGCAGCCGGGCTGTTCCAACTCGCGCTGGTTCTCCCGCGTGGGCCGCAGCTCATTGAGGCCGGACGCTTGAGGAGTATAAAAACGGTACGCGTCAAAGTGCGTGCAGCGGATCTTGTTGTCCTCAACAACCTGGTCGGTTCCCGTGGAGCCGAGCCGGAGTTCAAGGTATTCGTGCCTAATCTGGTTGGCTTCCTGCTGGTAGACCATGGCCCATTCGTGCAGCCCAAAGCAACCGAACTGGGCCGGGCGCAATGCTGTGCGGCCCAGAATGATCCGCGCAAAATCCACGGCTTCCTTGCGCTGCTCCAGAAACTTTCCCAGATCAAGCACCACGCCGGAGCCTTGCCCAGGCGCCCCGCTCGCCTCGAGCTCCTCTGGCGTCGCTTCCCGGTAAAATTTCCAGCCGAGCCGTTCGGCCGCTGCGGTTCCCGTCAGAACCGTGCCCGCACCGGGGTGCCAGCGGGAAAGCTGACCCGGTTTTTGTGTGTAGTACGTGAAAAGGAAGTCCTCAACAGGGTGTTTTGCTCCTGCTGACCGGCGAGCCAGATAGGGTGCGGCATACCGGTCAACACGGTGGCGGTGCGCCAAGGCACTGGCTTGCCAGGCATTCTCGGCAAGGGATAGTGGGGCAGGGATCATGGCCTCAATTATCCGTCATGGCGGCGTGGGGTGAGTCAACGGCGGCAGGGGCCATCGCGCCGCAGTCCGCGTGAGTGGCGGAATCAATCAGGGCCATCATGGACCTATGCAGATCCATGGCGCCAGCGCGGTCAAGTCCGAGCCGGGCCATCATGGTGCCCGGCACGGAAAGCGCCTTGGTGCGGAGCTCGGATCCAGCCGCAGTGAGGTCCACTGCCAAGGCGCGTTCGTCAGCGCTGTCCTTGGTGCGGGTGAGGTAGCCCAAGATCTCCAGGCGTTTGAGTAGCGGGGAGAGCGTGGCGGACTCCAGCAAGAGGGTGCTGCCAATGTCCTTGACACGGCGCGGCGCCTGCTCCCAGAGTGCCAACATCACAAGATACTGCGGATGTGTCAGGTTCAGCTCGGCCAGCACAGGCTTGTAGGCGGCAATGACACTGCGGGCGGCCACACTCAGGCCAAAGCACAGTTGACGTTCAAGCAGGAGATCATTCTCCACGATACTCACTCAAGTCACCCCTCATTTAGTTAGTGCACTAAGTAACACTGTACTATGGGCCGTATTGTCTTTATTAGCCGGGTTGAGAAGGTGTTTTTCAGCCCCCACGCCTCGAGGAAAGTCCTATGCCCAAGTTGTCCCCGGTACAGAAGCTGATGCGGTTCACCGGACACCTGCGCTACATTTTAGGCCCCGCCAGCAGCAGCCCATTGGACCATGAGATGACTCCGGAGAATAAGCAGCTCCTTGCGCAACAACAGGCGGCTAGCCAGGCATTTGTTACTGTGACGCGAGCCGATGGCAGCAGCTATCTGGTACCTATTGACCCCAAGGATCAATCCCTGCGCTAAACGTTGGACGCCACATTTACATCCGTGCCTTTGGTGTGCTTCAGGCGTAAACTAAAGAAATCTTGCACGCAAATTTCTCCTGTGGAGAGGGGGTGTTGATGATGACGAGCGGTGACAAGTTCGTGAACAAATTCATGCATGCCACAGAGAAGTTCCAGGTGCTGTTCGGACCTGCTGACCAAGGGGACATGGATTCCCCCGTGGTGCATCGCCACGACGAGTTCGAAGACAGCAGTGATGAGCAACTGACCCACTTTGATGAGCACACGGATTCAAGCGGCCACCATTACGCTGTCCGCAAGGATGAAGAGCCAGCCGAGGAACATTAGCCCCAATAAGAAGCTGACCCACAGAATTCTGCGGGTCAGCTTTTTGGTGGGGACTAGCGGCCCGTGCCGCCGTAAACAGTGGCCTCGTCTTCGCTGTCCAAACCAAAGGCCTGGTGCACCGCGCGGACAGCCGTATCCAGCAGGTCCGCACGCGTGACTACGGAGATGCGGATCTCTGAGGTGGAGATCAAATCAATGTTTACGCCGGCGTCGGACAGGGCCTTGAAGAAGCTGTAGGAGACGCCCGGGTTGGAGCGCATGCCTGCGCCGATGAGGGAGAGCTTGCCGATCTTATCGTCATAAATCAGATCCTCGAAGCCAACCTCATCTTGCTGGGCGCGCAAGGCTGCCAGCGCATCTTCGCCTTCGATCATGGGCAAGGTGAAGGAAATATCCGTCTTGCCGGAACCGTGCGTGGAAATATTCTGCACGATCATGTCGATGTTGGTGTGTGCGCCGGCGATGATGCCGAAGATCATGGCAGCCTTGCCGGGGATGTCCGGCACGCCAACAACGGTGACTTTACCTTCGGACCGGTCGTGGGCCACGCCGGAGATGATTGGCTGCTCCAAGGCAACTCCCTCTGAGATTTTGATTTTGTCGTCAGGGCTGGGCAGAACCCAAGTTCCCTCGTTGTCGCTAAAAGATGAGCGCACATGGATGGGCAGGCCAAAACGCCGTGCATATTCCACGCAGCGCAGGTGCAAGATTTTGGCGCCAGAGGCTGCCATTTCCAGCATTTCTTCGCTGGAGATCTTGCTGATCTTCTGGGCGGTGGGAACCACGCGCGGATCGGCCGTGTAGATACCGTCAACGTCGGTGTAGATTTCGCAAACATCAGCGTTCAAGGCCGCGGCGAGTGCAACGGCGGTGGTGTCCGAACCGCCGCGACCCATGGTGGTGATCTCATGCGTTTGGCGGCTCATGCCCTGGAAACCGGCAACAATCGCCACCTTGCCCTTGTCCAGGGCGGTGCGGACGCGGTGCGGGTCCACATCAATGATGCGGGCCTTGCCGTGAATGCCGTCGGTGATCATGCCGGCCTGGCTGCCTGTGAAAGACTGCGCCACACCGCCCTGTGAGCTGATTGCCATGGCCAGCAGAGCCATGGAAATTCGCTCTCCAGCGGTCATCAACATATCCAGCTCGCGCGCCGGGGGATGCTCGGAAACCTGCGCGGCCAAATCCAACAGCTCATCGGTGGTGTCACCCATGGCTGAAACGACAACGACTACCTCGTGGCCTGCCGCCTGGGTGCTAACAACCCGACGGGCAACGCGAAGAATGCCCGCGGCGTCGGACACGGAGGAACCACCGTACTTTTGAACAATCAGGCTCATGGTTGCACACTCATTGACTTACCTAACGCGAAACTAGGAGAAGGAAATTTGGCTGCCACTCGCGCCTTGCCACGCCTTGCGCTAGGCCAGTGCGGCATCATCAGCGCGGAAGGCAGTTGAGGAAAGTTTAGCGCGGAAGGGGTGTCAACGTGGAATTATTGTGTCCACATGGTGGTCCATGACGCCGCCACTTTGCTGGCTTGGCGTCTCTTTTTCTTCCCGTACTCCAGCTTTGCGGGCAAACACGCACAATATCAGTCGACGGGATGAGGACGGGGTGCACGCCTGCGCCTATGCTGATCCAAAGGCCGCTACCGCGGCATAACCGCGGGAGAGTCCAGCGGCACCGCCCGCGGCGAGACCGCGGCACAGAGGGAGGCCACGATGACCGAGTTCTTGCCACCACCGCCCGCCACGGCTTCACCGCCACAGCCAGCAGCGCAGCCAAGCCCAGAGCAACTTGCGCCAGACGGGATTTTCCCGCCTGAGGGTTTTCGCGGACTCAGCGCCAAAGGGCTCTCCCGCAGCTTCGGTTCCGTGCACGCCGTAGTTGATATGGAGCTTCTTGCTCCGGCTGGGCAGGTAACGGCACTCATTGGGCCTAACGGCGCAGGCAAAACCACGTTGCTGCTCATGCTTGCCTCGCTGCTGGCTCCAGATACCGGGAGTATCAGCGTCATGGGGATTGACCCCGTCAAGGACCCCACCGTGGCTCGGGCCAAAATTGGTTGGATGCCGGACACCTTAGGGGTGTGGGAATCCCTGACTGTGCGCGAAATCCTGACCACCATGGGTCATTTTTATCATCTACCCAAAGCCGGAATTCCGGGCCGTGTGGAGGAACTGCTGACGCTAGTGAGCCTTTCGCCGCTGGCGGATCAGAAGGCGCGCGTGCTTTCCCGCGGGCAGCAGCAGCGGCTCAGTCTGGCCCGGGCCCTGATTCATGATCCGGAGGTGCTGTTGCTGGACGAACCGGCCTCCGGGCTCGATCCGGGATCACGCGTGGCCCTGCGACGTATTCTGCGGAATTTAGCCGCACACGGAAAAGTAGTGGTGGTTTCCTCCCACGTTCTTGCAGAACTCGATGAAATTGCTGACGGTGCCGTGTTCGTCAACCAAGGCCGGACGGTACTGGCACAGACAGTTGCGCAGGCTGCGGACCAGGGCCGTAGATACTGTATTGCAGCCCTTGACCCCGCTGCGCTCGCGGAAGCGTTGGGAAATTTGGGTGTGGAATTTTCCCACGGCACGGTCCGAGCAGAAAGCGTTCTGGTTACTGTTGGCTCCGAGGTAGGGGCCGCGAAACTATTGCAGGACCTCATGGCTGCGGGCGTGGCTGTGCATGATTTTGGGCCCGCAACAGGGGCCTTGGAAGAGACCTATATGAGCATGGGGGTGGAACAGCCGTGACAACAACAGAAACTACGCCGTCAGCACCGGGCCTAGATACAGTTCCCGGACAGAGCAATAAATTCCGCCGTTATATGAATGGCATCAGCGCAGTCATGGGCATGGAACTGCGCCAGCGGCTGCGCTCTCGCGGCTGGTACATCATGCTAAGCATCTGGTTTGTCCTCATTGGCCTGGTTGCTGTTCTCACCTGGGTCAGCTGGCAGGCTCAGACGAATAGGACAGATTTTTCCTATGTTCCACCGGACCAACTTGTGGAGGGACCAGGCCCGCTGATCTTTGAAGCCGTGCTGGCTTTTGTGCTGTTCTTTGGCTTGCTAGTGGCGCCAGCGTTTTCCGCCAATGCCATCAGCGGAGACCGCTCCGCGGGCACGCTCGCTATCATGCAGGTGACCTTGCTACGGCCAGGCCAACTGCTGTGGGGAAAGTTCCTGGCATCATGGATCGCTGCGCTGGCATTTCTCGTGGTCAGTGTGCCATTCCTTGTGTTTGGAATTATCCAAGGTGGTCTAGGGGTGGGGTACATCTTTATTGCCCTCCTCATGCTTGCTGCGGAACTGGGGGTGGTCTGTGCCCTGGGTGTGGGTATTTCGGCGCTGGCCAACCGTCCACTCTTCTCCATTGTGGTGACCTACTTGGTGGTGGCGTTGCTGAGCTTTGGCACGCTCATCGCTTTCGGTTTGGGTGCTCTGCTGAGCAACGGAACAGTGTTGGCGAATCAGACCTACTACAAGGAGATCGTCTATGCTCCTGCCCCGAATGGCGAGGTTGAAGGCGAGGATTCACAGTACTATCCGGTGACGCCGAACAAGGCGGATATAACGGATGAGAACAATGAGTATGCCTGTTATGGGCCGCTGGTGGAGAACCAAACAACTAGGACTGAGCGCGTGGCGTGGCTGCTGGCCATGAACCCATTTGTGGTGGTTGCCGATGCCATTCCCTATCCCAGCCACAGTGCGCAGGAGCAGTCGTATTACGGATCCGGAGTGTTCGAATCCATTAGCCAAGGCGCCCGCTACTCTCAGGCGGGGCCTAACGCGACGTTCCAGTGTGCGAATGGCAAGATCGCACCGCAGTACCTGGAGCAGGACAAGCCGCTCTGGCCGCTGGGCCTGGGGCTGCAGCTCCTCGTCACGGCCGGAATCCTGGGCCTTGCGTGGCGGGCGCTGCGCACACCAGCTGGAAAACTCGCGAAGGGCACTCGTATTGCCTAATAACACCACCTAAAAACGAGTGCATAGATCATGCCGGCCCCCAGCTTGGGGGACCGGCATTATCTATGCACTCGATGCGAATTTTGGGCTTTTCGCCTGCTGAACTACTGCAGAACGGGAACCTGGGGTGCCTTCATGAGCACCACATCTGCCGGGATCTGGCGGATGGCGCCCTTGTCTGCGCTCGTGGCCATGGAGGCGTAGGCGCGAAGGGCGGGGGAGACCTCGCGCTCGCGGCCCACAGGCTGGTAGCCGGTGGTGGATTCAAGGAGTTCGCGGCGGGCATCAAGCTCCACCGGATCCACCATAAGTTCTAGGGAACGGTTGGGGATGTCGATGCGGATGATGTCCCCATCCCTGACCAGCGCGATGGGTCCGCCGGCCGCAGCCTCGGGGGAGACGTGGCCAATGGAGAGTCCGGAGGTGCCGCCGGAGAAGCGGCCGTCCGTGATCAGCGCACAGACCTTGCCCAGCTTCAGGCCCTTCAAGAATGAGGTGGGGTAGAGCATTTCCTGCATGCCGGGGCCACCGCGCGGGCCTTCGTAGCGGATGACCACCACGTCCCCAGCCTTGACCACCTTGGAGAGGATCTTTTCCACGGCTTCGTCCTGGGATTCGCAGACCACGGCCGGGCCCTCGAACGTCCAGATGGACTCGTCCACACCCGCGGTCTTGACCACGGCGCCGTCGAGCGCAATGTTTCCGCGCAGCACGGCCAAGCCACCGTCCTTGGAGAAGGCGTGCGCAACATCGCGCAGGCAGCCACCGGCGGCGTCGGTGTCCAGCGAGGTCCACTCGGCAGACTGCGAGAACGCCGTGGAGGAGCGCTGGCCACCGGGGGCTGCGGTCCACAGAGCCTTGGCCTCTTCCGTGGGCTTGCCGCCGCGGATGTCCCAGTCGTCCAACCAATCGGTGAGTCCCTCGGAGTGGACTGATTTAACGTTGGTGTGCAGCAGCCCGCCGCGGTTCAGCTCACCGAGCAGGGCGGGGATGCCGCCGGCGCGGTGTACGTCCTCCATGTAGTAGGTCTTATCGCCTGCCACGTTCGGGGCCACCTTGGCCAGGCAGGGTACCTGACGGGATTTGGCGTCAATATCCTCAAGATCGTACTTCAGGCCCGCTTCCTGTGCTGCGGCGAGAAGGTGCAGGATCGTGTTGGTGGAGCCGCCCATGGCAATATCCAGGGCCATGGCGTTATCGAACGCCTCGAAGGAGGCGATGGACCGCGGCAGTACGGAGGCGTCGTCGTCCTCGTAGTAGCGCTTGGCAATGGCGACGGCGGTGGCACCGGCGCGCTCGTAGAGTTCCTTGCGCGCGGTGTGGGTGGCCAGCAGTGAGCCGTTGCCGGGCAGCGAGAGCCCAATGGCTTCGGTCAGGCAGTTCATGGAGTTGGCCGTGAACATGCCTGAGCAGGAGCCGCAGGTGGGGCAGGCGTTCTCTTCAATGAGGTTGATGTCCTCGTCGGAGATGGAGGGGTCCACGGCGTCAGAAATGGCGTTGACCAGATCCAGTGTGCGGATGGAACCGTCGGTCAGGGTGACCCGGCCGGCTTCCATGGGGCCGCCGGAAACAAACACGGTGGGGATGTTCAGGCGCAGTGCGGCCATGAGCATGCCGGGGGTGATCTTGTCACAGTTGGAGATGCACACCAGCACGTCGGCGCAGTGGGCGTTGACCATGTATTCCACGGAATCGGCGATCAGATCGCGTGAGGGCAGCGAGTAGAGCATGCCGCCGTGACCCATCGCGATCCCGTCATCCACGGCGATCGTGTTGAATTCGCGGGCAATAGCACCGGCTGCGTGGATGGCGTCGGAGACAATCCGGCCCACGGGGGCAAGGTGCGTGTGGCCCGGGACAAACTCGGTAAAGGAGTTGGCCACGGCGACGATCGGCTTGCCGATATCGGCTTTGGCAACGCCGGAGGCCATCATGAGGGCGCGGGCGCCGGCCATGTTGCGGCCGTGGGTGACTGTGCGTGAACGTAAAGGAGGCATAAGAGTAGTTAACCAGCATTCCGCCAGTGGGAGGAAGACGGCGCTAATACTAGTAGTGGCAGTGCTAGATTTGTTCAAATGAATGAAGAACGACGCCGTGAGCTGGGCCAGTTTCTCCGCGACCGCCGCACCGGGCTGCTTCGTGCGGAGCACGGGTTGGCACCTATTGGCCGCAGCCGGACCATGGGGTTGCGGCGCGAGGAGGTTGCGGCGTTCGCAGCCGTCAGTGTCACCTGGTACACCTGGCTGGAACAGGGCCGGGACATCAATGCCTCCCGGCAGGTACTTGAATCCGTTGGCCGGGTGCTGCGGCTCAGCCCGGCAGAACAGGCTTATGTTCTGGCCTTAGGAGGCCATGGTGCCTCGCCGGTGGTTGGGGCGAGTGCCATGGAAGGGGTGCCACCGCATCTTCAGGCGTTGTTGGATGCATTGGAGTTCCCCGTTTTTGCCGTTGCCCCGGATTGGGGGATAGCAGGGTGGAACGCGGCCTATCAAGCCCTTTATTCGCGTATTGCCGTGGTGGAAAAGGTTGAACGCAATTTGTTGTGGCTGGTCTTCACAGATCCGCAATTGCGCCAGATGTTGCCCGATTGGGACATCACCTCGCGCAACTTTGTTGCGGAATTCCGTGCCGAGGCAGGTCCACGGCTGGGCTCGGCGCCACACACTGCGTTGGTGCGTAAATTGGCAGATGCCAGCACGGAATTTGCCAGTATCTGGGCAGAACGAGTGGTGCTGAACTTCTCCTCGCGGCAGCGGATTTTCCTGCAGGCAGAGGTGGGGGAGCTGGTCTTTGAACAGCACCGTCTGGTGCCCTCCGATGTCCCTGATCTGCACTTGGTGATGTACGTGCCCACCGCGGGAACCCCCACGCAGGAGCGCCTAGCGCAACTGCGCGCCAGCGCAACGCAAGGGTAAACAGGGAAGCCGGGCACCCGGCGTCGTGCTTGGTGCTGGTTTAGGTCAGTGCGTTGCGGCGGCCTTCGAAGGCACGGCCCAGAGTGACCTCGTCGGCGTATTCCAAGTCGCCGCCCACGGGCAGGCCGGAAGCAAGGCGGGTCACGGCGATCCCGATGGTTTTGAGCATGCGTGAGAGATACGTTGCCGTGGCTTCGCCCTCGAGGTTGGGGTCGGTGGCAATGATGATTTCCTGGATTTGGCTGTCATTGAGGCGGGTGAGCAGTTCACGGATGCGCAGCTGGTCCGGGCCAATTCCGGCGATCGGATTGATGGAGCCGCCCAGCACATGGTAGCGGCCTCGGAAGGCGCGTGTGCGCTCCACGGCGAGGACATCCTTGGATTCCTCAACCACGCAAATGATGGTGGGATCGCGGCGGTCATCGCGGCAGATGTTACACAGTTCCGCCTCGGTGACGTTGCCGCACACGGTGCAGAACTTCACACGTTCCTTCACGGTGACGATGGCACGGACCAGCCGTTGCATGTCCTCAGTTTCCGCTTCCAGGATATGGAACGCCAGCCGCTGAGCCGATTTGGGGCCGATCCCTGGCAGGCGCCCCAGCTCATCAATGAGCTCTTGAACTGCTCCTTCGTACACAATGCCTCTTGTCTATTGATCTAAAACTAGTGGTTCAAAAATACGGCGGTGTGCCTGATTATGCTCCGCGGATCCGTGGATTCGTCCGCCGCGCTTGGGAGACGGGTCAGAGGTTCGGGTTCAGTGCGCGTTCTTCCACGAGTACTCCGCCCAGAATACGCTCAACAGCAGCCTGCCCCACCACACCAGATTCCTCGATGGTGACATCGTCCGGGCTGGGGACGTCCTCCACGTAGGGCCCGGCCGCGGCTACTGCCGGTGCCTGGGCGCGGGCAGCCTGGGCTTCGGAGCTGTTAGCCAGCCGCTGATACATGCTCAGCTTTTCCCCACCCACTGCCCCGTTCGGCCCCGGTGCCTCCTGCGCAGGATCACTCACCTGGGCCGGTGCCGGGGTTTGGGCAGCCTCGGCCAACTGGGCCAGAGGAGCGGGGCTCACGGAGGCCACCGTAAAGTCCGGTGCGTTCACTGCCTCAGAACTTGCCAGAGAGCCGGACTGTGCGCCGGCAGCAGGTGCCGTGGGCTGTTCTGCCGTGGAAGTTTCCGCTGTTTTTACAGTTTCTACTGTTTCTGCTGTTGGAGCAGGGGAATCAGCGATTGCCGAAGTTCCTGGCTGGGCCCAATCGGGTGCGGAGGACATAGCGCCCCAGCCAGGATCAGCCACATCTGAGCGGCGCGTCTGTCCCAGAGATACACCCCAATCCTGGACGGCATGTTCGGGATCGCCGGAGTCTGCTGAATTTGGCTGGGTGCCCTGGTGGGCTGCTTGCTGGGCCAAAAGTTCGCTGCGGCGAGGGGCTTCGGGTGTGCTGGGGGCAGCCGCCGGTTCTGCAACGGCCGGCGCATCCCAACCCGTAGTCCAGGCTGCAATAGGTGAGATCTTCGGGGGAACATACGGTTCGGCGGCAGGAGGCGCTGCCGGGTTGGGTCCGGACGTGAGCTGGCTCGATGCAGCCTGATCCGATGTTGCCGGGTTGGATACCGCCGTATTCGTTCCAGTTGGGGTGTGTATGGATTCGTCTGGGTGGTAAAGATCAGCTGGCAGGTAAGCTGCGCCGGACTCGTAAGGATCCGGGGGAGGGACGAAGTCCGGGTAGGGCTCATCCCACGGATCGCTTGGCTCGAGCGGACCGTCCCAGGGAATGGAAGAGGCTGTGGACTGCGCCGCCGCTGGCGGTGCTGATGCCGTGGAAGGATCCGTCTGGCCGGATACCGATGGCTGAAGTGCCGGTGCTGAAGCAGCAGGTGGGGCCGTGGATGTTGGCGGTGATGGCGGTGATGGCGGTGCCGAGGGGGCCTCGGTCGCAGGAACTGCCCTGTGGTGCGGTTCCACAGGGAGTCCCCAGTCATCGGTCGCTGGGGCCGGGCTGGTAGGGGCTGTGGAAGGGTTGGGTGCCACGGCAGGGCCCGCGGCGGGTGACATGACAGGTGCTGCGGCGGTCTGCCCGGGGGTCGGCTGCGACGCAGCGGCCTGCTGCCACTGCCCTGTGCTGGAATGTCCTGTGCTGGTGGCTACGGGTGGGGCGGCATTGTTACCAGTCCCTTCACGCCGTGGCGAAGGGCTACCAGTTTGAACTTTTGGGTTTGGTTCAGAGCTCGCTTTCGGGGCCTCGCCGTCGACAGGAAGGATCTGAACACTCAAGCCAAGAACCTGGTTAATGGCTTGTTGCAGATTCGCCATATGGCCGCTGTTGCTGAACGCGGTGATGAGTCCGGTGGAGGGGATCCCCACACGCAACTCCTTGCCATCAAAGGTTTGCGGCATAACGCTTTGGTTTACAAAGACCCACGAAGCCATGCGAATGTTTCTCACGGCAGCGGTAATTTCCGGCCAAGCGCGGCGGATAACTTCAATGCCGGAGGACCCCGATGGCACGGATGCAGCCGGACCGCTTGCCTGCTGCGGCGCAGATTGCTCCGCTGGTGCCTGGTGAGCGGCCATCGGGGCAACTGGCTGTTCAGCGGGGATGCTGGAGTGCCCACCGGGGGTGGGTAAGTCATCCCACGTGCGTGCGGCCTGTGACGGCTGGGGTGTCTGCACCTGCTGCTCAGCGTTAACCGGCTGGACCGCCTGGACCGCCTGCTCGCGTTGAACAGGCTGAACAGGCTTTGTGGCGGGAGTTGACTGGTCCTCGGGTGAAACTGGTTGGGCTGCGTCAGGCCCGGGGACGGCGGGGGAGGACGGCCGGGCCGCAACTTCGGCGCCAGCTGCTTCTTTCGCTCGGGCTATTTGCGCCCGTACCGCTGCCCAACCACTGCCGGATTCACTGCTGGAACCAGCTGCTTCTGGAGCGTTTGCTGAGCTGCCGGGCGCAGCTTGGTAAGGGGCTGCCGCGGCGCTGGAAGAGGCGGTGTTGGAGGAGGGGTAGCTCTGTGTGGGCACGCCCTGCTCTGGTGAACCGGGTGTGCCAGCTGAGGCCAACACTGAAGATGAAGCTGTGGGTGTGCCGGCGTAATTGAGTCGACGTTCAAGCTGGTCAAGGCGGGTGGCCATACCCCGAGTGGAGGAATCGGCTCCCGGGAGCAGGAGCCGCGCGCCCAGCAGCTCAAGATGCAGCCGCGGTGACGTTGCGCCAGTCATCTCATTGAAGGCCGCGTTGGTGACATCTGCTGCGCGGGAGAGTTCAGCAGCACCGAGCTGGGCTGCCTGCGTTTGCATCCGGGCAATGAGTTCCTCCGGGGTTCCACGCAGGATTGCGTGGGCGCTTTCCGGCATGGCTTGGACAATGATGAGGTCACGGAAGCGCTCCAGCAGGTCCTCGACGAAGCGCCGGGGATCATGGCCAGTCTGGATGACCCTGTCCACGGATTTGAAAACCGTAGCGGAGTCAGCTGCTGCAAGTGCCTCCACAACATCGTCCAGCAATGAAGAATGGGTGTAACCGAGCAGATCCACGGCCAAGTCATAATCAAGACCTGTTTCCGGGGCTCCGGCCATCAGCTGATCGAGAACTGACAATGAATCACGGACGGAACCGCCGCCGGCACGCACCACCAAGGACAAGACGCCCGGGGCGACGGACATATTCTCTTGTTCACACAGCTGTGCCAGATACGCCATGAGCGGCTCCGGGGGCACCAGCCTGAAGGGGTAGTGATGGGTGCGTGAGCGAATTGTGCCAATGACCTTGTCAGGCTCAGTGGTGGCAAAGATGAACTTGATGTGTTCCGGCGGCTCTTCAACAATTTTCAGCAGCGCATTGAATCCGGCGGAGGTGACCATATGGGCTTCATCGATGATGAAAATCTTGTACCGGTCACGAATTGGGGCAAAGGTGGCGCGTTCGCGCAGATCGCGGGCATCGTCAACACCACCGTGACTGGCAGCATCAATTTCAATGACATCAAGGGAGCCAGCGCCGCCTCGGGCCAGTTCAATGCAGCTATCACACTCCCCGCAGGGGTGCGAGGTGGGTCCCTTAGCGCAGTTCAGGCACCGGGCAAGGATCCGGGCTGAGGTAGTCTTTCCGCAGCCACGCGGGCCGGAGAAGAGGTAGGCGTGATTGACACGGTTCTTTTCCAGAGCAGCCATAAGGGGCGCCGTGACGTGATCTTGACCGATTAAGGTGGCGAAGGAATCTGGGCGGTACCGGCGGTACAGGGCTGTTGGTGCGTTCACAGTTGAAACCCTATCTAATCCGCCTGACAAATTGCCGCACGATGCGCGCATATTGGGGGCATCTGGGGATAAATAAAGACCCCCCATGCACCCGCCAGAGCCCGCTTACCCTTGCTACCTTCCGGTCCTGGGGGAGTTCACAGGGTGACGCCACATGAGGGGCCGGGAATCAGCTTACCTGACATTGCCGGTCAGTTGCGAATCAGCCGTTCCCTCCCGTCGGGGCATGGCGGGAACGGACGGCTACACGCTAGCTCATCCCGGAGCCCCGGAGAAGCTGTTTCAATTTTGTGGCGGCGGTGATACGTTCACCACAGGGGCACCTTATTGATAGACGAACATGCAGCCTTGGGCCGCCGCGCCTCTCAGCGGCGCTGGGCGCTTATAGGGGCGAGGATCATGCCGGACTATGACATCTTAAAATGGATCTTTTGGGCATTAGCTTTTGGCAGCGCCATATTGGTTCTGGTCCGCAGTGAAGTCTTTTCCACCCATTCCACCCAACGCACGAACCGGCACTCGGGGCAGCAAGCCATCCTCATGATAATGACTGTTGCCTTTGCGCTGGCAGGGTTCGTAACGGCGGCGATGGAGATGCGGGTCACCGGGCGCTAGATGTGCCGAAGGTGCGGCCACATTCTCAGATTCGGTCCGTCTCAGGCGTTGACCGCAGTGAGTGAAGTAAGGGTGGTGGGGCTTAAGCGGGACCGTGCTGCCCTTTACTTCCTGCCAGGATTTGAGCTGACTTGTGGCCGGAATTATGGTGTACGTCACTTGTTCGCTGACCGATTCGTGAGTTGGGCACTTTGTCAGGTACTCTTGAACCTGCCGTGTTCTGCACGGCAAGTTGGAGGATTCGCCTAGCGGCCTATGGCGCACGCCTGGAACGCGTGTTGGGTTAACGCCCTCGGGGGTTCAAATCCCCCATCCTCCGCCAAATACGACCCCTGGAAACCGAAAAGTTTCCAGGGGTCGTTTTGCGTTGCCTTAATGTTGAAGACTGGCTCGGGATGCCGTTGTTAGGTTTGGAGCCCCGTGCACAGGCATCCAAACCTAACAACGGCATCCTGGAACTGTAGAGCGCCACATGTAGGCAGGGGCGGTGCGGCGCTAGACTCGGGCTGTGAATACGCAAAGCCTGAACACTATCCCCCTCGCTCTCAACGACGGCACTGCGCCCACACTGGCGCAGTTGGCTCCCAAAGCGGTGCTACTGGTCAATGTTGCTTCTGCCTGCGGATTTACCCCGCAATACGACGCCCTTGAAGCACTGTACGAAAAATACCGCGACCATGGCTTGGTGGTTGTTGGCATTCCCTGCAACCAATTTGGCGCTCAGGAGCCGGGCACAGAGGAAGAAATTGCGGAGTTCTGCCGTAAGAACTTCGGTGTCACCTTCCCCCTTGCCACCAAGAGCGATGTCAATGGCGCTGCGGCTCACCCCATCTATGCACGGCTTACAGGCAATGGTGCCGAGCCAATCAAATGGAACTTTGAAAAGTTCCTGATCACGCACGACGGCGACGTGCGGGCGCGCTTTTCCTCAGCCGTTACCCCTGATGGGCCTGAGCTGCTCGCTGCAGTGGAAGCGGTTCTTGCTGAGATTCCAGCATGAACTTGCAGCGGAGGGGCACCAGGAGTTGGCAGTAACGGCGCCCCGTCTACCCGCCCTTGTGGCGTTAAGCTGCCAACCCGTCCAGCCAAAACTGCAGGAATGCGGCGCCAGCGAAGTCGTTAACCACGTCATCGCTCAGGTTCAGATCCGCTGCGGTCTGCACTGGGTACGGCTTGGCCAGTACGCCCTCGCCCGGACGGACATCGACGTGCTTCACGCAGTGGTCCCGGTGGTGCAACCAATCAGCCATGGCGTAGTCAGTGCGGGAATCGCCTACCGTCCGCCACGCCTGCGGCACAATTCGCTGCGCTGCCAGAAGCTCCACGGCGCGGCTTGCGCCAAGGTCCTTGCCCAACTGCACCGATTCAATATCGGTGGAAATGATGGAGGGATCTACCCGGTAATCCACGCCACCATTGGACCCGGGCGCCCGGTGCTCAAGGCGGACAGCGCCCAAGCCGTGCGCGGCCAGTAGCACTAGCGCGTCGGCGTCGAACTTTTCCTGCTGGGCCAGATAATTGCCGCTCTCCACCTCAATGTGCTGCTCCACGGAGACCATGGCCCGCTTAGTTTCATCAAAGAACATGTAATCGGCGTAGGAGTTCGCCACCAGCTTGCGAATCCCCGTCCCAAATTCGGCAGGCATGGCCAGTGACTTATCAACATGGACGGGGCCGGGCCCCTCGGAGGTGAAGCTGAACCAGACGGCACCCTTTTCACAAATGGCGTGGACCACAGAGCCCTGGGGCAGGCCGGCCTGGAGCATGGGATGCATCAGCTGCTCGGAAATGAAGGCGTCGGAGCGCCCGGTGTTGAAGACTACGGGGATGCCTCGGCGCACCAATTCGATCAAGTTGACGATGATGTCAGCGGACACACGCCGGGTAACGGGGCTGGCGAGCGGGCCGTCAACATCAAGGAGAAGGGCAAGGGGAGGGTGCGCGATTGTCATGGAACCATGTTCTCAGCAGCAGTGGACAAGAGCCACTTTGCATAACCATTGTGCAACACACCGGGACGCGGGTGAGTCACACAGTTCCTTTCACCCCCTCTTGTCCTTAGTCTGAAGGGGTGATCTTCAAAGCAGTTGGCGATAAACGCCCGTACCCGGAGCATGGCTTCGTCACGCCCAAGGACTGGGCCGGCGTGGCGCCGCGCCAAGTCCGTCTGGCCGATCTGGTCACCACCAAAGCTCAGCTGGACTTAGAAGCCCTCCTGGCTGAGGACTCCACCTTCTTCGGTGACTTGTTCCCGCACGTGGTCCTGTGGCGGGGCACCTTGTATTTGGAGGATGGTCTGCACCGTGCTGTGAGGACGGCCCTGCACCAGCGCACCATTTTGCACGCCCGCGTTCTGGAGATAGATGACTAGGCCGCCTGCGGGGCAGTCCACGGACGGTCCCGCGCCGGAGAGCCCCGCAGCGGAGAGTGAGGTGCTGCTCACTGCGCGCCAGCATCGCAGGGCGCAGAGGGAAGCGCGCCGCCAGGCCAAAGACGAAGCGTACGAACTTCGCATGCAGCGCAAGAGGAAGAAAGACGGCACCACCTGGCGCGGGCACCACATTGTGGACACGGATGGTTTAGCCCAGGCGTTCCCCGAGCCTGAATCGCCTGAAATATTATCCAGCACCGTGCGCCGGCGCATTACCCACGCCACCGTGTTGTTGTTGCTCCTGGCGTTGGTGGTGGCCGGGTTGGTGCTGGTGGGGATGGTCCAGCGCGGAGAGCTGGAACTGAAATTGGGGGCCGGGCGGCCTAGCCCCACCCAGTGGGCCTGCCCCACAGAGACCCTTGACTATCCGGCCAACAAGGCCGTAAGCGTGAACATTTTCAACGGCAGCACTGTTGAAGGCTTGGCGGGGAAGGTGGGTGCCGAACTGAAGAAACGCGGTTACCAAGTCAAGGAAGTTGATAATAAGGGAGTGGCTCTTCAGGCCCCCACGGTGATCACCTCCGGACCTGCCGGCCGTGCTGCGGCGTTTAATTTGCAGCGCAACTTCCCTGACAGTGAATACGTTGAAGACAACCGCGAAGATGCCACAGTGGATGTTGTGGTGACGGGCCTCTTTGCTGATCTGGTGGCTGCCAAACAAGTGGATCAGAGCGCGGGGGTGCTCTCCTGCCCGCGCCTGAGCCCGGCACCCAGCGAAGGTACACCCAGCGAAGGCGCCACTGTACCTGCCGGATAGCTCGGCCTGCCAGATAACTGTGCCTGCCAAAGAGAAGCCTGCCAGAGAGCCTAGCCCTGCTGGACGGGGCGTCCCTTGGCGTCGAAGCTTGCGCCAACTCCGGCTTGAATGAACCTGACGGCCCCCGCAATGTGCTCTTCATCCGGGGTGTCCATGTTGCGCCTTGAGGCACTTGCCGTCAACGAGCCGTGGATGAGCTGAACCAGGCCGTCAACGTCTGCAGCGGGTAGGTAACGCTGAGCCATCCCGGCGCGCAGAATATCCGTCAAGATAGTGTTGAGTTCGCCAACGTGAATACCTAACTTGGCGAACGATTCGCTTGAGAGAACAGAGCGCATGGCCGGTCCGGGAGGCAGGTGGCGCCGGGTGAGGTCCTCCATTTGGGCCCGCACATAAACAGCCAGGCGGTCCACTGGATTTTCTTGGCCCTCCAGTTTGCTCTTGAGCTCAACAACAAACTTGCCGGTCTCATCCAGGGCGTAGGCCACCAGAAGTTGTTCCAGATCGGCGAAGTAGTTGTAGACGGCGGTTCTTCCCACACCAGCAGTCCGGGCAACATCGGTCATGGTCAGGCCGGGAAGGCCGTGGGTGAACAGAAGCTCGCCAAAGGCGTTGAGGATTTTGCGCTGCGTCTGCTCGCGCTGCGCCGCGTTCGTGGGCGCGACAATTCTTGGCATAGAGTCAGTTTAGCGGCAATTCGTCAGTAAAAGTATTTTGCGCCCGCAACGCCTCCTGAACTATTTCTGGATTGCTGCCCGCCGGATTCCCAAGACACGTACCACTGCGGCACTGACGTCCCGCTCAAACGGCAGTTCCGCAGTGGTGAGCAAGGATGCGGCCTGCGCCTTGTCAATGCACTTGGCTACGAGCCGTTCCGGGATGTTCAAAGACCTCCCGAAGCGCAGCCAATCGTTGCGGTCCAGCCCTGTCCGGCTGCCGGCGCTGCCGCCCACTGGCAGGGCCATGCCGGGATCGCGGGATGGGTCCCCGTCGGTGAGCTCTGTCAGGATGCCGCCCGGCACGCCTGCTGCGAAGCCTTGCTCAATTTCGCCAGCCAGGGTGCACTGAAGATCATATGCGGGGGCTACCATCCACTCACCACTCTGTTGCTGGACCACTGAAATATTTTTGGCATGGAGGTTTCCATTACCTGTGAGCCAGGCAAAGAGGAATTGCAGGAAAATATTTCGGGCAGCTAAAGCCTGGGAAGAACACATGCTGATGGCAGCGGCAGCTACCGCCTCACTGGGTACCGAGTATTTGCGGCCCGGCCCCAACCCCATCAGTTGTGCGCAGTCCTCCACCGCCAGGGGCCCGGTGGGGGACCGGTCAAAACGTGAGACTAGCAGCGCTGCCGCACCAACGCCGTCGTGCACCAGGCGGGCCTGCGCTATGGGGATGGACAGGGCCCGGGCCTTGGTCAGCAGGAGGTGCTCGGTTTCAACTTGGTGCTGGTGGCTGCCATCGTTGAACTTCAAGAGATAGGCGCGGGACGGGTCCTTGTCATGGCGGTAGGACGCCGTGACCTTGTCCTGCAGGCCAGCCAGCACCGACACATCAACAGGCCCCGGGATGGCGGCAAAATCGGCAAAGTTGATGTCATCCATGGTTTTGGTGACTGTCAGCAGCGCGGGGATGGTCTCTGGCTGCTGGCCTGCGGGCACAATCTGGACATCTCCCACGGGATTTTCCCCCGCGGCTATCAGCAGCGAGAATTCGTCATCAAGGGTGGTTTTGACGGCCCAACGCAGCTTGGCCAGGCGCTCACCTTCCGGTAGTAGCCCGGAAAAGAAGGCGGGTACGCTGCCGTGGCTCAGCGTGACGGGGACGTCCAAGGCCGGCAAGGTGGAGGCGATCCCGGGCCCGCCGCTCTTGAGATACTCCGGCAGATAGGCGAACACAACTCCCAAGCCGGCTTGCCGGGTCAAGGTTGCCGCGGCCATGCCTCGCTTATAAATGGTGGCTTGGGTGACCGATTTGGCATAGTCCAGACTCTTCATCGGATCACGGCTGTTCTTCATCGGGTCACCGCCAAGGAAAGGCTCATGCCCAAGGCGGCGGCCACGGCGGTCAGGATGTCCAGCCGGACTGTTTCGCGGCCGTTTTCCAGATCGCTGAGTACGCGGGTGGAGATATCGGCGAGGTCCGCCGTTTCATTTTGCGTCAGGTTCAGTAACCGGCGCCTGGCACGCAAGGCCGCACCCAGTTCTGCAACATCCATGGTGGTTTCGCCTTTCCCCGCAGCTGGCACGGAGCTCCCGGGGCCGCTGAACGGCCTGTGGCTCCATCCTAGTAGCATGACGCCATTATTCTGCATGATCTTGCAGAATAAGAGAGACTACGGGGTTGTGTGACTATCCGGGTCGCTGTTGGCCAGTGGCGTTAGAGGGCGGATCCAGACCATTTTTCTGGCCTCTTCTCACCTTGCAGCCGGCATTGACTAAGGTTGAGCAGTGACCGATTTCCTGCTGAAGAGACCCTGGACCGGCCGTATTGGCGCACTACTAGGCATCTTGGTCATGGCGTTGAGCTTGCGCCCTGCTGTCTCCGTGGTGCCGCCCCTCTTGGGCGAGCTGACCGGTGAACTGGGCTTTGACCCCGCATCAACGGGCCTGTTGGCTATGTTGCCGCCGCTGATGTTCGCTATCTTTGGCCTGCTGACCCCTGTCCTGATCCGTAAGTTCGGCCTCGAGAAGGCTCTTGTAGCCGCCGTGTTTTTGGCTGTGGCGGGGCAGTTGGTCCGGGCGGCCACAGACTCTGTGTGGCCGTTCCTAGGCTTCACCGCAGTGATCATGGCGGGCTACGGCATTGGCAACGTGGTGCTGCCGCCGCTGGTGAAGAAGTATTTCCCTGACCGTGTGGGACTGGTGACGGCCGGGTACGTGACGCTGCTATCGGTGGGCACTGCTATTAGCCCGCAGCTGGCCGTTCCGGTGGCGCAACTTACCGATTGGCGGGCCTCCATTGGCATGTGGGCCGCGGTGAGCCTGGCCGTTTTGCTGCCCTGGATCATTCAGTTCACTCGGGACCGCAAACCCCGCGCCGGAATCTCATCCACGAACTCCGCTCACCTCAGTGCCTCCTCCTCGCAGGAGCCCACGCCCCGGCTGCGGCCTTGGCGCTCGCCGGTGTCATGGGGGCTGGCCATTTTTCTGGCGGGCAACTCCGCCCAGACCTACGTCTATTTCACCTGGTTGCCGCCTTACCTCTCAGGCCAGGGGCTTGATGCGGGCGCAGCAGGTTCGGCGCTGGCCTACTTTGCCATCCTCGGATTGCCGGTGAGCCTGTTGGTGCCGCTGGTGGTGCCGCGCATGAAAAACCCGATCATTGCTGTCTGCGTTTTTGCACTGTGTTGGGGCGCCGGCCATGTGGGCCTGTACTTATCTCCCCTGGACGGGACATGGCTGTGGGTGACATTTGCCGGATTGGGCCAGGGCACCTTCGCCATGGCACTGCTCATGGTGAATCTGCGCTCGCGGACCACGCACGGATCCTCAGTGCTGTCCGGGTTTAGTCAGGGTCTTGGCTATGCGGGGGCGGGAATTGTCCCGCTGTTCTTCGGTACCCTCCACGATGCCACAGGATCCTGGAGCGCCTCATTCGCCACGTTGGGAGTTTGCATGGCGGTCATGATGACGGGAGCATTCATGATCAACTCAAAGCGGTACATTGAAGATTCCGCCACGGAACCCCTTCCCCCAGCCCCCGCGGAACGTGCAGTAGATCTCAAGGAGTAACCCAGTATGAGCCCTCGATTCTTAGTGACTGCCAGCATCCCGGAGCCCGGTATGGCGCTGCTGTACGACGCCGGTGATGTCACCTTGTTGCCGGAGGTTCCGGACGCTGACGCACTGCGAGCCCTCTGTGCCAGCGGTGATTATGACGTGCTGGTGGCACGCCTGTCAGACACCATCGATGCGTCATTACTGGGCAGTGCCAAGCTCCGCGGTGTCTCCAACTACGCCGTGGGATTCAACAACATTGACGTCCCTGCTGCCACCGCCCGCGGGATTGTGGTGGGCAACACCCCCGGAGTCCTCACCGATGCCACCGCGGACATTGCCATGCTGCTCATTTTGGGCACGGCCCGGCGCGTCATAGAAGCTGACTCGTTGGTCCGCTCCGGCGGGTTCAGCGGGTGGAACCCACAATTGCTGATGGGCTCCGACGTGTCCGGGCAGGTGCTGGGCCTGGCAGGTTTTGGAAGGATTGCACGGGCCACGGCCCGCCGGGCTGCGGCTTTTGGTATGGATGTGGTGTTCTCGCCCCGGCCGCCGGCCGAACGCATTGTTTCAGAGGAAGAGCTGGGGGACCTGGCCGGTAAGGTCCGGCAGCTGCCGTGGGAGCAGGTGGTGGCGCAGGCCGATTTTCTCTCCATCCATGTGCCGCTGAATGAGGACACCCTGCACCTGGTGGACGCCTCCGTTCTGGCTGCCATGAAGCCCGGCGCATTCTTGATCAACACGGCACGCGGACCTGTGGTGGATGAGGCGGCGCTCGTTACGGCGTTGCGTGAGGGTGTCATTGCCGGGGCCGGACTGGATGTGTATGAGAATGAGCCCGAGCTGGCAGCGGGGTTGGCGGAGCTTCCCAACACGGTATTGCTGCCTCATATTGGCAGCGCCACGGTGCCTGTCAGAAACAAGATGGCCGTGCTGGCAGCAGCCAATGCTATTGCCATGGCCAAGGGAGAGCTGCCCCCGCACCCGGTCAACCCGGAAGCCTTCTCAAACTGACGCTATCCCACCTTTGGCGTGTTTTCCCGGGTCGCTATCCCACCTCCTGCTCAACCTAGGGCGCACTCCGGTGAGAGATGGGTCCAAGGTGAGTTCCGGCGTCGGACTAGAAGCGTGAAGAGCTGCCAGAACCGGAGAAGCTGCCCCCGCTGGAACCGTAGCCGGTACTGCCACCAGCACTGGCGTTGCTGCGTGTTGTATCAACTTGCTGCCGGGCGCTGACATAGCCGCTGTTGAAGGAAACTACCGAGTAAAAGCTGTTCCACCCGTAGACCGAACCAAGAATGGTGGGCTGCCTGCGGTGGAAATCCTCTTTCCGGTCCGCGTCCATGGAACTGCGCATTGCCGTTTTTTCAGAAGACGTTTTTGCGTACTTGTCAATGGCGGCGTCTGCATGCTGTTGCAGCAGGGCCGTCAGCCCCTCACGGATGTGCGCCAATTGATCCAGAGCGGCTTCTGGAGTGATGCGCCCTTCTTGGAATGACGCGCCTAGTTGCTCAAGTTCGGCCAGCTTCTGGGGACCGAAGGAATTCAGTACAAGGGTGCTGGGTAGCCCTTGGGCCTCGAGTTGGGAAACCAAGGTTGGTAGTTGATGTAAGTCATCGCGCAGCGGCCGTATCTGACGGTCCCATGCACCCTCCCACCCGGAGAAACGGTTCAGAAGCGTGTTGGTGTCGCCAATGACATCATCCAAGGCGTCCAGTTCTTGGGCCAGATCCGCATACTGGCAAACGATCATGACATTGGCTTTTTTGGATAATTCCTTCTGAGAGTAGGCGTGCGATTGCTGATTAAGTACGCTGGCCTCGTTATACCGGGCGCTGAAGTTCCGGTATTTTTCCAGCACTAAGGCACCATAGGAGGACGCCTCCGGTATGGTTTTGGCATTCAACTCAGTGGTTTCCAAAGCAAGGCTCACACTGGCAAAGCCGGCGTCGCCACGCTTTAAGTGTTCAGCCGCTTTCTTCCGGTTTTTACTGCGCATGGCGGCACGGATACCGAAGCCAAGAGTAGTGAAAAGAGCAGCAATGCCGGTGCTGATGAAGAACCACGTTGATTGGTACCACGGCTGATTGATCAGCTTCGCAGCCTTCTTCACTCCGGTAATGGTGCCGTCAGTCCACTGGGCGTCACGGAACAAATCCCTCGCTGAATCTTGAATGGCGGCCCGCTTGGACAAGGACACCTTGCGATCCTCTCCCATGTAGGTCCCAACCTGGCGCCCCACGGGATCGAAGGCGAAGATGAACAGGCCGTCGGCAAATTTTTGCCCGTCCGCGCTGAGCCAGTCAGGATGCAATGCTCGGGCGTAGCGCAACACTTCCTCATTGAAGTTGTCGGATTTTTTGCCGTTGCGGGTAAAGATCACCACCTTCGTGGGAGCACGGAAGTTGATGTTCTCGAGCGCAGTTACCAATTGCGGTTCGAAGAGCACGCCGGCGGTGTCCTCAATAACAACGCTGGCCGGTGCCTCTGCTACAGCGGCCGGAGCAACCCCCACCATGGTCATGAGCGCCAGCAGTAGAATCCCCAAAGTCTTCTTCATGGTCACAGCCCACCATTATGGCCGGGCCAATAGCAAGTTAGGCCGGTCACCGCAGTGCAGAAGTTGCAAGAGTCCGTCAGCAAAGAAGTACTGCGACGATTGGTTCAGAGCAGGTGCCCCAACACCCAATCCCAGCGCAGCAGTTCCTGCTCCAGGCGCAGCGTGGGCGCGAAGGTGCCGTCCATCAAGGCGTAATGGAGAGCGTTTTCAGCAGGGTTCAGGTGCGTTAGCTGTGCTGAGGTGGCGGTGCCCTCGTGGCCCCAAAAGTCGCGGTGGGCCAAGAGTGTTTCCTGATCCATGAGAATGCTGCGCACGTGCGGATGGTGGGAGCGCAGCTGGTCCAGGATGCGGAAGCCGTGAGTGTCAATGTCTCCCCAATAGAGCACCTCAACGTCTGCGAGCCAGGCAGCGTCACGGATTCCTTCGAAGCCGTAGCCGCCGCCAAACACCGCCAAGGTGCGGGGCATCTGTGGCAGTGCCAGGAAGTTGACCAGGTTTTCCGTGGTGATGATCGTGTCCACATCCACCGGGTGCCCGGCAAAGGCGGCTGCCGTCACCTCAATATCCTCCATGCCCTGAGCCACAACCTGGGTTGGGTCCAGAAAGCGCAGCCTGACACGGTCTGGGGCTGCCAGAAAACCGTGCCGGCGGGCGTAATTCTTGCCGCTGAGCAGCCGTTCCGGTACCAACACCGCCAGCATCGAATCGATGAGCCGGCGGTGGTTTTCCACAAACTTTGTATGGACTCCGGGCAGGGAAAGCTGCCGCAGGTAGAGCCCTGGAGCCGGATTGGCCTCCATCCACAACGCAACTCTGGCCGCAGTCAGGGCATCCACCCCGAATTTGAGCAGCTCCAGCGGCCGTTGCAGTGACCACGCCTCCAACCGGATGTCCAGTAGGGTCAGGTGCCTACTTAGCTCTGTGAACTTTGCGGCTTCGCGCCCAAACCCCAGGAAGGTGATTTCCTCCGCGGCGGATGCGAACACGGCGGCGCACGGCAGGGTATTGGCACCAATGGTGGTTGCCCCAACGCTGATGTACTCCAGCGCCGCGCCGCGTGGCGCCGGGTCCCACGTTTGCGCCCAGGCCGCGGCGCGCGCGTAATCTGTGCGTAGTTGGGTGGCGCTGGGGTATTTCAACGTTCGACGCCGGGGATGGGTTCCCGAGGGTGTGTGAAACTCCCGCAGCAACTCACCGCTGGTCCAGGCACGCAGTACCGCGGTGCGCAGATCGGCCGGACTGCTCCATCCGGAAGTGTTAGCGGCCACGCTTCTCCCGTTCGGCCCGGTACTGGTGAATGGTCATATTGCGCAGCTGGGAATCCGCACCTGTTTCGTTGGCCACAAACCCCACGTTGGCCACAAAAGGTTCAATGACGTGGATCTTTTGTAAGGGCGTGACAATGAGCAATTGAAGTTTCAGACGTTTGAACAGCTCCAGCCCGTACTTGGCCGATTCGTCCGAGCCGCGCCCAAAGGCTTCGTCAATGACTACAAAGCGGAAGCTGCGCTGATTGCCCGGTCCTGCGGCAATCCCAAATTGGAACGCCAGGGCAGCAGCAAGGATGGTGTACGCCAGTTTTTCCTTTTGTCCGCCGGATTTGCCGCCGGAATCAGTGAAGTGCTCGTGTTCCTCACCGGTTTCAGTCCATTTCTCGGAGGCGGAGAACGTGAACCAGTTACGCACATCGGTGACCTTCGCCGTCCACCGCTCATCCAGGTTGGTGCGTCCCTCACGGCCCCGGAAGCGCTCCACCAAGGCTTCGACCTGCAGGAATTTTTTTTCGGAGTATTGTTCCTGCGCACCGATGGAACCCTCGGAACAAGCCCGAAGGTCAGTGCCGAACTCCCGCACTTCAGGATCGCTGCTTGCCTGCGGTTCCAACTGGATGTGCCGGCCGGGGTTGTATTCAATCCGTGCCAAGGACTCGTTGATTTCGCCAATACGGGAGACAATGTCCTGTTTGCGGGCGTCCAGGAAAGCATTGAACGCCACGATCTCATGGATGGTGTTTTGCGTCAGCGATTCCTTGAAACGTTCGGCAAAGCGCGGGAGATCGTTCTCCGCCAGCTGTGTCAGGATCTTGTTGAACTCTCCCGCAGCCTCCAGCGATGCATCAAGATCGGTAGTCTCGGCAGGGTACTTGTTGCGGAAATCGGTCATGAACCTGATGGTGATTCCCTCTGCGGTGCTCATACGCCGGCTCAGGCCATCGATGCTCCGGGTGAGGGTTTCCCGGACCTTGCTCTCAATCTTGGCCGTGTTCTTGTACGTCAGCACACCCGATTCAAGCGCCACCGCGGTGAGTTTGCCCAGCTCAGCCAGCAGCCCGGCGTCGGACGTCAAAGCACTTTCCGCCAGGGACTCCCGGCAGTCTGCAATCTGCTCGGAGAGGGTGCGAATGTCCGCCTTGCCGGAGCCGATCCGCTCCATCAAGGTGCGTAGCCGCTCATTGGTCTTCTCCACGCGAGCCGCGGTTTCGCTTTCCCTGCGGGTCAGCTCCCGCAGGATGTCGCTGGAGGATTCAAGCGCCGCCTTCTCCTGCGTCAGCCCGGCCATGGCACGCACGGTTGCCTGCCAGTTGAGGTCCGCAAAATTTCCGACGGCGGAAATGGTGCCGATGAGCCGTTGCTGGCGGCCCAGATTGCCCAGCTGGCTGTCAATGCGGGCAAGACCGTCACTGGCCGTGCGGAGTTGCCCTTCTGCCTGTTCAAGGGAGGTGCGCAGACGGGCAATTTTATCGTGGTTGTCCCAGCCAAGCACATAGGATGAGCGGTCGCTCAGGGCCTTGCGGTCATCCTTCTCATGGCGGCCAGCACCACTCTTGAGCTGGCCGTTGATGGTCAGGGCTTTGGGATAACGCCGGAACTCGGCCATACTCTCGCAGCACTGGTGATCAAAACGGCGGCCCAGCTCGTCCAATAAAAATTCGCGCAGCGGTGTGCCGGCCTTGATGCTGATCTTCCCAGCCAGGGTGTCCGGGGCTGGCGGGCGAGGGGTGGGGGTGTCGCCAACCTTGAGATAAACCAGCCGAGCGCGCAGGTTGTTCGAGTCAACCCAGTCACTTACGGCGGAGTAGTGCCCGCCGGCGACCAGCAAGGACAGGGCAAAACCATGCAGGGTGCGCTCGGCGGCGCCTTCCCATGCGGCCTCAGATTCGCGCACCTTCAGCAGCTCTCCAGCAAAGGGCAGCTCGGATTCTGCGATGCCAGTGCCATCGCAGAGTTTCTTGCGCAAAGCGATCAACCAACTGGGAAGCAGGCTTTGCCTGTTCAACAGACTCTTGAGTTCCTCCTTGTGGTCCCTGGCCTGCTCCACAGCGTCGGAGCGCTGGCGGTCAAGGGCGGTGCGCTGTCCCTGCAGTTCGGTGTTGGCCTCAAAAAGGTGCTTCTCTACCCCGGGCAGGGCAGCGGCGTTGGCGTCAAAGACCACTTGATCTTCTGGTTCAAAAAGTCCCAGGACGGTTGCGGCCTCGGAGTACGTGGCAAAGCGCTCACGCTGGGAGCCGGATTCAATGGCCATGCGCGCCAGCTCGGCCTCGATGCTCGCGATCCGCCCACCGCCGCTGGTGCGTATGTCATCACGCAGATCTGCCAGCTCCCGGGTGAAGCTGCCCAGCTCGGCCGTCAGCGCAGTTTGCTGCTCGCTCACCTTGGCTGCGGCACGTTCCAATTCCAGTAGATGGGCCTCGCTGAGCTCCAGTTTCCGGGAGGTGAACCAGGCAGAGAGCTGTTCGCGCTGCTGCTGCGCACCGCTGTGCTCCACGGTCAGGGTCTGGTGGCGGGCCGCGTTCTCGCGAACGGGTTCCAGCATGCGGATCTGGTCCTTGGCCCGCAGCACAGCATTGTGGGCCTTCTTCAGATCGTCGAAGTGGTGCAGCAGGTTTTTGATCCGGGTTTCAACATCGTCCTCCTCCAGCATGTTGGTGCGGACAAAGTGGGTGATGTTCTCCACCTGCTTCATGGAGACGGTGCGGTGGAACAAGTCCATGGCTTGGGCGGAGCCAATACCGAAGTGGCGTTTGAAGGCGGCGCCGTATTTTTCAAAGACGTCAAAGACAGCCACGCCATCGTTGCGCAGGCGGCGCTTTAATTTGCTCAGGTCGGTGCCGAAATCGGAGAAATCGACTTTGATGGACTGCTCGCCCTCGGCGATGGAGTAGAAGCGGGTGGGCTGCCCGGCCTCCTGCGTGGCCCACAGCGTGATGGCCAAGGAGATGGTCTTGTTCAAGGTGGCATTGTGAAAGACACCCAACACCACGGTGAATGTGCCGGGTCCGCGCAGTGCCACAGGGCGGGAAGCATCGCCAAGACCGCTGCGGGCGCTCTTGTGGAAGCCGCGCACATAGGACATGAGGCTGCGTTCCTTCTTTTGCGCACCGGCAGCCTTGTTGTATTCAATCCTGTTGGCAGGTAGCAAGAGTGTGGTGATGGCATCGACAACGGTTGACTTGCCGGAGCCAATGTCACCTGTCAGCAAGCTGTTTTCGCCATCGAGCCGGAACGTCCGGACATCCTTGTTGAAGGTGCCCCAGTTCAGCAGTTCCAAGCGGTGCAACCGGAAACCTGGCCGGGTACCGGAGCTATCTGTGGTGAGGTCATCAAGGCTGAAAAGACCCGACTGGGCTTGCATGCTCATGCTGTGGCCGCCTTGGCTTTGCTGGTGGGGGGCGTGTCGCCTGCGAGCGTGGCGCGGTAATCGGAGAGCCTGGCGTCGAACTCTTCGAGCCACTGGGCATCCACATAGGCCTTGAGGATGCGCGCCACCTCATAGCTCTGCTCCTGGCCGCGGAGCTTGCGCAGGAAACCCAGTTCGGTGACTTTCTTGATGTTGCTGGCCAGCTGGTCCAAAATGCGGGCCTCATTGCTGGATTCGGGCAGGAATACGGAAACCATCTCAGAAATTTGTTGCACTGTCATGATGAGCCGGGTCTCACTGTTTTGCGTATCAAACTCGGCCAACCGGGCACGTAGTAGGGCCAGCAGCAGGCTGACCTGGAAGGTCAGTTGGCGGCGGGGGATGAGGCGGGGAAGGTCTGTATCTGCGTCGGGATGTGAACGCAGGAATGCGTAGCCTTCACCGTCGTCAAGGACCAGTTCCAAGCCCAGCACAGCCACATAATCGCGGGCCTGGGCGGACAGTTCCGTGAGCCGTTGCCACAGTTTTTCGTCGCCTTCGCGGTAGAGCACGCCCTTGAACAGCTTGGTGACCACAAGGGGCAGCCCGTCAGGGGTTCGTGCCGCAACGCCCAGGATGTCATCGGGTTGGGCAGAGTCTTCAAGGATGGCTGTCATGATGGCCTCACAAAGATGATTTTTTCAACGGTGGCTTCCCGCAGGCTGCCGTCGGGGAGTGTCCAGGAAAGGGTTTGAACAGAATCGGAGTCGATGGTTGCCGAACTTGACGCGGTGGCGAGCTGAAAATATGTGACGAGCTCGGCCAGCCCCTGACTAAGCGGGAAAGCGTCCGTGACCTCAGCCAAGGTGGCTTGTTCGGCGTCTGCCAGGACCGCATCAATGTTGGCTTCCAGTTTTTGCGGATCCACATGGAACTGTTCGAAGAGCGCTTGGGCGTCCACATCGAGGTCATCGGCAACATCGACAAAATCGTTGATGGGTGTTTGGCGGCTGGGCTCATACAGTGGCCGTTCAAAGGGCAGCGCCACGGGCACGTCATGGCCGGGCAGATCGGCAAACACGCCCGTAGGAGGGATGGCGCGGACGGCTACGGCACCGGATTCAATGTTGCGGATCAACGCCATGATGCGCTTATTTTCCAAAAAAACCTTGTCATCGAGCAGGCGCCGGATCTGGGCCGAGAGCTGGCGCACGGTGGATTGGGTCTGTTCTACGGCAGGAAGCCAGTCCTTCTGCATGGACGTGATGGAGTGCAGCCCCTCCTGCGTGGCAAGGGCATCAATGTGGGTGGCCCGTTCCAGAAGTTCGTGCAGCTCGGAGCGCAGCTGGGGGGACATCAGGTAATCCCAAAAACCTTGGAACGTGCGGCCCTGCAGGGAACCGCTGATGTCCTGCTGGGAGGAGAAAATTGACTCGAGGAGGTCACCCTGACCGCCTTCCCAGAGGGAGATCTGTTCACGTAGTTTGCGGTCAAGTTTGCGAAAGTTCGCCTCCACTTCGCGGAAATCCGAGAGCAGGTCCTTGGCTTGTGTGGTGAGTTGGTGGAAGTGGTCCACGGCTTCGGGGCGGCTCATGACGGCAATGGTGCCGGAGCGGATCAGTTCCATTTGTTCGTCAATGTCATCACGCTGACGTTGCAATTCCGCCAGCCGTGCGTCCGGGTCCGTTTCAGAACCGTGGACCAGGGTTTTGAGGAGGTTGAAGATGCTGGACAGTCGCGATTGAGTGGGGACAAAGTCGCGTCCGCGCAATGCTTCAACCCAGCGAATCACATCTTCGGTGGAGGCGGTGAGATCATAAACAGGCTCATCACGGTTCTCAGCATAGAATTTTCGCAGCCACGCCTTGGCCGGTTCGGCCCAGTCATCAAGGTATTCGCTGGCGGAGCGGGGGAACCGTTCTTCACCTAAGGTGTCCCGCAAACTGAACAGCACATCATCAAGGATTTCCACCAGATCCTGGCGGCCTAGATTACGTTGGTTGGGGCCGGTGAACGCCGCCATGAAGAACGTCAGGGCCAGGGGCGCATTTTGGGCGCGGAGCAGGGACCAGCCGGCGTGGTTCTCACGCAGGGAGTTGATTGAAAAGTAGTCCATGAAGAACTCCAAAAAGGTGGTGATTGCTTCACTGACCATGGTAGGCGCAGGAACTGACAAAGAGGCATTGAGGCACAGGTGTAGGTATGTCACGGAACTGGGCTTTAGCTGCCCAAAGTTTCTAATCCACGTCCGAGGTCACGCTGACGGGCACCTTTGATTGTTCCAATCATCTTTTGGCGAGCGGTTTTACGGTTATCCGGGCCGAGGGCTAGGACAATGCAGAATGATAGGAGTGCCCAATTGGCTCTGGTGCTTGCCATCAGCAAGATCCCGGGAGCGGAGTTCCTGAGCAAGGTTTTTGATGTTCTGATTGCGGGCCTGCCTAGAGCGATGGCTGCGGTGGCTGCATGGAAAATCTCCGGTCTACTGGCGGTGTACTTGATCAGGTGGACCCTCTCACACAAGTTCCCTGCCACAACGGCGAACATTGTCACGGGCGCTTTCGCGGGCGTCATCCCTGGTTTGCTGGTCTTTTACGCGCTGGGACCGGTCACAAGTGCTGCGGGCGATGCCGTCGAGATTGGCATTGAAGCAGCACTGACGTACAGCCCCCTTCTGGTCGGGCTCTGGCTGCCCTGGCCATGGCCGGTGGAGCCGGGGTGGGTCTGACAGGAGCCGAAGCATCCGCCTATCTGCTGGCGATCGTGGCACCCTTCATTTCCACCAACACAGTAGGCATGATTCTGGCAATGGTGACTGCACTACTTCTCGCCTTTGGCCTCACCCTGGTGGCCAACTTGGCGTTCCTGCGGGCCGAGCGAAAAAAGGAAATCGCCTAAACGGGTAGGGAACTGACTCACCTGGCAGTGCCCTAAAAGCTTTTCACGTACGACGGCGAGACCTGGCTTTTGCGGCCAGAGCCCGCTGTGTTTGGGGCAGAGTTGGAGGGGCGTTAGTGCGTTCGGGCAACCCGCGGTTTGGACCGTTCCGCGGTGTCTTATAACTAACGATGAATACACCGATTCAAGCGGCAGGTTATGAGGCATAGTTGCGAGAATCGCCGGCTACGGCCGCTACACGTGATGTGGTGGAAATCGGGGCAAAGCCACTGAACCCACCAGAAACCCAGCGAGACGTCTCATATAGCTAGAGATATAAGACATTAAGGGTGTTGCAGTTAAGTCATGGGTCTGCTGCCGCTCGACCCGCAGCAGCCCATTGCTAATTTGGACGCTGAATTCAGTCGGTATCCTTTCCCGCGCCTGCTGATTGAACGACCAGGCGTTTTGAGAGGAACCGGTGTTGGCCCAAAGGGCCTCACCCCTGTGTGGAAATGGGCACTTGTGGAACAACCACTAGATGGACTGTGTTAATATTCCTCGGGCATATGCCGGATTAGGGTTCGACTAGGCAGTCACGATGACAAGAAAGTGTTGATCTTCATTAGAAGTTGTTCAGCACGATCTAGTGTGGCCGGAGAAATTTTCAACGTGCCCTGCTTCTGCAGTAAGTACTTCGCTGGGGTGTAATGGTTCAAGCGCCCTTTGTTTATTCCGCGCTCCTTCATGACAGCCTCGACACGCTTAGTGATGCGATCCCCTTTCGGCAGGTCGCCAACTTTGATGTCCTGCCCGTTTAGGTGTGACTTGTACGCACCGTTTACGAGCTTTATGTAAAACACCGGATCAAATAGATCCTCGACGTCTGCTTCCTCGCGCCCTACCACTTCGCTGATGAGAATAATTCCCGCGTCAGCGAGTTTTCCCGCAGCCTCTAGCTTCCTGATTGATTCAGCGTCCTCGAACCCTGCGTCTGCCAATACTGCGATGTTGAGTTTGTTTGCACCAAGGAGACTGACAAATGCGGGAAGCTTTGCGATGCCACCGACTGGTGCGATTGACCACCGTTCGTTTAGTCCTTCTCTACCAGCTGCGATCAGGGTCTGCGACAAAATCTCCAGGTACATGAGATCGGAAGGGCCTTCGACGACTAGGGTGTCGGGTGATACGAAGAGTGTCTTGGACAGGTCGACACCCATTGCCGCGTGTAGAGGGAATGAAGTCTCCGCATCCGCGTACATAACTTCTGACGAGACAAGAGTTCCCTTGTCGTCAGCATCAATGACTGTTCGTACTCGATGAAGAACGTGGGGATCGATCATGAACGGGGAGTGCGTAGAGAAGATTACTTGGTGCTTCGGAGCTAGGCGTTCGTCGATGAACCGTAGAAGATCATTCTGCGCCCAGGCATGCGGATTGATGCCTGGTTCATCGAGGAGCAGGATCAAGGGCTGATTGGATTCATGTTCGATGTGAGAAAAGTACGCGAGGAATGAAAAGAACCATACAAAGCCGCGCGATCGTTCATCAAAAGGTACAGTCACACTGTGCTTCTTGTTCTCAACCTCGGATCTGCAGAAGAGGCGCTTTGTTGAGCGGAGGAACTGCACCCGTATCGGGTTTATCCATCAGCCGAATTTTGACGGCCAACTGCTTGTTTTGAGACCAGTACTCGAAAACCTCTTCCGAGATGGCGTTGGAAGCATTTTCGGAGTCCCGAACTAAGTGCTCGTGGCTCTCCGGTTCTAAGAAATCTTCGAGGTCAGCACCCGCGGCGGCTAAAAGTGAAACCACTGCTTGCTCACTGCGTGTGAGTTCTTCATCGTCTCTCTTCTTCACGAGGTCGGGGATAGATACCAGCCCGGGCATCGAATCGTAGTCGTCAAAGTAGACGAACTTCGGTCTTCTCGGTGAAAGGATGTCAATCGCACGTAGTGATGATCGCCCATCGCGCCAAGAGTTCACTTTTGCAATGACTGCCGTTGCGGCCTGAGTGGGAGCCTCGAGCTCATTGAGCTTGGCAAGAAGAGTCGCGGAGTCCCTGGTACCCTTTATTGCCGCTGCATCGCTGGGGGTGAGTTCGACCCCTTCGAGAAGGTGAGAGACAACGGCGGCTTGATCGATCTGGACGGGTCTGATCAAAGTTTAGTTGACATCTGACTTGTGAGTTTTGGCTTGCAAGTGAAAGGATGTTCAACATGCCTAAAGCTTTTCGGCGAAGAGTTCCGCCGTGACGAAAGTCGCGGTGGCCCGTAAGGGCGAATCTACTATTGTCCAGATCGCGAAAGACTTCGGTATTTCCCCTGCCGCTTTGCATCGGTGGTTGAAGATCGCCGATGTCCAAGACGGGGTGGTCCCCGGGGTCACGAAGGAAGAATCCACCGAGCTTCGAGAAGCGAAGAAACGGATCCGTCTCCTTGAGCAGGAAGCGGAGGTGATGCGCCGAGCGGTGGCTTATCTTTCCTAAGGACGTCAACCCAAAATGATGTACCCGCTGGTCCTTGAACTAGCCGCTCCCCAGGCCCCTGTACGGGTTCCTGTCGCGGTGACCTGCCGGGTCTTGGGATTCTCCCGCCAAGCCTTCTACCAATGGTGTGCGAACCCTGTCAGTGACCGGGACTGGGAAGAAGCACACCTAGTCAACGCCGCCTTGGATATCCATGCCGAGGAACCGACGTTCGGGTACAGGATGATCCATGACGAACTCGTCCACGAACAAGGACTCGTGGCCTCTGAGACCCGTGTGGGGCGGTTGTGCAGGGAGAACAGGATCCTTTCTGTCATCCACCGCCGGCGAGGTACAGGGAAGAAAGCTGGCCCTCCCGTTCATGACGATCACGTCCAACGGGTCTTCACCGCCACAGCACCGAACCGGTTGTGGCTGACCGATATCACCGAGCACCACACCGGCGAGGGCAAGCTCTACCTCTGCGCGGTCAAGGACGTTTACTCCAACCGGATTGTCGGCTACTCCATCGATTCCCGAATGAAGGCTGCTCTGGCTGTTGACGCACTGGCTGCGGCGATCAGTCAACGGAACCCGCAAGGAACGTTGATACACAGCGACAGGGGCTCTCAATTCCGATCCAAGAAGTACGTCCGTCTGATCAGCTCAGCTGGCCTGCAGGGCTCCATGGGACGGGTCGGGGCATGTGCAGATAATGCCGCGATGGAAAGTTTCTACTCGCTGCTTCAAAAGAACGTGCTGAACCAAAAACGGTGGGAAACCCGGGCAGAACTACGCTTGGCCATTGTGGTCTGGATCGAGAAAACCTATCACCGCCGACGCCGGCAACGACGACTCGGCAAGCTAACGCCAATAGAGTTTGAGACAATAAACAAGACCACTCAACCGGTCACCGAAATATCAGCCCAAACTGTCAACTAAAACTTGGGCAGACCCTCAAGGACCTTGAGGGTGTCGTGATATCTGCCGATGCGTTGCATACCCAGCGGGAGCATGCCCAGTACCTGCACTCCCGAAAAGCGCACTATGTCCTTACCGTGAAAGCGAACCAGCCCAAACTTCACGACCAGTTGTGCACCTTGCCGTGGAAGCAGGTCAGGGCCGGGCACAAGACCCACGAAACCGCCAATGGCCGCGAGATCGCGCGGACCGTCAAATGTGTCAGCGTTGCTGCCGGGATCAAGTTCCCCCATGCCGCACAGGCCGCACAGATCACCCGCAAGTCCCGGCCGCTCGGAACCCGGAAGTGGTCGACCGAGACGGTCCACATCGTCACCTCGCTGGCGCCGGCAGCAGGGAAACCGGAACTCATCGGGTCCCTGATCCGCGGCCACTGGGGAATTGAAAACGGCCTCCACTGGCGCCGGGACGTGACTTGGCGAGAAGACTCCAGCCAGGTCCGGCGGGGCAACGCTCCCCGTGTCATGGCGTCCCTGAGGAACATCGCCATCACGATATTGAGGCTCGAAGGCGAAACAAACCTTGCCAAAGCCACCCGCGGTGCCCGCAACTATCCTGACCGCGCCCTCAAACTCGCCGGCCTAACTACCAGCTAAACGACTTTGCAGAAGCCCTGGGTATGACACCGCCTTCTATTGACAACTTCCCCCGGTTCGTGGACGATACTATTATTCGACAATAACTGCTCTTTGAGAAAAATATCTGGGGAATATAATTAGTAAAAAACGTCCATTTCTAGCGGCGATTTTGAGCATTATCTTTGTTGGCGCGGGTCTAGCAATTGCTGCACCGGCACAAGCAGTTGACATACGCGTTGATGGCTGCACAGTTCACTCGAACAACCCTCATCCTTCGGTTCATTACAACGGAACTATTGATGGGGTAGGAACAATCAGCTGCCCAACACGTGCATCTAACCTCTACTTGAAAGTAACCCTAGAGAAATACAATGGTGCTTCATGGACAAGGCCTGCATTGGATTATTTAAACTCATTTGGATTTAAGTCGACTGCAGCGTCCTCATGCAGTGCAGGACCGGGAACTTTTCGCACAAGAGTTGACTATGTGGTTAAACGATATTCAACCAGCACCCCAAAAGCCGGTAACCTTTACACTCCTTGGATGGGTGTAGCCTGCGGACCTGCATCGAGAATTGCAGGTTAGGGTTGTCATCTATTTCTTGAGACTATTAGTCTTCTTTGGGCGCTAATCCAAAAAGTTTTGTCATTTGGGGAGTAGAAATGAATTCGAATTTTGAAGTTATTTGAGTTTCAAACCATTTAACAAAAAACTCCATTGGCCTACCGGCAGCTTCATTTTCAGCCCAAGCCAATGCGTCCCTCACATCTTGCACGTCAGTCACCTCATACTCATCAACAGCCCATGAGTAATTTTCTATCACCGGAGGAGTCCAAATACGCACTCTATAGGTGGCGGGATCAGGATATTCAAATACGTCATCTTCGCGCATCCATTGTATATTCATGGCACTACTCTAGGTCAGAATATCGATAAAATTTCTTGATCATAGAATTTTTCCTCAAGTTTAGCCGCTTCCAATCTTTCGTTGACCTTTGGGTCATCATCCAGTGAAGCGGCACACAGCAACCCGTCACCGTGCCCTCACCAGGACGCAGAAATGCCGGCTCTCCGCGTTTCGTGGTGAAATCCACTATTGCAATGGATGATTCACCGCTGTTCGGGCGGCGCTCCTGAGCAT
>NZ_QHLZ01000005.1:0-267996 GCF_003185915.1 Arthrobacter psychrochitiniphilus
AACGACCGCCCCTCATACGGTGACCGCGATAACCGTGGTGGCCAAGGTGGCCGCCCTACCGGTGACCGCGATTCACGCCCCTCATACGGCAACCGCGACGACCGTCCGGCCCGCACTGGTGGAGACCGCCCCTACGGCGACCGTCCCGCCCGTAGCAACGACCGTCCCTCATACGGTGACCGCGATAACCGTGGTGGCCAAGGTGGCCGCCCCACTGGTGACCGCGACTCACGCCCCTCATACGGCAACCGCGACGACCGTCCGGCCCGCACTGGTGGAGACCGCCCCTACGGCGACCGCCCGGCACGCAGCAACGACCGCCCTTCATACGGTGACCGCGATAACCGTGGTGGCCAGGGCGGACGTCCCAGCAGTGACCGCACCAGCAGTGCCCGTCCGCATAGCGATCGGGAAGACCGCGGTCCCCGCGTAGCACCGGAACGCAACGCAGCGGACCTGCGCAGTTCCAACCGCCCGGACCGCGACCGTTCACCGGAGATTGATCCGGATGTGACAGGCCAGGAACTGGACAAGGTAACCCGCGCCCAGCTTCGGATCCTCGACGAGCGCAACAACGAGTGGGTATCCAAGCACTTGGTCATGGCCGGGCGTTTGATCGATTTTGTTCCTGAGCTGGCTTTCGAGCACGCGCTGGCTGCAAGCCGTCGCGGTGGCCGTCTGGCCTGTGTCCGTGAAGCTGTTGCCATGACAGCCTACGCGGCAGGCAAGTACGGGGAAGCCCTGCGTGAATTGCGCACCTTCCGCCGCATCAGCGGTTCCAACGTCCACTTGCCGCTCATGGCTGACTGTGAACGCGGTCTGGGCCGACCCGACAAAGCTATTGACCTCATCCAGTCCGAGGACGCACAAACGTTGGACACTGCTGGCAAGGTAGAACTGGCCATTGTTGAATCCGGTGCCCGCGGCGACCTTGGCGAAATGGAAGCAGCCCTCTCAGCCCTGGAAATCCCGCAGTTGGATATCAACCGCGCCTTCTCCTTCAGCCCCCGCCTGTTCCGTGCCTACGGCATGGTGCTGCGCGCAGTCGATCGTAAGGATGAAGCCAAGACCTGGGAGCGCCAGGCACTTGTTGCTGAGGAAGCACTGGGTGTGGACGAGGGATTTGACCAGCTCATCATTGATCTGGGCGACGATGAGGACATCCCGTTGGAATCGCCGCGCGTTCGTGTTGCTGATGTCATGGAACCGGCCACCGCGCCGGTCATGGACGACGACGCCAAGGTACAAAGCGCCGAACTCACCTCAGAGGATGCGAGCCAGAACGAGGTCAATACCGATGACGCCGAGTCCTCCTACTTCGAATCCGATGATGCTGAATCAGACGCTGACAGTGTAGAAGAAGATGAGTTCAGCGCTGCTGAAGGCGAGGAATCAGATAATCCCAGCAGTGAGCACTAATATCTTGCTGACTGATTTTGATGCGGTATTGGCGGATCTGGATGGCGTGGTTTACGCCGGTCCAGCCGCCATTCCCGGGGCCATTGAGGCTCTGAATGGCCTCGCGGCCCGCAACGTCAAACTGGCGTACGTAACGAATAACGCTTCACGTACGCCAGCGCAGGTTGCCGCGCATTTGCGTGAGCTTGGAGCTCCTGCCGAGGACGGCCAGGTGGTCAGTTCAGCCCAAGCTGGAGCGGCCCTTCTGGCCAAAAAATTCCCGGCTGGCACCAAGGTTCTGGTCACTGGCAGCACGGCTCTGGCCCAAGAAATTCAAGCCTTAGGAATGAGTGTTGTTGCCAGTGCTCATGAGGCACCCGAGGTGGTTATTCAGGGCTTTGACCCGTCCCTTGGCTGGGCAGATCTGGCCGAAGCTACCTACGCCATCAACGCAGGTGCTGTGTGGATTGCTACCAATACCGACATGACCATTCCTCGTGAGCGTGGCATTGCCCCGGGGAACGGGACCTTGGTCGCAGCGGTTCGGGCCGCCGTCGGGCATGATCCGTTAGTTGCGGGAAAGCCTGAGGCGCCCTTGTTTCATACTGCGGCGAGCCGGCTGCAGGTGCTGGCTCCGCTGGTTGTGGGCGACAGACTGGACACGGATATTCTCGGCGGTAACAACGCCGGTATGGCCACGGCGCTGGTCCTTACCGGTGTTGATTCAGGGGACTCGGCGCTGCGGGCCCGCTCTGCGGAACGCCCGCACTTCATCATTGCGGACTTGGGTGAGTTGTATGCCCCCTATCCGGAGGTGACGTTCCACGCCGGCATACTCACCTGTGGTGCTGCTGCCGCACGCGTAGTTGTGGATCAAAGCGGGCGCCAAGGCGTGCAGATTGCTGGGCATGCCGACGATCTCAATGCTTGGCGTGTTGCCTGTGCCGCATGGTGGTGGGCCGTTCCTGAGGCTGCACAGGCCACTGATCCGTTCCTTGACTGGTGCGTGGAACTCCCATGATTGAGCCCGTAACTGAGCTCACCACTGAGCCCACCACTGAGCGCGTGACCGTGCCCACAGGAGATCCGTCCGTGGACGCCCTCGTGGACCTGGCTGCATCAACAAGCCAGCTCTCCGCCGGCGAGCACAAAGCGGTGTATTCGGCCGTCATTGAGGGGCTGGAACGCGAACTGGATGCCGATCCCGCAACTGCGCCGGCCGGCACTCCCAGTAAGAACCGGGAGCTACCATGACCAGGCTGGATCAAGAACTCGCTAACCGCGGGCTTGCGCGCTCACGCACCGTGGCGGCAACGCTCATCAAGGCCGGGCGCGTGCAGGTGGGCGGCGCCCCGGTCCGCAAGTCTGCGCTGAGTGTGGATGAGCACAGTGACATTATGGTGCTGCCAGGAACGGAAGAGGACTACGTCTCCAGGGCCGGACACAAACTGGCCGGTGCTTTGGCGTATTTCCCTAATGTGTCCATTGCCGGCAAGCGCTGCCTGGATGCCGGAGCGTCCACCGGTGGCTTCACCGATGTGCTCCTACGCCGGGGTGCCGCCACCGTGGCCGCCGTGGATGTGGGGCACGGACAATTGGTGGATTCGCTGCGCAATGACACTCGGGTGGCCGTCCACGAGGGGCTAAACATCCGCTACATGCTCCCGGAGGACATTGGCGGTCCAGCAGATCTCACGGTCTGCGATCTTTCCTTCATTTCCCTGACCCTTGTCATGGCGCCCTTGACGCTCTCAACCAAGGTGGGCGGGCAATTAGTCTTAATGGTCAAGCCACAATTTGAGGTTGGTAAGGACCGGCTGGCCCGGACAGGCGTGGTGAGCAGTGAGAATGAACGACGCCGGGCCGTGGCCCTGGTTGCCTCCGCTGCGGTGGCCAATGGGCTACTTTTGGAGGGCATTGGGGTGAGTCCGCTGCCCGGGCAAGATGGAAATATTGAGTATTTCCTACTGGCCAGCCGTCTTGTGTCGGCGCCTGCACCTAAGATCGAAGAACAGGACCGCTCCGTGGAGACGTTATTGTCGCTACTCTGGCCCTGAGCCCTCACTGGGCGTTTGGAAAAACGGGCACAACAGCCCCACCAGAACAGCTACACGAGGATGAGGAAACAGCACATGACTCGGCGCGTCTTGATTCTGGCCCATACGGGCCGTGAAGAGTCGATGCTTGCAGCCCTTGAGGCGTGCGTGGAACTACATGCCAACAACATTGTTCCCGTCATGTACGGCGATGAACTCGCCGATATGACAGGTTACTTGGGTGTTTCCAGCGTCAACATGGAAATCCTTGACAGGGATGTCACGCTCGCCGAGATTGAACTTGTCATGGTGTTGGGTGGGGACGGAACCATTTTGCGGGCCGCCGAGATCGTCCGGGATTATGATGTCCCCTTGCTCGGGGTCAACCTGGGCCATGTGGGTTTCTTGGCGGAGAGTGAGCGAGAAGAGCTCATTCAGACGGTCTCCGCCGTTGTTCAACGCAGGTATTCCGTGGAGGAACGCATGTGCCTGGACGTTATTGTCAGGGTGGCCGGCAAGGTCATGGCTCATACCTGGGCTTTGAACGAGGTGGCTCTGGAAAAGGGCAACCGGGAACGCATGATTGAAGTTGTTACCGAAGTTGATGGACGTCCGCTGACCTCCTTCGGTTGCGACGGCGTGGTCATGGCCACCCCCACAGGGTCCACGGCCTATGCTTTCTCCGCCGGGGGACCTGTTGTTTGGCCCACCGTGGAAGCCCTGCTCATGGTCCCCATCAGCGCCCACGCCTTGTTTGCAAAACCACTCGTGGTGGCTCCCACCTCCACACTGGCCGTGGAAGTTTTGAGCCGCAACGGCGCGCATGGGGTCATTTGGTGTGATGGCCGGCGCACCGTGGAACTCCTGCCAGGGGCACGCATTGAGGTCACCCGCTCGGCGAAACCGGTGAAGTTGGCCCGAACCCAGCAATCCACCTTTTCCGAACGCCTGGTGCGCAAGTTTGAGCTCCCTGTCCAGGGCTGGCGCGGGCCCTCCGTGGAGGAGTCTTCGGTCCCCACCACACAATTACCCATCATCAGAACGCCCAAGCCCAAGAGTCCTCTTGAGGGACACCCGGCCGGGCAGATTCCCCAGCCCCCGGACCTGACCATTGTGACCCACACAGAGAGCTATTCAGGAACCACGGGATACTACGGGCAGGACAACGCATGATCGAAGAAATCCGGATCCGGGACTTGGGTGTCATCTCCGAATCCACCCTGCCGCTGGGACCTGGGCTCAGTGTGGTCAGTGGTGAAACCGGGGCCGGAAAGACCATGGTGGTGACCGCCGTCGGGCTCTTGTTGGGAAACCGCGCGGATGCCGGGGCCGTGCGCACAGGAGCCAAAACGGCCTCCGCGGAGGCAACTGTGACCCTGCCAGCGGGGCATCCGGCCCTGCTACGGGCTGTGGAGGCCGGCGCGGACCTTGACGAGTTCGACGGCGGTGCCGAGCTGATTCTGGCCCGCACCGTCAGTGCGGATGGACGCAGCCGCGCCCATGTGGGCGGACGCAGCGCCCCCATTGGTGTCCTCAGCGAAATAGGGGAGACCTTAGTTGCCGTGCACGGGCAGTCGGATCAGATCAGACTCAAGAATCCCTCAGCTCAACGTGTTGCCCTGGATAAGTATGCGGCGGAGGCCAACAAGGGCTTTACCGGAAAGCTGCGCAGTTACAAGAGTGTTTTTGAGCGGTGGCGGGCCGTCCAGGTCCAACTGCAGGAACTGCGTTCCGCGAGCCGGGAACGTTTGCGTGAAGCCGACTCCTTGACCACCGCACTGGCCGAGATTGATGCCGTTGAACCGCTTCCGGCGGAAGATGAAATCCTCAAGGCACAGGCCGTGAAGCTGGGCAACGTGGAGGAACTGCGCAAAGCTACTCTCGGCGCTCATGAGGCGCTCAGTGCTGCTGACTACGGTGACGGGTTGGATGCCATCACCCTCGTGGACAGTGCCAAACGGCAGGTGGAAGCGGTAGCTGACGCGGATGAAGAACTGGTGCAAACCACTAAGCGTCTCTCCGAAGTGGGCTTTTTATTGGCCGATATTGCCCGGGACCTTGCCAGCTATGCCACGAACCTGGACACGGAGGGCCCTGGCCGGCTGGCCGAGGTGGAGGACCGCCGCGGGGAGTTGGCCGTTTTGGTGCGCAAGTATGCTCCCAGCATTGATGAAGTCATTGAATGGGCAGATGCTGCACGGCTGCGCCTGAGCGAGCTCAGCGATGATTCTGGCCGGATTGAAACGCTGGAAGCCGAGGAAGTGGCTGCGCTGGCCGAACTGGGCGTGTTGGCGGGGGAGGTGAGCGCGTTACGGCACAAGGCTGGGGCGAAGCTTGCCAAGGCTGTCAGTGCCGAGCTGAAGGCTCTCGCCATGCCCGATGCCAGGCTGGTCATTGAGATTACTGGTTCCGAACGGAGTATCCACGGCGAGGATGACATCGCCTTCCTCTTGGCACCTCATGCCGGGGCTCTGCCGCGCCCCCTGGGTAAGGGGGCCTCCGGTGGTGAACTTTCCCGAGTGATGCTGGCGCTGGAAGTGGTGTTGGCGGCCGTAGACCCCGTTCCCACTTTTGTGTTTGACGAAGTTGACTCGGGGGTGGGTGGCAAAGCTGCGGTGGAAATTGGCCGCAGGCTTGCCATGCTCGCCGAGCACGTGCAGGTTCTGGTGGTGACGCATCTGCCCCAAGTGGCCGCGTTTGCGGACCATCACGTGTTGGTGACCAAGAGCTCTGTGAGCAAAAACTCAACAGGGATTACCACCAGCAATGTGAAGATTCTCAGCTATGAGGAACGGGTGGTTGAGCTGGCCCGTATGCTGGCAGGACAGGAAGATTCCGCCACGGCACAGGCCCATGCCAAGGAACTGTTGGCACAGGCCGCAAGGGTAGCAAAGTAAAAATAAGGGGTGGGTGCACAGAAATTGTGTACCGTTCGCGAACGTTTATTGGTTCATTAGATGATAGGCTCAAATCCCGTGGTGCAACGATCAAATTCCCGGTTCAGTGGTCAGTCCAAGACGACCAAACATATCTTCGTCACCGGCGGAGTCGCTTCCTCGCTCGGGAAGGGACTGACGGCTTCTAGCCTCGGTCACCTCCTGCGCGCACGCGGCCTCTCGGTAACAATGCAGAAGCTCGATCCCTACCTCAATGTGGATCCAGGCACAATGAATCCCTTCCAGCACGGTGAAGTCTTCGTCACTGACGACGGCGCCGAAACGGACTTGGACATTGGCCATTACGAGCGCTTCCTTGATGAAAATCTTGAAGGTTCTGCCAACGTCACAACAGGACAGGTGTACTCCACCGTTATTGCCAAGGAACGCCGCGGCGAGTACTTAGGTGACACGGTGCAGGTCATCCCGCACATCACTGATGAGATCAAGCGCCGCATGCGCCTGCCATCCGAAGGGGAGAACGCACCTGATGTGATCATCACCGAAATCGGCGGCACGGTGGGAGACATTGAGTCTCAGCCGTTCTTGGAGTCCGCACGCCAGGTGCGCCAGGACGTGGGCCGTAACAACGTGTTCTTCGCCCACGTCTCACTGGTGCCTTACATTGGCCCGTCGCAGGAACTCAAGACCAAGCCCACCCAGCACTCAGTTGCTGCGCTGCGCTCCCTAGGTATCCAGCCTGACGCCATCATCTTGCGGTCAGACCGTATCCTGCCCGACGCCATGCATGCCAAAATTGGCCGTGCCTGTGACGTGGATGTGGAAGCCGTCATTGGCTGCCCGGATGCTTCCAGTATTTACCAGATCCCCAAGACCTTGCACGAGCAGGGACTTGACTCCTACATTGTTCGCGCCCTGGACTTGCCCTTCAAGGACGTTGACTGGACCAAGTGGGACAAGCTGCTCGAAGTAGTGAACAACCCCGCACACCACATTGAGATTGCCCTGGTGGGCAAGTACATCGATTTGCCTGACGCCTACCTGTCCGTGACTGAGGCGCTGCGTGCCGGCGGTTTCGCCAACGCCACCAAGGTCAAGATCCGCTGGGTCCCCTCCGATTACTGCGCCACCGAGGCCGGTGCCCGCACGGCCCTGGCCGATGTTGACGCCATCTGCGTCCCGGGTGGGTTCGGCATCCGCGGTTTGGAAGGCAAGCTGGGCGCTTTGAAGTTTGCCCGCGAAAACCTGATCCCCACCTTGGGCCTTTGCCTGGGGCTGCAGTCAATGGTGATTGAGTACGCACGCAACGTTGTGGGACTCGAAGGGGCTTCCTCCTCCGAGTTTGACGAGGACCCGAAGTACCCGGTCATTGCCACCATGGAAGAGCAGCAGGACATCGTGGACGGCAAGGGAGATCTTGGCGGCACCATGCGCTTGGGACTCTACCCGGCGGTGCTCACGGAAGGTTCTGTTGTAGCCCAAACATACGGCACCACTGATGTTGCAGAACGTCACCGCCACCGCTACGAGGTCAATAACAAATACCGTGAGCAGATTGCAGCTGCTGGTCTTGTCTTCTCTGGAACGTCACCGGATGGCAAGCTTGTTGAATACGTAGAATTGCCTCGCGAGGTTCACCCGTACTACGTCTCCACCCAGGCACATCCGGAACTGAGCTCCCGGCCCACCCGCCCGCACCCGCTCTTTGCCGGACTGGTAGCGGCGGCCCTGGAGCGCCAGAACGCCACACGGTTGCTGGAGGGCTAGGTGAGAGACCCTGGTACACCGCTGGCAGGGCCGGGTTCAACTCCTGAACAGGAGGACGGCTCGGGGCCCGTTGCGGATAAATTTAGCACCCGCACCTTGCGGTCCTCCTCGACGGTGTACCAGGGAAGAATCTGGGATGTTGTCTCAGATACCTTCAGTCTCACGCCGGACTCGGAGCCGCTGACACGGGACTATATTGCCCACCCCGGCGCCGTGGCAGTTGTGGTGCTCAATGAAGAAAATCAGGTCCTGTTATTGAGCCAGTACCGCCACCCGGTGCACATGGTTCTCTGGGAAATCCCAGCAGGACTCCTGGATGTTCAGGGTGAGGACTTTGTTGTTGGGGCTGCCCGGGAATTGGCTGAGGAAGCCGATCTTGTAGCAGCGCAGTGGCACGTCCTGACTGACTTTTTCAACTCACCCGGATCCTCCAGCGAGGCCATCAGGATTTATCTGGCCCGGGATCTTAGTCCCGTGCCGCAGGATCAACGCCATGTACGCACGGATGAGGAAGCCGAGATTGCATTCCGGTGGGTTGACTTAGCGGAAGCGGTTGAAGCAGTCCTGTCCGGACGCATCCACAACCCGTCCGCCGTCGTCGGAATTTTGGCGGCAGCACAGGCTAGCGCCGGCGGTTTTAGCCAGCTGCGTGATGCCCATGCGCCGTGGCCGGAACATCCGGCCCAGCGCGGTCAGTGAGTGCCACTGCACCTGCTGACGGGCCGGCGCGTCCGTCAGCGGTAGACCGGCACATCAAGGACTATTTACTGCACGTGAGTGTGGAGCGGGGCCTGGCTGCCAATACGCTCCAAGCCTATGAGCGCGATCTTCGCCGCTACGGACTTTTCCTGACAGCGGCCGGCGTGGACCAGGTGGAACAAATCACCCGGCGGCACATCAGTGAATTTTCCCAAGGTTTATCAGACGGAGCCGACGGCGGATCAGCCCTTGGTCTGCGCTCAGTGGCCCGCACCGTGGTTTCGGTGCGTGGCCTGCACAAGTTTTGGGCTCTCGAAGGCATCAGCACAGCCGACCCGGCCGCTGATGTCCACCCGCCCCAGGCCGGGCGCCGCCTTCCCAAAGCGATTAGCGTGCACAGCGTGACCCGCATTTTGGAAGCTGCCGGCTCGGAGACTCCTGCCGGCTTGCGGGATGCGGCCATGCTGGAATTTTTATACTCCACGGGAGCCCGCATCAGCGAAGCTGTGGGGTTGGATGTGGATGATCTTGTGCTGCCCACGGAATCTGATGAAGGGCCTTCCCTGGTCCGGCTCTTTGGCAAGGGTTCCAAGGAGCGGATAGTCCCGCTTGGCTCTTACGCTCTGCGGGCGCTGGAGGCATATTTGGTCCGGGGGCGGCCCGCCCTAGTGGCTAAGGGCCTGGGGACTCCTGCGCTTTTCCTGAACGCCCGGGGCGGACGAATCAGCCGCCAAAGCGTGTGGACCATCTTGAAAACAGTGGCAGAAAAGGCCCAGATCGAAGGTGAGGTCTCACCCCACACCTTGCGTCATTCCTTTGCCACGCACCTGCTTGAAGGTGGCGCCGATGTCAGGGTGGTCCAGGAGCTGCTTGGCCATGCCTCAGTCACCACCACCCAGGTGTACACCTTGGTCACGGCGGAGACGCTGCGTGAAGTGTACGCCGCAGCGCATCCACGCGCGCTAGGCTAAAGGCTGGCGCGCGCGAATGGGCTGCTGAAAATCTCGCTAAAAGTCTCCCGAGGTAACGTTGCTACGCCGTGACGGCCAGGGCATCGATTTCCACCAGCATGACCTCGTACGGCAGGTCCACGAAGACAGTGGTGCGTGAGGGCAGTGCGCCGCTGGGCACATTTTCCTTGATGAAATCGCCGTAAACCTCGTTCATGGCGGGGAAGTCCTCACGCTTTGTCAGGTAGACACGGAACATGATGACGTCCTCCACGGAAGAGCCGCCGGCCGCCAGAATGGCCTTCACATTTTCCAGCGTGCGGCGGGTCTGCACCTTCACATCCCCTGCACCAATGTACTCATTGGCAACAGGGTCCATGGGCCCCTGCCCTGAGACCTGGAACATATTGCCCTTCTTCACACCTTGCGAGAAGACGTAAGCAGGTGCCGGCGCGTTGGTGGTCAGTACTACTGTTTTTTCACTCATGGAGTGTTCCTTTCGGTGGAACCCAGCCCAGGTCTTTCGAAACGGCCTCGGTTGCGGTTATTAGTGGTGGCAACAATTTCAGGAGATCTTCATAGCTGAGCAGAACTACGGGCACGGAGATTGACGCTGCCGCCACCACCCGCCCGGAGGCGTCTCGGATGGGCGCAGCAATGCAGTGGACAAAGGACTCGTGCTCGGACTTATCATGTGCCCAGCCTTGTTCACGGACCAGCTCAAGTTCTGTCAGTAGTGCTTCCGGGCTGGTCAGCGTGTTCTCGGTCATCTGTACGTAGTCCAGTCCGGCGGCAATCTGTTCTTGTTGCTGGCGCGGCATATCGGCCAAAATCACCTTCGCCACGGCTGCTGAATGCAGGGCCGCCGTCAGCCCGATCCGTGAGTACATGCGCACCGGGTGGTGGGATTCGTACTTGTCGACGTACACCACTTCGGCCCCTTCCAACTGAGCCAAGTGAATGGTGTGGCCTGTGGTCTGGTTGATGGCGGCCAGGTGTGGGCGGGCCGCCAGTCGAATGTCGCGCTCCTCAAGGGCCTTGGCAGACAATTCGAAGAGCTTGCGTCCCAGCTGGAATTCACCGGCCCGGTTGCGGACCAAAAAATGCTCACTCTCAAGGGAGTGCAGCAGGCGCATGACGGTTGTCTTGTGGACGTCGGCGTTCGTGGCCAGCTCATCGAGCGTGGCTGGCCCATTGGCTAGTTGGGTGAGCAGGCCAAGGGCCCGGATTAGGCTCTGGCTCATGCCTGTCCCCCTGATAGTGCGGGGGAGTCGATCCGCCCCGGCGCCACATGGGTGCCCGCCCAGTCCGCTTCCGAGCAGGCCAGGATGCGCTCCAGTACCTCTGCCTCCGGTAGCGGGCCGCGGTCGCCGGGGACGGTGAGGGTGCAGGCGGCGCTGAGATGCCCACGCCGCAGCGAGGAGCGTTGGTCCAGGCCGCTGAGCATACCGCTGAGGTAACCGGCCGCAAAGGCGTCACCGGCACCAACAGGTTCCAGCACCGTGACGTTCAACGACGGCACTTCCACCCGTCCGCCGTCGCGCATGAGTGCAATGGCGGAGCTGGCAGCATTCTTGAGCACAATCACCGCCGTGTCCGGCAACAGGGCCCTGAGCTGCGCCTCGTCATTGGTGCCGAAGGCGGGCAGGGCCTCATCGGTACCAACAAGCACGACGTCGGACTGGTTGGCCAGGGTGCGCAGCACCGCCTTGTCCGTGCGGCGCCACAGTGCCTCGCGCCAGTTGACGTCGAAGGATACCAAGCGGCCGTGGCGCGGTGCGGTGAGGACGGCAGTGAGCATCTGACGGCAGCCGGGGGAGAGGGCAGCAGTGATGCCACTGAGGTGGATCAGGCCGGCCGCTTCCAGCAGGGACGATACGGCCGGGTTGGTCAACATGGCCGGACTCATGGCGGAGGCGGCCGAGCCTTGGCGGTAATACAGCACCGAGCTTTCTGCTGTCGCGGAATTCAGCGCCGCCGGAACTTTCACATAAAGGCCGGTGGGCAGTTCCTCATCCATTTCCACCCCGCTGACACCCACTCCGTGGGAGGCGAGCTCGGCCAAGATGCGAGTGCCAAAACCGTCGCGGCCGGTCCGGCCAACCCAGTGTGCCTCAACACCCATGGCGGCCAGGCCCATGGCCACATTTGACTCAGCGCCGCCCACTCCGTAATAAAGCTCCGTGGCTTCGGCCAGTGGCACGTTGCCAGTGGGGGTGAGCATCGCCATCGTCTCTCCGAGGCATACAACTGATGGCATGAACTGGTGCACTTTCTCTCTTGGGTGGGATGGTTCGCCGGGTTAGGGCAATGCCCGGCACATATTGTGGCCCGAATCTCATGGCCGCCTTGACGGACGAATCCTGACCATGTTAGACATGTTCGTGGTGAGTTTGCAACTAGCGTTGCAGAATACGCAACGAGGCCACAGGGTTGGCCTGTGAAGGGACTATTGACAATGGGCAGCACCGCACCGTCATCGGACGGCACGAACATTTCAGGCACTAGCGCACCAGGCGCGAACACCTCAGGCATCAAGGACGAACTGGTGGATGCCCTGGGTGCGCGGGAACTGGGGTGGCGCTACAAGGCCCTGCCTGCCGCCGCGCACGGCCGCAGCGCGGGCGACTACGTGGCCTCCGGAGTCTCCCTCGCCGAGCTGCAGACTCCCTTGCTGACACTTGACGCAGCAGCCATGGCAGCCAACGTAGCCCACATGGCTCGCTGGTGTGCGCAAAAGGGTGTGCTGATTGCCCCGCACGGCAAGACCACCATGGCCCCGCAAATGTGGCGGAACCAGCTCGAAAGCGGTGCCTGGGGGATCACGTTGGCCAACGCGTCCCAGCTGCGCGTGGGCCATGAGTTTGGCCTGCGCCGGGTCATGCTCGCCAACTCCCTGACGGATCCCCAAGCCATCACCTGGCTAGCCGGGGCACAGGGGCCCGATTTCTCTGTGGTCTCATGGGTTGACTCCCTGCAGACCGTGGCGTTGCAGGAAGGCGTCCTGGCCGGTAGCCCCGGCGCCGTACTGGATGTCATCGTTGAGCTTGGTGGGGCAGGCGGGCGCACAGGTGTGCGCAGCATTGCCGGGGCACTTGAGATTGCCCGTGCCATCCGCGCCGCCACCCACCTGCGCCTGGTTGGCGTGGGCGGCTACGAGGGCTCCCTCGCACACACGGCCGACGTCGGAGACCTCGCCACTGTGGGCGGCTACCTTTCGGGTGTGAAGGAGCTGCATGAGCAGCTGCTGGCCGAGGGGCTATACGCTCCCGGTGCCGAGCTCATTGTCACGGCAGGCGGCAGCGCATACTTTGACGACGTGGTGAACGTGCTGGGCTCCTGCCGTGCCGAGGCAACAGATAGCAGCCCCCAGATTGATGTCATTATCCGCAGTGGCGCCTACATGGTCCACGACGACGGCTTCTACAGGGGCATTTCACCCTTCGCTCGCGGCGGAGAAGCAGCAGCCGGACAGGCCCCCTTTGCTTCGGCCATGCACGCGTGGGCGCGGGTTGTCTCCCAGCCTGAACCCGGCCTTGCCATCCTTGACGCCGGCAAGCGCGACCTGCCTGTTGACGAAGGACTGCCGGAGCCACAAATGCTCGGCACTACCCTGGGCGGGCCCCTGGAAACCCTGCACGGAGCCTCCATCAGCGCCGTCAACGACCAGCACTGCTTCCTGCGTTTTGACCCCGCCACAACCACCGTCGCCCTTGGCGACGTTGTCCGTCTGGGCCTCTCCCACCCCTGCACGGCCTTCGACAAGTGGACACTGATCCCCGTCCTGGCTAACACGGCGCACCCAGAGACCGCGCACCCAGAGGCAGCAAATTCCAACGGCTACCAGCTCGTGGATCTCATCCACACCTTCTTCTAAGCCATGGATATCAACAACAACCAGGCCAGCACTGCCGAGCGGACCATCATCAGCAATGCCACTGTCGTGGACGGGAGCGGGGCGCATGGGTTTCTGGCAGACGTGGTGCTTGAAAATGGTGCGATCCACCAGATAGCCGCACCGGGTAGCCATGCCGGCCAAGCGGGCGTTATCGATGCCACTGGCCTTGTCTTGAGCCCCGGATTCATTGACATGCATGCCCATTCGGACCTGCAACTTTTCCTGGCACCGGGCCACTATGCCAAGCTCAGCCAAGGCGTCACCACCGAGCTGCTGGGCCAGGACGGGCTCTCCTACGCACCCATTGACGACGCCACCCTCACAGGTGTGCGGGCGAAGATTGCCGGCTGGAATGACAACCCGGAAGACTTTGATTTCTCGTGGCGCACAGTGGGGGAGTACCTGGACCGGCTCGATCAAGGCATTGCCACGAACGCCGCCTACCTTGTCCCACAGGGCACTGTCAGGGCCATGGTTCGCGGCTTCCACGACGGTGCAGCAACACCGGAAGAGGTGGCAGCCCAGCAAGGGATCATCCGCACCGCCATGGAGGAAGGCGCCGTAGGCATGTCCTCCGGGCTGACCTACACGCCCGGAATGTACGCAACCACGCAGGAGTTGGCACAACTGTGCTCCACTGTGGCGGATTTTGGTGGTTTCTACGCCCCGCACCACCGCTCCTACGGCAAGGGCGCGCTCGAGGCTTACGGCGAAATGATCGAGCTCAGCCGCACAACCGGCTGCGCCCTGCACCTCTCCCACGCCACCATGAACTTCGCCCCCAACAAGGGCCGTGCCCCCGAACTTCTCGGGCTCATCGACCGAGCCTTGGACGAGGGCGTGGACATTACCTTGGACACGTACCCCTACCTTCCCGGAGCCACAACCCTCTCGGCTATCCTGCCCAGCTGGGCGTCCGCCGGCGGGACCGAGGCGACTATGGCGCGGCTGCGTGATGCGCACACACTGGCCCGCATCCGCGAGAACGTGGAAATCTACGGTTCGGACGGTTGCCATGGGGTGGTTGCGGAATGGGGAACCCTGGAAATTTCAGGAGTCAAAAATCCTGAGCTGGATGCTTGCGTAGGTAAAACCATTGAACAAATTGCTGCGGAGATGGGGGAAGACCCCTTTGACACCTTTGTGCGGATCTTGCTGCAGGACAGCATGGCAACCGGCATCCTGCAGCATGTAGGGCACGAGGAAAACGTCCGGGACATCATGGTTCACCGTACTCACTGCGGCGGCAGTGACGGCATCCTTGTCGGGGCGAAACCGCACCCGCGGGCCTGGGGCACGTTCCCGCGCTTCCTTGGCCACTACAGCCGGGAGCTGGGACTGCTCAGCCTTGAGGAAATGCTCCATCACCTCACAGGGCGCCCCGCAGCACGGCTGAAACTTGTGGACCGCGGCTTGATCCGTGAGGGGTACGCCGCCGATCTAGTCCTTTTTGACCCAAAAACCATCAATGCCACAGCAACATTTCAAAACCCGCGGCAGCCCGCTGCGGGCATCCACTACGTCTTTGTCAACGGCATTGCCGCCATCGAAGCGGGCACACCCACCGGCGCCCTCGCCGGCCGGGCACTGCGCCGCACTCCAGAAGGAACCCGCCCCACACCATGAACGCCACCGAATTCATTGCCCGGCTCGAAGATGACCGCACCCTCGCTGTGGTCCGTGCCCCCAAAATTGCCGATGCCGCCGAACTCTGCCATGCCCTCGTGGCTGGCGGCATCAACAGCGTCGAACTGACATACACAACCCCGAACCTGCTCCAGCACCTTACGCGTGCGGCCGGAACTGCCTCCCAACACGGCGCCGTCGTCGGCGTGGGCACAGTCTTGACGGCCGAGCAGGCCAAGGCTGCAATTGACGCTGGCGCGCAATTCCTGGTCACCCCGGGGCTCCGGCCCGAGGTGGCCCAAGTGGCCGTCGCTGCTGGCATCCCCTTCGCCATGGGGGCTATGACCCCCACCGAGGTGGCCATGGCGCTGGACCTAGGCTCCGCCGTCGTGAAGATCTTTCCCGCCAGCGCCATGGGCCCGTCATACCTGAAGGACCTGCAGGGCCCTTTCCCCGGCATCAAGCTACTGCCCTCAGGCGGCATCAATTCAGCCAATGCCAAGAACTTCCTCGACGCCGGGGCACTTGCCGTCTGCTGCGGCACGGCCGTGGTGCCGCCTGCCGCCGTAGCCGCCGGCACATGGACAGAGATCACAGCCCGCGCCGGCGCCTTCACCGCAATCCTTTCCTAATCAACTATTCTTTGGATAATTTCATATGACAAGTTTCATCAACTGGCTCCACCACGACACGGCGGGGCTGTTACTTCTTGCTGCCGTGGGCATTGCCGTCCTGCTCATCCTGATCATCAAGGTCAAACTCGAACCCTTCATTGCTCTGCTGGTGGTGGGCGTCCTCGTGGCTCTGGCCGGCGGAGTTTCCGTGCAGGATCTGGTGGGCTCAGCCACCAAGAGCAGTGACGCCATCATTGAGAAGGGTTTCGCCGGGATTCTCGGTCACATCACTGTCATCATTGGTTTGGGCACAGTGCTGGGCGCCATCCTGGAACGCTCCGGCGGCGCCGAGGTCCTCATGGGCCGACTGGTAAAACTCTTTGGCGAAAAGGGCACCCCCCTTGCCATGGGTGTCACCGGCTTTGTGTTGGGCATCCCGGTCTTCTTCGACATTGGCATCTTTGTACTGGCGCCTCTGGTGTACGTTGCAGCGGTTAGGGGCGGGAAGTCACTTGTGCTGTACGCCCTGCCTCTGCTCGCGGGACTGTCCGTCACGCATGCATTCCTGCCGCCGCACCCCGGCCCGGTAGCCGCAGCCGGTCTGTTCCATGTGGACTTGGGCTGGCTCATCATCATGGGCCTGGCCTGCGGTATCCCCGCATGGTTTGCCTCCGGAATCCTCTGGGGAAGCTGGATTGGCAAGCGCGTCATGGTCAACGTCCCCGAAGACCGCGTCATTGATGAATCCGATGAGGCAAAGCGGATAGGTGAACCTGCCCTTGGCACCGTACTGCTCGCCATCGGCATGCCCATGCTCCTGATTCTCGGTGGCACTTTCGGGAACATCTTCGTGCCCGACGGCGGATTGCGCACCGCCCTGCAGTTCGTGGGAAACCCGGCCATCGCCTTGACCATTGCCGTGCTGCTGGCCATGTGGTTGCTGGGCACCCGGCGTGGCATGAGCCGCGAAGAGTTGGCCGAGCTGACCTCCAACTCCTTGCGCCCTGTTGGCATGATCCTGCTCGTTGTGGGCGCCGGCGCATTCTTTGGTGCCGTGCTGGGAGCAACAGGTGTGGGCACCGCCGTTGCGGATTCTCTTGCCACTGCCGGGTTGCCGTTGCTGCTCTCTGCCTTCGTCATAGCGGCCGGCATGCGGATCGCCCAAGGTTCGGCCACCGTTGCCATTGTGACCACGGGCGGCATCTTGGCCCCCAGCGTCCTTGCAGCCGGGTATTCACAGCCGCAACTGGCGCTGCTGGTCATGGCCATCGCCTCCGGGTCAGTCATTGCCAGCCACGTGAACGACGGCGGTTTCTGGATCATCTCCAAGTACTTCAACATGTCCGTCAAGGACACCCTGAAAACCTGGACGGTGCTGGAAACGGTCCTGTCCGTAGTTGGCTTCGGTATGGCTGCACTGCTCTGGCAGTTCGTCTAACAGAACACAGAATACTGAACGCGAAGGCTCCCGGACACATTGTGTGTCCGGGAGCCTTCGAGTTCACGCACTTGTTCAGGTGTATTGGCCAGAGGGCCACGCTTATTTCAGTGCAGCATTGCTGCGGCCTTGCGTGAGCCGAGCTTGACGGAGATCTGCAATCCCGCCTGTGCAGCCATGGGACCCACCTCCCGCACCTTGGCGGGGGTCATACGTGAAGTCAGTGAGGACACGCTCAGGGCAGCAACAACCATGTCATCGTGGTTGAAAATGGGCGCGGCCACGCACCGGACCTCGGGCTCGTTTTCACGGTCATCAATGGAGTACCCGCGGCGCCGCACCGAGCTCAGTTCAAGCCGGAGCAGTTCCGGATCTGTGATGGTTTTCGAGGTGATGGCTGCCAGCGGTACCGAAAGGATGGGGGCCACAACTTCCTCCGGGCTGTACGCCAAAATAGCCTTGCCCACGGCCGTGCAATAGGCGGGCATTGAGGCTCCAATCCGGGAAGCCATGCGCACTGTGGCCTGGTCTTCAACCTTGTCCAGATAGACCACGTCATGGCCTGAGAGAACCACCAGGTGGACGGTGTTCGCCGTCATGCGCATGAGGGCACGTAGTTCTTCATTCGCGGCGCTGCGCAGATCCAGGGAGTCAAGATAAGACTGGCCCAACCGCAAACTGCCAAAACCCAGCCGGAACCTACCGCTCACCCTGTCCCGCTCAATGAGGTTCTTTTCCATGAGCGGCGCGGCAAGGCGCAGTACGGTGCTCTTGTTGACGCCGGAGAGTTCCGCCAACTCTGCCAAAGCCAGGCCCTCTAAAGAGGGGTGGTCCGAGACAACTGCTAGCAGCAACAGAGCCTTACGCAGTGAAGAAGAGTCATTGCGTTTCTCGCCTACTGTGCCGCCAGTTGCCGCTGTTCCCGCAGCGTCCACGGCGGTCATGATGTTATACCTTCCACGCCAACGGCAGCATGGCTCGCACGGAGTTCCTGCTCGTAGTCGCGTTTCCAGCCGGCTATCCCGGGGCGCTGTTGCCACGGGTGGGGGCCGTCCAAAGGACGGAACGCCACTCCCATGGCTGCCAGCCGGTCCAGGTGGCTGGACTCCAGCCGGTGCCGGAAGTCACTGAAGTCACGGTGATCGGGATTGGACCAGAACACCTCGGCTATGGCACTCAACCGTGGGTATGCTGCGTAGTCCACATGACGGGCAGTGGGCAGGTGTTCGGTCCAAATGTTGGCTTGCGCCCCCAAAAGACGGCCCGGGTAGTCCCGTCCTGCCGTGTCAGGCATCGGCTCAAATCCGTACACGGCTTCCAGCGAAGTAACGAAGCCCACCGGGACAGGTTCGCCGTCGCCGTCGGCCTGCCGGTGATCAAGGTAAAGCTTGTGTTCCGGGCACATGACCACGTCATGGCCACCGGCCAAGGCATCCAGCCCGCCTTGGTATCCGCGCCAGGAATGCACCAAAGTGCCTTCTGGCAGGCCAAAATCGCCCACCTCATCCCATGCTGCACATTTGCGCCCCAAGGTGTGCAGATGCGCAGCTAGCTGGCCAATGAACCAGCCGTGCAGTTCCGCTACGGAGCCCAGACCGAGTTCGGCAGCGCGCTGGCGGGCGAACGCGCTAGATCCCCACTGATCACTTGGCACCTCGTCCCCGCCCAGGCTAATCCAGGGGGAGGGGAAGATCTCCGCAACCTCTTCGAGGACATGGCGGTAGAAGGTGATGGCAAAGTCCGTGGGCTCAAGGACCGTAGTGTTGATGCCCCACCGCGTCCACACCTCCAGTGCCGCACCGGCCGGCCCCAAATCCGGGTAGGCGGCAATGGCGGCCTGGCTGTGCCCGGGAACATCAATTTCCGGAATGACCGTGATATTGCGTTCGGCTGCGAAAGCCACAATCTCCCGCAGATCATCCTGGGAGTAGAAACCGCCGTGCGGTTGGCCGTCAAAAACCCCGGCACGCCACGCACCCAGAGATGATTCGCGCCGCCACGCACCCACCTCCGTCAGTTTCGGGTAGCGATTGATATGAATACGCCACCCTTGATCATCCGTGAGGTGCAGGTGCAGAACGTTGAGTTTGTGCATTGCGGCCACTTCAATGAACCGAAGCACATCATCCTTGGGCTGGAAGTGGCGGGCCACATCCAGCATCACGCCACGATAGCCAAACCGCGGCTTGTCAGTGATGGTCACCGCTGGCAACTGCCAGCCGCCGGCAGGGGCTACGGAAGCTTGCCGGAAGGCGCTGGTGCCCAGTAACTGCAAGAGGGTCTGTGCAGCATAAAAAGCCCCGGCCTCAGAGGAAGCAGAAATCTGCACGGAACGCTCAATGCTGAGCGAATACTCTTCCGGCGCAAGAGAGCTGTCATAGGCGAAGGTGATGGTTGCACCGCTGGCCGAGGCCGCAGGCAGATCCCAGCCGGTTGCGGCGCCCAGTGCGCGGGCCAACCACCGCCTGGCACCGGCAAGTTGCGGGCAGGAGGCCAAGGAAGTGCCAGAGTTCAGCTCCAAGACCTCTCCGGAGGGTTCGGCAATCACTGACCATGGACGGGGGACCAAGAGATGGGATGTCAAGGAAAATCCTTCGTAAAGTGCAAAAGGGTGGTTTACATGTCTGCCTGCTGCAAGGTTAGCCCTTGACTGCGCCGGCGAGCCCTGACACCAATTTGCGTTGGACAGCGATGAAGAAAATCAGGACAGGAATGGTCATGATGACCGAGCCGGCCATGATGGCACCCCAATCGTTTTGATCTGGTTTGAAAAACGTCAACAGTGCCATGGGCATCGTGGAGTTTTCCTGGGCCGAGATGATGAACGTCTTTGCGAACAGGAAATCATTCCACGTGGAGATAAAGGAAAACACAGAACAGGCCACTACGCCGGGGGCGACGAGGGGGAACAAGACTGAGCGGACAAAGCGGAAGCTGCTGGCGCCGTCGAGCTTGGCAGCCTCTTCCAACTCGATCGGGACAGCAGCAACAAAGCCGCGCAGCATCCAGATGGCGAAGGGGATGGAGAAACCCATGTGGACAAGGATCAAGGAGCCCAGATGGTTCAGCCCAATGGCCGGGATGGCGTCGCCGAAGCCCTTGAACAGGAAGAACAAGGGGATGGTCAGGGCCTCGATGGGCACCATCTGCGCAACCAGGATGATGATGAGCAGCTTGGTGCGCATTTTAAAGGTGTACCGGGTCAGTGCCACAGCCGCCAGAAATGCCAGCGCAGTGGAGAGCACCACCACGCTCAGTGCCACAATCAGGGAGTTCATGAAGTACTGGCCGAAATTGTTCACACTGAGCACCCGGGCGAACGAGTCAAGCGACGGGGTCAGCGTCCATGGAGTGGAGTCACCGGCGTCGAGCGCGGTTTTGGGTTTTAGCGCTGATAGAACCATCCAATACAGCGGGAACGCGACGACCGCGGCAATGATGACGCCAATCAGGTTCACCCCGATGTTCTTCGGTGGCTTCTTGGTGCTCGGAGTGCGTTGCCTGGCGGGGGCCGCGATGGGAGCCTTGATGCTGGTTTCGAGTGTGGTCACAGTACTTCACCGTTCCTTTTGAGCAGGCGCAGATAAACGAGGGTCACGACGAGCAGGATCAGTGTCATGATGACCCCAATGGCCGAGCCCAGTCCGTAGAGGCTGGCGGCGAAGGCCTGTTGATAGGAGTACACGTTCAAAACCATGTTTTGCCCCGCAATGCCGCCGCCGTTTGTCATGACGTAGATCTGGGAGAAGACCTTGAAGTTCCAGATGATGGACTGGATGGTGATGATGATGACAATGGGGCGCAGCATGGGCAACATGATCGAGTAGAAAATACGGGGGAGGGAGGCGCCGTCGAGCCTGGCAGCCTCGATGGTTTCCGTGGGCACAGCCTGGATTCCGGCATAGAGGGTCACCATGACAAAGGGGAAAGAACACCACACTACTTCGCTGGCCACCAAGCCAAAGGCCGTCCACTTCTCATAGGTCCAGGAGAAGTCGTTGAACCCGGACAGGCCAACACCTATCAGTACCTTGTTGATCAGGCCCTGGGTGGAGTCAAAGAGGAACAGCCACACGGCACTGCCTGTCACGGCGGGTGTTGCCCATGCGCCCAAGGACACGGCAAAGAGAACTGTCCGCACCCAGGGGCGCAGGCGGGAGGCGAACACTGCCAGGGCGCCGCCCACTAGAAGCGTCAGCACCACGCAGGCACTGGCGAAGATGACGGTGTCGCGCAGGACGGTCCAAAACTCAGGATCGCCCATGAGGATTCGGTAGTTTTCCAGACCAGTGAACACGAGCGGGGCGCTGCCACTGACCTGGGCCTGTCGGTAGTCGTACAGGGACATGTTGATGAGCTGGTACAGCGGATAGCCCAGGAGGGCTATCAGGACAATGAGAGCTGGAGCCAAATACAGCCAGTGTTCAACCCGGGATGCCCCGCTGACGCGCTTCTTGCGCATCAGCGGGGCAGTGGGTTTCTCGTCCTGCAGGGAAGGCGCAGCGGTGACGGGAAATTGAGTGGACATCAAAAACAGCCTGTCTGGAAGGTGGTGGGCACTACTACTTGGCTTCGAAGATCTTGTTCATGGCGGCAGCGGCATCTGCGCTCGCCGTCTCGACGTCGGCCTTCCCAGTGACAATCTGCTGGTACATGCCGGTGAAGATGCCCTTGGCGTCAATAGTTGACCAGGTGTCTGTGATTGGCACGAAGTTGGTTCCGGCAGCGATCGTGTCAATGAAAGGGGCCACGTAGGCGTTGTCCTCTGCCACGCTCTTCTGTACGTCGCTAAATGTTGGCAGGTTACCCATCGCATCGAACATGGCCTGCTGGTTCTTCTTGCTGGCCAGCTCCTTCACAAAGTCAGCCGCCAGGGTATGGCGCTTGGAGCTCTTGAACACGCCCAGGTTGTTGCCACCTGCGAAGGCCGGGGCAATGGAGCCGGCGGTGAGGCCAGGAACGGGAACTACTGCGAACTTGTCCTTGAATTCACTTTCAGCAACGGCCTTGTAATTGAAGTCGCCACCAATCGTCATGGCAGCCTGGCCGGCAATGAACTGCTGGACGCTGGCGTTGCCACCAAATTCTGCGCAGGTCTTGGGCGGGCAAATATCGTCCTTGACCAGGTTCGTATAGGCCGTGATGCCTGCACGGGACTCTGCGGAGTCCAGACCGGAAGTGAACGTTCCCCCGTTATCGGCAGCAATGCTGCCACCATGGGCCCACAAGTACGGCATGGCTGAGAACTGTGAGGCGCCACCGACAGAGATGCCGAGTGTGTCAGGGTTTTTGGTGCGGATGGCGCGAGCTGCCGTCTCAATCTCGGCCAGGGTCTTGGGAACTTCGACGCCGGCCTCCTTGAGCAGGTCTGTGCGGTAGTACAGGGCCCGGACGCCCACGAACCACGGCACACCGTAGTTCTTGCCGTCAATGGCGGTTGTTTCAAGGACCTTGGGGTCCAGATCCTTGCCTTCATCCCATGCTTCAATGTCCGCAGTCATGTCGGAGAGGCCACCTGCTGTGACGTAGCTGGCCAGGTCGGTGTTGCCGAATTCGGCCACGTCGGGTGCGCTGGAAGGGTCGTTGAAGGCGGCTTTGAACTTCTCGGCGCGGGTGTCAACAGGGATGTACTGGACATCTACTGTGACGTCCTTGTGCTTGCCCTCGAAGGCGGCAATGGTGTCATCGACCACCTTTGACTTGGGGTCCTGGTTCACTTCCGAGAACAGCCAAACACGCAGGGTGCCGGTGGCCTCATCCTGGGATGAAGCAGCATTCTCCGAGGTGGGAGGAGCGCAACTGGTCAATGCCATGGCGGCCAATGCGGCCACGGCGAGGGTACGGGTGAATTTCACGGTGTCTCCATGGTTTTTGGTGGGGTGCGGTGATGACTGCAGGAACTGCAGTGAGCATGAGATGACCATAGGAGAGTGCCGGTGCGCGAATGAAGCCCAAAGATCAAAAGTTTCGCTATGCAAAACTAAGCTTCACCGGTTGGTTTTTGCAGATTGTTTGTGCTGCTCGCCACACAATGAAAATGTGTTTCATATTTACTGACTGTGAGCTGCTGCATATTTCCACAGTGGGGGACTATTGTGAAAGATTCCGCCAAAATCTGCGTAATTTTCTGCCGTCGGGGAGTTCCCTCCACTCGCTGCCGGATGTGAAAATGTGTCATCACGGCCGTGGTTGGACTCTTCTGGCAGGGCTGGAAGGTGTTTGTCCTCGCTGGACTACCGCCGGAGTGCGTTTTGTAGGGCAAAATCGGGTACCGCATAGCGCGTGCACCTTGTGCATGTCCGGAATGGGGCTGACCGGCACGGCGGACCGGCGCCTACCTAGCGGGCACTTTGACTGGGCACTGCGGCTGGGTGCTCCGCCCGCGTGGAGCACGGCATAAGCTGGGATCATGAGTGCTGCTGATGTAACCCTATGTTTCCTCCTCCGTGACGGCCCAGCCGGAGAAGAAGTGCTGCTCGGTCTGAAAAAGACCGGGATAGGAACAGGCAAAGTGGTGGGGATCGGCGGCCATGTGGAGCCGGGAGAAAGCGTTGTCGCCGCTATCTGCCGTGAAGTCGCAGAAGAAACCTGCATAACCATTGAACCCATGGATCTTGTGCCCGCTGGGACTGTGGAGTTCCTCTTCCCGGCCAAGCCTTCCTGGGATATGTTCACCACGGTGTTCCTGTGCCGGGTGTTTGCCGGGGAGGCGCAAGAAAGCGAAGAGATTTCACCTCAGTGGTACCCCGTCCACGAACTGCCGCATGAACATATGTGGGCCGATGCCATTCATTGGCTGCCAGCATTTTTGACAGGGGAGCGCGGCCATTGGCGGGTTGAGCTCAATGACGACAATGAGACGGTGGCTTCAAGCGTGCACACGCCACCGCGTGGAGCCGTTCCGGGGGATCACTTCGGCAGCTAGCTAGCCGGTGCGGAGGCAGGTGCTGGTGCTAAGGCTTGGCCACTGTGAGCAGGAACGCCGAATCTTCGAGGGCCTCCACGCTGTGACGGGCCAGTGGAACTACCAAGTGGTCACCGGGAGATCCCTCCCAAGAAACATCGCCAGCTCTCAAGACTAGCTTTCCCGCGATGACGTGAACTGTGGCTTCGCCAGGGTTGTCATGCTCGTCCAAGGAGGAGCCTGCCGTCAGGGCCACCATGGTCTGCCGCAGAACCCGCTCATGGCCACCATAGACAGTCCGAGCGCTGCGGCCGCTGCTTTTAGTCTTCGCGGAAGCCAAGAGCTCCCGTGCCAGTGCCGTCAGGGATGACTTTTCCATGATGCTCCTTGAAGAGGTGGGTTCAACAACGTCTCTTCACAGTACTCCGAAGCCGCCGTCTTCTCGCCCCACGTGGTGTGGGCCGTTGGGAGTGTCGTTATCTGTGTTGCCCGCCCGCCGGGGCTCATGGAGTTTTCCTATGCGCCAGTGAAGTGGCTGCGCGTGCGCAGCTGACACTGTTGCGCCGCGCCAGCACCCAACGTGGAGCATAAGAGAACTCGCCGGTTGCAAGCCTACAAACAGGTGTGGCGCAGCAACTGCCATCGAAATTTCGATGCAATTACTGCGCCACCGCTGGTGACAGCCGAGAATTTACGCCACGTGGCGCTCAGCAACACCGTTGTAAGCGCTCAAGGGGCGGATCAGGGCATTAGCCGCGCGCTGCTCCATGATGTGTGCCGTCCACCCGGTGATGCGTGAGGCGATGAACAACGGCGTGAACATGTCAGTATCGAAGCCCATCAGGTGGTAGGTGGGCCCGGCGGGGTAGTCAAGGTTGGGCTTGATAGCCTTGGCCTCGCCCATGGCCTCCTCCAGACCGTCGTAAAGGCCCATCATTTCCGGACGTTTGTAGTGCGTGATCATCCGCTCCAACGCAGCCTTCATGGTGGGGACGCGGGAATCGCCGTTCTTGTAGACCCGGTGGCCGAACCCCATGATCTTCTTCTTCGCGGCCAGAGCATCCTCCATCCACGCCTTGGCTCGGGTGGCGGCCTCCTCCCTCGATTCGTCGGAACGGATGCCCAGCTCCTCGAAGGTGTGCATAACTGCCTCGTTGGCTCCGCCATGCAGCGGGCCCTTGAGTGCACCGATTGCGCCGGTGACGGCCGAGTGCAGATCCGAGAGCGTGGAGGTGATGACCCGTGCCGTGAACGTTGAAGCGTTGAAGGAGTGCTCGGCGTAGAGGACCATGGAGACGCGGAACGCATCCACCACCTCGGGTGCCGCCTCTTCGCCGAAGGTCATCCACAAAAAGTTCGCTGAGTAGTCCAAATCCGTGCGAGGCTGAACAATTCCCAAACCACGACGGCGGCGCTGATCGTAGGCAACCACGGCAGGGAACTGTGCAAACAGTGACTGTGCCTTATCCAGCTCAGCCTCGGGGGAGGAGTCCTGTGCCAGGGCATGGTTGGCTCCCATGACGGAGACCGCTGTGCGGCCCACATCCATGGGGTGGCAATCCAACGGCAATAGGTCAATGGCGGCCTTGACGCGTGAATCCAGTGACCGGTTGGCCCGCTCAAAGGCTTCAAAAACAGTCAGTTCCTCCTCGCGGGGCAGTTCGCCGGTCCACAGCAAAAGAGCTACTGCTTCAAAAGACTTGCTGGCTGCCAGCTCCTGGACCGGATAGCCGCGATAAAGCAACGAGTTTGAGTCCGGATTGACCTTGGAAATGGCTGTGTAATCGGCAATGACCCCGGCAAGACCCTTGCGTACTTCTTCTTCACTCACAGTGTGCACTCCTTCTTCATGCGACTTTGCATTGTGGATCCCTGTAGACCTAGAGGTTCGAGTTGTTGCTTTCGATGTCAAGACTGGGAATTTGGAAGTTAAAAATCCCAGTATCGAAGTGGTTGTACGCCTCATAGTCAACCAGATCATAAAGACGGGCCCGCGTCAGCATTTGTGCCACGGAACTTTCTTGTGTGCCGTTGGCAGCAATCGCGTCCAAAACCCGCTCGGCCGCACCCATGGCACTACGCAACAGCGTGACCGGATAAATGATCATGGCAACGCCTGCCGCGGCCAAGTCGTCACGGGTGAACAACTCGCTCTTGCCAAACTCCGTCATATTCGCCAAAACCGGCACGTCCACAGCCTTACACACAGCCTCAAACTCCGCCACAGATTTCATGGCTTCCGGGAAGATCGCATCCGCCCCGGCATCAACAAGCGCCTTGGCCCGGTCAATGGCCGCATCCAAGCCTTCCACGACACGGATGTCGGTGCGGGCCATGATCAAAAAGTTCGGATCGCGCCGGGCATCGGCGGCGGCGGCAATGCGCTTGATAGCCGTATCCAGATCCACCATGTTCTTCCCGTCCAGGTGGCCGCAGCGCTTGGGGTTGAACTGGTCCTCAATATGGCAACCAGCCAGCCCGGCATTTTCCAGTTCTTGGATGGTGCGGGCCACATTCATGGGCTCACCAAAACCGGTATCGGCGTCAATCAGGCACGGCAGATCCGTCATCCGCGCAATTTGCCCGCCGCGGGTGGCCACCTCGGTCAACGTGGTCATGCCAATATCTGGCAGGCCCAGATCGTTGGCGAGGACCGCGCCCGAGATGTAGACGCCGTCGAACTTCTTTTCCTCAATGAGCCGGGCTGAGAGCGGGTTGAAGGCGCCAGGGAACTGGCGTGCCGCGCCCGGAACCAGCATGGCACGCAGATCCCGGCGCTTGGCCTCAGGGGTCTTCTTGGAGTACAACATGTTAGAACAGGCCCTTGGGTGCGTTGGCCAGATCCACTACGCCGGGAGCTGCCTGAATGTTCAGCTGCTCCAGTTCTCCTGCGGCCAAGTTGGGCAGGTTCTCCGCTGCCGCAATGAAACGGGTAATCTCGGCTTCCTCCACGAGACCGGTGGCCAGGGTGCGGAACTTGTTGATGTACTGCGCGCGAGCGAAGGGCCGGGCGCCGAGCGGGTGGGCGTCTGCCACAGCAATCTCATCCGTGATGACCGTACCGTCGGTCAGGGTGATGACAACTGAGCCGCCGAAGGCCTTCTCGGAGATGTCCAGGGAGTGGTAGCGGCGCGTCCACTCTGCGTCCTCCTCCGTGGTGACCTTGTGCCACAGTTCCACCGTATCGGGGCGGGCGGCACGCTCGGGGGCGTAGGAGTCAACGTGGTGCCAGGAACCATCCTGCAGGGCCACGGCGAAAATGTAGGGGATGGAGTGGTCAAGGGTTTCCCGTGAGGCGGTGGGATCGTACTTCTGCGGATCGTTGGCTCCGGAGCCAATCACGTAGTGCGTGTGGTGGCTGGTCTTGATCAGGATGCTGGCAACGTTGGCCGGGTCTGTGGCTTCCGGGTGTTCCTTGTTCAGCTTGCGGGCCAGATCGATCCAGGCCTGGGCCTGGTATTCGGCCGAGTGCTCCTTGGTGTACGTGTCCATGATGGCGCGCTTGGCTTCGCCGTCGGCCGGCAGCGGCACGGTGTACGCGGCGTCGGGACCATCCAGCATCCAGGCGATGACGCCGTCTTCGCCCTCGTAGATCGGCACGGGGGAGGTTTGTCCGCGCATGGCACGGTCGGCTGCCTCAACAGCAAGCTTGCCGGCAAACGCGGGGGCGTGGGCCTTCCAGGTGGAGATTTCTCCCTTGCGTGACTGGCGGGTGGCCGTGGTGGTGTGCAGGCCCTGGCCGACGGCCTGGAAGATGGTCTCAACTTCAAGGTTCAGTAGGGTGCCGATGCCGGCGGCCGCGGAGGGGCCGAGGTGGGCGACGTGGTCGATCTTGTGTTCATGCAGGCAGATGGCCTTGACCAGGTTCACCTGAATCTCGTAGCCGGTGGCGATGGCGCGGACAAGGTCCGCCCCGTTGGCGCCGGTGTGCTGGGCGACAGCGAGGATCGGCGGGATGTTATCTCCCGGGTGGGAGTAGTCGGCAGCCAAGAAGGTGTCATGGTAATCGAGCTCGCGCACGGCCACACCGTTGGCCCAGGCCGCCCATTCGGGGGAGACCTTCTCTGTGATGCCGAAAACAGAGGCGCCGGTGCCGCCGGTTGAGGGTGCGTGGGTCAGTGCTTGGGCGCGGGCGGCCACGATGGGGCCGCGGTTCAGCGAGGCGATGGCGACGGAGGCGTTGTCAATGACACGGTTGATGATCATGTCGGTGACCTCATCCGTGACGGCTACGGGGTCTGTGGCAACTTTGGCGATCTTGTAGGCTAGCTGGTCCTCGTGGGCCAGGTTCTCTTCGCTCTTGTACACGCGCACAAAGTGATCGATGGTCATGATGTTCCTTTTCGCTTCGGTGAATCAAAAATGGGTGAAAACTTTGGTGAGGTAAAAAATCTTTAGGCAGCTGTGCTCAATAAGTGGCGCAGGCTGTTGTCTAGATGGACGGTGGTGGCGGCACTGGCCACCGCCGGGTTGCCGTTGGAGATCGCCAGGGCAATGGCGGCATGTTCCCTGGCAGCATCACGTAGCCGGGCCGGGTTGTCCTTGCCCAGGCGCCGGACACGGACTAGATGAACGCGCAGGTTTTTTAGAGCTTGCGCCAAATAGTGATTCGCCACGGCGGCATCCACCGCCACATCCAAGTCAGCCGCCAGCTGGTAGTAGTCCGCGCGGGTGGGGTCTTCTTCTGTGATGAGCTCCCCGGCGTTGGCGAGCTGGCGGTGCAGGGCGCTAAAAATTTCCGGTTCGCCCCGTTTGGCAGCCAGCTCGGCAGCCCGGCATTCCAGGGCTGAGCGTAGTTCAAAGAGCTCATCGAGATGATCGAGGGAAATTTTGCTGACCACCATGCCACGGCCGCTTTGCGGTTCCGCCAATCCCTCCGCCGTCAGTTTGGCCAAGGCTTCGCGGATGGGGGTGCGGGACACTCCCAACCGCTCAGAAAGCTCAACTTCGCCCAGCACCGTCCCGGGTGTGAGGCGCCAATTAATGATGTCGCTGTGCAACGTTGCATAGGCGCGATCGCTGGCTCGCATGGTTCCTCCCAGTCGCCGGAATGTTTTGCTTATGGCAAATACATTACCCGTCTATGTATACAAAGACCAGCAGTTTGCCGCCGTTATCTAGAGTATTTAGTAATTATCTCTATTTATGTATACACAAAGGCATGGCGGGTGACTCGATTCAGCGATACTATGGCTCACATCACATCATCGAGTTTGGCTGGCGCAGGGAAGGTAACTCATGGCACACAACGGCACTAGCTACCAGGACGAATATCAACGCAGCATCGATGACCCGGAAGGTTTCTGGCTCGAGGCCGCACAAGCGCTCGATTGGGTGGTAGCGCCTCAGCAGGCGCACAGCGATGTAGATGCTCCTCTTAGCCGCTGGTTTCCCGATGGCGAGATGAACACCTCTTATAACGCTCTTGACAGGCATGTTGCGGCGGGTCGCGGAGATCAAATAGCCCTCATCCATGACTCTGCCATGCGAGAAACAATCACGCGCTACACCTACAACGAACTTTTGGCCGCCGTGGCATCCTTCGCCGGGGTGTTACGCGCGCAGGGCGTGGGGAAGGGGGACAGGGTAATCATTTATCTGCCCATGATTCCCGAAGCCGCCATCGCCATGCTCGCGGCAGCGCGGCTCGGAGCCATCCATTCCGTAGTGTTTGGCGGCTTCGCAGCGAGTGAGCTGGCCATGCGAATCAAGGATGCCGCGCCCAAGGTCATCATCACAACCTCGGGCGGGCTGGAGCCAAACCGTAAGGTGGAATACCTGCCCACTGTCCGCGAGGCACTGGAGAAAGCCGGAGTTCCCGCGCTGCCCGTAGTGATCAAACACCGCGACGGATTTGCCACGCAGCCGGCAGATCTAGGCTTCAATGCTGTGGATTGGGACACCGCTCTTGCCGCGGCCGTGCCCGCCGCGCCGGTGACTCTGAAGTCAACGGACCCGCTCTATGTGCTGTATACCTCCGGAACTACCGGCACGCCCAAGGGGGTGGTCCGGGATAACGGGGGACACGCCGTCGCACTTTTGTGGACCATGGCGAACCTTTACGATATCCACGCAGGTGACATCTGGTGGACGGCCTCGGATGTGGGCTGGGTGGTGGGCCATTCTTACATTGTGTATGGGCCGCTGCTGGCCGGTGCCACAACGCTGATGTACGAGGGCAAGCCGGTGGGGACTCCGGACGCGGGTGCGTTCTGGCGTGTCATTGCCGAGCATGGCGTGAAGGCACTTTTCACGGCGCCCACGGCGATCCGGGCTATCCGGAAGATGGATCCTGAGGCTGTGCTGCTGAAGAAGTACAGCCTCGGCACTCTCCAAACGCTGTTCACTGCTGGTGAGCGGTTGGATAGCGATACGTACCACTGGGCCTCACGCGTGCTGGAGGTGCCCGTGGTTGACCACTGGTGGCAGACTGAAACCGGGTGGGGCATTGTGGGAAATCCGCGCGGACTGGATCCGCTGCCCATCAAGGCGGGCTCGCCCACACTGCCCATGCCCGGCTATCAGCTGGAAATTGTGGATGGCATGGGCGTCCCCGTGGGTGCGGGCGAGGAGGGGAACATTGTGCTGAGGTTGCCGCTGCCGCCTGGAACCCTGACCACGCTCTGGGGAGACGATCAGCGTTTTGTTGACTCATACCTTTCGGCATTCACGGGGTATTACGCCACGGGGGATTCCGGCTATGTGGATCAAGACGGCTATGTGTTTGTCATGGGCCGCACCGATGATGTCATCAATGTGGCCGGGCACCGGCTTTCCACAGGTGCCATAGAGCAAGTGGTGGGCAAGCACCCGGCCGTGGCTGAATGCGCTGTGATTGGGGTAGCGGATGTGCTCAAGGGCCAAAAAGCTGTGGGTTATATTGTGCTCAAATCCGGGGTGTCCATTACGCAGGAACAACTCCAGCTAGAACTTGTGGCCTTGGTGCGCAAGGAAATTGGGCCGGTGGCGGACTTCAGGAAAGCAATTATTGTTGACGCCCTGCCCAAGACCCGTTCAGGGAAAATTCTGCGTAAAACCATGCGCCAGATTGCCGACGGGAATGATTATGTGGTGCCGTCCACCATTGAGGACGGCTCAGTCATCGAGGCGCTTATTCCGTTCCTGCGCGGCTGAGGAGCCTATTGGTGGTGCTGGTTACTGCGGCAGGGCGTGCTCTTCGAGCAGGGCACCCTCTCCCGGCTCCATCGCTTCGTCGGCCGGATCTTGCGGCTGCGAACCCAGATGCCCGCGGGTGAGTTTGTTCATGATCAAGGCGATGGCTCCATCACCGGTGACGTTGGTGGCTGTGCCAAAGCTGTCCAAGGCAATATAGGCCGCGAACATGAGGCCTACCTCAACCTCGCCGAAGCCCAGCATCTGGACCAGCAAGCCTGCAGCAGCGGCGATGGCGCCACCTGGCACGCCCGGGGCTGCAATCATCATGACGCCGAGCATGAGGATGAACGGCAGGTAGGCGCTGAAGGAAATATCGCCGCCGGTAAGCAGTAGAACGGCAATGGAGAAGCAGGTGATCTTCACCATTGAACCGGAGAGGTGGATGGTGGCGCACAACGGCACAACAAAGCCGGCCACCGAGTCAGAGACACCATTTTTCTTCGTTGACGCCAAGGTGACGGGGATCGTTGCGGCCGAGGAAGAGGTGCCGAGAGCCGTGAAGTAGGCGTCGCGCATGTTCCACAGGGCCTTGAACGGGTTGATCCCTGACATGGATCCGGCTACCGAATACTGTACTAGGAGAACAACAAACGTCAAGGCGAAGGACACCACGGCGACCAGCAAGAATTTTGTGACAACAATCATTGCCGAACCGCTTGCTGAGAGATCCATGAAAATGCCAAAGATGAACAGCGGCAGTGCGGGAACAATGATGCGCCGGATCACCGATTCAATAATGCTGCGGAACTCGATGGCACCGCGGAAGAGAATTTTACTATGGAAGGCCGTCAGGCCAATGCCTATAACGAAGGCCAGCACCAGAGCGCTCATGACGCCAATCACCGGCGGCAAAACGATTTCCGTTGCAGAGTCACCGGCGCTGGCCACCACCGTCAAGTAAGGGGTGAAGCCGGAGCCGGAACCGTCACTAAGTGATTCAAGCCCTCCGCCGGAGAGTGGTGAGGTGAAGAGCCAACGGCTCACAAAATATGCAAGAAGCCCCGCGAGGACTGTGGAACCGTAGGCGATCCCGGCCGTGAGGCCAAGCCATTTCCCCGCACCCTTGCCCAGCTCGGCAATGGCCGGCATGACCAGGCCCAAGATGATCAGGGGAACAATAAAGCCCAGGAACCCGGAGAAGATGGAATTGTAGGTCAGAAATACGCTGCCCAGCCATATGGGCATCACGGGGCCTGTGAGAATACCCAAGATGATGGCCACGATGATCCAGCCAAGCAGGGGGATTGATTTCAGTAACTTCATGGGGGTCCTCGGGTTGGCTCGCGGGTCCGCGCATTGGCGCGCAAGAATTATGTGGCGCAGGGCACGCCTTTGCAATAGTATGCGCAACTGGGTGGCCTATGTTATTCCTGCACAGCATTCCTGCACAGCATTGGTGCACAGCAAGAAGCCGGTCACCCATGGATACAGGTGCCCGGCTTCTTCACGCGTGGAACTCTAGTGCGTGCTGTTGCGCCTGCGTGAAACGGCCATGATGACCAGACCAGCGAGCAGCGCCAAGGCCGCCCCGCCCAGCAGCAGTGTTGAGCTGGCGCCAGTGCGTGCCAGATCATCGGAATTGCTCCCGGCGGAGGGAGTAGCGGAGGGAGTAGTGGAGGGTGAACTGGCCGCGGGCGACGGCGTCCCTTGCGTGGGTGTGGCACTGGTAGTGCCGTCCGTGGCCGGGCTGGTCAGCGAGGGCTAGTGCGGCGAACCCTGCCAGCTGACCCGCAGCATTCTGAACGGTCACCACATAGTTGCCGCCTTCAAGACCGGTGGGAACCTCCAGGGGCGCTTCACCGGCCGCGTTGGAGAGGACCCACTGGCTCTTTGGAGCCGTGGGTTCCGTGGCGGAAGTGTTCTGGATAGCGGTACGCAACCAAGCATTGACCGGGAGGTTCTTCAGGATGAGGTACTCGCCGCCGTCGAACTCGGTGGAGGGAACACCTAAATCAACGGGGGATACCTCTGGCAGTGCTGCCGGATCCACCAAGGCTGGGGCAGTTTCAGGGGCTGCAGGGGCGGTGCTCCAGTCAACGCCGCTGGTCTTGAAGTAGTTAATGCCTTCAAGGTCCATGCGCCCACCGAAGGTTCCTGCGCGTTGGGTGAAGTTGGCATAGTCTCGTTTGGCTTGCGGGGACCAGCCTACTTCGGCAGTGGCTAGGGTGCGCGGGTACTGGAAGTTTTCGGTCTGGTCCATGGTGCGCATGAACTCGCCCCAATGCACTGTTTCCATACCCAGAATGCGGGCATCGCCAATACCTGGCAGGTGGGTTGCCGGGTCCCAGTCGTAATGGTCCTCGAGGGTGCAGGGGCCGCCGCAGGCCCATGCGGGTCCGACTTCCTGGGCGTTGTCCTGCTTCTGTGGAATGTAGGTTTTTGCGTCCGGTGACAGGATGACCTTGGCATTGTTTTTGATGATGCTGTTGGCCTCCTCCTGTGTTTTGAAGGTCCATGCTTGGATCACGGAGTTCGGCGGCAAGCCGGCCGTACCGTATCTGCTCCAGCCAATCACCTTTTTGTCCAGGTCGGTGACCTGACGGCTGAAGGCTGCGATCATTTTCTTGTCGTCAACCTCAGAAACTTCGGGGGCCTCGTCGCCGCCAATGTGGATGTACGGCCCGGGTGTCATCGCGGCGAGCTGGGTCAGGACTTCCTTAGTGAATTCATACGTTGCCGGGTTGTCAGCGTCTAGCGTGGTCCCGCCTCCATCCGCGGTGAGCGCGGAGTTGGTGTGTCCGGGTTCGCTCTGCCACTGATTCGTCAGCATGGCTGTCTTACCGGAGATCTCGGTCAGGTGTTGAACTTGAATTGGGCTGCGTTGTCTATGTGTTCCTTCATTTCATCCACGGTGTAGAAGGAACGGGCCACATCAATGCTTACGCCGGGGTGTTCGTAACGTGGATAGTCACTGATGACCATGCCGCCCACGGCCCAGGGCGTGGTCACGACCGAGCTGGATTCAATCCATTGCGGGAAAAGCTGGCACAACGTCTGCACATCGTTGAACGCACCGGCGGATGTGTTGGCAGCGATCTTCACCCCGTGGGCGTCAGCGGCCAGGGTGTAACTTTCGGGCTTGTCTTCGGAGCTATCAGGGGCAACGGTGATCTGAACATCGTGGGTGTCCGCCGTTCCTGTGACTACGGGCAGGGCGAAACCGGTGCTTAAGTGGGCCTTTTGGGCGATGTAGGTGGTAGCATCCACAGCGTCGCCGGTGGCCACAATGCGGCTTTTGGGGATCAGCCGGAACGTGCCATCAGCGGTAGCCACCGATTCGGCCGGCAACGGCACCAGTGCCAGGTTCTTCGGCGCCACGGGCTGAGCCTTGTCTTAAATCGCTAATTCGGAGATCGGGTAGCCGTACGTGGACCAACGGCTTACACCTTGCATGCGCAGGAACTTCGCGTTGGCTACACCGAGAGTGATCTCATCGGTACGGCCAGGACCCACGGTGGAGGTGATGGTTTCTGCATCGGTCCAGGTCACTCCGTCGAGGGAAGTCTGGAGAATGAACTTCTTGGCCGCAGCGTTGGGCCAGACAATTTTCACGTGATCTATGGGACTGGCCTGCGCAAACTCCACCTGAAGCCAGAGGTCATCAACATAGTTTGAAGACCAGCGGGTGTAGCTGTCGCCGTCAATCGCCATAGCCGCGAAATTACCAGGGAGCTGGTTTTCCACGCTCGATGCGGTTGCTGGGTAGGCGTCCCGGTAGGCGCCAACGCCTCCTTACGTCAGTGAAGCTCGTGTCAACGACACGAGCTTCACTATGTTTTCCATCACATCACGGCCAAGCCAGTTAAGTAAACAGCCACTACTTTATTGACGAGTCGCCGTCATAGGGATGAAGATCCGCTCTCTCGCTTCAGGCTCTGGCTTACTTGTTTGCCGCGGTTTGTGGCACGCCGAACAGGCCGCCATCCTTGGCTGACTTGGGCTTGCGGATGTGCGTGCCCCACTGGAACGCCAAGAACGTCAGCGTCAACTGGATGGGGAAGGCAATGGAGGGCACGCCGCCTGAGATCAGGCAGATCAACACCGGCAGCAGAACGATGAGGGACAGATCGGGTCCAATGAGGAAGGCGCGGATGGCTCCGGTAGGCACAGGGCCTGCGGGTCCGGCCAGGGCGGGCATATTCCAGTCGGGGGCAGGGCGGAAACCCGCCCTTAAGGTGGCGGCGCCGAGCCCCGGTCCGGCCAAGAGAGCGAGAATGAGTAAAGCCGGTGAGCCCACACCCAGTGCCAGAAGCAAGCCGAAGCAAATAATTGCCCACAGTGTCATCGCTGCACCCGGAACAATATAGTGCACCTGCCGGACGGTCTTGGCCGGCAGCGGCATGAGCGTATCCACGGCAGGGTTGCCAGCCGAGAAACGCGCGGTGGCACCGAGTGCGGTTGCGGAGAAGTGCGCACAGAGGTAAATGGCTACGGCAATGAGGATTGCGTTGCCGAGAAACTCCACGGAGGCCAAGGAGGCGGGGATGGCGGCCAGCACCAGCACCCGCAATAACGTGGCGGGGGAGCGCAGCGCCATGGTTGCATGCGTGCTGGCCAGCGTCTTGATGCTGCGGGTGTTGGCAGTCCCCTTGGTGAAAATTAGTTTGAGCCGCACCCGGCTGTTACCGGTGGCCGGTCCCGTACTGAACGAACGGGAGAGCTCGGTGGCGTCCATGGACAGCAGTGAGCTGGCCGCATACGCCCCGGCTGCAGCGCTCTTCTTCAGCGCCGCCGTGGTGATCCGCTCCAGATTCAGGTACACCAGTGCCAGTAACCCCAGCGCAAGGGCCAGGAGCAGCAACGGCCAGCGTGCGCCGTCGGCCACCAGAAGGGGCCAGCTCGTGGGGAGGTATTCCAGCCAGGCGGTTTGCCTACCGGTGATGGCGCTGGTGCCCGCCACATTGTTGTACAGAGCCGTGGCTACGAGTGTCAGGGGCGCAAGTAGGGTGATGGCCCCCATGGCCTTCTTCAGCCACGCGCCGGAGCCGGTGACTTGGCACCAGGCCGCGATCCCATACAGGAGCCAGGCCAGGCCAAGCCCGCACAGCACGGCTAGGGCCAAGTTCCCGGGCGTGGGGTCGGCTGCCATGCCCAGGGATAGCGGCAGCACCACAATGACCGCGGCAATGCTGGGCCATGCCATTGACTTTAGGAACCCTGGCTGGATGAAACCTCGACGGCGGACCGGAAGGCCCAGCCACCATGCGGTTTGCGGCACGGACATGGCTACGGGACCCATGGTCATTTCCAGGGTCAGTAGCCCGGCTGCCAGTGTGAGGAGCACTGTTGCGCTGGCTTGGAGAAGCGTGACGGAGTGGAATCCCGGGGCTACGGCGGAGGCAAGCAGTGCGGATTCGTCTCCCACGCCCAGGCTGTGGCGCAGTGCCACGATGAGGGCGCCGGCCATGGTCACCAAGGTGAGCCCGCCCAGAATGGAGGTATACACCTCGGAGATGAGCTCCATGAGACCGCCCTGGGTGCGGCTAAGGCCTGCCCGGAACGTGTACTGGCGAATTTCCTTGGCGCTGAAGCGCTCGTTGGTTTCCTTAGTCATGGGATTAGTCCGCGTGCGGGTTCTCTGAAGCAATGGCCTCGGCGGCCCGGCCGGGTGTCATGGCGTGGATGGTGTCCGCAATGAACAGGGCCTTTGTGGCAACGGTGATGAGGAACTCGGGATCGTGCGTCACCACCAGCAGGGCCAGTCCAGAGTCCACCTCGGCCCGCAAGCGCGCTGCCAGCTTGTGCCGCATGGACGTGTCCAGGCGCTGCTCCGGCTCATCCAGTACCAGAAGGGAGCGGGGGCGGACAAAGGCCGCAGCCAGGAGCATCCGGCGGCGCTGGCCGGAAGAGAGGTTGTACGGACGGGATTTGGCCAGCGCAGAGAGCCCAAAGAATTCCAGCTCAGCGGAAATCACATCCTCCACCTCGTCCACACCATGCCCGGCGCACACAATAGCCAGGTGCTCCTCCACCGTCAGGGCGGGGAAGAACGCATCATCGTCAAAGACCACAGCCACCTCGCGGCGGAAATCCAAGGTGCGGTCATCAACTTCGTTGCCGTTGATCAACGTTGTCCCGGACACGGCCTCAAGCTGGCCCACCACAGTTTTCACCACAGTGGACTTACCCGCACCGTTGGGCCCCACCAGGGCTAGAGACTGTGAAGAATGCAGGCTAAAGCTGACCACCCCACACACAGCCTTTCCGGCATATCCAGCCTGGAGCTTCTCGGCACGGACAACGTCCTTGCGTGCCGGGATTGGACGGTGGTGCTGGTTCGCACCGGAGTGGTTCGTTGCTTTGCTCATCACTCTCGAAGTATATGCGGGGCAACATTCAGCCTCAGCTTGAGGGTCAAGGCTCAAAACCCATCAGGGGCAAATGTTCAAAACATGGCGCCAGCAACCGGTAACCTAGTAGATGGCAGTGGAGAGAATTTTTTTAGCGGCGAAAGCGTGGACTGACAGGTGAGCAACGAGCAGGGTGCAACGGCACTTGCCGGCGAGGACGTACTGGGCCCCACGGGGCGCCCCTTGACGGAATTCCCCGAACCCCCGGTCCTTACCTCCCATGGTCCCGCGCGCATCATCGCCATGGTGAACCAAAAAGGTGGCGTAGGAAAAACTACTTCGACCATTAACTTAGGTGCCGCTCTGGCCGAATCTGGGCGCAAAGTGTTACTGGTGGACTTTGATCCGCAGGGTGCGCTATCGGCAGGTTTTGGCACCAACCCCCATGAGCTAGACATCACTGTGTACAACGTTTTGATGGACCGCAAAGTGGATATTCGCGACGCCATCATCCACACCGACGTTGAGAACATTGACATTCTCCCCGCCAACATTGACCTCTCCGCCGCTGAGGTGCAGCTGGTAAATGAAGTGGCCCGCGAGCAAGTCCTGGCCAGCGCACTGCGCAAGGTGGAGGATGACTATGACGTGGTTCTCATTGACTGCCAGCCGTCCTTGGGCCTGCTGACCGTCAACGCCCTGACCGCAGCTCACGGTGTCATCATCCCGTTGATCTGTGAATTCTTCGCTCTGCGCGCCGTGGCGCTGCTGGTGGAGACCATTGACAAGGTCCAGGACCGGCTCAATCCAGGTCTGCAGGTGGACGGTGTGCTGGCAACCATGTATGACGCCCGCACCCTGCACGGCCGCGAGGTCTTGGCCCGCCTAGTGGAAGCATTCGGTGACAAGGTCTTCGAGACTGTCATCAAGCGCACCATCAAGTTCGCCGATGCCTCCGTGGCCGCTGAACCCATCACCTCCTTTGCGAGCAACCACCAAGGCGCCGACTCTTACCGCCGGCTCGCCAAGGAACTGATCGCCCGAGGCGGCTCGCCCTAACTTGAATTCACCACAGAACGTCGCGGGGATCGCGGCAGATACACCCACAGCAGCAACACCCGACGCCCAGGCAGTCGGGACCACCACCCGCTTTGAGGTGCGGCTGGACAACTTCACAGGCCCCTTTGACCTGCTGTTGGGGCTTATTTCCAAGCGCGAGATGGATATCACAGATGTGGCGATTGCCACAGTCACGGACGAATTCATCAGCTATTTGAAGGCTTTGGCGGATCTGGGGCAGGACTGGGCGCTGGATGAGGCCAGCGAATTTTTGGTGCTGGCCGCCACCTTGCTGGACCTCAAGGCCGCCAGGCTCTTGCCAGCTGGTGAGGTGGAGAACGACGACGACCTGGCCCTCTTGGAGGCCCGTGACCTTTTGTTCGCACGGCTTTTGCAATACAAGGCGTTCAAGGAAGTAGCCACTCTCATGGGTGCCGAACTTGAACGTGAAGCGCGCCGCTTCCCCCGCCAAGTGGGGCTGGAGCCTCATTTTGCCGCACTTTTGCCCGAATTAGTGTGGCGCCATACCCCCCAACAATTTGCGCAGTTGGCGGCCCGGGCCATGGAAACCAAGGACCCGCCCCGCACCACTGTGGGATTGACCCATCTGCACGTTGCACCCGTCAGTGTCCGGGAGCAAGCCGCCATTATCACCGCCATGCTCACAGCCGGCATGCCGTTGGCACCACAGGTAATGGGTGCCATGGGGTCAACAGCGGGCACGGAGACAACGGAAATCTGGGTTGCGCAGCCGCTCACCTTCGCCGCGCTCACTGCCGATGCGCAATCCTCCATGGTGGTCATTGCCAGGTTCCTGGCCCTGCTGGAATTGTTCCGCGACCAGTTGGTGAGCCTTGAGCAGCCAAATCCGCTGGGGGAATTAACAGTGCTCTGGACTGCTGGGCTCTGGAGAGAGGGACTCTTGAGTGCGGGCGCAGATCCCTCGCCGGCCAGCGTCCAGGACTCAGATGGCGTGAGTGACTTCGATGACGAGAGTGGGATTGACCATGCCTGAGCACACACCAGCACTTGATTCCGCAGCGCCCGATTCCGCAGCCTCCGCCGGGCTCCTTGATTCCCGTGACAGTGTGCGGGCGGCTTTGGAGGCTGTTCTCATGGTGGTGGATGAGCCAGTTTCCGAGGAGGCGCTGGCCGCCGTCGTGGGATTACCAGCGCTCACGGTACGTGAGCTATTACACGAACTGGCAAGGGAGTACGACGGCTATACTGGAAAGGGTGACACCGTACCGGTTCGTGGCTTTGAACTCCGGCAACTTGCCGGAGGTTGGCGTGTTTATTCACGCGCAGCCTATGCCGAGATCGTGTCAGCGTTTGTTGTGGACGGCCAGACGGCCCGGCTCACACAGGCGGCCTTGGAGACGTTAGCGGTGATTGCCTATCGCCAGCCTGTCTCCCGAGCCCGCGTCTCCGCCATTCGCGGCGTGAACGTGGACTCTGTTGTGAGGACGCTTGTGCAGCGCGGGCTGATTGAGGAAGTGGGCACCGATCCGGTGTCCGGGGCATTCCTATACCGGACCACGGCGTACTTTTTGGAACGGCTGGGGATGGAGAACGTGGACGAGTTGCCGCAAATTGCACCGCACTTGCCCGGTCTGGAAAACCTACAGGATTTCGATGATTCACACTTTTAGCATGACCACAACATTTAGTACTTTAAGGATTATGTAATGACACCGTCACCCCGTTCCGGAAACTCCTCCGGCCAAAACCAGCCTCGCGGCGGCAAGCCCCGCTCAGGCGCGCCCAAGACCGGAGGCTTCAAGTCCGGCGGTTCAAAGTTTGGCGCACCCAAATCAGGCGGCTACAAGTCCAATTCCGGCGACGGTCACCTGAAGCCCGGCGCCCTTCGTGCCGCAGGCTACAACGCCGAGAAGGCTAGTGCAGCCAGCGCAAGCGGGTACAAGTCAGGTGCACCCAAACTGGGCGGCCCCAAGGCTGCTGCCAACAAGCCCAAGACCGGCGCTCGTAAGCCGAGCCAGACCGGTGCCCGCCCCTACAACAATGAGCAGTATGGCCGCACCGTCAGCTCCAGTAAGGCCCGCCCCACCGAGCAAAACCGCCGCCCGTTGCGCACCACTGACGACATTGACATTCACAATGCCGAAGGCGTGCGCCTGCAAAAGGTCATGGCCATGGCCGGTGTGGCCTCACGGCGCTTGTGCGAGGACATGATCCTTGAAGGTCGCGTGCAGGTTGATGGCGTCACCGTCAACCAGCTGGGGCTAAGGGTTGATCCGCAAGCAGTGGAAATCGTCGTTGACGGCATGACCATCCAGACTAATGATGAACTGGTCTACATGGTGTTCAACAAGCCCAAGGGTGTTGTTTCCACGATGGAAGACCCCGAAGGCCGTCCCTGCATCAGCGACTTCCTCAAGAAGCGCCAGACCGCGGAGCGGCTCTTCCACGTTGGCCGTTTGGACACCGGCACGGAAGGGTTGTTGCTGCTGACCAATGACGGCGAACTCTCCAACCGCCTAAGCCACCCCAAATACGGTATCCCCAAGACCTACCTGGTACAGGTCCGTGGGCCCATGGCACACGGCGTTGGCGCTCAGCTCAAGGACGGCGTTGAACTAGAAGATGGTTGGCAGAAAGTTGACTCCTTCCGTTTGGTTGACTCCACCCCCGGCCACGTCTTGGCTGAGGTAGTTTTGCACTCCGGAAAGAACCGCATTGTGCGCCGCATGTTTGACGCCGTGGGCTATCCGGTGGAGCGCCTCGTGCGTGTCAAGTTCGGCCCCATTGCTCTCGGCGATCAGCGTCAGGGCAGCATTCGGGTTCTGGGCCGTCACGAAATTGGTTTCCTGCTTTCAGATGTGGGGATGTAAGCAGCGGATGAATCCTTCGCACTTGAGCGGAGCCGTGCTGGTCCTTGGCAGCGGGCTGCTGGGGGCCAGCATTGGTTTGGGGCTGCGGGCCCGCGGTCTTGACGTGGTCCTCAGCGACCCCTCTCCGTCGGCACAGGCCGTAGCTGTAGACATTGGTGCCGGGCGCGCCTTCGTCCCGGCGCAAGAGCTGCACCCAGAGCTGGTAGTGGTGGCTGCGCCGCCGGATGTCTCCGCGCAGGTAGTGGCCGGGGCTCTCACCCAGTACCCGTCCGCCGTAGTGGTTGACATTGCCAGCGTCAAGGGAGCCATCTTGGCTCAGCTAGAAGCCATGGACTCTCTGGCGCCGGGCGCGCTGGCCCGCTACGTGGGCACACACCCCATGGCAGGGCGTGAACGTTCCGGCCCTGTGGCAGCACGGGGCGAGCTGTTCAACTCGATGCCCTGGGTGCTTTGTCCCTCAGAGTTCAGTAGTGCCCACGCTATCAAGGTGGCGCATTCGCTGGCGATTGACTTGGACGCCGTGGTGTTCCGTTTCACCGCTGAGGAGCACGATGCTGCCGTGGCTTTGGTCTCGCATCTGCCGCAGGTCATGGCGTCTTTGGTGGCGAGCAGACTGGCGGAATCGCCCTCAGCCGCGCTCTCGCTTTCGGGGAACGGGCTTCGCGATGTGACCCGGATCGCTGCCAGCGACCCTGCCTTATGGGTTCAGATTCTCGGTGCCAACGCACCGAAACTGTTGGAGATCATGCAGGGGGTGCGTACCGATTTGGATCGGTTGATCAACACGCTTAGTGCTCCAACAGCTCCCGGGGCACGCCTGGATTTGGCCCAGCTCATGACCGAAGGAAATGAAGGTCAGAGCCGGATTCCTGGCAAGCACGGCGGCCCGCCTCAGCAGTATTCCTGGTTGACGGTTCTAGTTGATGACAAGCCCGGACAGATCGCCAAACTGCTGACTGAAATTGGTGAGATCGGCGTCAACGTCGAAGACCTGCGGATGGACCACTCGGCGGGGCTGCAGGTTGGCATGGTGGAAATTTCGGTGCTGCCCGCCAAGCGTGTGGCACTCGTGGAGGAATTGACGGCACGCGGGTGGAAGGTACTTCAATGAGCAATGCAGATGTAACAGAACAGCAGATTCGCCAGGGCAAATCCCTGGTGGTGGCGGTGGACGGCCCCTCCGGTTCCGGCAAGTCCAGCGTCAGCAAGGCCGTGGCAACACGCCTCGGACTGGCATTTCTGGATACCGGTGCCATGTACCGTTCCGTGGCCTGGCACTGCCTGAACGGCCGCATCAGCTTCGCCGACGCGGCCGCCGTTGAGGCGGCCGCGCGAACCGTCAAAATGGCACAGAGCATGGACCCGGGGACGGAAATGTTCACGATCAACGGCATTAACGTCACCGCCGCCATCCGAGAACCGAAGATTTCCGAGGCCGTCAGCGCCGTCGCCACCAACCTTGGCGCCCGCGCCGAACTGATCCGCCGCCAGCAAGCACTCATTGCAGAACACGGGCGCCGGATCGTGGTTGAGGGACGGGACATCACCACGGTGGTTGCCCCCGACGCCGAGGCGCGCCTGATCCTGACCGCCAGCGAGGAAGCCCGGCTGCGCCGGCGCGGCCTGCAATTGGGCGGCACCCAGAGTGCCGAACAGCTGGCCGAGCAGGTCCTGGCACGCGACGCCAAGGACTCCACCGTGGTCGATTTCCAGCGTGCGGCCGACGGCGTGTACACCGTGGACTCCTCTGATCTGGACTTCGATGCGACCGTTGACGCCGTCATCGCCGTGGTGCGCAGGGCCGTAAACGCGGGTCCGCCTGTATGAGTGGAAAGCAAAAACAGCTGCGGAGTATTTCGGCCGCCCCGCCACGGTGGAGAACCCATTGGAGCCGTCCGCTGGGCCGGTTCCTGGACCATGTGGTGTACAACACCGCTGTGGTGGGACTGGAGAACATTCCCGTCACAGGTCCTGTGGTGTTTGCCGCCAATCACCTGAGCTACCTGGACGGACCCGTCATGGTGGGGGCGAGCAGCCGGTACATGCACGTCATGGTTCGCCATGACATGTTCAAGGGTTTCCTGGGCTGGGTATTACAAGCCTCCGGACAGATCCCCGTCAATAGATCAGGGGACCGTGCCGCACTGCAATACGCCAAAGCGGTCCTTGACCGTGGTGATTGCGTCGGGATCCTGCCAGAAGGTACCCGGGGGAGCGGAGACGCCGCGAACGTCAATAGCGGGGTGGCGTGGCTGGCACTTAACTCAGCGGCCGCCGTCGTGCCTGTTGCCGTACTTGGCACCCGGAACCGGGGAGAACATCGAGATAAAATTCCCTCACCACGGCGCAAAATGCATGTGGTGTTTGGACAACCATTGACAATCACGCGTGAACCCGGTGTTTCCGGCCGTGTTTCAATGGACAGAGCAACCGAACAAATTCGCCTGCGGCTGGCGTCACACATTGCCGCATCCCAAGCCGCAACAGGGCAGGATTTGCCTGCGGATGATCACCTATCTTCAAAGCACAAAGGACAGCAACCATGAGCGACTCCAAATCAGCCACACCCGCTGATGACCAGGAATACGTGCCCACAGGCACCGACCAGATCGCTGAGCGGCTGGCGGCCATTTCCGATGAGGACGCCGACGCACGCGCAGCAGGCCTCCTCGCAGGCCTAGCCAACTACGAGCTCGACGACGCTGACGCGGCCTTGCTGTCCGGCGAATTCGACGACGGCGAGGACTATGACCCCACGCGGCAGAACCCGATTCTGGCCATTGTGGGACGGCCCAACGTGGGTAAATCCACGCTGGTCAACCGAATTCTCGGCCGCCGCGAGGCAGTGGTGGAAGATACTCCCGGCGTGACCCGTGACCGTGTCCAGTACGACGCCGACTGGAGCGGGCGCCCTTTCACGCTCGTCGATACCGGTGGCTGGGAGCGGGATGCTCGCGGACTTGATTTGCGTGTGGCCGAGCAGGCTGAAATTGCCGTAGAGATGGCTGACGCCGTTCTGCTGGTGGTTGATGCCATTGTGGGTATTACCGCATCAGATGAAGCCATTGTGCGCATGCTGCGTAAGTCCAAGAAGCCCGTCATCCTGGTAGGTAACAAGATTGATGACCTGGTCCAGGAAGCCGATCTGGCAATGCTGTGGGGCCTTGGCTTGGGAGAGCCGCTTCCTGTCTCGGCGGTCCACGGCCGCGGTGTGGCAGACATGCTGGACAAGGTCTTGGAGGTTCTGCCGGAATTCTCCGCAGTAGCCGGTCTTGAACGTACCGGCGGCCCGCGCCGCGTTGCCTTGATTGGCCGCCCGAATGTTGGCAAGTCTTCGCTGCTGAACAAGCTGGCCGGAACAGAGCGCGTAGTTGTTGACAACGTTGCCGGAACCACTCGCGATCCCGTCGATGAAATGATTGAACTGGGTGGACGCACCTGGCGTTTTGTGGACACGGCTGGTATTCGCCGCCGCGTGCACATGCAACAAGGTGCTGACTTTTACGCCTCCTTGCGCACCCAGACAGCGTTGGAAAAGGCTGAGGTGGCCGTGGTGCTGCTAGCCGTTGATGAAGTGCTCAGCGAGCAGGATGTGCGCATCTTGCAGTTGGCCATTGAATCCGGCCGTGCCTTGGTGTTGGCGTACAACAAGTGGGACTTGATGGACGATGAGCGCCGCAAGTACTTGGAACGTGAAATTGACCAGGACCTGGCACACGTAAGCTGGGCCCCGCGCGTGAACATCTCGGCCCTGACGGGCTGGCACAAGGACAAGCTTGTCCCCGCCTTGGACTTGGCCTTGGAAAACTGGGATCGCCGCATCCCCACGGGCCGTCTGAACGCGTTCCTGGGCGAACTGGTCTCGGAGCACCCGCACCCCGTGCGCGGTGGCAAGCAGCCCCGTATCCTGTTCGGCACCCAGGCCTCGAACCGTCCGCCGAAGTTTGTCCTGTTCACCACAGGCTTCCTTGACCCGGGCTACCGCCGCTTCATTACGCGCCGCCTGCGTGAAACCTTCGGTTTCGAGGGAACGCCCATTGAAGTTGCCATGCGCGTGCGTGAAAAGCGCAGCAAAAAGAAGTAGACAGTCCCCCTTCCCCGGCCGGAAATCACTCCGGCCGGGGTGTGAGACGCCAATCACAGTCAAAGTGGTCAAGGCGCCCGAGAATATGGGGTAAACTTTTTTCCGATGGTTCAGCCACGGAAGATAACTTCCAAAGGACCGAACCAATCGGGCTGTAGCGCAGCTTGGTAGCGCACTTGACTGGGGGTCAAGGGGTCGCAAGTTCAAATCTTGTCAGCCCGACCGATGCAAAACCGCTCAAACACTGGTGAAAGCCAGAGTTTGAGCGGTTTTTTGTTGCCCACTAACATTTCGGCGGTGACGTGAGGCTTCCCCAGAGACTTCCTGGGTTGGCCCCTAGGACATGGCAGTGGCCAACCAGACAATGAAGAGCAGTGCCAGCAACGAGGCATAGATGCGAAACGCCAGCAATAACCATCGATGGGCTTGTGTGGTCCGTTCTTGGTTTTTAGGTGAGGTGCCGGCTCGAAGCGAAAACATGGGTGGACTCCTGCCTAATCAGCTAGATAGGAACAGCGGCCGGGCAAACCTGTCGATGTGGGGTACCGCCATGCTCAAGTAGGCGCGCGGCGCCGCCCGAGGACCAGGTCCCCTGCATCCGGGCACTGTGCCCGAGTGCGGCTGAACGTACCCGTTACCGTTGGCCCATCCCTGCCGCGCGGGCTTTGATAATGGTCTGTGCCTTGTCTGCGGCACCTAGTTTCGCAAAGACGTTGGACACCAAATTCCAGATGGTTTTGCTGCCAAGGCCAAGATCCGCGGCCGCCGCCCACTCAATGGCCGTTTGCTCCGCTTCCTTCAGTAGGTAGCCGAGCAACCCAGGCTTGAGACAGGCAAACACGGATTCGTCATCTTCGAACATGGTCAACACGGAAATTTTCACACCGGGAAGGTCCTGCACCAGCCGCCGTGGGTCACCTCATCTTTAATCAGTGCTGGCATGTGCAGATCCAGCAGCACCACATCGGGGCGCAATTCCATGACAAGTTCCACGGCGGCCCGTGCGCCCGCAGCCTCGGCCACCACACCCAGTCCTTGGCGCCACGAGTCCGGGTCCCCGCCGTCGTCAGTGACAGTCAGGGTCAGCAGGGCCGCCCGCTATCCTGTGGGTTGCTGGCTGCCGTTCCTTCTTGGACGTGCCAGTGCTGTGGTCTCCGGTGCGTCTTAGCCTGGCGCCCCTGCGCCCATTCACTCCATCGCCAGCACAATCTTTCCCCGGGCATGGCGTGTGCGTACTTTCGCCAATGCGTCCAGGGCCTGTGCGAAGGGAAACACCCGTTCGAGTTCCACACGGAGGGTTCCGCGAACAATGTCCGCCATGACCTCCACCAGTTCCTGCTGCACGTCAAGGCCATAAGGGACGCCCATCGTCTGTATGCCGCGTTCCCGCGTCAGCTCATCACCGGAGATGCTGATCAAGGATCCGCCGTCCTTCACCACGGGCAGGCTGGCACTAGATGTTCCGGGCTGGATTGCCAGGGCCGCATCTACGCCTCCGGGCCGCCAGGCAAGAACCTGCTCTGGCCAGGTGGGGTCGCGATAGTCAACAGCCAAATCCGCACCGAGTGAGAGTAAGTAGCCGCGATTAGCGGCAGATGCAGAGGCGCCTACCCGCCAGCCGCGCCGCACCGCGAGCGGGATGGCCAGTGTGCCGATGGCGCCGGAGCCCCCTGCTACAAACAGCGAACCTCCAGCTCGGATGGGCGGCAGCGCCCGCAATGCACGCAGCACGGTGTTGCCGGCGACAGGCACCGCCGCGGCGCTCACAAAGTCCATGCCGTGAGGAATCGGCACAATGAGCGATCCGTTCTTGACGGCAACAAACTCCGCCCATGTGCCACCTTTTGCTTGCATTGAACTGACAAACGCAATCCGATCACCTACCAGATGGCCTGCCACCTTGGCACCCACAGCCTCAATGACGCCAGCGCCCTCAATTCCTACGGGATAGGGGAAGATGGCATCAGTCGGCAGAAAGTAGGAGTCGTGGATACCTACGCCAATTGCATGGACACGCACCAGCAACTCATCGTCGCTGATGTCCGGTATGGCCACCTCCGCGAGGACCACGCGCTGACTCCCGGGGCTCGGGGAGACAAAGGCTTTCATTGTTTGCACAACTCTCCTGCGCTTGATCTTGGGTGGCGTGGCACCGGGGCCTGCCCTTGGGGATGGTCAGCCTCAAGTGGGCGGGCCACCCTGTCTTGAGTATTGCAGTTCCCGGCAGGTGTGCAACACTGCGTTACTTGAGTAATTCCGATCCTTTGGCGCGGGCCGATCCCTTGGCGCAGGCCGAGGTCGGGCTGGTGTCGGCCCCGCGCAGCTCGGTGCCAAGCCAGTGCCAAGCCGAACCCGGCCACCGCCGCATGCCCGGCCATCTGCCACCTGTCCGGCGCCACCATACAGAATTTGAGAGGAGAGACGTGCCGCCGCCAAACAAGGGGCTTTGCGGTCGCAAGAGCTGATTGCTTGTTCATGGTGGGCTCTCCCGCGCCTTATGGGTGTGTCTGAACTGCTGGGCATGGAGTACGGGAGCTTTCATTGTTCCCGGCCCGAATCAGCAATAAACAGGGGTGCGGGTCCCGCCGGGCCGGGCGTCTTGCCCGAGCCGGAGGGGGATCCAGCCCTTGAACCAAGCGCGTCCTGCCGGGAGACTTGGCCTAGGGCACTTAACCGGCTGGTGATTGCAGGGCTGTTGCTGATAGCCGTGGCTGGCGCCTGTGCGGGCGAGGGGCCGAAGTGGTGTTCCGGCGCACTAGGTTAACGCCGTTGAGCCAATCCATTCCGTTCGTTGCCCAGGCCGTGGTAGGTGCCAGCTGGGCCATTCCCGGAGCCGCACCAGCCTGGCTTCGCCGGCGCAACATCTTGGGCTGACTCATGATGGGCGGGGTGGTTGCCACTGTCACGGCGCTCTCCATCTTTTTGCTGATAGGCCTCCTGCCTGTGCTGTATCCGACCGGAACATGGCTAGGCAGGGTATGGATAGTGCCCACTGTGGTCTTGGTGGCCGGTGACGTACTGCCGTACTGCCGTGCTGCTGCAGCGGGGATGACTCCGGGTACCGGTGCGCTTGGGTGTGGTGCGCCGCCGTGGTCTATGCGGCCGGGTGTTATGGCTCTGGGGAAAGTGCTGGCTGCGGCTGATCCGGACGGTGCACCCTGAACGCCAGCAACTCACGTGGCTGATCGTCACGGTGGCGCTGTTGATGGGTGAACAGTTCCTTGGCGGAACAGTGCCCGGGTAGTGGGTGCTGAGTCTGTCCTTGTACCTTTCTCCCCGTTGCCATAGCCGTAGGCGTCCTGCGCTACCGGTTGCTGGGCATCCAGGCACTGATGCGCAGTGCCCTCGTCTATGCGCTGCTGATGGGGTGCATCATGGCGGTCTACGCGGCAGTGCTTGCTGTGGCCGCGGCACGCCTGACAGGAGACCCCGTGACAGCCCTTGTGGCGGCGGCCCTCATTGCCGTAGGCATCAGCCCCCTGCTCACCAGCGTGCAGTGGACCGCTTCCTCTACGGCAAGGGTGCTGACCCATGTCCGCCGTGTCAGGACTCGGTACGCTCGCCTCTGTGGGGGTGCCGGGTGCCACCGTTGATGGGGAACGCGCCGTCGGCCCTGTGTTCACCGCACCCCTGACCCTGGGCGGGCGGGATGCGGGCACGCTTGAACTGGATGGCCGGACGCCGGGGGAGCGTTACCCAGGGTGGGACAAGGGGATGTTGCGGGCCATGGCGCCGCAACTTGCCGCCGAGATCCATGCACTCTCCCTCACGGCGGAACTGGCCCACCAGCGCGACGCCGTCCTCGAGGCTACGGCCCGTGAACGTGAACGCCTGCGCGGGGACCTGCATGACGGCCTCGGATCGCTGACCGGCGTCGGGCTGGGACTGGCAGCCCTCAGGGACGTCGTCAGCGGGGAGCTTGCCCGCCTAGTCCCTGTGCTGGATAGGAAGGTTGCTGCATCAGTGACCGAGATCCGGCGCATCCTGGACGGGCTCCTCCCCGAGGCCCTAGTCAGGCACGGGCTTGCCCATGTGCTGCCGGTGCGGCCTGCTGGCTGTTTCCGTGGACGACGACGACAATGGCTTCCGCGCTCATCCCGCCGACGGGGTTGGGCTGGCATCCATGCGGGTCAGGGTCACCAGGGTCATAGCCACTAGGTGGGAGCATGAGCATCAATTCCTCGGCGGGCGGGGATTATCCAGACTGGGAGGGTTCCCGGTGAATAAGCCTGTACGCCTGATCATCGCCGACGACCATACCATGTTCCTTCACGGGCTTGCCGCTGCGCTCGCAGCCGGGACTGAGCTGACTGTGGTGGGTCACGCGCGCGACGGCCCCTCACTGATGCTGCTAGTTGAGCGCGAACGCCCTGATGTGGTCTTAACCGACTTGGATATGCCAGCAGTGGACGGCACCAGCGCCATCTTCGGCATCACTGGGGCCTATCCTGACATCCCCGTTTTGGTCTTGTCCATGCACAGCGGCGATGAACAAGTCCTCGGGGCCATCCGCGCGGGAGCCTGCGGGTACTTGCTCAAGGGTGCGGGCCGGGATGAGATTGTGCAGGCTGTGCTGGTGGTGGCCGCTGGGGGAACAGTGTTTGGCAGCGTTGTTGGACGCCGTTTTGGTGGACAGTCACGACCGCTTCTTCACTGACAAGATCGCCAACCGCCGCCTCGTTTTCAACCCGGACGAGACCGGGCAGATTGACGTTCATATGGGCTAGCCGCCTGGTTTTCGTTGCCGGGCGCATGGGGTGGGTTCCCGTTCAGTGGATCGAATATTTGTTTGGGTATCTATTGCGTATTGATTACGGTAAGACTAAAATGGGGGTATGAGTATTCGGGAGCAGGTCCCCGGGGACCGGGGCGGTACAGCCACACAGGATGTGGCTGCGGTCCTTGCCGCGGTGACTGTTCCTTCTATTGAACCCTTTGGCACTGACACGCCAGTATTGGTGGGCTTACCGTTGTATATCCCTATCCCGGTTCCTGATCCTGAACCGGCGTCCGTGGTGGGGATCGCTCGTGAGGTGTATGACCAAGGCCTGCACGCGCTGGGTGTATTGAAGAAACTCGAGGACGCGCTCAGCGCTTGTAAGGCCTCGTTAGTGGCCCGGGTTGTGGGGGCTGCCGGAGTGGAAGCCGGGGTGATCGGGTTGGATTCCTGGCAGCGTGGATTGATGGAATCCTCCGCGTTGACACATCTTGGGCTGGTTCTGGGTATCCCGGAACGTACTGCTGCAGTGTTAGCTCACCACAGTACTGAACTGGCTGACTCTCACCCGCGGGTCCTTGCCGGGCTAAGTAATGGCCTGTTTTCCTTCCGTCACGCCACGGTCATGATGGACGAGTTCGGTACCTTGAATGAGCACGGCGATATCAGCGATGAGAAGCTATTGCTCTTCGAGGACCGGTTGTTGAAGCTGGTCTTGAACACGACCGTGGCGTGTTTTCAAGCGAAAGCACGCAGGGCACGGGAATCAATGTTCCCAGCCACCATGGCAACCCGGACCAAGGAAGCCTTTCGGCAACGGGCCATGACGTGTTTACCGGGAAAAGACGGGATGTCGTGGCTCACCCTGTACGTGCCCACCATGGCCGCTGAAGGTATCTATACCAACTGCACCCGCCTAGCCAGGGCACTGAAAGCCGATGCGAACACAGCCCAATCCCATGCGGACCAAGCAGGTACCGGCCAAGACTGCCGTGAATACCGGACCCTGACCCAACTCAGAGCCGATGTAGGCGCAACCCTGCTCCTAGGACCACCACCCACCAACACCAATAGCAACAGCAACACCGGCGCCAGGGCTGGTGCCAGGGCCGGCGCGGGGGCTGGCGGCAGTGCTGGAGGTGGTGAGGGTTCCGTTGGGGGTGATGGGCTACATGATCGTGTTAATACCTCGGACGGGAACAATGCCTGGTTCGGGGGAGTGCGGATCGCGGAGGAAGAAGCACCCTGGCACTACACCGGCCCGCGTACCAGCCCGAACCCCAGCTCAAACACCAGCCCGAACCCCGGTTCAAGCACGGGCCCGCACACTGCTGCAGCCCCAGAGCTAAACCCAAAGCTAAACCCAGAGCTAAACCCAGAGGTAGCCCCGGGGTGGACTGCTGTGGACGGTGAATCGTTCGCTCACACCACAGCAAATAATCCCACCTCGCAACCCTTTAGCGGTACCGTCCTGCCTGAAACCAGCGGGTCTGTGGTGGGGGATGAGGTGCTGGTGGGTGAGTTGGTGGGGGATGGATCGGGGTTTATCGATGGTGTGGTGGATGGGATTTTTGAGGATCCGCAAGGAGAGTATTTGAGGCAGTTGGAGGCGGTGGCGCACTCGAAGGTGATCACGGATCCGCCCTTACCCAAAGCGCTGATCTTGTTGAAAGTTCCGGTGTTGGGGCTGTTGGGGATCACGGATGAACCCGCTGAACTAGCTGGCCCGTTGGCTGGGCCAGTTCCGGAGAACATTGCCCGGCTTCTCTTAGCGCAGTCCACCACGTTCTTGCGGGTCTTGACGGATCCGATCACCGGTGAAGCGTTGCCAGCACAGCCGCAACGCTACACGCTCAAGGAAGCAGAGAAACTAGTCCTGCAGGCCTTGGCTGGGCATTGCTACGTAGCGAATTGTCCCAACCCTGTCATTGATACCGATCTAGACCATCTGGAAGCGTTCGAGTTCGGGGGCCAGTCCAGCATGATGAATCTACGCCCTGCTTGTAAACGCCACCACACCATGAAGCACTTCAAAGACGATAAAAACCGGTACGGGCAGCGCCGCTGCATCAACGAACCAGAACGCAACAACATCCGGCTGCGTGGCTGGACACCCCAACCCACCAGCGATGGACGCATCGGCTGGATCACCCCATCAGGGACCTACCAAGAACCACCAGAAGAAGACACCCCACGCCCCCGATACCCCAAATGGCTCAAGAAACTCATCACCAAACAACTCAAAAAACGCTCATAACCAAGGGCCCAAATGACCGCACGGGAATCTGGGAAGGGGTACCAAAGACGATCGGGTGGCTTCTGCAAGAACAGAAGCCACCCGATTACGCATGCGCTCAAAGAGTCATGTTCGCAAGGACGCACACACAGCCATCAGTACGCTGGATTCGCCTGCTCGCCCCAGATTCCTCTGCTTGCGCCGGCATTCGCCGGCTTGCGGTTGAACCGTCCTTGACTGGCGGAGTGAGTCTTACATATTTGAAGGCTAGTTCCTCACTTTGCGTGCTGCACCCGAGAGGCTATGGGCGTCCAAGGCGAACAGGTCCGTGGCGCCCGCTGTTGCGGCACCCAGCAGGCTGCCACTCTGGGGCAGGATTTGCTGGGCGTAGAAACGAGCCAATACCAACTGGTTGTCCGCCAGGCTGGCATCATCCGTCTTTGCCGCAGCAACGGCTGCCCGTGCCAGCAACCAAGCACTGGTGCACAGCCCCCACATTCGCAAGTAGGGTGTCGAGCCGGCCAGCAAGGAATTGGGGTCGCCCTGCCCGGTCTTGAGCATCCAATGGGTTGCTCTCTCCAACTCACTGAACTGACGCTCTAATTCCTCCCGGATGCCGTCAAAGTCAGCGCCGGCGTTGGCCAGGTCCGTTTCCACTTCGCGCATGGTGGCAATGAACTCCAGAATGGAGGCGCCTCCTCGGACCCCCAGTTTGCGGCCAACGAGATCGGCCGCCTGAATGCCGTTGGTACCTTCGTAAATAGCGGCAATGCGGACGTCGCGTACGTGCTGGGCGGCCCCTGTCTCTTCAATGAAGCCCATTCCCCCTTGGATCTGTAGTGCCAGCGAGGTGAGCTCGTTCCCCATGTCAGTGCCGAACGACTTGCAGATTGGGGTCAGTATTCCTACGATCTCATCGGCCCGCGCGCGGACTGCCGGATCGGGATCGTGGGTGCTGATATCCACATAGCTTGCGTCCAGCAGCATCAAGTAGCGCAGGGCTGCGATGCTGGCGCGCTGGGTCATGAGCATGCGCCGCACGTCAGGGAATTCGATAATGGCTGAAGTAGCGCCCGTGGCTCCAATGGCCAGACCCTGCTGGCGCTGCTGCGCGTACTCGAGCGATTGCTGGTAGGCGCGCTCTGCCACTGCAAGGCCCTGCGCACCAACACCCAGACGGGCAGCGTTCATCATGACAAACATGATGCGCATTCCCTTGTTCTCTTCGCCGATCAAGTATCCCGTTGCATTCTCGTAGGACAGCACACACGTGGGGGAAGCATGGATGCCCATCTTGTGTTCCAGGGAGACAGTTTCCACGTTGTTGCGTTCGCCGAGCGACTCATCGTCGTTGACCAAGTATTTGGGCACTATAAAACATGAAATGCCGCGGGTTCCCTCAGGCGCCCCGGGCGTGCGGGCGAGCACCAGATGCACGATCTGCTCGGCCATGTCGTGGTCACCGTAGGTAATGAAGATTTTCTGGCCCGTGATGGCGTAGCTGCCGTCCTCATTCTTCACGGCCTTGGTGGTCAGGGCGCCAACATCCGAGCCGGCCTGCGGTTCGGTGAGGTTCATGGTGCCTGTCCACTCGCCACTGACCATCTTGGGCAAATAACGGTTCTTCATTTTGTCATCGCCATAGTGCAGCAGGGCGTCGATGGCACCTTGCGTCAGCAACGGGCATAAGGAGAATGCCAAGTTGGCGCTGTTAAACATCTCTTGGATGGCAAGGCCGACGGCGCGAGGGAAACCGCCACCGCCGTATTCCTCGGGCAGCGGCACGGATCCCCATCCGGCGTCGACATATTGCTGGTACGCATCCTTGAAACCATCGGGGGTGAGAACAGTGCCGTCGGGTTTGAGGTGGGAACCCTGAATGTCCCCCTGTCGGTTCAGTGGCGCAACGATCTCCGCCATGAACTCACCGCACTGTTCCAGGAGTTCGACAACGGTGTCGAGGTCAGCGTGTTCGTAGCCTGGCAACGTGGCGATGTCCGGGTAACCCACAACATGTTCGAGTGCGAAGGCAATGTCTGCAATTGGAGGCTGGTATTCACTCATAATCGTCAGCGTACCGCGACGCGGGCCGTTTGTGGTGAATATTTGTTACTTGCCAGTAATGTGGCGTGGCTCATATTTCTAAAGGTGATGGAAGGTTCCTTCATCGCCTCGCAAAACACTTCCACGTGAGGGGAGGTTCCCGTGGTGGGAACAGGATCATGCGGTGAGCTAAGAAGGAACCCGCAGTGGGGGGCGGTTGGACAAAGTGACATGCGGCTCATTGTCCGTTTCGGTGCAGGTCTTTGGCCTGTTGAGAGGTAATGTTCTTGATAGCCAACGCGCTCTTCTCAGAGTTAGCGGCGGTTAGGCCCATATGAGTATCTCGCCGATGCTTGTATGGGCCGTCTTTATTTGCCCAGAAGTCATAGCCCGCTCAGAAACCTTCGATCACTTGGTCCAGGCCCGGGTTGGTGCCACAGTAATGTGGGAAACGCCGGGGTAATAGGATCAGGCGTGCGTCCAGATCATTCCCCCGAGGCAAGTAAGTGGGGAGGAAACGGAGAATCGTGGTGATTGCCCCAGTTCTTGTTCTGCGTCCTGGACGCGTGGCCGAAGACCTTGAAGAGTTGACAAATGTCTGGCGGGATTCCGTTGAGGCCACCCACCATTTTCTTTCGCTTGAGGCGATAGACAGGCTTGAGCCCCTGGTTAGGGACAAGCACATCCCAAGCCTGCGAATCCATGTAGCGGAGCGAAATGGCTGCATTCTAGGTTTTATTGGCATGGACCGTGATCATGTGGCGATGCTCTATGTGGCTGATGAAGCCAGGTCCAAAGGTGTGGGCAGCAGACTTTTGGAGTGGGCCAAGGATCAGACGCCGCGGCTGACCCTAGATGTCAACGAACAGAACCCGCGTGCCGCTGTTTTCTATGTTAAACGTGGATTTAGGCCCGTAGGTCGATCAGAAAACGATGCCCAGGGGCAACCTCACCCGCTTCTTCAACTGTTCTGGGAAAGGGACCCGGTGGAGGCGGCGCTGCATGGAATGGAATTTTAGGCCATCCGTCCACATCCAAGACCCAAGATTGCCGCAGTCCAGGTGGTAATAATGGCTCGTGGGGATCACACAGTAGGCTGCCAGTGCCAATCCGTCAGCAACAGGCCCACTCATGACCGGTGGTGCTGTAGGTGGTCTCAAGTCCAAGGAATCCTATGCTCAGTACTAGCGCTCTCTCCGGGGCGGCCAGAGCAAAAGTTCCTGACGCAAGAACCGCGCCCGGTGCAGTAGCTGCCCGGGGCAGAGTCCCGCCGTCTGTCAGCAGTCCCAGTTACACCGCGAAGGTGCCTCTCACTAGGAAACGCCCAGAGCACTAGGGCACGCCCAAAGCAAGCAAAGCCAGAGTGCGCGGGTGACCCAGTTGCCCTACGGCGCGGGCGTCCCGGCCTTTCCCTCTCGTGGTTTGGTGGTTTTTACGGGGGTGGTTCCGGGGAGTTCAGGTGTGGGGGCAGGCTTCGTGTGGCCAGCACGTGCGGCAGTCTTTGCCTCCTGCCGGGATGCCCGCTCCCGTTCCTGCTGGTCTTTGCGAACGATCTTTTCCGCTGCCTTGACCTCACGTAGCTTCTTGCTGCGGCGCAGCCACATCCTGCCTAGGACAATGAGCGCCACGGCACAGACCACGCCAACCACCATGAATACTTGGCTCCAAGTACCAAACCAGTTGGCGCTGTTGGCCCAGATGGACCGGGCGTCGGCAGCGGATTGCGTGCTGCCGTACAGTACCCCAAGAGTCAGCAGGTTGGGGATGAGCAGCATCAGTCCCAGCGCCACCAAACTCAGCCGCACCCACTTGTTGAACGCCCTCCGGTGCGCCTGCCAGGCAATCAGAACAGGGAGAAAGGTGAAAACGAAGCCGTAAAACATGCCCAACGGAATGCTGTTACCCAGTTGGCCGCCAATCTGACCCCTGATGGAGTTGGCCCACATCAACGGAACCGTCACCGAGGCAATCAAATAGACAATGACAAGAACGGCTATGGCGATAGCGCCGATGATGGTGCGCACAAGCCAGACGGGCATTTTGCCCCTGCGGCCGTTGTCTAGGCTGCTAGGGGAACCGCCGGCGGTGGGAGGCGTCACAGAATCAGTCATAGATGAATCATGTCAGAGTCCGCGCTATGGTTCGGGCGCAGAAGTGACTAATTTGCTAGAATGCACCTTCGACTTGTAAAGAACGGCTCCACCCTAAAGACTGGACGTGGTCAAGGAGCGAAAACGGCCTTGGAGCATGTTTTAATTTAAACTTCACTTTCTTCGCGCGGCAGCGATGAACCTCGAAAGGTGCCCATCATGAGCAATATTCCCGCAGATCTGTCCTACACAGCAGAGCACGAATGGGTTTCAGCCCCCACAGCCGACGGCGTGGTGCGGGTTGGCATCACCGATTTCGCCCAGGACGCCTTGGGAGATGTTGTCTACGTGCAAATGCCCGAGAACGGCGCGGATGTTACGGCCGATACCGTGGTGGGCGAAGTCGAATCGACGAAGAGCGTCAGTGACATTTACGCACCATTGACGGGGCAGGTTTCGGCCCGCAACGAGGATTTGGATGCGGATCCATCCCTTATTAACTCCGATCCTTACGGAGCGGGCTGGCTGGTGGAAATCACCCTCAGCGATGTGTCCAGCTACGGCTCATTGCTCAGCGCGGCGCAGTACCAGGAAAAGGTAGGCTAGTAGCTGGAAGCTATGTTCCAGACGCCCGTCCGCGCCGCGGTACCGGGTGGTGCGTGTCAGAGCATTCACAGCAACGGCTCGTAAGTTGGTAATATTGTGGGTTCGAGTGAACCCTCAAAGACTTTTTACAAGGAGGAGTACCAATGGTTGACAGAGGTAACGACGCCGGGGTGAACGATCAGGCGGGCCTCAAGGATCAGCCCGGTGCACCAGATACCACTTCGATTCAGCTTCCTCCGGTCCAGGGCGGTCCAACGTCGGTACCGATTTTGGCGCCTGATGAACAAAATGCCGTGAACTCGCTGCCCGCGGGTTCGGCTCTGCTCATTGCGCACATGGGGCCGAATGCAGGGGCTCGTTTCCTGCTTGACAGTCAAGTGACCACCGCCGGGCGGCATCCAGACGCTGACATTTTCCTTGACGATGTCACCGTCTCACGCCGCCACGTGAACTTCATCAAGTTCGACGGCGGCTTTGAAGTTGTCGATTCCGGCAGCCTCAACGGCACGTACGTCAATGGTGACAGGGTGGATGCAGTCCGGCTACGGACCGGCAACGAGGTGCAGATTGGCAAATTCCGCCTGACCTACTACTTCAGTGCCAATCCGGGAGCCGGTGACAGTACCAGTTCATCGGATTCCTAAGGGCACCGTGGGAAGCGTGAATTCCGCAGCAGGGCGCCGGCTGGTGGATGTGCATTCCAGCAGCCGGCGGACCGGCGCCGCAACCATCTTGAATATCGGTGAGGTGCTTGCTTTGCTGTGCGCTGATTTCCCTTCTGTGACGGCGTCCAAGATCCGTTTTTATGAAGAAAAGGGGCTCATCACCCCGCAGCGCACCCCGGCGGGCTACCGCCAATTCCGGGAGCCCGACGTCGAACGTCTGCGGTTTGTCCTGGCGCTGCAACGCGATCACTACCTGCCGTTGAAGGTCATCCGGGAGTATTTGGATGCGATAGATCAAGGCTTGACACCGCTGAACCTCCCGCCAGGAGTATCTGTGGCACCACGGATGGTCTCTGACGAACTTGCCCGAGAACTCAAGAGTAAATCCCGCCGTTTGACGGCCGAGCAACTGCGGATTGAATCCGGGGCCAGCGCAGAACTGCTGGCAACCATGGTCAGCTATGGACTTGTGGAAAATAAGGACGGCACCTTTGACGAGCACGCCGTAAAGATTGCCCAGGCCTGCACCGCACTGGCCGCGCACGGGCTTGAACCGCGGCACCTGCGCCCGTTCCAAGCAGCGGCAGAGCGTGAGTTCGGTTTGGTGGAACGCGTAGTGGCTCCGCTGTCCTCACGCAAGGATGGCACATCCGCGGTGCGCGCCGCCGAAGCCGCCCGCGAGATTGCCGAACTCTGCTTGACCTTGCACAGCTCCCTGGTCCAGGTGCGGATTGCGGAGATGGAAAGCTCATGATTGAAGTGGAAATTGTTGGCGTGCGGATCGAGATGCCCTCCAACCAGCCCCTGGTGCTGTTGCGCGAGCGCAGTGGCCCGCGGCACATCCCGATCTGGATTGGAGCCGCAGAGGCCACAGCCATCGCCTTGGCCGAACAAGGGGTCATCCCGCCCCGCCCACTCACCCACGATCTCTTGTGTGAGGTGGTCCATGCGCTGGGCCGTAAAATAGTGCGGGTAAATTTGACCAAGGTTGAGGAGGGTGTTTTCCATGGCGAACTGGTCATGGATGACAGCACCACTGTCAGCTCAAGGGCCTCTGATGCCATTGCCATCGCCCAGCGTGCCCATTGCTCCATCTGGGCTGCGGAAAGCCTGGTGGATGAGGCTGGGGTTGAGATTGGTCCTCACGAGGAAGCCTCCGGCGGCGCCGAAGCTGCTGGGGATAGTGCCGATGACGATGCCAAGGAACGTGAGGTTCGTCAATTTAGGGAATTCCTCAACGACGTTGAACCTGAAGATTTTGAGAAGTAAACCCCGGTTTTCCGAGCTTTCCCACAGTCACCTAAGGTTCAGGCTGAGGTCGAAACTTTCGACACGCTAAAAATGAAGTGCCGAGATCTTTGACCTTGGACTCGCACCGATCTAACGTCAAGGTATTGAGTTCCCCATTGCAAGCCACGGCTGCTGCGGGCAGACTTGAGAGACGGGCTATCTCTGACTCTCCTTGTATGCCTTGCTTCCATGTGCAACGCAACCATCCATTCAGGGGAGCTTCGAATAGGAGGATCCACGTGAGTGCCACCAGTGACGTCGGCGGAACTAATGCCGCTGCTGTCCCCAGCACGGCTTTGAGTGCAGGGTCACAGGGGTTGCTCTTTACCGAGGATCTTCCAGTTCTGGACCAGAACGCAGGCTACCGCGGACCCACCGCATGTAAAGCGGCTGGGATCACCTACCGTCAGCTCGATTATTGGGCCCGTACCGGGCTTGTTGAACCGGCGGTGCGCGGCGCGGCGGGTTCAGGTTCCCAACGCCTCTACGGCTTCCGAGACATCCTGGTCCTGAAGGTCGTCAAGAGGCTCTTGGATACGGGAGTGTCCCTGCAACAGATCCGCTCTGCCGTGGAACACCTGCGCGAACGCGGTGTTGAAGATCTGGCCCAAATCACGTTGATGAGTGACGGCGCATCCGTCTACGAATGCACCTCCGCAGACGAGGTCATCGATCTGGTCCAAGGCGGCCAAGGCGTCTTCGGCATTGCTGTTGGCCGGGTCTGGCGTGAAGTTGAGGGTAGCTTGGCAGCCCTCCCCAGCGAACACGCAGCAGTGCAGACGTTTCCTGGCGATGAACTGAGCAAGCGTCGGGAAGCACGCAAGATCTCCTAATCTCCACCTTGGCGCGTGAATTCGCGTCTACAGCTTCCATCCTTGAGAAATGCCATGGTTTGACGTAAATGCCACAGCTTGAGCTGTGGCATTTACGTCAAACCATGGCATTTTTGTTGGCGGGGCCGAAAGCGGCGCTGACAGGTGCGGAATCCTAGCCGCGGTAGAGGCGGCTACGGGTGGCGCTCTGGTTCAGCACAGAGTCAAGCAACCGGTCAAAGAGAGCTGAGGCGTTCTTGGCGGAGTCTCCTGGCCATTGGTGCACCGGATGTGCGGCACCTTGAATCTGCTGCCAATTGGCCTGTTCGGGGATGGTGGGGGAGAGCAGTAGATCGCTAAACATGGTTCGCATCTCTGCCAGACGGTACGCGTGCTCATTGGAGCCAGTCCGAACACGGTTGGCCACAATCCCGGCCGGCACCAGCGCCGGAGCGAATTCAGTTCTGAAAAGCTCAATGGCGCGCAAAGTACGCTGAGTGCCGGCAACCGAGAACAGGCCCGGCTCAGCCACCAAAAGAACCCGGCTGCTGGCTGTCCACGCCATGCGCGTCAAACCATTGAGCGAGGGTGGGCAGTCAATCAGGACCAACTGGTACGGAGCACTGCCATCACGGTCGGCATTGGCCAAAAGAGTGGCAAGTCTGCGCAAATCACGTTTGCCCAGATCGGGGCGATCATAAATCCCGCTAAACGCCGAGCCCATGGCAACGTCAAGCGTGGGGAGGGGCCCGTCGTCGTTCTTGTGGGCGGCCAACCAGCCGCTGGGGGCCACGTTGGCACCAAGATCGACCTTCTTGGCATTCTTGATCATCTGGCCAATGTCTAGCTGACCGCGCGGGACAACACCTAGCCCGGTGGTGGCGTCGGCATGAGGGTCAAGGTCTATGACGAGGGTCGGGATGCCGGCAGCCAACGCTGCTGAGGCCAAACCGAGCGTGACTGAGGTCTTGCCGACGCCACCCTTGAGGCTGCTGATACTCACTACTTGCACGGATGAACCATTACCCTTTGCGTTGCTTTTTTACTGATATGCCTGGTATTGGCATTGACACATACAATAGCTGTGGAACGTTCGCGACTTGGAGAACCCATTGACAAATACCTTTGATTTTCTGCCCGGGAGCCAAAACACAAACAACCTTGTGTCGGCCGTCTTTAGCGATCGTCACATCGGGGTTGCATCGCAACCCCACATTCATCATATGTTGAGCGTCCTTGGATTTGGTTCTTTGGACGAGCTTTCTATTGCGGCGCTGCCCAAATCGATCTACATGAGCCAACCGCTCTCGCTTCAGGCCGCTGTGTCTGAGGAGGCCATGCTGGCCGAATTGCGCGTGCTGGCGGCAAAGAACACCGTGAACAAGTCCTATATTGGCCAAGGCTATTATGGCACCCACACCCCCGGAGTTATCCAGCGTAACGTCTTGGAGAGCCCCGCCTGGTACACGGCATACACGCCCTACCAGCCCGAAATTTCCCAAGGCCGCCTTGAAGCACTTCTGAACTTCCAAACAGTTGTGGCGGATCTCACCGGAATGGTCACGGCCAACGCCTCCATGCTGGATGAGGGAACAGCCGCGGCCGAAGCCGTTGCCTTGATGCGCCGCAGCAACCGCGGTGCCTCCGATGATGCTGTGCTGCTGGTGGACGCCGATGTTTTCCCGCAGACTTTGGCCGTGATCAACACCCGTGCCAAGGCCATGGGCATCCCCGTGCGGGTCCATGACTTCGAGAACGAACTCCCGGACGTTGAGTTCTTTGGCGTACTTGTGCAGTACCCTGGCGATTCCGGAATGATCCGTGAGCTTGGACCCGTCATCGCTGCGGCCCATGAGAAGAAGGCTCTGGTGGCGGTTGCCGCAGATTTGCTGGCGCTGACGCTGCTGGAATCTCCCGGTGAGCTCGGAGCCGATCTTGCTGTGGGATCCTCGCAGCGCTTCGGCGTGCCCATGGGCTTTGGCGGCCCGCACGCCGGCTACATGGCCGTTCGCAAGGGACTGGAGCGTGCACTGCCGGGCCGTTTGGTGGGCGTCTCCAAGGACGCCGCCGGAAACCAGGCCTACCGCCTTGCACTGCAGACCCGTGAGCAGCACATTCGCCGCGAGAAGGCCACCTCCAACATTTGCACGGCACAGGTGCTGCTGGCCGTCATGGCTGGCATGTACGCCGTCTATCACGGCCCCGAAGGCCTCAAACGTATTGCCACCCGCGTCCATGCCATGGCCGTGGCTGTTGCAGAGACTGCAACGGCTGCCGGTCACACCGTGGTGCACGCCAACTACTTTGACACCCTCAAGATCCGGATAGCCTCTGTTAGCGGCCACGCAGCCGCTGAGCTGGTGGCGGCAGCCCACGCCGCTGGCTACCTCCTGCGCCAGGTGGACCACGATCACGTGCAGATTGCCGTCGATGAAACCACCACGGAAGCAGACGTTGCCGGGTTCGCCACACTGTTTGGCACTGAGTTCACCGGCGCACAGTCTCCCTCCGCTCAGGGGCCGAAAATTGCCCAGTTTGCGGAGGATGTTCTGCTTCCCACCCCGCACCGTGCCACGGGCTTCATGAGCAATGAGGTGTTCCACGCGCACAACTCAGAGACCCAGATGCTGCGCTACCTGCGTAAACTCTCGGATGCAGACTATGCGCTGGACCGCGGCATGATCCCTTTGGGCTCGTGCACCATGAAGCTCAACGCCACCGCCGAGATGGCTGCCGTGACGTGGCCGGAATTTTCCAACCTGCACCCGTTCGCACCCGCCGCGGACACCGTGGGCATTGTGGAAATGGCCACACAGCTGGAGTCCTGGCTGGCGGAAATTACCGGCTATGACGCCGTTTCGGTTCAGCCCAACGCCGGTTCGCAAGGTGAATTTGCTGGCCTCATGGCCATCCGCGCCTTCCACGTGGAAAACGGCAACCCGCACCGCGATATTGTGCTGATACCCGCTTCCGCGCACGGCACCAACGCCGCCTCAGCCGTCATGGCCGGGCTGAAGGTAGTCCCGGTTGCCACGGACGGATTCGGCAACGTTGATATTGATGATCTGAAGGCCCAGATCCACGTCCACGAAAACAACTTGGCTGCCATCATGGTCACCTACCCGTCAACCCACGGCGTGTTTGAGACGGAGATTTCCAACATCTGCGCCATGATCCACGACGCGGGAGGCCAGGTTTACGTGGACGGTGCCAACTTGAACGCTCTGGTTGGTTTGGCCCAGCCCGGGAAATTTGGTGCCGACGTTTCCCACCTGAACCTGCACAAGACGTTCTGCATTCCGCACGGCGGCGGCGGTCCAGGCGTGGGCCCCGTAGCTGTTGGTGCCCACCTGGCCAAACACCTGCCCGCCCGCGAGCTCGGCGCAGACACCACGGTGGGTCTGGTTTCCAGCGCACCGTACGGTTCGGCGTCGATCCTGCCCATCTCCTGGGCTTATATCCGCATGATGGGACCGGACGGGCTGCGCCTGGCCACCCAGACGGCCATCCTCTCTGCGAACTATATTGCCCGGCGCCTGAGCGAGCATTACCCGGTTCTGTACACGGGCGCCAATGATCTGGTGGCTCACGAGTGCATTTTGGATCTGCGCGGCATTACCGCGGATTCCGGTGTCAGCGTGGATGATGTGGCCAAGCGCCTCATCGACTACGGCTTCCACGCTCCCACCATGTCCTTCCCCGTCCCGGGCACCTTGATGGTGGAGCCCACGGAATCGGAGGACTTGGCTGAAATTGATCGCTTCATCAACGCCATGATCTCCATCCGTCAAGAAATTGCAGCTGTCCAGGACGGGCAATGGCCGGCTGCGGACAACCCGCTAGTCAACGCACCGCACACGGCACAAAGCATTGCACAGGAGTGGGAACACCCCTACAGCCGCGAAACCGCTGTTTTCCCGGCGGGTGTGGACCCTCGGGCCAAGTACTGGCCCGTAGTGCGCCGGATCGATCAGGCGTACGGGGACCGCAACTTGGTCTGCTCCTGCCCGTCCATTGAAGAATTAGCGGAAGTTTTCTAAACGAGGTGGTTCTCCCCACCAAACCAACTGTGTGCGGAGTCACAGTTGGTTTGGTGGCAGGATTTGCTACGCTGACAACGGTGATGAGCAGCACAGTTTGTGGGGCATCGCAGGATCGGAAGTTCTAGTCCTTTGGAGCGTTAGATATTTTGCTTCATACAGACTCGGCTTTATTAAGACGGGGTGCCGGCCTGGATTCACACGGGGCCGGTTCCTCTAAGTTCGCTGCTGCGCTGCCTTCGCGGTGCAGCAGCCAAACGGTATCGTCCACACAGGAGTGAGATGTTTTCGAAAATTCTGGTTGCCAACCGCGGCGAGATCGCTATCCGTGCCTTTCGTGCCAGCTACGAGCTCGGTGCCAAGACGGTAGCGGTTTTCCCCTATGAGGACCGCACTTCCATCCACCGTCAGAAGGCTGATGAGGCTTACCTGATTGGCGAAGAAGGGCATCCGGTCCGGGCCTACCTGAACGTTGCCGAGGTGATCCGAGTAGCCAAGGAATCCGGTGCGGATGCCATCTACCCGGGCTACGGCTTCTTGTCCGAAAATCCTGAGCTGGCCAGTGCGGCCCGTGAAGCCGGAATCACTTTTGTTGGTCCGCCGGCTGAAGTGCTGGAGTTGACCGGTAACAAAGTCCACGCCTTGGACGCGGCCCGCAAGGCTGGCATCCCGGTTCTGCGTTCCAGCGAGCCGAGCGCGGATCTTGAGTACCTGCTGGGTGCCGCTGCGGAGATTGGCTTCCCCATTTTCGCCAAAGCGGTGGCTGGCGGCGGTGGCCGTGGCATGCGCCGGGTGGAAAAGGCTGAAGACCTCGAAGAGGCTCTGAAGGCGGCCATGCGAGAGGCTGATGCAGCCTTTGGTGACGCCACCATGTTCTTGGAACAAGCAGTGCTGCGCCCGCGCCACATTGAGGTCCAGATCCTGGCCGATAACGAGGGCAACGTCATTCACCTCTTTGAGCGTGATTGTTCGCTGCAGCGCCGCCACCAGAAGGTTGTGGAAATTGCTCCTGCCCCGAACCTGGATGAAAACATCCGCAAAGCATTGCATGCTGACGCCGTAAAGTTCGCCAAAGCCATGGGCTACGTCAACGCCGGAACAGTTGAGTTCCTTGTTGACACGGTCGGTGAGCGGGCAGGTCAGCACGTTTTCATTGAAATGAACCCCCGTATTCAGGTCGAACACACGGTAACCGAAGAAATCACGGACGTGGACCTGGTCCAAGCCCAGTTGCGCATTGCCGCCGGTGAAACCCTCGCCGATCTGGGCCTGAGTCAGGAAAACGTCCACGTCAAGGGTGCGGCGCTCCAGTGCCGCATCACCACGGAAGACCCCTCCAACGGTTTCCGTCCCGACGTTGGCACGATCACCACGTACCGGTCCGCCGGTGGTGCAGGTGTGCGGCTCGATGGCGGCACCATCTACACAGGCGCCGAGGTCAGCCCACACTTTGACTCCATGCTGGTCAAGCTCACCTGCCGAGGCCGCGACTACAAGACGGCAGTCTCACGCGCCCGCCGTTCATTGGCCGAGTTCCGTATCCGCGGCGTCTCCACCAACATCGCCTTCCTGCAGGCAGTCCTGGATGACCCGGCATTCAATGCCGGGGATGTGGCCACCTCCTTCATTGATGAGCGCCCAGAACTGCTGAACTCTCATGTCTCCAGCGACCGTGGCACCAAGTTTCTGACCTGGCTTGCTGATGTCACGGTGAACAAGCCCAATGGTGAGCTTTTGGTGCTGGAGGATCCGGCCCGCAAGCTGCCCGCCGTGGACCTTGCTGATGCACCTGCCGGTTCACGCCAGCAACTCGCCGAGCTGGGGCCTGAGGGCTTCGCCGCCGCATTGCGCGCCCAGACCGCCGTGGCCGTCACGGACACCACCTTCCGTGACGCACACCAGTCGCTGCTGGCAACCCGGGTACGCACCAGGGACCTGCTGGCGGCTGGGCCGGCGGTCTCCGTGCTGACGCCCCAGCTGCTCTCCGTAGAGGCCTGGGGTGGCGCCACCTATGACGTCTCCCTGCGCTTCCTGGGCGAAGACCCGTGGCAGCGCCTGACCCAGTTGCGCGAGGCCCTGCCGAATGTCTGCCTGCAGATGCTGCTGCGCGGGCGCAATACGGTGGGTTACACCCCGTACCCGGCCGAGGTCACCGACGCTTTTGTCCAAGAAGCTGCCGCGAGTGGCATTGACATTTTCCGCATTTTTGATGCGCTTAATGATGTGGACCAGATGGAGCCGGCCATTAAGGCCGTGCGCGCCACCGGCACCGCCGTGGCCGAGGTGGCACTCTGCTACACCGGGGATCTGCTGGACCCGGCCGAGACCATTTACACCTTGGAGTACTACCTGGAACTGGCCCAACGCATTGTTGATGCCGGCGCCCACATCCTGGCCATCAAGGACATGGCGGGCGTGCTGCGTCCGGCAGCTGCCGCGAAGCTTGTCACGGCCCTGCGCGAGCGCTTCGACCTCCCGGTACACCTGCACACCCATGACACGGCCGGTGGCCAACTTGCCACCCTGATGGCCGCCATCAATGCAGGGGTCGACGCCGTTGACGTCGCCTCTGCTGCGCTGGCCGGCACCACGAGCCAGCCCTCGGCCTCCGCTCTGGTGGCCGCCCTGGCGCACACCGAGCGGGACACCGGGATCGATCTGGCTGCCATCAGCTCACTCGAGCCGTACTGGGAGGCAGTACGCCGGCTGTACTCACCGTTCGAATCGGGATTGGCTGCCCCTACAGGCCGCGTGTACCTCCATGAGATCCCCGGCGGTCAGCTCTCCAATCTGCGCCAACAAGCCATCGCGCTGGGCTTGGGGGAGCGCTTCGAGGAAATCGAAGACATGTACACCGCAGCGGATAGGATCCTGGGACACCTGGTCAAGGTCACGCCGTCGTCCAAGGTAGTGGGAGATCTGGCCCTGCACCTGGTTGGCATCAAGGCAGACCCGGCAGACTTCGAGGAGAATCCGCAGAACTACGATATCCCGGACTCGGTAGTGGGCTTCTTGGGCGGCGAGCTGGGCACCCCTCCCGGTGGCTGGCCCGAGCCGTTCCGCACCAAGGCGCTGCAGGGGCGCACCGTCGTGGAACGCATGGGCACCCTCACCGCCGATGACAGTGCCCAGCTGGCCGGAGACAGTGCCACCCGCCGTGCGGCACTGAACCGGTTGCTGTTCGCCGGGCCCACGAAGGACTTCGAGGAGATCCGCAAGAGCTACGGCGACATCTCTGTCCTGGATACCCGGGATTACCTGTACGGCCTGCGCCGCGGTGTGGAGCATGTGATGGCGCTGGGCAAGGGTGTGCGCCTGATCGCCGAGCTGGAGACCGTCTCTGAGCCCGATGAGAAGGGCATGCGTACAGTCATGGCCAAACTCAATGGTCAAAGCCGGCCCGTGGTGGTGCGCGATCGCAGCATTGAAAGCACGGTCAAAGCTGCCGAGAAGGCTGAGGAGTCCGTGGCAGGACAGGTTGCCGCACCCTTCGCTGGCGCCGTGAGCCTCAAGGTTGCTGTCGGTGACGTGGTTGAGGCGGGTGCCACCGTTGCCACCATCGAGGCTATGAAGATGGAAGCCTCCATCACGACGCCGGTGGGCGGCACCGTCTCCCGTCTGGCAGTATCTGGCATTTCCCAGGTACAAGGTGGTGACCTGCTGGTGGTCATCGTCTAGCAACCGGTGCCGCCGTCTCTTAGGGAGGGCTAATTCAGCAAAAAGGGCCTCGATGAGCTTGACCATTGGCGCAGACATCCGTCCTGCGTGGTCGAGCTCATCGAGGCCCGAGTTGTTTGTGTGGGTGACTAGCCGGGTTTCTTGCTCAGGTATATCTCCTCCACCACGGAGTCGAAGTCCTTCATGACCTGGGCGCGCTTGACCTTCAGGGAGGGCGTCAAGTGGCCTGAGGTTTCGGTGAAGTCGGTGTCAACAATCCTGAACTGCTTGATGGCCTCCGCTGACGAGACAGTGGAGTTGGCCCGGTTTACCGCGTTCTGAACAGCAGCCAAGACGATGGGGTCCTGGGCGGCCTTGGCCACGGTGATGCCAGCCGCCAGGCCGTGAGCCTTACCCCACTGCGGAAGAGCGTCTTCGTCAAGGGTGACAAGCGCGGCAATGAACGGGCGTTGCTCGCCAATAACAACACACTGCGAGACGATCGCATCGGCACGAATCTGGTCCTCGAGCAGGGCCGGAACCACGTTCTTGCCGCCGGAGGTGACAATGATTTCCTTCTTGCGTCCCGTGATTTTCAGGAAGCCCTGGTCGTCGAGTTGGCCAATGTCGCCGGTGCGGAACCAACCGTCTACGAAGGTTTCTGCCGTGAGATCATCACGGCCGAAGTAGCCCTTCATGACACAGACGCCCTTGGCTAGAATTTCGCCGTCGTCCGCAATCTTGACCGCGTTTCCCGGTAGCGGGGCCCCTACGGTGCCGATCCTAATGCGTTCTGGTCGGTTGACCGTGATGGGTGCTGTGGTCTCCGTCAGGCCGTATCCTTCCAGGATCTGTAACCCAATGCCCTGGAAGAAGTGCCCCAGGCGTTCACCTAACGGCCCGCCGCCTGAAACTGCGTGACGAACATTGCCGCCCATGGCGGCCCGCAACTTCGTGTAGACGAGTTTGTCGAAGAGAGCATGCTTGGCTTTGAGTACTATGCCGGCGCCGCCTTCTTGAGTGGCGCGTGAGTAGTCAATGGCCGTCTTGGTGGCAGCGGCGAAGATCTTGCCCTTGCCTTCACCTTCTGCCTTCAAAGAGGCAGAGTTGTATACCTTTTCAAAGACGCGCGGCACGGCCAGGATGAACGTGGGTTTGAAGCTTTGCAAGTCTTCGAGCAGGTGCTTGATGTCCGGGGTGTGCCCAACTTTGGCGCCTCCGGCAACAGCAAGCACGGAAATGTACCGGGCGAACACGTGGGCCAGCGGTAGGAACATGATGGTTTGAGATCCCGGCGGGACAACTGTATCGCCCAACACCGCCAAAGCATTCTCACTGAGTTCCACAAAGTTGCTGTGTGTGAGCATGCAGCCCTTGGGGCGGCCTGTGGTGCCTGAGGTGTAGATAATGGTGGCCACGTCATCGAGGCCATTGGCGCTGCGCGCTGCTTCCAAAGCCTCGTCGCTGACCTCACGGCCTGCTTCACGCAAGGCGTCCAGGCCATCGCCTTCCAACTGCCACACGTGGGCCAGGGTTGTTAAGTTCTCGTTGTGAGCGGCCTGCCGGATGATGTTCTCGTGGGCGCCGGTCTCGGCAAAGACTGCCACGGCGGCCGAGTCACCCAAGTTCCACGCCACCTGTGAAGGAGAGGAAGTTTCGTAGATCGGCACGGAAACGGCACCTGCAAACCATATTCCAAAGTCCACCAGGGACCATTCGTAGCGGGTGCGGGCCATGATTCCCACGCGGTCACCCACAGTGATGCCGGAGGCAATCAAGCCCTTGGCGATGGCGCTGGCGTCAGCTAAGAACTCTTTGGCGGAGATGTCAACCCAGACGTTATCAGCATTGCGCTTGGAGAAAAGTGCCGGGTTGGCAGCCAATTTTGCCTGACGCAGCACAAAGTCGGTGGTGTTCATGGTGCTTGGACTGACAACCTTTGCCGGAACGGAAATCTCTTGCACAATAGCTCCTTTGTTATGTGGACCTGCGATCGTGTTGCTTTACTCTATCCGCGAAGTGCGTTATCCGACGGAACCATAATGTTACTCATGAGTAACATTATGTTCTTCAGCTCACACTTTCAATTTCTGTCCTCCGCAGCTCCGATCGCTAGAATTTGCTCATGTGTTCATCTCGCTCCGATCCTGTGCCAGAACTCCCCGCCCCACTGTCCTTAGGGATTGACATTGGCGGGAGCAAGGTTGCTGCCGGTGTGGTGAATGCAGAAGGCGAGGTCTTGGAGGAACTGCGGCGGGCGACACCCGGACGTGATGCCCGTGCCGTGGAAGCGGTGATCGGCGAGCTGGTGCATGAGCTCGAAGGCCGGCACCGCATTGATTCCGTGGGTATCGGGGCCGCTGGTTGGATGGACTTACCCGGTTCCACCGTGGTGTTCAGCCCTCATCTTGCGTGGCGGGATGAGCCGCTGCGGCAAAACCTTGAAGCCACGTTGCACCGGCCCGTTTTGGTCACTAACGACGCCGATGCCGCCGCCTGGGCGGAATGGCGCTTTGGTGCGGGCAGGGGCCGCGACAGAATGGTCATGCTGACCCTGGGAACCGGAATTGGCGGTGCCCTGGTCATTGACGGCCGGGTGGAACGCGGCAGCTTCGGTATGGCAGGAGAGTTCGGGCACCAAATCATCATGCCCGGGGGGCATCGTTGCGAATGCGGGAACAGGGGTTGCTGGGAGCAATACGCCTCGGGGAACGCCCTGGGGCGCGAGGGCCGCGAGTTGGCCAGAAAGCACTCACCCATGGCCGCCGGCCTGCTCGCTGCGGCTAACGGCCGTCCCAAGAACATCACAGGCTCCGTGGTGACAGCCTTGGCCTTGGAAGGCGAAGCCACAGCGCAGGAGCTAGTCGCTGAGGTTGGGGAATGGCTGGGTCTGGGCATTGCCAACCTGGCGGCTGCTTTGGACCCGGCTCTGTTCGTTATTGGCGGAGGCCTCAGTGCTGCGGGTGAGCTATTGCTGGATCCCACCCGCCGAGCCTACCTCCGTAACTTAACGGGCCGCGGATATCGGCAAGAAGCCCTCATTATGAAGGCGCAGTTGGGCCCGTCGGCTGGATTAGTGGGGGCAGCCGATTTGGCCAGAACCCAGCAGCGCCCACTAGAGAGGTACCGCCGATAAAGAACCGCGCCAACTTGAGTACCATCAGCTAAACGACTGCGCCGTCACCACCGTCGTCGTCGCGATGATTGGGGAGCCGGAACAACAGGTAACCTGTGCCGGCAATGAAGGCGAGGATTACCGCCACCACCAGCATCATGGGGGCGTGGCGCCAGAAGATGGCCGAAAACACCAAAAAGAGTGGGCCACCGGCTGCACCGATCCAAGACAGGACGATGGCCGGATCGGAGGCGCTCAGACTGGGGAGTTCCTCCGGAACAAATCCTTCGTCATCGTCTTCGTCGAACTCATAATCTCGCGGACCAAAGGCTGCGCTACCGTCACCAGCTGCACCGGGGGACTGACCAAACCGGTTGCCCGCAGCAGGCTCCCGGGGTGCGGGGGATTCCTGAGCGTGCCAAACACCGAGGGGATCAAAATCAATGACCGTCTTGGGCGTTTCGGCGCCGGGACCGCTGGGCGTGGCAGCGCCGGAATCAAGGGCCGTGCCCGAATCAAGGGCCGTGCCCATATTAGAAGATCCTCCCGCAGCAGAAGCCGTGCTGGTATCAGAAACCGTGTTGGAATCAGGGGTACCACCTGCATCAGGGGAACCGCCTACCTCTGGTCCGCCTTGATCCTCGGTGTTCCCTTGAGAATTATCTTCCAAAAAGGCGTCCTCTGCCTCTTCCAAGCGTGCCACGAGGTCCCGCCAGACCTCGTCGTCGTCTCCCGTGTGCGGGGTGCCCGCGCCTGGATCAGATTGCATGAGTGTTCCTCCGAAAGAAGTCTGCGGACTGGGAAAAGATCTGAGGCGCGTCATTGTCCATGGTCGCTACATGGTAACTGTTTTCCAAAGGAACCAGCGTTAGCTGGGCGTTGTGCAAGCCGGCTTTGAGAACATCGATGCTCGAATCGGGAACCACATGGTCCACGGTGGAACGGAACACCAGGGTGGGTGCAGTGATCTGGGGGAGCAGACGGGCGGTGTCCGTGAAAAGCGCGGAGAGCTGATGGACGGCGGCAACGGGTGTGCGGGAGTAGGCGCCTTCATTGATATTGGCAGCCTTAATGTCATCGCCTATGGCGGGAACGCTTTTGAGCACGAATTTCAGCAGACCCGAGTAGGCGGCTCGTTTATCAGCGAATGTTAAGCCTGGGTTAACCAGAGCCACGCCAGCTACCGGATGCAGTGCTGCAACCCGTAACGCCAGCGCGCCACCCATGGACAGGCCGGCCACAAAAACCGTGTCGCAGCGGGCAGCCAATTCCAGGTACGCGGCCTCGAAATCCCTGTACCAGTGCTGCCAGGGAGTCTTCGCCAAGTCCTGCCATGAGGTGCCATGCCCGGCCAGCAAGGGCATGTTGACGGCGAATCCGGCGTCAGCGAGGTAGTCACTCCAGCCCTGCATACTCACTCTTGAGCCGGTGAAGCCGTGACTCACGGCCACCCCAATCCGAGCAAGTTCCCCGTGGCCCTCGTAACGGAATGATTGCGCCATGGCACTGACTCCTTTGCGCCCCGGCCATTCTGGCGGAGATTATGTGTGGCATTGATGCGGCCGTGCTGCCGCGATTCGGTGGTGCTGTCACTAGACTACTGTTGATACGTCCACAGCGGGGGTACCGCAAGGAGCTGGGCAGTAAGTGCGCTTAGCGCGCAAGAGGAGGAATGCCACCGTGATCTATTGGGTACTGAAGAAGATTTTTCTGGGCCCGGTATTAAAGGTGCTTTTCCGTCCTTGGACTAAGGGCTTGGACAATCTTCCCGTGGATGGCCCGGCCGTTCTTGCCAGCAACCACCTCTCCTTCTCGGATTCTATCTTTATGCCGCTCATGGTGCCCCGGCCCGTGGTATTTCTGGCCAAGAGTGATTACTTCACCGGGCGAGGAATCAAAGGCCGGCTCACAGCAGCGTTCTTTAAACTGACCAACCAGCTGCCCATGGACCGTTCAGGTGGTGCTGCATCCGCAAACTCCCTCGGCACTGGTGTTGAAGTGCTCAATGATGGCGGGCTGCTGGGAATCTATCCGGAAGGAACCCGCAGCCCAGATGGCCGCCTCTATCGTGGAAAAGTAGGTGTCGCCAAACTGGTGTTGACAGCCAATGTGCCCGTTATTCCAGTGGCCATGATTGGCACGGACAAGGTCCAACCCATTGGCAGACGCATTCCCACTGTCCGGCGGCTGGGTGTCATTTTCGGTGAACCCATGGATTTCAGTCGCTACCAGGGGATGGCTGATGACAGGTTTGTGCAGCGCTCTGTGACGGATGAAATCATGTATGAGCTCATGCGGCTATCCGGGCAAGAATATGTGGACTCATATGCCTCCACCGTCAAGGACAAGATCGCCGCGGAGAAATCTGCAAAAATTGCCTCCGCCAAGGAAGCCCTAAGCAAGGATCCTGCCGGGACCAAGAGCGCAACTGACGCTGTTCGGCTCGATCCCGTAAGGACTCTTGCGCCCGGCGCAGTGACTGTGATCGGAGCCAAGAAGCCTGTGCAGGAACAAATGCCTGTGCAGGATCAAGGTAGCGAATCCCCGAAGGTAGAGCCCGGCGAGACTGCCGGCCTGGAAACTGGCTCGCAGGCAAGTCCGGAGTCGGGCCCGGAAGCACGCTAATCCCCTCTGGGATGCCAGGTGCTCGCCGATTCATTTATCCATAACATCTCAGTGAATGGACTGGTTAGCAGCTGCTGCTTCGGAGGGGATAGGGTTGAGGGGTGACTGAGCTAACTTCTAACGCATCTTCTGCACCCGCCGCCGGAATTTCCGTCCCCGGTGCTGCCGTCTATCCAGGCCTTGATGACTGGCGTGGTCTGCCGATTGCGCAGCAGCCCACCTGGTCCGAGTCCCCGTTCTTTGCGCCCACGGTCAAGGAACTGTCCGCGCTTCCTCCTCTGGTGTTTGCCGGTGAAGTTGATGTGCTGCGCTCCCGTCTGGCCCAAGCGGCCCAGGGCAACGCGTTCCTGCTCCAGGGTGGCGACTGTGCCGAGACCTTTGAAGCTGCAACGGCTGACAAGATCAGTTCGCGGGTCAAGACCATTTTGCAGATGGCGGTGGTACTCACCTACGGTGCGCAGCTTCCCGTTATCAAGATGGGACGCATGGCTGGCCAGTTTGCCAAGCCACGCTCTTCCAATGATGAAACGCGCGACGGCGTAACTCTCCCGGCATACCGTGGAGACATTGTTAACGGTTATGAATTCACCCCTGAATCACGCCAGCATGATCCCGCCCGCATGCTCAAGGCTTACCACACCTCAGCCTCCACGCTGAACCTGATCCGTGCCTTCACACAGGGTGGCTTTGCCGATTTACGCAGCGTCCACGAGTGGAACCGCGGCTTCACCTCCAACCCGGCTCACAGCCGCTACGAGGCCTTGGCCAAGGAAATTGATAGTGCCATCAAGTTCATGGCATCCTGTGGCGCCGACTTCGAAGCCCTGAAGACCGTTGAGTTCTTCGCCAGCCACGAGGCCCTGCTGCTGGACTACGAGCGGGCACTGACACGCATCGATTCACGCACCGGCTTGCCTTACGACACCTCCGCACACTTCCTGTGGATTGGTGAGCGTACACGGGACCTGGACCAGGCACACGTGGAATTCCTCTCACGCGTGCGCAACCCCATCGGTGTCAAGCTTGGGCCCACCACGTCCCCGGACGATGCACTGGCTCTGATTGAGAAGCTCGATCCCAACCGCGAGCCTGGCCGCCTGACGTTCATTACCCGTATGGGTGCGAACAATATTCGTGAGAAGCTCCCCAACCTGCTGGAAAAGGTTACTGCTTCGGGTGCCCAGGTCCTGTGGGTAACGGACCCCATGCACGGCAACACAGTCACCTCGCCCAATGGTTACAAGACCCGCAACTTTGACGATGTCATTGACGAGGTCCGTGGCTTCTTTGAGGTCCACCAGGCCCAGGGTACTTTCCCGGGTGGCCTGCATGTGGAGATGACAGGCGACGACGTGGCCGAGTGCCTCGGCGGTGCCGACCCCGTGGATCAGGAAGCATTCCTGACCGGCTATGAGTCAGTCTGCGATCCGCGCCTGAACCACAAGCAGTCCCTGGAAATGGCGTTCCTAGTTTCAGAAGCTCTGCGCAAGTCCAAATAAGGGCACGCGTTGACGACGGCGGCCCGCACCTTCCTTTGGGAAGATGCGGGCCGCCGTTGTTCGGTCACCAGTGGTAAGTTCATTCACCAGTGGTAGGGCACAAGATTTTGAGGTTAACGTGCTTGAGGATTCAGGTGCTTTGGGGATTACAGGGTGGGCCGGATGTCTTAGACCACTTTGAGGACTATTGTGGATCCCTCCGGCGCCAGCCCACCCTCGGGGGTTTGGATGCGGACCGTGCCGAAGAAGCCGCCCAGGAAGTTCTCCACGTTGACCTCAAAGCCCAGGTCTTTGAGTTCCTTAGTGGCCACATCGACCTGCTTGCCCACCAGATTCGGGACCTGGATCATCCGCGGGCCCTTGGAGATGGTCAGGGTGACCTTGCCGCCTGCGGTCAGTGTGCCAGAATCCGGGGATGCTGTGACCACAGAGCCCGCAGGTACCGTGCGGCTAAAGACTTGTTCCGGGGCAATTACGGCCACCAGCCCAACAGCGCTCAGCGCAGTCACGGCATCACCCTGGGACTTGTTTACAACGGTGGGCACAGGAATCGGTTTGGGCCCCTTGGAGAGAACCAAATTCACCTTGGTGTTGGCACGGAATTCCTTGCCAGCGCCAGGATCCTGCTTAAGCACCACTCCGGCTGCCACGTTCTCATTGAATTCTTCCGTCAGAGTACCCATGGAAAGTTTCGCATCCGCCAGTGACTTGGCTGCGCTGTCCTTCGGCTGGCCTGTCAGCTTCGGTACAACGTAGAGAACCGGGCCGATCGAGACCTGGACGGTGACATGGCTGAATTTACGCTGTGAACTGCCAGCGCCTGGGTCGGTGGCGATAACAAAGCCAGCCGCCACCTTTTCGTCATGAACATCAGTGGTTGAGGTCGTTTCGAATCCCTCACCGTGGAGGACGGTGAGCGCTTGTTCAACACTCTTGTTGCCCACTTCCGGGATGGTTGCCAGCGCCCCTGGTCCCATGGCCAGAAACCAACCAGCCCCGGCAGTGAGGACAATAAGCACCAGCACGAGCATAATCCACAGCAATGACCGTCGGAGCGGATGCTTGGGACCTAGATTTTTTTGCGGTGTCGCAGCGGCCTTAGTCTTCGCCTTTGCCGCGGCGGAAGCCTGCCGCTTACTCAGGGGAGCGGACGGGGTGCCGCCACCCTGTAGAGTCTCATCACTACCCGGGGCGCTGCTGGCGCCTAGGCCAGGGGCGAAGGTGGGGATGGCAGCGGTGAGTGAGTGACCGGCGTCGTACTGGTCTTGGAGGTGCTGGTCTTGGAGGTGCTCAGGGCGCGTAGCGGCATACTGTTCCGCATGGGGATCCTCAACATATAGCCGCGGGGAGCGGGGCAGCTCGGAGGTAGGGAAATTTGGAACGGCGAGCACCGTTGTGTTGGCCTGACCCAGGGCGATGGTGGGATGCTCGGCGAACAGGGGGATGCTGGGCGCGGTTCCGGTGCCAAAGTCAAGCTCGGCGGGGCTCAGTGTCGCCCGGATATGGCGCAGGTCCTCCAAGAGGGCGCCACCGTTGGCAGGGCGGTGGTCGGGATCCTTCTCGGTCATGTAGCGCACCAGCTCGTCCATGACCGGCGGCAGACCTGGGACGTCCTCGGAGGGTGCCGGCATCTGCTCCTGCAGGTGAGACATGACCACGGCCACGGGGATCGTAGCGCGGAAAGGCTGGTGGCCGGTGAGGAGTTCATAGAGCATCACGCCGGCTGAGTAAATGTCACTCCGGGCATCCCCGCCTTCGCCGCGCGCCAATTCTGGGGCGATGTATCCCACGGTGCCAAAGAGCGCGCCAGTGTTGGTGGAGTTGGTTACCGCGCGGGAGAGGCCAAAGTCTCCGATTTTCACCCAGCCCTGGCGGGAGATGAGCACATTTTCGGGTTTGACGTCACGGTGAACCAGACCCGCGTTGTGTGCTGCGGCAAGACCTTCAACCACGGGATCCAGAAAGTTAAGGGCAAGCCGCGGGGTCAGGGCGCCGTTTTTCTCAATAACGTCACGAAGCGTGTAACCGTCAATGAACTCAAAGACCAGGTACGCATGCTGGGGTCCCACACCATGATCATGAATCTGCACCACATGCGGGTGGGACAGGCTGGCAGCGCTCTGCGCCTCCCGGCTCAACCGGGCGATGAAGGCATTGTCGGTGGCCAGATGAGGATGCAGAATCTTCAGCGCAATGTTTCTGTTGAGCCGCAGATCCTTGGCCAGGTAGACGGTGGACATGCCGCCGTGCGCCACCTTGGACAGGACCAGATAGCGTTCATCAACAGTTGACCCTACTAAGGGGTCGGGTGAGTCATCATGCACTCTTCAAGCTTAGAAGCAGAAATGAGAAGGGGCCGCCAGCAACACCGTGCCGGCGCCCCTTTTCGTTGAGAGCGTAGTTGCGGATCTTTAGCGGAACGACGCCCGGTTGGCCTTGATACCGGCCACGTAGTTGCGCGTGTCGGGGAACATGCCGTGAACGCTTACGGAGTACTGCCCCTGGTAGTAGCCAGCAATGGCCAAGTCCTCCGTGGGTGCCCCGCGCAACAAGGCGCGGATGATGGCTACACCAGCCGTGACATTGTCCTGAGGGTCCAGCAGGTTCAATTTGCGCCCTACCAGTCCGGATGCCCAATCGCCTGCATCCGGGATGACCTGCATGGTGCCAATGGCGTTGGCGGGGGAGACGGACTGGTGGTTGAAACCGGATTCCTGCTGGGCAAAGGCCAACGCGAGTGCCGGATCCACACCCATACTGGTGGCCGTGCGAGCCACAATGTCCTTCATCTGGGCCCGCGTGGGCGAAGGTGCGGCGAGCAATGCAGCCTTGTTCTTATTGGCGTCGGCCACCACGGCATCCGGGTACGTGTAGTGCAAGAAGGTGTTGGGCACCTTCTGATCCGGGGTCAGCCCGGGCCCTGGAGAAATGGGGGTGATGGAACTGGAACTGGCGGAGAGCCCGGGAATGGACAGAGTCTTGCCCGGGTAGATGGTGGCATTGGCGCTGATCCCATTGGCCGAGACCAGTGCCGCCATGCTAACGCCGTGCCTGGCGGCAATGCCGCTAAGAGTGTCCCCGGACTTGATGGTGTAACGCCCGGAAGTGGCCGCAGGTTTAGCTGCGGCGCCAGAACCGCCCTGTGCTGAACCGGCCTGTGCTGAACCGGCCTGTGCTGAACCGGCCTGTGCTGAACCGGCCTGTGCAGTCCCGCCCACCTTGACCTTTTGGCCCGGGTAAATCACAGAATTACTGCTCAGTGCATTCAGTGAAAAGATTGAGCCGAGGCTGACATTGTGCTTGGCGGCAATTCCGCCAAGAGTGTCCCCGGACTTGACGGTGTAACTCTGGGATGTACTGGAGGTAATAGCGGGCTTGGCCGACGCGGCCTGGGATGAACCGGACTGCGCAGCGCCGCCAACCTTGATCTTCTGGCCCGGATAGATCACGGAACTGCCACTGAGGCCATTGAAGGAAAAGATCGAGTTGAGGCTGATGTTGTGCTTGGCGGCGATTCCGCCAAGAGTGTCTCCGGACTTGACGGTGTACACGGCAGCGGGTGAGGACGCGGCGGGGGCGCCGGTACTGCTGGAAACACCTGAGCCGGCAGTGACCACAAGAACCTGACCGGGGTAAATGATGGAGGTACCGGAGAGTTTATTCAGAGTCAGTACAGAGGAAGTGCTGACAGCGTGTTTGGCGGCAATTGCTGAAACTGTGTCACCGGCACGCACCGTGTAACGTACCGTGGCCTGGGTCTTGGCAAGGAGGGCCTTGCTGCTTTGAGCGTTGCCAATGTGCAGATTGGCGGTGACGGCAGTGGGGACGGAACTGGCCACGACTGCTGCGGGAATGCTGGATGTTTTCGCTTGGGCTGTCCGCGCCTGGATCGCAGCGAGCACATCTGCAGTATTCAGGGTTCCATGGTTGGCATGGGGTTGAATCCCTGCTTGGGCGTGCGCCGGTGCAGCCATGGCTAGGGAAGAGAGCATGACAACGGGGATGGCGGCTGTGGCTACTGCTGCCAGTTGCTTGCCACCGGTGGCAGACGGGCGTGGGGGAGTCATAGAGCGGACCTCGATTTTCCGTTGCGGATGATACTTATGGTGACAATGTTACTCATGAGACTAACGGAAATTTACCCCAACAATTCCTATATAGGCAGCTGGAATGAGTGACCCGCCACATTTATCATGCGCAGGGGCTCAAACTGTGGGAACCTTTGTGGGTGAGTAATCTTGAAACAGTAGTCAGCGAATGGCTGCCCCTGCCCGATGTTGCCGAGAAATTAGATATTTCGGTAACCAAAGTCCACGCCCTTGTTAAAGATGGTTCGCTGTTGGCTGCACGTGTGGGAGAGCGCAACATTCGCGCCGTGCCCGCCGCGTTCCTGACGGACGACCACATCCTTGAAAGCCTCCGAGGGACCATCACGGTTCTGCACGACGCCGGCTTCGAAGATGAAGAAGCCATTGAATGGCTGTTTACGGAAGATCAATCCTTGCCGGGGCGTCCCATTGACGCCTTGCGCGAGGGCCGGAAAACAGAAATCCGCCGTCGCGCCGCAGCGCTTGGCTGGTAGGTTTCCTATGAGTGCTGGCTAATGAGTGTTGGCGTGCTTTGGCACGCGAACACTCATTAGCCGGAGCTGCCCAAGACGTTCAGGTAGCTCAGGCGTTGAGGTACCTCAGGCATTGCGGTATTCGGGGCGTTCTGGAATTCAGGACGTTCTGGAAACCACTCTTTGGCCCAAGGTCTCTAACGCCTCACGGACCTCGGTGGATACGGGTAGCTCTGCCAAAGCCGCGAATGCTTCGGCACTGAGCTGGGCAATCATCTCCTCGGTGCGTTCCAGTGCACCGGAATCGACCATGATGGTGCACAGCCGCTCCACCTCCGCCTCCGTCAGATCCTGACGCCCCAGGTTCTGGTCAAAAAAGTCACGCTCGTGGGTCATTGCGGAGTCAATAGTCAGCCCTACCAGAACAGTGCGCTTGCCTTCCCGAAGGTCGTCACCAGCGGGTTTGCCTGTCTTGGCAGGATCACCAAACACGCCCAGTACATCATCACGCAACTGGAATGCCTCGCCCAGCGGAAGCGCGAAGGCGCTATAGCTCGTCAGCATTGCCTCCTCAGCCCCGGCCAAGGCGCCCCCCAACGCCAAGGGATGTTCGGAGGAATACTTGGCGCTCTTGTAACGAATGATTGAAAAAGCCCGTGCCACGGCCGTCTCATGCGGTTTCGAGGGCCCGGATACTTCCTCCAAAATGTCCAGGTACTGCCCCGCCATGACCTCTGTGCGCATGATGTTGAACACCTCCCGCGCCCGGTGGGAGCCGCCGGACTCAATGCGGGAAAACATCTCTTCGCTGAGGGACAAACAAAGATCGCCGGTCAGGATTGCGGCAGCGTGGCCAAAACGTTCCTCGTCGAGAGAGAACTTCTGCTCGGTGTGCAGGGTACTGAACCGCTTGTGGACGCTGGGTCCGCCACGGCGCGTGTCGGAGCGGTCAATGATGTCATCGTGAATCAACGCAGCGGACTGAAAAAGTTCCAAAGCGGCGCCTGCTTCAATGATGGCAGTTGAATCGGGGGAGCCTCCAGCGCCCCGCCAACCCCAATAGCACAGCAGTGCTCGCATCCGCTTTCCGCCGGTGACAAGAGTTTTGATGGAATCAATGAGCACCAAAGTTTCCGGGGAAATGCGTGCCAAGAGCCGGTGCTTCTCCGCCAAGAAGCTATCGAGCTTCAGCGCAACGGCCGCAATATATGCATCTTGTTCGTCCGCACTGGAGGCGCTTGCCTTTGGGTCGCTTGTAGTAGAGGCGTCGGGCAGAGCGGGCGTCTGGTTCATGCTTTCGGTTCCTTGCTGTGAGAGGGGCCGGCCGTGCCGGCGGTGGATGCCAGCGGGCCGGCCGGCTAGAAGCCTACTTCAACGAGGCTGGCAGAAGAGCCGCACCGACGGTCAAGGTTGAGGTGGAGGAGGTAACCACAACCGAGACGGTCACAATTTCCTGTCCAGCTGCGCGCACGTACGTTTTCAAGGGCACACCATCCACGGCGTCGCCTGGTTGGGCAGTGAAGCCCTGCCCGGTGAGTGACTTGGTGTAAAAGGCCAGGATCTGTGCTGGAGTCTGCGCCGTGGTTGCCGTCACGGAGGCTGCCGAGACGGGTGAGCCCTGCTCCAGGCTCGAGGACTGGATTTGAGCACCCTTGGGAAGTTCTATGACTTTGGCGGGAAAACCGGCAACGAGTTCCTTAACAGCGGTTTGAGCCGAAGGCGCCGCTGAGCTGTTGACTGGGCCAGAGGCTGTTGCGGACGCGCCGGGTGCCTGAGTGGTCGCCGAGGCAGCCGCGGATGCAGATACGGAGGTGGAAGGTCCCACCGTGGCGCCTTGGCCGGAACAGGCACCCAGGAGCAGGGCTGTGGAGACTGCTGCGGCAGCCAGCAGCTGCCTGTGGCGGGGTAGCAGTGCGCGAAGCGGAGTGGGATTCATGGCTGTCTTCCTTAGCTGTCGGTGCCGGTGTGGTGGCATCATCTTCAGTTTACCCATGTTGGGGATCTGCCAGCCTGCATGTGCTCTCCACCTAACGCCTTAGCCGCCTACTCACGCCGAGCCGTTTGTCTGTGGCGCCGGATCATTAGACTGGAAGGGTGAATCAGCAGGAACCGCCCGCGCAGCCGATCGTCCCCAACCAGGACGGGTGCACCATCATGCATGTTGACATGGATGCTTTCTTCGTTTCGGTGGAACTGCGTACCCGGCCGGAGCTGCAAGGGAAAATGGTCATTGTGGGACATCCCGAAGGGCGTTCAGTGGTGCTCTCTGCCTCTTACGAGGCACGTGCACGGGGAGTCCGTTCGGCCATGCCCATGTCCACGGCCCTGCGCGCCTGTCCCAACGCGGTTGTCATTGCCCCGCAGCAGCAACTTTACCGGCAGGTTTCTTACCAGGTCATGGAGGTTTTTCGCTCCATTACGGACACTGTGGAGCAACTGAGCGTGGATGAGGCCTTCCTGGATATCAGCGGCTCCCTGCGCCGGCTCGGCACGCCGCTGGAGATTGGTGCGCAGATCCGGACCCGCATCGCTGCGGAGCTTGGCATCACCGCTTCGGTGGGTATTGCCGCCAGTAAATTTGTTGCCAAGGTAGCTTCCACGCGGTGCAAACCCAATGGCATGCTCTTGATCGAGAAGGCCCGCACTGTGGAGTACTTACACACCCTTCCCGCGGAGGCGCTGTGGGGAGTGGGAGCCAAAACGGCGCAGACTCTTGCCCGGCTGGGGATCTTCACAGTGGCGGACATTGCGGGGACACCAGTCTCGGCGCTGCAAAAGGCGCTGGGCAGCACGGGGGCGAGCCTGCATGCCTTATCGTGGGGCCTTGATGGACGGGCCGTAACCCCGGAGCGCCAGGAAAAGAGCATTGGGGCTGAGGAAACTTTTGCGGTGGACACGCACGATGACGAGCTTCTCACCCGAGAATTGCTGCGGCTCTCTCATCGGGTGGCGGCGCGGCTTCGCGAGGCGGAGCTGAGCGGGCGGACAGTGGCGCTGAAGGTTAAGTACGCTGATTTTTCAACGATAAGCCGCTCACGCACGCTCGGGGCCAGCACGGACAGCGCAGCAAACATCTACACAGCCGCGGTGGGCCTGTTGAAAGCCTTGGGGCCCCGTGGGCAGCTGGTCCGCCTTGTTGGTGTCCGGGTGGAGAAGCTAGAAGCTCTTCACGATGCGCCCCTGCAACTTTCCCTGGATCCGAGGGACGGCCAGTCACGCAGTGCTGAAGTGGTGGGGGACGCCATCGCAGCCCGTTTTGGGAGTGCCAAAATTGGTCCTGCCAGGTTGCTGAAACCGCGTGATTGAGTGCTCGATTCAACGGCGCTCAGAAACTCCGCCACACCATGGCTCGATCGGGTTTCAGTTCGGCACGATCACGCCTATTGTTATAGGTAGGAGTTGACTCATTGATGACTTCAAATTGCTGGCAAGCATGCTGGTGCAGAACGCGACGATGTCCGTCACATTCTGCAGATCAGGTGGGAACTAACAATGATGGCAAGACGTTAACGAGACAACACTACGGCCCTGACCTGAAGGAGGTCGTCATGCCCCTCTCCGAGCACGAGCAGAGACTGCTCGATCAGTTGGAACAGCAACTGCATGCTGAAGATCCCAAATTCGCCAACGCATTGTCGAGCTCGCCCACCCGAGCGATATCAACGCGCAACGTTGTCATCGGTGTAGTGGTGATGATTGCTGGGCTGTTGGTCCTCCTAGGGGGTGTTGCAACACAGCTGCTGATTGTGGGCATTGCAGGCTTCCTGGTCATGGGTGCTGGCGTGTATGTGGCCGTATCCAAACCCAAATTCAGCGCCGACGCCGGCGCTCCTGGCAGAGCTGGTTCTAAGCCCGCCGCAAAGCAAAAGAGTGGATTCATGAGCACCCTTGAGGAAAAATGGGACGAGCGCCGACGCGAGCAGTAACACTGCCCGCAGTGAGGTACCGTGCCCTCAATGAGGTGCCGTTCTCGCAACGCGACACCGGCACGCCATGGAACCTCGGCCCTGAATGGCTGCTTAGCTAAGCAGCCCGGCCCCAAGTATCTTTGAGCGCGCTCTGTATTCTCTTAACTGGGATGATCCCTCTGTGAGTAGTTTTTTGAAGTAGTCAGATCTGAGTAGCATTTTTGAAACATGAAGGCCCCCGAGGGGGCCTTTTTTCATGCCCTCACATCGCCGCCATGCGGAACTCCGATTTCCTCCACTTGGGCCCCTAATGGCCCCAATATTGGCTCTGAAAGGCTCTACAGGCGCCGCATGGGCCCTAAAGGACGCGTAACTGTTGATTTTCCCTCCACCGCTTGATAGTCAGAAAGATCCCTGTAATTACGGCAATTCTGGGCACGACACGGCGCAAAGATCCCGGTGAATGAAGTTGACGGTGGAGGATTGTGGAGTAATGTGGAGCAGGTAAGAGGGGAATGGACTAAATTGGTCATCAACTCTCAACAACGAAGGCGGTGGCAACTTGTTCCTCGGAACACATTCACCGCGTCTTGATGAGAAGGGACGGATCATCCTGCCAGCAAAATTCCGCGAGGAATTATCCAGTGGGCTGGTCTTGACTAAAGGGCAGGAAAACTGTATTTACGTGTTCAGCGCACGAGAGTTTGAAAAAGTGCTGGACCAAATGCAGAATGCGCCATTAGCAAATATGGCGGCCCGTGACTACATTCGAATCTTTCTGTCAGGAGCCTCAGACGAGGTTCCAGATAAGCAGGGACGGGTCACTATTCCGGCCACATTGCGTGCTTACGCAGGGCTGGAGAAGGAACTCGTTGTCATTGGTGCCGGCAGCCGCGCGGAAATCTGGGATGCACACGCCTGGAACGAGTATCTGGCCGCCAAGGAAACCGCTTTCTCGGCAACTGACGAGATGGGCATTCCGGGTATCAGCTAACACCAGCACACCAGTACCACGGTGGTCTTGAATGAGATCTCCAGCCGCCCAGCAAGGCCGTCAAACCTGGCTCACCTTCCCCGGAGCCAGGCGGGACGGGGCTTGGCGCGGAGGGGGATCTGGTTTAAGACCGCAACGGTCTCTTGCCGGCATAACGCAACGATGCGTTGGCGCGTGCTGAACCAGATCAACACCTTAGAAGTAACTGCAGGATATTTTATTGTCACCATTGAGCCATGCCATGGGGGAACTGCCTCCCCCTCCCGGTTTTGACCGAAGAGAAACGGAGTCGTGATGACGTCGGAAAACCCCACGCCACCTACGTCCGAACGCCACACTCCCGTTCTAAAAGACCGTTGCATCAACTTACTCGCACCCGCTTTTGAGGTTGCCCGCGCAGCCGGACGCACACCCGTTGTCATTGATGCCACCTTGGGTATGGGCGGCCACAGTGAAGCTATGCTTCAGCGGTACCCGGATCTGCACCTGATCGGCATTGACAGGGACATGGAAGCGCTGGGGCTGGCCGGGGAGCGGCTGGCACCCTTCCAGGATCGCACCGATTTAGTCCATGCTGTTTACGATGAAATCAAAGATGTCCTTGATGATCTGGGCATCCCCAGCATTGACGGGATCCTGATGGATCTGGGAGTCTCTTCCCTGCAACTGGACGAACGGGACCGCGGCTTCGCCTATTCCTTCGATGCACCTTTGGACATGCGGATGGACACCAGCCGGGGTCAGACCGCAGCGGATGTCATCAACAACTATTCCGAGGAAGAGCTGGTGCGGATCATCCGCAAGTGGGGTGAAGAGAAATTTGCCGGGCGCATCGCCAACCACATTGTCGCCGCTCGCGAGAAGGCACCGCTGACACGTACAGGGGAACTCGTGGAGATCATCCGCAATGTTGTTCCTTCGGGAGCAGCCAAGACGGGAGGCCACCCGGCCAAACGGACTTTTCAGGCTCTCCGGATTGAAGTTAATGAGGAACTGAGCGTTTTGGAAAAGGCCATTCCCGCTGCCGTGGATGCGCTTGGACTGCACGGACGGGCAGTGGTCATGTCCTACCACTCGCTGGAAGACAAAATCGTCAAGTCCGTCTTTGCCGCCGGGTCCAGCTCCTCTGCTCCAGCGGGCTTCCCAGTGGAGCTTGAAGAACACAAAGCCACCTTGAAACGCCTCACTAAGGGCACCGAAATACCAACAGCGCAGGAAATTGCAGAAAACCCGCGGGCAGCATCAGCTCGCCTGCGGGCCGTGGAAAAAATCAGAATCAGGAGTGCCGCATGAGCCCGAGTGCATTACGCACCATCCCTGTCACAGAGGGCAGCGCCGCCCGTGTGCTGACTGAGCTACCCACCGTCATACCCCTTGAACCTCCGGCCAGAAAGTCTCGGGCACCGTTGTCCCTGGTGGTGAGCACCCCGCGACGTGCACGCTCGCCACTCGCGGCGATCGTGGCCCTGATGGTGCTGGCCGCCATGGCTGTGGTTCTGGTCATGAGTATTTCCGTAGCTAAAGGTCAATACCTTTTGGTCGATTTGAAGAGTCAGCAGTCTGAGCTGATCAAAATCAACCAGACCATGGAACAGGATATTGCGGCAAATCAGGCGCCCCAGGAATTGGCCGCCCGCGCTGCGGCCCTCGGCATGGTGCCCGCAGGGTCAACCGGGCAGATTGACGTGCGCACCAAGACCGTCAGCGGCTCTCCTCTGCCAGCCTCGGCAGACACCAAGGGTCTGGTGAACATCCCACCTGCCGTCGTTGACAAGCCACGGCCCAAGGTAGAGCCTGAGGTTCCTCTCAGCCCCGCCGCCAAAATCGATGCTAAAAAGTCTGCAGAGAAGCCCCAGAACGTGGCCCCCGTCCCTGCACCCGTGATTGTTCCGGACCTTAATGGCGGCACCATTCCGGCACCGGCACAAAAGGACAGTTAACTTTTCTACGATGGACTGAGCGCTTCAGCATTTCGCGAAGTCAGGAACGCAAGGAATTCAAGCGGTGGCACAAAACTCAGGTCCGGACGCACGTAGTGCAACTGCACAGGAACTTAATAAGCTCGGCAGGGTACGTGTCCGCTGGGGTTTCATAGCCATGATGGCAATTTTGCTCGTCATCGCCGGCCGGCTCGTTATGGTCCAAGGCTTTGATACGTCAAAGATGGCGGAGGCGGCTGAGAACCAGCGCACCGTGGAGCAAACCCTTCCGGCTGTCCGGGGAAAAATCATTGACTCCAAGGGCAAGGTCCTCGCCGAGAGCATCATTCGCTATAACATTACAGTTTCGCAGGTTAACTTCAACGAATTCCCGGACTACGACCATCTGGTGCTGGACCCCAAGACTGGTGAAGCGATTGTTGACCCGGCCACAGGCAAATGGAAGATCGTCAACTACACCACTGACGAGGGGATCGAGCAACTAGCCGAGGTACTGGGCCTGCCGTTTGAAGAAATCAAAAAAGCGGTGACAGGAGATCGTGTCCACAACTATGTGGCCATGGACGTGAGCCCGTTGATCGAGAAGAAAATCGGTGATCTGCGTATTCCCGGTATTTACTCCGAGGCCGTGACCAAGCGTGTTTACCCCATGGGCGCCGTTGGCGGGCCGATCGTAGGTTTCCTTGACGGGGAAGGCAAAGCCTTGGCCGGCATTGAGCAGACCATGAATGACAAGCTGACCGGAACCGACGGCACACGCACCTACCAGGCGGGCAAGAACGGCATCATCATTCCCACTGCTCCGGTCCGCACCGTGCCTGCCGTTGACGGGGAGAGCGTCAAGCTCACCATTGACCAGGACATCCAGTTTTACGCGCAGCAGGCAGCCCAGCAGCAGAAGGAACAGTACAACGCTCAGTGGGTCAGCATCACCGTGACGGAAGTCAAGACCGGCAAGATGATTGCTATTGCCGACAGTGACTCCTACGACCCCAACAATGTGGGTGCCTCAGACCCCAGCAACATTGGTTCTCGCACAGTCAGCTCTGCTGTTGAGCCTGGTTCAACCAGCAAGATCATGACTGCTTCGGCACTCGTGGAAGAGGGGCTCGCCACTCCCATGAGTGAGTTCCTGGTCCCGCCAACTCTGAGCATTGACGGACAGAATTTCTCCGATTCCTTCACACACGGGACCGAGAAGCGCACCCTTTCGGGCATCATTACCGATTCGATGAACACAGGTACCGTCATGGCAGGGTCCCGGCTCTCACTACAGCAGCGCTATGACTACATGCGTAAGTTCGGTGTGGGTGAGAAGACAGGGATTCCACTGCCTGGTGAGAGCCCGGGCATCTTGGCGGATTGGAAGAACTGGGACGGCCGTCAGCAATACACGGTGCTGTTTGGTCAGGGTGTTGCGCAAACCCCGCTGCAAACCACCATGGTTTTTCAGACCATCGCCAATAACGGTGTCCGGCTCAAGCCAGCCATCATCGACTCCTTCACCCACGCTGATGGCACGGTGGAGACCCTGCCCCAGGCACCGGGCGTGAAGGTCATCAGCCCGAAGACGGCCCAAGACGCCCGCGACATGCTTGAAGGTGTGGTGACCATGACCGACTACAAGGTCGTTGGCATTCCCGGGTACCGCACTGGCGGTAAGACAGGAACTGCCGAGGCCCCTGCCGATAATGGCGTTGGTTTTGACGGCTACACCACCTCCTTTTACGGCATGGCTCCCATGGACGATCCCCGCTATGTGGTGGGTATAACGGTCCAACGCCCGCAAGGCAACGTCTATGGAATCACTCAGGGGTATACGTTTAATCAAGTAATGGGGCAGGTGCTTCGCAGCAACGATGTCCCGCCATCCACAACCCCGCCCGTCAAGCTCCCCAAGTTCTATAAGTAATGACGGATCAGCACCTTCCGCTATGGATCGTGAAAAAGAAAAGGACTTTGTGCACGTGCCTGTGAACAATCCCGGCGGGCCATCGCGCCCCAGCCACCACAGCGGCGCCACTTTGGCGGAACTAGCCGAGGTGGCGGGCGCCGCCCTGGGCCCCGCCCTCGCCGCCCAGGGGGACCTGCGGATCACTGGTGTGAGCCTGGACTCGAGGACTATCCACCCGGGCGATTTGTATCTGGCGCTGCCCGGTTCCCGCAGTCACGGAGCCACCTTTGCCAATGCAGCTGTTGCCGCAGGTGCACTAGCCATCATGACGGACGAATCCGGGCGCAGCCTTCTGGGGGATTCGGTGCCCGTGCCCGTACTTGCGCTATCTGACGTACGTGCCGTGGCCGGGCCTGTGGCCGCGCGGGTGTACGGCACCACCGGTACGGGAGATTCCGGTCACCGCCTGGAACTATTCGGGCTGACGGGCACCAACGGGAAAACAACCACAACTTATTTCCTGAACTCATTGTTGCGGGCCTTGGGGCATAGCACCGGTCTTATTGGAACCATTGAAATTCTGGCCGGTGAGGAGGCCATCCCCAGCAAGCTGACCACTCCGGAATCCACTGATGTCCACGCGCTGCTGGCACTCATGGCGGAGAAGGACCTGAGTGCGGCGTCCATGGAAGTTTCATCGCACGCACTGGCTTTTGGCCGGGTGGACGGTGTGGTGTTTGATGTTGCCGGTTTCACCAACCTCACCCAGGATCACCTTGATCTCCATGGTGGCATGGAGGGTTACTTTGACACGAAGGCCGCCCTGTTCACCCCCGCGCATGCCCGCCACGCCGTCATCACCGTCGATGATGACTGGGGCCGGCGCATGGCCGAAGGCGCCAGTGTCCCCGCCGTGACCTTGTCCACTGATCCGCTGGCAGCTACTGGCAGTGCCCAGTGGCAGGTGCGTGAGGTGCAGCGCGAGGGCGTGGGCTCACGCTTTACGCTTAACGGTCCCGCCGGGGCTGTCCTGAACGTCCACACGGGCCTTCCCGGGGGCTTCAACGTCTCCAACGCGGCCTTGGCTCTGCTCATGGTGACCACGCATCTGCTCGGCACAGGCACAGGCACAGGCACAGGCTCCAGCACAGACTCAGCCTCAGGCGCCGGGACCACCTCAGGCCCGGGTTCCGGTGTCGGGCCTGGCATACAGATGCTGACGGTACTGACCCGGCTGCAGGAGGCCCTGGATCGATTCGACCCGTTTACGGTGGAGGTCCCCGGCCGGATGCAGTTGATTGGCACAGCGCCCGTTGCCGTGGTGGACTTCGCACATAACCCGGACGCGCTGGCCCGCGCGCTGGACGCGGTCCGCCCCAGCGCCCCTGATGGCCGCCTCATCGCCGTCTTTGGTGCCACGGGGGAGCGTGACGCCAGCAAACGCCCCATCATGGGCGCCGTGGTGGCGCAGGGGGCGGACGTGGTGATTATCACTGACGATGATCCCCACGATGAAGATCCGGCCGCCATCCGTGCCGGGGTGCTCGCTGGTGCCCGGGAAGCTGATCGAGACGGCGCACTGGGACGCGTCATTGAAGAATGTGATCAGCGTGCCACAGCGATTCTCCGCGCCGTTGAACTGGCCAGGGCACAGGATGTCATCCTCGTTGCTGGACGTGGTCACGAGGTGTATCAAGAGGTTAAAGGGGTCAATATTGCCCTCGATGACAGGGTTGAATTGCGGAAGGCGCTGGCGTCCCGCGGATTCCCACTTACCGGAGCAAGCAAGATAGAGTCCCCAACTGATGATTGAAATTACTGCAGCCCAAATCGCCGAGCTCACCCAGGGCGTCCTGACCCAGGGCGCCGACCCTGACGCACGCATTGACATAGCCGCCATTGTTACCGACTCCCGTGATGCCGTGGCGGGCAGCATGTATGTTGCCAAGGCCGGAGAGAGCGCCGATGGCCACCACTTCCTCGGCGCAGCTTTTGCTGCCGGCGCGGTCCTTGCCCTGGCTGAGCGGGAAGTGCAAGACGATTCCGGAACCGTGTTCCCTGCTGTTATTGTCGCCGACGCCGTGCTCGCCATGGGTGCCCTGGCGGCACATGTGGTAGGCCTGATTCGCAGCCACTCACCACTGACGGTCATTGGTATCACCGGCTCGGCGGGTAAAACCACCACCAAGGACCTGCTCCAGGGCATTTTGTCACCGCTGGGAGCCACCGTGGCCCCTGAGGGATCCTACAACGGTGAGGTAGGGGTTCCTCTGACGGTCTTCCGGGCCGTGGCCGAGACCCGCTTTCTAATCATTGAAATGGGTGCCACCAAGATGGGCCACATCAAGTATCTCGGCGCCATGGTGCGCCCAGACTTGGGCGTGGTCTTGGGTGTGGGCAGCGCGCACGCCGGCGAGTTCGGCTCCATCGATAACATCGCCCAAGCCAAGGGCGAACTCGTTGAAGCACTGGCGCCCTCAGGTCGTGCTTTGCTGAACTACGACGACGGCCGGGTCCGGGCCATGGCCTCCCGTTCGGTGGCGCCCGTGAGCTTCTTCAGCAGTGCGGATGCAAACAGCACTGCCGAGATGGTCCAGGCCCGCAATGTGCACACCAACGCGCAGGGCCAGCCGGAATTTGAGTTGAGCTTTCCTGGCCACCCAGAGCCACTGCACGTTTCGAGTAAGTTGTTGGGTCTGCACCATGTGAGCAACTTACTTGCCGCGGCAGCCGCAGCTTTTGCCGTGGGGGCAGCACCAAAAGATATTGTTGGCTCGCTCAATGAGCAGCGTGCGGCCAGCCGGTACCGGATGGAACGTACAGATCGCAGCGACGGTGTGACAGTGATCAACGATGCCTACAATGCGAACCCTGAATCCATGCGGGCAGCCCTGCGTACCCTTGCGGAGCTGGGCGGCAGCGGGGCCCGGCGCACCTGGGCCGTGCTGGGCGAGATGCTGGAACTAGGCGATGCTTCGGTCCTGGAACACGATGCTGTGGGCCGTGTTGCCGTGCGGCTGAATATTTCTCGCCTTTTGGTGGTGGGGCAAGGTGCGCGGGCCATGCACGTTGGTGCCGTCATGGAAGGATCGTGGGGCAATGAATCCATGTTTTTCCCTGACGCAGCAGCCGCGGCAGCCGTCCTGGAAGCCGAGCTGGCGCCAGGAGACGTTGTTTTATTCAAGTCTTCCAATGGCGCCGGACTGCGGTTTCTGGGTGATCGGATAGCATTACCCACGGGGAACAGCCCCACATCAACGAGTGAGACTACTTCAGGCGAAAGGACTGCCCAGCCATGATTGCACTGCTCATCGGAGCTGGCTTGGCTCTTGCCTTTGCCATGATCGGCACCCCCCTGTTCATACGATTCCTGGTCAAACAGGGCTACGGACAGATCATCCGGGAAGACGGGCCCACCAGCCACCAGATCAAACGTGGAACTCCCACCATGGGCGGTACCGTTGTCATCGGTTCGGTTGTCGCCTCCTACTTCATCACCCACTTGATCGTGTGGCTGATCAACCCAAACTTGCCCGGACCGAGCGCCTCCGGCCTGCTCATGATCTACCTTATGGTGGGCATGGGCGTGGTGGGTTTTCTCGATGACTTCCTGAAAATCACCAAGCAGCACAACACCGGGCTGAACCCCGCCGGCAAACTCATTGGCCAAGCTGTTGTAGGCATTTCGTTCGCAATCATGGCGCTGGGGTTTCCGGATAGCGAAGGCCTCACCCCGGCCAGCACCTTCATTTCTTTTGCCCGTGACATCCCCTCATTGAACCTGGCCTTTGCCGGGGCAGGATTGGGCGTGGTGCTGTTTGTGATCTGGTCCAACTTGATCATCACGGCAGCCACGAACGGCGTAAACCTGACGGACGGCCTGGATGGGCTGGCAACGGGTGCGGCGATTCTGGTGTTCGGTGCTTACACCCTCATGGGTATGTGGCAGAGCAGCCAGGGCTGCGGTTCCCGTAAGGTGCCCTCCGAAACAGTCTGCTACCAAGTCCGTGACCCACTGGACCTGTCATTGATTGCCGCCATCATGTTTGCGGCTCTGATCGGCTTCCTCTGGTGGAACACTTCCCCGGCGAAGATCTTCATGGGTGACACGGGTTCGCTCGCCATTGGTGGCGCCATCGCCGGGTTCGCCATCCTCTCCCGCACCGAGTTGCTCCTGCCCATCATTGGTGGACTGTTCGTGCTTATCTCCTGTTCCGTCATTATCCAGGTGGGCTTCTTCAAGCTATCCAAGGGCAAACGCGTCTTCCTCATGGCACCGCTGCAACATCACTTCGAGCTCAAGGGCTGGCGTGAGGTGACAGTTGTTGTGCGGTTCTGGATTCTGGCAGGACTGATGGTAGCTGTAGGACTGGGAGCTTTTTATGCTGAATGGATTGTTCGACTGTGAGCGAACTGCAAAACCAATCTGAATCGCTGAACCGATTCGAATCACTGACCAGTTGGGACGCCGATTGGTCCGGCCTGCGCGTGGTTGTCACGGGCATCAGCAAAACAGGCTTTTCCGTGGCAGATACCCTCGCCGAACTCGGAGCCCACGTGGTGGTGGTGGCCGCCTCAGATGATGAAGAGGCCGTGGCCAACGCGGACACTCTCAAGATTGTGGGCGTTGCCGAGGTGATTCTCGGTGAAGCCTCCTCCATAGTGTTGCCACTGGTCAAGGGCGAACAGGCCGAGCTCGTTGTAACGAGCCCCGGCTACAAGCCTACGCACCCCTTGCTCGCCGCTGCTGCGGCGGAGGGGATCCCCATTTGGGGAGATGTGGAACTGGCGTGGCGTGTGCGGGAGAAGGCTGGGCGAAAGACTGCCCGCTGGATCACCATCACCGGCACCAACGGAAAAACCACCACCACCACCATGGTGGAATCAATGCTCCAGGCTGCTGGCCTGCGCGCCATAGCCGCAGGAAACATTGGCACACCCATCCTTGATGCCGTCCGTGATCTTGAGGGTTGGGATTTTTTGGCAGTGGAGCTCTCCTCCTTCCAATTGCACTGGACACAATCGCTGGCTCCAACCGCCAGCGTTTGCCTGAATCTTGCCGAGGACCATGTTGACTGGCATGGCAGTTTCGCAGCCTATGCAGCCGAGAAGGCAAAGATCTACGCCAATACCGAGATCGCTTGCATCTACAACGCCGAGCAGATCGAGACCGAGCGGATGGTTCAGGAAGCTGATGTGCAAGAGGGCTGCCGGGCAGTGGGCTTTACTACCGGTATCCCGTCGATCGGCATGGTCGGGGTGGTAGAAGGCCTGCTCGTGGACAGGGCCTTCATTGCAGAACGCAAGGACTCCGCCGCTGAACTGGCCAAGGCCAGCGACATTGGTGATTTAGTTCCGCGCCACCTTATGGCCAACGCTGCTGCCGCTGCCGCACTGGTGCGGGCCTGCGGACTCACTCCCCAGGATGTGCGCAAGGGGCTGATCAACTACCACAATGGGGACCATCGCATCCAATCCGTGGCCATGTCGGAAGGCGTCCTGTGGGTCAATGATTCCAAGGCCACCAATCCGCATGCTGCCTCCGCTTCGCTGGCTGCCTTCAAACCAGTCATCTGGATTGCCGGCGGCCTCTCCAAAGGGGTCGACTATGACGACTTGGTGCGCAACCACGCGGCGCGGCTCAAGGCAGTGGTGCTGATTGGCACTGACAGTTCGGCGCTGGCAGCGTCACTTGCCAAATATGCGCCAGATGTTGCGGTTATTGCCACCCAGGCACCCGGCGGGCGCCGTTCCAGCGGATCCGCTCTTCCGGGAGACGCCGTCATGTCGGAGGCTGTAGCCGTTGCCGCCTCGCTGGCCAGTGAGGGAGACACGGTCCTCATGGCGCCGGCGTCGGCCTCCATGGATCAATTCACCTCTTACGCCCACCGCGGCAACGCCTTCATTGGCTCTGTGCGGGAATTGCTGGAATCGCGGGCAAGCGCCAACAAGGAGTCATAGTGGCCAAAACGCCCGCACAGCCACGCAGTTCCGCCAAAAGCATGCCCGCCATGGCCATTGACGGTGCGGTGTCCGCACAGGACGCGGCCAAAGTTTCCGTGGCGGAAAAAGGGAGTCCAGCCAGAGGTAAAGCATCGCTTGGGTCCGCAGTAAAAAGCGGTGCCGGAGCAAAGGGCGGCGGGCCTGTTCGCAAGCCCCTGGCTCGCTACCGTAACTGGTTCAATAGCAAAGTGGGTAAGCCCACCGCCAGCTACTACTGGATCATCGGTACCGCCATCGCGTTGACCATGATTGGGCGCATGACGGTACTCTCGGCGTCGACAGCAGAAACCATCTCCAAGGGACAGGACCCTTACGATCTCTTCATTAAGGAATCGGGCTTTGCTGTGGTGGGCCTGGTCCTGATGTTCTTGTTGTCCTGTGTGCCGAGGAACAGGTGGAAAAAGTTTGCCCCTTTCCTCCTCGGCTTGGCAGTGCTGTTGCTCATCTTAGTTTTCACACCCTTGGGTGTGAACGTACAGGGCAACCTGAACTGGCTCAGCATTGCCGGCTTGCAGTTCCAGCCGTCGGAAGCAGCAAAGCTGGCGCTGGCAATCTGGATGGGAGCCGTGTTGGCGGCCAAGGGACGTCTCTTGCGCAAGCTGGTGCATGTGCTGGTGCCCGCGGCTATTGGGGCTGGCGCGATCATCTTGCTGATCCTCTTGGGTCATGACCTGGGAACCGCCGTGATCGTGGGGATGATGGTGATTGCCGGACTGTGGTTTGCTGGCGTACCCAAGAGATTCCTTGCCCTGGCGATGGGTGCCGCAGCCATTGTTGTTGTGATCTCAAACCTCACCAGTGATAACCGAACCGGACGGTTTGCCAGCTGGTTGGGCGACTGCAGCGCCCCAGGTGCTTGCGACCAATACCTCAACGGCGCCTACGCCTTAGCCTCTGGTGGCTGGTTTGGTGTTGGGCTGGGTCAGAGCCGGCAAAAGTGGAATTGGATTCCCGAAGCGCACAACGACTTTATCTTCGCCATCATTGGAGAGGAGTTTGGCTTACTGGGCAGCATTCTCATTGTGGGCCTCTATGCTGTCCTGGCATTTTCTATTTTCCGAGTCATTAACTCACGTAACGATCCCTTCTCACGAATAGTCTGCGGCATGATTTTGACGTGGATTATTGGCCAAGCGATCGTCAACATTGGCGTTGTGGTGGGCCTGCTGCCCGTGTTTGGTGTGCCGTTGCCGTTGATTTCTTATGGTGGCACGGCGCTGATCATGGTCCTGGCAGGCGTGGGCGTGGTCCTGTCCTTTTCCCGCACTGAGCCAGAAAGCAGTTTGAAGACTTCATGACAGAGAACCACACCACCGCACTCTCAGTGGTCCTTGCCGGGGGAGGCTCGGCCGGCCATGTGAGCCCGTTGTTGGCTATTGCGGCTGCGATCCGGGCGAAGGCTCCGGAAACCGCGATTCTTGCCGTCGGCACCAAGGAAGGGCTGGAAACCACGCTTGTTCCGGCCGCCGGTTTTGAGCTGACGTTCGTGGAGCGAATTCCGCTGCCACGGAAGCCGTCCATGGATCTTGTAAAATTGCCCGGACGCATGCTCCGGGCCATCAGAGACGCCAAAACAATCCTCAATGATGCCCAGGCCGATGTTCTGGTAGGTGTGGGTGGTTATGTCTGTACCCCCATGTATTTGGCTGCCAAGTCGCTGGGTGTCCCGATCGTGATCCATGAGGCCAATACGAAGGCCGGTTTGGCCAACAAGGTGGGCGCCCGCTACACCACACATGTGGGGACGGCGTTTGCCGAGACCGCCATCCGGCACGCCCACCTGGTGGGCATGCCCATGCGCAAGGAAATTGCCAGCTTGACCCGTCATGCAGGGCAAGCTGCGGCCACCTCCCGGCTGGGTCTGGCGGTGGGCAAGCCCACACTGATTGTCACGGGGGGCTCACTCGGAGCCCTGCGCTTGAACCAGGCCATTGCTGCATCCTTGCAGGCGCTGGCCGATGCAGGCATTCAGACATTGCACATCACGGGCAAGGGCAAGACTGTTCTCGGCGATGACGGGGCTGCCCTCGCTGCGCCGGGCTACCAACAGGTGGAATACGTGGATTCCATGGAAGATGTCTATGCGGCAGCAGATTTGCTGTTGTGCCGCTCAGGTGCCGGAACCGTCTCGGAGGTGGCCGCCGTCGGGCTTCCCGCAGTGTTTGTGCCCTTGCCCATAGGAAACGGTGAACAGGCCCGCAACGCGGCCGGGCTCGTGGCGGCCGGCGCGGCGCTTCTGGTGCCCGACGGGGACGTGGATGCCGCGTGGGTATCTGCGGAATTGATACCGCTGTGCCTTGACGCGCCGCGGCTGGCACGCATGGCCGCCAACGCCTCTGAGCTGGGCATCCGTGACGCCGCCGAAAGCATGGCCGCCATGGTGTTCGCCGCGAGTGGGAAGTAAAGAATCATGAGCGAAAAGAAAAGTACCCCCATGTATATTCCACCCACACTCGCCGAGCTGGGACGGGTTCACTTCATTGGCATGGGAGGCGCTGGAATGTCGGCGATCGCCCGGATCATGCTGAGCCAGGGACTACCCGTCAGTGGATCAGACGCCAAAGAATCGCCCGGGCTAGCGGAACTGGCCGCCCTCGGTGCCAGAGTCTATGTGGGCCAATCCGGCGCCAATGTGGATGAGGCTGACACAGTGGTGGTCTCCTCAGCAATCCGTGAAAGCAACCCTGAACTGTCTGCTGCACGCGCAGCAGGTCTGCGCATCCTGCACCGCTCCCAGGCACTCGCCGCAGCCATGGCCGAGGATATTGTTGTGGCTGTTGCCGGCACGCACGGGAAAACCACCACCACCTCCATGATTACCATCATGCTGCGCGGGGCAGGTGTTGACGCCTCCTTCGCGGTGGGCGGGACAGTGCAGGGCTTGGGCGTCAATGCCGGCCATGGCAGCGCGGGAGTGTTCGTGGCTGAGGCTGATGAATCGGATGCGTCCTTCTTGAACTACCGGCCGCAGATTGCCGTTGTCACCAACCTCGAAGCGGATCATCTTGACCACTACGGCACGGCCCAGGCCGTGTTCGCCGCTTTTGACCAGTTCGCCCAACTCCTCCCGGCCGGGGGAGTGCTGGTGGCGTGCGCTGACGACGCCGGATCTGCGGCCTTGGCTGCCCAGTCCGCTGCCACCGGAACACGCACCATCACCTATGGTTTTGCAGATGATGCCAACGTCAGGCTGCTCCCAGGCCATCACCACGGGCTGCTCACCACAGCATCCGTGCTCCTGCAAAACCTGGAGGGGTCAGAACGCACCCTCGAGTTGCGCCTGCAAGTCCCTGGTAACCACAACCTCAGCAATGCTGCTGCGGCTGTGGCCGTGGCGCTTGCCCTCGGCGTAGATGCACAGCGTGCCGTTGAGGCACTTGGCACATTCAGCGGAGCTGCCCGCCGCTTCGAAGCCAAGGGAGAGGGACGTGGCGTGTGCGTCTTTGATGACTATGCGCACCATCCCACCGAGGTCACTGCGGCGCTGCGCGCTGCCCGAACAGTTGCCGGCGCACACAAGGTGCATGTCTTATTCCAGCCGCACCTATTTTCCCGCACTACCGAGTTCGCCACCGAGTTCGCCAAGGCACTTGACCTGGCGGATACCGTGGCTGTTCTTGACATTTATGCTGCCCGGGAAGATCCCGTCCCCGGAGTCACCAGTGAGCTAATCACGAGGGAGCTGAACAAGCCCTTCGGTTACGCTCCGGATCCTCTGGCGGCCGTGGCCCGGTTGTGCGCTGGAGCCGTTGCCGGTGACATCATCTTGACGGTAGGTGCCGGAGACGTGACGGAATTTGGCCCTGTGCTGGTGGCGGCATTGACCTCAGGGGACGTCCATGGCTGAGCCGCGCAAACCGCGGGTTATCCGCACCCGCACCCCAGCCTCACCTCCTGCCTCACCGCCTGCCTCACCGCCTGCAGGCAAGCAGAGGGAGAGCCTTTCCAACAGCATGGAAGTTCCTGTGGGCACAAGTGATTCCGCTGCCACGGCAAAATCCGCCGGCAGCCTAGAGTCCGCTGGCACGGCAAATTCCGCTGGCACGGTACATTCCGCTGGCACGGTACGGGGCACGAGCGAGAAGGTGGCCATGGTTCCGGTGCCCAGTGAGAAAGCCAAGCCGTTCATGTGGGTGCCGCGTCTGAAAGCCAGCCTCAAACCTGCTTCAAAGACTCCGGACGCCAAGGTGGCGGGTGCAAAGATTCCGGCGGCGCCGGAATCACGTTCGGGAAAGGAGCCGGCGGGGAAGGGCTCGGCACTGCCCGAAGCGAGCAAGCCTGTTTCCAGTGAGCCTGTTTCTAAGAGGGTGGGTTCTGATAAGTCAGTTTCAAGTAAGGCTGCGGCGAAACACCCCACTGCGCTTGCTAGTGCCGGCTCTGAAGATGATGGCGTGGCGCAGGTGCTGGCGTTTCCGATGCCTGAACATAAGCGACGGCGTCGGACTTTCCTGATTTCTGCTGCGGGCGTGGTGGCTGTCCTTGCCCTCGTGATGGGTATCGCCTTGTACTCGCCGGTCTTGGGTGTGAAAACCGTTGTCTTTGACGGCAACAAGTTAGTTAGCGAACACACGTTGCAACTGGCCCTGCTGCCCGTCATGTCCCGGCCGTTGCCACAAGTCACGGAAGCTGATGTTCAGGCGCTGCTAGAACCAGTGGTTCAGGTCAAGAGCTCAAGGATTGAGGCCAGGCCACCCTCCACGCTTGTGGTCCATGTGGTGGAGCGCGTACCTGTGGCGCTGCTAAAGAACGGCAAATCGTTTTCTCTGGTGGACCAGGACGGTGTTGAGCTGGGCACAACCATGGACTCTACAACTGCGGCGCTGCCCCTGATCGATGGCGGGAAGGCAGTCATTGGCAAAGCTACTTTCGCGGCCATGACGGCTGTTTTGGCGACCTTGCCCAAATCCATTCTGACTCAGCTTGCCAATGCCACAGCCAAGTCTCCGGAGGCCGTGGAATTGCGGCTCACTGATGGGCGAAGCGTCATCTGGGGTAACGCCAATGACATGGACCTGAAGGCGCAGGTGTTGGAGGCGTTGCTGAACGCTCCGCCACCCACGGCCCAGGAGGGCAAGCCATTACCGGTGCCTGCGCAGGTATTTGACGTCAGTGCCCCACGTCACCCGGTGACCAGGTGAGGGCAGGACAGAGGCGCCTTGTTCTGTGAGAACATTCTTAAAGAAGGATTTTTGACGTTTTTTTTGCGGATTCGGGCGACACGCGGCGGCGGTAATTGCATGCGGCGCAGATGCACCATAGCGTCACTGACAAGAGTTAGTTGACATAACTATAACCTTCAACTTGAAGGTTAAGCTACCAAGGGTTCAGGCATTGCTTCAAGGTTGCTCCCAGGATTGATGCTGGCAGCTGGCAGGCACTTTGGATTCTCGGTAGCAAAGCAAGCTTTTTTGATCTTCGAAGCAACATACGAACAAGGGACACGTAACGTGGCAGCACCCCAGAATTACTTGGCAGTCATCAAAGTCGTCGGCATCGGCGGCGGCGGCGTAAATGCAGTTAACCGCATGATTGACGTGGGTCTGCGCGGCGTTGAATTCATCGCCATCAACACCGACGCCCAGGCGTTGCTGATGAGCGACGCCGACGTCAAGCTTGACGTTGGCCGGGAGCTGACGCGCGGACTTGGCGCCGGCGCCAACCCCGACGTTGGTCGCCAAGCGGCAGAGGACCACCAAGAAGAAATTGAAGAAGTCCTGCGTGGGGCTGACATGGTCTTTGTTACGGCCGGTGAAGGTGGCGGAACAGGCACTGGCGGTGCCCCCGTGGTGGCCCGCATTGCCCGCTCTCTTGGCGCCTTGACCATCGGTGTGGTCACGCGTCCGTTCACCTTTGAGGGCCGCCGCCGCGCCTCAAGTGCCGACAGCGGCATTGAAGCGCTGCGCGACGAGGTAGATACGCTCATTGTGATCCCCAATGACCGTCTGCTGTCCATCAGTGACAGGAATGTCTCCGTCATGGATGCCTTCCGTTCCGCGGACCAGGTGTTGCTGTCCGGTGTTCAAGGCATCACTGACCTGATCACCACCCCCGGCCTGATCAACCTTGACTTTGCGGACGTTAAATCAGTCATGCAAGGTGCCGGTTCAGCGCTTATGGGCATCGGTTCTGCCCGCGGTGAGGACCGTGCTGTCAAGGCCGCCGAGCTTGCCATCGCCTCCCCGCTTCTGGAAGCCTCCATTGATGGCGCCCACGGTGTTCTGCTCTCCGTCCAGGGTGGATCTGACCTTGGCCTCTTCGAGATCAATGAGGCCGCCCGCCTTGTCCAGGAAGTGGCCCACCCCGAAGCCAATATCATCTTCGGTGCTGTCATTGATGACGCATTGGGCGATGAGGTGCGGGTAACGGTTATTGCCGCGGGTTTTGACGCCCCGGACGCCGCACCTGAAGTTGCTGAGCCGGTTGCCGCCGCAGTCCCGCCCGTACCCGCTGCCGTGCCCAGTGGTGCAAGTGTCACAAACCTCAACCAGTGGGGCCAGCAGTCCGCAGCACATGTCCCCGCCGACGGGGGCTTTGATGTGGAGCTGCCCGCTATTGTGGAGCCAGATCTCACCGGTCACCGCGCCGACGAACTGGATGTTCCCGACTTCCTGAAATAGGGGACGTCCCGCCGGCAGCAACCGCTGCCGGCACGCATTTTTCAATCACAATAAGTCATGAATGGTCAGGTTGGTCCAATGTTTTCCCACCAAGAAGTGCGCCCCGGAATTTGGGTCGGCTTCACCGGGACGGAAACAGGCAACCTGGCCTTTCATGTTGGGGATGATGGAGGGGCCGTAGCCCGCCGCCGGGCGGCCTTGAATGCGGCACTGTCCGAGGCCGTCGGAACGGACGTGGCCCTGGCGTACATGAACCAAGTTCATGGAAACGCGGTAGCCATGCTCTCTGCGGGGGCTGCAGCAGGGAAATCTGCTCCCACGGCCGATGCCATGGTCACCTGGGGAACTGCAGGAGCCGGGGTGGCGGTCATGGTGGCCGACTGCGTCCCTGTGGTTCTCGTGGGGGAAACCCTCGATGGCGGTGTGCTGCTGGCCGTGGCACATGCCGGCCGGCCCGGGGTGGAGCGAGATGTCATCGGGGCTGTGGTCTCGGCCATGCGAGCCGCCGGTGCAGACGCCATCGAGGCGTGGCTAGGCCCCAGTATTTGCGGGTACTGCTATGAAGTCCCTGACCAGATGCGCCAGAGTGTTGCTGTGAAGGAACCAGAATCTTTTGCCACCACCTCCTGGGGAACGCCTTCCCTGGACTTGCCGGCAGCGGTGCTGGCGCAACTTCGCAGCAATCACGTCACCGCCCATCCCAGCGGGGAATGCACCCTTGAAAACCACGCATTCCACTCCCACCGGCGTGCTATCCGAGATGGATCGGCAGAGGGCCGATTCATCGCGTTCGCCGTATCCGCCCGGTAGCCCACCAGCTGCCTTTGCGCCAGGAAAGTAAACAACGCCATGAATTCGCAAGACCCCCGCACCCGTGAGCTCGCTGAGCGATTGGCGCAGGTCAAGGAACGCATCCATGCCGCCCAACAAGGGTCCACCGCACCCACGTTGATTGTTGTCACAAAATTCCATCCAGCCGCGGATGTGCTGCGACTGCGCAGCCTAGGCGTGTGTGATGTTGGTGAAAATCGTGACCAAGAGGCAGCCGCCAAAGCCACGGAGGTGGGGGCAATCGATGCTCATCAGCTGCGCTGGCACTTCATTGGACAACTGCAAAAGAACAAGGCTAAATCAGTGGCAGCCTACGCCCATTCGGTGCAGTCAATAGATCGAGGGTCCCTCGTCACGGCACTGGGTAATGCCATGGTTCGCCAGCAGGACGCAACAGGGCGTGAGGCGCTCGAGTGCTTCATTCAGGTTGATCTCTCCGGCGCCTACCCGGATCTAGCGCTGGCACCGCAGCCGGACGGAGCCTCGCACAGCGGCAGGGGAGGGGCAACGCCGTCGTCAATTGCTCAACTGGCAGCCCAGATAGCCCAAGCCTCTGGACTGCGACTGGCAGGGCTCATGGCGGTAGCGCCTCTGGGCGTGGCGCCAGAACCTGGGTTCTCGTTGCTGGGCGAGCTCTCAGCCAAGCTGGTATCCGAACATCCTGAAGCCACCAGCATTTCTTCTGGTATGAGCCACGATCTTGAGGCAGCACTGCTCGCCGGGGCGACACACCTGCGTGTCGGTTCGGATATCCTCGGACCGCGCCCGCTGGTGCGGTAGCGTTTTGAAGACAACAGGAACGCAGTACAGCTGTTGACCAACGAGTTTCTAGCTTGGCACATTAATGAGGAGCAACCATGGCTAGCGCTATGCGCAAGACAATGATCTTTCTTGGGCTCGCCGACGGGGACGAGCACTACGACGCTGAGTACGCTCCGGCGTTGCCCAAGGAAGACGCCGCCGTAGAGGTATTCGAACGAGCTGCTGCCCCGGCCCCGGCACCAGCAGCGGAACCTGCCGCACCCAAGGCCGGCGACGAAGAATACCGCGCACCGGTGACCCCCATCAAGCGTGCCGCATCAACCCGGGAAGAGGCTGAAAGTTTGCGCCAGATCACCACAGTCCATCCTCGTTCCTACAATGATGCAAAGATCATTGGGGAAAGTTTCCGGGACGGCATTCCCGTCATCATGAATGTCACCGACATGGGTGAAGCTGATGCCAAGCGCCTGGTGGACTTCTCTGCAGGGCTAGTCTTCGGACTGCGCGGCTCAATTGAGCGGGTCACCAACAAGGTCTTCTTGCTCTCACCGTCATATATTGAGGTGCTCGGCGATGACAAGAAGATCTCGGACACCCAGGCCAGTTTCTTCAATCAGAGCTAACACCTTGTCTTAGACGACTTGTCTTAACCAAGATATTTTGACTGCCCGGGCACAAAGTGTCCGGGCAGTTCGTTAAGCTGAAGACATCAGAGTTACCTGCGTCCGGGACGTTCCGGAAGCGCACCGATGAGTCTGGCTGCAAGGTTCAAGTTTTTTCTCCTCCTAGGGATTGTGTGCACACGCGTGACAATTGTTTTTGCTCTCCTCTACCTGCTCCTGCTGCTCTATTTCCTGACGCTGCTGCTGCGCATGGTGTTCGACTGGATACAAGTATTCGCCCGTGACTGGCGTCCCAAGGGCGCAGCTCTCGTTGGAGCCTCGCTCGTGTACAGACTCACCGATCCGCCGCTGCGTAAACTCCGGGCCATGATTCCACCGCTTCGGATTGGCTCCGTTGCGCTGGATATTGGCTTCCTTTTATTGCTCGTTGCCGTGGGTATTGGCATGAGTGTGACAAAAAGTTTTGTCAGTTAGAGCCGCGTCGTTAGTTTTCAGCGACAAAAGGCTATATTGTAAAAAGCGATAGAACCCAAGTTCAGATCTCCAGATTTGTATTCGGTACCGTAGTCCGGGGAAGGTTTCGGCCGGTGTCTGACTCACATAAGACCAATGAGGTGACTAGATGGCGCTTACGCCAGAAGACGTTGTCAACAAGCGGTTCCAGCCGACAAAGTTTCGTGAAGGCTATGACCAGGACGAAGTCGACGATTTTCTTGACGAGATCGTCGTTGAGCTTCGCCGACTCCATCAGGAAAACGACGAGTTGCGCAAGCAGCTCGAGCAGGGTGGTTCCAACCCCGCAACGGCCCCTGCCCCGGTAGCACCGCTACTGGCCAAGGAGCCCGCGAAGGTTGAACCCGAGCCCGCAGTTGTTGAGCCTGAGGTAGTTCAGGCCCCCGCAGCTCCGGAACCCGTTGTGGAAGAAAAGGTTGTCCCGGCTCCGGCTCCTACAGCACCGGTTTCCGCAGCACAGTCCGCCAGCGGTGTCCTTGCGTTGGCCGAGCGCCTGCACGATGAATATGTCAGCGCGGGTGTTGAGCAGCGTGACAAGATCATTGCTGAGGCCCAGATTGAAGCCAGCACACTGGTGAACGATGCCCAGGAGAAGAGCCGTAAGACGCTCGGCGCCCTGGAACAGCAGCGTTCAGTGCTGGAGCGCAAGGTAGAGCAGCTTCGCGGCTTCGAGCGCGATTACCGCTCACGCCTGAAGAGCTACATCGAAGGCCAGCTGCGCGACTTGGACGCCCGCGGCTCAGTGGCAGCCCCGGATTTCACCGAGAGCAGCCTGGAGTCCTAATTCCAGATAACTAGAAGCCGGTGGTGCAAGGAAACTTGTTCCACCGGCTTTTAGTTTCTTAAGTTCCAACAACGGTGCCACCCGTCACAGGGCGTGGATGAGTTGGCGCCTATGATGGAAGGAATCCCATTGCCCAATCAACTGAAAGCGTTATGAGCGAGAACTCTTTGCCAGCGCCCGCTGCCAAGCCCCGCCGCCACTTCTGGTGGCTCTGGCTCGGCGTGGCGGCCTTTGCCTATATTTGTGACCAATTAACTAAATGGTGGGTCAGTTCCACCATGGAATTGGGTGAGAAAACCCCCGTTATCCCTGGTGTTTTGCAGTGGTACCACATCCTGAATTCTGGTGCGGCGTTCTCCATCGGCGAGAATTTCACCTGGGTATTCACCATCATCATGGCGGCTGTTTCCGTTGCCATCATTGTCTTTGCCCGGCGCATCCGTTCGCTTTGGTGGGCCATTGGCTTGGGTCTGGTCCTGGGTGGCGCCCTAGGTAACCTGACCGACAGGCTGTTCCGTCCGCCGTCGTTTGGCATGGGGCACGTGGTGGACTTTATTTCCTTCCCCAACTTCGCCATTTTCAATATGGCGGATATGGCTGTTGTGGGCGGCGTCATTGTGATCTGCCTGCTCACTCTGCTGGGTATCTCGCTAGATGGCAGTAGAGCTGTCGCTAAAGCCACGGCGTCCAATGTCACAAAAACGAAGTCCGCAGAAGTTGCAGGGCATGAAGGGGAGGAAGATAATGACTGAAACATTCGTGGTTCCAGAGGCTGTTGCCGGGATCAGAGCCGACGCCGGGCTGGCCACTTTGCTGGGCATCTCCCGATCCGCTGCTGCACTGCTGTGTACGGAGGGCAATGTCTTACAAAACGGTGCTTCCATGGGCAAGAGCGAGAAGTTTAGTGCCGGGGCCAGCATCCAGGTGACCATTCCGCAGCGGCGTGATCCGCTGGAGGTTCGCATTGAGCCCGTCGAAGGATTAAAGATCCTGCTAGATGACGTTGACTTTGTGGTAGTTGACAAGCCTGTGGGTGTGGCAGCACACCCTTCCCCGGGCTGGGTAGGTCCCACAGTAGTGGGGGGGCTGGCTGCCGCCGGTTACCGCATCTCCACCTCCGGCGCCCAAGAGCGGGTGGGCATTGTGCACCGACTGGATGTGGGCACCTCGGGAGCCATGGTGGTTGCCAAAACCGAGCACGCCTACACCGTGCTAAAGCAGGCGTTCCGTGAACGGACCGTTGAGAAGGTCTACCACGCTGTGGTGCAGGGACTGCCTGATCCTTTGCAGGGCACCATTGACGCCCCCATTGGCCGCCATCCGGGCCATGACTGGCGCTTCGCGGTCATTGAAGACGGGCGCCCCTCCATCACTCACTATGAGGTGCTCGAAGCGTTCGGCAAGGCTTCCCTCGTGGAGGTGCATCTGGAGACCGGACGCACCCACCAAATTCGTGTCCATTTCTCTGCCCTGCGCCACCCCTGTGCCGGAGATCTCACTTACGGGGCGGATCCGAAGTTGGCGGCCGAACTGGGCCTGACCCGTCAATGGCTGCACGCCCACAAGCTCGGTTTCACGCACCCGACATCGGGGGAGTGGGTCAGTGTCACCAGCGCCTACCCGCAGGATCTGAACTACGCACTGGATCACCTGCGCGGCGAACACTAGCCCCACCTCCAACGCTCGGTTACTTTTGGCTCCCTTTCACAGATCGCTCCCTCATTTAGTGAGGGAGCGATTTGCATTAATGCCCCAAAAGTGAGCGAGCGTTTCTGGGGGCTGGCGGTTGACTTGGCCACGTAGAATGATCTGGTGGCTAGCTCATCGACTGACAGTTTTGTCCATCTCCATACGCACACCGAATATTCCATGTTGGACGGTGCCGCCCGCCTGACCGAATTGTTTGACGAGGCCAAGCGGCTTGAAATGCCGGCCTTGGCCACCACCGACCACGGTTATTTGTTCGGTGCCTTTGACTTCTGGCGCAAGGCCACCGATGCCGGCATCAAGCCCATCATCGGGGTGGAAGCTTACGTCACCCCGGGCACGGCCCGTACCGACAAATCCAGGGTGAAGTGGCGCACCGAGGAGTCACAAAAGAAGGATGACGTCTCCGGCGGTGGTTTCTACACCCACATGACGCTGCTCAGCTACAACAACCAGGGCATGCGCAACTTGTTCCGGGCCTCCTCCTTGGGTTCCCTCGATTCACCCATGGGCAAATACCCGCGTCTGGACCGGGAACTGCTCAATGAGTATCACCCCGGATTGATCGCCACCACTGGCTGCCCCTCCGGTGAGGTTCAGACGCGTCTGCGGCTGGGTCAGTACAACGAGGCCAAGGCCGCCGCCTCCGAATTCCAGGACATCTTCGGTGCGGAAAACTATTTCTGCGAGCTCATGGACCATGGGCTGGACATTGAGCGCAGGGTCACCAAGGACCTGCTGCGCCTGGCCAGGGAACTGAAAATTCCGCTGGTCGCTACCAACGATCTGCACTACACGCATGAGCATGACGCCAAGGCGCACGAGGCCCTGTTGGCTCTCCAATCCGCCTCCACACTGACCGAGCCCACCTATGATCAGGGCGGCAAGCGCTTTGCCTTCAGCGGCAGCGGCTACTACCTGAAGTCCGCGGCGGAAATGCGCTCGCTCTTTTCCGAATTGCCGGAGGCGTGCGATAACACGCTGCTGATCGCTGAACGCTGCGACGTCTCCTTCAACACCAACGCCAACTACATGCCCAAATTCCCTTGCCCACCGGGTGAGGATGAGACCTCCTGGCTGGTGAAGGAGGTGGATGAGGGCCTGCGGTACCGCTACCCGTCTGGTATTCCCGATGACGTGCGCAAGCAGGCGGACTACGAACTCGACGTCATCATCCGCATGGGCTTCCCGGGGTACTTCCTGGTAGTGGCCGACTTCATCAACTGGTCCAAGGCCCAAGGGATCCGGGTGGGTCCGGGCCGTGGTTCCGGTGCCGGTTCCATGGTGGCCTACGCCATGCGCATTACCGACCTTGACCCGTTGCGCCATGGTCTGATCTTTGAGCGCTTCCTCAACCCTGAGCGTGTCTCCATGCCTGACTTCGACGTGGACTTCGATGATCGGCGCCGCCATGAGGTCATCAAGTACGTGACCGAGAAGTATGGCGATGAGCGTGTGGCCATGATTGTCACGTACGGCTCCATCAAGACCAAGCAGGCGCTCAAGGACTCCTCCCGCGTGCTGGGCCACCCCTTCAGCATGGGTGAAATGCTCACGAAGGCGTTGCCTCCGGCCGTCATGGCCAAAGATATTCTGCTCAATGATATTGAAAACCCGGAGGCCAAGCGGTACGGGGAAGCCCAGGATTTCCGCAACCTGATCAACACTGACCCGGAAGCTGCAAAGGTCTTCGAGCTCTCCAAGGGCCTTGAGGGGCTCAAGCGCCAGTGGGGCGTGCACGCGGCCGGTGTGATCATGAGCTCTGATCCCATCATCGATGTCATCCCGATCATGCGCCGCATCCAGGATGGGCAGATCATCACCCAGTTTGACTACCCGACCGCTGAAGGTCTGGGACTGATCAAGATGGACTTCTTGGGGCTGCGCAACCTCACGATCATCACGGACGCGCTGGAGAACATCAAGGCCAACAAGGGCTTTGACCTTGACCTTGAAGGGTTGGAGCTCGACGACGCACCCTCCTATGAGCTCATGGCGCGCGGTGACACGCTGGGTGTTTTCCAGCTCGACGGCGGTCCCATGCGCGGGCTTCTCAAGCTCATGCGCCCGGATAACTTTGAAGACATCTCCGCTGTTCTAGCCCTGTACCGGCCAGGTCCTATGGGTGCCGACTCACACACCAACTACGCTCTGCGTAAAAACGGTCTGCAGCCGATCACGCCCATCCATCCTGAATTGGAGGAACCCCTCGCGGACATCCTCGGCGGGACGTATGGGCTGATCGTGTACCAGGAGCAGGTCATGTCGATTGCGCAGAAGCTGGCCGGCTACTCACTGGGCCGGGCCGACATTCTGCGCCGGGCCATGGGTAAGAAGAAGAAGTCCGAACTGGATAAGCAGTATGCGGGCTTCCATCAGGGCATGTTGGACAACGGGTACTCTGACGCCGCCGTCCAAACACTGTGGGCGATCCTGCTGCCCTTCTCCGACTACGCCTTCAACAAGGCCCACTCGGCCGCCTACGGCGTCATCAGTTACTGGACCGCGTACCTGAAGGCACACCACCCGGCCGAATATATGGCGGCCCTGCTGACCAGCGTGGGTGATGACAAGGACAAACTGGCGCTGTACCTCAACGAATGCCGCCACATGGGCATTACCGTTCTTGCCCCTGATGTCAACGAATCCGCCTTGAACTTCACCCCGATCGGGACGGACATTCGCTTCGGTATGGGCGCCATTCGCAACGTGGGCGCCAACGTAGTCAACGGCTTGGTGGAGTCCCGGCGTGAACGCGGCAACTTTGAGAACTTCTCCGACTTTTTGATGAAAGTCCCCGCCGTGGTGTGCAACAAGCGCACCATTGAATCCCTGATCAAGGCTGGCGCCTTTGACACGCTGGGGCACGCCCGCCGGGCATTGGCCATGATCCATGAAGAAGCCGTTGACTCCGTGATCAGCATCAAACGGAACGAGGCCGTGGGCCAGTTTGACCTCTTTGCCGGACTTGGTGGCGAGGAGGAGCCGGAATCAGCGCTCACCACCGAAATCCCGGACCTGCCCGAATGGGAGAAGAAGGACAAGCTCGCCTTCGAACGCGACATGCTGGGCTTGTACGTCTCGGACCACCCGCTGCGCGGTTTGGAAGGCGTCCTGAGCCAGAACGCTGACATGTCCATCACGGCGTTGCTCGGCGATGACGGGCCACAGGACGGGCACATCATCACCATTTCGGGCATGATTACCAACTTACAACGCCGGATTGCCAAGAGCAGCGGCAACCCCTATGCCCGCTGCGAGGTTGAGGATCTGGGCGGTTCGCTCGAGGTGATGTTCTTTGGCCAGACCTACGGTCCCATCGCCAACATTCTCGCTGAGGACCTGATAGTGGTGGTCAAGGGAAGGCTGCAAAAGCGTGACGACGGCGCCATCACCCTTAACGCCATGGAGCTCACCGTCCCGGACCTGAGCGAAGGCATGGCCGGGCCGCTCGTGATCTCTATGCCCGAACACAAGGCCAACGAACAAGTTCTCCAGGCACTGAAATCAGTGCTTAACGATCATCGTGGCAACACCGAAGTAAAGATGCACCTGGCTGGCAGCCGTTCCGTTAAGATCATGAAACTGCCTTTGCATCATCGGGTCAACCCCACGCCCTCGCTCTTTGGCGATCTGAAGGTGCTGCTCGGCCCCACCTGTCTGGAAGGCTAACCATGAATGAACCCACTGCCGAGGCGGCGCTTTCAAGCCCCGGGTCAGCGCAGCGAGCCCATGCCTCCGGCACGCTTTGGAGCAAAAGTAACAAGGCTTTTTGGCGGCGCTGGCTGGCCATAACCTTAGTGCTCGGGGCAGTCATGGGCGTTGCCTGGTTTGTTCTGGCGCCGGGAGGGGCCATCTACGGCGACGGCTCCGATTATGACAGCTGGTTTCCCAGGGACGCCGCCCTAGCACTGTTGATGCTGGTTGCGGGCGTGGTCGCCTCCGTGTTGCTCCTGCGCCAGGGCCGTAAGACGCCGCGGATCTGGACTACGGCTGCGCCCACGTTGGCCCTGCTGGTGGGTGCGCTAGCCGGGTCCGTGCTGGCCTGGCGAACAGGTGTGTTTGCGGGGGACCTCTTCCACACTCTGCCGGAGAATCTGAGCAACCCGAGCATTGTGTTCTCCCTGCGCTCACCTTCGGTCCTCTTGATCTGGCCCCTGACAAGCGCAGCGGTACTCTTCCTCACGCATTTGTTCGGCTACTACTTCGGCAAGCCCGAGAAACGAGAAGAAATGGAGCAGGGGGAAGAGCAGTAGCCCGGAACACACCCATGGCTCTCAACAGGTAAACTTGCGTGTTGTGAGCAACCATGAATCTTCTGTGACCGAACCCGCCATCAACAGTGGCGCCACATTCACTCTGCGACGAACGGATCTGCGTGGCCAGAGCCTTTCCGTAGCTGAGCTAAAGGGCGCAGTTCCCCGCACCGCCGCCTCCACCGTGAGCACGGCGGAAACCGCTGTGGAAGCCATCATTGCCGATGTCCGCCGGGATGGGCACGCCGCCTTGGCGGCGCTGGCCCACAAGTTCGACGGCGTCACCCAGGAACATCCCCGTGTCCCGGCCGGGGCGCTACAGAAGGCGCTGGAAACTCTGGACCCGGCCGTGCGTGCCGCCTTGGAGGAATCCATCGCCCGTGCCACAGCCTTTGCCCAGGCACAGAAGCCGGCAAACATTGACTTCCCGGTAGCCAACGGTGCCGTGGTATCCCAGCACTGGGTTCCCGTCTCCCGAGTGGGCATGTATGTCCCGGGCGGTCTGGCACCCTTGGCCTCCTCGGTCATCATGAATGCTGTGCCTGCTCAAGCAGCAGGAGTGGCTTCGGTGGCTCTGGCCTCACCGCCGCAGAAGAATAACGGGGGCCTGCCGGATCAGACCATCCTTGCCGCCGCCGCCTTGCTGGGCATTGACGAGGTCTACGCCATGGGCGGGGCCCAAGCAATCGCTGCATTTGCCTACGGCGTAGCCGCCGGAAGCTCGGCAACGGGGGGAGGAGAGGTCATCGAGCCCGTTGACGTGGTAACGGGTCCGGGCAACATCTTCGTGGCCACCGCCAAGCGCCTGGTCAAGGGCGTGGTGGGTATTGACTCAGAAGCTGGCGCAACAGAAATTGCCGTTCTGGCGGACCACACAGCCAACCCGATCTTTGTTGCCGCAGATCTCATCAGCCAGGCTGAACACGATCCCAACGCAGCATCGGTTTTGGTGACGACTTCCGTGGAGTTGGCGGACGCCGTCGAACGCGAGCTTCGCGCCCAGGTGGCACGCACGGCCCACAGGGAACGGGTCCAGACGGCACTTGGCGGCGTGCAGTCGGGGATTGTTCTCGTGAGTGATCTGGCGCAGGGTGTGGCCGTGTGCAACGCTTATGCGGCGGAGCACCTGGAAGTTGTGACGGAGAACGCTGTTGAGGTAGCAGCACAAATTTCCAACGCGGGTGCCATCTTCATTGGTGACTACAGTCCCGTGAGCTTGGGCGATTACTGCGCAGGATCAAACCATGTGTTGCCCACCAGTGGCACTGCCGCGTTCTCCTCGGGGTTGAATGTGACAACGTTCCTGCGTGCTGTCCAACTGATCAACTACAACAAGGACGCCCTGGCCGAGGTGGCCCGCCACGTCATCACGCTCTCCCAGGCGGAGGACCTGCCGGCGCATGGTGATGCCGTGGCAGTGCGTTTCCCCTAAGCAACTTTCTGAGGCTGCACCTCTGGACAGCAGGGGTGCATGTATGATAATTACACGATTGTCATTTGCTCTTGAAATGATCTTAGACTGGTGATTGACACGACCTGAAGGGGGTTGCATGTATTGCCCATTCTGCCGTAATCCCGATTCGCGTGTGGTTGATTCAAGACTGTCCGATGACGGCTCGTCCATCCGCCGCCGGCGTCAGTGTACCGAATGTGGCCGGCGCTTTAGCACCATGGAAACGGCCAGTCTGTCCGTGAGCAAACGCTCCGGGGTAGCGGAACCTTTTAGCCGCAGCAAGATCATCAGCGGCGTCCGTAAGGCGTGTCAGGGACGCCCCGTCACCGACGATGACCTGGCTAAACTCGCTCAGGAAGTAGAAGAGTCAATCCGGGCCAGTGGGGCAGCAGAAATTGATGCCAACAACGTGGGCCTGGCCATTCTGGAACCGCTACGCCGCCTTGACCTGGTGGCGTATCTGCGCTTCGCCAGCGTCTACCAAGCCTTCGAATCCCTGGCGGACTTTGAGGCTTCCATCGCCAAATTAAGAAGCGAGGATGCCAGCTAGAACCTGGCTTCGCGAGCAACAGCACAGCAACTCTCGCTAGAGAGTGGCCAGAGTGATCTGTGCCTCCTAGCGAGAGTTGCCTGTGTGCTCTGATCTTGCTACTTGATGAGTTTGAAGTACACGGCCGCTTGCAAGGCGCCGCCCACAATACCGGCGTTATTGGCCAGTTCGGCAGGGATGATCTTGGTGCGCAGCTTCAGCTGGGGAAGGTAGTCCTCGCTGCGCTTGGAAATGCCGCCACCAATGATGAACAGTTCCGGTGAAAACAAAAACTCCACATGGGAGAAGTAGCGTTGGAGCCGCACCGAGTACTCATCCCAGCTGAGCCCGTCCCTTTCCCGGGCGCTGGCCGAGGCCTTCGTTTCGGCGTCGAAGCCATCCAGTTCCAGATGGCCCAGCTCAACGTTGGGAATAAGCTTGCCGTTGTAGATGAACGCGGAGCCGATCCCCGTGCCCAGCGTGATGACCAAGACGGTACCCTTTACGCCCTTGCCAGCACCGTAACGGGCCTCAGCCAAGCCGGCGGCATCGGCATCATTGATGACCTGCACATCACGGCCCAACTCCTGGGTGAAGATCTCATCCACATTGGCGTTGATCCAGGACTTGTCCACATTTGCTGCGGACAAGGAAATGCCATGGGCAATGATGGCCGGGAAGGTGATGCCTACGGGAGCATCAGCCGCTGGGGCGTGATCGCGCGAGGACAGCTCATCCACGATCTCCTTGACCACCTTCGCCACAGCCTGCGGGGTTGACGGGGCAGGGGTCAGGATCCGGAAGCGGTCCCCGATTACCTCGCCGGTGGAAAGATCAACGATTCCGCCCTTGATGCCGGTACCACCAATATCGACACCGATGGCAGTTGTTTTGGGTGAGTGCTTTTTAGACATGCAGGCTCCAAGGATAGAAATAGGGACGCGTTAGACGCCGGTGTTGGACCAAGACAATACTGCGGGAAGCTAAGGCATAGGTAATGCTACGGCAGGGTCAGGACTTCAGCGCCGGTGGCTGTAACTACCATGGTGTGTTCAAATTGTGCCGTACGCTTGCGGTCACGAGTGACCACGGTCCAATCATCCGCCCACATGTCCCATTCAATGGTGCCCAGTGTGAGCATGGGTTCGATGGTAAACACCATTCCCTCTTCCAGGACAGTGTTGTAGGCAGGAGCCGCGTCATAATGCGGAATAATCAGTCCGGTATGGAATGCCTCGCCCACGCCGTGACCGGTGAAGTCACGCACCACTCCGTAGCCAAAACGCTTGGCGTAAGAGGAGATGGTACGGCCAATGACGTTGATTTCCCTTCCTGGCGCCACGGCCCGGATGGCGCGGTTCAATGACTCCTGGGTGCGCTCCACCAGCAGACGGGACTCCTCATCAACATTGCCTACTGTGAAGGTGAAGTTGGTGTCGCCGTGGACGCCGTTCTTGAACGCAGTGATGTCAATGTTGATGATGTCACCGTCTTGGACCACGGTGGTGTCCGGAATGCCGTGGCAGATCACTTCATTGATGGAGGAGCACAATGACTTCGGGAACCCCCGGTAGCCCAACGTGGAGGGGTACGCCTGATGATCCAGGAGGAATTCGTGTCCTATCCGGTCCAGCTCATCTGTGGTCACACCGGGGAGAATGTGTTTGCCAACCTCCACGATGGCCGCTGCGGCAATCTTGCTTGAAATCCGGATCTTCTCCAGCGTCTGCGCGTCCTTGACTTCCGATCCCTTGAAGGGGGCCGGTCCGGCCTTGCCCACGTATTCAGGACGGGCAATCGAGAAGGGAACGGCTAGCTCCGGGCTGATGATCCCGGGTACCAGCTTGCCGATGGGCGCTGAGGTTGCTGTTGAAGACATAGGAACCATCTTACTAAATTTTTGCCCATGGACAGGGAGTGCGTAGTGCTCTCACCGTCCGCCGGCAGGAAAGCCCTATGATGGCAGCAGTTGCAAGTATTCACACACAAGTATTCACACACAAGGCATGGAGGCCGTCATGGCACGCTATTGGTACAACGTACAAACACACGAGGTGGAAAAGGATGCCCAGTCAGGGTGGCAGTCCCTGATTGGTCCCTACGAAAGCCGGGAAGAGGCCGAGCATGCCTTGGCCAAGGTCCAAGAGCGCAATGCCGCCGCGGACGCCCTGGACGAAGACGAAGAAGACTAACTCTCTTCCGGCACGTCCCACAGCACCTTGTGGCCCTTCCCAGCCCCGGCCGGATGTTAGAAGGTGTGTTCCGGTCCGGGGAATACACCAGAGCGAACTTCGTCGCCATACTCGCGGGCAGCGTCAGCCAGAATGGTGCGCAGCTGGGCATACTGCTTGACAAACTTGGCCATCTTGCCGGTACGCAATCCTGCCATGTCCTGCCACACCAGAACCTGCCCCGTGGTGGTGTTGCCCGCCCCGATGCCCACAGTGGGTACGGAAACTGCGGCTTCCACGGCGGCTGCCGTCTCGGCTGGGACCATTTCCATCAGCACACAAAACGCGCCAGCGTCAGCCAGCGCTACGGCGTCGTCAATCATGGCCTGAGCCATCTCGCCGCGACCTTGCACGCGGTAGCCACCCAGGGTGTGCTCGCTTTGAGGGGTAAAGCCAATGTGCGCCATGACAGGGATGCCGGCCTGCGTCAGAGCGCGCACGGTTGAGGCGTAGTAGGCTCCGCCTTCCATTTTCACGGCGTGAACCAGGCCCTCTTTCATGAGGCGTACCGAGGATGCGATTGCCTGCTCGGGTGATTGCTCGTAGCTGCCAAAGGGCAGATCCGCCACCACCAGGGCGCGGTGGGCGCCAGCCGTCACCGCTCGGGAGAAGATGATCATTTCATCCAAGGTGATGGGCAGGGACGTTTCATTGCCCAGCACGTTGTTGGAGGCGGAGTCGCCCACCAGCAGCACTTCAATGCCAGCCTCATCAAAAATTTGTGCCGTGTACTGATCGTAAGCCGTCAGCATGGCAAATTTTTGGCCAGCCTTTTTTGCCGCCAACAGATGGTGTGTACGGATTTTCTGTGTGGTGACGGGGATGCCGCCGGGGGTAGCGGTCCGGGCAGCGGCGCCGGAACCGTAAGGGGCCGCCAGCTCGGCGGACGCGGGGGAATCAGACGCGGGGGAGTCAGGGGTGCTTGAGGGTGCCATGACCTCAGCTTATTACGATTACGGGTGTGGGATGGGCACCGGGCGCCACACTAGTTAGTAGAGTGAAGATTGCGGGGGACACACCTGCCGCAAACCCGTCCGCCACCTGCCCGCAACTGGTGCCAGGAGGTGCTGGTGCCAGAGGAAGAGGCCCGTACATGAACCGTCAACAGGAATTTGTGTTGCGCACCATTGAGGAGCGCGATGTCAGGTTTGTGCGGCTTTGGTTTACTGACGTTGTGGGCTCCTTGAAATCGGTGGCACTGGCCCCGGCTGAAGTGGAGGGCGCCTTCGAAGAGGGTCTGGGGTTCGATGGCTCCGCCATTGAAGGCCTGGCCCGGATCTTTGAATCCGACATGCTGGCCCAGCCCGATCCGTCAACCTTCCAAATCCTGCCCTGGCGCGGCAACGGCAAGACAGAACAGACCTCCCGCATGTTCTGCGATGTTCTCACGCCCGACGGCGAACCCTCCGCCGCTGATCCGCGCAACGTCCTGAAGCGAACCTTGGCGAAGGCCGCTGACATGGGATTCACCTGTTACACCCACCCCGAGATTGAGTTCTATCTGCTCAAGTCAGATAGGCCCGGACCTGACGGCATCCCCGTCCCTGTGGACCAGGCCGGCTATTTTGACCATGTGCCAGGCGGGGTAGCTCAGGATTTTAGGCGCACCGCCGTGACCATGCTCGAAGACGTGGGTATCTCCGTAGAGTTCAGCCACCATGAGGGCGGGCCGGGGCAGAATGAGATCGATCTGCGCTATGCCGACGCACTCCAAACGGCAGACAACATCATGACCTTCCGAACGGTGATCCGTGAGGTCGCCATTCAACAAGGCACTTATGCCACGTTCATGCCGAAACCATTCTCAGACCACCCCGGTTCCGGGATGCACACCCACTTCTCCCTCTTTGAAGGCGATAGCAACGCCTTCCACGAACCGGGCGCCGAGTACCAGCTCTCCAAGACGGCGCGGCAATTCATGGCCGGGATCCTCAAGCACGCCCCGGAATTCACCGCGGTGACCAACCAGTTCGTCAACTCCTACAAGCGGCTGTGGGGTGGCGGAGAAGCCCCCAGCTACGTCTCCTGGGGCCACAACAACCGCTCCGCCCTGATGAGGGTGCCCCTCTACAAGCCGGGCAAGGGGCAGGCCGCGCGCCTTGAATACCGCGGTATTGATTCAGCCGCGAACCCTTACCTTGCCTATGCAGTCCTGCTGGGAGCCGGGCTGAAGGGTATCGAGGAAGGTTATGAGTTGCCACCGGCCGCCGTGGAAGACATCAGTGCGTTGACGAGTGCAGAGCGCAGGCTCATGGGCCATGACCCGCTGCCATCCAGCCTGCATGACGCCGTGCGGCAAATGGAAGAATCAGAGCTCATGCCGGAAATCCTGGGTGAACAGGTCTTCGAAAATTTCCTGCGTAACAAACGTTCCGAGTGGCAGGAATATCGCCTCCAGGTGACCCCCTATGAGATCAACCGCTACTTGGGGGTGCTCTAACACACTGCCATGAGTTCCCTGACCCGCACCTTGATCTCACGTGGCTTCTCCGACCTTGAAAACTGTGAGAGGTTTCTAGGATTTAGCGAACTCGCAGACCTGGACCAGACACAGTTGCTGGACGCGCTGGCCATTGCCGACAACCCGGATATGGCGCTGCAGTCATTGGTACGGCTGCTCAGCCGTGCCCCGCAAACCCGGAGCCTGCTCACCTGCGTAGATCCTGACACGGGACGGACACTCTCCAACGCGCACTTGTTCAGGCTCCTCGGGGCATCGGAGTCATTGGCTGACTTCCTGATGCGGCACCCGGAACATCTCGAGGTGGTGGACCCTGCCCTCATGGGGCGCCCTGCCGCAGCAGATCCGGAGGTGCTGCGGGCTTCGCTGCTGCGCTCGGTGGGGGCAGAGCCCACGGCGGAGCGTGCCGTGGCGCAGATGTCCAAAAGCCAGGGGCGGATCGCCTTGCGAACCATGTACCGCAGGCACTTATGCGAGTTGGCGTTACGGGACCTGGCAGCGCCGTCGCCTCAGGCAGCCATGCCCCAGGCCGGAGCGGAGCTGGCGGATTTGGCGGCAGCAGCGCTCGAAGCCGCTTTGGCAGTGGCACGCAATGAGGTCGGGGCAGCCTTGGGAGCCGAGAAGGTGGCGGCTGTGCGGCTATCCGTGGTGGGCATGGGCAAATGTGGCGCCCGGGAGCTGAACTACATCTCCGACGTGGACGTCATGTACGTTGTGGCACTCGATGAACAGGCCGCCGGGGCGCAGGGTATTGATGAGAGCGAACTGGTCAGGGTGGGCAATGCTCTGGCAGGGGCACTCTCACGCACCATTTATGCTTCGGAACGTGAGCCGGGCCTGTGGGAAGTTGATGCCAATCTGCGCCCCGAAGGCAAGGACGGGCCGTTGGTGCGCACCCTCGAGTCGTACCTTGCCTACTACCACCGGTGGGCGCAAAGCTGGGAATTCCAGGCACTCTTGAAAGCCCGGACCATCGCCGGAGACAGGGCGCTTGGCGCCGATTTTGAGAACGCTGTGGAACCGCTGATCTGGAACTCCTCTGAGCGGGACGGCTTTGTGGAGTCCGTCCAGGCCATGCGACGGCGTGTGACAGCGAGTATTCGTGACGCGGATGCCGGACGCCAGATCAAACTGGGCAAGGGCGGCCTGCGTGATGTTGAATTTTCCGTCCAGTTACTTCAGCTAGTCCACGGTAAAACTGATCCGAGTGTTCGTTTGCGTGCCACCACTGCGGCCATTGAAGCGCTCACACATGCCGGATATATTGGCCGCACCGATGCCGCGCTGCTGCTCAATCACTACACATATTTGCGCGTGCTAGAACACCGGATTCAACTGGTGCATATGCGCCGCACGCACACTATGCCAACAGCGCCGGAGCAATTGCGCGCCCTCGCCAGGTCCCTGGAGGGGCCGCTGAGCATGAAGCGGCCCAGTGCGGATTCCCTCGAAGCTAACTGGTCCAAGGTTAAACGTTCCGTGAGTTCCTTGCATGAGCAGATTTTTTACCGTCCCATCCTGGCCACGGCTGCAAATCTCAGTGCAGAGGATGCCGCCCTGACTACCGACGCCGCCCGGGCCCGCCTTGCTGCCCTCGGCTACCGGGATACGGCGGGGGCAGTTCGGCACATCGAGGCCCTGACCGCCGGTGTGAGCCGCCGGGCAGCTTTGCAGCGCCAACTCCTGCCGGTTCTGCTCGGCTGGTTGGCCAACGGCGTTGACCCCGACGCCGGTCTGCTCGCCTTCCGCCGGGTGAGCGACGCGCTGGGAACCTCCCATTGGTACCTGGGCATGCTGCGCGATCACCAAGCGGCCGCAGAGCGCTTGTGTCACCTGCTTTCCAGTTCCCGCCTGGTCAGTGACCTGCTAGAGGTCTCACCGGAGGCCACCGCCTGGCTGGGCAACAGTAAAGAACTTGTTCCGCAAAGCTTTGAATCACAGTGGAGTGAAATTCAGTCAACGCTATCCCGCCATGGGGGAGATGCCGGTGCCATCCGGCTCATCCGCCTGCTGCGCCAACGCGAGATCCTGCGCATTGGCATAGCTGACAGCTGCGGGCTGCTGCGACAAGACGCTGTCTCTCGGGCCTTGAGCGACGTGGACCGGGCCGCCGTGCTGGGCGCCCTCCTCGTGGCCGAAAATGAAATCTACGCTGGCACGCCACCGCTGACCCGCGTCCTCGTGGTGGCCATGGGCCGTCAGGGTGGACAAGAAATCGGGTACGGCTCAGACGCTGACGTCCTGTTTGTGCACCGGCCCGTTGACGGGCTGGCGCAGGACCGGATGGGGGAGGCCACGCAGCAGGCCAAGGCAATCGTTCAGCGGCTCACCACACTGCTGACGGCTCCTTTGAAGCCTGCCATCCAAGCCGAGCGGGTACTCACTGTGGACGCCGGGCTCCGCCCGGAGGGCCGCAACGGGCCCCTGGTTCGGTCACTGGAAGCGTACCGGGAATACTATTCCCGCTGGTCCTCCGCCTGGGAGGCTCAGGCCCTGTTGCGGGCGCTTCCCATGGCTGGCTCGGATGTCCTGGCACGCGATTTCATCTCCATGGTGAACCCCATCCGGTACCCACAATCCGTGCCGGAAATTAACCTTCGCGAAATCAAACGCATCAAGGCGAGGATGGAATCCGAACGGCTGCCACGCGGTGCCGATCCTGCCCGGCACGTGAAGCTGGGCCGGGGCGGATTGAGCGATGTTGAATGGTTGGTTCAGCTCCTCCAGCTTCAGCACGCCCACGCTCACCCCGAACTGCGCACCACCCGCACCATTGCCGCCCTCCACGCCGCTACGGCGCTGGGGCTAGTTGATGGGGACGATTCCGAGACCTTGGAGGCTGCGTGGCGGCTCGCGGGGAAGATCCGCAACGCCAATGTCATGTGGACCGGCAAGAATTCGGATCTGCTGCCCTCGGCCCGCCATGATCTGGAGGCGGTGGCTAGGTGGTGCGGCTACGAACCAGGCAACGCGGCAGCCTTCGAAGAGCACTATCTGGGGCTGACCCGGCGTGCTAGGGCCGTTTTTGAGCGGCTGTTCTACGGCTAACCCGATCCTGGCCTGAAGGGGCCTGTTCCTGGCCTGAGCGGAAGTGGCCGGAAGCGGCTTGAAGTGCGCCGGAATTGACTGTGCTTGACCGCGGCATCTTCACAGCAGAGCTTTAGAACCTGTACGTCTGACTTAGGCCATTCGTTCAGGATTTTTCTGTAGGAGGTTCTGCATGCTCCATTTATCATCAGCGTCGCGGCGCAGCGTTCTGGGGGGGTGCGTTGGCCACAGGCCTGATGGCTGCGCTGGCTCCCAACGCTGTGGCTGCCAGAAACATGCAACTGCGCCCCGCTGGCCAGGAAACCATGATTGGCGTTCCCTTTGAAAAATACTCAACAGTGCGCATCGGCGTCATTGGGTTGGGGAACCGTGGCGGTCCCATGAGCGAGGGCTGGGCCGCAGTGCCCGGCGCCAAGGTAGTTGCTGTTTGCGATATCCGCGCAGATCGCTCAAAGCGAGTGGCTGACCGTCTGGCAGCATTGGGGCGTCCACGCCCGGCGCAGTACGGTGGTTCAGCCGATTCCTACAAGACGATGCTCAATGAGATGGACCTTGACCTGGTCTACATCGCCACTCCCTGGGAATTCCACCACGAGCAAGGCAAAGCCGCCATGATCTCCGGCGCCCACGCCATGGTGGAACTGCCCATCGCCACGGGACTTGATGAGCTGTGGGATCTGGTAGATACCTCTGAAAAGACTCGCAGGCACATGATGCTGGCCGAGAACTGCTCCTACGGCCGCAACGAATTGGCCATGCTGAAGATGGCTCATGAAGGCGTCTTCGGTGATGTGCACAACGGCCACGGCGGCTATCTGCACGATCTTCGCGATCTGCTCTTCAACGACGGTTACTACACGGATGACTGGCGCCGCAAGTGGCACACCAAGAGCACGGCAAGCTTCTATGCGATGCACGGACTGGCACCCATCGCCGCTGCCATGGACATCAACCGCGGCGATCGGATGAAGACTCTCTCCGCCACGGCCACCACGGCCAAAGGCCTTGCCGACTACCGCGCCAGATTTGTTCCCAAGGGGCACCGCTCCTGGAACGAGACGTACGTCAACGGTGACCTGGTCACCTGCATGATCAGCACGGAAAAGGGCCGGATTATCCGCGCCGAACACGATGTCTGAACACCACGCCCGTACAGCCGCATCAACAGCCTTGCCGGCAGCGGCGGTATTTTTGAGGATTACGCAGGCGGCGGCAACACCAATGCCCGGGTCTACATGGAACCGGACCACGGCGGTCACTCCTGGGCCGATTTCTCCCCGTCACTGACCAAATATGATCACTGGTTGTGGCAGAAGGTTGGGGAGGATGCTGTAGCTAACGGCGGCCACGGCGGCATGGACTACATCATGGCGTGGCGGACCATCCAATCCATGCGCACAGGCACCATTGCCGACATTGACGTGTACGACTCAGCAGCGTGGTGCGCCCCTGTCCCGCTCAGTGTCATGTCCCTGGCCGATGGTGGCAAACCCGTGGAAATTCCCGACTTCACCCGTGGCGGCTGGGTCCGCCCGCGTGTGGGCCTGGATTCGGTAGCCATCGACATGCCAGCAGTGGTCTAACGCACCTGGAAAGGAGCAATAACAAAACATGAAGAAACTAAGAGCACTTATCGCCATGCTGGCCACCGCGCTGGTCTTTGGCGGAGCAATAACCATCCTGGGCTCCCCTGCCGGGGCGGAAGGAAGCAATTCCGCCCTCGTCATGAGCATCGCCGAGGTCAATCTCCAGGGCCCGGTTATTTCTGATGTCACAGTCACACTGAAAAACACCTCCAACGCAGCCATGACGGATGTTTCGGTAGTCATCACAGGACCCATCAACTGGACCCTGTACCCCGAGACTCAAAGCCTGAGCGCGCCCTTGGCAGCCGGTGCGAGCGCCACTGTCACCGCAGAAATCCACGTACCGAACAACCCCTCCGGTTCGGTAACCCGCAACTTCACCGCCGCTGCAACCTATGCAGGCGGAGATGGCGTCAAGACCTCCTTCGCGGAGCGCAACCAGTTCACAGGTCCCGTTCCGGCCAGCCTGGCCGAACTGTTCGGCAATGTTGGCACCACCACTGTGGGCACCACCGCGCAGGGTGACTACGACGGTGGCAAGAACAGCTTCTCACGCGAGAAACTGGCCTTGAAGGGTTACACGCCCGGCGCGAAGATCACCGCTGCAGGCACCGAATTCACGTGGCCTTCAGCTGAACCTGGCAAGCCGGATAACGTGACTGGATCAGGGCAGACCTTCAAGTTCGAAGGCCAGGGCAGCAAGATCGCCTTCCTCGGTTCCGGAGTTCACAACGGCGCCGTTGGCGAGGCCACGGTTCACTACACCGCCGGCAGCAGTTCCAAGGGCACCTTCGGACTCCCCAACTGGGGCTTCCAAGAGGTTACCGCTCACGGTGCCAGCCTTGCGGTTGAAGTCATGGGCCGCAACACGCCCGCAGGCTTCGCCAATGAAGAGTTCCCATACCGCATGTTCACTAACACCATTGCCATTGATGCGTCCAAGACCGTATCCATGGTGACGTTGCCGAACAACGCGAACCTGCACGTCTTTGCCATTGCATTCGTTCCCGCTGTTGAAGGCGAAACCCTTCCGGCACCCACTGCTCCAGCAACTACGGTCCCGGCAACGTCTGCTCCGGCAACCACGGACCCTTCCGTGGCTCCGTCGACTGAGCCGACGACGGAGCCTACAACTGACCCGGCCACGGAACCCGTCACCACGAAGGATCCGGTAGCGCCCCCCACCACCGGGACAGCTAGCAGCAGCGCAGCTCCGCTGATCGGCATGGGCGGCCTTCTGCTCGTGGGCGGTCTGGTACTGATGGTGGCACGGCGCCGCCAGCGTTCCAACCACAGCTAGCAGCTCGTAGTTAGCAGCAAGCAAGAGCGGCCCCCCACCAATTGGTGCGGGGCCGCTCTTGTCTTTGTGCTTTCCGCAATTACGCCGGCGCCAGCTCGTTGGCGCCAGACCCCGAGCGCTAGACCGGGAGCGCTAGGACGTGAGCGATCAGCCTGCCATGCGCGCCCTGGCGTGGGCCAGCATGGTGGCAACGGGAGCACCGGTGACCAGTTCGCCGTCGTGCACGAACCCTTCCTCACGTCCGGTGAGATCGGCAATCAGCCGCGACTTCCACAATGCCAACAAGGGAGCATACTCGGGCAGGGGAGCGAGGTTATGCATTTCCTCCGGGTCCGCGTCCAGATCAAAAAGCTCCTCCGTACCCCACTCCGAGGCCCACAGGTACTTCACATGCCCGTCGGTGACCCACTGCAGCGATTGGTCAAAGTACACGTGCTCACCGTGCAGCCACTCACGCCACGGCTCAACGTCCCCGGCAGGCTCGGCTCCGGAGGGTGTCTGGCGCAGGAACCTCACCAACGATTTACCGTCGCAGGATTCCGGGACCGGCACATTGGCCAGTTCCAGCAGGGTGGGCATGATGTCGCGCAGTTCCACCACCTCGTCCACCACTGTGCCGCGCAGGGCCCGGGGATCATTAGGTGCCGGGACCACTATGAAGGGAACCCGGGCAGAGCCCTCATAACCCACAGACTTACGGTAGAAATCATGGTCCCCAAGCATTTCACCGTGATCCGAGGTGAAGGCAATGACGGTGTCATCCGCCACACCAAATTCATTGAGGGCCTCAAAGATGCGCCCTAGCTGCAGGTCAATCTGCGTCATGAGCCCGTAGTAACCGGCTCTGGCCCTGTGGGTGACGGCCTCCGGCAGCGTCCCAAAGCTCGTCTGGTGGTAGCCGTCGCGGCGTACCGATTCGAAGTGGTGCTCCCAATCGCCTACTCGCCGCTTGAAGGCCGGTAGGTCAAGGTACATCTCCATGGCCCAGGCAGGGGGATCGTAGGGGGGATGGGGGCGGTGAAAGGACAGGTACAAGAAGAAAGGGACCGTGGTGTCGCGGCGGTACAGCCATTCCACTGTTTGGCTGCCAAGCCAAGACGTGGGGTGCAGCCGCTCCGCCTTGTCCCACGGGCGGGCCACGGTGGAGTTGCAGCCTGCACCGTGGTCAAAATACTCCTCGTCCGCCGTGACACCGGGTTGGCGGCGCAGCCACGGAACGTAGTCGTCAAAGAACTTGAAGTCTCGGCGGTTTTCCTTGCGCGCAAAATGAAGGAATCCGTCGTGCAGGATGACATCGTCAAAGCCCACGCGCGAGCGCTCCGGATATACGTGGAGCTTGCCAATCGCCTGGGTTTGGTAACCCGCCTTGCGGAACTCGCCCTGCAGCGTGATCGGATGGACCTCGTCAAACTTCACGCCCTCCTGGTAGCCCACCCGGCCGTGGCGCTCCTGGGACTGGCCGGTAAACAAGGCCACCCGGGCAGGAACGCAGGTGGGTGTTGCTGAATAGCCGTGCCGGAATCGGGCGCCCGCTCCGGCTAGCTCGTCCAAGTGAGGTGTTTGAACGTAAGGGTGGCCCTCAGCCCCCAAACAATCTCCACGCCACTCATCGACGCAAATGAGAATCACATTGGGCTTGGTCATGAGCTACTTTCGTCACAGGGATGGTCAGATGCTGGCCGGATGGATAGCCAGGAAGTGGCCGGAATTACATCCAGCTTACCCAATGAAGCAGTCTTGAGAGATGGACAGCAGTGGCGCATTCGGGGTGAAACTGATATCGAATCGTGATCCATCTCGCATGATCGGAACAAACGCTGTACCGTCGAGGGGTACTTAAATCGCCCCAAGAAGGGCGTGACACCGTTGTGAGGGAAAATTTATGCTCAGGCTTCCACCCCTACGGCGGCGCAGCGGCGGCACATTTGCCGCCCTCGCCGCCTTTTTTACCGTCGTTTTCATGCTGCTCGGGATTGGCGGCGCCTCAGCGTTGAGCGTGCCGGCACCTGCAGCGGCGGGCACCGCAGTGCAGCACACCGGCGTGGAGGGCAAGAAATTCGCCATTGCCACTGACACCACCTTCGCCCCCTTTGAATTCCGTGACGGCAGCGGCAATCTGGTGGGCATCGACATGGACCTGCTCAACGCCATTGCCAAGAGTCAGGGCTTTGAAGTTGACATCAAGTCATTGGGCTTTGATGCGGCGTTGCAGGCATTGCAGTCCAACCAGGTAGCAGGCGTCATCGCTGGCATGTCCATCACGGATGAGCGCAAGAAGATCTTTGACTTCTCCGACCCCTACTTTGACTCCGGTGTGCAGATGGCGGTGGCCAAGAACGACGACGCCATCAAGACCTACGCCGATCTCAAGGGCAAGAGCGTCACCGCCAAGCGTGGCAGCGAGGGTGAAACGTTCGCCAAGTCCATCGCGGGCAAATACGGTTTCACCGTCAAGGCACTCGCAGATTCCGCCACCATGTATGACGACGTCAAGGCCGGCAACTCCGTGGCCGTGTTCGACGACTACCCGGTGCTCGCTTACGGTGTCAGCCAGAACAACGGGCTGAAGATTGTCACCGAAAAAGAACAGGGCAGCTCCTACGGCTTCGCCGTTAACAAGGGCCAAAATCAGGACCTTCTGAAGGCGTTTGACACCGGCTTGGCCGAGTTGAAGGCCAATGGCGAGTACGACTTGATCTTGGACACCTACCTGGCCAAGACCGAGGTCACCGAGCAGGGCAGCTTCTTCCAGCTCGTTGCGGACAGCTTCCCCGCCCTCATGAAGGGGCTCTGGCTGACCATGGTGGCCACCGTCCTCTCGCTTGCAATCGCCCTCGTCCTCGGTGTCCTGTTCGGCTTCTTCAAGGTCTCCGAAAGCAAGATCATGCGGGGCATTGCCACTACGTATGTGTCTATTTTCCGTGGCACCCCGTTACTGGTCCAGGCATTCTTCTTCTACTTCGGTTTGCCGCAGATGACAGGGCAGCCCATTAACGTCCTGACAGCAGGTGTTATCACCTTGAGCCTGAACGCGGGTGCCTACATGACCGAGATTGTTCGTGGCGGCATCCAGTCAGTTGATCCCGGCCAGCTCGAAGCCAGCCGCAGCTTGGGTCTGAGCTACGTCACTTCCATGCGCCGTGTAGTGGTGCCCCAGGCCGTGAAGATCATGACGCCCTCGTTCATCAACCAGTTCGTCATCACGTTGAAGGACACCTCCTTGCTGGCAGTGATTGGCTTTGCGGAATTGACCTACCAAGGCCAGCAGATTTACGCGTCCAACTTCCGTACCGGTGAAACACTGTTGATTGTGGCCGCGCTGTACTTCATTGTGATCTCCATCTTGACTCAGCTTTCCAACGTCCTTGACAGGAAGTTCAACAAATGAGCACTGCGAAAATAAGTGTCCGTGGGCTTAAAAAGTCCTTTGGTTCCAATGAAGTGCTCAAGGGCATGGATGTGGACATTGCTGAAGGCGAGGTTGTGTGTGTTATTGGCCCGTCAGGTTCGGGTAAGTCCACGTTCCTACGTTGCCTGAACAAGCTCGAGGACATCACCGGCGGCACCGTCACTGTTAACGGTATTGACTTGACCGAGCCCAAGGTAGACCTAAACGCTGTACGTCAGAACATCGGCATGGTGTTCCAGCACTTCAACTTGTTCCCACACATGTCCGTGCTTCAGAACATCATGCTTGCACCGGTGGAGCTCAAGAAGCTGGACAAGGCTGCGGCCCGGGCCAAGGGCATGGAACTGCTCAAGCGTGTGGGCCTGTCCGAGAAGGCAGATGCCCGTCCCGCCTCGCTCTCCGGCGGGCAGAAACAGCGTGTGGCCATTGCGCGTGCGCTGGCCATGAACCCCGGCATCATGCTCTTCGACGAGGCTACCAGCGCCCTTGACCCTGAGATGGTGGGCGAGGTTTTGCAGGTCATTCGAGATCTGGCTGCGGAAGGCATGACCATGGTGGTGGTCACGCATGAGATGGGTTTTGCTCGCGAGGTGGCTGACCGGGTGATCTTCATGGATGCCGGGGTCATCTGTGAGGAAGGCTCACCCGAGGCCATCTTCAGCAACGCTGCGCAGCCTCGTCTGCAGGAGTTCCTGGCGAAAGTGCTCTAACGTTTGTTGTGTGAGGGGCGTCGGCTGTCGAGCTGCCGCCCCTCTGCTTTAAACGTCAATACAGTTGGAAGAGCGGCAGTAGTACAGACAGAAGTGCGGCAGGTGAAGTGCAACGGCGGGATGAACGGTGGGAGCGAACATGTTGGACATGCAGGAAATCCTGGATGAGATTGTTGCCCATGTGGCGCCGCTGTGTTTACAAGGCGAGGTGGCTAGCTACATTCCTAGTCTGGGGGAGGTCTCCCCGGATAGCTTCGGTATTTGTGTCGCCATGGCTGACGGTGAGGTTTTCGGAGCGGGGGACTGGCAGAAACCATTCTCAATCCAAAGTATTTCAAAAGTATTCTCATTGGCGCTAGTCATGTCCTATGACTATGACTCCATCTGGAAAAGGGTGTTCAGGGAACCCTCCGGCACACCCTTTAACTCGATGGTTCAGCTGGAAGCAGATCGCGGGATTCCCCGGAATCCATTCATCAATGCGGGGGCCTTGGTAGTTACCGACAGGTTGCTCTCCATCACCGGAGACGCGGCCGCTTCGGTACGGGGCTTGCTGAGACAGGAATCCGGGAATCCGGAGGTGGAGATCGATGCACTGGTGGCCGCTTCCGAGGCGGACCACGGTCACCGGAACGCATCCATGGCCCATCTTCTGGCAAGTTACGGGAACCTGGAGAATCCAGTGGATGAAGTGCTGGATAGCTACTTCAAACAGTGCGCCCTCGCCATGAGTTGCGAAGATCTGGCCAAGGCATCGCGCTTCTTGGCCCGGCACGGAGTGGCTGCTGGCGGTACGCCATTTTTGAGTCCTAATCAGAGTAAACGCGTCAATGCCGTTATGCTCACCTGCGGAACCTATGACGCTGCCGGGGAGTTCGCCTACCGTGTGGGCCTGCCGGGTAAGAGCGGAGTGGGTGGCGGCATTGTTGCCATTGTGCCCGGACGCTGTTCCATTACCGTGTGGGGTCCAGCGCTTGGACCCAATGGAAACTCCGTGGCGGGCATTGCGGCGCTGGATGAATTCACAGCCAAGACTGGCTGGTCCATCTTCTAGGCGTGGAAGCGTAACCTAGCGGGGAGCATGCAAGCGCAATGAGGGCTCGGAACGCACTGTTCCGAGCCCTCATTGCGCTCACGGATTCTGATCCTTGCGGACTATCCCAAGTTTGCTGCTTGTTTTAGCTAGCAGCCGTAGTAGAGCTCGAACTCGTACGGGTTCGGGCGCAGCTGCAACGGCTTGATCTCGTATTCACGCTTGTAATCGATCCAGGTGTCAATCAGGTCCTGGGTAAAGACGCCACCGGCCTGCAGGAACTCGTTGTCGTTCTCGAGAGCGATCAGTGCCTCTTCGAGCGATTCGGGAGCCTTGGGGATGTCCTTGGCTTCCTCCGGGGGCAGCTCGTAGAGGTCCTTGTCGATGGGAGCCGGAGGTTCAATCCGGTTCTTAATACCGTCAAGGCCTGCCATCAGCTGGGCGGCGAAGGCCAGGTACGGGTTGGAGGAGGGATCCGGTGCGCGGAACTCCAGGCGCTTGGCCTTCGGGTTGGAGCCTGTGATCGGGATACGGATACCGGCGGAGCGGTTGCCTTGTGAGTACACCATGTTCACCGGGGCTTCAAAGCCCTTGACCAAGCGGCGGTAGGAATTCACCGTGGGGTTGGTGAAGGCCAGTACGGCGTCTGCGTGCTTGAGGAGGCCGCCAATGTACCAGCGTGCCATGTCTGACAGGCCAGCGTAGCCCTTCTCGTCGTAGAACAACGGCTCACCGCTGGTCCACAGCGACTGGTGGCAATGCATGCCGGAGCCGTTGTCACCGAAGACGGGCTTGGGCATGAACGTGACGGACTTGCCCCAGGCCCATGCAGTGTTCTTGATGACGTACTTGAACTTCTGCATGTCATCCGCAGCATGCGTGAGGGTGTTGAACTTGTAGTTGATTTCTGCCTGACCGGCAGCGCCAACCTCGTGGTGGGAGCGTTCGACCTCAAGGCCCGCAGCGTCCATCTCAAGGCACATGGCGTCACGCAGATCCGCCTGGTGGTCAATCGGGGCCACGGGGAAGTAGCCGCCCTTTTGCGGTGTCTTGTAACCGAGGTTCCCGCCCTCTTCCTTGCGGCCCGTGTTCCAGTAAGCCTCTTCGGAATCGATCTTGTAAAAGGAACCCTGCGGGGAGGATTCATACTGGATGTTATCGAAGACAAAGAATTCAGCTTCAGCGCCGAAGAAGGCGGTATCGGCGATGCCTGTTGACTCCAGGTAAGCCTCAGCCTTTTCGGCCACACCGCGAGGGTCACGGTGGTAAGGATCGCCCGTGCGGGGGTTCACAATGGAGAAGTTCAGTGCGAGCGTCTTTTCCTTGCGGAACGTGTCCACAAAGGCGGTCTTGGGATCTGGGATCAGCTGCATATCTGATTCGGCGATGCCCTGGAATCCACGAATAGAGGAGCCGTCAAAGAGCTGGCCGTGGACAAAGAAGTCCAGGTCAACTGTTTTGGCCGGAACATTGAAGTGCTGCTGGACGCCGGGCAGGTCAGTGAATCGAATATCGACGAACTTAACATCTTCGTCTTTGATGAACTGGAGGACTTCTTCCGCGTTCTTGAACATCTACGCTCCTTGGCGCTGGGGATTTTGGCCGACTGGGTGCGGCCATAGTGCATGTACAACTGGCATAAGCCTAGAACGGTGCCATTACTCACTAGTGACGGAAATGTTTCCGGCACGTTACATCCCCTCCATGCCTGCCCGATACCCGGGTTTCACCCGGCGGCGGTAGGCTGGTGGGGTGGTAGATCGTAAAGACATAGCTTCCTGGCTCAGTGGGCCGGACACTTCCAATATATCCAAATTCCCGGGCGAGCGTTTAGGCCAGCCCGAATCCGGTCCCGGATCCATGGCTCGGGCAGGGCGGCGCATTATTGCCCTCTGCATCGATTGGGGTCTTTCCTACCTGATTGCGATTGCCTTCTTTGACGGCAATCCCAACGCCATTCTTGCCATCTTCGCAGCCGAACAAATGCTTCTTGTAGGCCTTCTTGGCTACAGCGTGGGCCACCGCATCATGGGCATTGAAGTGGTCAGGCTGGATGGCCGGCAGCCCGGGTTACTGGCAGGAGTGATTCGGGCCCTACTGGTCTGCCTGGTCATCCCAGCCATCATTGTGGATGCTGATCACCGCGGCCTTCACGACCAGGCCATCAAGTCCATCTTGATCCGCCGCTAGAGACGTGCGAGCCAGACAGGCATGTTCGAAGCAGATGTGAAAGGGCCCGGCAGGAATTCCTGCCGGGCCCCTTCACGTATCAGTAGTTACTAGCGTCCGCGTGAGGCTTTGCGGTCGGGGCGTGCCTTGTAAGGGTCAATACCCTTGGGGATGGGCAGCTTGTTACCCATGGAGGTGATGCGCTTGTTCACGGCACTGACCTCAACCTTGGTCAGCTCATTCTTGAGCTTGCCCATCTTCTTAGTGACCTTGGCGATCGGCACCTGTCCTTCACCTTTGCCAGTCTCAATGACCGTGACAGTGACGTTGGGCAGGATCCGGTTCAGACGGCGTCGTTCGGCGTCGACCAAGCCCTTGACACGGGTGGAGGGGCCTTCGGTCACCAAGACAATGCCGGGCTTTCCGATGGCACGGAACACCACGTCCTGGGTGCGTGGGTTCACCGATGCGGGCTGCTCGTCAAAGATCCACCCCTTCTTCAAGGAGCTCAGCGCGGCACCGGCTGCACCTGCCTTGCCTTCAATCTGTGAGTAGGCAGCGCGTTCGGCGCGGCGGGACATGATCAACAGAGCGCATAGCAGGCCCAGAGGGATGCCGAGCAGCAAACCTGTGATCCAGTTATCCAGCAAGAAGCCGATACCGAAAGCAACGGCGATGGGCACCAGGAATGCGCCAAGCATCAGCCAGGTAACCATCGGATCATGCTTACGGGTCATCTTGAAGATGTCCACCATTTGCTTGATACGGCTGGGCTTTTTGTTCTTTTTCGGCTTCTCAGCCTTGGGCTTGCGCGAAAAAAGGGAGCGCTTGGTGTCGTCAGTGCTGCTGGATGATGAGTCAGATTTGGCCATAGTGATTCAATTCTAGCGGGTTTGGATGGAATTATTGTGCGGCCAGCAAGGACGCGGCTTCCTGGCGTGTGAAGCCTGAATCTTCAATGCCTTCGGCAATGTGGGCGAGGTGTTCCGGGATGTCCAGGCCCTTCTTGCGCATGGCCGTGGCCCAGAGCCGGCCGGCCCGGTAGGAGGAGCGCACCAACGGCCCGCTCATGACACCCAGGAACCCAATTTCCTCGGCTTCTTGAGAGAGTTCCAAGAACTCTTGCGGCTTGACCCAGCGGTCCACGGGAAGATGACGTTCAGAAGGGCGCAGGTACTGGGTGATGGTGATTAGATCGGTTCCGGCATCGTGCAGGTCCTGCAACGCCTGGGAGAGTTCCTCGCGGGTTTCTCCCATGCCCAAGATCAGGTTGGACTTGGTGACCATGCCCAGGTCCCGTCCCTGACTGATGACATCCAGAGAGCGGTCGTAACGGAAGGCGGGGCGGATGCGTTTGAAGATGCGCGGAACGGTCTCGACATTGTGGGCGAACACCTCGGGGGCTGACTCGCAGATCGCGGCGATGTTCTCGGGCTTGCCGGAAAAGTCGGGGATGAGAAGTTCGACGCCGGTGTTCGGGTTGAGTTCGTGAATCTTACGGACCGTCTCGGCGTAGAGCCAGACGCCCTCATCTGCCAGGTCGTCGCGGGCCACGCCCGTGACGGTGGCGTACCGCAGGTTCATTTTGACCACAGAGCGGGCCACCTTGGTGGGTTCAAACATGTCAATGGGTGAGGGTTTGCCCGTATCAATTTGGCAGAAGTCACAGCGGCGGGTGCATTCAGACCCGCCAATGAGGAACGTGGCCTCCCGGTCTTCCCAGCATTCGAAAATGTTGGGACAGCCTGCTTCTTCGCAGACAGTGTGCAGCCCCTGGCCCTTAACCAGGTTTTTCATGGCAATGTACTCAGGGCCCATGGAGACCTTGGCCTTCATCCACTCAGGCTTGCGCTCCACAGGGACGGCCGCGTTCCGCTGTTCAATGCGCAGTAGCTTGCGCCCTTCAGGTGCCAACGTCACAGCAATACTCCTTCTGGCCGAGCCGCATCTGCGGGGTTGGCGGTTGATGCCACTGGGGGCTCTGGTTCGGTGATGAGAGGCGCCAAGAACCTTGTTGTGGCGTCCTTTAGGTGATGCAGCAGCCCCGTCGGAGTAATGTCAACCCCGGTCTCTGCCGCCATGGTGGTGGTGCCAGCATCCGCAATACCGCAGGCGATGATCTGGTTGTAGGGGGCCAAACTGTTGTTGGCGTTGATGGCGATGCCGTGCATAGTCACGCCTTCGTGAACCCTAATACCAATGGCTGCAATTTTCCTGGTGGGACCCTTGGCATCGGAGAGAAGCCAGATGCCTGCGCGTCCGTCGACACGTACGCCAACAATGTTGGACTTGGCCAGGACTTCGATGATGATCTCTTCGAGGGCGTGGACATACTCGCGGATACTGTGAGCATCCCGCAGGCGGACGATCGGGTACATCACGAGCTGGCCTGGGCCATGCCACGTGAGTTTGCCACCACGATCAACATTGATCACGGGTGTCCCATCGAAAGGCCGCTCGTGGTCTTCTGTCCGTTTGCCCGCTGTGTAAACAGGGGCATGTTCTAGAAGCAGGACAGTGTTAGGCGCGGTGCCTGAAACGACGGCGCCGTGGACGCGACGTTGCAAGTCCCAGGCGGTGGCGTAGTCAATGAAATTCGGGGTAAATCCAACTTCTGTGAACTCAACACTCATAGCTGACACTTTAGAGGATGAAGCTTTTTCGCGTAAATCAGAAAATACTGGCGGCCGTCATAGCTGTGGATAACTTCAAGCAAGATCTGCAAATGGCGACTACTACTTAGATATGGACATTTCCGCGAACTCTGTGCGCACGTCGAGGCCGCCTCGCCTTTCCGGCTTTGATCCCGTGCGGTGTCTGGGGCAGGGGTCACAGGGGCAGGTGTGGCTGATGGCCCCACAGGACGGTTCAAAGCATGTGGCAGCAAAATTTTTGGTTCCCGCACCCGGCTCGTTGGCCGTGAGTCAAAGAGTAGACCCGCACCGTCATAATGAGAGCCAGGTCACGCGAGAATGGGGGCTTCTGGCCCAGTTCAGGCATGAACATCTGATCCCGGTAGCGGGACTCGTGACAGACCAGGATGGCTCTCTTGTCCTCATCATGGAGTATGCGGCGGGAGGTTCCTTGGCCCAGATTGTGCACGCCAGGGGAGTTCTTTCGGTGGGAGAGGCCGTGACAATCCTGACGCCCATGGGACAGGTGCTGGATTTTTTGCATGAACGCGGAGCGGTTCACGGCGATATTTCCAGCGGGAATGTGCTGCTGAGCGCCAGTGGAAAACCGTACCTTGCCGACTTTGGCGTCAGCCGGGTGCTAGGGGACACCGTGGAAACGCCATCGGGCACCGCGGGGTTCTATTGTCCATCCGATACGCGCCGCGATACGGCATCTGATGTTTATGCTCTGGCCGCAGTGGGCTGGTTTGTATTGACGGGGTACACCCCACCGCTCACCCGTGGCCGGGCTCCCTTGTCCAGTCTGGTCCGGGATGTGCCCCGTGAACTTGTAGCAGCCCTCGAAGCCGGGTTGCAGGAAGATCCGAGGCAGAGACCCACGGCGGCGGCTTTGGCCCAAGCAGTCTTTCGAAGTGCACGGGCGGAGGCGCTCATCTTGGCCCACGCTGTTCATCCCAGCGTCCTCCCCGAGCTACCGACCCGTCATAGTGTACTGGTCAAACCAAAGCGGCGTCGGAAGGTGCGCTCTCACGGCCGGTCGTGGTTTATGGGTGGCATAAGAAACGGTGGCGCGGAAGTTGCTCCGTTGAAGAAGGCGAGTTGGTTCCGGCGGCACAGGAAAATCAAGGGGTTGGCACCGCTGTGGGGGAGCGGTGAAAGGGTGCCTAGGCCTGCTAAGAATCCAGTCGCACGGTTGGAGGTAGGAGCAGACGGGCAAAGGCATCGACGGGCTGTGCATCGAAGGCAAGGGCGCCGACGAGACGGGCCTGCCAGACAGGGGCGCCGTGATCGAGTGGGCACAAGGGCCAGCAACTTGCGGCTCTGGTTAATCGCCCTATTGGTCATGGGAGTACTCCTGTTTGGGGTTGCTGTGTCCGTGGGAGGACGGCTGCAGGGTGATCTAAGGACCCCGGGAACGAATCAAACCCCACGTGACCAGGACGCACCGGCAGCGGAGGCTGTTGAGAAGGCACCTGTTTGGGCCCGGGCACTCCCTCCACAGATCCGTTTGGGGCTCATGTCAACGGCGGCGGCGGATGCGCTGCCAGCGCTGGCGTGGGTGCGTTCTTATGCACTTTCCAACACGGATGAGACTCTCCTTAGCCACATTAATGCGGCTAACTCGCCGGCACTGGCGGCAGACGTGGCCATAGTGGAGGCTTTGGAAGCGGAAGGTCACGTCTTCACGGGGTTGGAATTCACGGTGGAAAAAGTCCATCACACCCCTGCTGGAGGATCAGTAACAGGGGGTGACGTAGCTAAAGATGCCATTGCCACGGTGCAGGCCACCATTATTACCAGTGCCTTCGCAGAGCAGGACTCCACCGGGGCGCTGGTGCACAACTATCCAAAGGAGCGGCGCCAAGAGCTTCGATTCGTGCTGACGCGGGCAGATTCTAGATGGACCATTCAAGAAATTCTTAACGCCGCCCCCACGCCACAATAGGGTCCGTTCCGAAATGAGCTCACAGACCTGACCAGACGCGCTTTCAGCGGCACTCACACAAGAGGCGGCAGCCGCAAAAGCAGCTGCCGCCTCTTGGCGAACGTTGGTAAAGACTATGCTTCGAGTGTCGCGTCGAGGGTGATTTCCACTCCGGCCAGTGCCGCCGAAACGGGGCAACCTGACTTGGCTGCGTTGGAGATCGTATCGAAGTCTTCCTGGCTGATGCCGGGGATCTTGGCGGCAAGAGTCAGGTGGCTGCCGGTGATGCCGGTGCCGGGTACAAACGTCACGGCGGCGCTGGTGTTGACGTAGTCGGCAGCGTGTCCGGCCGTGCTGAGCTCGTTCGAGAATGCCATGGCGAAGCAGGATGCGTGCGCGGCGGCGATCAGCTCTTCCGGGCTGGTCTTTCCCTCGGCAGCTTCTGCGCGTGCCTTCCAGGTGATATCAAAGGTGCCAAGTTCCGAGCTGTCCAAGGTGACCTGTCCGGCGCCGGTGGGAAGGTCGCCGACCCAGCCTGCGTGGGCGTTGCGAGTTGTAGCCATGGTAACTCCTTATGAAGATTCAAATGGGGTGTAGCTTGCTGCGTGCAGCCAGCTATACAACTACCATATGCTCTTGATCGCCTCGGCGTGAACGGAATTGAAATTCCACATCGTAAAACTACCAAGATTCGTCACAATTGGCACAACCGCATCGCATAGACGCTTTTAGTGTTCGCCGTGGCAGAACCGCGGGAGGCAATAAGCTGGCTGCAAAAAAACAGCGCGCCCCCGTGGTCATTGCCTTGAATGGGCAGCCGTTACGGGAAGCGCGCTTAATGCAGTGAGGCGGTGCCTGCAGGTACAGCCTCGTAAGGAGTTAGACCCAAAAGACGGCGACGGCGATATTGATCAAGGCCATGCCGCCCACTGCGTGTGCCAGTCCCTTGGAAACGTCCTGGTTGTTCTTGATCTTGCGGCGAGCGATGAACGCTGCGACGGCAACAATGAGGGCGATGATTAGCTTGACGCCAATTTTGACGTTGTTGACATCTCCATCACCCATTTCAGCCAGCCCAACCAGCAGTAGTCCCGTGATGAGCTGTGTCAGCGCACCGATCCACTGCCACTGGCTAACGGTAGGCGTCTTGAAGGCGGCAAGCCAGCCGCCAACAATCGCAGCGGCACCAAGAATATGCAAAAATACGAGCACTAAGCGTAAAAAGTCCATGCCCTCAGTTTAGGCAACTTGGTGACAGAGTGTCTATATAGGGCAGCCTTAACTAACGACGGCGGTGTGGTGACTGAAGAATCCCAAGTCACCACACCGCCGTCGTACTTCTGTGAAGAAAGTGCTTACAGGCCGAGGTCAGCTTCGAAGGCGCCACCCTCAAGGCGGGCCTTGAGGGTCTGCAAGAACCGGCCAGCGTCTGCGCCGTCCACCAAACGGTGATCGTACGTCAGGCACAGGTACATCATGTGACGGATGGCGATGGTGTCATCACCGTCTGCATCAGCAACAACCACTGCGCGCTTGACGATCGCGCCGGTGCCCAGGATGGCAACGTTGGGCTGGTTAATGATGGGGGTGTCGAACAGTGCGCCAACGGAGCCGATGTTCGTGATGGAGAACGTGCCGCCGGAAAGCTCGTCCGGGCCGATCTTACCGCTGCGGGTGCGTGCGGCAACATCGGAAATCTTGCCGGCCAGGCCTGCAAGGTTCAGATCTCCTGCGTTGGAGATGACAGGGACCAACAGGCCCTTGTCAGTGTCCACAGCAAACGCCAGATGCTCGGCGTTGTGGTAAGTGATCATCTGAGTTTCCTCATTGTATTCACCGTTGACCGAGGGGTGCGCCTTGAGCGCCTCGGCGACAGCCTTGGCAATGAAGGGCAGGTACGTCAGCTTGGTGCCGTTGACGGCCTGGAACTGGTCCTTTGCCTGGGTGCGCAGCTTGACGATCCGCGTCATGTCAATCTCGTGCACCTGCGTGAGCTGCGTGGAGGCTTCCAGCGATTCGCGCATACGGCGGGCAATAACCTGGCGGATGCGGGGTGCCTTGACCGTGGTGCCGCGCAGTGCTGAAGGCACCACGGCGGGAGCGGACTTCGCTGCCGGGGCGGGGGCTGATGCGGTGGCCGGAGCTGCAACGGCCTTAGCGGCCTCTGCTGCTGCAAGGACGTCTTCCTTACGGATACGTCCACCAACACCGGAACCGGTGACCGTGGCGAGATCAACACCGTGGGTCTTGGCCAGCTTGCGGACCAACGGCGTCACGTAGTTGGACTCGGCGCCTGAGGCCGCAGGGGCAGCAACAGGAGCCGGAGCAGTAACGGGTGCCGGGGCGGCCGGAGCGGGAGCTGCAACAGGAGCCGGAGCGGCAACAGGTGCAGCAACGGGTGCCGGGGCGGCCGGAGCGGGTGCTGCAACAGGAGCCGGAGCGGCGGCAGGTGCAGCAGCTGGTGCGGTACCGGCGGAACCGATCAGCGCCAGGACGCCACCAACTTCGGCGGTCTCATCCTCGGGTACGCGGATTTCCAGCAAGACGCCAGCCACGGGGGAGGGGATCTCAGTGTCAACCTTGTCGGTGGAAACCTCGAGCAGCGGCTCGTCCACTTCGATGGTGTCGCCAACGGCCTTTAGCCAGCGGGTGACGGTGCCTTCGGTGACGGACTCACCCAAAGCGGGCAAAACCAGCTCGTGAGCATCGGTGGCGGCAGCAGGAGCTGCCGGAGCGGCCGCAACTGGCTCGGCCACAGGGGCTGCAGCAGGCTCAGCCGGAGCTGCCTCAACGGGCGCGGCTGCCGGAGCCGCCGGTGCGCCGTCGCCAGTGCCAATGCGGCACAGGGCAGCTCCGACTTCTGCTGTTTCATCCTCAGGTACAAGGATTTCTTCCAAGATGCCGGCGAAGGGTGACGGGATCTCGGTGTCAACCTTGTCGGTGGAAACTTCCAGTAAGGGCTCGTCAATTTCGACGCGGTCCCCAACTTGCTTGAGCCATCGTGTGACGGTTCCTTCGGTAACGCTTTCACCCAAGGCGGGCAAGTTCACGGATTCAGACATTGCGTCCCCGTTCTCCTTCTCGTGCGCTGCATTTGCATCGTTGTGAACGCTTGTGCATTGCTCCGAAATTTTTATTCTTAAAGTATTGGATTCAGCTTAGTGCACCCGGCGCTGGCGCCGAGTGCACTAAGAAGTTGTTGCTAGCCGTGGAGCGGGCGTCCGGCCAAGGCCATTGCCGCTTCTCCCAAAGCTTCGTTCTGCGTGGGGTGTGCGTGGATGAGGCCTGCAATATCCTCCGGGTACGCTTCCCAGTTCACAATCAGCTGTGCTTCACCGATCTGCTCACCAATGTGGGTGCCGATCATGTGAACACCCACAACGGGGCCATCCTTTTCGCGGACAAACTTGATGATGCCGCTGGTACCCAAGATGGCGCTCTTGCCGTTACCAGCAAGGTTGTACTCGGTGGATTCGACGTTAGCGTCGCCAAACTTTTCCTTGGCCTGCTTCTCGTTCAAACCGACGGAGGCAATCTCCGGGTCACAGTAGGTGACCTTGGGGATGTTGATGTCTTCGACGATGACCGGGTTCATGCCGGCGATTTCCTCGGCCACAAAAATACCCTGCTGGAAGCCGCGGTGAGCAAGCTGGATGCCGGGAACAATGTCGCCCACGGCGTAGACGTTGCCTACGCCGGTGTGCAGACGATCGTTGGTGATGACGAAGCCGCGGTCAACCGTGACACCAGCTTCTTCAAAGCCCATGCCGGCTGTGGACGGGCCACGGCCAACGGCGACCAGCATGAGGTCAGCTTCGAAGGTCTTGCCGTCAACCAAGGTTGCCTTGACGCCGTCGTTGTTCTGCTCCACACCCTGGAAGAAGGTGCCGGTGTTGAACTTGATGCCACGCTTGCGGAAGGTGCGCTCAAGGACCTTGATGATGGAGGCATCTTCGTTGGGGACCAGTGAGGCCATACCTTCGATGATGGTCACATCGACGCCGAAGGACTTCCACACGGAAGCAAATTCGACGCCAATGACGCCGCCGCCAAGCACAATGGCGCTCTTGGGCAGTTCAGTCATTTTCAAGGCTTCATCAGAGGTGATGACCTTGCCGCCAATTTCCAGCCCGGGCAGGCTGCGGGAGTATGAACCCGTGGCCAGAACAATGTTCTTACCCGTGTAGTTCACACCATTGACGGTGATGGTATTGGCAGCGGTCAGACGGCCTTCGCCTTCGATGACCGTCACACCCTTACCCTTGATGAGTCCCTGCAGGCCCTTGAACTTCCCTGCAATGATGTCGTCTTTGTACTTGTTAACGCCCACCAGGTCAATGCCATTGAGTTGGCTGTTGACACCGATGGAGGATCCTTCACGGGCGAGGTCTGCGACCTCGGCTGCGTGAAGCAGTGCCTTGGTGGGGATACAGCCGTTGTGCAGGCACGTACCGCCCAGCTTGCCCTTCTCCACCAGACCAACGGTCATACCCAATTGGACTGCCCGCAGAGCAGTGGCGTAACCGCCGCTGCCACCGCCCAGAATCAAAATATCGAATTCTTGCCCAGCTGCCTGTTCGGCCACTTAGACGCTCCCTCGCGTTCGGGTGACGCGCGCATTTTTGGCGCGTCATCTCATCATTTATTGAGAGAAGGCTGAGAGTTCTCGTGGAACTTCCAGACTTCTTCGAAGTCAAAGATAAATACTTTCAGGGTTTACCTTACGTTAGTTGCCTAGTACTGCACCGTCACGGGTGTCACAGAAACGCGAATGTGGTCATACTCACTTTTTTGAAACTGCTGCAGCAGCCGTGACGGTGTGGTGGCGTTTACGCGCTTCGCGCAACAACATCCTCAACGTAAGCCACCAGGGTCCGGACGGACATTCCGGTTCCCTGCTTGGGGGTGTAACCGTAGGGTGCGCTTTCGTTGAAAGCTGGCCCGGCAATATCCAAATGGGCCCAAGGAATGGTTTCTCCGTCCTTGCTCTTGCCAATAAACTCCTGCAAGAAGACGGCTGCGGTCATCATTCCACCCATGCGTTCGCCAATGTTGGCCATGTCCGCAACGGGGGAATCCAAGGAAGGGCGTAGCTCCTCCGGCAGCGGCATGGGCCAGATGAGCTCGCCTGCCCTGTCGGCCGCAGCCTTCAGTGCGGCGGTGACACCCTCATCGCCCATGACACCGGCGGTGCGATGACCCAAAGCCATGACTTGAGCGCCCGTCAGAGTGGCAACATCAATGATGACATCGGGGAATTCCGCTGAAGCAGCAACCAGGCCATCGGCCATGACCAAGCGTCCCTCGGCGTCAGTGTTGAGCACCTCAACAGTTTTCCCGCCGAACATTGTCAACACATCGGAGGGGCGGATGGCCGTCCCTGAAGGCATGTTCTCGGCAATGCACAGCCAGCCGGTGACATTGACGGGAAGCCCCAGAGCTGCCACCGCCAGCACGGCGTTGAGTACTGCGGCAGCACCTGCCATGTCACATTTCATGGTGACCATTCCGGCGCCGGGCTTGATGGAAATTCCGCCGCTGTCAAAGGTAATGCCCTTGCCAACGAACGCGAGGTTGGCCACGGCGCGCTCTGACTTGTATTCAACCTTGACCATGCGCGGAGGCCTTGACGAGCCCTGGCCCACGCCCATGATGCCGCCCCAGCCTTCCTTCAGCAGGCGCTTCTCATCCAGAACCGTGAGCTTCACGGGTAGGCCCTTGGAGAGTTCCCGTGCTGCGTCAGCAAATGTGGCCGGGTATAACGTGCTCGGCGGTTCGTTGACTAGGGTGCGGGTGGCATTGACAGCCTTGGCCACAATGGAGGAGCGCTCCAAGGCGGCTGCCAGTTCCGGGTCCTTAGCCAGCGTGGAATGAATTGTGACCTTGGAGACGGGGAGTTTGCGCCCGGATGCGCTCGTGTGCATGCTGGCGAACTGGTAGCTGCCCAATGCGGCACCCTCGGCAAGCGCGGCAACATGGCTGACCGTTGTAGTTGGCACGGCAAAAACCACATGCTTGAGACCTGCAAGTGCACGCAACGTGGCACCTGCCATCCGGCGCAGCGCCTCTTCGGTGACAGCGGTTCCCTTGACGGGTCCCACACCAGCGAGCACCAAGATGGTGGCACCCGTATCCGGGTGTCCGGGCAGGCGCACCACCTGGTCAGCTGCTCCGGTCACGCCCAAAGCCGTCAACGTTTCCTTCAAGGACGCCAAGGCTGCGGGGGAGAGCGGGGAATCGAGGATTACAGGACCGTTGGCACCCTTGGCCACAGCAATCACCAAGGCATCGGAGGAAGCTTTCGCCAAGTCGGTATTGATGACACGGAAGCTGATAATGTCTTTGACACTCACGGGAAATTTTGTCCTCACTGTGGGGTGTTGATGAATTGTGATGCTGTCTTCGATCGTATCGTCAAAGCCGCCATCGTAAATGCCTTCCCAATGCCCCGCTACTTCCCAGTCTTTGGCCAACGACTGCCCAACGATTACCCAATGATTGCTCAGTGTTGGCACCTTGGAGCCCCAGTGCAACCGAAGCCACCCCAGCCTGCGGTACCGTATGAGCCATGAGTGAAAATTCCGAAGAACTCCTGCACGGGCCCTTGCATGAGTGGCACACCAGCCACGGAGCAAAGATGGCTGAATTTGGCGGTTGGCTGATGCCGCTGCAGTATGACGGCGGCGGTGTGGTGGCCGAGCATAAGGCTGTGCGGACCACGGTTGGCCTCTTTGACGTCTCCCACCTGGGCAAGGCCGAAATTCGGGGGGCCGGTGCCGTCGAGTTCGCGAACCGCTGCTTCTCCAATGACCTCAACCGGATCAAGCCCGGCAGTGCCCAGTACACCCTGGCCCTGACCGACGCCGGCACAGTCACCGATGACCTCATCGCGTATCTACGCGCCGAGGATGATCTGTTCCTGATCCCCAACGCAGCCAACACCAGTGCCGTTGTTGCGGCCTTGGAAGCAGCCCGCGATGCCGAGGGAAGTGACGTTGAGATTTTGAACCTGCACCGCGAATTTGGTGTTTTCGCTGTCCAGGGTCCGCTGGCTAGCGACGTGCTTGACGCCGTAGGCCTGCCCACACCCGCGGACTATATGTCCTTCGTTGACACCACAGTTTCTCTGCACGGAGAAGAGATTTCCTTAACCGTGTGCCGCACCGGCTACACGGGAGAGATCGGCTACGAAGTGGTTCCGGCCTGGGCAAACGCCGCCGTGGTGTGGGAGGCGCTGGCCGTGGCAGTGGCGAACGCTGGTGGCCGTGCTGCGGGTCTTGGTGCCCGGGACACACTACGTACCGAGATGGGTTATGCCCTGCACGGACATGAACTTTCCACAGAGATCACAGCGCTGGAGGCCGGTATTGGCTGGGCTGTAGGCTGGAAAAAGCCGGAATTCTGGGGCAAGGAAACTTTGAGTACCCAAAAGCTGGACGGTGTGAAGCGCAAGTCCGTGGGCCTGTTGGCCACAGAACGCGGAGTGCCGCGTGCCGGTGTTGATGTCCTCGATGCCGCAGGCACGGTTGTGGGGCACACAACCTCCGGAACCTTTTCGCCCACCCTGGGTAACGGCGTGGCACTGGCCTTGGTTGACCCAGGCGTGGAATGGGGGCAGGAACTGGCACTGGACATTCGTGGACGCCGATTGGGCGTGAGCGTGGTCAAGCCGCCATTCGTCACCGTCAAGGTAAAAGCCTAAGAAGTGTGCCCGGCCAGCATCCTGATAAGGCCGCCAGAAGTGCCACACCACCGCGGTGCCCCGCCCCGCCAACGCCCTCCCTGGGCTGAGGCGGAATGATTCAGGGGTCCTGCGGTGTTGTGCTGTTCAGAGACACAAGCAGCTGAGGAAAAGCATGAATAATTTTGAGCACACCCCGTTTCATACCCCGGAGTCCCTCTATGTTCTAAATGAGGACCTGCTTGCCGCCGAGGACCTTACCGGTCTGAGCCTGATCATGGCGTTCACCGGATTTTCCGATGCCGGTCACGTGGTCACACAGATCAACGGTGAGCTGGCGGATCATCTGGCCCACGAACCCTTGGCAGTTTTTGATATTGACCAGCTCATTGACTACCGCTCACGCCGGCCACGCATCACGTTTAGCGAAGACCATCTCAGCGACTACAGGCCCCCGTCCCTGGTGCTTCACCGCATGGTGGATGCCTTGGGGACACCATTTTTGTATCTTTATGGCACTGAGCCTGACCTCCAATGGGAGCGGTTCAGTAAAGCTATTCTTGGACTCGTTGACCGCTTAGATGTGAATCTGGTGGCCTGGGTGCATTCAGTGCCCATGCCCGTGCCGCATACACGCCCAATAGGGGCCACTGTCCACGGCAACCGGCCAGAACTTATTGAAGGCATTTCAGCATGGAAAGCCACCATGGAGGTCCCGGCCGCCATTGGCCACGTCATTGAGTTCAAGCTCACTGATGCGGGCCGGAACGTGGTGGGCTATGCCATCCATGTCCCGCACTATCTATCCGACGCCGAATACCCTCCCGCCGCCGTAGCCGGTTTGGAATACTTGGGCGCAGCCGCCTCCTTAATGCTTCCCAGTGAGCGTTTGCGCGAAGCCGGCCGGGCTGTTGAGCGCCAAATCACTGAGCAGGTTGAAGCGTCCAGCGATGTGGCTGGGGTTGTGACAAAGCTTGAGAGGCAGTATGACGAACACAGCGAAGGCACTGCCCGCCGCTCACTACTGGCTGGCGAGAATGATGAATTGCCCGACGCCGACGAGTTGGGTGCCGCGGTTGAAGCGTACCTGGCTAGCCGCGATGGGGGAGCAACCGCCGAGCCTGATGGTGGCATAAGCTAAATACGTGGATAGTAAGCGTGCGTGGTTGGTTTGGGGTGTTGGAGTTTTTGCCTACCTGATTGCCGTTACCCAAAGGACTTCCTTCGGCGTAGCGGGTCTGGTGGCCACTGACCGATTTGGGGCCACTGCGGCGGCTTTATCTGCCTTCACCGTGATCCAGCTCGTTGTATATGCCGGGCTGCAAATCCCGGTTGGCGTCCTCGTTGACAGGTTCGGTCCCCGCATCATGATTGCCACAGGCGCTGCCCTGATGGCCGTGGGGCAACTGCAATTGGCGGCCGCTTCCTCCATTCCCGCAGGTGTTGTGGGGAGAATCTTTGTTGGTGCCGGTGACGCCATGACCTTCATTGCCGTGATCCGGCTCGTTCCCTTCTGGTTCTCTACACGAAAAGTTCCTCTCCTGACCCAGCTGACAGGTCAGCTGGGTCAATTTGGGCAGCTCATCAGCATCGCCCCTTTTGCTTTTGTGCTCCATGCTGCCGGGTGGAGCCCGGCCTTCGCGGGCTTGGCCGCCCTGGGAGTACTGGCCTGTGTGCTCGCTTTTGCGCTAGTGCGCAACGCGCCCCTAGGCGCAGTGAGTGCATCCTCGCAGCAGGGCTTGAAGGAATCAATGTCAGACCTGGCCACCGCCTGGCGGCAGCCCGGTACAAGGCTGGGCATGTGGAGCCACTTCGCAACCCAATTTTCCGGCACGGTCTTTGTTCTCACCTGGGGATACCCCTTCTTGGTCTCGGGTCAGGGCCTGGACACTGGCACCGCCAGCATACTGCTGAGCCTGTTCGTTGTGGTCGGGATCGTGTGCGGTCCCTTCCTGGGCAGTTGGGTGGGGAAACATCCGCTACGCCGCTCCACCATGGTGCTGGCTGTGACCTTTGCCATCGTCGCCGTCTGGGCTGCCGTGTTGCTGCAGTCCGGGCCCTCCCCGTTGTGGCTGTTAGTGGTGTTGGTGTTGGTGCTGGCAGTGGGCGGGCCCGCTTCGATGATCGCTTTTGATTTTGCCCGGACCTTTAACCCCTCCCACCGGGTGGGCACGGCCACTGGCATTGTGAATGTGGGTGGTTTCTTCGCAGCGTTGGTGACCATGTATATGGTGGGGCTGATTCTTGACCTGCTCAATGGAACGGGCTTTTCCCCGGAGGGGTTGTATTCTCTCGATGCATTCCGGGTTGCGTTCTCTTTCCAATTCATTGTTCTCGGAATCGGCATTGCCGCCGTCATTACTAGCCGCCGAAAAGTACGGCGAACCATGGCCGAGCGCGGAGCAGTGGTTCCGCCGCTGCGCGTTGTCCTAGCCGATAGCCGCCGCCGCCAGCAGCAGTACAAAGCCGAACGCCGTGATGAGAAGAACCACCGCAAGTCCTAGCCGCCACTGTGAGAAGTTCACCACGGGCTTGCTGACCAAAGCGCCTGTTATCCACAGATTGAGCGGTTTGCGGTCAGCGCTCTGGAATCCAGATCACCTGGGGACCAGTCTTGGACCATGAACAAACCACTAGAAACCATCAAAGTCAGTGCCGGCGAAGACCTCATGGCATTCATTCCTCACATGGTGGGGTACTGGCCCGATGCCAGCATTGTCGCCATTTCCATGCTGGGCAAGAAGCTGCGAGCCACCATGCGTCTTGACCTTCCACCCGATTCAACCAGTGGCAAGGAAGTCGGGCGCTTTGCCGCCATCGCAGCGACCCAGCTCGCTAATGACAAGGGCGCCGATGGTTCTTTAATTGCTATTTTCGGTAGACAAGATTGGCGCGTGCCCGGCGGGCTGCCTCAAGCGCAGTTGTACAAGGCATTGCGCAAGGCGTTCGAAGCGCAAGGACTGCCCGTGAGGGACGCATGGTTTATTGGTACGGAGCACTGGCGATCCCTCGAATGCACGGACGCCCGGTGCTGCCCGTGGCCAGGAAAAGAGAATCTCTGCATCAAAGAAAGCTTTGTCAACGCCGAATTCATCTTTCGCGGCAGCGTAGTGGGGCGGGCCCCCATGGAACAAGTGCGTGAGTTAATAGCGGTGAGAGACCCGGAGTTTGCTGCCACAGTGGCCGCCGCCGGCGTCGTTGGCGGTGAAATTCTAGCGGGGAGCATGGTCATTAATGGGTGTGGGGTGCAGCAATTGACGGCCACCTTGCAGGCGTGGGCGTTCAGTCTGGAACTATGGCCAAAACCGCCAGATCCACACATGTGCGCCTTCCTGCTTGCCGGGCTGGCCAATCACAGTGCGCGTGACGCCGTCATGGTGCTCCTCGCCACCACCGCCGAGTATGCTCTGGCAGGTGCCGCTGGTATGAGTTTGGTGGGGCCAGACACGGAACCGATCATGGTGGCCAAGAATTGGTACGGTGGAAATCAAGCTGCCGGGCGGCCTTTGAACGTTGATTGCCTCAGCGATGATCACCTAGTTGAGGCGGCCTACAATTTCAGCAATATCCTCATCGGAGCAAGCGAGCCCAGAATCCCGGGCGAGGAGCCTCGCGTCCTAGATTGGGCTCGGCTTGACAAGGCGGAGCGCTTCTTGCAATTTCTGGCACAGGCCAGTGATGACACTGACAAAGCGCCCGTGCTGTGCATTTTGGGATGGATCCAATGGTGCAAGGGCCGGGGCAGCTGGGCTGGACAATATTTCCAGGCCTGCATGGACTACCAGCCCGGGTACCGATTAGCGTCCCTTCTTGAGCAACTACTTTCCGCCGGTCACGTTGCCGAGTGCGCCAGGAATCCAAAAACTGCCTGGCACCGAGACAACCAGGACAAAGAAACTGATCTCGACGAGGCCGCATAAGCGGGTTGTGATCTTTATTGCACACCAGCATCGCCCTAGAGCGTGGCGTGCGCAAGATGGTAGTGCAAAATCGTGAGACACTGGATGCAAGACCCGGTGGGGTCCGTGTTGATGCATTCATTTTTAGTTGATTGTGCCGAAGATAAAAATCATTCGGACGGCGGGAACAATGCCGTGTTGCGGGGAGTTATACCCTGTGACCCTTCAAGAAAATGTGATGCGCTTACCAGCGCGGACTTGACAGGGTCATAGTGGTGTTGCCCGACGGTAACTCCACAGACCGCCGTAAGAAAGGTTTTCTGTGTCTGCTACTGCTAAGAGCAACGTCTCCACAACTAAGGAGACTGAGGATCCCACCTCGTCAGCAACCGTGCCCCTGACGCCAGCACAGAAGCGTGCTGCCACCATGGCTGCAAAGAAAGCAGCCGCAGCCGAGGCTGCTGGCGCAGAGCCCGCTACTGGTGCCACGGCTGCACCCAAGAAGGCCGCTCCGGCCCGCCGCGGCAAGGCCAAGATTGAAGAAGAGGCTGCCGCCGAAGATCCGATGGATGAAGACGAGCAGGAAGAAACTGCTAAGGAACGTCCCGTCGCCACAGGTACCGGATTCGTGTACTCGGACTCTGATGATGATGATGCCCCCGTGCAGCAAGTCATGTCCGCAGGCGCTACGGCTGACCCTGTTAAGGACTACCTCAAGCAAATCGGTAAAGTTGCCCTTCTCAACGCTGAGCAGGAAGTTGACCTGGCTCTGCGCATTGAAGCAGGACTTTTCGCCACTGAAAAGCTCAAAGAGGGCCGCGAGGCCATGGACGCCCAGCTCAGGCGCGACATGGACCGCATTGTCCACGACGGTGGCATTGCCAAGAACCACTTGCTGGAAGCTAACCTGCGCCTAGTGGTATCCCTGGCCAAACGCTACACCGGCCGCGGAATGCTCTTCCTGGATCTGATCCAGGAAGGAAACCTGGGCCTGATCCGTGCCGTCGAGAAGTTCGACTACACCAAGGGCTTCAAGTTCTCCACCTACGCCACCTGGTGGATCCGTCAGGCCATTACCCGCGCAATGGCGGATCAGGCTCGTACCATCCGCATCCCGGTGCACATGGTAGAAGTCATCAACAAGCTGGCACGCGTGCAGCGCCAGATGTTGCAGGATTTGGGCCGCGAACCCACACCTGAGGAACTGGCCAAGGAATTGGACATGACTCCTGAAAAGGTTGTTGAAGTTCAAAAGTACGGCCGCGAACCCATCTCCCTTCATACCCCGCTGGGTGAAGACGGTGACTCCGAGTTCGGTGACTTGATTGAAGACTCCGAAGCCGTTGTACCGGCAGACGCAGTCTCCTTCACCCTGTTGCAGGAACAGCTTCACTCAGTTCTGGACACCCTGTCCGAACGTGAAGCAGGCGTCGTCGCCATGCGCTTCGGCCTGACCGATGGCCAGCCGAAGACTTTAGATGAAATTGGCAAGGTCTACGGTGTGACGCGTGAACGCATCCGCCAGATCGAATCCAAAACCATGTCCAAGCTGCGCCACCCGTCACGCTCACAGGTTCTGCGCGACTACCTGGACTAGTCCCCAGTTCCTCCCAAGCATCGGCTCGCAAGCGAGCCGATGCTTGGGGCCCTCGGAACTGTGGGCCCACCCGTCTGCTCCCGGTCTGTGGCTCGCAAGCGAGCCGATGCTTGGGGCCCTCGGAACTATGGGCCCAACCGTCTGCTCCTAGTGAGCGCCGGGTGTGGATGAGGACATAAGAGAAGGGCCCCGGATCTTCCGGGGCCCTTCTCTTATACCGATTCTGTTCAGGCAGGTGTCCTAGTCGATCGAAACGGGCGCCTTTTCGTGCAGGCGGTTGGTCTCGTCGTGCCACTGCGAAGCGAGAGGCTTCAAAGTAGCTTCTACTGCCCGGGCGTGGTGGCCGCAAAAACGCAGCTCACCGCCGGAGGACTCCAATGTTACTCGCACATAAGCTTGTGCGCCGCAACGGTCACAACGGTCAAGGGTAGTCAGTTCTAGGTTGCTGACGGTCGTGGTGGTCATGATGGCCTCCTTAATAAGTTCTTGTACTTTATACAACCACCAATGGGGCGCTGTGCTTCCATCGACGTGGGGTACTTTCGCTAACCGCGTATCCCGATGGAAGTCTCTTGGCCCGGCCAGCCTGTAACCACAACGCCGCGCCAGCCATTAACCTTAGTAATTGTTAGGCCAAGCAAACCTTGAAGGAGTATGTCCACAGTGGCACGCCAAAGTTCCGATTACAGCGCACGCCATCTCTCCGTCCTGGAGGGGCTGGAGGCTGTGCGCAAGCGTCCCGGCATGTACATCGGGTCCACCGACTCTCGCGGTCTCATGCACTGCTTGTGGGAGATTATCGATAACTCCGTGGATGAGGCGCTGGCCGGATACGGTCAAAACATCACTGTCATCCTGCACAAGGATTCCTCGGTGGAAGTGCATGACGACGGCCGCGGCATTCCCGTGGATGTGGAGCCTAAGACCGGGCTGACGGGTCTGGAAGTTGTTCTGACGAAACTTCACGCCGGAGGCAAGTTTGGTGGAAGTTCCTACGCTGCTTCTGGTGGTCTGCACGGTGTGGGTGCCAGTGTTGTCAACGCCTTGTCCTCACGCATGGACGCCCAGGTGGATCGTGGTGGAAAAACCTACCAAATGAGCTTCCGTCGCGGGGAACCGGGCCACTTTAAAGACCCCGGAAAGTCCCTCAGCCCTGATGTGGCTTTTGCGCCCTTTACCGAGGCCTCCAGCCTCGATGTTGTGGGCACCACCAAGCGCGGGGTGACAGGCACCAGGATTCGGTACTGGGCGGACCGGCAGATCTTCACAGCGGATGCCAAGTTCTCCTACGACGAACTTGTGGCACGTGCACGGCAGACCTCCTTCCTGGTGCCGGGCTTGAAAATCAAAGTCATTGACGAACGCCGCCTCGCTGGGACACCGGGGGAGTTTGCCACGCATGAGGAGATCTTCCACCACGACGGCGGCCTGTCCGAGTTTGTTGACTTCCTCTCCGTTGGCGGGGCGGTCACGGATATTTGGCGTCTGCAAGGTCATGGCACCTTCACCGAAACCGTTCCCGTTCTCAACGCGGAGGGGCGTCTGGAAAGCACTGCGATGGAACGCGATTGCGAGGTGGATATTGCTTTGCGCTGGGGGGTGGGCTACGAGACCACCATGCGCAGCTTCGTGAACATCATTGCCACACCCAAAGGTGGCCGGCACCAGGAAGGCTTTGAGCAGGCGCTGCTCAAAACGTTCCGCAAGGTCATTGAGGCCAATGCGCGAAAGCTCAAGGCAGGCAACGACAAGATCGAAAAGGACGATGTTATGGCCGGTCTGACGGCCGTCCTGACGGTCCGGCTGGCAGAGCCCCAGTTCGAAGGCCAGACAAAAGAAATTTTGGGGACCCCGGCCGTCAAAGCCATTGTGGCCAAGGTAGTGGAGAAGGCGCTCAAGGAAAAACTCGACTCCACGGCACGCGGGGAAAAAATCCAGTCCGCGCAGCTGTTGGAAAAAGTGGTTTCAGAAATGAAGTCACGCATCTCCGCCCGGGTCCACAAAGAAACCCAGCGGCGCAAAAACGCCTTGGAAACATCCTCCCTACCCACCAAGCTGGCGGATTGCCGCAGCACCGATGTAGCCAAGAGCGAGCTCTTTATTGTGGAAGGGGACAGCGCACTGGGTACGGCCAAAATGGCCAGATCCTCCGATTTCCAGGCTCTGCTGCCCATCCGAGGCAAGATCCTGAACGTGCAAAAGGCCTCGGTGGGAGACATGCTGGCCAACGCCGAGTGCGCAGCCCTAATCCAGGTGGTTGGAGCCGGCTCAGGACGCAGCTTTGACTTGGCCGCAGCACGTTACGGGAAGGTGATCCTGATGACGGATGCTGACGTTGACGGCGCACATATCCGGACACTCCTATTGACCTTGTTCTTCCGTTACATGCGCCCCATGGTCGATGCCGGAAATGTGTATGCCGCTGTTCCGCCGCTCTACCGGGTGGAGGTCATCAACGCAGGCGCCAAAGCCAATGAAATGATCTACATTTACTCTGAGAACGAACTGCATAAGCTCCTCGCCAAGCTGGAAAAGGCAGGAAAGAGCCACAAGATCCCTATTCAGCGCTACAAGGGTCTGGGCGAGATGGACGCTGACCAGTTGGCCGAAACCACCATGGATCCTCGCCATAGGATGCTGCGACGGGTCACAAGCGCCGACGCCGACCGTGCCGAGCACACGTTTGAACTTCTCATGGGTTCAGAGGTGGCGCCCCGCAAGGAATTCATTGTTGCCGGTAGTGAACAGTTGGATCAGGGACGCATTGACGCCTAGCCCCACCTTGCACTAGCCCCAACCCCGCAGCGGCTCGCACCACCTGGCATTAAGGCGCCCTGCGCCGCTCTAGGCCAGAATGCCGGGAACCAGCAGGAGGGCTGTGGGAATGGCCAGGAGCATGAGCGCCCCGGCGATGATCAGTACCTGGCGGCCCGTGGCCAGGGCTGGGGCGGGGGCCAACAATTTACTCAGGCGGGCCGAGGTGGTGGTGGGCGTGTCGATTTGGCTTGCGTTGTCCGCCATCAGCGTATCGGCAGGCAGCTGGGCTGAACCGCTGGCCACCAAGGCGATGGCCGTGACCAAGGTGGCCTTGTCCACGGAACGCAAGGCTACGTCGTCGGCCATGATCTCAATCAGGGACGAAACCGCCTGCTGGGCCAGCTTCGAGGTGGGTAGCCAAGGAAGTGCCGAACGCCATGCGGCGAAGGCCCACAACAGCAGGTGGTGGCGCTGTAACAGATGAGTCTGCTCATGGAGCAGAACCGCATGCAACTCCTCAGGTGAGAGCAACTCAAGGAGCCCCTCTGAGAGCACGGTAACGGAGCGTGAGCCCCCTGGCAGGCAATATGCAACAGGGGCCTGATGATTGATGACGAGCGTGTCGGGGCGGTCGGTTGACGGTGAACTGAGCAGGTTCAACAGGTCCCGGTGCCTGCTGCGCTGGCGCTGGATGCGGTAGTAGGTCAGCCACAGCGTGAAGACCAAATGGGCTGAGAGTAGGGCCGCCGCACTGAGTGCAAAAGCGTGGATTAATCCCAGTGTGTCAAGGGAATCCCGGCCCAGCAAGATCAGGGCCAGTCCGTGCAGCCCGCTGGCCAGGTTCTCACCCAGGGGCACCAAACCCCAGCAAAGCATGGCCCCAATCATGGACAGGCCACCAGCAAGGGCTATGGACTGCCACAACACCATGGCGGCAAAAGGTGCCCGGGCAGGCCATGCCGCGCGGGAAAGAAAAACAGGCACCGGCCACGCCAAGGCTATAGCCAAGGCGGCAAGGAACCAGGAGGTCCAGAACATGTTCTACAACTTACCGTCTCTGGCTTGCACAGGGTACTGCGCCAGTGGGCTCCACCAGTGCGCTCAACGAGCTCAGTCAAGCACTGGGCGTGGCAAGTGCGCTTAGTGGATGCAAATGTTAGGGACGTCCCAGAAGGGTGCGCAGTGTCTGGGCCTCGCCGGGACTGACGGTACCGATGAATCGCGCCAAAACGGCTTCGCGGTCCGGGGCGGAGCCCAATACTTCCAGCATGAGTTCTGCGGTGTGTTCTTCGCGACTTGTGACAGCGCGGTAGCGGTGCGGTCGTGAAGCCCTTTCGCGCTCAACCAAGCCCTTTTTTTCCAGCCTGGACAGCACCGTCAGCACTGTGGTGACGGCCAACGGGCGTGACTCTGCATTGTCATCCGTGGTCCGCTGCGAGAGTAAATCCCGCAGAATATTAGCTGTTATGGCTTCCTGATGCTCCCACAGCAGGTCCATGACAGCTCTTTCCAAATCCCCAAGCGTTGCCATTCAAATCCTCTACTTCACTGCAGTCATCGAAACACGTAAGAGTACGCCAAATATACGTACATCACTAAATATACAGCTTTTGACAGCGATGTTCTACACAAGGTAGAAATAGAAGTTCTACAAGATGTAGAACGTGCTGGATAGTCTGAATATTTTTCATGGACGAGGGGAAACATAGTGGAAGCTCTGGACATTGCCAGGTGGCAGTTCGGAATAGTGACCGTGTACCACTTCCTAATGGTGCCGCTGACCATCGGCTTGGGTACTTTGGTGGCCATTTTGCAGACACGCTGGCACAAAACCGGCAACGAAGCCTATCTGCGCATGACAAAGTTCTGGGGCAAGCTCTTCCTGATCAATTTCATCATGGGCGTGGCCACCGGGATCGTCCAGGAGTTCCAATTCGGCATGGCGTGGAGCGAATACAGCCGCTTCGTCGGTGACGTGTTCGGGGCGCCCCTGGCCATGGAAGCCCTGCTGGCCTTTTTCGTTGAATCAACCTTCCTGGGCCTGTGGATCTTCGGCTGGAAGAAGCTTCCCCCACGCATTCACTTGGCCTGCCTCTGGATCGCCGTTGCAGGATCCATTGTTTCGGCATACTTCATCCTCGTGGCGAACTCCTGGATGCAGCACCCCGTAGGTGTGGAAATGCTCAACGGGCGCCCCGTCATGGTGGACGCCTGGGCTGTCTTCACCAACAACACCGCACTCGTGGCCTTCTTCCACACCATTACCGGTGCGCTGGCCGTGGCCGGCGGCTTCCTCCTCGGTATCTCCTGGTACCAGCTGTGGCGCCGCCGCAAGGACGGCATTGACACCGTGGATGCCACGGGACGGGTCATTGTGGGCGAATCAGCCACCATACCGGGCCGAGACAAGAAGGATCATTCGGTGTGGATCAAATCACTGCGCTTCGGTGCCGTGGTTGCCATGATCGCTTTTGCCGGGTCCGCCGTCTCCGGTGACTTGTCAGGAAAGCTGATGTTTGAACAGCAACCCATGAAGATGGCAGCCGCCGAGGCTGCCTGCCATGACGGAACCAGTTTCTCCATCCTGTCCCTTGGTGACGTTGGAAGCCGCGACTGCTCCGAGGTTGTGGCCGTCATGGAAGTGCCAGGCCTGCTCTCCTTCCTGGCTCACAACGACTTCACCACCGAGATCAAGGGCGTGAACACTCTGGTACCCGAGTACCAGGCCAAATACGGCAAGTACCTTCCCGATGATCCGATGTACGGTGACCGGGCCGGCCAAGAGATCAACTACGTTCCGGTCATGCCCGTCACTTACTGGGGCTTCCGCATGATGATCGGCTTTGGCGGGCTTGCTGCTGCCGCCGCTGCCGTAGCCCTGTGGGCCACCCGCAAGGGCACCGTTCCCAAGTCCAAGGCCCTGATGCGCCTTGCCCTGATCGGCATCCTTGCGCCCTTTGGCGCCAACGCCGCCGGCTGGATCTTCACCGAAATGGGCCGCCAGCCCTTCGTGGTGGCACCCAACCCGTCCATGAGCGGCATCGATCAAGTGTTCATGTTCACCGCCTCGGCCGTTTCCCCTGGCGTCTCGGCCGGCGAGGTGATCTTCTCCCTCGTGGCACTGACCACCGTGTACGCCGTGCTGCTGGTAGTGGAAGTGGTCCTGCTGACCAAGTACATCCGCGGCGGCGTGGTCTCGGCCATGCCGGAACTGGACCAGACCAAAAAGACGGACGACGGCGGCGCCGGCCCAGGCGGGGAAGCGGACGACGATGTGCTTGCGTTCGCGTACTGACCTCCAGGGCACCAACAGCGTGCCCGCGCCCCTGACTTGCTGCTGAAGCCAAAGGACTAATGATGGATTTTCTTCCCACTTTGTGGTTCATACTGATTGCCGTGCTGTGGATCGGCTACCTCTTCCTTGAAGGATTCGATTTGGGTGTTGGCATACTCATGAAGACCTTCGCCCGCGGCGAAAAGGAACGCCGTGTCCTGCTCAACACCGTGGGGCCTGTCTGGGACGGCAACGAGGTGTGGCTGCTCACTGCCGGCGGCGCCACCTTCGCCGCATTCCCGTTCTGGTATGCCTCGCTGTTCTCGGCACTGTACATTCCCCTGGTGTTCGTGCTGATAGCGCTGATCTTCCGCGCCGTGGCCTTTGAATACCGGGGCAAAGTCCACTCCGATATGTGGCGGACGGTCTGGGACTGGGCCATCGCCCTAGGCTCCTTCGTTGCTGCCTTCGGCATCGGTGCCATGCTGGCCTTGACCACCACGGGTCTGCCGCTGAACGCGAATGGCGACCGCGTGGGAGGGCCCTTCGCCTGGTTCACCTGGTACGCCGTGATTGGTGGGCTCGCCGTAGTGGGCTTCGCTATCATCCATGCCGCAGCGTTTGTTGCCCTGAAGACCGACGGCGACATCCGCCACCGCGCCCGCCGATTGGTGGGCCGGTGGATGCCTGTGGGACTGGCGCCGATGGCGGTGTGGGCCATTGCGGTGGCCCTGGAGAACGGCAAATGGTTTAGCTGGCTTTTGATCGCCGTAGCCGTTGCGTGCGCCGTAGCTTCCTGGATGGCCAACAAGGCAGGCCGTGAAGGCCTCAGCTTCCTGGCCATGGGCGGCTTCCTGCTTGCAGGTGCTACCGCGATCTTCAGCGCCGCCTACCCCGTAGTGCTGCCGTCCACGCTGGATCCGCTGTGGAACCTGACAGTGGAGAACGCCTCTTCCTCAAGCTACACGCTGGGCCTGATGTCCATTGTGGCGGCTGTGGGTGTCCCGCTGGTGTTGGCCTACCAAGCGTGGACGTACTGGATCTTCCGCAAGCGCATCACCGTGGCTCACCTGCCCGAACCGCACGAGTTTGGTCCCGCCGTCGGATATGTTTCTGTTGGATCCACCAGCGAGCCCCACTTCGAGCACACCACAACTGGCGGAGATTCCTAGTATGAGCATGCGCCCCACACTCCCTCCTGGTAATTCAACCAAACTGGCTCTGGCCGGTCTGGGTGGCTTGGCTGCCCTGAAGGCCGTTGCCCTGGTTCTTGGCCTGGGTGCCCTGGCCCATGCCTTGGCCCAATGGGCTGGTCATGAGGCGCTGGATGGCACCAAGTTGCTGGTGCAGGGGAGTGTGGGCGCCATCCTGCTGGGCGCAGCCGTGTGGGGAGCGTCCATTCTGGCCCGCCGCGCAGCGCTCGGTGCCAAGGAAGAATTGCGCGCCAACCTCGTGGCCCACCGCCTTGACCCGCGCAATGGCGGTCAGGGTGGGGCCGTCGGGGCCGAAGGCATGCTGGCCAGCCGTGGACTGGACGGTCTGGATAACTACTTTGCCACGTACCTGCCTGCACTTGTCAGCTGTGCGGTGCTGCCGCTGGCGATCGGCCTGCAAATTCTCATCTCAGACTGGGTCAGTGCCCTGATCGTAGCCCTGACCTTGCCGCTGGTGCCGGTGTTCATGATCCTGATCGGTTTCCACACCCAGGAGCGGGTGGAACAGGCTGCCAACGGCCTGGACAGGCTCTCGAACCATCTGCTGGAACTGGCCCGCGGACTTCCCGTCCTGGTGGGCCTGCGCCGCGCCGGCGCTCAACGCAAGGCACTGGAGGACGTTTGTGAGGGCTACCGCAAATCCACCATGGCAACTTTGCGCACCGCCTTTCTCTCCTCCATGGCGCTGGAACTCATCAGCACCATTTCTGTTGCCGTAGTTGCCGTGTTCATCGGTGTGCGTCTGGTGAGTGGTTCCATGGACTTGGAGGCCGGTCTGCTGGCGCTCATGCTCGCCCCGGAGTGCTTCCGGCCGCTGCGTGATCTTGGCGCAGCCCACCACGGCAGCGAGGACGGAGTGGAGGCCTTGCGCCGTTCCACGGAAATTCTCGGCGCAGCCTCGCCCTCCCAGCCGATCCAGGCACCGGCCGCCGCGGACGTGGTACTTGAGGCCAACAACTTCACCGTCAGCTATCCAGATCGCACCGAAGCCGCCGTTTCCGGATTCACCGCCAGTCTTGCCCCCGGCGAAGCGCTGGTGTTGGCAACACCTAGCGGAACTGGAAAATCCACCATCCTTGCCGCGCTGGCAGGTTTACTGCCGCTGACAGGTCCCGGTGCGGCACGCCTTGGTGGCGAACTTGCCATCCGGAACCCGGCAGCCATCGTTTTTGTCTCTCAGCACCCGGCTTTTACTGAGGCCACGGTGGCTCAGGAAGTGGCCCTGTACGCCAGCGTTCCTCACAACCAGGGCCTCAGCCACAGCGCCATCGTGGCGGCACTGACTGCTGTCAATGCCGCACATCTACTCCACCGTCCAGTGCTGGAATGCAGCCCTGGGGAACTGCGCCGGGTAGCCGTAGCCCGCGCCCTAGCAAGGATTGCTGCGGATCCGGCCGTGGAACTGGCGCTCTTTGACGAGCCCACAGCCCATCTTGACCCCGTCTCCGCCCACGCCGTGAGGAGGGAACTTGCCCGGCTGCGGGGGAGCGTGGCAGTGGTTGTTGCAACTCACGATCAGCTCCTAGGCACACTCTTGTGCGCCAGCGGTCCGGACTCCGGGCTCAACATAGTGGAGTCTGTGGATGTTGTGGAAGTTTCCGATGGCTTGGCTGCCGTGGATACAGGCGAAGTAGCTGTTCCTGTGGCGCGTTTTCAGTGGCGGCACATGCGTCACCTGCCCCTGCGCTCACCACGATTTGCCGCCGGAGTTTTAGTTTCGGCACTGGCCACGCTCAGCGCAGCAGCCCTGTCAGGGATTTCCGGATGGCTCATTGTGTGGGCCTCCGCGCAGCCGCCAATTCTGTACCTGATGACGTTCATTGTGGGTGTCCGTGCCTTCGGCATTGGCCGCTCGCTGCTGCGCTATTGTGAACGGCTACTGACTCATGATGCAGTATTCCGCTGGGCCACAGAACTGCGCCTGAAACTGTGGGACTCACTGGGTTCCTCTGTGGTGCACTGGGGCAGGCTCACCCGATCGGGCGGCGCCCTGGGAACGTTGGTGGCGGACGTTGATGAACTGCGCGACGCCGTGCCGCGCGCCGTGGTACCCATCCCTTCGGCATTGATCTCTTATGGTGGGGTGCTGTTGACCGTGTTCTTGCTGGTTCCGCAAGCTGCCGGCGTTGTCCTGATACTGGGTGTTTTGGTACTGGTACTGCTGCCTGTTCTGGTACTTGCCGCCCAGCGGCGCGCCTCGGCCGCGGCTGCTGTTCACCGGGTGTGGTTGGCCGAACGTGCCACCACCTTGTTTGCCGCTGCCGGCGATTTGAGCGCCAACGGCGTGGGTGCCATTGCGGCTCAGCGGTTCAGGGACGCCGATGCTGCTGTGGCCAAGCCGCTGCGCCGGCTGGCAGGGGCTGACGGTCTAGGCCAGGGCTTTGTCAGCTTGTTGACCTCCCTGGCCGCCATTGCGGCTGCCCTGAGCGCAATTGTGGCTGGTGTTGACCCCCGTGCCGCCGCCGTGGCGGCACTGCTCATGCTTGCCTTGGCTGAGCCGCTGGGCCAATACATAGAAGCAGTCAGTTCTCTTCCGGCCCTCGCCGCCTTGATGAGCCGGACACTTCCTTTACTGGATGCTCCCGTCACAGTCCAAGTCGCGAAGGAGGCCCCTGATGAGACATTCTCGCAGCAGGTGGGTTCTGTTCCTGGCGAAGCCGTGCGGCGCGATGACGCGCAAAAGATTGACGTGCAGACGCTTGAGGTGGAGAACATCAGTGCCCGCTACCCCAACTCTGAGCACACTGTTTTTGAAGGCTTGAGCGGGACAGCTCAGCGCGGAAAGTGGTGGAGCATCAGCGGGCCCTCGGGCTCCGGGAAGTCGACCCTTCTGGCAGTGTTGTTGGGCTTCTTGAAAAATGAATCAGGGCATTATTTGATCAACAACCACCCCGCTGAGCCAAAGACCCTGACCAAGATCGCCTGGTGCCCGCAGGACGCCTACTTGTTCAACTCCACTTTGCGCTCGAACTTGGCGTTGGCTCGCCCGGCAACATCACCCCCTGATGAGGAGCAGCTGCGCGCCGTCCTGCACACAGTGGGGCTGGGCTCGTGGCTCGCTGAGCTGCCGCTGGGACTGGACACTCGGGTGGGGCCCGGTGGGCACCACCTCTCCGGCGGGCAGCGGACCCGCGTGTCGGTGGCCCGCACGCTCGTGGCGGGGGCCGACGTGGTACTTCTCGATGAGCCCACAGCACACCTGGGCCAAGACGAGGGCGCCGAGCTGATAGATGATTTGCGTACGGCTCTGAGCGGTGCCGCCGTGGTGCTGGTGACGCACGACGACGACCTTGCCCAACGTGCCGATACTCACCTTCGGTTGGGGGAGCCTGTGTTGGAAGGCGCGGGTGCTCACCTTTAGGCTGAGAGGATGATTGAGGAACCCTCCGGCACGAACATTCCCCTCCCGCATGCTGATGGGCTGGTGTTCCGTCCACCGCTTATAGGCGATGTGGATGCTTGGCTGGGTCTTGTTAAGCGCATTGCGGCGTTTGAAAATGCGCCGTGGCATGCCCAACGTTCCGAGCTGGAGGCTGCACTGGCCGATCCGGGCAATCCCGTGGCGGAAAATGCTCTGGTTGGTGTGGACGCGGACGGCGTGCTGCGCGCTTACGCCGATGTGAGCAAGAACCCTGCCGGGGACAAAGCCAATGTCCAAGGCGGCGTGGATCCGCTGTGGCGCCGGCGCGGCGTGGGGGCGGCCTTGCTTGCCTGGCAGGAAGCACAGGCTGCCGCACGCTTTGCGGTTGACAGCGCTCTGGTCCTCGACAACGTTCAAGCCCCCGATCCGCGGGTACCCAAGGTGCGCAACCACGTAGAAGAGGACAATGTGGGGCAACGGGCCTTGCTTGCCGGTGCCGGTTACTCTGTGGTGAGGTACTACTCGCAGATGCAACGGCCGTTGCTTGACCTGCCTGCCGTGCAGGCTCCTGAGGGGATCACCATCACGCCGTTGACCGATGAGCTCAGCGAGGCTGTGCGGCTGGGGCATAATGAGGCCTTCGCTGATCATTGGGGTTCTGAGCCGCGCACTCAGGAACGGTGGGCCGTTGAAATGCGGCACGAACACCTGCGCCAAGACTTGTGTACGGTTGCCGTGGACAGCACCACCGGTGAAGTAGCCGGATACCAGCTGGTAACGGTTGACCCGGGGGATTTACGTCCCGGGCATGGCGGTGAGGGGTACACCGAACTGCTCGGTGTGCGCCGGGAGTGGCGCGGGCGCGGGATCGCCCCGGCACTGCTGGCCGACGCCATGACACGTTTTGTGCAAGCAGGTTTGGACCGTGCCGCACTGGATGTGGACACGGAGAACCCCTCTGGAGCTCTCAGGTTGTATGAGAGCATGGGCTACCAGCCGGTGCGCCGCAGCATGGTCTGGGACAAACTACTCGGGACCTGACTAGTTGGGATCTGGCTACCAAGGGCTTGGTTACGCTGGCCTGTGCGCGTTCCACGCAATTCACTGCTACTAGCGTCTTTTGCACTTTCGCAAGCAGTGGTGTCTTTGAAGGGCAGACCAAGCCACTTCGCAAGAAGGAAACCACCATGCACGCAGTCATCATGGCCGCCCCCGGCGATATCCGCGTCGCCGAACGTGAGAACCCCACCATTGTTGAGGCTACCGACGCGATCATCAAGGTGACCGCGAGCTGCGTCTGTGGATCGGACCTATGGCCCTACCGCGGCGCCCACGAGGTACACGACGCTTCCATGGGCCATGCGTATGTGGGTGTGGTGGCGGAAATCGGCGCGGACGTCAAAAACACCAAACCGGGCGCTTTCGTTGTGGGTTCCTTCATGGCCTCGGACAATACGTGCGAGATCTGCCAGGCCGGCTACCAATCTCGGTGTGTTCATGTTGTGGGCATGGGTGGGATTGGCACGCAAGCCGAATACGCCCGCATCCCTTGGGCGGGCGGCACCTTGGTAGCTACGCCGGGCATGCCCGACGCCTATTTGGTCCCGTTGCTGTTGGTGGTTGGGGACGGCGCCCTCGGCCCGCTCGGTATTCTCGCGGCCAGTCAACTCGGTGCCACGAGAATCATTGCCATGTCACGGCACGCCGACCGGCAGGAGATGGCCCGCGATTTTGGGGCCACAGACATTGTCACCGGAGGGTACGGGGCACATTCGGTCATCGAAGCCGTCGGCACCCAGGAGTCCATGATGCAGGCCATTCGCGCCACCCGCCCCGGCGGACATGTCGGCTATGTCGGTGTCTCCCACGACGTGGAACTCTCCGGCCAGGAACTATTCCTCTCCGGCATTCACCTGCATGGCGGCCCCGCACCCGTGCGCCGTTTCCTGCCCGAACTGATCGAGCTGATCTGGGCACGGAAGATCAACCCCGGGCGGGTATTTGACCTCACGCTTCCACTGGCGGACGCGGCGGAAGCTTACCGCGCCATGGATGAGCGGCGGGCCATCAAGGTCCTGCTCACGCCGTAGCTGCTGTTCGCGTGCAAGCCAGGAAGGGAGGACAAGAAGAATTGGCGGCGGAGGCTTGCCACCACCAATTTTTTCTGGCCCCTGCTTGACCCCTCCCCGGTCTATCACGTCTTGAACACCGGCCCGGTGGCTGGCGGGGCCGAGGTGAGGACTACGGCGGATACAGGCTCGCCGCACCCCCAGGCAAGCACTACTTGATCCAGCTCTGGCCCGAGACCAGCCTTCGCCCAAAGGAAACGGCGCATGGTGATGGGTTCGGTATGGACGCATAATCCCGGAACACATAAGCAACGTCCCAGATCCTTGACACACCTTGTCTTGGTTGAATCACCCACTGACACCAATCCCTTCAAGGAACCGGAAGCCTGCATCACTACTGCATCATCACCACGGCGTCCCGTACCGGGTTCCTCCCTAGCGGCAACGGAGGTGCACAAGGAATGGAGTACCTCACATTGCGCGGCCCTGCGGGCCACTCACAGAGAGCGGCCCTGTTGACCCATCTTCGCCGCAATGAGTGAACCGGGGAAGACCAGTTCCGGGTTCTGCGCATCCCACCGGGGGAAAGATTGCAAAATCCAGTACAGCAGGAACAGGGCCAGAGCTACGAGTTCGCAGACCAGAACCGGGGGCACCGCTAAAGCTTCAAGCCAGCCGCCGGAGATGACGGCAATGGCAACCACGGCGTCGAGCAGGAAACCTGCGGCAATGAGCCAGTACAGCCGCTGATACTCCTTAGTGGGCCGGATGCCGTGGTGGTGTTCGAAGGCTTTGGCCACGGCAACGGTACCGATCGCAAGGAAGAACACGATCGCGGCCGTGACGTGTGTGTACTGCAGGAACGCTTCCCGGGCCAACACCCACATCAGTGCCACCAAGAGCAGCAGACCGCTCGCCGCCAGCAGCGAGCTCCGGACGGCCTGAAATTCGTGGTTGCGACCCTTGAAAATGAAGAACGCGGCAACCACCATGACCACACTGACTACAAGGTAGGTGGAGATTCCATTCGCAACGTCGGGACGGTAAGCAGAGGGCACACAGCTGTTCCCCGGCACGCAATCGATGGCGATCCCTGGAACTGATCCTGGGATCAGGGGTGTTGGGACGAGAGCGATCAGGGGTGCCAGCAACCCGGCCGCGACCAGCAGGGCCCGCTCGAGTCCCGTACCGGAAATGGCCAGCAATCCCAGTGACGCAGCAATCAAGGCACCCACAAAAACGGTGCGGGCCGGTGTGTAGAAGTAGGCACTGACCGAGGACAACACCCCCACCTGGACCATGGCGACGGCGACGGCAACAAAAATGAGCACCACAGTTCCGCCAACGCCCAGCCGCAGGTAGCGGTATGTTCGTTGCAACGATGCCTGATCTGTCAGGTTCGGCGGCGGCGGAGTGAAGTCCCTCCTGTGAAGATGCATCTGGGGCTCCCTGCGTCCGGCGGTTCAGGCGTCGATGTCATGCAAGTGGTGGACCAGATCGTGCAGGAAGTAGCCGCTGATTGTGACTACGGTGAACTCTGACCCGTTGCTGCGGCGCCCTCTGCGGTCCCACTGCTCTGGTGTGACAGCACCAAAGGCGGCTGCCGCATCGAGACCGTTCTGGGTAAGATCTGCTGCTACCTCGGCCGGATCCAGTGCCTCATAGTTGCCGTCAAGAGCGGCCTGGTCTTGGTCCCAGTTTGCAAAGGTGGGGTTGTCCTCACGGAGCATGAGTTCCAGCCTCGAGGTGAACACCTCAAAGACGTCCCGAACATGGGCGCCGTATTCCAGCACCGACCATTTGCCAGGGTCACTGCGTTCCTCGGCACCGGCACGCTGGAGTGCTGCCTCCCACCGAGGCAGCAGCGCGGGCACCATGGTTGCAGCCGTTGCAGGAGTGGCCTTTGACGCACTGAAATTACACTCTGGACAGGGGCGATCCAAGACCCAGGTCCAATCTTTGTCATCTGGAATGATTGCCATGGCCCCAGTCTAGGCTGGGGCCATGGCGGGGTGCGCAAATGGGTCGGCATCAGTCCAACGGCAGTTCAAACGCTTCCTGGGTGGAGTCTGGGATGGGTTTGGGATCACGCAGTGGTGGTGGCGGTGCCGTTGCCGGGCTACTCACTGTGGGAGGGGCCGCAGGCAGGGTTGGCGGCAGGCCGGCGTCGTGCGTGGAAATACTGGGACCGAGCAGGTCAATGCCAGCGGTCAACGGGACACCTGAACCGTCCCGGTGCCCGTGTTCTACGGGAAGTGCCCGCGCCACGCCAGAACTTGAGGAGGCCTTCGCCGGGCCATGACCTGCCCATGCCACCAACAGGTGGTCCTCGCCCTTCAAGAACCGGTGTGCACGCACACCGGCCGTGGCACGTCCCTTGCTCGGATACTCGGAGAGTGCGGTGACCTTGGCCGAGCCCGAGGGTGTTCCCGGCAAAGCGTCCTGCCCACCCGAGACCGTCACCACCACGGCGTCCGGATCGGCAGGGGAAAGGACCCCGAAGGAAAGTACGGCGTCATTGGCCCCCAGCTTGATCCCGGCCATGCCACCGGCGGTCCGCCCCTGCGGACGGACATTGGCTGCACTGTAGCGCAGCAGCTGGGCACCGCGGGTGATGAAGACCAGGTCCTCGTGTTCCGTGGAAATCCCGGCACCCACCACGTAGTCCTTGGGTTTGAGCGAGATGTACTCCCACTCATCGCGGTTCAGCGGGTACTCGGGTGTGACCCGTTTAACCACGCCCGCCGCCGTGCCCACCGCAAAGACGGCGTTCAACGGCACAAAGCCCACCAGTGTTTCACCCTTGGTTAAGGTGATGAAGTCCTTGGCGGGCACCCCACCAGCTAAGTTGGGCAGGGCCGCGGTGGGCGGCAGCACCGGCATATCAACCACTTGCAGGCGCAGCATCCGTCCCAGCGAGGTCAGGGCGCCAATTTCTGCGCGGGCAGTGGTTTTGAATACCGAGGTGAACACATCATGCTTGCTGCGGCCCCCTGATTCCACGAGCGGATCCGCTGTGGCCGTCCGGGCAATTTGGCCCGTGGCGCTCAGCAACACCCAGGTGGGGTCGTCGGCAATTTCCAGGGCTAACGGGGCGGCCTTGCCAGCTTTGGAGCCAAGGCCGGCGGCCAGTGCCTTCGCCACGGACGGTGCCAGGGCCTCTGATTCCAACAGCACAGTTCGCCGGGGGGTGCCATGCTTGGCGGCAACCTCGCCGAGTTCATCGGAAACCAGCCGGTGCAGAACCTCTTCTGAGGCCAGAATTTCCTCAAGGGCGGCAATTTCGCGGCGTAGATCGTCCCGCTCGGATTCCAGCTCCACCATGGAAAAACGCGTCAGGCGGCGCAGTTGCAGGTCAAGAATGTAGTTGGCCTGAATCTCGGAGAGGTCATAGACGGCCATGAGCCGTTCGCGGGCATTGGCCACTTCATCCGAGGTGCGGATGATCTGGATGACCTCGTCAATGTCCACGATCGCAATGAGCATGCCCTCGACAATGTGCAGGCGGGCCTGTTTCTTGCCCAGACGGAAGGCTGTGCGGCGGCGAACCACGTCAATACGGTGGCTGACAAAGACCTGCAGTAGCGGCAGTAGACCCAGAGTTTGCGGCTGACCGTCCACCAGGCACACGTTGTTGATGCCGAAGGACTCCTCCAGCGGTGTGAACTTGTATAGCTGCTCCATGACCGCGGCGGGGTTGAAGCCGTTCTTGATTTCAATGACCAGACGCAGCCCATGCTTGCGGTCGGAGAGATCAATGAAATCTGCCACGCCCACTACTTTGTTGTTATTGCGGGCGTCCTTGAGCTTTTCCCTGACCTTTTCCGGGCCCACCAGGTACGGCAGTTCGGTGACTACCAGGCCCACCTTGCGTGGGGAAAGCTGTTCAACGGCGATCTTGGCGCGCATCTTGAAGGAACCGCGGCCCGTTGCGTACGCATCGCGAATACCCTGCAACCCCACAATGCGCCCGCCGGAGGGCAGATCGGGACCCGGCACATAGGCCATGACGTCCTCAAGAGTGGCGTCCGGGTGCTCAATCAGGTGCCTGGCTGCGGCAATGACTTCTACCAGGTTGTGCGGGGCCATGTTGGTTGCCATACCCACAGCGATACCGCTGGCCCCGTTGACCAGAAGATTCGGATAAGCGGCCGGGAGTACGGAGGGTTGCATCATCTGGTTGTCATAGTTGGGCACAAAGTCCACAACATCTTCATCCAGGTTGCCGGTCAGGGTCAGGGCCGCCGCGGCCAGCCGGGCCTCGGTGTAGCGGGGGGCGGCGGGGCCGTCGTCGAGCGAGCCAAAGTTGCCGTGGCCGTCAATGAGGGGCAGGCGCAAGGAGAAGTCCTGCGCCATGCGCACCATGGTGTCGTAAATGGCCGAGTCACCGTGCGGGTGCAGCTTGCCCATGACCTCGCCCACCACGCGGGCACTTTTCACATGCCCCTTTTCCGGGCGCAGACCCATCTCGGTCATCATGTACAGAATGCGCCTTTGCACAGGCTTCAGACCGTCCCGCGCATCGGGGAGCGCACGGGAGTAAATCACCGAATAGGCGTACTCCAGGAAGGAACTTTCCATCTCATTGGAAACATCAATGTCAACAATGTTCTCAACGAAGTCATCTGCTGCAGGGGGTTGGCGCTTGGCCATGGTGGCGGTGATTCCTTTTCTAACTGGGTGTTGCGGGTGGCATGCACGCCAAAACAGGCATCATGTCGGTACAGTGATTCTATGGTGAAGCCAGAGCTAGCGCCCGAATATCCGGCCCATTGGGAAGCCGATGTTGTTCTTCGCGATGGGGGCACAGGACATTTGCGTCCCATGCGGGCAGATGATGCGCAGGCCGTCCAGACTTTCCACATGGCGCAATCGCAAAACTCCATTTACCTGCGTTTTTTCACTTACAAGTCCAAACTTACGGCCAAGGAGCTGCGCCGTTTCACGGAGCTGGACTATCACGACCGTGTGGCCTTTGTGATCACCCGCGGCGGGGAAATCATCGGCATCGGTCGCTATGACCGCTTGAATGAGCCCACCGAGGCAGAAGTGGCCTTCAACGTCTCGGACGCGCATCAAGGCCGTGGCCTAGGCTCTATCCTATTGGAACACTTGGCCGCTGCGGCCCGCGAAAACGGGATCGATAAGTTTTCCGCCGAGGTCCTGCCCGAGAACCGAAAAATGATGCAGGTATTTTCCGAGGCCGGTTATGAGGTGCAGCGGCACTTTGATGATGGCGTGATCTCCTTGTCATTCGATATTGACCCCACAGAAAAATCCCGGGCCGTCATGGCATCTCGCGAACACCGAGCCGAGGCGCTCAGCGTCGCCGGGTTGGTAGCACCCACCTCGGTGGCTGTGATTGGGGCCAGCCGGGAGTGGGGCAGTGTTGGTCAGCAATTACTGGAGCATGTGATCGAAGGTAAGTTCACGGGCGCCGTCTATGCGGTCAACCAGGATGCGCTGGAGGTTTCGGGCATGATGCCCTACGGCAGTATTGCCCAGGTTCCCGGGCCTGTGGACTTGGCCGTCATTGCCGTCCCCTACGATCAGGTGCCCGGCGTCATTGAACAGTGCGGTCGTGCAGGGGTGCGGGGCTTAGTCATTGCCACGGCAGGTTTCGGGGACGACGGCGAACGCGGCCTTGCGCGGCAGCGGGACCTGGTGCGCCAGGCCCGAGCCAACGGCATGAGGCTGGTGGGGCCGGCGTCGTTGGGCCTGGCCAACACCGACCCCGCCGTTTTGCTCAATGCCTCCATGGCGCCAGAACTGCCCACGCAGGGCGGCCTCGGAGTATTCACCCAATCAGCGGCGCTGGGCGTCTCCCTCTTCGCCTCCCTGAGCAGGCGCAGCCTGGGCATGTCCACCGTGTTGTCCGCCGGAAACAGGGCGGATGTTTCGGGCAATGACATGATGCAGTTCTGGGAAGATGACCCCAACACCACTGTGTGCGCCCTGTACCTTGAATCCATTGGAAATCCGCGCAAATTTTCTCGTATTTCGCGCCGTCTGGCCCGCAGTAAACCTGTCATTGTAGCGAAGTCGGATTCCATTGGCTTGCGTCTTCCTCCGGGGCACGCCGTGCGTACCACCCAGGCCCCGGCTGGTGCCCTGGACGCCATGCTCAGGCAGTCCGGCGTGGTTCGGGTGAACACCATTGAAGAACTTTCCGATGTGGCGCAGATCATGGTGGGGCAGCCGCTGCCCAAGGGGCCGGGACTGGCGATTCTTTCCAATTCCGGGGCTCTCGGCACAGTGGTGGCTGATGCAGCCGAGGAGAACGGGCTCACGGTGGTGGAGATGCAGGCGGCTCTGGAGCTGGACATTGGCCAGTCGCGGGCTTTGCCTCTGCTCAAGAGGACCGTTCTGGCAGCTCTGGGGAAGAAGGGTGCCGATTCGGCCATAGTGACGCTCTTGCCCGTGGTGGGGCTTCCCGTGGACACCATCGCCAAGACGCTGCAGGCCTGTTCGGAGGAATCCGGTAAACCCGTCCTTGCCGTGTTTACTGGGATTGTGGATGTGAGTATTCACGTGAACCGGCAAATGGCCGGGGCGCTGCCAGCGTTTTCCAATCCCGGAGCAGCCATAGCGGCACTGGCTGCGGTCACGCGTTATGCGCACTGGCTAACACTGGAATCATCCGTTTTTGAGCCACCCGCCGGCGTCAACCCACAGGCTGCTGAAGCCCTGCTGGATACGTGGCTAAAGGACGTTGCCGGCGCGCAACTGCGCACCCTCAGCACCGATCAGGCCCGGGAACTCCTGGGCCATTACGGCATTGAGGTCTTGGAGTCCGTGCCGTTCGGTAGCGAAGACCAGGCTGTGGCCGGCGCCGAACGTCTGGGCTGGCCTGTCGCGATCAAGACCTTAGATCCGAGTCTGCGCCACCGCCTGGATTTGGGAGGTGTACGGATCAATATTGAAAACGCGGATTCGCTGCGCCGCAATATTGTGCAAATGCGCAAATTTCTTGAACCATACGGTGAGAAAAACTTGGAAGTGCAGAGCATGGCAGAAGTGGGGCAGTCATGCACACTGCGCGCCATTGAAGATCCACTGTTGGGACCGGTGGTTTCCTTCGGCTTGTCCGGGGACGCCGTCAACCTCCTCGATGACTGGGCGCACAGGGTGCCGCCCCTTTCCGCCTGTGACTCGGCGGACCTGATCCGATCGCCCAGGGCAGCCGTGAAACTTTTTGGCTATGAGGGGCTGCCAGCAGGAAATATTTCTGCCTTGGAAGATTTGGTGGCGCGTGTTGCCATGCTCAAGGATGAACATCCAGAAGTGGCGCTCATAGAATTCAAACCCATCCTTGTTGGACCCACCACGGTGACCGTGTTGGCCGTGGACGTGCGGATCGGAAACTCCGCCCAACGCACTGACAGTGCCAGACGCGCCATGAGGTCCTAGGTGGGTAATTCCACGGTGTTGAGCAGTTTCACGGCGTCAGTTCGCAACGCTCCGTGCAAAGTGCGAAAATAAGGACCATGAACAGCTTTGGAGCAGGTGTACCGGCCAACATCAAGGGCCGCGATTTGGAATCAGCGTTACAGCGCTCTGGTTTTTATCCCCGGCTGGTTGCCGACGTGGTCAATGATGCTTTGGATAATCAGGAGCCGCTGTCCCACCTGGTACATCTGGAAACCCACTTTGACCGTACTGAAGTGCACCGGCACATTACCGTTTTGGTACTGACCCCAGAAATGTTGGTGATCACGCACGTTGATGATCACCAGCTAGATGACTCTGGAGAGCAGATGGTGGCACAGGTCTCCACGGAGTCGGTTCCCGTCAGCCAGATCAAATCGGTGGTACTGAGCTACATTTACGCTCAACCTCAGGATTACAGAAGCTCCGATCAGGCCCGTGAGCTGACCTTGTCAATTGCCTGGTCCGGGGGCCAGCGGGTGGAAATGGGACCGGCGTCGTGCGGGGACGCCGAATGCGATGCCGACCATGGCTACTCGGGAAGCATCGCCCAGGAAGACATCGCCTTGCGCATCAGCGCCGAGGCTGAGGGCCTGCAGGCCGTGGCGGATGCCAAAGCCTTCGCCCGCGCCCTGCGTGCCGTGAACACCAGGACCGGTACGCCAGCTCATCTCGATGCGGGACCCGGCCGGTTCCCTGCCTTCGGCGCACGATTGGCTCGCTCCCATTACCGCCGATAACGCCGTGGGTGTTCCCGAGACCACGCTCGCCAGCGAATCCCTCCTTGCCAGCCAGCCAACATTGCCGGCCGCACCCGAGTACGGCAAAGCCAGCGTTGGTGATGTCCTGACCAGTGCCGCTGCCGTGCTTGGCGCGGAGTCCTACAACAACGTGTTGAGACTGCCCACTGCCCGGCGGATCTGCGTGGTCTTGGTCGATGGGTTGGGGAAGTCACTGCTAAAGAAGCGCGCCTCCCATGCGCCGTTCCTCCGCGGGGTCATGGCCGCCGATTCCGGTGGCGAACACCCCCGTACCCTTCACGCTGCATTTCCCAGCACCACAGCCACCTCGTTGACGGCACTGGGTACGGGGGCAGTACCGGGTCAACACGGCATGGTGGGGTATGACGTCCTTGATCCACGCCAGGACAAGGTGGTGAATCTGCTGGGCAACTGGGACGGTGGCGTAGACCCGCTGCTGTGGCAACCAATTCCAACAGTCTTTCAAACACTGCCACAAGACGTACCAGCCACCACCGTCAGCCTGCCTAAGTTTGCCGACTCAGCCATGACACGCGCGGCCCTGCGAGGAAGCAACTTCAAGGGCGCCACCTCCACCCACGCGAGAGTGGAAGCGGCGGCCGCGGCATTGGCGGCCACACCCAAAGCACTCGTCTATCTCTACTGGAGCGAACTAGATAAGGCAGGGCACGCCTACGGCGCAGACTCGCCCCAGTGGGAGAGGCAATTGGAAGAGCTCGACGCCGGCATGAAACGTCTAGCGGCAACGGCGCCTTCGGACACCCTGATCCTGTTGACGGCCGATCACGGGATGATTGACATCCCCTACTCAGACCGGATTGACTATTCTGTTTTCCCGGACTTGGTGGAGAACGTCCGTCACACCGCCGGGGAACCCCGGATGGTCCACTTGTACCTTGAACCCGAAACAACCGAGGAAGGCCGGGACCGGCTCGTGGCTGCCTGGCTGGAACACTTCCGGAACAAAGCATGGGTACTGACCAAGGAACAAGCCATCACGGCAGGTTACTTTGGCAAGGTGAGCGAGAGCGTCAGCGCACGCATTGGTGACGTGCTGGTCCTGGCCCGTGAATCAGTGGCATTCTATGATCTGCGCCGCGTTCGCGTCCAAGCCATGGGAGTGGTGGGCCAGCACGGCTCCATCACCAAAGCCGAAAGGGAAGTGCCGCTACTGCGGATCCCGGTCACAGAGAAAAAGGCCAAGGGCAAACGCCGCTAGTCCCCACACCCTCCCACTGTTCGCAAGCTCGCAGCGGGTCCCTCGGGCGCGTGGCCCCACCCACACCCTCTCCGCCAACCCGTCACGCGCAAGCTCGCAGCGGGTCCCTCGGGCGCGTGGCCCCACCCACACCCTCTCCGCCAACCCGTCACGCGCAAGCTCGCAGCGGGCGCAGCAACGCAAAACCGCCCCCGGCCGCCAGGAGTTCGGCAGCCGGGAGCGGTTCGGTGGATCAGGATTCAGTCACCCTTGGTGCCAAAGACAATCTCGTCCCAGCTGGGCACGCTGGACCGTTTGGGTTTGGCCGCAGCCTTGCGTTCCAGGCGTGCGGCAACTTCGCTATCGCTGGGCCCACTCTCAGCGGCTTCGAGAGGCCCAGCGGAGGGAGCCCTGTACTCAGACGACTCGGGGGCTGCCGGCTCCTGGAGCGGCTTCAGACGGGCCAACGGCTCGCCGGAAAGGACAATCTCCCGGGTCTCAGTACTGACCTCGGCAACACTGCCAACGTGCGTGTCCTCAACCAATCGGGGTGCCAATTGCAAAAAAGGCATCTTCTTCACTTGATCGCTGGGGGAGTCCGTGCCCTGGGTGGTGCTGGCGGGCTCCTGCGTATCCGTGGTTAGAGAGTAACGGGCTTCATCGCGAGGGTGAGCGCCAGGAACGTGGGTTCCCAGCATGGCTGCGAGTTCGTCGTCGCCGTCCTCGTCAATGCCCAAACGAACACCCCTGCGGGAACGGAGCATGTCCAAGAAACCGTGCCCCGAGTAGCCGGTACTGGAGTCCTGTTCCTTGACGACGGCTTCGGAGGAGGCGTCGGGGGAGTGCTCGGGTTCGGCGCCATCGCCGCCGTCAAAGGACTCCGGCGAGTGCGGATCCGCAACGGCCTCCGCCTCAACATCGAACGGTTTGTCGGCAACGGCACTGAGCCGGCGCTCCGGCACAGGGCTGTCCAACGGCTCAAGTTCACTGAGCTGCTGTGCCCAGCGGTTGGCGTTCTTCAAGGACTTGCGTCCGGCGTGGAAGCTCCACAAGGCTGGAGGGGCTTGGCCAATGCTGCTGGCAGCCCATTCGGTGCCTGGCTCAAAGTCTGCGCTGATGGTCCAGGCACCGGCGTGGTCACGCCAAGCATCCCATCGCAGCGAGGCCTTCTCGATGCCGAAAGCGGAGAGACGGTGAAGAACCATCTCCTCGAGCGTGGTGGGTTCCTGAGCCATGGAGGAGGAGTAGTTTTCCGTGTGCTGCGTGGAAATTGCTACAGAAACAGCTCGGGCCTGGTTGGCAATGTACTCACGTTCCGCCAAGACGGGACCTTCATAGCGGCGCACCTGTTCAAGCGTCAGCCCCGACTGGTCAGCGACGTCGCTGGCGTTGGATCCGGCACGGATCAGCGACTGGATTTCGCGCGGAGTCATGCGAGCACCGGGCTGGTTAAGCCTGGGTGCGCGTTGGCTGGTCCGGCCCACGGCTGTGCGCAGTGCCTCATCCAGGGGGAGTAGGTAATTGTCCCCATCAGGACCACTGAGCAGCAGATGTTCGCCGTCGTCGTGGACACCCACCAGCCGTAAATCAGCCATGCCGTCCTCCAAAAATCTCTTATTAGTTCAGTTCAAGACTTTGCCACCGATGCGTGGCAAATCCTACTACCGCGCTAGGCGTGGCGTGAGATGGCTACGATTTTTGTCAAATTTTTCCCTTTAGCTCATTCATAGAGGGTCAAACTTAAGCCTGCTGCGAACTCGGCAGCTCTGTTGGGCAGTAGAGCCGCTGGCTTCCTTTAGGGTGTTTGCTGTATTAATCCAGAGTTGCATCTGGCCACAGAGTGAGGGAACAGACATGAACACCGGCACCCGCCAGCACCACAGGGCCCCCCGCGCCACCGCTTCGCCGGTAGCGGTGATCGACCTGAGCGAGAGTGAGCTTGCCGAAAGTTACGAACTGCCCGGTGGCGAGCACGCTCCTGATGACCAAGCCCTGGAGATCATGACCGAACAGGCAGACGAGTTTACCTGTAGCAGCTGTTTTTTTATCAGGCACCGCTCCCAGCTGGCCAAGGAAAGCAAGAACCTCATGTACTGCCGGGACTGCGAAGGATAGGCCGCGTTATGGCAGAAAAATACCCCGGGAGAATGCTCAACGAGCAGTTTTCCCGGGGTATTTTTCTAGTTAGCGGCCAGCGCGCAGCGCCGCCGCCAGGTGTTCAGGGTTGCGAGAGGACGCCAACCAGTAGGGGGTCCTGTCATTCGGGTCCGTAATTTCAATCTTCACCACGGGCTTGATCCAGCCGCGGATGCACAGATACGCCAAGCCGTTGAGTTTGATGCCGCGCTGATCGGTGGCGTCGTCGCCGAAGTAGACGCTGACTTCTCCCACAAATTGCCGCTCAATCTGTGCCCGGCCTACCTGCAGGGTCTCCGGTGTGACGGCGATGGTGGGGGTGGTTGTCACCAGCACCAGCGTCTGCAGGGCCAGCAACACGGCAAATGCCACGAAGCCCGCCGTGGGGCTGATGGGAATGAAGATCAGGATTCCTGCACACGAGAGACCCAGCACAATCACCCAACCCCAGAAATTTGGCCAGAGCTTTTCGGTGTAGTTTGCCGTTGCTGCGGAGGTGGAGCTTTGTGGCGATTGAGATGACATGGGTCAAGCTTTTCATCTTTCGCCCCGTAATTCACCTTGAGGTGCCCTTATTGCCCGCAGGCGGGAGCCACGGCTTCAAGATAGAGTGTTCTGTTGTGACCCATGAGACTTTTGATGCCAACCCCGCCACCGATCTTCAGAGCTCCGTAGTTCAAGTGCAGATGCACATGCTCGACGCCGGGATTGAACCTCCCAGCTACGCCCACCCGGGCGATGCTGGAGCGGACCTGCGCAGCCGCATTGATCTGGTGCTGGCCCCGGGGGAGCGCGTGCTTGTCCCAACAGGGGTGAGCATCGCGTTGCCCTTTGGTTTTGTTGCCTTGATCCACCCACGTTCCGGGTTGGCTGCCAAACATGGCCTGACCATTGTCAACAGTCCTGGAACTGTTGACGCAGGGTACCGCGGAGAGATTTCCGTGACCCTGCTGAACACCGATGCGCATCATTCCATCTCCCTGTCACGGGGCGATAGAATTGCACAAATGGTGATTCAACGCGTGGAAACCGCCCAGTTCATTGCCGTGAACGAACTCGCCGATTCGGTGCGAGGCACCGGTGGCTTCGGCTCAACCGGCGGTTTTTCCCCGTCCACGAATCCACCAGCACCCAACTAACTGCTGATCCGCAGTTTCCATCCTTGACAAGGAGTCTTAATTCCCATGGCTTTTGGGTTTGGTAAGAAAAATAAGAGCAGTTCCGAGGCTCCGGTGCCTTTTGTCTCCGAAGCTGACACACAGGACGCCGAGAACGCTGGCACAGAAATAGCAGATGCAGAAGTAGCACAGCCATCGGCTGATGCTGTTGCGCTGCCTCCGGACCCGGCAGACACGGTGTACGAGAGAGATCTCCATGGCCCCCTCGATGTTGACGAAATCGAGACCACGGACGGTTACGTGGATCTGGGCGCATTGATGGTGACCCCGTTGGAGGGCCTCTCGCTTCGCCTTGAAGTTGAAGAGAACACCCAGCGCGTTATTGCGGTCACCTTGGATTTGAACGGTTCCAGCCTGCAGCTCCAGGCGTTTGCGGCCTCACGTTCGGAGCCCCTGTGGCGAGACATTCGTGAGCAGATTGGCCTCTCGGTGGGTGCACAGGGCGGCGAAATTGAGATTCTCGACGGTACCTTCGGTAAGGAAGTGTTGGCGAAGGTACCTGCCCAGAGTGATGATGGCAGCCGGGGATTCCGGGTTGCCCGCTTCATTGGTGTTGACGGCCCGCGCTGGTTCCTCCGCGGCGTCTTGGGCGGTGCTGCAGCTGTTGATAGCCAAGCTGCGCTGCCTTTGGAAGACTTGTTCCGTGGCGTGGTTGTAGTCCGCGGCGAGGTGCCCTTGCCTCCGCGCGATCTCTTGCTCCTGCGCCTTCCCAAGGACGCCATGGCCTCCGCACCCGCTACCAGCGGCCCGGACATGGGCTCTGCTCAAGGTGGTTCCCCGCTGGAGCGCGGTCCGGAAATCACCACGATCGGTTAGCCTTGGCCACTACTGAGCAAGGTAACTGGCCGGCAGCAATCCCCATTGCGGAACTGCCGGCCCGCGGCAGGGCGGTGTGCGGGGGAATCATCGACGCCGTTACGATCCCCCCGGCCACAGCCACACCCGCTTTCACGGCGATTCTCAGCGATACGGATTTTCACCGCGCGGCCCAAGGTCCAGGCAACCACCGTCTGCGGATCGTGTGGCTAGGACGACGGCGTGTCCCCGGCATTAGCGCCGGCGTTCGGCTCCGTGTTGAGGGTATGGTCTCCCTGCGCGAGGGACTGCCCACCATGTACAACCCACGCTACGAGATCATTGGAATTCAGGAGAGCTAGTTGAGTCAGCAGAGCCCCGAAGAAAATATGCCAGATCCCAAGCCGAGTGGCGGATTTGCCGAGATTGCCCAGGAAATGGCGGCGAAAAGTACACTGGTCCGTAAGGAAAACGGCCACATAGATCTCCTCGCCGCAGCCGGTGGCATCAGAGGCATTGCCGAAAGTGTCTTGCCGGGGCTGGTGTTCTTGGTGGCTTTCACCGTGACCCGGGATTTGACTATTGCCCTGGTGGGATCGGTGGCCATGGCTGCCGTGTTCCTGGTGGCCCGGCTGATCCAGCGCACTCCCTTGACGCAGGCGCTGGCCGGAATTGCCGGCGTCGCGCTATCAGCTTTTTTGGCAATGAAAACCGGCAAGGCCGAGAATTTCTATACTGTGGGTTTCTACACCAACGCCGCCTACATCGCCGCCATGGTGGTCTCCATCGCAGTCCGCTGGCCGGTTCTTGGACTATTGTTCGGCTACGCCCGCAATGAGGGTGTGCGCTGGCGGACGCAACCAGAACGGCTCCGCGCCTACCGTGTGGCCACGTGGATTATTGTGGCTGTCATGGGTGCCCGGCTTCTGGTGCAACTGCCGCTGTACTTTGCCGGGCAAGTGGATGCGCTCGGAGCCATGCGCTTGATCATGGGTGTGCCACTTTATGCCTTCGGGCTGTGGATCGCCTGGCTGGTCAGCCGCCCCGTCACCGAGAACAAGTCCACAGAACTCTAGAGACAAGTCCGGGCGCCGGGGCAGGGCAGCAGCGCAGTTAGCGGGCTACCAGCAGGGTTCGTAGTTCATTTTCGGCCGCAATGGTGGTGATGAAGAACAGCTCATCTCCGGCTTCCACCACATCATCCGGGCTGGGCGTGATGGGGGCTTCATCGCGCAAAATAGCCACGAGCGAGGAATCGTGTGGCCACATGATGGCTCCCACGGTTGAGCCAATCACGTGCGAGTCACCAGGAACCGTGAACTCCACCAGAGATGCCACACCGGTTTGCAACGTCAGTAGCCGGACCAGGTCTCCGATCTCCACGGCCTCTTCTACGAGTGCTGTCATCAGGCGCGGAGTGTTGACGGCCACGTCCACACCCCAGGAATCATCAAACATCCAGTCATTCTTGGGATTGTTGACCCGGCCCACTGTGCGGCCCACACCAAATTCAGATTTGGCAAGCAGTGAAACCACCAGGTTGACTTTGTCATCACCGGTGGCCGAAACCACCACATCAGCCTCTTCCAACTTCGCTTCACGTAGGGTGCTGATTTCGCAGGCGTCGCCCACCAGCCAGCGGGCGCCGCGCAGCCCGCTCTTGCCAATCACTTCAGGTTTGGGATCGATCAGTAGGGTCTCATGACCGTGGGACAGCAGTTCCTTGGCAATGGAACAGCCCACGCTGCCGGCACCGACAATGACAACAAGCATATTAAAACTCCTTCACGGGTGCTGCTGCCAGGATGCGCGCAACTTCTGTTACGCGGGCGCTGGCCACCATGGCATGGACGGTGTCGCCCTGTTGGTAGCTGGTATCAGGGCCGGGCAAAATGCCCTCCCCGAAGCGGGTCAAGTAGGCTATCCGAACGTTCGCGGCTTTCTCCATATCCACAAGATGACAGCCAATCCACTGCGCGTTTGGCGAGAGCTCACACAGCAGCAGGCGCCCGGACGGTTCACGGAAGTCGCCCTTGATGGCAGTCTCCGGCAGGATGCGCCGCAGCACCTGATCTGCGCTCCACCGCACGGCAGCCACCGTGGGGATGCCTAGGCGCTGGTATATCTCGGCCCGGCCGGGATCGTAGATCCTTGCCACCACGTGTTCCACATGGAAAGTTTCCCTGGCCACGCGAGTAGCGAGAATATTTGAGTTATCGCCACTGGAAACAGCGGCAAAAGCGTAGGCTTCCTCAATGCCGGCCTGCTTGAGGGTGTCTTGGTCAAAACCGACACCTGTGATCTTTCGGCCACCAAAACCGGTGCGCAGACGCCGGAACGCCCGTTCATCCTGGTCAATAATTGCCACCGAATGGCCCGAGTCCTCTAATGTATGGGCCAAGGTTGCACCCACTCGTCCGCAACCCATGATCACGAAATGTGCCATTGACGCTCCCTGATGTGGCGGCCCCGGAATTTTTTTCCAGGTTCCGCTTGTATGCATGGCTTTTCTAAGCCGTGCGGATAACAATTTCATGCTCTGCAGGGCCCCGCGGTCAAGTCCGGCTCGAAGCCGATGGCGCATCCTGGCGTGTCACTAGTGTGTCATGGTGGCGACCCGGCACCCGGATAGGGGCGCTGGTGCCGTCACTGGTGCTAGCGTTACCCGCGTGCTGAATTTTTTCAACGCGTTCAAGCGGGTTCTTGTGGGCCGCCCGTTCCGCAGCGATACGCTGCATCACACGCTGTTGCCCAAACGTATTGCCCTGCCGGTTTTTGCCTCTGACGCATTGTCCTCTGTGGCGTATGCCCCGGATGAAATTTTGCTGACCCTGGCACTGGCGGGGGTGGCGGCCGTGGCGCTTTCTCCCTGGGTGGGCTTGGCCGTCATGGTGGTGCTGCTAACGGTGGTTGCCTCCTACCGCCAGAACGTTCACGCATACCCCTCAGGCGGTGGTGACTATGAGATCGCCACCGTCAACTTGGGAAAGAATGCCGGCCTCACAGTGGCCTCCGCGCTCATGGTGGATTATGTGCTGACCGTGGCCGTGTCCATGTCATCGGCCGCTAACTACCTAGCCACCGCCATTCCTGGCTGGCATGGAACCCAAACGGTGATCGCCGTGGTGGGTGTCATCATCTTGGCACTGGTGAATCTGCGCGGCATTCGCGAAGCGGGCTCGGTCTTTGCCGTGCCCACCTACATTTTCATGTTCTGCATCTTCGCCATGACCGCGGCGGGTCTTTTTCAGGCGGCTACGGGCACGCTGGGCCGGGCGCCGTCGGCCGATTTTGAGATTGTTCCCGAAGCCGCCTTCAACCAGGGTCTGGTGGGACTGGCCGGTGCCTTCTTGCTCCTGCGAGCCTTCTCCTCCGGCGCCGCAGCTCTTACAGGTGTTGAAGCCATCAGCAATGGGGTGCCCAATTTCCGCAAGCCCAAGAGTAAAAATGCTGCCACCACCCTGCTGCTGCTCGGGGCCATCGCTGCGGGCATGATGGCTAGCATCTTGTTCCTGGCCAACGCCACGGGCGTTCATATTGTGGCTGATCCGCACACCGAATTCTTAGTCAATGGAGTAGCTCCACCTGCTGACTATGTTCAAAACCCTTCCATTAGCCAGATTGCGGCCACCATATTCGGTGCCGGGTCCATCCCGTTTTTCATCATTGTGGCTGCCACAGGCACCATCTTGGTGTTCGCCTCCAACACGGCGTTCAACGGGTTCCCAGTGCTTGCTTCCATCCTTGCCAAGGACGGCTACCTGCCCCGCCAGCTGCGCACCCGCGGAGACAGGCTTGCGTTCAGCAACGGCGTGCTGCTGCTAGCTGTTGGCGCACTGGTTCTTATAGTTGCCTTCAACGCCGATGTGACCCGGCTGATTCAGCTCTACATTGTGGGCGTTTTCATCTCCTTCACGGCCAGCCAGTTGGGCATGGTGAGGCACTGGAGCCGAGAATTGCTCAAGGTCAAGGACAAGACCATACGGTTCAAAATGATGCGTTCACGGGTCATTAACTCTCTTGGTTTCTGTATGACGTTGACGGTGCTGATCATTGTTCTGATCACCAAGTTTGAACAGGGAGCCTGGATTGCGCTACTCGCCATGGCGGCCCTGTTTGCTGTCATGGCAAGCATCCGCAAGCATTATGACAACGTGGCCCGTGAGCTGGCGGTGGAGACAGACTCCGCCACTAAGGCGCTCCCAGCCCGGATTCACGCTGTGATTTTAGTCTCGCACGTGCGCAAGCCTGTCATGCGTGCTATTGCTTTTGCCCGTGCTTCCCGGCCCTCCACGCTGGAAGCGATCACGGTGGATCTGGACCCCGCGGAGACGGAAGCGACCATTGCGGATTGGGAGCGGCTGCGCATCCCGGTACCGTTGACTGTGTTAGCGAGCCCGTACCGGGAAACGCTAACGCCGCTGATCAACCACATCAAGGCCATGCGCAGGGATTCCCCGCGCGATTTGATTGTGGTGTACATCCCGGAATACGTGGTGGGCAAATGGTGGGAGCAGCTGGTGCATAACCAGACTGCCCTGCGGATTAAGACGCGGTTGCATTTTGAACCCGGCGTGGTGGTGGCCAGTGTGCCTTGGCAGCTGAAGTCCTCCACTGACGCGAAGAAGTACCAAGAGTAGAAGAGCGTAGAGCACATGAGTGAGCCCACCAGCAGTCCCCGACTGAGCGTTACCGTAGGGCCAGTGGCCCATGGCGGCCATTGCGTCGCCCGGCATGAGGGTCGCGTCATTTTTGTGCGCCACGGAATTCCCGGCGAAACCGTTGAGATCACGCTGACTGAGAACGAACCCGACGCCAAATTCTGGCGCGCCGACGTCACCAATGTTGTGGTGGCCTCACCCGATCGCGTAGCCCACTTTTGGCCCGAAGCTGACTCCTTGCGGGCTGGCGCGCGCTCCACAGCGCCCGTGGGGGGAGCCGAATTTGGCCATATTTCACGGTCCGGCCAGCTTGCCCTCAAAACCGCTGTGGTGCGCGAACAGCTCGAACGCTTGGGCGGGATCGCCACGGAGCAGCTCGATTCATTGTTCAGCGCCGGGGTGGAAGATGTCGATGCGCACGGCACTGCTGATCAGCGCTCCGGCCTGGGCTGGCGGACCCGCACAGGATTCGCTGTGACCCGCTCCGGCAAGCTGGGCATGCACGCGCACCGCTCGAACACCATTGTGCCCATCCATGACATGCCACTGGCCCTGCCTGCCATCAACGAGCTCCGTCTGTGGGAACTGGACTTCACCGGCATTGAGCGGATAGAAGTTGCCGCTCCCGCTAATGGCTCAGGCGTACTGGTTTTGCTGGCACCGGAGCCCACCTTGAGCGAAAAGGCTGCCGGGGCCGCTGTCAAACGGGTCGCACGCGCCTTGGCTGCCCTTGAAAACGCGCCCTCGGTGGCCCGTTGGAACCCGGAAAACAGTGCCATTGAGGTGCTCAATGGGCGCGGCTGGGTCAAGGAAACCACAGACGACCACGAATTCCGGGTCACGGGCGACGGCTTCTGGCAGATTCACCGCCGCGCCCCCAAAGTTCTCACGGATGCCGCTCTGGGCGCCTTGCTGCAAGGCGGATACTTAGATGATGGCGCCGATGTAGCTGACCTCTACGCAGGAGCAGGCCTGTTCACGGCACCCCTGGCTGATGCTGTGGGCCCGGAGGGCAGCGTGCTTTCCGTGGAAGGATCCGCCGGCACAAGCCGCGACGCACGCAAGAACCTGCACGCCAGCGAGCAGGTAGAGATTTCGCAGGGCCGGGTGGAGCGAATCCTGGGCACCTCCTCCAGGGGCTCACATACCCCAGCAGGACAGCGCCGCCGGTTTGACGCCGTGGTGCTTGACCCGCCCCGTGCAGGTGCCGGAAAAGCTGTGGTCCGGGCACTGGTTGCCACCTCGCCGCGAGCCATTGCCTACGTGGCGTGCGATCCGGCCGCGTTTGCCCGCGACGTCAAGTACTTTGCCAATGCCGGATGGGCGCTGGCATCCTTGCGGGCCTTTGACCTGTACCCGCACACGCACCACGTTGAAACTGTGGCCCTATTGGTGCCAGTGAAGAGCCTCCCTCAACCGTCAGACGCCTAGGAACCCACGTGAAGCAGCAGGCCCGCAAGGAAATGGCGGCCCAGCAGGTCAAGGTTGTACAGAACCACAAGCTGGCCCGCCGGGACCTGACCCGCAACAAACCCAAAGGTACGTTGATTGCCGAACGGCGTGAGGCACACCGCCGCGCCGCCATGGCAGCGGCGCGCGCTGCTCTGGCTCCGGTTGACCCCGCACGCCTGGCCACGAATGGTCTGGACGCGGCTCAGGTCCGGGAACGTCGGCTGGCTGAGCTCAGCAATGCTGTGGCGCATGAGAGCAGCCGCAGCATTTGGGCCATTGTGCGGGCCAATGTCTTCACTTTGTTCAATACGGTGTTGGGCAGCGCTCTGTTTCTCGTGTTACTGGTGGGGGACCCGCGGGATGCGTTGTTTGGGTTCATTGTGGTGGCCAATGCCGCCATCGGAGTGGTGCAGGAGTACCGGGCCAAACGCACGCTGGACAGGCTCGCCGTCCTGCACGCCCCGCGGGCTCGAGTACTCCGGGACGGGGCGGAGGTTGCCATTGCCGTAGCTGACGTGGTTCATGATGATGTGCTGCTGTTGCGCACGGGGGATCAAGTACCGGCGGATGCCACCATCCTGGCGGCAGACGCCTTAGAAATTGATGAATCGCTGCTGACGGGGGAGGCAGATCCCGTCATCAAAATTTCTGGTGACACAGCATTGTCCGGCTCGGCCGTTGTGGCCGGGTACGCCAGTGCACGCGTCCACGGGGTGGGCGCCGAGTCCTACGCTTCGGTGTTGACCGCCGAGGCACGGCGTTTCTCGCTGGTGAACTCTGAGATCCGCAACTCCATCAACCGCATCATCTTGTACATTGCGTGGGCCTTGATCCCTATCATTTTGCTCGTCATCAATGGTCAGATGAGTGCCCATGGTGGTTGGACCCAGGCCATAGCGTCGGGCCAATGGCGCATAGCCGTGGTCAGCGCAGTGGCAAGCATTGTGGCCATGATCCCTGAAGGGCTGGTGCTGTTGACCAGCATCTCCTTCGGCATGGCCGCCGTGAGTCTGGCCCGGCGCCAAGTGCTGGTCCAGGAGTTGCCGGCGGTGGAAGGACTGGCCCGTGTGGACATGGTGTGCCTAGACAAAACCGGGACCCTGACCGAAGGGCACATGGAACTGGCCAGCACCACTGTCTTTTCCGCCGTTCCCGGCTGGGAAAAAGTCCTGGCCTGGCAAAGTGTCCACCCCAACGCGAATGCCACGGCCTTGGCCCTTGCTGGCAGCTACCGGGACGGGCTGGCGCGGCTTCCCCTCTCCGAGGTGCACTTCAGCAGTGCCCGCAAGTTCAGTGCCGTCACCTTTGGGGCCGGCCCTGCGGCGGGAGAATGGGTGCTGGGCGCCCCGGAGGTGGTCCTGGCAGCCGGGCTCCACCGGGAGGCGTTAGCGGCCTCAGATGAAGCGTCTGGCAGTGGGCTGCGCGCTGTCATCCTCGCCCACCGGGAGGTGAAGGAGCCGGCCCACCGGGAGGTACAGGAGCAGGCGGCCCATCCGGCGTCGGACGCTTCCTTCAGCCTTGCGGACCTGACGCCTGTGGCGCTGCTGGTGTTCCGTGAACGGGTCCGCCCCGATGCCGGGGCCACGCTGGAGTACTTCCGGGAGCAGGGTGTGGAGCTGAAAATCATCTCAGGAGATAACCCTCGAACGGTTGCCGCGGTGGCCCGAGATGTTGGGTTTAGCTTCGAGGGTGACGGATATGACGCACGGGAGCTCCCGGATGACGTGGATGCCATGTCCCTGGTTCTGGAGCGTGAAAGCGTCTTTGGCCGGGTCACTCCGGAGCAGAAAAAGGCCATTGTGCTGGCTCTGCAGAGCCGCGGGCACGTGGTGGCCATGACCGGCGACGGCGTCAATGACGCCCTCGCGTTGAAGCACGCCGACATTGGGATCGCCATGGGCAGCGGCGCTGCCGCCACCAAGGCCGTGTCCCGGCTGGTGCTCCTGGATGGGCAGTTCTCGCACCTTCCCTCGGTGGTTGCAGAAGGCCGGCGGGTGATTGCCAATGTGGAGCGAGTGGCCAATTTGTTCCTCACAAAAACCACCTATGCGATCATCATTTCCATCACGATTGGCATCTTGATGTGGCGGTATCCTTTCCTGCCGCGCCAGCTGTCCATTGTGAGCTCCATGACCATTGGCATCCCCGCGTTCTTCCTGGCTCTACTGCCCAATGCCCGGCGCTATCAGCCTGGATTTCTCCGGCGAACACTCATGTTCGCGATTCCCTCCGGCACTATTGTGGCCGCCTGCATCATGGCCGTGTACTGGTACGCGAGTGCCTTCCCGAATTCGGCATTGAGCGGGGAACACCTGATTCGCGAGGCACAAACCGCTGCCACCATGACGGTGCTGGTGGTGGCGCTTTGGGTGTTGGGGGCGCTGGCCCGGCCCTTCGATAAATGGCGGGCATTGTTGGTGGCCGCCCTGGTGGTGGGGCTTGTGTTGATCATGGCAGTGCCGTTCGCCCGCAACTTCTTCGCCCTCGATATCCCAAGTGGTGGGCTGTTAGCGGCTACTATTGCGGTAACTGCCGCAGGATGCGTAGCTGTTGAACTGCTCTACCGTTTTTTGAAGAAGCGTGGAGCAGTTTCAGAGCGTGAGTAAGGGGTGCCTAACTGGCATCCTGTCCTGTGCGTGACAAAGATAAAAGTAGTGGCGAGAGGAGTCCATCGATGACTAATGTGGACAGCTTCGGTTCAAAAGGCGTACTTAATGTAGGCGGAACCGATTACGAGATTTTCCGACTGAACTCGGTAGAAGGCGCCAAGAGCCTTCCGTTCAGCCTCAAGGTATTGCTGGAAAACCTGCTTCGTACCGAAGACGGTGCAAACATCACAGCCGAGCACGTTCGTGCGTTGGCAGGTTGGGATCCGAACTCGGAGCCCGATACCGAAATTCAGTTCACCCCGGCCCGCGTCATCATGCAGGACTTCACAGGAGTTCCTTGCATTGTTGATTTGGCCACCATGCGTGAAGCAGTCAAGGACCTCGGAGGCGATCCCAGCCGAGTCAACCCGTTGGCTCCGGCCGAGATGGTCATTGACCACTCCGTGCAGATTGACGTCTTCGGCAACTCAGGTGCTGTTGAGCGCAACATGGACATTGAATACCAGCGCAATGGTGAGCGTTACCAGTTCCTGCGCTGGGGCCAGACCGCTTTTGAAGACTTCAAGGTTGTTCCCCCGGGCATGGGTATTGTGCACCAGGTCAACATTGAGTACTTGGCCCGCACCGTGATGACCCGCGAGGTGGACGGCGTCTTGCGCGCCTACCCGGACACGCTGGTTGGCACCGACTCACACACCACCATGGTCAATGGCCTGGGTGTGCTGGGTTGGGGTGTTGGTGGCATTGAAGCCGAGGCGGCCATGTTGGGACAGCCCGTCTCCATGCTGATCCCGCGCGTTGTAGGTTTCAAGCTGACCGGTGAAATCCCGGCCGGTGCCACCGCAACTGATGTGGTTTTGACCATCACCGAGCAGCTGCGTAAGCACGGCGTTGTTGGCAAGTTCGTGGAGTTCTACGGTGAAGGTGTTGCGGCTGTGCCGTTGGCCAACCGCGCAACCATTGGCAATATGAGCCCGGAGTTCGGTTCCACGGCTGCCATGTTCCCCATTGACAGCGTCACTGTTGATTACCTGCGCCTGACCGGCCGCAGCGAAGAGCAGCTTGCTCTCGTTGAGGCTTACGCCAAGGAGCAGGGCCTCTGGCACGATCCTTCAGTTGAGATCGCGTTCTCCGAGTACCTCGAGCTGGATTTGTCCACGGTGGTTCCCTCCATCTCTGGCCCCAAGCGCCCGCAGGACCGCATTGAGCTGACCAACGCCAAGGTTCAGTTCCGCTCGGATCTGAACAACTACGTTGCTGCTGATGCACATGCTGAAGGCAACACAGTTGATGAGTCCTTGGAAGAGTCCTTCCCAGCCTCGGACGCCCCGTCCTTCACTCACCCGGACACGCACCAGCATGACACCGAGCGCACGCTCGTTTCCGCTGCTAGCGGTGCTAACGGCCGTCAGTCCAGCCCGATTCACGTCAAGAACGAATCAGGCGTTGAATTCGAGCTGGATCACGGTGCAGTCTCAATCGCCTCGATCACCTCTTGCACCAACACCTCCAACCCTTCAGTGATGCTCGCTGCCGCCGTATTGGCTCGCAACGCCGTCAACAAGGGCCTGGTGTCCAAGCCGTGGGTCAAGACCAGCGTTGCCCCGGGCTCAAAGGTTGTCACCGACTACTACGAGAAGTCAGGTCTGGTGCCGTACCTGGAGAAGCTGGGCTTCTTCACAGTGGGTTACGGCTGCGCAACCTGCATTGGTAACTCCGGTCCGTTGGACACAGAAGTTTCGGCAGCCATTGCCGAAAACGATCTGTCCGTGACCGCTGTTCTCTCGGGTAACCGCAACTTTGAAGGCCGCATCAACCCGGACGTGAAGATGAACTACTTGGCTTCACCGCCATTGGTCATCGCGTACGCACTGGCCGGCACCATGGACTTCGACTTTGAAGCCGATGCCTTGGGTCAGGACGCCGAGGGCAACGATGTCTTCCTGAAGGACATCTGGCCCAACCCGGTTGAGGTCCAGGAAGTCATGGATGCCTCCATTGACCGTGAGATGTTCACGAACTCCTACGCCACCATCTTCGACGGTGACGATCGCTGGAAGGCCCTGGAAACTCCTGAAGGCAACGTCTTCGAATGGGATCCCAAGTCAACCTACGTTCGCAAGCCACCGTACTTTGATGGCATGAAGGCGCAAGCTGATCCGGTAGAAGATATCACCGGGGCACGCGTGCTGCTCAAGCTGGGCGATTCCGTCACCACGGACCACATCAGCCCCGCAGGTTCCTTCAAGTCCGAGACCCCGGCTGGCCAGTACCTGTTGGCCAACGGGGTGGACCGCAAGGACTTCAACTCCTACGGTTCACGCCGTGGCAACCATGAGGTCATGATCCGCGGTACCTTCGCGAACATCCGTATCCGCAACCAGATCCTGGACAACGTTGAGGGTGGCTTTACCCGCGACTTTACCCAGGCTGATGGCCCGCAGGCTTACGTCTACGATGCCTCCGTTAACTACCAGGCCGCCGGCACACCGCTGGTTGTTCTGGCTGGTAAGGAATACGGCTCCGGGTCCTCACGTGACTGGGCAGCCAAGGGCACCGCGCTTTTGGGCGTCAAGGCTGTAGTTGCCGAGAGCTACGAGCGCATCCACCGCTCCAACCTCATTGGCATGGGTGTCCTGCCGTTGCAGTACCCGGCCGGGCAGAACGCTGCTTCCTTGGGCCTGAACGGTACGGAAACCTTCTCCGTAGCAGGCGTGACGGAGCTGAACAACGGCACCACGCCTAAGACGCTCAAGGTCACTGCTGTGAGCGAAGACGGCACCACCGTAAGCTTCGATGCCGTATTGCGGATCGACACTCCCGGTGAAGCAGACTACTACCGCAATGGTGGAATTCTGCAGTACGTGCTGCGCCAGATCACGGCAAGCTAGTAAGAGTGAGCAGTTGGTACTAAGGATTAATTGGTACTTACAGTGAGCTAGCGTTCAAGGGGCGGGCAGCCGGGAAACCGGAGGCCCGCCCCTTCGTGTTTTTGGCTTTCAATCCGATCATTTCGGTGCAGAATATAGTGCCGGGAACATTCATCCGGTAGTTCGTCCGGGGCACGCACACGTAAACCAGTCAGACGCGATATTGTTAGATGTTATCTGTGCACCGAGGAGGTACCCATGGGACTTTTAGAAACCATCACGCATCCGCGTGACCTGAGCCGGCTCAGTGAGCATCAAATGGAGGAGCTGGCCCAGGAGATCCGGGGCTTCCTCATTGCGAACGTGTCCCAAACAGGCGGCCATCTTGGCCCCAACTTGGGTGTTGTTGAGCTGACCCTTGCCATCCACAGGATCTTCGATTCACCCCGTGACAGCATTGTTTTTGACACGGGCCACCAGTCGTATGTGCATAAACTACTGACGGGTCGGCAGAATTTCTCCACCTTGCGCCAGCAGGGCGGACTGTCCGGGTATCCGGACCGGGGCGAATCTGAGCATGACATCGTAGAAAGCTCCCACGCCTCCTCATCCTTGTCCTGGGCCGATGGAATTGCCCGGGCCCACCAGCTCAAGGGTGAAAACGATCGCTACGTAGTGGCCGTCATTGGTGACGGGGCACTCACAGGCGGCATGACCTGGGAAGCCATTAACAACATTGCCGCAGATAAGGACCGCAAGGTTGTCATAGTGGTCAATGACAACGGCCGCTCCTATGCGCCCACCGTTGGCGGGGTCGCCGATTACCTGGCATCACTTCGCCCCGCCATTGACCAGGTGCGTACCCACAAGAAGTATGAAGCGTCCATGGACTGGGGTAAGAAGCGTTTGCAGGACGGCAACGCTGCCGGCCGTTTCGTTTACAAGAGCCTGCACGCTGCCAAAAAAGGCGTCAAGGATTGGTGGGCCCCTCAGGGCCTCTTCGATGATCTCGGCATGAAGTATGTGGGTCCGGTGGATGGCCACGATGAAAAAGCAATGGAAGCTGCGCTGCAGCTGGCCAAGAACTATGCAGGGCCCGTCATTGTGCACGCCTTCACGGAGAAGGGCCGCGGCTACGCACCAGCCCGTGCCGATATCAACGATCAATTCCACGCCGTGGGCGTCATCAATCCGGAAACAGGGGCCTCTGTAGAGCAATCCAGTGGAAAGTCCTGGACGGGTGTGTTTGGCGAGGAAATCACCAAGATCGCCGAGGAACGCGAAGACATTGTGGCCATAACGGGCGCCATGCTGCTCCCCGTTGGCTTCGCCGCGTTAGCTGCAAAGTTTCCCGAACGTGTCATCGATGTTGGTATCGCAGAACAACATGCACTGACCATGGCCGCCGGCATGGCCTTTGGTGGACTGCACCCGGTGGTAGCAATTTACGCTACGTTCTTGAACCGGGCCTTTGACCAGCTCCTGATGGACGTTGCCCTGCACAAGGCCGGTGTCACAATTGTGCTGGACCGGGCCGGTGTCACAGGTCCTGACGGTCCCAGTCACCATGGCATGTGGGATTTGTCCATGCTGCAGATAGTGCCAGGTCTCCACCTTGCCGCCCCCCGGGATGCGCAACGTCTCCGGGAAGAACTTCGTGAGGCGGTAGCCATTTCGGATGCACCCAGCGTGGTGCGTTATTCCAAGGGTAAGGTGGGCCCGGAAGTTGCGGCCATTGAGCGTTTGTACGACGGCGTTGATGTCCTGTCCCGCTCACAACACGAGATGCCAGGTGCCGCCAAAGAACCCCAGGCTGATGTCCTGATAGTCAGTGTTGGCTCTATGAGCGAACTCTCCCTTGATGTCGCCGCACGGATTGGTGCCCAAGGAATTAGCTCCACTGTGGTTGATCCACGCTGGGTTCTGCCCGTGCCGCGCTCCATTGTGCAGCTGGCCTCACAGCACAGAATAGTCATTGTGGTTGAAGACGGGGTCCGTGCTGGTGGTGTCGGTTCCCGCATCCGCCAAGAATTACGTGCCGCAGGGATAGACACCGCCCTGAATGAGGTGGGTCTGCCGGTGGAATTTTTGGCACACGGTTCGCGCGAGCAAGTCCTAGAACGTGTGGGACTGACGGCACAGCGGGTGGCCCAGGACGTCGTGGAACAGGTCCTTGGCACGAAGGTGCCCTTTGCGCGGCCGCTGCCCGGTGAAGTTGCTCCCCGCACGGGACAGATGCCGATCCTGTGACGGAAGCCTTTCACACTACGCTCCAGGGCGCGGATTTTCCGGTGCCCGGGGACTTAGTGGTTGCCCGTAACCGCAAATATGACGGCACAGCCCACTGGGTTGTGCCGGGACGCCACCTTGGCACGGATGAGCATGGGCACTGGATTTTCCAAGGCACGCATGAATTCATTTCCCGGCCAGGTGCTGCCCTGTACACCGAATCGGATGCCATTTTTTTGATCCCGCATACCGGGGATTGGGTGGCCACCTTCTTCGATGACGGGCACCCAAACGGCGTGGAACTGTACATTGATTTGGCACTGGATCTGCAGTGGCACCGCATTCGCCCCTCCGTTATTGAGTTCCACATGATTGACATGGACCTTGACGTGGTGCGCACCAAGAGCCGCGGATTGTTTGTTGATGACCGCGACGAATTTGCCCAACACACTGTGAAGTTTTCCTATCCGCAGGAACTCTGCACGCGTATGGAGACCGCCACGGGCGCACTTACGGACGCCGTGGCGGCCGGCCACGCCCCATTCGATGGCCGCGACGCGGCCTGGTTCACCCTTGGAAGGACGCTGCAACCAGCATGAGCGAGACTATGAACACCGAGCAGCACAATGAGACCATTTTGGCGGGCCTTGACCCCAACATTGTGCGTATGTACAAACGCGACGACGCCGGAACGCTGATTTTCCGTGAGGCGTGGGTTGACGCTGGGGGAGCCGAGGAGACTGACGCCGCGGAGGGTAGCGAGCACGGCGTATTCTTCGTTGTCAACCATGGCACCGTGGGTCATGTCAGCACGTCCAAGGAGGCCGCTGTTAACTCCTTGGAAGAGGCCGAAGCCATGCTCGCGGCTTTTTCTGAGCAGTGCACCGAAGACGGCTATGCTGTCCTTTCCCGTGAAGAGCAGGTGCTGGTGGTGGCGCAGTTCGCACTCAAGAGTGACAAGGTCAGTGATCGTGATAAGCACCTGGCTCACCGGGCCAAGGACGCTCTGACGCCACACTTGGCGTGGCGCGGCAGTGGTGTCTTGGAGAAGCTGGAGTTCACGGCGGCAGGGCACGGCTTGGGCAAGCTGAACATTTACATTGTGGCTCCCGACGCAGCACGCGCCGTAGCTAACATCAAGGTGTGCATCCGTGAAGAAAAGCTTGACTTCACGAAGCTGACAGTGGCCACCGGCCCCATTGATGACCCCTCGGCGCTGCGTGCCAAGCACAGCGCCACAGGAGGAACAGCCTTCTCGCTATAACCGCTACCCCGCCAGCCAACGCTCGGTTATTTTAGGGGCGTTTATTCTGGACGCTCCCTCACCTTCTTGAGGGAGCGTCCTTTTTGGGTACGGAAGATCAACCGAGCGTTGGCTCAAAATGCCCCGAAACTAACCGAGCGTTGGCCGGGGTGGTGGGTGTTGCTTTGACTATTGTTGAAGCATGAGTGAAAATCACAGTGAATACCGCCAAGTAGGACGCTCCGGGCTGACAGTTTCCACCGTGGGCCTGGGCTGCAACAATTTGGGCCGAGGGGGAACGGCGACGCAGACGCAGGAGGGTAGTGACGCCGTCGTGCATGCAGCACTGGAGGCAGGCATAACCCATTTTGACGTAGCGGACGTCTACGGGATGACGGCCGGGCTCAGCGAAACAATGCTCGGCAGAGCACTCGGCCGGCACCGGGGAGAGGTGGTTGTGGCCACTAAATTTGGTATGGATGCCCAGGGCGCCAACGGTTTCGGAGGGGGTGCGCGCGGTTCGCGGAAGTACATCGCGCAGGCGGTGGAAGCCTCGCTGCGGCGCTTGAACACCGACTATATCGATCTGTTTTATTACCATACCCCCGATGGACTCACCCCGATGGCTGAAACACTCTCAGCGCTGGATGACCTGATCCATGCCGGAAAAGTTCGCTACATTGGCCACTCCAACCTGGCGGGTTGGCAGATCGCCGATGCCGAATACACTGCCCGTGTGGCTGGCACACAGCGTTTTGTGGCTAGTCAGAATCACTACAATCTCCTTGACCGCCGGGCAGAGCAGGAAGTGACCCCGGCCGCCGAGGCTTACGGGCTCGGTGTCATGCCCTACTTCCCGCTTGCGAATGGGCTGCTGACTGGAAAATACAAGGGCGGCGCGGTGCCGCAGGGCAGCCGGCTCTCGCACACACGCCAGCACATGGTGGCAGAGGCAGAGACGTCCCAATTCCAGGCGTTCAGCGACTTTGCGGCTGCCCGGGACCTGACGGAAGTACAGGTCGCATTCTCCTGGCTGGCAGCACAGGCATCGGTTGCCAGTGTGATTGCAGGGGCCACGAAGCCCGAGCAGGTACAGGAGAACGCGCGTGCCGCATCGTGGAAGCCAACCGTGCAGGATCTCGCCGAACTCGATCTAATCTTCCCGAAAACGCCCAAGGTGGCACTCTTCTAGGGCGCATGGGGGTGTGCAGCTCTAGTCGTAGCGAGTGGGCGCGACGCCTCAGCCGGGCGTCCGTGGCCTCTAGACAGAAACAGTGATCCATTCACCGTCAATGCTGGCAGCGTACCGGGGCAGCGGGGCCTTCGCCGGGCCGGAGACAACCGTGCCGTCACTTCCCTTAAAGATGCTTCCATGGCAGGGGCATTTGAAGTCCTCGCCGCTGGGAGCCACTTTGCAGCCTGCATGAGTGCAGATATCGGAGTAGGCAAGGACGGTGGCCTCGTCTGGGCGGAACAGCATGACCTCCACCTCACCGGCCGTTGCCGCCGCGGAGCCGCCAACAGGCAATTCGGCAATTTTCCCCACCTCGTAGGGTGTGCCGCCCGTGGGAATCTCTTCCGGGGCCTGGCCCTTGGCCTTGGTGTTGCTGACAGAGGGTGCGCAGCCAGCAAGGGCCAGTGCGCAGGCGGCGCCGGTGACGGCAGTGGTAGCTCGCAAAGTGGAGCGGCGGGTCAGGGAAGGCTCAACAGTCATAGAAGCATTCTTTCAGGCTGCGCTGTGAGAATGCCAAACGGCCACAGCTATCAGGTTGGGGGTTCCCCGAGGGAACGGCGAATACCTCTCCGTTCGGGAGAAAAAAACGTCAAGTGGTTTGACCATGGTTCCTTCTTTCTAGGGACGGCTCCGGTCCCTCGCCTTGGCAAGGTGAGGGACCGGAGCCGTACTGGGTAGAAGCTGTGCTGGTGAGTGAGGCAAGCAACCGGTGAGTTACACCACCGGGTGGAACGGCTTCCCGTTGACCCGCTGGGAGGCGCCCACCCGGTCTAGGTACGGGGTGATCCCGCCCAGGTGCATGGGCCAGCCAGCGCCGAGGATCATGCACAAATCAATATCCTCCGGCCCGGCCACCACGCCTTCGGCGAGCATGAGCCCGATCTCTTCGGCCAAAGCGTCCTGGGTTTTGCGCAGCAACTCGTCCCCCGAAGAAGGGGAATTGCCGAAGCTCAACAGGGCCAGGGTCTGGGCCGGGATGGCGAGAGAACCATCCTCATTCTTGACCCAGAGCGCCTTGATACCCGCATCGATCAGGGCCTGCTGGTTGGCGGAGACGTGGAAGCGGTCCCCGAAGGCGGCATGCAATGACTCCGTGACGTGCTGCGCCACCGGAATGCCCACCATGGCTAGCAGCGTGAACGGGGTCATGGGCAGTCCCATGGGCCGCAGCGCGGTATCAGCCGTGTGCGCGTCGGTACCTTCGTCGAAGGCTTTGGACACCTCAGCCATGAGGCGCAGCAGTACGCGGTTGACCACAAACGCAGCGGCGTCCTTGACCAGCACCGCACTCTTTCGCAGCGCCTTGGCGGTGGCGAACGCAGTGGCGAGGACGGCGTCGTCAGTTTTGGGTGCGCGCACAATCTCCAGCAGCGGCATGAGCGCCACGGGGTTGAAGAAATGGAAGCCCACCAGACGCTCTGGGTGCAACAGGTCCGCAGCCATGGCGGTGACGGAGAGGGAGGAGGTGTTGGTGGCCAGGATGCACTCGGGGGAGACAACCGCCTCCACCTGCGCGAATACGGCCTTCTTCACTGACAGCTCTTCGAAGACTGCCTCAATGACAAAGTCGGCGTCAAAGAAGGCTTCCTTGCTGGCGGATCCGGTCACGAGCGCCTTGGTCCGGTTTGCAGCGTCCTGGCTGATACGGCCCTTGGCGAGCAACTTATCCACCTCGCCGTGCACGTACGCCACGCCCTTGTCCACGCGCTCCTGGTCAATGTCTGTCATGACCACGGGCACCTTGAGTTGGCGGGCGAACAGCAACGCAAATTGGCCAGCCATGAGCCCGGCGCCTACCACGCCCACCTTCGTTACGGGGCGTGCCAGCTTGGGATCCGGGGCTCCAGCCGGCTTCTTGGCACGCTTTTGGACCAGGTCCAGGAACGCGTACACAGTGTCGCGGAACTGCGGGGTGCCCATGAGCTCGGCCAGTGCCGCATCCTCGGCCGCGAAGGACTCTGCCTTGGTGAAGTGCTTACCCTTCTCCAAGAGTTCAATGACCTTCGCCGGGGCCGGGGCCGCATTGGAGGTCTTGGCTTCCACAAATGCCTTGGCACGCACGACGGCGGCATCCCACGCAGCGCTGTTCTCCTCACTCAGCGGTTCGCTCACCGCATTGGGGCGGCTGACGCTTTCGGCGCCGGCGAGCACGCGGGCAGCCCAGATCAGTGATTGTTCCAGGAAGTCGGCGGGTTCAAAGAGCGCGTCAGCAATGCCCAACTTATAAGCAGCCGGACCGCTGAGGGTGCGGTTGTTGGAGAGGGAGCTTTCAATCATGACTGTGACGGCGTTGGACGGTCCGATCAGGCGGGGGAGCAGGTACACGCCACCCCAGCCGGGCACCAGGCCCAGGAATGCCTCAGGCAGGGCCAGCGCTCCGGCCCCGGTGGAGACGGTGCGGTAGTTAGCGTTGAGGGCAATTTCGAGCCCGCCACCCAGTGCCACGCCGTTGATGAATACGAAGCTGGGCACGCCCAACGCGTTGAGGGTGGAGTAGACGTCGTGGCCCAGCTGGGCCATCCACAGTGCCGCCTCGGGATCCTTGAGGCTCTTGACAGCGGAAAGATCAGCGCCGGCGGCCAGGAAGAACGGTTTGCCGGTGACGCCCACGCCCACAATTTCGCCGCGGGCTGCCCGCTCGCGCTGGGCTTCTAGGACGGTGCCCAGCTCCACCAGGGTGTTGGGGCCCAGTGTTGTGGGGCGGCGGTGGTCCAGTCCGTTATCGAGCGTGATCAGCGCAAAAGTGCCGGCGCTCGGTGCTCCGTCCACGCCGGGCAAGGCAATGTCTTGGACAAAGGAGTGAGTCACAACCTCGTCAGGGAACAAGACGGCGAGTTTGTTGAAGTCTTGGGCGCTCATGCTGCGCTCCCTTCCGTGGTTGTTGCGGTGTCCGTACCGGTATTGAAGTGCGGGTTTTCCCAGATGACGGTGGCACCCATGCCCAAGCCGATGCACATGGTGGTGATGCCGTAGCGGACGCTGTGGTCCTCCTCGAATTGGCGGGCTAGTTGGTTCATGAGCCGGACGCCGGAGGAGGCCAGGGGGTGTCCCACCGCGATGGCGCCGCCGTAGCGGTTCACGCGCGGGTCATCATCGGCAATGCCAAAGTGATCCAAGAAGGAAAGCACCTGAACGGCGAAGGCCTCGTTGATTTCAAAGAGCCCGATGTCCTCGATGCTCAGCCCGGCCAGGCGCAGCGCCTTTTCTGTGGCAGGAACCGGGCCAATGCCCATGACTTCAGGGGCCACACCGGCAAAGGCGTAGGTGACTAGGCGCATCTTGACGGGCAGGCCCAGCTCGGCGGCAGCATCGGCAGAAGCCAAAAGTGCCGCCGTAGCGCCGTCGTTCAGGCCAGCTGCATTTCCGGCACTGACCCGGCCGTGCGCGCGGAACGGGGTACGCAAGCTGGCAAGATCTTCCACGGTGGTGCCGGGGCGTGGCGGCTCATCGGCGGTGTTCACGGTCCAGCCTGCGCCGGGCTTCATGGTGGCCACGGGCACTAGGTCGGGCGCAATGGCACCTTCGGCCAGCGCTGCGGCAAATTTGTTCTGGCTGGCCACGGCGTAAGCGTCGGTGCGTTCCTTGGTGATGGCCGGGAAGCGGTCATGCAAGTTTTCCGCCGTGTTGCCCATGTTCAGTGCGGCCGGATCCACAATGCGTTCGGACATGAAGCGCGGGTTCGGATCGGCCCCGGCACCCATCGGATGGTGCCCCATGTGCTCCACGCCGCCGGCAATGACCACGTCGTAGGCGCCAAAGCCAATGCCCGACGCCGTCGTTGTCACCGCGGTCATGGCGCCAGCGCACATCCGGTCAATGGCGAATCCCGGCACGGACTGCGGCAGGCCGGCTAACAGTGCCGCGGTGCGGCCGATCGTCAGGCCCTGGTCCCCGGTCTGAGTGGTGGCTGCGATGGCAACGTCGTCAATGCGCTCGGGGGGCAGTTGCGGATTGCGACGCATGAGTTCGCGAATGCATTTGACCACCAGGTCATCGGCGCGGGTGTTGGCATAAATGCCCTTTTCCCCGGCGCGTCCAAACGGTGTGCGGACGCCGTCAACAAAGACCACGTCCCTAATTTGCCGATTATGGCTCACGTCTATCTCCTTGGTCGCAAACAACGGATACTGCCCAGCCTAAACGTCAGGGCAGCGGTTGTGGTGCACATCATGTTACTCGCCAGTAACTTATGCTCCAAATCGTGTGAACTTCGTCAATGCACACTCTCGTCCCGATATAGATCAGCAACGCTATCCCAGCAATGGGGCTTAAACGCCGAACGCTATCGCAGTTCAGTGCGATAGCGTTCGCGAAAATCCAACCATTGGTGGGATAGCGTCGGGGTTTGGCGGGGAGGGGGCTGGGCTAGGGCTGCTCGTCGTCGTGCTTGGGCTTTTTTAGCTCCAGCGGCTCAGGATGCAAGAAGGCATTGCTGAGCATACTCGCCGTTGTCGCAATCTGCCAGGGCCGGGCGCCAAGGTCTGCCAGCGCCTCAGACACGGACGCAACAGTGATCTGTGCGGGGGGACGCCAGCACACGCGGCGGAGGTGGTCCGGGGTGAGAATGTTCTCGGCCGGTATGTTCATGGCCTCGGAGATCTCAGCCATGCGGTTGCGGGCCGTAGCAAAGCGCGCTGCCGCTTCGGGGTCGCGTTCTGCCCACACGCGCGGCGGTGGCGGGGTGTTGTTGGAGACCTGAAGCGGGGGCAGGTCGGTGCTGTTTTTGGCACTCTGAATCGCGTGGAGCCACTTGGGTGCGTCGCGCTTGGCGGAGCGGCCATGGAACCCGGCGAGGGCCAGCAGCGCGGGAACGGTGGCAGGCATACCCTTCGCTGCGGCGATGATGGCCGAATCCGGGATGAGGCGGCCCGGTGCGATGTCGCGGTGCTCAGCCAGTTTTTCACGGGTTTGCCACAATTCGCGGACCGCAGCGAGTTGCACCCGGCTGCGGACGGTGTGTGATCCCGAAGTACGCCGCCAGGGATCCACCCGCGGTTCGGGTACTCCGGCGTCAAGGAGGTGCTGGAATTCCTGGGCGGCAAAGTCTAGTTTGCCACCTTCTTCCAGTAGTGTTTGGAGTTCCTCTTCCAGATCTACCAGGACTTCCACATCCAGTGCGGCGTAGCGTAGCCACGGCTCGGGAAGGGGACGGGTGGACCAGTCTGCGGCGGAGTGCTCCTTGGCCAAGTGGAAACCCAGGAGTGATTCAACCACGGCACCGAGCCCCACGCGGGGTAGTCCGGCGATCCGGGCTGCCAGTTCCGTGTCAAATAACTTATCTGGCCACATGCCCACTCCCGCCAGGCAGGGCAGGTCTTGACTGGCTGCGTGCAGAATCCATTCCACGCCGCGCAGTGCCTCGTCGATGACCTTCAGATCAGGGAAAGCTTCCGGATCAATGAGCCAAGTACCGGCGCCTTCGCGGCGGATCTGCACGAGCATGGCTCGCTGGCCGTAGCGGAATCCGGAGGCGCGCTCGGTGTCCACGGCGGCGGGTCCGGTACCGCCTGCCAAGGCTGCTGCGCATCGGCGTAGGGCAGGTTCTGTTTCCACAACGGCGGGAATGCCGTCCCGGGGCATGTCCAGATTCACCAGCTCAGGGAGTTCGCCCAGTTCAACCTGCACGCCGTCAATTAGCACAGAGGAGAGAAGTTCTGGTGCCAGATCGGTACCTATCCCGGTGGCTGCGCCGCCGGTGGAAGCGTTCTGGTGCGTTGGTGCGATGGCGCCGCGGCTCTGATGTGTTGTGGACATTTTGGCCCTGGCGCGGCTGTGTGCGTTTGAATCTGCATTGGTCATGATGGCCTTAGTCTACCGAATGGAGACCCGGAGCGTCCGATCGGCCCGGATTAAAGGGTTATTGCTTCCGTCCGAACCCATCAGATCACCCTTGCGAACAACCCGCAGCGCCCAGGTGGAGCTGGTGGCTGTGTATATGCGTATGGGAGCAGATGAGTTTCCCTTAGCGATCAGGCCGGTTCTGCCGCGGTGCCAGCAGCGTGACGCCGTCTGGCACCGGTGGTACACCCGCGAAGGTGCATAGGATGTTGGCCCACGCCTCAAGATGCTCTTTCATGGAGGTTCCAACCGGCGTCCAGGAGGCTCGCAGTTCAAGGTCTATCGCGTCGGGGCGCGTGGCCAAGGTGCCGTAGCTTTCGGACAGGATGCGGGTGGCTGTCCCGCCCACATGGGTGTAGGTGACACCTTGTTCCTCCAATGCCTCCACCAACCAAGCCCACGCCACGTTACCGAGCAGGGAGTCGTTGCCCATCTCGGATTCCAGCTGCGCACGGATATAGGTCACAACCCTGAATGTGCCGCCCCACAGATCAGAGCCGTTCGGGTCATGGAGGAGAATGAAACGTCCCTTAGCGAGTTCTTCGTTATTGCAGAGAATTTCCGCGCCCAAAGCTACTCCGAACGGGGCCAGCCTGGCCGGGGCAGGAACCTCGGCGAGTTTTAGTTCGCTGCGATACCGGGCAGCACGCAACGAGGTCAATGCGCTCAGAAACTCTGACGGCAGTGCTGGAGAGGGGCTCACACACGAACATTATGATGCGCTCGTCACAAAGTTCCGCAGGCGCGCCGGAACCGGTCTCATTAACCGGGCCCGCCGCTACCTGGCGCGCACTATGGAACAGCGCCGCTTTAGGCCTGTGGCACAAGCTCCAAGGCAGTCTCGAGTGCTGCGGCGAAGGCGTCAACGTCCTGCTCAGACGTATCAAAGGAACACATCCAGCGCACCTCCCGGGCGCTCTCATCCCAGTCGTAGAAGCGGAAGCTTTCCCGCAGGAGCTCTGCCACACCGGCTGGCAGAACGGCAAAGACGCCGTTTGATTGGGTTGCCTGGGTGCATGTGACGCCGGGCAGGGATTCAACGGCGGTGCGCAGGCGCGCGGCCATTGCATTGGCATGTGTGGCTGAGCTGAGCCATAAATCGTCCGCCAGCATGGCCAGGAATTGTGCCGAGATGAAGCGCATCTTGGAGGAGAGCTGCATATCCATTTTGCGCAGGTAGATCAGCCCATCGCACGCCGACGGGTTCAACGCCACTACCACTTCGCCGTACAGCATGCCGTTTTTGGTCCCGCCAAAGGAGAGCACATCAACGCCAGCGTCCGAGGTGAATTCACGCAGCGGCACGCCTAGGAAGGCGGCTGCATTGGCAAGCCGGGCACCGTCCATGTGCACCTTCATGCCCAGCGAATGTGCATGATTACAAATGGCGCGCACCTCGGCCGGGGTGTAGCAGGTGCCCAGTTCAGTGGTCTGGGTGATGGAGACGGCCAACGGCTGGGCGCGGTGCTCATCGCCAAAGCCCCAGGCTTCCTTATCGATCAGCTCCGGCGTCAGCTTCCCATCCGGTGTGGGAACAGAGAGCAGCTTCATGCCGCCCACCCGCTCCGGAGCGCCGTTTTCATCCATGTTGATGTGGGCGGTGGAAGCACACACCACAGCACCCCACCGCGGCAGCAGTGACGAGAGTCCCACCACGTTGGCCCCGGTGCCATTGAACACCGGGAACACCTCAACCTCACGGCCAAATAGTGCGGTCATCTGCCTCTGAAGTTCGGCCGTGTACTCGTCCCCGCCGTAGGCCACCTGGTGGCCGCCATTGGCGCCAGTCAGTGCCGCCAGCACCTCGGGGTGAAATCCCGAATAATTATCCGAGGCGAAGCCCTTCAGGTCTCTCTGGTGCAGCGGTATGGATTCCTTGCCAATGCTCACTATGTGCCTTTTTCTCTTATGAATGTGGTGCCAAGACCAACCGGGCACCATTGATGTCCGCGGCCGGCGTGGTGAAAAGTCCCGCAACAGTTTGACCCAGCTGGTCCACATCTGTGAAACCGGGGAACGTTCGTTCAGGGGAGCGCGCGCGCATAGTGGCATCCACCAGGGCCTTCACCACCAGCACGACGGCGGCCGCGGCACCTTCCGCCGGAGGGGCAGCGAATCCGGCGGCCACGGAACGCACCCACGTTTCAGCTGCTGCCTTCACCGCCGCGTAGTTGGCGTCACCGGCGGAGGGGTTGGTGACGATGGTGGAGGAGACTATTGCCAGCCGGCCCACGGGTGAGGCAGCGAGGTCGTCATAAAAGGCCTTGCTGGTATTCCGTAACGTGGTCAGGACCGTTGTGTGCAGGAAGTCCCAGTCGCTATCGCTTTGGCCAGTGATTCCCGTGCCGCCGCGCCACCCGCCAACCAGGTGGATCAGGCCGTCAATGCGGCCATAGCCGGTTCGAAGATCGGCCGCCAGCTCGGCCACGTCCTCTGGGTCAGCCAAGTTGCACACGAGAGGGACTGCGCCCTCGGTGAGTTTGGCGGCGGCACTGATGCGTTCGGCGTCGGACCCTACAGTGAGCACACGCATGCCAGCGCCGAGGAGGGCGCCGGCTACAGCAATTCCGGCGGCACTGCTGCCACCGGCGATCAAAACGAGGGGACTGTTCATGCTTTCAACAGTACCCACCTAAGCTGCGCTCGTGCCGGTTATGCCAGCGGTGGATTCAATGACGTCCCGCATTTTCTTGTTCAGGGCCTCGTAGAACATGGAGTGGGGGAACTCATCATCCATGACGGCGTCGGTCATTTCACGCAGCGGCGCCGTCAATGGCAGGGCGTCCGGACCCTTGGCCCAGAGTGAGGCCGGGTGGGGTGTCAACGTGGCGGAGACCAGCTGGTAGGCGGCGAGCCAGTGCGCCACCTTGGGCCTGTCAATGGAGCGCCAGTACAGTTCCTCAATCTCGTGGCCCAAGGCAATCACCACGGCGGGCACTTCTGCCCAGTCAATGCTCAGCTTGGTGTCGGTCCAGTGCAGCACGTGGTGCTGGTGCAGCCAGGCGAAGAGCAGCTGCCCTCCCAGTCCGTCGTAGTTGCGCACCCGGGAGCCTGTGATGGCGAAGCGGAAAATCCTGTCAAAAATGACGGCATACTGAACAAGTTTTGCGTGTTTGCGAGCCTCAGGAGAGGCCTCCTCATCCGCTTCCACGGCCACGGATTCGCGGTACGCGGTAAGGTCGCAGCGTAACTCTTCCAACGAATACAGGAAGTACGGCATGCGCTGCTTGATCATGAACGGATCAAAGGGCAGGTCCCCGCGCATGTGTGTCCTGTCATGGATGAGGTCCCACATGATGAAGGTTTCCTGCGTCAGTTCCTGATTCTCTAAAAGTTCCAGAGCATCTGCCGGCAATTCCAGGCGGGTCACTTGTGCTGCCTCCCGGACCACCCGGCGGAAGCGGGCGGCTTCGCGGTCCTGGAAGATGGCGCCCCACGTGAACGCGGGAGTTTCGCGGACGGCGACGCTTTCGGGAAAGAGGACGGCGGAGTTGCTGTTGTAGCCGGGGGTGAAGTCAATGAACCGCAGGGGAACAAAAAGTTTGTTGGAATAGTCCCCGGCTTCCAGTTCGCTAATGAATTCAGGCCACAGCGTTTCTACGAGTACGGCCTCCACGAGGCGGGACGTTGAACCGTTTTGGGTGTACATGGGGAACACCACCAGATGCCCCAAGCCGTTGACGCGGTGGTCTTGAGGGCAGAAGGCCAGCAGAGAATCAAGGAAATCCGGCACGCCCAGCCCTTGTGCGAGCCACTTGGTGAAATCATCCACCAGCAGGTGCAGGTACTCGCCGTCGTGGGGGAAATAAGGTGCCAGAGCAGTAATGGCAGCTGTGATGGCCTCAATCAGCTCCGCCGCAACGGGGTGGTTGGCTTCCTCCGGCACGGAGCCGTCCTTGATCTGGAGTTCCGCCAGGGCCGTGGCAGCCTGTTTCAGGGACAGCCACCCATGGTGGTGGGCCAGCTCAGAGTAATCGAAGGAACTGGCGTCAAAGGAATTGGCGTTATTGATGGTTTCCAGCGTCAGACTCATGGCCGTCTCCTAGGCTCGTCGGTGGCCGGAGGTGTTCCAGACCGGTTAATTCCGAGCGTAGCAATGGAATAGAAGATCTAATGTCAAAAGAGCCTGAGCATAAGAAACTCTCTGGCTCAGAGTGTTGTGAACAATTCAGGCGACAGTTCTCTTGAGCCTTTTGGCGGGGGACTTCCCGTGAGCTCCCCGCAGAGCCCAGCTCCCCGCAGGGCCTTTAGGCTGGGTCAGCAGGGCGAAGGGTCAGGCAGATGGAATTAATGCAGAAGCGTTCGTCCGTGGGGGTGTCGTACCCTTCACCCTTGAAGAGGTGGCCTAAGTGAGAATCGCACGCGGTGCAACGCACTTCGATGCGTTCCATACCGAGTGTTTTATCATGCAGGTACCGCACGGTGCCTTCTGCCAGCGGTGCAAAGAAGGAAGGCCAGCCGCAGTGCGAGGAGAACTTCTCCTTGGAAGTGAAAAGCTCGGCACCGCAGGCGCGGCATTCGTACACGCCCTCCTGCATGGAGTCCCAGTACTCGCCGGTAAAGGGGCGCTCTGTGCCAGCCTTGCGCAGGACCTTATACTCGGCAGGCGAGAGTTCTTCTCGCCACTGGGAATCGCTCTTGGTGACGGTGGGGGAGTTCTCAAAGCTGTTCATACTGTTGCCAACGTTTAAGAGTCACCAATAAATCCCGAATCAGAGTACAAATGTAAAACGGGTAGACCCAGCTTGCGTTGTGCCTGATGCGCCCAGTCCTGCCGGAAGGTGTCTGCGACGGCGTGCGGGCGGGTGACCACCACGGCCTGCCGAGCGCCGCATTCGGTGACTTTAGCAACCAAGGAGGCAACGGCGTCGCCCTCGGCAACAGTGCCAGTGGCCTTGGCCCCGGCTTCGGCAAGCGAGGACAAGGAGGCCGCCAAGATGTCCGCAGCCTCTGCCCTGACAGTGTTAACGTCAGGCTTTTCGCGGAATTCCCGCAGGGCACCGGGCAGATCCAGCATGGTCAGTTGATCAACCACGTCCACCAGTAGATTGCGCCGAGTATCTGCCGGCACTACCAGGACCAACTCCACATCATCCTCAGGCCCGTAGAGCTCCGTGATGTTTCCCGCGTCAATGGACGTCAGTGCTTCTTCTGTCAAAATGATGATTGCCTCGCTCATGGCACCAGCATATGCGTCCTGAGAAGAAAACAATGAACAAGCACAGAGAAGTGCGAAGAAAGTTACGAAAGCTCCGGTGCGCCGCTCGACGCGCGCCGGGGCAGTGGGCACAATGGTGGCATGGCATCCTCTTCTCAGCCCTCGCGTCCATGGCTCAAGTGGGGCGCCCTCGGTGCCGCAGCGGCGGGGACCGGGGCAGCCGTTGTGGTGACGGCAACCTCTGGCCTTGCCGCCTACTTTGCCCGCCGCGTAGTGACCCCGGAAAAGCAGCGAGTGGACGATGTTGCAATTCTCGCCGTCATTGCCGACGGCCCGGCGTTGCAGATCGTGCTCGAGGCCACACCCGACACCACCATTGATGGCAGCTACGGGCTGTTCTTCAACAACAGCCGCGCCCACGCCGTGATTGGCAAAATCATCTCCTATGTTCCGCGCGAAGGCAGCGTCACGCGTGAAGTACTTGCCGTGCACGGTGGGGATTTGCGCACCGCCACGGCCGGCTGGTGGTCCGGCAACCTCCACGCACACCCCGAAGAGATGGGGCTGCTCAGTGAGGACATCACCTTGAACCTTCCCGTGGGCCCAGCACCTGCCTGGCTGCTGCCGGCCCCCGATCCCGGAGCGAGCTGGGCCATCATGGTCCATGGGCGCGGAGCCACCCGCAATGAGGGGCTGCGGGCCGTTCCCACAGCGCACCGTCTGGGTATGAATGCGCTCCTGATGTCCTATAGGAACGACGGCGATGCCCCCGCAGCGCCAGACGGACGGTATGGGCTGGGGGTCACCGAATGGGCCGATGTGGAAGTCGCCATTGACTTTGCCATCTCCCGTGGGGCCAAGGACGTGGTGCTCTTTGGCAATTCCATGGGTGGGACCATCAGCCTGCAGACGGCCGATCTGGCCCGCAACCGCAAACACGTCTTGGCGTTGGTGCTAGATGCTCCCGTCATCAACTGGGTTAACGTGCTAGCGCACCAGGCACAGCTGAACCGGATCCCCAACTTCATTGGCCAATACGCCGAGGTCATGCTGACCCACCCACTGGGCCGGCGCATTACGGGCCTGGCTGGGCCCGTAAACCTCAAGAGTATGGACTGGGTTTCGCGCGCCGTTGAATTGCGGACACCGTCACTGATTCTGCACAGCATTGATGATGATTTTGTGCCCTATGAGCCCACGGCGGAACTGGCGCGGCGCAATCCAGAGATGGTCACGTTCGAGCCGTTCAGCAAGGCCCGGCACACCAAGGAATGGAACGTGGACCCGGAACGGTGGGAAAACGTGGTGGAAGCCTGGCTGCGGCCCCGGTTGGGCTGCTACGGCCTGCCACGGAGCTAAGTTCCAAGCCTCACGGTTTGTAGGTATCTACCTTTCGTGGGTGCCAAGACGGGCAACAGCTTAGGCGGGCATCAGCTAGGACCGGCCGTGCTCAGCCAGCAGCTGCAACGGTCAACTTCGGCATCCAAGATCACGCGCCTAGAGTCCGGTCACCGGCTCGGGCATGGGCCCGGGCCAGCGTCTGCCCGCACACTGACGCGTAGAATTTTGCACCGCGAGGGCGGATGTCGTCAACGTTCACGGAACCCTTCCAATCGTGGAGTTGCCGTAGGTAAAAGTCCCTGATGATCCCGTCCACTCCCTCCGCGGACTGCCACCCGAGGAAGATGTCCCCCGATGCCTGAAGCAGACGCTGACCCTCAACCACCCGTTGCCCGTGGCTGGGATACTGGCTGGGCCCAAGGTATCGCTCAAGTACCGATTCCTGGGCCTCCTTGGCCTGAAGGACCAGAGGGTCGTTTGCGTCCCTGCCCGTCAGGAGCAGAATCCAGGCCCGGGTGCCAACGCTTCCTACACCAACGACCTTGCGAGCCATATGTACAAATGAGAACTCCTTGACCGGATGGTTCTTGAAAGCCAGAGTGGCCGCGTACTCGTGCAGGAGCATTCGCATCGAATCCTCGAGCCGGTTGCGTGCTCCAGCATCGCCAATCAGGTCCTCGATGGGTTCAATGAGCGGGGGATCCGCCTGAATCCGCAGCTCGCCGTCGATCTCCCGCACAAGTTTGGAAAATACAGCTGCACTGTCCTTAGTACGCGCCTTGGCCACAATTGCTTGGGTCTTCTTTACCTGGCGCTTGCCGGCCCGCTTAGCTTCTTTCTCTGACCGGACCCATGAAAGTATGCGGTCCGCGTCCAGCCGGTCGTACCAGGCGTCCAGCACGCGCGCCTTGGCAGCCCCACGCATTTGCTTGCGGTAGCCCTCTGCAACGGCCAGCGTTGTCTTCCGCCGTTGTTGTGCTGTGAATCCGGCATTGCGGGTGCCGACCTCAAAGCTTGCCGCCAGACGTTTGAGGTCCCACTCCCACGGCCCTGGCAGGGTTTCATCGAAATCGTTGATATCGAACGTTAACTTGCGCTCTGCGGTTCCGAAAACACCGAAATTCGAGAGGTGGGCGTCGCCACAGAGTTGTGTCATGATGCCTGAGTTTGGTGTGGTCGATAGATCCGCGGCCATGAGAAGCGCCGCCCCCCCCCCCGAAAAAAGGTAAACGGCGAGACCATCATCCGCCCGTAACGAATGGGCACGAGCTCGGGGACACGCAGGACCGATTGTCCCTCAAGAAGAGTGACGGGATCCGGCCGGTCAGGTGCGGATCCCACGGTGCGTGGCTTGATCTGGGGCATTCTTTCCTTGCCGTCCGGCCGCCGCTGCGCCGTTCCTCGGCGGTTAATTTAGGCATGACATTCCTCCACATCCTCGCAGGCGATGCCCCTGTCTGAATAGGCAAGGAGGGTCTCATAAAGCTTGATCTGGCGTACAGGAAGCGAGTCCGCCCGCCTTCACCATCAGTATGTCAGCAGCTTGGGGTGGGGGCTAGAGGCCGACGAGAAACGATTCACGCCCTCAAGGGGCGGTTAGCACCGTGGACGGTGCCCAGTTTGGAGACGCACGGGCCGCCTTGACACTATCTGGGAATAGGCAATAGATCTCTCCGCTTGGTGGCCGCCTATAGATAGTCTTGTCCCTGAAAAATTCGGAATACCGCATCGTGGTGCCCTCCAAGCATCTAGGGCGTCTAGCTGACCGTCCAGATCGCTGTGGGTTGAAATGATCGGGAGAATCTTGTTAGAGAGGCCTACCCTTAAATTACTCGCCCATGGCTGTAGACGTCAGCCGAGATCATTGTTGGGATGTTGCAGGTGTTGCCCGTGAGGAGAGAGTTTCTGGCTGTGTAAAGCCCACTCCGTGCCTCACGTTTGTCCAGTCCGCACGGGGACAATCAGAAAGGTTTTCAAATCGCCAAAGAAGGCTGAGGCAAATTTCGTGTTTAGAACGCCAGGACCGGGGTGGGCTTAGGCCGCCAGAAGCTGGCGCAGGACGTTGTGGAGGATCCCGCCGTTTTGGAAATATGCGGCCTTGGCGGGGTGTCGATCCGCACGATTGCTTTGATGTCTCGGGACTCTCCATCCTGTTGAACCCGCACCAAGACTTGTTTTGGGATGTCGGCGGCGCCGGCTAGCCCCATGATGGAGTACTCCTCTTCACCGCTGAGCCCAAGCGTCTCTGCGTTCTCGCCGGGGCTGAACTGTAGCGGGAGCACGCCCAGTCCCTGGAGGAGCCCGAGCCGTATTCAGCCCCGGCGATAACAATCAATGGGACGTTGTCTTAGAGATATTTCCGTGACGCCTCGAAGATGCTCAGCTGTTCGCCGTCTGGCAGATGGCGAGTGAATCCCCACCCCCTCGGTGCCGGGCACCATCTTATTGCGCAGTCTGAGGTTGACGAACGTGCCCCGGATCATAACTTCATGGGTGCCGCAGCGAGATCCGTAGGAGTTGAAGTCGACGCGCTGTACGCCGTGCTACAGCAGATAACGGCCGGCGAACATCCGTCGAAGCATCATCCCAGGCGTACATGTCGGCGGTGGGAATTTGAAGATTTTGCCAGTTGTGATCCCCATCGAAGACGTTAGCTTAGCCGGGCGCAAACAGCTTGTCATGAACTGCTTCGCCAACCACTTCCTGGATTTTTTGGCTGGAGGGCCAGATATCGCGCAGGTAGACGGGCTCACCCGACGCGCCCTCGCCCAGTGAATCCGTGAGCAGGTCAATGTTCATGGTGCCGGCCAGCGCATAGGCGACCACGAGCGGTGGTGAGGCAAGAACATTCATTTGGGTCTGGGGGTGGATCCTGCCCTCGAAGTCGCGGTTCCCGCTGAGCACCGAACTGACAGTGAGATCGTTGGCTGTCACGGCCTGTGGTGCCTGCGGAATTAGCGGACCGGAGTTGCCGATGCAGGTGGTGACGACGCGGCCGTGCTCGACAATAACCGGCGTTGTGCCCGGCAATGTTACTTGAGCCGGATTCGACGGGTACTGTGAGGTCGCTCCGTCACCGCCACCGTCTCCGTCGCTGCCACGGTCCACGGGCCGGTCGCCTGGGCGATCCCTGTCGCAGGCCAGCGGGATGCGATCCTGCGGGCGCTTGGGACTGTCGATGAATGGTTCCACCCCGGCCAGCTCGAACTCGACAGACTGGGAATGGCTCGCTCCGTGCCCGGCGTCATGCCAGAGCCCCTGTTCCTTGACGCAGGCCACCACCAGCTGAATTTGCTGTTCCGGCCATTCGGTCAGACGAAGATAATCCAAGGTGATCGCGCCGATCGGGAAAATTGCGCAAGTTCAACCATATTCCGGGCTCATATTTCCAAGGGTGGCGCGATTGGCCAGTGGAATGGCAACCACACCCGGACCGTAAAAACCGACACCCCAGCCCAACACGCCGAGACCTTTGACCACGGGCGTGTGGGTGTGGTGCTGTCCGGGCTATCCGGATATGCCTGGCGCAGCGCCACGCCATTAACGCTGCCGGGTCCTTTTGCAGCCTCCCGGGTGAAGATCACGCGGGAGAGGTACTCAAGGTTGATCTGGTGACAGATGCCTGTATCGGGGGGCGGACCAGGAAGTCGGAGAAGGCCTGCTGCGCCCAGCGCAGCAGTTCACGTTGGTAGCGTTCCTTGTTGCGGAAGAATTCCAGCTTTGCGTTGGCCGCAAATGCGCCCGAAGTGCCGAAAACATCAGTGATGACAGAGTGGTCAATCACCAGTTCCGAGGGGATCAACGGGTAGATCTTCTGAGGATCACCGACCAGCCGGCCTTCTTCATTGCTTGCATTGCCAACCGTCAGCGTAGTGCGGGCTCCGAAACTGTTCCACAGCGGGGCCTAGGATCAGGTGTTTTCTTTGGGCAATGCGGACAGGACATCGGCATTGAGGAAGGAGATCATGTCCAGTGGGATTCCCACCGGGCACACGGCGGTGCATTCGCCGATCTGTGTGCAGCCGCCGAATCCTTCGGCGTCGTGTTGGTTGACCATGGCCAGTGCCCGTTCGTGGCGTTCGGGCTGGCCTTGGGGGAGAACGCCCAGGTGGTTGGCCTTGGCTCCGGTGAAGAGCATTCCTGATCCGTTGGGGCAGGCTGCGATGCAGGCTCCGCAGCCGATGCACACGGCGGCGTCGAAAGCTCGGTCAGCGTCTTTTTTGGGCACGAGGGTTGCCGCGGCGTCCGGGGCTGATCCTGTGGGGGCGCTGATATAGCCGCCCGCCTGGATGATCCTGTCCAAGGCGCTTCGGTCCACGATGAGGTCCCGCAGGATCGGGAAGGAAGCAGAGCGCCACGGTTCAATGTCTATGGTGTCGCCGTCGTTGAAGTGGCGCATGTATAGCTGGCAGGTGGTGGTGAGCGCCTCGGGGCCGTGGGCGATCCCGTTGATGACCAGGCTGCACATGCCGCAGATGCCTTCGCGGCAGTCGTGGTCAAAGGCCACCGGATCGTCTCCGGCAGCACTGAGCTGGTCGTTGAGTACGTCGAGCATTTCCAGAAAAGACATGTCGGGGGAGACTCCGTCCACCCGGTAGCTGACCATCTGGCCCGCGGCGGTTTGGTCGTGTTGGCGCCAGATGCGCACGGTGATGTTCATTTGTAGCTCCTCTGCGCCAGTTCCACGTTGTGATACTCGAGGTTCTCCTTGCGCAACCGCGGAGGGGAGCCTTCGCCGGTGAATTCCCACGCCGCAACATAGGCGAAGGCATCATCGTTGCGCAACGCCTCGCCGTCGCCGGTTTGGCTTTCGGTGCGGAAATGGCTGCCGCAGGATTCACCACGGTGGAGCGCATCGATGCACATGAGCTCGGCCAATTCGAAGAAGTCTGCGACCCGGCCTGCCCGTTCCAGCGTCTGGTTCAGTTCCTCGTTCATGCCGGTGACCTTGACGTCCAACCAAAACTCCGCCTTGAGCGCACGAATCAGACCAACAGCATGTTCAAGGCCCTCGGCGTTGCGTTCCATGCCGCAGTACTCCCACACGATGGCCCCGAGCTCCTTGTGGAATGAGTCAACGGTCCGGTTGCCGGCAATGGACAGGAAGCGGTTGAGGCGTTCGCGGACCGTTTCCAGCGCTTTCACTGCCTCTGGGTGGGAGGAATCTGCGGTGCCAACAGGGTTTTTGGCGAGGTAGTCGTTGATGGTGTTGGGCAGGATGAAGTAGCCGTCAGCCAAGCCCTGCATCAGTGCGCTGGCACCGAGCCGGTTCGCGCCGTGATCGGAGTAGTTCGCTTCGCCGATGACGAACAACCCGGGGATGGTGCTCTCCAGGTCGTAGTCAACCCACAATCCTCCCATGGTGTAGTGCACGGCCGGGTAGATGCGCATCGGGGACCGGTATGGGTCCTCGTCGGTGATCTTTTGGTACATGTCCAGGAGGTTGCCGTATTTCTCCTCGATCGCGTCCCTGCCCAGACGGGTGATGGCATCCGCCAAATCAAGATATACCCCGCGCCCGCCAGGCCCCACACCGCGGCCGGCGTCGCACTGGTTCTTGGCGGCACGGGAGGCGACGTCCCTGGGGACGAGGTTGCCGAAGGCTGGATATTGGCGCTCGAGGTAGTAGTCCCGTTCGTCCTTGGGAATATCCCCGGGTGCCCGGGTGTCCCCGGCCTGCACAGGCACCCAGATGCGCCCGTCGTTGCGCAACGATTCGCTCATCAGTGTCAGCTTTGATTGGTGTTCGCCGCTGACAGGGATGCACGTCGGGTGGATTTGGGTGAAGCAAGGATTGGCGAACAAAGCACCCTTGCGGTGGGCCCGCCACGTGGCACTGGTGTTGCACCCCATGGCGTTGGTGGAGAGGTGGTAGACGTTGCCGTAGCCTCCTGTGGCAAGGACGACGGCGTCCGCCAGGTGGGTCTCCAGCGTCCCGTCCACGAGGTCCCGGACCACAACCCCGCGTGCCAAGCCGTCGATGACGATGAGTTCGAGCATTTCGTGGCGGGTGTGTACTTCCACCGTACCTGCGCTGACCTGGCGCTCAAGGGCTTGATAAGCGCCCAGCAGCAGTTGCTGGCCTGTTTGCCCGCGTGCGTAGAACGTCCTGGACACCTGTACCCCGCCAAAGGAGCGCGTGTCCAGCAGACCGCCGTAGTCTCGGGCGAAGGGAACCCCCTGGGCAACGCACTGGTCGATGATGGCGGAACTGACCTCCGCGAGCCGGTAAACATTTGACTCCCTGGACCGGTAGTCCCCGCCCTTGACGGTGTCGTAAAAAAGACGGCGGATGCTGTCGCCGTCATTGCGGTAGTTTTTGGCTGCGTTGATTCCGCCCTGGGCTGCAATGCTGTGGGCGCGCCGGGGGCTGTCCTGGTAGCAGAAACTCTTAACGTGGTAGCCGGCTTCGCCCAAGGTGGCCGCAGCCGAGGAGCCAGCCAGCCCGGTGCCGACAATGATGACGGAGAGCTTGCGCCGGTTGGCAGGGTTGATCAGCTTGGCACCGAAACGGCGGGTCTCCCACTGGTCCTGAAGCGGCCCGGCGGGGGCCTTCGCATCCTGAATCGGTTCTCCCACCGTGAATAACGGCTCCATCAGCTCACCCATCCTGTGAAGATTGCCAGCGGTGGAACGAGAAAGCCCACCAGAATGATCAGCATGACAACGGTTGCCAGCTGATTGAGGAAACGCCGTGTGGCGACGGATTTGTTGGCGCCCAGGGAAGCGAAAGCGCTCCAGATTCCATGGCGCAGATGGAAGCCGAGGGCAATGAGGGCGATCACGTAAGAGAGCACAACCCACCAGATTTGGAACCCGTTGACCATTCTTTGGTAGGGGCTGTCAGAGGCACCACCGGGTGCAATGACATCCGCGGAGAGGTGCAGCAGGTGGTAGATCACGAAGAGGCCTATGATCACCCCGCCCCAGCGCATGGTGAACGAGGAGTAGCTTCGTTGGACGCCGCGCCGGTTCTTGGTGGTCTCGTATCGCCAACCGCCTTTGCCTGCCGTGGCCCGGCGCGAGCGGTGCCACAGGGTGAACGCGGAAAAGATGTGGAGCAGGACACTGACCAGCAAAATTACCCGCAGGATCCACAACGCGCCCGCATACGGCAGCAGTGGCTGGCCGATCTCCCGCAAATATCCGGCATAACTGTCAAAGCCCTGTTGGCCCTCGAAGACCTTCAGGTTGCCATACATGTGGGCTAACAAAAAAAGGATCATGATCAGCCCGCTGATCGCCATTGCCGCGTGTAGCGCCACAGATGAACGCGCTGCGGTAGAGCGCACACCGGCCACATTGCCCGTTCTCATGCGCCCACCCTAGGCTCCGTTCCGCCAACACGCCAGCAGGGGCAGGCGCTTTGAAGGGCACCGCCAACTACCCGTCCCCGGCCCTAGCCTCAGCCAGGACTCTCTCCAACGGGATTTTCGAATCTGCTAACCGTGCCACATCGACTTGCCGGCCGCAGCGCACCAGGGCCTTGATGGTCTCGGTCTGGTTCCAGATGTTCACGTTCATACCTGCCAGCACCCGGCGGTCCTTGATCCAGAACGTCATGAATGTCAGAGCTGCCGGGTCGCCGCGGAATATGATCTCATCGTAGCCGCCAGGGGCCACATAGCCGGAATACTCCATCCCCAACTCGTACTGGTCGCTGTAGAAATAAGGCAGCTCCGCATAGACTGCGTCCTGCCCCAACATGGACCGGGCCGCCACGGCCGGCTGGCTCAGAGCGTTATACCAGTGCTCACTGCGGATGTGTTTGCCCAGCAGCGGGTGGAAGGCGTTTGCAACGTCCCCGGCAGCGTAGATATCGGGATCTGAGGAGCGCAGGTGCTTATCAACCATGACACCATTCTCAAGCTCCAGTCCGGCTGCCTGCGCCAGCAAGGTGTTGGGTACGGCGCCAATGCCTGCCACTACAAGGTCCACACCGAGCTGCGAACCGTCGCTTAGCGCCACGCCGGTGGGCTGCCGGGGATCATCGCCAATGATCCGGGTCCCCTGGACGCCGCAACGCAGGTCCACGCCATGGTCGCGGTGTAGCTTGGCAAATATTTCGGCCGGTGCGGTGCCTAGAATTCGTTGGAGCGGAAGCTCTCCCCGTTCCAGCACAGTCACTTCCAGACCCGCCGCGCGTGCGGCTGCGGCGACTTCGAGCCCAATCCATCCGGCGCCGAGGATTGCCACACGTGATGAAACTGAGAGCGCAAATTTTAGTTGTTGGCTATCTTCGATGCGGCGCAGGTAATACACCCGATGTCTGTCGCTGCCGGGGACCGAAAGCTGACGTGGTGACGCGCCGGTGGCCAGCAACAATTTGTCGTAGCTGACAGGTCCGCCTCGGGCACAGTCCACCCTGTGTGCTGAACGATCAATCCCTGTGACCTTGGTGCTGGTGCGAAGCTCGACGTTGTGCTCGGCATACCAAGACTGGGCATGAACAAAGATCTTTTCCCGCTCTGATTTTCCCTGCAGAAAATCCTTGGACAGCGGCGGCCGCTCATAGGGACGCTCGGGCTCCTGTCCAAGAAGCACTATGCGCCCGGCAAAGCCCTCCTCACGCAGTGCCTGGGCAGTCTTTGCCCCGGCCAACCCGGCTCCAACAATGACGAAAGTCTCTTGGGCTCCCATGCTCTCTTCCTCTGTGCGGACTTAGCCGCTATTGATTTAGATCGATTGGCTGTAACCAAAGAATTCGTGATCGTTGTTGTAACCGCCTTGGCCACCGCCAACTTCGGAGAAGTCCTCAACGAATTCGATGCCCTTGATCCACTTGACCATTTTGAAACCGAGCTGGACCTCATTACGCAGCCGCAGAGGGGCGCCATGGCCGTAGGACAGGGCTTGATCGTTCATATCGTAAGCGAGCATAGTCAGCTCATAATGCATTTGCTCGATGGGTTGGGCATCGTAATACAGGCCCTTGTCGGAGCCCTCGGCGAAGGAGTAGAAAACAACCCACTTGGCTGCCGGGGCTGGTTTGACCAGGTCCATGATGGTTTGCAGTGAGACGCCTCCCCATTTTGCAACCCCTGACCAGCCCTGGATACAAAAGTGCTGGGTGATCTGCTCATGCTGGGGTAGGGCACGCAACGCCATCAGATCCAGGTGCACAGGGTTCGCTACCAGCCCGCTGACCTGCAACTTATAGTTGGCGAAGTCGCCATCCCTGAGGTCTTTATATTCCTGTGATTCGGGATATTTGCCGTTGTGCCAGAAATAGGGAGAGATGTCCTTCTCCGTGTACTGCCCCGGCTTGGAATCGATATGTTCGAATAAACGTTGTGCGGGGCCAATCAAGGCATACCCGACCCGTTGTACCTTCCGAGGGTAACGGTACGTCAGCGGGGTCGCTGCCACCCAGGCGACCACCACGATGACCATAGACGCGGCAAAGATCCAGAATCCGGTCCAGGATTCGCTCTCCTGCGCGGCATACATGTGATTGAGGTTGGCTAAAGCACCAGTCGTCAGGACCAAGGTGACATGGATGACGATGAACAAACAGAAATAGCACATGACTAAAAAGTGCAGGGACCGGGCCACCTGAATACTAAAAATGCTACTGATCCACCTGAATTTTGTGGACAGTGCTGGCGACATGCCCAAGCCCGTGATCAGTGCCAGCGGAGCTGCGATGAAGACGGTCAGGAAATACGCGATCAGCTGCAGGCTGTTGTAGTTGGTCCAGCCTGTTTCAACGGGCCAGTTCAAGGACAAGTATTGGATGACGACTGAGATGGAGTTGGGGATGACGTCCCAGTGCAGCGGCACCAGACGCAGCCACTGCCCCGTGGAGAAGAGCAGAACATAGAAAATGAGGCCATTGAGCAGCCACAGCGTGTCGATGCCCAAGTGCCACCAACGTGCCAGCCCGATGGTGTGGCGCCGGCCCGGCAAGCCGACTCCGGCGGGCAACGTGATGGAGTCTTCTTTTGCGGTGTACAGCGGATTGGTGGGAACAGGTTTTTGCATCCGGAACCAGCCCCTGCCCGGGGTGCTGTGGCGGGTCCAGTACAGCCGGGGATGATCAGCTAAGATCTGCCAACCTGAGCGGATGATGAAGAGCATGAAGAACAGGTTCAAGAAATGCTGCCAGCCCAGCCACGCAGGGAAGCCTACAGGGGCATCGGCGCGAAGGCTTGAAGTTCCGGGATACTCGGCCATGAAAGCCGCCACCCCAGGGAGCCCGCGGATACCCTTGGCCACCGCGATCCCGATGACCAACACTACGAAGCCGATCGGAATCAGCCACAGCAGATTAAACCACTTGCTGGCACCGATCCGTACCCGGGGAGCCACCCCGTATTGTGCCGGAATCGAGCCAGCCCACTCGGGGTCGATGACGTCGTCGTCCTTGTGAGTGAGTTCTGAGCGGAAGCTCTTGTAGGTGGGTGGACCCTCATCCGTTGCGGGCACCGGAGGCAGCTGGGAGTGTGCGCCTTGGGCAGGGACGGATGAGGTTTCTGATGGAGGATCCAGATTATCGTCTGGGTGACGTGCCATATTTTTGAGCCTATCCCCACTGGTGTGGATCTGCTAGGGTGCCAAGCTGACCACTGTCGATGGATGAATCCCAGCGTGGCGGTTGCGCCGGCTATGTCCTTGGTGGTGTCTTGTGGCGTATCAGTTTGCTCTTGTCCTCAAGTTCTAGACCGCTGACCTCAGGCAGCAGTGCCTTGACGAACCAGAAGGACAAGACGGCAAAGAACGCAAACCCGGCGTAGACGAAGCCAAGGCCGACGGCGGCACTCATGATCGGGAAGAGCAGTGTCACGATGAAGTTGAAGATCCAGTTGAATGCTGTGGCGATGCCTAGGGCCAGTCCACGGATCTTGTTCGGGAAGACCTCTCCCAAGACCACCCACATCACAGGCCCCCACGTGGCGGCAAAGAAGATGACGAACAAGTTGGCACCGACTAAGGCGATCGGCCCCCATGGTGCCGCGAGGGTCAGGGAGTCCCCTGAACCAGTCGCTTGGGAGAACGAGATGGCGGCCGCAATAAGCCCCACGAACATGCCCACCGAACCCACGAGCAGCAGGCGCTTACGCCCTACTCTGTCGACGAAGAAGATGGCCACAAACGTCAATAGAACGTTAATGGTGGCCGTGATGACGGAGGTTGTAAAAGAGTCTTGTTGGCTGAACCCCACAGACTGCCACAACGTGGTGGAGTAATAGAAGATCGCGTTAATACCCACCAGCTGTTGAAAGGCGGCCATGCCGATGCCGATCCACAGGATGGGTTGGAGCCCCAGTGCGGGCCCGCGCAAGTCGCGGTAGGTGGAGCGCTTTTCGTTTTCCAAGCTGTCTTGAATTTCTTTCAGGCGCTGCTCCGGGTTCGCTGGATTGGCGACGCGCACAATCACCGCGAGCGCTTCCTTACTGCGGCCCTTGCGGATTAGAAAATGGGGAGATTCGGGGATGGTCAGGGACAACAAACCATAGACGACGGCGGGAATGACACCAACCAGCAGCATCCACCGCCAGGCAGGCATGCCCCACCACAGTTCGTTGCTGGCGCCGCCTGCAGCCCCGGCCAGACCGGCGTCGGAGAGCAGTGCCAAAAAGATGCCCAGGGTGATGGCTAATTGCTGGAGCGAGCTCAGCGCGCCACGCATGCGGGCAGGGGCCATCTCACCGATGTAGGCAGGGGCTATGACCGAGGCGATGCCAATGGCGAGTCCACCAATTAGCCGCCACGTCATCAGGTCCCACACGGCGAAGGCGTATCCCGAGCCGATAGAGCTGGCAACGAACAAGAGCGCGGCCAAGACCATGACGGGCTTGCGTCCCCAGATATCTGCAAGTTGTCCGGCAAACCATGCGCCGACGGCACAGCCGATCAAGGTGATGGCGACGGTGAACCCGATGGCTGCGGAACCGAGGTTGAAGTCGGACTGGATTGAATTGACGGCGCCGTTGATCACCGATGTGTCAAAACCGAAGAGCAGACCACCCAACGCGGCCGCGAGGGTGATGACGATGATTCTTCCCTTATGGGGAATGGAGTCGCCCCCGGGACGCGGGACGGCCTCTTCTGTTGGACTTGTTCCCACGTGGCACCGCGATCCTGGCCCTCTTGGATGGTCACTAGCGAAGCTGGGCCTGTTCTTGGGCTGTGGCCGTCGGCTGCCATGCGGCTCGGCAACCTTGTGAGGAAATCTATCACTTTGCCCACAAACGCAACAGAGCAGGCAACGGTGCAACAGCAGCCACATCTGTACCCCTGAGGGCGGCTGTCTGGCTGTGTTCTGTGCTCTGGTAACTAGGGGCTCTGGTGGCTGTGGATCCACGGGTGTAGCTTGATTAAAGGTGCCGCCCAGACCCTGCAGTTCACTGTCTTGATCACTCATGGAAGATTTCCACGAGAACCCCCGGTGGCAGGAGCCCCACCATGCATGAAGAGCATCTTGCTATCAACCGCAGACTAGCTGCACAGTTGCGGGTGGACTCTATCCGTTGCAGCACCAGTGCCGGTTCAGGCCACCCCACCTCGTCCTTGTCCGCGGCAGATCTGATGGCGGTCCTTTTGACGGGACATCTGCGTTACAACTGGGATCAACCCGATTCCCCGGTCAATGACCATCTGATCTTCTCCAAGGGCCATGCGTCCCCGCTGTTGTACTCCATGTACAGGGCTGTCGGGGTGGTCGATGAGGACGAGCTCATCAATACCTACCGCCGCTTGGGGGCGCGCCTGGCCGGGCACCCCACCCCGACAATTCCATGGGTTGATGTGGCAACAGGTTCCTTAGGCCAGGGCCTGCCCGACGCCGTCGGGATCGCCTTGGCCGGGAAGTACCTAGACAAGTTGCCCTTCCACGTGTGGGTGTTGTGCGGGGACAGCGAGACGGCTGAGGGCTCCATCTGGGAGGCGTTGGACAAGGCCAGCTATTACCAGTTGGGGAACTTGACCGCGATTGTGGACATCAACAGGCTGGGCCAGCGCGGCCCCACTGAACTTCAATGGGATGTACAGCGATATGTTGCCCGTGTGGAAGCTTTTGGGGCCCGTGCCATCGTCATTGACGGTCACGACCTAGCTGCCATCGATACGGCACTGCGCCAAGCTCGCTCCGATACAGATACGCCCACAGTGATCCTAGCCAGGACCATCAAGGCCAAGGGCGTGACGGAGTTGGAGGACAAGAATGGCTGGCACGGCTTGGCTCTCCCGCCGGAGATGGCGGAACGGGCCATCAGTGCGCTGGGTGGACCCACCCATTTGGTCATCAAAACACTTTCACCAACCCAGGGCCACGCAGTCCCGGCCATCAAAGCCAACCCGGGTGCCGCCGTCGTACTTCCCAGCTATGAACTGGGCGAGAAGGTGGCCACCAGGGTAGCCTTCGGAGCTGCCATCGCCGCACTGGCGGCCCGCCCCGAGGTCGTCGTCCTTGACGGGGAGGTCGGGAACTCAACGCACGCCGAAGAGTTCGCCAAAGTGTGCCCAGAACGGTACTTTGAAATGTTCATCGCAGAGCAACAGCTGGTCGCATCGGCCGTGGGCTTCGCGGTGCGCGGGTACGTACCCTTTGCGTCCACTTTCGCCGTGTTCTTCTCGCGTGCCTTTGACTTCATCCGCATGGCCGGGATCTCACAGGTCAACATCCGATTGGTAGGCTCCCACGCCGGAGTTGAGATCGGGGAGGACGGACCATCCCAGATGGCGCTGGAAGACCTAGCCGCCCTGCGCGCTGTATACGGTTCGGTCATTTTGTACCCCGCTGATGCCACCTGCGCTGCCAAGCTCACCCTGACGATGGCCGACACCGAAGGCATTGTTTACCTGCGCACCACAAGGGGCGCTTACCCGGTGATCTATCCCGCTGCCGAAGCGTTCCCTGTTGGCGGCTCGAAACTCCACCGCGCCGGGCCCGAGGACCAGGTGGCCCTGATCGGCGCCGGCGTGACGCTCCATGAGTGCCTGTCTGCTGCCGAGGAACTTGCGAAGTTGGGCATCATGGCCCGGGTCATTGACGCCTACTCGGTCAAACCCATCGACAGGGCGGCCCTGATTGAGGCCTGCAACGTCACCGGCAGCCGTCTGGTCGTGGTGGAGGACCACTATCCTGAAGGGGGATTGGGCAGCGCGGTGCTGGAAGCCTTGGCCGATGCCCCCGTGCCCGCACTGAGAATTGCGCACTTGGCCGTCCGCGGACTGCCCACTTCAGGCAAGCCCTCCGAGCTCCTGGACGCCGCTGGCATATCTTCCCGGCACATTGTGACGGCCGCACGCGAACTAGCCGGGCGCGGACACAGCGATGACTGACACAGCGGGCACTGAAACAGAAGGAAACACGATGAAACCAACACAGCAACTGCACGAGTTCGGTCAGAGCCTCTGGTTGGACAACATCACCCGGAACCTGCTCGATTCCGGCACGCTCGAGCGTTACATTACCGAGGACTCCATCACCGGGTTAACGTCCAATCCGAGTATTTTTGACAAGGCTATTGCAGCCGGAACTGACTATGACCAGGACATTGCCGGCGGCAAGGTGGCAGGGGGCTCCGATGAGGAAGTCTTCTTCGACCTGGCACTGGCTGACCTGCGGCGGGCCGCCGACCTTTTCGCCCCGGTCCATGCACGCACCGACGGGGTGGACGGCTGGGTCTCCTTGGAAGTCTCCCCTTTGCTGGCCCGGGACACGAACGCCACCGTGGAACAGGCAAAGGCGCTGCACGCAAAAACGGAGCGTCCGAACATCTTTATCAAGATCCCAGGAACGGCCGAGGGCCTGCCGGCCATCGAGGAGTGCATCTTTGCAGGGGTGCCCATCAATGTGACACTGCTTTTCTCGGCCAAACAATACCAAGATGCCGCCGAGGCATACCTACGCGGCATCGAGCGGCGGGTGGCTGCCGGGTGGAACCCCGTTGTTCCCTCCGTAGCCTCGCTGTTCGTGAGCAGGTGGGACAAAGCTGTCGCCGGACGGGTTCCAGACCACCTTGAGAACCGGCTGGGCATCGCTGTCTCGACGCTTGCCTACAAGGGGTACCGAACGCTGCTGGAGTCCGCGAGGTGGGGCCGGCTGGCCAACGAGGGAGCCAGGGCTCAGCGCTTGCTGTGGGCGAGTACCTCCACAAAGAACCCGGCCGCGCCGGATATTTTGTACGTCCAAGCGTTGGCCGCGCCCTTCACCATCAATACGATGCCTGAGGCCACGCTGTCCGCCTTCGGCGATCATGGGGAGGTGGGAGACCTACCAGTGGCGAAGGCCCAAGCCGCGAAGCAGACCCTGTCATCCTTCGCTGAGGTCGGCATCGACCACCAGAAGCTTGCCGGAGAACTCCAACACGAAGGCACCGAATCCTTCGACGCATCATGGAAGAACCTGTTGGAGAGTATCCGCTCCAAGTGATAAATGGTGACAGCAAGCAGCCGCTAATACCGAGTCTGCCGGGAATGCAGGGGACGCCGGCACAGCACCTGCGAAAGGATGAACCATGGCAACAAACGAGGCACCAAACGAGAACAGCAACAGCACGCTCATGAAACTTAGTGACATGGGTGCCAGCATTAAACTAGGCGATGAGGATGTCCGTAAATATTCCGTGAAAGACAAGGACGGCCACGACATCGGGAAAGTCCATGACCTGCTGATCGATCCGCGCGAAAAAAAAGTCCGGTTTTTGGTGGTGGAATCCGGCGGGTTCCTAGGGATGGGCGAGAAGAAGTCATTCATCCCCGTTGACGCCATCACCGGCATCACCCCGGGCGAGGTTCACATCGACCAAACCCGTGAGCGGGTAGCAGGGGCGCCGCCGTACGACCCAGAGCTGGTCACCACACGGTCCTACCACCAAGACTCCTACGGCTACTATGGCTACTCGCCTTACTGGATGGGTGGCTATTCATACCCGGTTTTCCCCTTCCACTTTTTAGGACCAGACAAGGAGCCAGAACCACCTTCCGATTCCACTTCTTCACCCTGAGGTGCTGCGCCATGTCACTTCTAAGAACAAAACTCGTGAAGAAGGAAAAAGCAGCCGAAGGGACCATGCTGTTCCAGTTTGAAAAGCCTGAAGGATTCACGTACACAGCCGGTCAATTCGCGGACTACACCCTGCTTGAGCCTTCAGAGACCGATGCGGAGGCAAACACCCGGGGATTCACGCTTGCCAGCGCCCCCTATGAGCCGAACCTGATGTGCACAACCCGCATGCGTGACACCGCATTCAAGCGTGTACTCAAGAACATGCCTTTGGGCACCGACGTGGAGCTGGATGCCCCCTACGGTTCTTTTACCCTGCACAGCAAGCTGGACAGGCCCGCGGTTTTTCTGACCGGCGGAATCGAAAATCACGCCTGTGCGCAGCATCATCTTGCAATCGGTCCACGACAAGACTGGGCACATGATTATGTTGTTCTACTCCAACAAGCGTCCCGAGGATGCAGCATTCCTGGACGAGCTGAACCATGTGGCAGATGCCGAAGCCAACGTCACCGTCGTGCCCACTATGACGGGGCCGGAAAATCCCGGCATGGCTGGACCGGGGAAACCGGGTACGTCGATGCAGCGATGCTGGCCAGGCATATCCAGGACCTGAGCGCGCCGATCTACTATCTTTGCGGGCCAGCCAGGATGGTGACCGCCATGCGCAGCCTCCTCAACGGTGCAGGGGTAGACGACGACGATATCCGCACCGAAGAGTTTACCGGCTACTAGAAGCCGGCGGCCAGCCCCGTTTCTCAAGGATCGTGGTGATCTTCGAACCGAACCCGGAGAAGGTCGCGCCCTATCTGAGCCGTCAGCTGTGCACGGAGTTGGCCGTACGCATGCCGGAGATCCTTATCGAGCAGCTGCCCACCAGCCATGCCGGGCACGGGCGTGAGTTGGCCAGGGCCGCTGCACAGCAGTCCTTGGCGTCCTGCTCTGGTGGCGAGGGTTCGGGTGGATTGCCACTGCTGATCGTGTCCGTCAGCGGAGACGGTGGTTTCAACGACGTGGTCAATGGCGTCATGGACGTCCCCAACAGCACCACGATCTGCGCCGTTTTGGCGGCTGGGAACGCCAATGACCATCGGCGCAGCATCGCGACCATGACCGTCGTGGACGCGATCGTTGCCGGGCCCATCCGCCAGATGGACCTGTTGAAGTTGACTGTCCGTGACAATGGTGGCCTAACCAAAGAGCGATTTGTGCATTCCTATGTTGGTTTCGGACTCACTGCGGCCATGGCCCGCGGGATCGAAAACTCTGGCAAGGGGCGGGTGCCTGAACTGTTTGGCGTGGTACTAACGCTTCCCAGGTTGCGGTCCTTCGAAATAGTGCGGCCCGACGGGGCCCGGGCCCGGTTCGACAGCCTAGTTCTTGCCAACGTCAACGGAATGGCAAAGTACGGAACTGTGAGCGACTCAAGGATTCCTGCCGACGGGCAGTTCGAGGTCATCTCCCTGCCGCACACCACGCGTGGGGCTCGGTCACCAGAGAAGCGTTTCCCGTTACGAATTCAGTACTGAGGTCCCTTTGCCAGGCCAATTCGATGGTGAGATCTTCGACGTTCCAGCTGGTGCCTCCGTTCTGGTGGAAAGCGCCCACCGTGCTCTGCGAACGCTCGGATAGCAGCTCGCCATGAAGACCCTCAACGGGCCCGCAGAAAGGGCTGGGGATGGTGGAAACGCCCATTGGTAGAGATAGCCGGTGCGGCCAGATAGAGACTTTGGACCCTGTGCACGGCTCCCGCCGGGAGTCAGTATGAGAACTAAAAGGACGGTTCATGCCATGAAAGAATCGACACGCCCAGAAGGCTCGCCAGTTGTGGTGGGAGTCGACGGTTCACCGGAATCAATTCTTGCTTTGAAATGGGCAAACACGTTGGCACCAACCCTCGGGGCCACCATCACAGCGGTTATCGCATGGCATCTTGAGTCGATGTACGGCCCCTTCGCATCTTCTGACTGGGATCCTGAATACACGGCACAGCAGGTCATCGAAACAGCGCTGGTTCACGCATTCGGGGACAAACCGCCTGACGGCATTGGCAGCAAAATTGTCCGCGGCCAGCCAGCGAAGGTTTTGCTGGACCTGGCTGAATCGGCGCAGCTTCTCGTTCTCGGCTCACGTGGACACGGCGGATTCGCAGGCTTGTTGCTGGGCTCTGTCAGCTCGGCCTGCGCCGCACACGCCACCTGCCCGGTGCTGGTTGTGCACACTGAAATGAAGCAAGAGAGATTGACCAGCCCTGCCCAAGGATTCCAAGGCGGTGACGATGAGCCTGCTGGCAAAGCATGACGTCAACGGCCTACCGATAAAGTTGCTGTCCATCGCAGATGCGGCCCAGAACACGCCCGAGCAGGTGCTGGCTGAACTTGACTCGAGCGCTCTGGGACTTTCCAGCCGTGAAGCGCAGGATCGCCTGGCTGCCGTGGGACCCAACGCGCTGCGCAGTCACAAGGCCAGCCCATGGTCAGTGCTGGGCCGGCAGCTGGGCAGTCCCATTCTGATCCTTTTGATTGTCACTGCCAGCCTGTCCCTGTTTCTCGGGGATGCGACGAATTCGATTGTCATTGGGGTCATCCTGCTGGTCAGTGTGGGCTTGGGCTTCAGCAACGAATTCCGGGCCGAACGCGCGGCCGAGGCACTGCATTCCCGCGTCACTCACACGGTTGTTGTCCTCCGGGACGGCACTGCCTGCCAAATTGACGTGGTGGGTTTGGTGCCCGGGGACGTGGTGCGGCTGGCCTTGGGTGCCATCATCCCGGCGGACATCCGGCTGCTGACCAGCGAGGAGATGTTATGCGATGAAAGCATCCTCACGGGGGAGTCCCTGCCTGCGGAAAAGACCACTTCAGCCATCGTCGGGGAGGCGGCACTGGCGGACCTTTCCTGCTGCCTGTTCATGGGAACCGTCGTCCAGAGTGGAAGCTGCGCGGGAGTTGTCGTCGCCACCGGAGGCCGGGCCGAGTTTGGTCGAATTGCCATGGGTCTGGGGGAGCGTCAGCCGCAAACCGAATTCCAGCGGGGCCTGAAACGCTTCTCCTTTCTGCTGCTGCAAGTGGCCGTCGGCCTGACAACACTGATCTTCATTGCAAACCTCCTGCTGGGCCGCCCCCTGCTGGAGTCCCTGCTGTTCTCCCTGGCCATCGCCGTCGGCATCACCCCGCAGCTGCTGCCCGCTGTCGTTAGTACCTGCCTCGCAGCAGGAACCCGGGCCTTGGCCAAGCGGCAGGTGTTGGTCAAGAGGCTCATCTGCATCGAGGATCTTGGCGACATGGATGTACTGGTCACGGACAAAACCGGGACCCTAACCGAGGGGCGTATCAGCTTCCAGGCGGCCCTGCCCATCCTGCCCGAGGTTTCCGAGCAGGGGCTCTTCACGCTGGGACTTGTCGCCACTGAAGCTGACTACACGCACGGCACAGTCTCCACTGTGGGCCAAAACTCCCTTGACGCCGCTCTCTGGGAATCGCCGCAGGCCAACGACTTTGATGCTGGGCGCCACCGCAGACTCGGCATCATACCGTTCGATCACAGGCGCCGAATGACCAGCGTTCTGGTGGTGGATGCGGCCGGTGCCCAAAGGATTGTCACGAAGGGCTCACCCGAGGATGTCATGGAGCTGTGCTCCAATATCCCGCCGCATGCGCTGGCGCAGTTGGATAAACAGTACGACGCCGGGGCACGGGTCATCGCCGTCGCTACCCGCACCGTCGTGGGCATGACCGCGATCAAGCCAGCGGATGAGAACAGTCTGACCCTGGCCGGTTTCCTCATTTTCCTGGACAAGCCCAAGGCCAACGCCAAGGACTCCCTGGTGGAGTTGGCTTCCTTGGGCATCGCTGTCAAGATTGCCACGGGAGACAACGCCAAGGTTGCCGAAAAAGTGTGCCGGGACCTGGGCTTGGTGTCCGGCGGGACGCTGACGGGCGTCCAAGTTCAGGCGCTGACGGATCCGGAACTGGCCACGGCCGTCCGGGACATAACTATTTTCGCCCGGGTCTCACCCGAACAGAAGGCGCGCATCATCCGTATGTTGCGCCAGGACGGCCGCGCTGTCGCCTTTCTGGGTGACGGCGTCAACGACGCCCTGGCGCTGCACCACGCCGACGTCGGCATATCCGTGGACAGTGCCACCGACGTGGCCAAGGATGCGGCCGACATTGTGCTGATGGACAAGGACCTTGGTGTCCTGGCCGAAGGAGTGCGGGAAGGGCGCCGAATTTTCGCCAACACGATCAAGTACGTCCTCATGGGAACTTCGAGCAACTTCGGAAACATGTTCAGCGCCGCAACCGCCTCCGTTGTGCTCAGCTTCTTGCCCATGCTCCCTGGCCAAATCCTGCTCAACAACCTTCTCTACGACACCGGCCAGCTTGCCATTCCCGGGGACAAGGTCGATGCGGAGCAGCTGCTGGCCCCCTCTCATTGGGACATTGCGTTCATCCGCCGGTTCATGCTCTTGTTCGGCCCGATCAGCTCACTGTTCGACTTTGCCACGTTCGGCCTCATGCTGTTCGTCTTCACGGCGGCACCGGGGGAGTTCCGGGCCGGCTGGTTCATCGAGTCCATCGCCACCCAAACCCTGATCATCTTTGCCATTAGGACCCGGCGCGTGCCGTTTCTGCGCAGCCGCCCCTCCGCCGGACTGCTCTGGGCTTCTCTGGGTGTTGTGGCGGTCGGCATCTATTTGCCGCTTTCACCCTGGGGCGCCATCTTGGGCTTTGATCCGCTGCCCGTGCCCTTCTTTCTGGCGTTACTGGCGATGACGGTGGTGTATCTGGTGCTGGTGGAATTTGCCAAGAGATGGTTCTTTTCCCGCCCATCCCAAGGACGGCCGGTGGCGCGCGGCCGCGGACGCGCCCACCACATTCACCGGCGTGCGGCAAGATTTAGTGTGGCCGCTGCGCTGAAATCGCCGTGAAGCCGCGAAACAGGTCAAGCAGTGAAACTGTGAAGCCGTGCTGCGGGAAATCAGCGGCCAGTTAGGGCTTCTTTCGGAACAGGCCCAGTCGCGGGGACGTGTACGCTGCTGCGCCGAGGGGAGGTGCATCCAGAACTGGACCAGCCGCCAGCCGATCACCCCCAGAAGTGCTACTCCTGCCGGTGTGCCGAAGCCAATTCGCGGCTGCGAGCAGTATATCCAGGCCCACCCTGCGGGGCTCTTGACGAGGTGGAGGAGTCGTTCGGCCATCGTGCCAAGGAAGGTCTCGATCCAGTCCTCATTCACCGGCGGGATACGCCGCGCGATGGACCGCGGCCACTTATTAATTGTCCGCGGTGGGTGGCGGGTCAGGAACCACATTCCGACGCCCGAGGCAAGGAGAGCAACAAGTGCGAGGACGGAGTCAGTTCGGTAGTACATATTGGCAGAGATGGTGGTGAGGGACAGTAGCAGTCCCGCGGCAAAGAGTGTCGCCAACACGAGATTGGAACCGGAAATTTGGATGGCCGCAGCGCTCAGGGCTTTTTCCGGGGGACTCCTGCGCGTTGCAACAAGCGGTACCGGACTGCCGCCGCCCCGCCCCGGGCACCACATGGCTGACGCCAACGTCGGATGAATCGATGCGAAGAAGGGTGAAGTAGCTCGGGCGTCCGGCGCCCAGGACGGAGGCGCTGAGTGCGGAATAGGCAAGAAAGGAGGCAAGCTCAAGACCGACCGCCAGTAGTACCAGATACACGGATAGCTGTTCAAGGGAACCCAGTGTCGGCACGGCATTGGAATATTGCGGCAGGATGATCCACCACACGGAAGCGCCATGGATGATGACGGACGCAGTCACCAAAAGCCACCGGGGGATGCGACCGTGAACCACTGCCGGGGGTGTGGGGGCCCCGCGTGTGGGAAGTCTAGGTTCCTCGGAACCCTCTACAACCGGTTCAGGCCGCCCGTCGGAAGGACTCAAGCCGGTGTCAGGGTAGGGAAATCGAGAATCATCATCTTCGTCCACCGCCCCGTCGGTGCCGCCCCGTCCATGCCAAATAGGTGCTCAACGCCCCCACTGCACCAACAGCGCCGGCAAGGAGCGGTTTCCCCCACTTTGTCAACCGCTCGCTATCCGCCGTTGCCACATCCCCGATGCCTCGGATGAAAGCGGCGGCAACCATCCCGGCAACCAGTCGGTTGCCAATCTGTTCAACACGGGCCACCATCGGCTCCAACTCGGAGGCACGCAGACGGACTTCGACGCCGTCGTCCATGCGTCCAGCCAGCCGCTCCAATTTCTCCGGCAGGTCCAGGCCGAGCTCGGCCACCGTCAACCCCAACCGGGAGAATGCCTGGGCCAGATTCCGGGGTTCAAAACGCTCCAGTGCCATGTGCTTGGCATAGGGCTTCAGGACGTTGCCGAGGCTGAAGTCAGGATTTAAGCGGGCCCCCATGCCCTCCGTCATGAGCAGCATCTTGGCCAGCAAGGCCATTTCACGAGGCAGCTGAAGACGGTGGTTGCGCAAGATCGCCAGCAGCTGGACCACCAGCGGGCCGATTTCGAGCTCACCTAATTTTTTGTCCTGGTACATCTGGACAAATACGGTTGCGTCGTAGCGTAGCGCAGCGCGGTCTGCGGTGGGCGGAGCAGTAGAAAGGTTCAGCAGCGCACTACTGATCCGGTCGGGGTTGTTGGTGGTGAGTGCCTGCAGTAGTTTGGCCAACTGCTCACGCAGAGGTGCACGCACTTCCCCGACCATGCCAAAATCAATGAGGCCAATGGTGCCCGACGTTTCGACAAACAAATTGCCGGGGTGAGGGTCCGCGTGAAAGAAGCCATCTTCAAAGATCATTTTGGCAGCGGCCCGGGCTGCCCGGTCGGCAAGGTCATGCGTGTCGATCCCCGCCTCAATCAGCCCTTCGACGTCGTCGACCTTGATGCCGCGGATCCTCTCGATGGTGAGTACCCGAGAACTCGTTGTCTCCCAAAAGATCCTGGGAATGTGGATGCCCGGGTCAGCAGCAAAATTCGCCGCAAAACGTTCCGCGTTGCGGCCTTCTTGCAGGTAGTCAAGTTCAGCGCGCAGGGTGGCTGCGAAGTCAGCCGCGATGCCGCTGAAATTGAAGTCAGCAGCAGCCGGCCACGTACGGTTCGCGTAGGTGGCTAGGTTCTGTAATATCTCCAGGTCCTCGTTGATCCGTGCCACAACACCCGGGCGGCGAACCTTGACAACAACTTCGGTGCCGTCGAAAAGTCTCGCCGCATGGGCCTGGCCGATCGAAGCGCTGGCCAAGGGTGCGTCGTCGAACGTGGCGAACAGTTGTTCCGGCGCGGCGCCCAATTCCTGCTGGATGACAGCGCGGACAGCGTCCACTGCCACAGGTGGTGCACCGTCTTGAAGTTTGGAGAGCTCGGTGAGGTAGCCCGGGGGCAGCAGATCCGGGCGGGTGGAGAGCATCTGACCGAGCTTGATGAACACGGGGCCGAGCTCTTCCAATGCAAGCCTGATGCGGTGGGGGTTCGTGATTTGGGGTTTTGAGCCCACGGCCTGTGCCACCCGCCAACGGTCCACCCCGGTGGCGGCCACGAGGGATCCTAGTCCGTGGCGACCCAGTATCTCTGCGACCTGGGCCAATCGCTCAAGGTGGGTGTTCATGCCCGTGGCTGCGCATCATCGGCGCCACCGTGGCAATTAGTGTTGTCTGCAGGTCTGCTCATACCCCTCAGTATGGGCAGTAGGGCGGGAAGTTGCCAATGGCGCCACACGGTAAAACTATCTTCTCGCAGGTGCGTCACACGGGCGTAGGATGAACCGTATCGACGGTATTTTGAACGCGAACAGTCATGATCGCGACGCCGTCGATTCGGATGCAAGTGGACGGTTTTTCAGCCGAGACGGGAGCGCTGACCAAGACGCAGCACATGGCTGAACCGGCTCCGACCGATCCACACACGCCAACCGTGAACCGGTTCCAAGTCTCTCTGAGCATTGACCGCCGGCCCCAGCTGACCCGGATCTGCCAGCGAACTTAACACTTTACGGCTTGGTTCCTTGAGAATTGAGCCCAATTCCTAGGGAGTTGTCATGACTGTCATTGTGGCCCATATTGTGGTGGTCGTGATACTGGCGCTGATTGCGCTCAAACTCTCGATCCGTGTTCTCACAGGGTACGAGATGGGTGTGTTGTTCCGGCCCGACAGGATGCCCAAGGTCCGTTGGCGGACCATCACTATGCCGATCCAGTGGCAGGGCATCATCACCCGTGAGAACGTCAGCGTGGACATTCGAGAGAGCCTCGATGTCAGGACAGTGGATTGGGGTGTGGAGGTCACCGGCGTGGAGCTCAAAGGCCTCCAGCTGGCGGACAGCATGAAGAACGTAATGGCCCACCCGCTTGCGTTGCAGTTGCGCAACCTGCAATCCCTGATCGAAATCGGCGTCGACAAGAACACGACAGTGTTCTTCCCGCCCTGCGCACCCAACAATGACAAGGGATCAAGCCATGACCAACAACACCGATGTCTGCGCAACCGCCCCGCTGCCGGGGCCCCCGTTGAGTCAGGAACTGCTGCACCGCATGGATGCCTATTGGAGGGCGGCGAACTACCTGTCGGTCGGGCAGCTCTATCTCTATGACAATCCGCTGCTCAAGCGCCCGTTGGCGCTCTCGGATGTGAAACCGCTGGTGGTGGGGCATTGGGGCACCACACCAGGACAGAACTTCATCTATGTGCATTTGAACCGGGCGATCGTGAAGTACGGGTTGGACATGTTCTACGTTTCCGGGCCCGGGCATGGCGGACCGGCCTTGGTGGCCAACACCTATCTGGAGGGCAGCTATTCGGAGATCTACCCTGACGTCAGCCAGGACGAGGCTGGCATGAAGAAACTGTTCAAGCAGTTCTCGTTCCCGGGAGGCATTTCAAGCCACGTGGCACCGACCACTCCGGGCTCGATCCATGAGGGAGGGGAGCTGGGCTACTCGCTCAGCCATGCGTTCGGGGCCGTGTTCGATAATCCGAGTCTGGTGGTCGCGTGCGTTGTTGGCGACGGGGAGGCCGAAACAGGGCCGTTGGCCACATCGTGGCAGTCCACGAAGTTCCTTAACCCTGTCAGCGACGGGGCAGTTCTGCCCATCCTGCACCTGAACGGATACAAGATCAGCAACCCCGCCGTGCTGGCCCGGATCGAGCACGAGGAACTTGATGCGTTCCTGCATGGCTGCGGGTGGGACCCGCGCTATGTCGAAGGCAGCGATCCGGAGCAGATGCACCAGCGGATGGCCACCGTGGTGGATTCGGCCATTGAGGACATTCTTACCATTCAAGCCGACGCCCGTACCGGTGGCAGTACCACCAGGCCGCGCTGGCCCATGATTGTGCTGCGATCCCCCAAAGGGTGGACAGGGCCCAAGGTGGTTGACGGCCTGAAGATCGAGGGCACGTTCCGCTCGCACCAAGTGCCGTTGCTTGTGGACGATGGCCACCCAGGTCACGTCAGCCAGTTGGAGGCGTGGATGCTCAGCTACAAGCCCGAGGAACTGTTCGACGCGGACGGGCGGCTGCTGCCCGAACTGGAGGCGCTGGCCCCGTCCGGGGAACGGCGGATGGGTTCGAACCCGCACACCAACGGCGGGCTGCTGCTGCGGGACCTGCGTATGCCCGACTTCCGCACGCACGCCGTCGCCGTGGCCGCACCCGGAGCCGTCGAGGCCAAGGACACTCTTGTGCTGGGGAATTTCCTGCGTGAGGTGATCGCGCTGAATGCGGAACGGCGCAACTTCCGTCTCTTCGGTCCGGATGAGACATTGTCCAACCAGCTGGGCGCCGTATTCGAGGTCACCGACCGCCAATGGGAGGCCCGCACGATCGAGGGCGATGAGTTTTTGGCCCCGTCCGGTTTGGTGCTGGACTCGATGCTCTCTGAGCATCAGTGCCAGGGCTGGCTGGAAGGCTATCTGCTGACGGGCCGCCACGGCCTGTTCAACTGCTATGAGGCCTTCATTCACATTGTCGACTCAATGTTCAACCAGCATGCCAAATGGCTGAAAATCACCAAGGGACTGCCGTGGCGCCGTGACATCGCCTCGTTGAACTACCTGCTTGCCTCCCACGTGTGGCAGCAGGACCACAACGGTTTCACCCATCAGGATCCCGGCTTCCTTGACCATGTGGTGAACAAGAAGGCGGACATTGTCCGGGTGTACCTCCCACCGGATGCGAATTGTCTCCTCACCGTAGCCGACCACTGCCTGCGAAGCCACCACTACGTCAACGTCATCGTCGCTGGCAAACGCGATATGCCCCAATGGCTTTCCATGGACGATGCCGAGATCCACTGCACCCAGGGAATAGGGATCTGGGAGTGGGCCGGCAACGACCGTGGCGCCGAGCCCGACGTCGTCATGGCCTGCTGCGGTGACACCCCTACCCTTGAGGTGCTGGCCGCCGTCTCGATCCTGCGCGAGCGCCTGCCCGAGCTTAAGGTCAGGGTGGTCAATGTGGTGGACCTGATGAAGCTCCAATCAGCCAGCGAACACCCCCACGGGCTCTCCGACGCAGACTACGACTCGTTGTTCACCCGCGACAAGCACATCATCTTCGCGTTCCACGGATACCCATCCCTGATCCACCGCCTGACGTACCGGCGCAGAAACCACAACCTGCACGTGCGCGGCTACAACGAGGAAGGCACCATCACCACGCCCTTTGACATGCGCGTGCAAAACCGGCTCGACCGCTTCCACCTGGTCCAAGACGTCATCGACAGGCTGCCCCAGCTCGGGGCTAAAGCGGACTACCTCAAGCAAGAGATGGCCAACAAGCTCATCGAGCACAACCTTTACATCAACCAACACGGTGCGGATCTGCCAGAAATCCGCAACTGGACCTGGGACCCGGACGGGGCATGTCATGGCCAGTAAGAAACCGGCGGCCGCCAATCCGGGGAGACCTGTCCCCGGGAGCGATGCCGCGACCGCGGAGAGCTTGAAGACGCTGCCCATGCAGGAAGTGCAGCACCAGCTGGGAACATCGCCGGATGGGCTGGGCCAGGTGGAAGCTGCGAAGCGGCTGATTCAGTACGGTCCAAACGAGATCGCCGAGCACCACGCGAATGCGCTGCTGAAGTTTTTGTCATACTTCTGGGGCCCGATTCCCTGGATGATCGAGGCCGCCGTCATCCTGTCTGCTGTGGTGGGGCACTGGCCGGACTTCTTCATCATCTTGGTGTTATTGCTGGCTAACGCCCTTGTGGGCTGGAGTGAGGAGCGCCAGGCTGGCAATGCCATCGAGGCATTGCGGGCGAAGCTGGCAGTCACAGCGCGCGTCCGACGCGACGGAACGTGGATCACCCCGGCAGCCCGGGAGCTAGTTCCGGGAGACGTCATCAGGCTTCGGCTCGGCGATATCATTCCCGCCGATGCGCGTCTTTTCGAGGGCGATGAGATTGAGGTTGACCAATCCGCACTGACCGGGGAATCGCTGCCGCTCACCTGTGCCCCTGGCGATCCAGTGTATTCCGGCTCGATTGTCCGCCGCGGCGAGATTGACGGTTTGGTCTATGCAACGGGCGCCAACACCTACTTCGGCGCCACAGCTGAACTGGTACAGGGTGCGCACACGGTCAGCCACTTCCAAAAGGCCGTGCTAAAAATCGGCAACTACCTCATCATTCTCGCTGCCGTGTTCGTTGCCGTGATAGTTCTCGTGTCGCTGCTGCGCCATGACCCGCTGCTGACCACGCTGCAGTTCGCCCTGGTGCTGACGATTGCGGCGATCCCTGTCGCCATGCCCACGGTGCTGTCAGTAACCATGGCTGTTGGTGCCCGGATCCTCGCCACGAAACAAGCCGTCGTCTCCAGGCTTGTGGCGATTGAGGAACTCGCCGGCGTCGACGTTCTCTGCTCCGACAAGACAGGAACGCTGACCCAAAACTCACTGACACTGGGGGACCCGTTCTGCACCGATGGTGTCACGGCCGCAGAGGTGATCATTGCCGGGGCGTTGGCCTCCCGCGCAGACAACGACGACCCCATAGATCTCGCTATCCTCGGCGGGCTCAGCGACCCTGACGCACTGCACGGATACACCGTGACGGGCTACCAGCCCTTCGACCCGGTCAGCAAGCGCACCGAGGCCACCGTCACGGAAAAAGGGGCCGGTACAGGAACAGAGCAGCCCACGTTCAAGGTCAGCAAGGGCGCGCCGCAGGTGATGCTGGCCCTGGCTACTGACGCATCCGCAGTGAAATCCGCCGTCGATGCGGCGGTCAACGATTTCGCCACCCGCGGGTACCGTTCCCTCGGCGTGGCCCGCACCGGTCCGACGGGTGACTGGCGCTTTCTGGGCGTCCTGCCGCTGTTTGATCCTCCGCGTGAGGATGCTGCGGCCACCATTGCCACCGCCCGTGAAATGGGTGTGGAAGTGAAGATGGTGACCGGGGATGCGTTGGCAATCGCCAGGGAAACCGCCGTCAAGGTCGGTTTGGGTGCGAACATTCTCGACGCCGCCGGCCTGGGGGAGGTGCAGAAGACGGAAAGCGCCGCAACTGCCGAGTCTATTGAAAGGGCCGACGGTTTCGCCCAAGTCTTCCCGGAACACAAATACCACATTGTCGAGGTCCTGCAGCAGCGCGGCCACATCGTCGGCATGACAGGCGACGGGGTCAACGACGCCCCGGCCCTCAAGAAGGCGGACTGTGGCATTGCGGTGTCCGGTGCCACCGATGCCGCCCGTGCTGCGGCCGCGATTGTGCTGCTCACCCCGGGCCTGTCGGTGATCATCGATGCGATCAAGATCAGCCGGCGGATTTTTCAGCGGATGAATTCCTACGCCATGTACCGCATTGCCGAGACGCTGCGCGTGTTGCTCTTCGTCACCCTCACCATACTTGTGTTCAACTTCTACCCGGTCACCGCGATCATGATCGTGATGCTCGCACTGCTAAACGACGGCGCGATCCTCTCGATCGCCTACGACAACGTCCGCTATCGCAGCCAGCCAGAAGCGTGGAATATGCGCGTGGTGCTGGGGATAGCGACAGTGCTGGGTGTGCTCGGCCCGATCGCCGCCTTTGGCCTGTTCTACCTTGGCGATCGGGTCTTCGGCATCGGCCGTCCCCAGCTGCAGACCATGATGTATCTGATGCTGTCGGTGGCCGGTCACCTAACCATTTTCCTGACTCGCACACGCGGCCCGTTCTGGTCCATCCGGCCGGCCCGCATCCTGCTGTTCGCCGTGTTGGGGACCCAAGTAATTGCCACGCTCATTGCCGTGTTCGGACTGTTTATGACACCGCTGGGATGGGGGTGGGCGGCCTTCGTCTGGGGTTACGCCATCCTATGGGCGTTGCTCAGCGACCGTGTCAAGCTCCTCGCGTACAAGGTGCTTGATCCTGCCGTTGCACTAGCTGCTGGGGGCGGTCACAAGATCCGGTGAGAGCTCGCTGGTGCTGCAAGAAAACTCGAACCGGTCCCCACCTAGAACACTGTCCCCACCTAGAACACTGGCTCCACCTGGAACACGGAGCGCACATTAGATCCTTGCGTATGGCGTCGTCGTGTGTTCGGGGTTAGTTGTAAAGCCGGCTGTCGAACACGGAACGGGGCTGTTGCTGTGGGCTAGGGTGGGCGATGACCACGCGAGTGCCGTCCGGGTCGTGGCCCTCAACGAACGTCACCCCTGCGCTGGTATGCGTGTAGGTGTAGGCGCCGCGGTCCTTTAATACCTGCTCGAAGTGCGTCAGAGCCTGGGCACTATCGGTGGCCCACATCAGGTGTTGCTCGCCAATGCCACCCGTGGGGTGTCCCTTGCGGCTACCTTTGGCCACCAGATAAATCTCGAAACCATCCGGAGATAATATCAGCGCTCCGTTGCCGTGGCGCAGGGCGAGAGTGCAGCCGAAGACGTCCTGATAAAAACTCAGAGAGCGTTCCAATTCGGCGACGACGATGACGGCGGATGCAACCTTCGCTGTGTAGTCCATTCTTCCATTCTTGCCCCGTTCAACCGGTCTGGCTAGGGCGGGTTTTTCGCCGTCTTTGACCGGAGCTGCATCCGGATCAAGCAGTAGATCGGCCAGATCAGCAAGGACAACATCGGCACCGTGTCGCCGTAATTGGTCGGCATAGTCGTGGGTGCCGTCGGTGTCGTGATGATTGACGCCAATCACCAGAGCAAAGTGGCCGGCTTTGCCTGCCTCTACCCCCGCCAAGGCGTCTTCGATGACCACGGCCTTGGCAGGATCCACACCCAGCAACCTGGCACCTTCAAGGTAACTGTCCGGTGCGGGCTTGCCTGCCAGATTGCGTTCCTTGACCACCTGGCCGTCAACACGGGCGTTGAAAAGTTCGGCTATCCCCGCAGCGTCAAGCGCCGCTGCTGTGTTCTCACTGGCGGAGACCACAGCAGTGGGTGTTCCTTGGGCATGCAAGGCCTTCACCAGCGCCACGGCGCCGGCGTAACTTTCGATGCCACTGGTTTTGAGGGCGTGCAGAAGCAGCACGTTCTTACGGTTTCCGAGCCCTATGACCGTGTGGGCGTCAGCAGCATCCCCATCCGTTCCTTCGGCCAGGGTGATACCTCGTGCGGCTAAGAAATTTCGCACCCCGTCGGCGCGTGGTTCGCCGTCAACGTAGCGCTGGTAGTCATGAACCGTATCGAACGGGCTGAAGGACTTTCCGAGCCGGGCACCCTCTTCGTGGAGGAATTCGTCAAAAGCCTGCTTCCAGGCAGCGGCGTGCACCGAAGCGGTCTTCGTCAGAACACCGTCGAGGTCAAAGAGCCAAGCGTCATAGGCGGCAATGTCCACAGCAGCGTGTCCGCCACCGGGGTGGTGCAGGTTACTCATGGTAAGTCCTTCGCTGTGCGGATCCTGCGGCGTCCACTGCGCAGGAGAGGTTCGCGGCCCGCCGGCTGGGTGGGACGGTTGGCTTCTTCGGGGGCCAGCACCAACGCCGGTGTGGGGCACGAAGTAGATTCTTTTGTCACGATGACGGGCTCACCAAAATGGAATATCTCCAAGGCTGTACCTTCCAACAGCTGGTAAATCGTGAGGCCAGGGATGGTTTCGACCTGCAGGCACCGCCCCTGAAACAGGACGCGAAAGCACACCCGAGTCAGGCCCTCGGGTAGGCGCGGGGCAAAACGTAGCGTGCCACCTCGTTCACGCATACCGCCCAGACCGGCAACCAGGGCAATCCACGTGCCAGCCAGCGATGCGATGTGCACGCCGTCGCGAGTGTTGTGTTCAAGATTTTCCAGATCCATCAAAGCTGCCTCGGCAAGATAGTCATAGGCCAAGCTCAAATGACCTACTTCGGCGGCCATCACGGATTGGGTGCATGCGGACAGCGAAGAGTCGCGCACGGTGAGACGTTCGTAATAGCGGAAGTTCGCGGCCTTTTGTTCCGCGCTGAAGGCATCCCCGCGCAGGTGCATGGCAAGGACCAGGTCTGCCTGTTTCACCACCTGCTTGCGGTAGAGGTCGAAATACGGGAAGTTCAGCAGCAGCGGGTATTCTTCGGCGCTGGTACCGGCAAAATCCCACTCCTGGTGCGCCGTGAAGCCATCTGCTTGCGGATGCACCGCGAGGATGTCGTCGTATGGGACCATCATGTCCCGGGCGGCATCGCCCCACGCTGCCATCTCCTCCTCGTCAATGCCCAGTTCACGGGCCCTGTCCGGATTTCTCTTGGCAACCTCGACGGCGGAGACCAGATTGTGCTGGGCCATCAAGTTGGTATAGATGTTGTTATCCGCGACGGCACTATACTCATCGGGACCGGTGACCCCGTCGATGCAGAATCGGCCTTGGACATCGTGGTGGCCTAGGGATTGCCAGAACCGTGCGGTCTGCATCAGCAATTCCAAACCAATCTTCGCCTCGAAGTCAGTGTCCCCGGTGGCGTTCATATAACGGACGAGCGCGTCGGCAATGTCGGCACCCACGTGGAAGGCTGCAGTTCCCGCCGGCCAGTAGCTGGAGCATTCCGCTCCTGTGATGGTGCGCCAGGGAAAAGCTGCCCCTTTCATACCGAGCTGGGCTGCCCTATCCAACGCGGGCTGCAGGGTCGAATGCCTCCATGCCAAGGCATAAGCAGCAGCTGTGGGGACGGTGTATGTCAGGACAGGAAGAACAAAAGTCTCCGTGTCCCAAAAGGCGTGCCCACCGTAACCGGTCCCTGTCAGGCCCTTGGCGGGGATAGCCCGGCGCTCGGCCCGGGCCCCTGCCTGCAAGACGTGGAACAACGCGAACCGGACAGCCTGTTGGATCTCGGCATCGCCATCCACTTCGACGTCGGCCCGGGCCCAGAAATCATCCAGATAGGTCCGCTGTTCGGCCAGTAGTCCCTCCCAACCGCTCTGGTGTGCCCCCGTCAGGGCGGCGTCCACCTGGTCGCCAAGCTCTTGGCGGGTTCGTTCCGCGGACCAGCCATAAGTGACGAATTTGACGAACCGCAGCCGCTGCCCCGGCTCCAAAATGACCGTCATGCTGACCCTGCCCATATCGGTGAAGCTCTCGCTCAGCACCTGCATGGAGTCTGGCCCATCCACCAGATGATCCATGGCTGCAGCCACCAAAAGGTTGCTGAGCTCGGTCCTGTGTACCAGCTCTACTCGCATGCCGTCGCTGGCGTGCATCTGCGAGCGCAACGGTGACTCCAGCACGGCCGCTGCACGGGGGTCTTCACTGCCGGGAGGCAACGGCTCGTTGACGACCAACTCTGACTGGATCACCAAGCGAACCGGGCCGTCGACTGCCTCAATTTGATACTCGATGGCAGCGACGGAACGTTGGACCAGTGACACGAGCCGGGTTGATGATACGTGGACGGTCCGCCCTGCTGGTGAGGTCCAAAGCGCATTGCGCCGCAGTACACCGGCAGCAAAGTCAAGGACTCGTTCGTGGCTGTGGAGCGTGCCGTAACGCACATCGAAGGGTTCATCGTCCACCAAAAGCCGGATCAGCTTGCCGTTGGCCACATTAATCATGGTCTGGCCGGACTCTGGGTAACCGTAGCCGGCCTCCGCATAGGGCAGTGGGCGTAACTCGTGGACACCGTTGAGGTAGGAACCCGGCAGCTCGTACGGTGCACCCTCATCCAAGTTGCCCCGCCAGCCGATATGGCCGTTGGAGAGCGCAAACAAGGATTCGCTCTGCGCCAGCACGTCCAGATCCAGATCCGTCTCACGCAGGCACCATGCCTCGCAACTGAACGCTGGATGCGAAATCACGCGGACGCCGGATTGTTTTGGACCGAATCAGCCAAGGCCCGCAGGTGTTCAAGGGACCCGGCGCCTTGAGGCTCTTCACTTTCGCTCCGGTACCGGCGGCCGAAGTCTTCGAGGCGTTCCGGATCGTGGCCGTACCACTTGCACAACCGTGTTGAGAAAAACACCGTCTTGCACCACTCATCCAGATTCGCTTTTTCCCTGCTCAGGCCGTGTGACCAGATACGGTCTACCAGCACCCGGGAACCCTCCCCGTGCGCCCTGCCTTCGTAGATGCGGCCCGCCCTCACCTTGTGTATGTCCGCCATGACCCGGCATTCCTCTCCTCGGCACCAGTCTCGCAGTTCCGGTTACCCGTGGCTAGGACGTATGTGTCAAAAGCATTATTTCCTTGGCCCGTATTAACTACGAACCATAAGAGGGTCGTATCCGTTGCGATGGAACGAACATTTCCGGTGTGGTGGTGGAGAAGGATGCGCTGACCGTGTGCCGTGCGAAGTGGGGCACCTGCGGGGTCGGGTAGCAACGGCTTTCCGGGCACGAGAAGCTTCGTCACAAGATCCTGCGCCGGGCACTGCACCAAGCGAGAAACGGTAACCACCACATACAAATGGTCGATGACCTCATGCACACACTCGCCGGCACAGCCCACATCAGTGACTGACCACACGTTAAGCCCCCGCTAATCACATCAGGAACCGTAGCCGACGCCGCAACAGTCCTGTTTCGCCGACTCCGATTGGGTGTCCGGGATGACGAAGGCCACCAGACAAAGACGCAATGACAAGATCCAAAAGTGGCTACCCAGAATCCATCAGACTGCTAATCGCATGAGGGCTCCGCTGGCAGCGTCCCAACCTGCAGACCCTGGAGTATCAGCAAAGGAGCCGCGCAACGATGCCTCAAGGAACAGCCAGCCACTCACGTCGCCAAGATCTCAAGGTCACAGCGAACCGACTCGGCGGTTGTTAGAGTCTCAATCGTCACCCCATCCCCGGATGCCAGGGCGTTGGAAACGTTAGAACATGCAATGGCTGGCACCCTTTCCCCAATAGGGCAAAGGTAGCTGGCTGGCGGACAGCGATCCGCGCCGCCCTTGCCTTATGCCGGAACGCTGGTCAAACCGCTAACTCGCCGGATTCTGGAAGCACTTCGACGGTCCATGTGGTTCGCTTCGGATCACGTCGTCTCATTCCTAGCACGGGCGCGGTCCCGAGTAGCGACGATGTCCACGGGCTGGCCCGTGGACTGGGCTTCACGCTGGTTGAGGCGTTCCTCGACGCTCTCCTTGGTCAGGCTGGCGGCTATCCTTGATAGCCAGGCCTCGGGATTGCTGTGAGGCATGGCTGCTGCAATCACGTGCCTACGCGGATTTCTCGGTATAACCATCCGGTGTTTCACCAGGCTGCCTTCGGAAGTGGAAGTCTAGTGGCAATCCTTGCGCCGAGGGCTGGTGTGGACGTCCAGGCGTCGCCGTATTCGTCTTCCTGAGGTTGGCTATTGGACAAGACGTCATCTCTGCGAAACATGCGCTGCTCGTTGCCAGCCCAGATGAAGGCGCTGGAACACGCATGGACGTCATTGCTTTAGTGTCCTATGCTTCTATCCACTAAGCAGAGCTGTCTTTTGCGCAGTCCGGGCCTGCAACGCAGTAGGACGGAAACGAATCCTGGGGGTACCAGTTAAGCCATGGAATCGGTCGATTCACAGGTGGTCAGCTCGCCAAGGATGGGACTCACGGAAGCCTCTTCCTTGTGGAGCTCCAAACCAATCCTCACTCTCACCATGAACCCCGCACTGGACGTTAGCACTTCAACAGACCTCGTCTACAGTGGTCACAAGCTCCGGTGCGGCCGTAGCAGCCTCGATCCGGGAGGTGGTGGGGCAAACGTAGCCCGGGTGATACAACGGCTTGGCGGTCAAGCCTTGGCTGTGTTCACCGCAGGCGGTACCACCGGAGACACCTATCGCCGGTTGATGGAAGCTGAAGGGATCCCTGTTTTGGTGGCAGCAGTCGGTGGGATAACCCGGCAAGACGTCACGGTTGATGAGAACTCGACGGGGAATCAATTCCGATTCGTCTTGGAAGGTCCCGAGCTCAGTGAAGGGGAGTGGCGCACCTGCCTGAAGATTGTTGGCCGGTCCATCCGAGCAGGTGGATATGTGGTTGCCAGCGGTAGTCTGCCGCCGGGGGTACCGGAGGACTTTTATGCCCGAGTCGCGCGGCTGGCACGAGAGGCCGATGTGCGGTGCGTGGTGGACACCTCTGGGCCGGCACTTACAGAAGCCCTCGCTGAAGGAGTCTTCCTGGTCAAACCCAGCCGGCGGGAACTGGCTGAACATGTCGGCGCGGCCCTTGACAGCGAACAGAGCCAAATCGACGCGGCTTCATCACTGATTGCAGAAGGGCGCGCAGACTACGCCGCGCTGACACTCGGAGAAGCCGGGGCCGTGCTTGCCTCCAAGGCCAGCGTCATCCGGTTACCGACGCCGTCGGTGAAGGTGGTCAGCACCGTCGGAGCCGGGGACAGCTTTCTGGCCGCATTTGTTCTGCGGCTCGCACAGGGAAACACGGCTGAGGCGGCATTGAGAACAGCAGTCGCCGCGGGAAGTGCCGCGGTGATGTCACCGGCAACAGAACTGTGTTGCCGGGACGACGTCGAGCGCCTCGAAGCGGAAATGGTTGCCAGAGCACTCGAAACTAATTGAGGTGACTGACGGTTGAGCCAGATTCGCGTATCTGCCAAGGGGGAGTCTCCAACACGGCGTCGGTGTCCGGCCTCGCACGTTCACAACTCTCAGGCCAGCGCTGGGAGTCGAACTGGTAGCCTTCCCAGGATGGTCTAACGGGCGGAATCGCTACGGCTAAGTTCAGCGCAGTAGATAGCCAAAGGACCCGAGAAACGTGACCCACCTTTCGATTCATTGTCCTGCAGCGTCCACGGCCAGGCCGCTGCAGCACAGGAACGGTCCAAGACCAGTAATCGGGGCACAACAGTGTGGGCATTGAGAGGCCATGACAGCAGTGCGCTGGACCGAAATGGCGCCTACACTGGGCCCCAGAGACATTCCGATGGAGGTCGTCGTGGCGCGATTGAGTATTCTTGACCGTTTCAGGCCTGTGGGTGCGCCAGGCCCGGCTGGCCCGTCAGGTGTCCCAGCCGTTGACGACCAGGGCCCCGCGATGGAATTGACGCCTGTGTTCGCAGCCTTGGCCGCCGATGTCAAAGCGGGTGAATTGCTGGTCGAGGAGGCTCGTCGCCAAGCCGAACATGACGTAGCGGCGGCACGGACCCAAGCAGCGGCCATGGTGTCCCAAGCTCGACTCGATGCCAGTGCGGCACGCGCCGAAGCGGCCGCCCAGGTTCAACGTGAGGCCCAGGAGAGGGATTCGCGGGCTATGGACCAGGCTGCCCTGGAGGCCAATGCTCTGGAAGAGTCCGGATTAGCCAGGATTCCCGCCGTCGTCGCCAAGGTCATCGACACCCTGCTCAGCCCACGGAAAGCTGGACGGTAATGGAGGCGGGCTGGGTTGCGGCATCCGTTCGGGCCCGATCCATGGCGCAGCGCCGTGTGGGGGCTGGTACCAGCCGTACACTGGCCACAGAACCTACCTTGGATGCTGCACTCTCCTCACTGCAAGAGTCAAGCTATGCGGAACGACTCCACGGCGTGTCAAGTCTTTTCGTCGCTGAACGCGCCGTTCAGGAGGCCTGCTTGTGGCAGCTTCGAGTGCTTGCTGGCTGGCTTCCAGCCTCCGGCACCGCACTCGCCCGGGCCGCGGCGGGCATTTTTGAAATTGAGAACATTGTGGCTTTAGCCCACCAGCTCGACGGCGGCCCACCAGCTCCTGAGCCCTATCGTCTGGGTACGCTGGCGACCGCCTGGCATCGCCTCAGTTCGGCTGGTTCACGTGAGGAACTCGCCACAATCCTGCGCACCTCGCCTTGGAAGGGTGCCGATGGCGGTGGGCGGGGACCGCTACGGCCCGCGTTGACCGTGGCCTGGGTGCGCAGGCTGGCCGTCATCGCACCCCCGGCGCAGTCGTGGTGCGGCGCCGTGTGTGTCCTTACTGCTGCACGGAGTCTTACGGTTGACGGCGTTCTTCCGGAACGAGCGCTTCTGAACTTGTTACGCCCTGTTCTTGGCCGGGCATGGGAAAGCGCAGACAGCATCAGCAACTTTCGCACAGCGCTGCCGCCGTCGCTGCAAAAAATAGTCGGCGATATTGACTCGCCGACTGAACTTTGGCGCGCGGAGGCCCGTGCGCATACCGCTGTGGAGTCGGATGGATTCCGGCTCCTGCGCCACTCCAGACCCGGACCTGACGTTGTGCTGGGGGCTATTGCTGTCCTGTCGATGGATGCGTGGCGCGTGCGGGCCGCCCTCGCAGCGGCTGCCGCCGGTGCCGGCTCAAGCGAGGTGCTTGATGAGGCCGCGTGAATCGCTGGCGCCAGCCCGGATGCAGCGGGTAGCCCTAGTGGTGGCGGAACAGGACAGGGCGAGCATGCTCATGGAAATTGCCCGCAACGCGCTGGTGGAACTGGACCTACCCTACGAGCCCGGCAATGGCAGCGGGGAAGTGGACAAGGCCGCGGCGGCCGCCGTCGTCAACGGGCCCACGGCAGCGTTGGTGGGCTGGACTCCGCAACACGGGATTCCCGCACTCACCGAAGCACTAGCCCCGCTGGGTGCCGCAGTTGTTCCGCTGCCCGGGCCGAGGTGGATCCAACCTCCCACGTTGTTCGGTGGAAGCAGCCGTGAAGGAATGTCTCGGACACTCGTGGACACGTACGGGACAGTGCCGTACGCGGACCTTGACCCTTCACGCCTCGCGGCACTGGCCTATGTCCTGATGTTCGGAATAATGTTCGGCGACGTCGGACATGGGGCGATGTTGCTGGCCTGCGGTTTAGTGTTGCGCAGCGGGCGCATCAAAAAACTTGCTTCCCTAAAAAGGGCCTGGCTTTTTGTGAGTGCCTCCGGGATGGCCGCCATGGTTTTCGGAGCACTATACGGGGAGGCCTTCGGTCCCACAGGACTGGTTCCTGTGCTGTGGCTGGAACCTCTAGCCAACCCGGTGCCACTTCTGTTGGCAGGCCTGGGTGTCGGGGCTTTCCTGCTTGCCGGAGCTTACGCCGTCGGCACCATCAACCGTGTACGGGAGGGAGGCTGGGGCTTGGCGCTCTATGCCCGCTCCGGTGCTGCAGGTTCACTGTTGTTCCTATCCGTGGGGCTCCTCGTTTGGGGGCTCGCCGCGGGCATCGGAATCTTGACCGCCACCTCAATCGTGCTTAGTTCTGGCTCACTCGTCTTCATTTTCATTGGCCTGTACGTTGAAGCCGGAGGCGGGGGTACCGCCGTCGTCCAAGCATTCATCGAACTCATGGACACGATCATCCGGCTGGGTTCCAACATTGTCTCCTTTGCCCGGCTCGCCGCGTTTGGGTTGACTCACGCCGCCCTGTTGATGGTGGTCTGGAACGGTACGACGGCGTTGTGGGTGCCAGGGTGGCGCGCAGGCGCTGCGGTACTGCTGTTCCTGGTGGGGAACATTGTTACCTTTGCGCTGGAAGCCCTGGTCGCAGGAATTCAGGCACTGCGGTTGGAGTATTACGAGTTGTTCTCACGCATTTTTCAAACAGAGGGGCGCCCCTTCAAACCGTGGGCGCCGGAAGCAACCACCGTCGGCAACCCGGCCACCACAACGGCCGATACAGGCATCCCAGCTGAAAGGCAACTACCGTGAATCTCTGGCTCGTCACCATTCCCGTGTTCCTGATCGCCGCCACGGGAGCAATTCTCCTCGTCAAACGCTGGCGAAAATCGGCGTTCAAATTTCTGCTGGCCATCAATATCGCGGTGATGGTAGGAGCCCTAGCGTTGCTCGTTGGGGCTTTGAGCTCCGGTCCGGCTGCCGCGGCCGGTGGAGTGGAACCAGCTGTCGCAGCCGCAGCCGCAGCCGCGCCGCCCGGTGCCGGCGGCGCGGCCTTGATAGCAGCAGCCATCGCCGTAGCAGGTTCCTCGATCGGCGCTGCCTTTGCCGTGGCTTACACCGGATCGGCTGCTTTGGCCGCGATGAGTGAGCGTCCTGAGATCTTCGGCCGGGCAATGGTTGTAGTTGGCCTGGCCGAAGGAATTGCCATCTACGGCCTCATAATTGCCATCATTTTGATAGGCAAAGCGTGAGTACGCCACGCGCATCGACCCCTGAAAATTTGTTGTCCAGTTCCAGCGCGCCCAACACCATCGCACCCGATAGGATTGCCGCGATCGGTGAACAGGCCCTCTTGGCCGGGTTCCAACTCGCCGGCGTAACCCTCCACGCGTGTGAAAACGAGGCAGAAACCCTCCACGCATGGTCTGCACTGCCAGTTGAGACAGCACTGGTGATCCTCACACCTCGTTCAGCACGGGCCTTGGGGCCGGCGCTCTCGGACTCGCGCTCACCCATGACGTTGGTGCTTCCATCATGAACGGGCTGACGCCGGTGTCTGAGGCCGCCTTGGCGCCGGTGCGGCAGGCGCTGCGGGCATCGGCCGAAAGCCAGGTCGCCGAGTTCCGCAATGGCGCTCTCCAGGAAGTGTCGGCCATACTGGCTTCAGCGCAGGCAGAGGCTGCCCAGATTGTCACCAACGCCGCAGCGGCGGGGGCCGCATCGGCCCGGACCGAGGCAGCACTGCGCTCATCCCGGGTGCGCAGGGAGGCACACGAGCTGGTGCTCGCGCGGCAGAGTTCAGTGATAGAAGAACTCCGCCACCAGCTGGCGGGGACTGCATCAAAATTGCAAAGCGACCCTCGATACCCGGAGTTGTTGGCAAGGTTGCGGGAAAACTGTCAAGACTTGTTGGGACCTGAAGTGAGTGTTTCCTCGAGCAGCGACGGCGGTATCATCGCTGTTGCAGGTTCGCGCCGGTTGGATCTTTCCCTTCCCGTTCTTGCCGAGATGACATTGGACTCCCTGCCCGAGGCGCGTGAGTTGTGGAACCGGTAGCAGAGGGGAAGGATGGGCAAGTGGTCCGGGTCAGTGGTCCACTCGTGGAGATCGAAGGTGTGGAGAGGCTGTCCATGCTTGAGCTGATGACGCTCGGCCCGCAGAGGATTGCTGCAGAAACCGTGGCCATCGCGGGCACCAAGGCAACGTTGCAGGCTTATGAGTATACGGGCGGGTTGAAGGTTGGCGATGTTGCCGCAGCGACCGGTGCGGAGTTGTCCTCTCTCATGGGGCCGGGCCTGCTGGGTCAGGTGTTCGACGGACTCATGCGGCCCCTGTCTTCGGCGCCGATGTGGCTGACACCTGCGCGTTCGCAATCCACGGCAGATCCGGTGGTTCTGGCGCGCGAGTGGACCTTTGTTCCCACTGCTGTGCCCGGTACGAACGTTTCCGCAGGCGACGTCCTCGGCACCGTGCCAGAGTCTGGATCGGTGGTCCACCGCGTGCTGGTTCCTGCCGGCGTTTATGGCGTGCTCAGCTGGGTGGCCCCGGAAGGCAAGGTTCGCGTGCTTGATCCGATCGCTGTAGTGGCTGATCACGTTGTGTCGCTGGCCGAGCGTGTCCCGATTCGTCGTGCTCGTCCCTTTCTGGCTCGGCACACCGCAGCCGTTCCATTGCACACCGGCCAGCGGGTCCTGGACTTGGTTTTCCCGCTAGCACGTGGTGCCGCGGCGACTGTTCCGGGCGGCTTCGGAACGGGCAAGACGATGATGCTGCAACAGGTAGCCAAATGGAGCGATGCCGACGTCATTGTCTATGTGGGTTGCGGGGAACGTGGCAATGAAATGGCCGACGTCCTCGACGGACTCTCACAGCTCGAAGATGCAAGGACTGGGGACAGGTTGATTGATCGTACGGTCATCATCGCCAACACCTCCAACATGCCCATGATGGCACGAGAGGCCAGTATCTTCACCGGGATCACTGTGGCGGAGTACTACCGCGACATGGGATACGACGTCGTCGTCATTGCCGACTCCACCTCGAGGTGGGCTGAAGCCCTGCGTGAATTCGCCAACCGCAACGGCGATCTACCTGCTGAGGAAGGCTATCCGGCCAACCTCTCCTCCGAGCTGGCCTCCTTCTACGAGCGGGCAGGACGGGTGACGACACTGGGTGGGCAAAGTGCTTCGGTAACAGTGATAGGGGCTGTCTCTCCGCCCGGTGGTGATATGAGTGAACCTGTCACCACTGATTCCCAACGCTTTGTCCGGTCGTTGTGGATGTTGGACCGGGACCTGGCCTACTCCCGCCACTATCCCGCGGTCAGTTGGACGGGTTCATTTGCTAGGGACGCCGAAGAGTTGGGCAACTGGCATGCGGCCAACGGGCAGCCCGGTTGGGCGATCCGCCGGGCACGCACCGTCGCCCTTCTGGCCGAGTCGGACCGGTTAGCTGAACTCGCGGAAATCATCGGACGGTCCTCGCTGCCCGGGCATGAGCAAGTCCTGCTGCTGGGAGGGCGACTGCTGCGCGACGGGGTGCTGATGCAAAACGCCCTCAGCAACAACGACGGCTACTGCTCACTGGAGAAAGGTGCTGCGCTACTGGACCTGGTGTTCGACGTCGTTGACGCTTGCCAGCGGCTTGTGGAGCGTGGTGTGGCAGTGGCCAGCATTGAGGAAGCTGATTTTGGGCCGGTACTGAGGGCCCGCGAGGAATTCGGGCCCTCCGACGATGCCTCGGTGCGGGCCCGAAGTGCAGAAGTGCTTGCGGCTTTAGAGGCACTGCAATGAAGGACTCGACCGGACCGGCCAAGGAGCCTATTGAAGGCACGGACCCCGCGCCGCTGTCTGATCGCTTCGGCGCGCAGATCTCCCATGGCGACATCCGGGAAGTTCGGGGGCCACTGCTTGTAGTGGGCGGGGCTGGCGGTGTTGGGTGGGACGAATTCGCCACCATTGACCTAGCCGGAGGGGAAAGCCGTCATGGGTTGGTGCTGGAGGTGGACCGGGATCTGGCAACCTTGCAGGTGCTGGAAAGTACAGATGGTATGTCCCTGGGCGGAATCGGGGTCCGGTTTGACGGCCGTCCTCTGCATGTCCAAGTCGGCACCCAGTGGCTTGGCAGGGTCTGCAACGGTCGTGGGGAACCGCTCGACGGCGGGCCACCGGTGACGGGCACGGCAACACTGCCTGTTAGCGGGTGGCCGCTGAATCCGGTTTACAGGGAGCCTCCACAGGAGCCAGTTCTGACCGGCATCTCAGTGATCGATGGGTTAATGACCCTTGTCAGAGGACAAAAGCTGCCTATCTTCTCGGTGCCGGGATTACCTCACCTGACGCTGGCCACCCAGATAGCGGCACAGGCCACCTCCAGCGGCCAGTCGTTTCGGGTGGTATTTGCTGCCATGGGGTTGACCCATGCGGACATCGCCTTTGTCCGGGATCGTCTTGAAGAACGCTCTGCAGAGAAGGAACTGATCCTGCTACTGAACGCTGCCGACGATCCGGTCATAGAACGCATCCTCACCCCGCGGATTGCGCCAACGATCGCCGAACACTTGGCCTATACCGAAAGTCACGATGTTTTGGTGGTCATGTCCGACATGACCAGCTACGCCGAAGCCGTACGTGAGGTGTCCGCCGCCCGGCGCGAAATCCCGGCCCGGCGTGGTTACCCAGGCTATCTGTACAGCGATCTTGCGACCCTTTACGAACGCTGCGGGAGGGTCAAGGGACACGATGGTTCTGTGACGATTGTGCCGGTGCTGACGATGCCGGCAGGCGACATCACTCATCCGGTGCCGGATCTGACCGGATATATCACGGAAGGTCAGATCGTCCTTGCCCCCGACATAGCCGCGCGCGGCATCTATCCTCCGGTGGATGTCCTGTCCTCGCTTTCTCGGCTAATGCGCAGTGGCGCAGGCAAGGGTCGGACCCGGGAAGACCACCCCGATGTGGCGGCACAGGTGTTGGCCGCCTTGGCGCGCGCGCGGCAGGCCACCGAGCTGGCCGAGCTGGTGGGTGAAGCTGCTTTGAGCGAAACAGACCGCAGCTACATTTTGTACCGAACCTTGGTGGAGAAGGGACTTTTTGATCAAGCGCGGGATGAGAGCAGGACTTTGGAAGATACCTTGGGCCGGGCCTGGACGGCTTTGGCGGCACTTCCGGATAAAGAATTGACGATGCTGCCCAGGGTGTTCTTGGATCGATACCTGCCCAGAAGTGGCAGCTGAAAATGAGCGGCACGGGACGCGCGGCAAGGGTTCGGCTTGAACGTCGCCTTGAAACAGCGCGCCACGGTGCGCGCCTTTTGGACCGCAAACAGCGTATCTTGATGGATCAGATTGAACGGCTACACCTGCACATGGACCAGACCCGGGCGGAGTGGGAGGATCTCGCCGGGGAAGCTGCCGTGTGGCTGCGTCGCTCAGCCGCCCTGGACGGCAGCGCCCGGATAGCGGCGGCGGCGCCGTTGGCCGACGCTACAGTATTTTTCCGGTGGGGTAACGCGATGGGTGTTACGTATCCCGAAGATGCGCAATGCGCTCTTCCTGCGTTGCTAGCGCAGTCGGGAAGTTCGGCTCTATCCTACGCTGCTTCTGTCCATCGCAGCGCGCTCGTTGCTGGAGCCCGCCATGCCTCTATCCAGCGCGCTGAGTTGCTGCTGGCTGCTGAACTTCTGGCAACCCGGACACGTCAGCGAGCGGTTGAGAGCCGGTGGATTCCCAAGCTGGAGGACGAGCTGGCGAATATTCGAAGGCAGCTCGACGCCCAGGAGCTTGAAGAGAGCCTGCGCCTTCGCTGGGCCGCCGACAGGAAGTCTGGCGACGGATGAGGGCGCGGTTCTATTGGTGGCATGAGGGACCACGATATTCTAGGGACAGGTCCTGAGAGTTTGCTAACTTGTGAGCTACGGCGAGCACTTGTTCCTTTGCATCGCACGCCCATTCCAACGAGCAGGGTGACGACGCAGTTAGCGCATGTTAGCAACCCTCCATCACTGTGCGACGCCGGTGGCAGGCAGCCAAGTTTAGTGGTGAATGAACTGTTCCATGGCTTTTCCTACGCTGACGCCCCAGTCTCGAGCTCGGTCCAGCTCACCTTCTTCGAGGGTGTTGTCCCTGGACACGAGGAAGCTCTCTGGCGAAATGACGGTGCGCGAGCCGCGTTTCGTGAGCGCGTGTTCGATGTGCCCTGACGCTGCTCCTGTCAGAATGTGCGCCTTGTCCGCTCGCGTGTCGAAGGCTGCGCACAGAGCAGGAACCAGATCAAGATCCTTGATCCATTCACGTACCCCCATGCCCGGCGTTGAGGGTTCGAGTGACAGATGCTTGGAGGCGTCGCTGGCCCACGTTATTGCTTCTTTGCGCGATTCCGGTCTTGTCATGCCATGGACATGGGTTGGTCCGCCCAGAACCAACAAGTCGGCCGAACGCGTGGCCTCTTTAGCTCGCGGATCGTTGACGTTTGCCGTGACCACCACGCCAAAGGGAGCCAGCCCTTCAGCGACCGCCAAAGCGACGGCGCGTGTGTTGCCAAACATGGATTCATAAACGACGACGACACTCATCTGGATTGCCTTTCGTGTGGATCAAGAGTTGCCGGTTTCTGTTTCAAGATTTACTGGTCCCGGTCCAGTGCACCAGTGCCGAACGACCCACTGCTCTGGAGGGGGAGCTGACGGCTGTGGGGGACTAGGAGGCGTCGCTCAACGCCATCGTGACTGTCAGGGGCCGCTGCACTACTATTCATGGTGATTCACCTCTTGGGGGGGGAAATTCAACACGGATAACCTGGGGGCTTTCTCCTCATAAGGGCTCCTTGGGGGTCGAGGTGGGCCATATGGGGGAGCATCGAAGGAGTGTGCCGGCCGTCCTCGCCATGGAGTGATTCAGCCACCATGGATGCAGCAGGGGAAAGGGCCATGGCCTCGTGTCGGTGTCCACTTTAGGTTTCGCTAACGCCGGCTTTAACCGGGACATTGGGCAGAGGATACGACGACGGTTGGCCAACAAGGTGATTACGGAACCGTGCCCTCGGCAACGGCTGAGGCAAATTCACCCAAGTCCAGGCGTTGCACACACCGTGATTTCGGAGTCTATGCATAGCAACACCCGACATGCCGTGGTGGCCGCGGGCAGGGGAACCCCAGTCTGCTCAAGTGCTGCCCGTGAAGGCATATGCGAATGGATGTGGTCCTTCGGCGGGACACGTGACCAGGCTGTCGTCTGCGGTGTCTAGCATGACGCGGCATCTTTGCCGACTGGCCGCGCGTTTAGACGCTTTGGTCGGCCTCTAGGCAGTAAGGGGTTCTCCACGCGGGATACTGCGGGAAGTTTCCCCTTCACCGGCAAGGGTACGGGTTTGTTGCCACAGGAAGAGACTCTGGCATAGGTCTTCAGCCATGTTGTGCACAAGGTGCTTCCGACGCAGTGGGAGGCACCTCGGTCCCGTGTTCCGAAGCTGAGTAGGGTTGTCGTCATAAAGAGGACTGGTGACGTTGGACCCTAGACGGCGCTGACCTAGGGCGTCAGTATTGATCACAGAAGACAGCTCAACCAACGGAAGGCTTGCACCATGGGTAAAGAGAAGGAAACTGGCCGTATTGTCGTCGGAATCGATGGGTCCGCAGAGTCCATAGTAGCCCTCAGGGAAGCCGAACGTGTCGCAAAGGCAACTGGTTCATGGCTCGATGTGGTGACATGCTGGAGCGATTCAACATTCGCAGCCGGGCAGTCTTCAACGAGTGCTTCGGATCTTGAAAACAGGGCCCGCCAACTCCTCCAAGACAGCGTCTCGAACACCTTCGGGACACCATTGCCGGATAGAGTCTCCACGAGTTTGGTCCGGGGCCAGCCGCGACAGAAACTGATTGAGCTCAGTGATGGTGCGGACATGTTAGTGGTTGGGCGGCGGGGGCATGGCGGGTTTTCCGGCCTTCTTTTGGGCTCAGTCAGCCAGGCGTGCGTGGCCCATGCGCACTGTCCAGTGCTGGTCGTTAATATGGGCCACGATGGTGAGAGCCTTTAGCGCGATCAGTAGTGAGACATCAGTAATGAAACATGTCGACTCCGATGACCGGCATGCCGGGACGTCGTGTTGCCGAACATGGAGTGACTGAAATTACCGCCAAGGGGCCGCTTCAGGTGTCCTACTCGAGCCCGGCCCGGATCGTGTCATCCAAGGGAACATTCCACGTCATGGAAGCATCAAGGGTGAAGCGTCTGCCCGTCACTTCCTCAGCGACGATGCGTACGAGTTGGTCTTTTCCAACTCCCTGCCACGGAAACATGCCTTTGCTTGCCGTGTTAAGAACCTGGCTGTCTGAGGCGGTGATTTCGGTATGGCCCTTGACGACCACGCTCCACGCTACGCCGAACTCTCCACTCACGGCGTCGGCCTCTAACGCAACCCATGCTTCGTGGCGGAGTGCATCGAGCTTTCTGCCGCCACCTGTTCGAAAGATGAGGGACTGCCCGTCTACCTTGTAGTTCACAGGGAAGACGTCGGGGCGTCCGTCCACGATGACGGCGAGCCGTCCGATGGACGTTTCAGAAAGTACCTTCCAGCATTGCCCGGGGGTAAGATTTTCTACTTTTGGTGCCAACGGATTTGCTCTCATGCAGATCATATTACGTCTGCTCCACCCTAGGGGAATAGGGTCCAAAGTCCCCGATGCCAGTACTGGATGGCCCATGGCTGGACGTGAACACGGACTAGGGTGTGATGGGGCGCCGTTGGATGCTATATCGATTCAATTCCCTCAGCGGGTACCAAACGTAAGATTGTGCTGGGAACCTCAAAGAGATTCCTCTTGAGCAGTGCAGGTGGACAAGGGCGAATGGTTCTTGGGTTCCATGGCGTTGTGGTTCCAACATTCGATGGGCGCTGTGGACTTTTAGGGATAAGCGGGTTCTGGCAGCGGCGCAGAGTCTTTGTCACGGACCCACTCTGCAAAGCGGGGGGCAGATCTTGCAGTGGCGGCAGGTCTACCGCAGCTCATGCACCATCCGCACAACTTCGTACCTGGGACAACACGCTGGCGCCGAGGCGCCTGCTCGCCCTCGCCCTAGTGAAGATCCATGCGAAAAATCTGCGGCTTCGAACACTGAGTAGCAACTAGTCGCCCTCCGGCTACGGATCTGCCTGTTCCTCAGGGAAAGTCGACTCGAAGACAGGAGGCACGGTTCCTTTAAGGACCGTGCAGGCACAAATAGCTCCTTCGCTGGTTGCAGTCGGGTCCTAATCTAAGTGAGTGCGGGACTATTCCTTGCCAGTAGAGCAGAGGTCCCTTCGTCCCGAAGTGGCCCCCACGTGGAAAGCTTGTCGGACAGTGGGACTTTGGCCCCTACCCGGACTTGACCCAAGGGAGTTGACTCGTGACGTGGGCACCTAGCTTGGGAATGCCCCACGGAGCAGAACAGCGAAGATGCGAAGGAAACCTGATTACTGTGGATAAAGAGAGTGTTGTTTGGCTTGAGGACGTCGGCATCAAGGACGTTGCCTACGTTGGCGGAAAGAATGCCTCACTGGGAGAGATGATCCGATCCCTGGCTGCCGACGGTGTCAGGGTGCCCGGCGGTTTTGCCCTCACAGCTGCCGCGTACCGGACGTACATCGCGGAAAACGACATGGCGCCACGGCTGGAGCAGATCCTCGCCACGAAAGACTCTGCAGGCACCAATTGGCGATCGATCGGGAACCAGGTGCGTGAACTGATCCTTGCTGGTGAGTTCCCGCCCGAGACAACCACGCAAATCCGTTCTTTCTACCGCGAGCTGGCCGTGCGCACCGGGCACGAAGATCCCGCCGTCGCAGTTCGCAGCAGCGCCACTGCCGAGGACCTGCCTGACGCCAGCTTCGCCGGACAGCAGGAAACCTTCCTGAACGTCAGGGGTGAGGAACAGCTGCTCGATGCCTGCCGACGTTGTTACGCATCGCTCTTCACCGACCGTGCCATCAGCTACCGGGAGATCATGAAGTACGGGCACCTGGACGTGGCGCTGTCAGTGGGAGTCCAGCTCATGGTTCGCTCGGACCTAGGGGCTGCCGGCGTCATGTTCTCCCTCGATACCGAATCCGGCTTCCCTCGAGCCGCTGTCCTTAGCGCCAACTGGGGACTCGGTGAGACAGTGGTCCTAGGCATGGTGAACCCGGACAAGTACGTTGTCTTCAAACCGCTTCTGGGCATGCCAGCGTTCTCGCCCGTGATCGAAAAGTTACTTGGTTCAAAAGGGTGCAAACTTGTTTACTCCTCCGACGGCGGCGCGGGAACGCGCATGGTCGACACCACCGATGCTGAACGGACTTCGTTTTGCCTGAACGACGACGAGATCCTCCAACTGGGCAGGTGGGCCGTCCAGGTCGAGAACCATTATGGACGACCCATGGACATGGAATGGGCGAAGGATGGGATGAGCGGGGAATTGTTCATTGTCCAGGCCAGGCCAGAAACCGTCCAGGCGCGCAAGAGCGGTACCGTGATGAGCACGCACCGGCTGACGGAAGAAGGGCGGCTGCTGGTAGAAGGCGCTGCGGTGGGCGATTCCATAGCCTCTGGCATCGCCTGCGTGATCAAGAGTGCTGCGGACATCGGCAATTTCGTGGACGGCGCTGTCCTGGTCGCCGAACAAACAGATCCGGACTGGGTCCCGGTCATGAAGCGTGCCAAGGCCATCGTCACTGACAAGGGTGGGGCAACCAGCCATGCGGCGATCGTCAGCCGCGAACTGGGGATTACAGCCGTCGTCGGGACAACTGATGCCACCAAAGTGGTTGTGGATGGGCAGTCCATCACGGTGTCCTGCGCGGACGGGGACACAGGCCACGTTTATGAGGGACTTTTGGCGAGTGCCCAGGACGATGTGGACCTCGGCGAATTACCAGTCACGCGGACGTCCGTCATGCTCAATCTTGCCAGCCCTTCTTCGGCGTTCAAATGGTGGCGCCTGCCCGCAAAGGGCATCGGGCTGGCACGCATGGAGTTTGTCATTAATGACATGGTCCAGGTGCACCCGATGGCACTGGCATACCCTGAACGGGTCACGGATCCGGCGGATCGGGCCAAGATCAAGGAACTGACGCGCGGTTTTGCCGACTCCTCAGACTACTTTGTGCAAACCCTTGCGCGCGGCCTTGCCAAGTTAGCCGCACCGTTCCATCCCGCGCCGGTAGTCGTACGGTTCAGCGATTTCAAAACGAACGAGTACGCCCACTTGATCGGTGGCTCAGTCTTTGAAGGGGAGGAATCCAACCCGATGATCGGATTCCGTGGAGCATCGCGCTACTATGATCCGCATTACCGGGCCGGTTTTGACTTGGAATGCCGGGCCATCCTCCGCCTTCGTAACCAGTGCGGCTTCATGAACGTCATAGTGATGGTGCCGTTCTGCCGGACACTTGCTGAAGCGGACCGGGTCCTGGCCGTAATGGCCGAAAACGGACTTGTTCGTGGTCAGGACGGGCTCAAGGTCTACATGATGTGTGAAATCCCTTCCAACGTCATTCTGGCGCCAAAGTTTGCCGCCAAGTTCGACGGCTTCTCCATCGGCTCAAACGATCTCACCCAGCTTGTTCTCGGTGTAGATCGGGACTCGGCCATACTCGCCCCGCTCTTTGACGAACAGGACGAGGCCGTCAAGACCATGATTAGTCAGGCGATAGCCGGAGCCCATGCCGCAGGCATCCGGATCGGGATATGCGGGCAGGCACCCAGCAATCACCCTGAGTTCGCTCAATTCGTGGTTGCGGAAGGCATCGATTCCATCTCGCTGAACCCCGACAGCTTTCTGCGTACCGTCCCGGTCATCGCAGCAGCAGAAGCGGCGCAGAAGCAAAACCCGATTGCGGCGGCTAAATCATCCAGGTTTTAACGGATGGTGTTGGTGCTTTGAAAGAAAAAAATTCAATGGCAGTGTCGAACAAGTGTCCAGATGAGCTTCCTCAGAAGGCGGCCCCTCCTGTGATGAATGGGCAGAACAAGCCTTCAGACCGGCGTGGTGCGGCTACCCGTATGCGTGCGCAGATGGGAACACCGGCGGAGATCGACCGCTCCTGAGAACCAACACTTGCAGTTTGCCCCGCCAACCTATTTCGCGGCTAAAGCCCGTTCGGAATCTAAACGGCAGATAAGTGATGCTGTAATTATTGCGGAGATTACCCAGTCCACCGGAAAAACTAAGGTGGCTTTGATGCTAGGAAAGTCCATTTTGCTCTGAATGGTGGGGGCCACACGATGGCACGGGGCCTCGTGGAGCGCTCGATGAACGGTCTGGACTGAACGATGCACCCCGGGCGAAGGGACCCCGCATCTGGAGCGTAGTCGCAGAGACCGGAACGGGAAGGATATCGCAACCTATCACGAGGGTGATCAGCGGCAGCTGGTGTGAAACCCACCATCAAATTTCGGCTGGCTGACGGCTATTGCCGTGGCGCCCCGGACCAAGACGCCGGCTCGTATGCGAACCAGAGATTACCAGATGCGCGGGCCGTGATCCGTAAACTCCTCGTGACGCAAACTTGCAGCGCAGGATCAGGGCCGGCAGCTGCTGTTCAGTAATTCTGTTCTGATCCCCAATGGTGCCGAAGGCGAGCCCAACAATTTCAAGAACAAGACGATGCTTGCCCATGCCGCCACCTAGCCATTGTCTGGATACTCATTGTCAGGTGGCCGCTGCTGCGCGGGGCCCAGGGTATCCGCATTGCCGATGTGCATATAGACCACCTCGGCGGTCGTGTCCGCAGTGACGGGTACCGTGGCCGGGCGTCAAGATTTTTGCAGGGTCAAGGTGGGCCAGACACCAGAATCTTATATATTGGGCGAGTCTAACACCGTCGTCAACAGCATCGCACTGCCTCTTGGAGAGGCGCAGCCGCGTGAGTCAATGAGGCGGCAAAGGCCCGTCCCACATGTGTCGTGAAACGTGAGACGCTTGCTCGTGTGGCGCGCATTGCCTCCTGCTGCTGCGCCATAGTTCCGATCAGCACGATCGGAGCGGGAACCTGGAAAATGACCCGTTTTGTTTTCCCGCCATTGCGCGCAGCAGATGATGGAAGTCGAAGGAGATGCCTGTCTCGCCCGCATCGTGACCAACGCTGGCACAGGCCTTTTCGCTGTTGGTGTCGTTCAGGTGGGCGGTTACACGGCCGGTGGGTCAGACCGCTGAACTACCGTGTGCACCCGTCTGGCGCGTTGGAGAAAGGAGTCCACCCAGATGTGGGCGTGGGCCACATGCTTCATCCGAGGAATGCGTTTTGGTGGCTATAGCAAAAATTGCTCAGCTATTTGGCAGGGGAGCCCGCCAGACAATGTGGGCCGTGCATGGTGGGCATGACTGCCATGATCCGGAAGGGTACTGTCTGGTTCGCTGGAATTGCATTGAAGATATTCTCGGACGGCTGTAAGGCGCACTTTGCCGGTGCCTTCACTAGAAAAATCAGGAGGACAGCTTGAGGGAAACGCTCCCTATTTTACTGGTTCAGGTGTGAAGGGTGTGGGCTTGCGCCGAACTCTTACCTGCCGGGCGGGCGGCAATGACTGGCGCTATCCTCTCGCCAAACAGTCCTGCAACGGTGGCCGTTCAAACGTCACGGTAAGTCCCGAGGACGTTGATACCGTCGGGGAGGAGGTCAACCGGTGTTCCTAGCGTCGATGAGCTTGTCATCACAACAGGGCAACAACTGAAGCCAGGCATCCCCTTCATCCTGGTGACGGAGTCCGTATTGTGATTCTTGGTGGCGGCTAAATTAAACCGCTTGCACCGAGGACGCTGCCGATGCCACAGTTCGCCGCTAGTGCTAGAGCACCGCCAATGACCAGACGAGGCGCCGAAGTAATTTTGGAGCTGCCCCCAATGGCGGCGCTAAGAGTACCCGTGAGGGCCAAAGCCAGCAGGACAGCTATGAACGTCACAGGGATCCGCAGCTCGGTTGGCGGCAGCAAAATAGCGAGCAAGGGCAAAACCGCGCCGACGGTAAACGCTACCGCCGAGGCATATGCGGCCTGCCACGGATTGGCTACCTCGTTTTGGCTAATGTTGAGTTCTTCAGATAGGTGCGCGGACAGGGCATCGTGGGCCGTCAGCTCAACGGCCACTTGCGCCGCTGTGGCGGGACTGAGACCTTTAGCCCGATAGAGCCCCGTAGGTTCAGCCAATTCTGCGTCCGGGTCCTCGACGAGTTCGCTCAGCTCCTTCTCGATCATGCCCGCTGACCTTCGCGTTGGCTGCTAACGGAAACATATTCACCCAAAGCCATCGAAATGGCGCCACCAACTAGCGCAGCGACTCCCGCGACAAGAATCGGGGTTGACGAGTTCGCCACACCCGCGACTCCAACGACCGTCGCGGCGACGGAGACGATACCGTCGTTGGCGCCGAGCACCCCTGCCCGAAGCCAGTTCAGGCGCCTTCGAGGGCGCTTTGTGCCGTTTGATTCTCACTACTTCTTTGAAGAAGCAGCCCCGCCAGTGCCAGGACCAACATCTGGTACATGATGTGTGGCATCTGTGCTGGCGCCAATCAGTATGGGCCGGGGGTGATCCGCTCACGAGCTGGGATGTGAGGCTCCTTGGCTTGCCCAATCCAAATGCAGTCTCAACTGCATCATCGAGGTTCTTTTGTGAAGCCCCATCAAAATCGAATTTTCCCACTGCGTAGGGCACTATGTAGGCGTTTGGATACTTCCAGAACATCAAGGCTTTCACCTGTGCGAGGAGATATTTTGCCAACCATACGGCTTCGCTCAGAGCCCTAATGGACGAGGCTCGTCCGTCGCCTCCGATGATGATGGTGGGTTTTCAAGGTTGTCCTCCCGTCCTCACGGGGTGGATCTGATCCCGAGTTACGGGATCTAAAACGTAGAAAAGGCTCCTCCGTTGTCCCAAGGGTGGCACTATCGTGAATCGAACGTTAGGGACTTTTGACCCTGTGCAGCTGCCTTCGCCGGCGTTGATCATTAAAGTGGGTCGGGCAGCGAAGTGGAAAGTCTGAGCGGATCAAGCCCCTTCTGGGAGGTGCCTCGCGGCCGGAACTGCAGGAATCAAACGTGAAAGAGTCGAAAGATGGTTGAAGCCATGGAAGAAGAGAGAGTCCACGAGCGTGCGCGCATTGTGGTGGGTGTAGACGGGTCTCCCGAGTCGGTCTTGGCACTGAAGTGGGCACAGACGCTGGCGCATTCACTTGACGCCACGATTACAGCTGTCACCGCATGGCATGTGGAGACCATGTTCGGCACGTACATCAGTCCGGACTGGGACCCGAACGAGGATGCGCGCCGGATTCTGAGGATCGCCACGCACGAGGCATTCGGAGACAACCCGCCGAAAGGATTTACTGGAGTATCCGTTCGTGGAAGACCAGCCCAAGCCTTGCTCGAGTCCGCCCAATCTGCGCAGATGCTCATAGTTGGCTCGCGTGGTCGCGGTGGATTCACAGGAATGTTGTTGGGCTCCGTGAGTTCTGCCTGCGCCGAACACGCAAGTTGTCCGGTCTTGGTAGTACACGGTACAGCGGATATAGCGGAGGCGCAGGCAGCCTTGGATGTAAGCCATGAGGTCACCGAAGCGACCAGCCCGTCAGCTGCGCTGCGGCGCGAAACGACTTCGTAAGATCGTACGGTTGAAGAATGTCCATGGTTTCTCCGTCAGACTTCTTACAGAGCCTCTTCCTGATTTGGTGCTACTAGACACCGACATCAAACCCCAGGAAGAGGCTCCCTCCGTTAAGAACACGGCGATGCTAGAAAATAAGAGTGGCCAGTTTCATGGCCACCATTCGGCAGTTTTTCATGGCCGCCAACAATGGTCGGCAAGGTGTTGGGGAAAGTCCTATGGCAAGACCTTTGCGCCCTTCCCGAGGGTTCTTGAACCATGGCTTGCAGGAGTCGGTAGAAGATCATGCCGGGGGCGTGTGAGTGTCTGCGCTTGAACCAAAAGGCGAACTCGTCAAGGAAGGTGCTCAGGTGTTCTGGCTGGATGCCGACTAGCGTCACGAATTTGAAGTCATGTCGAGGAGGCTGCGTGACGGCGTTCGTCAAATTGGCGTCCGTGGCGAACGTTAGGATTTGGACGGCTTCACGTCTAGTCGTGAGTCACGAATACGGGAACGGTCGAGCATTCACAGGATGTCGGGTTTCTCAAGGCCTGTGCAGTCAATTGGACACCATTCAATTTGTGGCAAGGCTGGTGGGCTTGAAGCGGCATCCGAACGCTACGCTGTGCTGCTGGCAAGGGGAATCGGGAGCTGGTGTCATGACATCGGCCGGTGGCTCGGATGCCTAGAGGGCTGGTGATAGACGATGAAAATGGTGGAATTCTAACTCAAAAACGTGAGCAGAAATCGAGCCTAGTTCCGCCCCAAATCATGCCAAAAACGTGAGCAACTTTTCGTTCAAAAACGTGAGAAAACCGTGACCTGGGTCCTTTTTGGCCTCAAACCACTCTGACCTGCTGAACCTAACCGCAGGTCACCAGGACCATGTTGGTACCCCGGGCCGGACTCGAACCGGCGGTCAAGAGAATCTAACCTCCTGAGTATGGCGGGCTGTCGTTGACCCTCAAAAACATTGAGTTCTAGCGAATTTTGGGTGATTTCAAAGACGATGGTATGCCGTAGATGGCGGTTGTTTTGGTTTAAAAAGGGGGAGTAATAAGGGGAGTGCCTCTTGCGCTCGCTTTCACGTCAACTGGATTTCGGCTGCGACTATCGGCGTGGACAGGTTCGCCGGTGATTGGCCGTCGTGCTCTGTCCATGCCAACTTCTGTGCTGCCTATTTTACGCCTGGCGCCGGAAGCGGGCACTTCGTTGGTTGCAGATGGGTGACCTTTGGGCCGTTTCAATACTGCTGACACCCGACTTCAAATGGTCGGTGGTCGAGGATGACCTCAAGTCCAGGCGTCCTGGACTTGACCATTCTTCGCCTACGTACTTGACGTACGTGATGTACATATGGATGATGGGCTGTATGAGTACCCCTAAACATGAGAGCGCCGGCGGACGCGTTTACGGTTTTACCCAGGCGCGGGAGTCACTGAAGGCGATCCTAGATTCCAGCGAAAGGGGTGGATTGTCTACGATCAGCCGTCCGGATCGAGCTCCGGCAGCCGTGGTCAATGGTGAGAGCTTGCGTCGCTTTTTGGCGTTAACGGTCGCGCCGAACGTTCAGGTCGTGAATGAGGACGGGGCGTGGGCTGTTTTCATGTCTGGGCAGCCGTTTGCCGCCGAAGCCACTGAGCTAGGGGAGGCCCTAGAAGACTTCGTGGACGCACTGCGGGACTATGCAGAAGATTGGGAAGACCACCTGTATGCCGCCCCAAACCATCGGGAGAATTGGGCGCTGGTCCAGCTAGTTGATCTATCCACGGATGAACAGTTGACCACCTGGCTTACTGGTTCCGTGGCGTGAGCGTCCGTCGGCTCGGTGGTCGGGATGACCACGAGAAATTCTGTGTGACCGAAAAGTGGGAATTGGTGGTGAATGCCCGCGGGAAGCCCGTGCGACACCACACAACATACCGACTTGCGCTGAAGGACGGGCGGATCCTGCGAACGCGTATTTCACGCCCGGTGGACCGGACAACGTACTCAGCGTCGATCTGGAACCACGTTCTCCAAGACCAGCTCACGGTCGAAGACGATTTGTTTTGGGCCTGCGTTGAGGATGGGGTGTTACCTGCGCGCGGTACTGCGTCCGTACCCGAGTCGGCGATTCCCCTGGCGCTGGTCTGGCAACTCACTCGCACTGCTGGTATTGATGAAGCAGTCGTTGCGCGAATGACGAAGGAGCAGGCTGTCCAGGCGATCAATGACTATTGGATGTCCCAAGGGAACCAAACCGGCGACTGACGGCTCAGCCCCCGGGCAGCAGGGCTTTTTCGCCATGGCGGGGTGCGGATTCAAAATGGCCAGCACCTGATTGGCAGGTTACGCCGACCTGTATGTTTCGCCGACGGAGGACATCCAGTTGCTCAGAATCTGTTTTGCGCGGCTTCGAATCCATCAAATTACGCTCATCGACAGAGAAAAGTAAAGACCGGCACTGGACCCCTAGGGGCGGAACCGGTCGTGTTGGTCAAAAATTACCACATGTGTCGCCTCGATTCGTCGACTTGACGCCCAGCCGCGTGGCACCTCTGCCCGGAAGCGGCTAGCAAAATTGGCTGGGCAACCCGCGCGTAAGGTCTCAGCCTTTGGCCCAGAGGCGCCCCAAGCTTCGTACCTGCGCACGACACCGTCGAAGGAGCGAAACGTGGCGCGGGCACGCCAAATATTGGGTTTGAGCTGCATGCGGGTGATCTGACCCCACGTGCCCAACGGCAGGCGTGCTCTAGGCAAAGTGATCTTCCGTCGTTGCGAGCCACTCATTGAGGTCGCTGCGGCTGATACGCAGGTGCCGGCCAATGCGGTGAGCTCGTGGACCAAGGTGCTTGACCCGCCACTGGTAGAAGGTCTGCTCCGGAATTTGCAGTTCCTTGCAGATGTCCCGTGGGCTCAGCCATTCCTCAGCGACTGCTGCGGTGGACGGGACATGGCTAATTTGCTCGCTCATCAGATGCTCCTGTTCAACATGGACGTTCCCCTTTCCATGGCGCAAAGACACTGAAACCACATGACCGCCGTTGGCATGCCGGAAGAACGACGACGGTGAGCTCGCTTACCGCTGTCCCCGAGCGGGGACTCTACTATTTGGGTTGACGTCGGGCCGCTGATAATAATGCCAGCGTTGTGCGGCAAGGCGCGCGTGCTGGCTAGCCATGTCATCGGCTCCAACGTGGTGAACCACCAAGTCCCGTCGGGCTGGACCGGACCGTGCGTGGACGGAAATGGGGGAGGGCGGTCATGCGGCATAACGTTTTTCTCGGAATAATCGGTATTCCAAGACAGTTGCCCCGAAATCGACCAAGCCTCGACAAGGACGAGGAGGCACAGGGTGTTGGCGATTCAGGCAGACGAGTCAGCCAGTGAATGCGGGAACGATGGCTCCCGAGAACACCTGCCACGCGAGGGCCGACTTGGCCACCAGGCTCAGGGTGATATAGGTGCGCTCGCCCTGCAGGTAACTCTTCCACTTGCCGACCTGCTTGTACTGCAGCCACTGATTGACGGCGAAGGTGTTGAAGAAGAGGAACAATGAAATCACAATGCCCACGACGAAGCTGGGCGCGGCAACGTCGCTTTCGCTTCCGGGACGCAGGAAATAGATCAGAACAATGATCCAGGGCACGCTCCCGACCATCGAGCCGAAGATGAAGGGCAGCATCCCCCCGGAGCCAGGTTTCTCGTACTTCTCCTGCAGGGCGCCGAGGAGGATCATCGCGGCATTCACTGTGAAGACCGCGAACAAGGCTGCGATATCGGTGACCCCGTTGATGGCCAGGATCAGCCAGATCATGATCGATGAGCTGAGTGCGTACTCGGTCCAGCGGAAATAGTTGTGGTTCTGCTTGAGTCCATTCTTGTAGCGGCCGAAGAACCACGGGCTGGAGACCAGGAAGTGGAAGACGGCACTGAGTGCGAGGAAAACGACGACCCCGACACCGATGTTGATCTCGAACACTGTCACGCGTTCCGGCGGTATGGGGGCACCGGGTGGGCCGGCCAGGTAATCCGCCGTGACGGGGAACAGAACCTGGGTGCTCAGCATGGTGAGAATGATCGTGAAGGCGATGGCCTGCAACAGGTGCAGGCTACCCGCGACGACGTTGTAGATGCGAAGCCGAGCGATCTGCTGCTCGCCAGAGTATTTCTTCTTCGCCATGACCGTACTCCTCTGTCTCATGTGGGTTCAACGCTAACATCGACTCACAGGTGAGGACACCCTTCTGCATGCGTGGGATTGCGGAGGAGCCGAAGCGGCGCGCACGGCTTGACCCGGCTGACAGTCAGTGCTCCGAAGTCGTGATCAGAAAATCGATCAGCAGCGGTGCGAGCGCATCGGCAGATGCCTCGTGGGTCTGGTCCGGCAGGGTCCTGTATGTTCCCTGAGGCACGGCACGTGCGGTGACTTTGGCTGTCTTCACGCGCTCGGTGGATGGCTTGACCACTGAGGGATCCGCGATCCCGAGCTGCGCCGCAACGTAATCGACCACAGCCCATGGCACATCGAGCGGGTCGGCAAGAAGCGCCCGCAAGAACCGGGCCGTCCCGACCTGCACGGCAAACCCAATCCGGCTGTGCTCACCCCTGTGCCTGCGGATCAACTCCAAATCGTTCTGCGAAGGTTCTCCCACGAACCGCCCGAACGCGGCGGTCTACGCATCACTCAAAAAATTCAACTGGCACAACTGTGAGAGAGGCTGAACGGATATGAGTTGCTTGAGGCCGTGGGAATAGAGACGACCTTTGAAGTTGAGAGTGTTGATTTTCTCGAGCAAATCGCTGAAGAGTCTGAATACAGCAATCAATAGCTGTAAGCGTGTTCTGGGCCACAGATTGGCAAGTGACAATTCCAACCGACCCTCAACAAACTCTCCAGAATCAACGCAAACTGGAGAGTGTTTAGTAGCTGCCATTGTTCCGCATCTTCCCCGGAAGCGCAGGTCAATACTGGGTAGTGACAAGGGATAGTAGGTTGATGCTTGGAAAGCGGCGATGCCAGCCGCCAGCCACTGTTTGACGGTTTTGGGCTGCACAGCATTCTTATGGACCGGCCAGCAGCGAGGAGGCCTGCCCACCGGGAATCCGGCGAGCGGCGCATTCCTAAGCGTATGTCTGATCATTAGCGTGTGTATCCGCCCCCGTCTGCCTGCGTTTGAGGACCCTTGGGCTTCGGGGCAACCCGTGTCGCGTGTAAAGGGAGAGTCCACTTGGCTGAAAAGGGGGAGTGATTTCTGAAGAAAGTTTTGTTGAATTGGGGGAGTAAAGGGGGAGTTGGGCCGTTTTTGGCCTTTAACGACTCTGACCTGCAGAATGAAACCGCAGGTCAGAGGCACTTTTTGGTGCCCCGGGCGGGAATTGAACCGACGGCCAAGAGAATCTCAGGTTCAAATTCTGCAAATATGCCAGCTACCAAAAGAGCTCCGGGCGCTACGAGTGACCGATCCTCGCCGTCAGTGCTTTCGTGATGAGAATCAGATCTGCCGGTGCCAGTTCAATATCGAAGCCGCGCTGGCCGCCAGAGACAAATATGCTGCTGTACTCCAGGGATGAGCTATCAAGAACAGTGGGGGAGGGCTGGCGCTGACCGATGGGGGAGAGGCCACCCAGGACGTAGCCTGTGCGCCGCTGGGCTACGGCCGGATCAGCCATTGCGGCCTTCTTGTGGCCCATGGCCTGGGCCAGCGCCTTCAAATCTAGAGTCCCATTGACCGGAACAATGGCGACCGTGAGCGTGCCAGCAACATCTGTCATGAGCGTTTTGAACACCCGTTCCGGCGCGATGCCCAGAACATCCGCCGCCTCCATGCCGTAACTCGTAGCGGCGGGATCGTGCGCGTACGCGTGGGCGGTGAACGCAATCCCAGCCTTGGTCAAGGCAATAGTTGCAGGGGTGCCAGGACCTGCACCCGCTGATTTCTTGGCCATGATTCTCTGGTTCCGCCGTTCAGCCTATGCAGCCGGACGGACGCCATTGGCAAGCTTGCGCTTGACGCGGCCCAGCATGGCGGACATGCCACGCATACGCAGGGGCGAGATGGCGCGTGTCAAGCCCAACTGTTCCGGCATGTCATCCGGGACGGCCAGAATCTGCTCAGCAGTCAACCCATCCAGTCCTTCGAAGAGAACCGAGGCGAAGCCGCGGGTGGTGGGTGCCTCAGGCGGGGCCTGGAAAAATAGGCGAATCACATCGCCGTTGTCAGTCGCTTCGGATTCCACCGTCAAGAACAGGGGTGACTGGCATTCCATAACTTGTTCCAGAAGTTCAGGATGCTTGAGCAGCCGTTCCGGCAGGGCAGGAAGCGAGCGGGAGAATTCCAGCAACAGCGTCAAGCGGTCGCGTTCTTCCAATTCCTGGAAGTCATTGACGATTTCGGCCAGTGCTGGGGGGAGTGCTTGTGAAGTAGTCATCAACTAAAGCGTACGATTCTTTTCCGGTCTTATCCAAAGTGTGTGAAACATAAATGGTGGGCCCACGGCTTCGAGGGCCCTGTGGTTGGGTCGCCAGCGACCCAACCACAGGGAGATGCTGGGGACTAGTTTGAGGCGGGCAGTTCCCCGCGCTCAGGGCCAACAGCGATGGGCACGCGCACGGCGTTGCCCCACTCGGTCCAGGAACCGTCATAGTTACGCACAGTGTCAAAGCCCAGTAGGTACTTCAGGGCAAACCAGGTGTGGCTGGAGCGTTCACCAATGCGGCAGTACGCCACCACGTCATCTCCGGGAACAAGGCCAGCTTCCCCGAGATAAAGAGCCTCAAGTTCCTCGCGGGTGCGGTAGCTGCCGTCCTCGGCAGCGGCGCGCGCCCACGGGATGGACGCTGCAGTGGGGATATGGCCACCCCGCAGTGTTCCTTCCTGAGGGTAGGCGGGCATGTGGGTGCGCTCGCCCGTGTATTCCTCAGTGGAACGGACATCGATGAGGGGCTTGCCCAGGTGCGCTAGCACGTCTTCCTTGTAGGCACGGATGGGAGCGTCGTTGCGCTCCACCACCGGGTAACCGGCCGACGGTGTAACAACAGTGCGCTCGGTGGTCAGTTCGCGGCCCTCGGCGATCCACTTGTCTCGGCCGCCGTCGAGCAGGCGGACGTCTTCGTGACCGAACAAGGTGAAGACCCACAGAGCGTACGCGGCCCACCAGTTGGACTTGTCACCGTAGACAATGACAGTGCTGTCTCGCGAGATGCCCTTGGCTTGGGCGAGCAGCGCAAAAGCCGCGCCGTCAATGTAGTCGCGAGTGACGTCGTCGTTCAGGTCAGTGTGCCAGTCGATCTTGACGGCGCCGGGGATGTGGCCGGTTTCGTACAAGAGCACGTCTTCGTCGGACTCGACAAGAACAATACGCCCGTCCGTTGCGGCGCCATCGGCGAGAGCCTCGGCCAGCCACTGCGAGGAAACCAGACGCTCCGGGTGGGCGTAGGAGGCGAACTTCTCGTTTGTTTCTACTGCAACTGGCATGATGCCCCTTCTGATTTTAACCGTCCCGGCCGGTGCCGCCCGGGAATTTCCGGGACGCTTCTGCGGCCATGGGAGAAGATTGGCTGGCCGCCGCACATGGGGACAGCAGCGTTTCCTGTTCTATCAGCTTAACGATTCAAGGCCCCGATTACTTCCCGGCGTTAACGCAACGCAATATGGCACGGGTATTCTTAGCACCGTGAGTTGCGGGCTTGAGCATGAGCCTGCGCAAAAAATTCTTGATGATCGGAAATCTTTCTTGGTACAGGTTGAACAACTTTCCACGCGCCGCCCGGCAGTTTCAGTGGATGAACTGCTGGCGGGTTTTGTCCCCTCGCCGCGTTTTGGTGAAGTTTCCTTCGACAGCTACCGCCCGGATCCTGCGCAGCCGTCCCAGTCTCAGGCCGTGACCATGTTGCGTGAATTCGCTCAGGGTGCTGCCAAGAAGCCGGCCGGTGGGCTGCGTAAGTTCTTTGGCGGCAAGGCCAAAAATGCTGGGGGCGGCGGGCGTGCCGGGATCTACCTCGACGGGGGGTTTGGTGTGGGTAAGACTCACCTGCTCTCCTCGCTGTGGCACGAGGTTGAGGGGCCCAAGGCGATCGGTACCTTTGTTGAGTACACCAACCTGGTGGGGGCCCTGTCCTTCCGCAAAACGGTGGAGGCGCTCAGTGCCTACAAGTTGGTGTGCATTGACGAGTTTGAACTCGATGATCCCGGTGACACGGTGCTGATGTCCCGGCTCATGCGGGAATTGGCCGACGCCGGAGTGAAGTTGGCGGCCACCAGCAACACCCTGCCGGGTTCCTTGGGAGATGGACGTTTCGCTGCTGTGGACTTCCAGCGCGAGATCCAGGTACTGGCGGACCAGTTTGAGATCCTACATATTGATGGCGAGGATTTCCGGCACCGCGGTCTGCCCACGCCGCCGGAACCCATTGCCAACAGTGACCTGGATGCGCGCATGCGCCAGGACTTCGCCGGGCGCACGGTTGCGGTGGATGATTTCAGTGTCTTGGTGGACCACCTTGCCGGGGTTCACCCGTCCCGCTACCGGCAGCTACTGAACGGGGTGGACGCCGTGGTCTGGCGCAATGTCCACACCATCACCGAACAGTCCGTGGCGCTGCGCTTTGTGGTTCTTGCTGACAGGCTCTATGACAAAGACGTGCCCATCTTGGCCAGTGGGGCACCCCTCGACCAGCTGTTCACCCCTGAAATGATGACCGGCGGCTACCAAAAAAAGTATTTCCGCGCCGTGTCACGTTTGACTGCGCTGGCCCGCGAGGCTCAAGAAGCCAGCGTTAGAACCCCTGCCGTATAAACCTGTCGCTTAAACGCGAAAAGGCGTCGGTGCCGTCTCTCGACGGGACCGACGCCTTCCTTGACGCGAAATTAAAGGGCGAAGGGCTGGTTACTGAGCGGCGCCGTCAACGAAATCGCCGGCAGACTTCTGGACCGAATCAACGTGGTCCTTGAACTTGTCACCGGTCTTGCTGTCGACGAAGTCGCCAGCCTTCTCGATGCCGCCCTTGATTGCTTCCTCGTGACCGTTGATCAGTCCCGCGGCCTTGCCCTTTACATCGTCAAAAATTGACAAAAGGCACCTCCCTTCGATTCTGGGGCCATTGGCGCCCCAACTTTTCCCAGCATAGTAGCGGCCCGCCCATTGTCAATAGTTCCCACGACTCTGTGGTGTGCCGCTTTCCGGGGCAGGTGTCCTTGTGCCAAAATGAACGATGCCAAGTGGCACCCGGACGAGGTGCGCCGTACCCGGCCAGCGACAAGACGGCGCCAAGGAGTGGTAGTCATGGCATGGATGATTTTAGTTGTGTCCGGAATGCTGGAGGCCGTTTGGGCCACGGCACTGGGAAAGAGCGAGGGTCTTTCAAAGCTGGGCCCCAGCATCGTGTTTGTCGTGGCACTGATCGCCAGCATGGTCGGTTTGGCGTGGGCTATGCGAACGCTTCCCATCGGTACCTCATATGCGGTGTGGGTGGGAATTGGCGCCACCTTGACGGTGAGCTATGCAATGATCACCGGCACAGAGGCAGTCTCACTGCTGAAGGTGTTGCTCTTACTAGGACTTGTTGGCTGCATTGTGGGCCTAAAAATAACCCACTAGTCTGTTCTGCTTCTAGCCTGCTTTGAGTTTGATGGCAAGAAGAAAGCCCGCCGGCCCAGCTTAGTGCTGGACCGGCGGGCTTTCTTCTTGGGTGGCGAAAGTACCTATGGCCTACTTGTCGAAGACGTCCTTCGCGGCGTCCTTGACGTGCTCCCCGGCCTGTTTGGCCTTGGCTGCGGCCTGGTCCGCAGCACCTTCTGCCTGAAGTTTCTCGTTGTTGGTGACGTCCCCGAGGGATTCCTTCCCCTTGCCGACGACTTCCTGGGCCTTGTTGCTGATCTTATCTCCGAGTCCCATGGGACCTCCTTCAATTCGAATCCAACTAGAACGATCTCTACGGTAAGAAAAAAGTCTGAGAGTTTCCTGAGTGTTACAGCCTGCAGCGTATGGTGCGTATTACGGTGTCATTGACAGGATCTGCCGTACTTTCCCTGTTGAGGACACGAAATAAGCCCCTCCAACTCAGCGATTGTGCTGGTTAGAGGGGCTTTTCTTTTGGTGGGCGATACTGGGTTCGAACCAGCGACCTCTCCGGTGTGAACGGAACGCGCTACCACTGCGCCAATCGCCCAATTTGCTTCCACTAACCCGCGGGCTGTGTGTGTTCCTTGGTGCGTTCAAAACAATAGCCCAAACTTTTCGCAGCGCATAATTTGCCGTGTTCGAATACGTGGTTCGAATACGTGGCCCTGCCGAAGGATCGGCCGCGAATCGCTCACCGCGGCGTGTCTTTGATGTACGCGCTGCTCTAAGCTGGCCCCACGCCAGCGCCGCCCCTTACGGAACGATGCGCCACCGAGGGACGCTAAAAGCGCCACCGGGGAGACGGTGCTGCATTTGTAAATGATGAATGTGACGAGGGCCTCATGAAGGATTACTGTCCTAAATGGCTTTAAAAGGCTCCAATATGGCTGGAAATGACACTCGTGTAATTCGAATGTCGGGCTCAAAAACCGCACCAATTCAACGATTTCCCTGTGGTGGTGGCTGTCAAAGATGTGCGGGGGAGTGTTCGATTTGGCGTTTGGGATTCTGCTCATGTAATGTTTTCACCGCAGCAACACGGACTACCGAAGCGGAAACGCAGAGGCTAGGAAATGTAGCTTGTGCGGTTGTAGCTCAGCTGGTAGAGCACCACCTTGCCAAGGTGGATGTCGCGAGTTCGAATCTCGTCAACCGCTCGCATGACACCATAGTCAGTTCGCATGGTGGGGTGGCCGAGAGGCGAGGCAACGGACTGCAAATCCGTGCACACGGGTTCGAATCCCGTTCCCACCTCCATTTGGCTGATCTATTGTGTTTTGCTGTATAGTTCAGCGAGATGCCTTAGGGCGATTGGCGCAGCGGTAGCGCGCTTCCCTGACACGGAAGAGGTCACTGGTTCGATCCCAGTATCGCCCACGGATGAATGTAAAAATTCATTCTCTTCGGAAGCAATTTCGAAAAAAGTATTGCGGTTGTAGCTCAGCTGGTAGAGCACCACCTTGCCAAGGTGGATGTCGCGAGTTCGAATCTCGTCAACCGCTCGTAAAAAATGGTTCGGGAATTACCGGAATCCTACGGGATTCCGGTAGTTTCATCTTGACCCAAGATTTTCATTGAATAATGAGAATTTGGGCGATTGGCGCAGCGGTAGCGCGCTTCCCTGACACGGAAGAGGTCACTGGTTCGATCCCAGTATCGCCCACGGATGAATGTAAAAATTCATTCTCTTCGGAAGCAATTTCGAAAAAAGTATTGCGGTTGTAGCTCAGCTGGTAGAGCACCACCTTGCCAAGGTGGATGTCGCGAGTTCGAATCTCGTCAACCGCTCGA
>NZ_QHLZ01000005.1:268001-340093 GCF_003185915.1 Arthrobacter psychrochitiniphilus
CCTATTGCGGTTGTAGCTCAGCTGGTAGAGCACCACCTTGCCAAGGTGGATGTCGCGAGTTCGAATCTCGTCAACCGCTCCAGAGCGAAAGTGCCGGACCCTGAGGGTTCGGCATTTTTTGTGCTCTCGGGAGTGCTAGAAACGCAGACTTGGGGTTAGCCCGGCGCTGCCCGCATGGGGCGCCCCGGCGGCGGAGCCCTGTTATCCACAAACTGCGGGACCTCCGCTGGGAAGTGTCAGTGTGTAATGGAATAGTAGAGGTATGACAGCACCAGCATTGGCCCACAGCACAGAGCTAGGGCGCATGTACGCCCGTTCCCTGCAGGATCCGCCTAAAGTCCCCTCCATCACCACCGTCATCGGGCAACAGTCCACTTCTCTTGACGGTTGGATTGGGTACATGGCGGCAACTGCCGTATCCAAACATCCTGACCTGGCTGCTGCCGTAGGAAATCCCGGACAGTTGCGCACTGTGGTGCGCGATAGCTCCAACGCCGCAGAACAGTTCAGGGATGCCGCAGCTGCTCGCGGAGATAGGGTCCACAACTACTGCGAACAAGTGGCCTTGCGCGCGCTTGACCGCCCGCACCAGCTGGCGGAAGCCCAAGAAGCCCTCGCCGAAAACGGCGAAGAAAACTTTGCGCTGCGCTTCGATCATTGGTGGAGCGAGTACAAGGTTGCGCCGCTGGCGCCGGAAGTCACTGTGTGGAATGAAACCCTAGGCTATGCGGGCACGCTGGATCTGGTGGCAACCATTGGTGGGCGGCTGTGCATCATCGACTACAAAACCAAGGGCACTGACCGTAACGGTCAGGTAAAGAGCCTGGACGCGAAGGTGGTCATGCAGCTTGTGGCCGGCATGAAAGCCGAAGAGTCAGTGATAGATCCAGCCGCCGGTAGCTGGGAGCCGTGGAGGTACGGCCAGGATCCCATTCTTCTCGGCGTGGCGATTGGCGAAACCGAAGTTCGTACGCTGCAGGCCAATCCACAGGTACTGAAGGCCCACTGGTTTAAGTTCGCCTCCTTGCGGCGTGTGTGGCAAACCTCATTGGACGCAGCCGAAGCGGGGAGCCCTTTGCTCGATATTTCGCCTCCTGCGCAGTAGGCGCCAACTAGACTTGTCACAACTTCAGTTCCACGGGTCAACTTCGGCCTGCATAAATACCAAAGTGAGGTGCCCACACATGGCCATCCTGAGCATTCGCATCATTGGCGATCCGGTCCTGAGAACGGTCGCCGAGGAAGTGAGCGTATTTGGCCCTGAGCTGGCCAAATTGATTTCCGACATGAATGAAACCATGGTGGACGTTCGCGGCGCCGGGCTGGCAGCACCGCAAGTGGGCGTCAACAAACGCATCTTCACATACTCTGTTGACGGTGTAGAAGGGCACATCATCAACCCGATCCTGGTGGCCAGCGATGACTTTGCCCCCGGCGATCCGGAAGGTTGCCTGTCCGTGCCCGGCCTAGGCTACACAGTTTCCCGTCACCGCTGGGTTCGGATCACCGGGGTGGACCTGCATGGCCACCCCATCGATATGGAAGCCACAGGTACCCTGGCTAAGTGTTTCCAGCACGAAACAGACCACCTCAACGGGAAACTCTATGTGGACCGGCTCGAAGGTGAGGACCGCAAGGACGCGCTGCGTGCCATTAGAACAGCTAACTATCACAACATCACGGCAGAAACAGTTGCCAAGCGCGCAAAAACTGTGGGTTCCGCTTTCGGTGCTTCTGCTGGTGTTGTTGCCGGGGCCGCCCAATGAGGGTGCTTTTCGCTGGAACTCCTGCCGTGGCGCTGCCTTCCCTGGAGGCCTTGCGCGCTGCCGGTCATGAGATCGTGGCTGTCCTGACACGCCCGGACGCCCCGCTGGGACGTAAAAGGGTGCTGACGCCATCTCCCGTTGCTGCCCGGGCCCAAGAGTTGGGGTTGCCCGTCATTAAGACGGACAAGATCGACTCCGACGCTGCCGCCGCCATCTTTGCCGCCGCACCCGAAGTGGCCGCCATTGTGGCTTACGGGGCACTTATTCCACCATCCGCACTGGGTATCCCGGCTCACGGATGGATCAACCTGCACTTTTCGCTGCTCCCTGCCTGGCGAGGTGCGGCGCCTGTGCAGCACGCTGTCATCAACGGAGATGAAATTACTGGCGCCTCCACGTTCCTCCTGGAAAAAGGACTTGACACCGGGCCGGTCTTTGGCACCATGACTGAGAGAATCCAAACCACTGACACCAGCGCCCTACTACTGGAGCGGCTCTCTCACAGCGGTGCAGTATTACTGGCACAGACCATTGATGGGATCGGTGCGGGGATGCTTTCCGGCATCCCTCAACAAGGCGAGATCACGCTCGCCCCCAAACTGTCCCTCGAGGACGGGCACGTGAATTGGGGCGCACCAGCTCTGGCTATCAACCGCCGCATCCGTGGGGTAACCACCGAGCCCGGTGCCTGGACCATGCTCTCCGGACAAAGGTTCAAGCTGGGAGCTGTGCTCCCGCGTCCGGACATCACAGCATTGGCTCCCGGGCACGTGATGGTGTCCGGGAAAGATGTTCTTGTCGGTACCGGATCGCACGCCGTGGAATTGGTGGACGTGCAGCCTTCGGGCAAAAAACTTATGAAGGCAACAGACTGGGCCCGCGGCCTGGCCAACAAGGAAGATGTGGTGTTTGAATGACCAGCGAGCAAAGCGGGCATTCCAGCGCGCAACGTGGCGGCCACGGCCGCGCTCAGGGTGGCGGTGTCCGACGTCGGGACGATGCCGGACGCGAACGTAACCGCAGCACCACCCGGAACAAGACCGAAACGGCACCGGGCCAGCGCACCCGGGTGGCGGACCCCGCACGGCTGGTGGCCTTTGAGGTACTCCGGGCTGTCTCCGCCGATGACGCGTACGCCAACCTGGTGTTGCCGGCACGCATCCGCAAACATGGGCTGGACCGCCGTGACGCAGGGTTCGCCACCGAGCTGACCTACGGGGCGTTACGCGCCCAGGGCACCTACGACGCCATTTTGGCTACGTGCGTGGACCGCCCGCTCAGTGAGCTGGATCCCGCCATCCTGGATGCCCTGCGCCTAGGCGTCCACCAGCTCCTGGCCATGCGTGTTCCCACCCACGCGGCCTTGGACCAGACCGTAGGCCTGGCGCGTGCCGTGATTGGTGCTGGCCCCTCAGGCCTTGTCAACGCCGTACTGCGCAAAGTTGCGGCAAAGGACTTATCCGAGTGGCTGATTGAACTTAGCGCCGGAATTACTGATGAGGTCAAGAAGGCCTCCATTGAGCACGCACATCCGGAATGGATTGTGCGCTCGATGCGCCAAGCGCTCGTTGCCCATGGCCGGGACGTGAGCGAAATTACCGCCCTGCTGGAGGCGGATAACGCTGCCCCCGTGGTGAACCTTGTGGCCCTGCCCGGGCTGGGCGACCTTGCTGAAGCCTTCGAGGCCAGCTTCACCCCCGGTGAGCTTGTGGCCGATTCTGCCCTCTCCTCGGGAGGGGACTTGGGCCGTCTGGAAAGTGTCCGTGAAGGCACTGTGCGGGTCCAGGACGCCGGCTCCCAGCTGGTGGCCCGTGCCTTGGCCGGAGTAGAGGTTACTTCCGGCAAGGACGGCAGCGAGGAGCGCTGGCTTGATCTGTGCGCCGGACCCGGCGGTAAGGCAGCACTCTTGGCGGCTCTGGCGGCTCAAAAGAATGCTTGGCTACTGGCCAATGAACCGGCACCTCACCGTGCCAAACTCGTAGAGCAGGCACTGGCCGCTATCCCGCACGATAGCTGGACCGTGCGTACCGGAGATGGCCGTGATATTGGCCGCGAACACCCCGGCGCATTCGATAGGGTCCTGGTGGACGCTCCGTGCACAGGCCTTGGTGCCTTGCGCCGCCGGCCCGAATCACGGTGGCGACGCAAACTTTCAGATGTGGCGGAATTGGGTCCGCTGCAGCGTGAACTCCTCGCTTCCGCCCTGGACGCGGTCAAGCCCGGTGGAGTAGTGGCTTATGTCACCTGCTCCCCGCATGTGGCAGAAACCATTGCCGTGGTGGAGGATGCCATGCGCAAGCGTACAGATGTTGAACTGGTGGACGCCGGAGCCGCCCTGGATACGGCAAGCCTCAGCGGCGCAGTTCATGCCGGCAACACCACCGCGGCTGTTCCCGGGCACCGGATGATGGCCCAGTTGTGGCCGCACATCCACCAGAGCGACGCCATGTTCATTGCGCTCATCCGCAAGAACGGCTAAGAACGCGCTGCCCCGCTACTCCACCCACTAGACATCCGCCCACTAGCGATAGAACCAGTAGCGATACAACCAGTAGATAGAGGTATCTTTGTGAGCCGCACCGGCATTAAATGCTGCATCAACCCCAGTATCCTGTCCGCCGACTTTGTGAATTTGCAGGCCGAGTTGGCCCGTATTTCCAATGCCGATGCGGTCCACGTCGATGTCATGGATAACCATTTTGTGCCCAATCTAACCATTGGGTTGCCCGTGGTTGAGCGGATTGCGCAGGTGAGCCCGGTGCCTTTGGACGCGCACTTGATGATTGCCGAGGTGGACCGTTGGGCGCCACTGTATGCGGATGCGGGGCTGGACTCGGTGACCTTCCATGTGGAAGCCTCCAACGCTCCCATCAAATTGGCTCGCGAGCTGCGGGCCAGGGGTGCGAAGGCGGGGATGGCGCTGCGCCCGGCAACCGCCGTCGAACCTTACTTGGATATGCTGCCTGAGCTGGACATGCTCTTGATCATGACGGTGGAGCCGGGTTTTGGCGGGCAGGCGTTCCTGGATATCACGCTGCCTAAGATTCGGCGCGCCCGGGCGGCCATAGAGGGTAGCGGTGTCAATGTGGCTCTTCAGGTTGATGGGGGGATCACGGAAGAGACCATCACCCGTGCTGCCGAGGCCGGTGCCAATATCTTCGTGGCCGGCTCGGCCGTCTACGGTAAGCCGTCACCGCAGGAAGCCATCGAGTCGCTGCGTGCCAAGGGCCAACTGGCTTTCGGCTAAGCCGCACGCTTGTGGCACGAGCCACGGCCGGGAGGAACTTCCCGTAGCAACTGCCAGATGTAATTGATGTCATACTATTAACAGGCACCCGTAACAGCGGGTGCTAAAAGAAATATCACGTGCTCCGGGGTCGGTGTAATTCCGAACCGGCGGTTATAGTCCGCGACCCGTGCGCAGCCAGTTGGAAACAACCGGGCGTGCACGGTTGATCTGGTGAAATTCCGGAACCGACAGTTAAAGTCTGGATGGGAGAAGCACGAACAGTTTTGGCCGTCAGGTCAAGGGTGTAGCGGCGGCTTTTTAGCCGTCCCATTCTTGTACCCTGCTCGGCTTAGCTGTACGTTACCCCCGGAGCCATCGCGGTCTCGAAAGGGTAAGGTAACAGTGGATTTTCTGCGATGGCTCTTTGATGCCAAACTCGAATTCGCCGGTGGCGGATTCCTGCTCTGGCGCGAAGTAATTGGAAACTTATTTGGGCTCGCCAGCGCCCTCGGCGGTATGCGCCGTAAAATCTGGGCCTGGCCGGTGGGCATCATCGGCAACCTCCTGCTCTTCACAGTCTTCATGGGCTCAGTCTTCGGCTCCACCGAGCATGTGAACCTCTTGGGTCAGGCCGGCCGGCAAATCATGTTCATCGCCGTCTCGATCTACGGCTGGCAGCGTTGGAACCAGACTCGTCACCAAAAGAACGACGACGGCGCTCATGTGGGTGACGCCGTCCAGCCTCGCTGGGCTGGAGCCCGCGTACGCTGGCTGCTGGTAGCCGCCATGGTGGGCGGAACAGCCATCCTCACCCCAATCTTTACGGCCATGGGTTCCTACGAGCCTGTCTGGGCGGACGCATGGATTTTCATGGGCTCACTTCTGGCAACCTATGGCATGGCCAAAGGCTGGGTTGAGTTCTGGCTGATCTGGGTAGCGGTGGACTTGGTAGGTGTGCCGTTGTTGTTCAGCGCCGGATACTACGCCTCCGCTTTCATGTATGTCTTCTATGGTGCATTTACTTTGGTTGGTTTCTTCGTATGGTGGAGGGTGCGTCGCACCACAGATGCCCTAGCCCGGCAGGTATCTGTTGACGCTACATTCCCTGACATTACTGTGAGCAACAGAAAGGCCAGACTATGATCTTCTCCGCCATGGACAACAGTTTCCGCACCCCTGCTCCCGAGCACTTTACCGCTGCCGAAATTTTAGGCATGGAGACGGCTCTCTCAGCAGCCCGGCAAGGGGTGCGCAGTTCAAACCCGCTTGTGGGAGCTGTCATCATTGACGCGGACGGCACCTTCCTTGCTATCGGTTACCACAAGGGTGCGGGAACACCCCACGCGGAAGCTGATGTCATCAACAGGCTCCTCGGCACAGGGGTTAAACGGGATCTGTCCGCGGCCACGCTCATTGTCACCCTTGAACCGTGCAGCCATGTGGGCCGTACCGGGCCCTGTACTCAGGCCATCATCGACGCCGGAATTGGCAACGTGGTCTACGCACTCCCGGACCCTCACATCCCGGCTGCTGGCGGGGCGCAAATCCTGCACAACGAAGGCATCAACGTCCGGATGGGGCTCATGGCCGCCGAGGCTGAAGATCTGAACCGGCGTTGGTTTGTTGCTGTGCGTGAAAACCGCCCTTTCATTACAGCGCGGCTGGCTCAGACGGTGGACGGCAGGATTGCCGCCGTGGACGGCACCAGCCAGTGGATCACCTCGCAGGAATCTCGCCAGGACTCCCATGAGCTACGGGCCCGTGTGGACGCCATTGTGGTGGGCACCGGAACCGTCATGGCCGATAACCCGCGGCTGACAGCGCGTGCGGCAGATGGCTCTGACGCCGAACATCAGCCACTGCGCGTGGTCATGGGGAAAAGGGAGATCCCCGCCGACGCCGCTGTGAAGGGTGTTTCGGGTACCCCAAGCAGCCCCGACCGTTTGGGGGACGAGGATTTCTTGGCCCTGCGCACTCACGATCCAGCCGCCGTGGTGCGTGAACTTCATGGGCGCGGGGTAGGACACCTCATGATTGAAGGTGGTGCCATGATCAACGCCGCATTCCTGGCCCAGGGGCTCGTGGATGAGCTGGTGGTTTATCTGGCTCCGACTCTTCTGGGATCTGGCATTCCCGCCCTCACCGATCTAGGCATCGGCACGCTGGAACAAGCCCAGCGCTGGGAATGGGATGCCACCACCACCGGACCCGTGGAAATACTGGGCCCGGACTTGAAATTGACGCTGATGCCCGCCAAGGCTCACGCCCGCGAACAACGCCCGGACGCTCACGGCGCCGGCGAGCAAGGAAGTTAGAGATGTTTACTGGAATTGTTGCAGGCCGCGGCACCGTCCTGGCCTTGAATCAAACACCCGAATCCGGCAGCGCCGTCCTGGTGCTAGAAGCCGGGCCGCTGCTTGAGGGCCTGGAATTGGGCGGCTCCCTGGCCATCAATGGTGTTTGCCTCAGCGCCACACGCCTCGAGGGGGACACCATTGAGGTGGACGTCATGGGCGAAACCCTCACCCGCACCACCATCGGCAGCTTGCGTCACGGCGATCACGTGAACCTGGAACGGTGTGTGCCCGCAGGAGGACGGCTTGACGGTCACGTTGTCCAGGGCCATGTGGATGGCACCGGAACGTTGCTGGAGCGGGAGAACTTGGGCAGCTGGGAGCGGCTGCGCTTCCAGGTTCCCCGAGAACTTTCCCGCTATATTGCCGAGAAAGGCTCCATCGCCATTGATGGGGTGTCCCTAACAGTGACGGCCGTAAGCCCGGCTCAAAACGCCCAGCAGTGGTTTGAAGTAGGGCTGATTCCCATCACACTTTCAGCCACAGGTCTGGGAGAGAAAGCTCAAGGCGGCGCGGTGAATTTGGAAGTGGATGTGCTGGCCAAATACACTGCACGGCTTCTGGAGTTCAGCACCTTGAAGGGGGATGTGGCATGAGGAACGTTCTAGATCCTGTTCCCCTGGCCATTGCCGCCATAGCGCGCGGGGAAGCGGTGTTGGTGGTTGATGATGAGAACCGCGAAAACGAAGGCGACATCATCTTCGCCGCCCAGCACAGCACCCCCGCGCTCATGGGCTGGACCATCCGCCACAGCTCAGGTGTGATCTGCGTTCCCCTGGATGAGGCCCATGGAGATCGCCTCGCGCTGCCGCCCATGGTGGCGGTTAACCAGGATGCCAAAGGTACCGCCTATACGGTTTCCTGCGATGCGGCCCACGGCGTCACCACGGGTATCAGCGCCACGGACAGGTCCCTGACAGCAACGGTGCTTGCCAACCCGGACTCCACGCCCGGCACCGTGACTCGGCCAGGGCATATATTCCCACTACGAGCTGTGGCTGGGGGAGTGCGGGCACGTGCAGGGCATACTGAAGCTGGTGTTGACTTGTGCAAACTTGCCGGATGCGAAGCGGTAGCCGTGATTGCCGAGGTGGTGGATGATGCCGGAGAGATGCTGCGCTTGCACGGGCTGCGGGAATTTGCTGACCGCCATTCCCTGGTGCTGATCTCCATCGAGGACTTAGCCGCCCACTTGGCGGCGATGGATGATGCGGAGTCCCACCATGTCTGAGCAAGAGAGCGCCAACGGCACTGTTGTTGTAGGCGGTCCGGTGGTATCTCTACCCACCCAATTTGGTGTCTTCGCAGTTCAAGCCTGGGTGGACTCCGCAACGGGTGCCGAACACCTGAGCCTGAGTGCCCCCGGTGAGTCTGGGCAGGGTGAGTCTGGTCAGGGAAGTTCGGCAGGCGCCGTCGTGCCTTTGGTGCGGCTGCATTCGGAGTGTCTGACGGGAGATGTGTTTGGCTCCTACCGCTGCGATTGCGGGGAACAGCTGGACCATGCCTTGGAACAAATCCATCAGCAGGGCGGCACGTTGGTGTATTTGCGTGGACATGAGGGGCGCGGGATTGGACTCGCCAATAAAATCCGTGCCTACAGTCTCCAGGAATCCGGCGCGGACACAGTGGAGGCCAATGAACAGTTGGGACTGCCCGTTGACGCGCGGGACTACTCGGCCGCGGCTGGGATACTCAGCGCCCTGGGGCACACTCGTATTGCTCTGCTGAGTAACAATCCGCTCAAGGAAGCTGATCTGGCCCGTCATGGCATTGACGTGGTGGCAATGGTCCCGGCACACATCCCGGCCCGCACGGAAAACCTCCGCTATCTGGTAACCAAGCGGGACCGGATGCACCATGCCCTTGCCCTGGACGAAGCACAACCTGCACCACCGGCACCGGACACTGGTGCCAGCACCACACTCCCTAGAACTTTGGATATCACTACGGAAGGACACACAGCATGAGCGGTCACGGAGCACCCGTCATTGGATTCGACGGGGCAGAGAAAGCCCAGGCAGCAGGATTGCGGCTGGCCATAGTCGCCGCCAGCTGGCACACCGAAATCATGGACGGGCTGCTAGCAGGTGCGCTGCGTGGTGCTGTTGACGCGGGAATTGCCGAACCTTTAGTAGTGCGGGTTCCGGGCAGCTTTGAATTGCCGGTGGCAGTGGCTCGTTTGGCGTCCTCCTATGATGCAGTTGTTGCCTTGGGTGTTGTGATCCGCGGCGGCACCCCGCACTTTGACTACGTCTGCCAGGCAGCCACCCTGGGCTTGACTGATGTCAGTGTCCGCACAGGAGTCCCTGTGGGCTTTGGGGTCCTAACTTGCGATACCGAAGAGCAAGGCCTAGCCCGCGCCGGGTTGCCGGGATCCGTGGAGGACAAAGGGCACGAGGCCGTCACGGCTGCACTTGCCACGGCACTGACGCTGGCAGCGCTGAACGTCTAGCTGAAAACTGCCGGGCGCTTCGAAGCTGCGCTCGGTTATCTGGGTAACGGTGTGCCAGTCTTGGAGTGGCACACCGTTCTGTGCAAACGGCGAGCCGCTTCGGTGCGGTGGACGCCGCCACCCTCCCACTGTCCGTATCTTGACTGTCCGTATGTTGGACGCGCGGAGTCTGCAAATCCGCGAAAACGAGCCAAACCCAGTAAGGTGGACTGCGTGAAGACCTTCGAATCCCTTTTTGATGAGCTCAGTGCTAAAGCCGCAGCCCGGCCCGCTGGCTCCCGTACCGTCGCCGAACTTGATTCCGGCGTACACGGTATCGGCAAGAAAGTGGTTGAGGAAGCCGCCGAGGTGTGGATGGCTGCCGAGTATGAATCGGAAGAAGCCTGCGCCGAGGAGATTTCCCAGCTGTTCTACCACCTGCAGGTCATGATGATCGCAAAAGGGTTGACCATTCAGGATGTTTACAAGCATCTCTAGCCACCTGCCGTGGCTGCTTGAAAATTTCTGAAATGGCGTCCCACAGGGAGCCGAAACTTTTTGCCTGTTCCTACCTGAAAGACTTTTATCATGCTGCGTGTTGCCGTCCCGAACAAGGGTGCCCTGTCCGAAGCTGCTTCTGCAATGTTGGCGGAGGCCGGCTACCGCCAGCGCCGCGACTCCCGCGAACTAGTCATGGTTGACCCTGAAAACAACGTTGAATTTTTCTTCCTGCGCCCCCGCGATATTGCCGTCTATGTAGGTGCGGGTACCTTGGATGTTGGCATCACCGGACGCGATTTGCTCATGGACGCCCAGGTTGACGCCGAAGAACTGCTGCCCTTGGGGTTCGCCATTTCCACCTTCCGCTTTGCCGGACCCGTGGGTGACTTCAGCAGTGCAGCCGAACTTGAAGGCAAACGCCTGGCCACCAGTTACGACGGCCTGCTGCGCGAATACCTGGCCGAGCTGGGAATCAACGCCCAGGTGGTCCGCCTTGACGGCGCTGTGGAATCCTCGGTCCGTCTCGGTGTTGCTGACGCCATTGCTGACGTGGTGGAGACCGGCAGCACACTCAAGGCCGCCGGCATGGAAATCTTTGGCGAACCCATCCTGAATTCCGAAGCGCTACTTATTGGCCGCCGCGGTGTAACCCCGCCCCCCGGTCTCGAAGTGCTCATCCGCCGCCTCCACAGCGTTTTGGTGGCACGCCAGTATGTCCTGCTGGACTACGACGTACCCAAGACACTCATGGATCAGGCCACCGCCCTGACACCGGGACTGGAATCTCCCACGGTGTCCCCGCTGCGTGATACCGACTGGGTTGCCGTGCGCTCCATGGTCAAGGCTAAGGACACCAACCGGATCATGGATGAGCTCTACGACCTGGGCGCCCGCGCCATCCTGGTCAGCAACATCCACGCCTGCCGCATCTAAGCTGCCAGAGCCCTCCATAACTTAATGCAAAGAAGGTACATGCCATGAGTGTTGCCATTCGAGTCATCCCCTGCCTGGACGTGGACGCCGGCCGCGTGGTCAAGGGAGTGAAGTTCCAAAACCTGCGCGACGCCGGTGATCCCGTTGAGCTCGCACAGCGTTACGATCGCGCCGGTGCCGACGAGTTGACGTTCCTTGATGTCACCGCATCCTCGGGCAACCGGGAGACCACCTTTGAAGTGGTATCCCGTGCCGCCGAGCAAATCTTCATCCCGCTGACCGTAGGCGGGGGAGTCCGTGAGGTCTCCGATGTGGACAAGCTGCTGCGCTATGGCGCGGACAAGGCCTCCATTAACACTGCGGCAATTGCCCGCCCAGCCGTCATTGACGAGATCACCCAGCGGTTTGGTTCTCAGGTCTTGGTGCTCAGTGTTGACGCACGCCGCACCCAGGGTGGGATCACGCCTTCGGGCTTTGAAGTGACAACGCACGGCGGGCGCAAGGGCACCGGTATGGATGCAATTGAGTGGGCTAAGGAAGCCGCAGATCGGGGTGTGGGGGAAATCCTGCTGAACTCGATCGATGCTGATGGCACCAAGGAGGGGTTCGATCTGGAACTCATCCGCCTGGTCCGAGCAGCAGTGAATATTCCCATCATCGCCTCCGGCGGAGCTGGCAAACCGGAGCATTTTCCGCCAGCCGTGGCTGCCGGAGCCAATGCTGTGTTGGCCGCATCCATCTTCCACTTTGGCCCAGATAGTGCCATTGCTGACGTCAAGCAAGCCATCCGAGACGCAGGATACGAAGTCCGCTAAAAACACCTGATGCTCTCACACCCAACGCTCTTACGCTGCCGGGTGTGAGAGCTTTTTGTGTAGGGGACGCCAGTGCTAGGGACTATTACTGGCCGATAGCCAGAACAAGGCTCAAGCGGGAAAATGGAACTGCGCGAAGGCGGGATTGCGCGAGGGGGATTAGAAGCCTAATTCGGCGGTGCGCAGCAGGGCCACGGCGTCAGGCTGGCCTTCGAAACTGACCAGGGCCTCCCCGGTGCGTCCATTGGCGTGCATGAGGAGTTCACCTGGGGTGCCGATGATGGCCACAGAGACGGGTGCCCGCTTGGCAACGTGGCGAGGTCCGGCCGGGTTAACCAAAACAATGCCCAAATCCACCCCGCGGTACAAGATCGCGGCACGCTTGACTAACTCTGTCCACAAAGCCCCGGAATAGGCGGCGTCCAAGGTGCGTGGCGCCCACCGGTCGGAGGCCCGCCGGACATCCTCGGTATGGATGAAAAACTCGGTGAGGTTGGCGGTATGGTCCACGGACTTCAGCGCAAACAGGGACAACTTCGGTGGCCCGGCCCGGAACTTCTCCACGAGTTCGGCAAAGGCCGCGGGTGTGCTGGAGGCGAGGGCCAGTTCCGCAATGGCCTTCTCCGTGGCCTTTCGCCAAGGTTTAAGTACCATACCCAAACCTGCACGCGGATTATGCTCGCGCAGGTAAAGGTGAGCGGCCAGGTCCTGGGTCTGCCATCCTTCACAGAGCGTGGGTGCTCCCGGCCCGGCGGCCAGCAGGGTCTCGGCGAGTACTTCACGGGATGGTTCTACAAATTGCATCACTTGTGAAATTAGCATGTATTGGCTCCCGATGGCATGCTGAATCGCCGCAAGCTGGCTGCCGGGTTTCAGATTGCCGGTTCGGGGGGTGTGTGGCACTAGAATTGTCCATGATGCCGCAAAGTCCAGATCCCCAGTCCACGTCCGCCGCGCCTCTGTCAGAACAGGGCATTGAATTGGCTTCAGAAGTCGCTGCCAGGCTCAAACATGATGACGCGGGCCTGGTTGCCGCCATCATCCAGCAGTTCGACAGCAAAGAAGTGCTGATGCTGGGGTGGATGGACAATGAGGCGTTGCGCCGCACACTGTCTTCAGGCCGGGTAACTTTTTACTCCCGCTCACGTCAGGAATATTGGCGCAAGGGTGATACTTCCGGCCACTTCCAGTACGTGAAGTCCGCAGCCTTGGACTGCGATGGTGACGCGCTGCTGATCACCGTGGACCAGGTGGGAGCGGCCTGCCACACCGGCAGCCACACCTGCTTTGAGGGCCGTGCGCTGGAAGCTGTGACCGGCCAACGCACGTAGCTAACGCCCTCCCGCACTCCCCAAGCAGCCCTTAGCCAGTGCTGTGAGCGAGTGCATCATCGGCAAGGGCCCGCGCGTGCGGTGTGGTGGCGCCGCAGGTCCTCCGCATTGGCAGTCTTCACATTGCCGGTCTTCACGCAGTACAGGAATTTGCTTCACCCGTCCGCTTGAGTCAAGAAAGCTAAACATCCCATGCAAGATCTAGGTGTTATCAGTCCCTCCCTGACGGAGTTCCGTGAGTTGGCCCGCTCCCGCAGGGTCATCCCCGTGCATTTGAAGGTGCTGGCCGACGCGCAAACGCCCATTGGCCTTTACCGGGCCTTGGCGGCGGAGGCCCCCGGCACGTTCTTGATGGAATCGGCTGCCGTGGGTGGGGTCTGGTCCCGCTACTCTTTCATCGGCGTGCGTTCCAGCGCCACCTTGACCACGCACGACGGCGAGGCGCTCTGGCAGGGGGCCCCTCCAGTAGGCGTGCCCTTGAGCGGGAATCCTGTGGACGCCATGGAAGCCACCCTCAAACTTTTGGCCACGGAACGGTTTCAGGGGCTGCCTCCCTTCACCTCTGGCCTGGTGGGCTTTGTGGGCTGGGAATCAGTGCGGCACTGGGAAAAGCTCCCCACGCCGCCGCCGGATGATCTGAAACTGCCCGAACTCTCACTGAACCTGGTTGCCGATATGGCCGTCCATGACAATAACGAGGGCACTGTCTTGTTGATCGCCAACGCCATCAACGTCAACGGTACCAATGAGAATGTGGACGGCGCCTGGCATGATGCGGTGGCGCGGGTCCACGCCATGGTGAACCAGTTGCGTCAGCCAGTGGTTCAGCCCATGTCTGTTCTGCAGGTTCCGGCAGCCACTTTTGCCCAGAGTGTTCAGGAGCGCTGGGACCGCAATGACTACCTGAAAGCCTTGGACATCGCTAAAGAAGCCATTGTGGACGGCGAAGTGTTCCAGGTAGTTGTGTCCCGGCGCTTTGAAATGGTGTGCCAGAGCACGGCACTGGATGTGTACCGGGTATTGCGCAATACCAACCCCAGCCCCTACATGTACCTCTACAGCTTTGTAGATGCGGAGGGTCAGCCCTATTCCATTGTTGGCTCGTCCCCGGAAGCTTTGGTGAGTGTGCTGGGCAATGAAGTCATCACGCACCCCATCGCAGGTTCCCGCCCGCGCGGAACCTCCACGGAAGATGACAAGTGGTTGGCCAAGGATCTGTTGGCGGATGAAAAGGAACGCTCCGAGCACCTCATGCTGGTAGACCTTTCACGCAACGATCTTTCCAAGGTTTGTGTCCCGGGCACCGTGGATGTCACCCAGTTCATGGAAGTTGAGCGTTTCAGCCACATCATGCATCTGGTCTCCACTGTGGTGGGCACGCTGAGTCCCGACAAGAACGCTTATGACGTCCTGGCGGCAACCTTTCCTGCCGGAACCCTCTCAGGAGCACCGAAACCACGGGCTCTGAGCCTGCTGGATGAGTTGGAACCCCACCGTCGCGGTATCTACGGTGGCGTGGTTGGCTATATGGACTTTGCCGGGGACATGGACATGGCCATTGCCATCCGCTCGGCACTTCTGCGTGGGGGCAAGGCTTATGTCCAGGCAGGCGGTGGCATTGTGGCGGACTCAGTTAACGAAACCGAGGCCCTGGAAACTGTCAATAAGGCCGCAGCCCCGCTCCGGGCAGTCTATGCCGCAGCATCGCTGCGCACCCTGGGTGAAACCCTTGAAGAAAATATGGCTGAAAGCCTGAGCGATGCCAGCTCCGGCACAGCGGACGGATCAGGTGCGTAAGTAATGAGCCAAGATCAGAACAACCCCGAGCTTCCCCTTCCGGGCGCCGGTCACACCACCGCCACGCGCACGCCCTTCTTCAAACGCAAATCAAGCTTGGTGCTGTTGATGGTGGTGGCGTCATTGGCTATCTTCGGCACCACTACCCAAACCTGGATCCATGTGAACATAGCACCTGGTGAGGTGGTTCAGAGCGATCTGAACATCCCCGGCAATAAGGCTGCAGTAGCGGTTTCTGCCTTGGCGCTGGTGGCACTGGCAGGCGCCCTGGCTATCACCATTGCCGGACGGGTTGCCCGTTTCATCACGGCAGCGGTGGTCTTCTTGGGAGCTATTGGTGTTGTGGGCCTGGCACTGGGCATCCTAGCCGATCCCGTGGCTGCAGCCGCAGCTGAAGTTGGAGTTGCAACAGGTATTGAAGGCCAGGGCTCACAGGCCACGGCAACAATTTTTCCGGCTCTAGCTGCCGCCGCCGCTCTTGTGTTAGCTATAGGGGCACTGTTGGTGCTGTGGTTCGGGCGTTCCTGGACTGTGCGTACCAAATATGACGCTGCGAAGGACACTGGTGCAGGCGTCTCGGAGGCTCCGGTGGATGAGATTGATAGCTGGGACAGGCTTAGTCGCGGGGAAGACCCCACCGCCTAGCCACGGCACGAGTCCGCAGGGTGTCCAGCTTTGGGCTTCCGCGGCCAAGTAATGGCAGAATGTAATATTAGTATCCGCGTTAAATAGGGAGATTTACCATGAGCAACAAGTCGGCTGCATCAGTAACCGTGCAAGAGCCCATTGACCACAGCATTGAGCTGGGCCACGGAAACAGCCCGGCAGCTTGGACCAGTGTCGCTGTCATGCTGGTTGGTTCGTTGATTGGCTGCATCGCGTTCGTCATCGGCGAAAGTGCCACCATAATGTTCTGGATCGGCGTGGGCGTCATTGCCGTGGGCGTCATCCTGGGCCCAGTCCTGAAGGCTGCTGGCTACGGCGTTGGCGGAAGCAAGCTGAAGAACAACGGCCACTAGCAGTGAGCGTTCTGCTGGACATCATTGACGGTGTCCGGGAAGACCTCCATGCCCGCCAGCAACTTCTCAGCCTGGAAGAGTTGCAGGAGCGGGTCAAGACGGTAGCCCCGGCGCTAGATGCTTGGGCGGCTCTGGGTGGTGACCATGCTGCGCGTGATGACCTCAAGGTCATTGCAGAAGTTAAGCGCCGCAGCCCGTCCAAGGGTCAGCTGGCGGGTATTGCAGACCCGGCGGCCTTGGCTACTTTGTACCAAGAAGGCGGCGCCAGCATCATCAGCGTGTTGACTGAGGAACGCCGCTTCAGCGGTTCCTTGGCCGATCTGGACGCCGTACGTGCAGCAGTGAGCATCCCTGTTCTACGCAAGGATTTCACCTGCGATCCGTACATGATCTGGGAAGCCCGGGCCCATGGAGCGGACCTTGTTCTGCTCATCGTGGCTGCCTTGAGTGATGAGGAACTGCGCAGCTACCTGGCTCTGACCCACGAATTGGGTATGAACGCTGTGGTGGAGACGCATACGGCCGAGGAAATTGCGCGGGCTGTTGCCGTTGATGCAAAAATTATTGGCATCAACGTACGCAACCTGAAAACCCTCGACGTGGACAGGGGAGTCTTTGCGGCCTTGGCTGGTGGCATTCCTTCCGGCAACATCGAGAACGGACCCATCGTGGTGGCCGAGTCGGGCGTACGTGACGTGGCCGACGTCGAGCATTACACGGCGCACGGGGCCCACGCCATTCTTGTGGGTGAGGCACTTGTCAAAGATGCCACCCCCAGGGAGCGGATCACCGAATTCAAGGCAACTGGGGCGCAAGCCATTAGCACCCGCTAGCAGCCGGGCCCGTCCGCACAGGGAGGGCCCGGTTGCTAGCCTGTCTGGGGGCCTTCGCATCTGCCGCAGGGGCCACCAGCACCTTCGACTATCAGTGCACAATTATTTAGGAACAGGACGGTGGAACTGATGGCTCAACTGCCAGCAGCTTCGTCACAGGATCCCGCAGACATGGTGGATCCGGCAACAGCATTCTTACAGGGCGCCGATGCTCAGCATGTAGCCCCCGAGCATTCGCTGCGGCACGCGCCCGGGCCCTACTTCGGCAGCTACGGCGGCCGTTGGATGCCGGAATCGCTCATCGCCGCCCTGGATGAAATTGAAACGACGTTCGAAAAAGCTAAAATTGATCCGGAGTTTCTGGCCGAGATTGCGGATCTGAACAAGAACTATTCCGGCCGGCCGTCCTTGCTCACCGAGGCCAAGCGATTCAGCGAGCATGCTGGTGGGGCCCGTATCTTCCTCAAACGCGAAGACCTCAACCACACCGGTTCACACAAAATCAACAACGTTTTGGGTCAGGCTTTGCTGGCTAAGCGTATGGGCAAGACGCGCATCATTGCCGAGACCGGTGCCGGCCAGCACGGTGTTGCCAGCGCAACCGCCGCTGCCCTGTTGGGTCTTGACTGCGTTGTCTACATGGGTGCCGAAGATTGCCGCCGTCAGGCGCTGAATGTGGCCCGGATGCAGTTACTGGGGGCCACAGTGGTGCCGGTAACTAACGGTTCCCAGACCCTCAAAGATGCCATCAATGATGCCTTGCGTGACTGGGTAGCGAACGTTGAAAACACCCACTACGTGCTGGGCACCGTTTCCGGCGCACATCCTTTCCCGGCCATGGTCCGTTTCTTCCATGAAGTGATTGGTGAAGAGGCCCGTGGCCAGATCATTGATCAGATTGGCCGCCTGCCCGACGCCGTATGCGCTTGCATTGGTGGTGGCTCCAACGCCATTGGCTTGTTCCATGGGTTCTTGGATGACTCCGCTGTAAAGATGTACGGCTTTGAAGCTGCTGGCGACGGCGTTGAGACGGGCCGCCACGCAGCCACCATCACGCTGGGCCGTCCTGGTGTGCTTCACGGCGCCCGCTCCTACCTCATGCAGGATGAAGACGGCCAGACCATCGAATCGCACTCCATTTCTGCCGGTCTGGACTACCCGGGTGTTGGTCCTGAGCACGCCTACTTGGCGGATCTAGGCCGGGTTGGCTATGAAGGCATTACCGATGCTGAGGCCATGGACGCCTTCAAGTTGCTGTGCCGCACTGAAGGCATCATCCCAGCGATCGAGTCCGCACACGCATTGGCAGGTGCTTTGAAAGTTGGTCAGCGCCTCACTGCCGATGCCCAGAAAGCCGAGGACGTTGTCATCATCGTGAACCTTTCCGGGCGCGGCGACAAGGACGTGGAGACGGCTGCTGAATGGTTCGGTCTCCTCGATGAGAACGGCAATGTCAAGGGCACTATGCTCTCTACTCGCACCGCCAAGGGTGCGGCGCCGGGAGCCGGCGTCATGGATAGCAACGCAGAGGATGCCAGCAATGAGTGAAATCATCAGCAACAGTAACGCAACCCCTGCCATTTTCAGTAAGTCCGGGGCGGCCATCGACAAAGCCAAGGCGGCCGGAAGAAAGGCCTTGATCGCTTACCTGCCCGCCGGGTTCCCGGACAAGCAGGGATCCATTGATGCAGCCATCGCGGTGGCCCGCAATGGTGCCGACATCATTGAAATTGGAATCCCTTATTCTGATCCCGTCATGGATGGCCCGGTCATTCAGGCTGCCACCACGCAGGCGCTGGAAAATGGCTTCCACGTATCAGATGTGTTTGATATTGTGGCGGCTGTCACGGCGCAAACCGATGCGGCAGTGCTGGTCATGACCTACTGGAACCCCGTGATGCGGCTCGGTGTGGACGAGTTTGCCCGCCGTCTGGCTGAGGCCGGTGGCGCTGGCCTGATCACACCAGATTTGATCCCGGATGAAGCCGGCGAATGGTTGGCTGCCTCCGATAAATACGGTTTGGACCGGGTGTTCCTGGTAGCTCCCTCTTCCACTGCCGAACGCGTAGCCATGACTGTTGAGGCCACCCGCGGTTTTGTCTATGCCGTCTCCATCATGGGTGTCACCGGTGCCAGGACTACTGTCTCAAGCGCAGCTGAGGCCGTAGTGGCGGCAGCTCACAATGCAGGTGCCGAGCGTGCCTGCGTAGGGCTGGGTGTTTCGCGGCCAGAGCATGTGCGTGAAATTGCTGGCTACGCGGATGGGGTGATTGTGGGTACGGCCTTGGTTGTTGCTCTGCGTGATGGCGGTGTTGCTGCTGTGGGCGCCTTGGCAAAGGAGCTCAGCTCCGCTTTTGATGCTCCGCTTGATACACCTTCTAAGACCCCCTCCACACCCGAAGCCACCACAGGAGTACCTCAGTGATTGCTTCCCTCGCCCCACTTGCCTTGACCGGCAACGTGGTTGCGGCCATTCCGGCACCAGCTTGGTCTGGTTTTGATATTGGACCATTGCGTGTTCACGCGTACGCCCTATGCATTCTGCTGGGCATTGTTGCAGCCATTTGGCTGACAGACCGCCGCTGGCGCAAACGCGGCGGACCCGAAGGATCCATCTGGGATATAGCCATCTGGGCTATTCCCTTTGGCATCATTGGTGGCCGGCTCTATCATGTGTTTTCCTCACCGGATGCGTACTTCGGGCCGGGCTTTGACGGCACGGGCAACCTGGCGCTCATCCCGCAGATTTGGCTCGGCGGGCTCGGCATTTGGGGTGCCGTAGTTCTCGGTGTGGTGGGTGCCTGGATTGGCTGCCGCCGCGCCAATGTAAAGATTTCGGCATTCATTGACGCCGCCGCTCCCGGCATTCTGCTGGCCCAGGCCATTGGCCGTTGGGGGAATTACTTCAATCAAGAACTCTTTGGTGGGCCAACCACGCTGCCGTGGGGACTGAGTGTTTCACCGGAATTTGTGCCGGTAGGCTTCAGCCCTGACACTCTGTTCCACCCCACTTTCCTCTACGAATGCCTCTGGAACCTAGCAGGTGTTGCTACCCTGTTGCTCTTGGACCGCAAGCTCAAGTTGCGCAATGGCCGGCTCTTTCTTCTCTATGCCATGATCTACACCGCTGGCCGGGTCTGGATTGAGATGCTGCGTATTGACACCGCCGAGCAGATCACCATCTTGGGGATGACAGCACGGCTGAACGTGTGGACCAGCATTCTGGTGTTTATTCTGGCCTTGGTGTTGTTCCTGGTGATTGGGCGGTACCGGCGAGGCAAGTCCAGTGATTCCGTCTACCTCCCCGGCCACGGACCCGCTGAGGAGGACGCCCTAGTGGGAACGTCCGGCTCTGATGCGCCCACAGCTAACGCTGCCACTGACGCCCCTGGCGTTGGCCCTAGCGCTCCCACTGATGCCGGCACTCCTGCGGAGGCTAAGAAAGCAAGCGAAAACTAAGAACATCCCATTCCCTGCACAGGTGGGGAGATAAAGGCGGTTCCGGAATACCGGAGCCGCCTTTTTCGTGCACCCCAACCAATGAGTGGCCCCAAAGCGTGAAGATCCGGGTATCCCAGTGGCTTCTTCTGGCATCCGCTCTCTGAGCCCGTGATCTGCCGCTGCCACCCACCAACCGGCCGACCCACCAACCCACTAACCCGCCAGCCCACTGCGCACCAGAGGCCTCTGGGTGCAGTGAGTCGATGCCACTAAGCAGTACACACCCGCAGAAATATTACTGATCGTGCTGAATGTCTTGTTATTTGAGAATTGCATATTCTCACCTTCTGCACGGCTATATAGTGAAAGCCGCTGCATGGAACGCCTGAACAATGGATCTGCCTTCCTCAGTGCAAATGCACTAAGGAATCACGAATTCATGCGTAAACAGATCGGTGCTTAGCGCTCCGGTACCCCTCGGGGGTGTATCGCCGGGGCTTAAGCCACGCAGGGATCGCTACGGCAGGACCGCCAGAGGGATTAGTCTTCCGGCGCATGGGCCAGCGTCGTCCCGCATCAAGTGTTGTCCCACATCAACGCTCATACCTGGGGAAGGACCTCCACATGGTGACCAAGCAACAAAAAGGCAGTTCCCCTCGGCAAGCGGTTCAGCGGCGCGCGGCGCAGCAGCAAGTGAGCCAGCATCACCAGACCCTGCCTGACCAGATACAGCAGCCTGCAGCGCTCTCGCCGTTTACTCGATTTGCCACCATGCCGGAAAAGGCGGGGCTGTACAACCCCGAGCATGAGAAGGACGCGTGTGGGCTGGCCGTTGTTGCTACCCTGCGAGGCACTCCCGGACACCATATTGTGCAAAAAGCACTGATCGCACTGCGGAACTTAGAACACCGTGGCGCGGTCGGGGCTGATGAAGGCACGGGCGACGGCGCCGGCATTTTGACCCAGATCCCGGATGCGTTCTTCCGGGATGTGACGGATTTCCAGCTTCCCGCGCAGGGTAACTACGCGGTGGGAACCGCCTTTCTCCCAACAGACCCCCAGGAGCTAGCCGCCGCACGGGAGGGCTTAGAGTCCCTTGCCGCTCGTGAAGGCCTGAGAGTTCTGGGTTGGCGGGATGTGCCCGTGGTGGCAAGTTTGGTGGGCGCTAGCGCCCTGGCCTGCATGCCTTATTTCAGTCAACTCTTCCTGACACTGGCCACCGAACCGCAGCAGCCGCTGGCAATCACCGAAGCCAATGAACTGGATGGTTTGGCCTACCGCCTGCGCAAGCGAGCGCAACAGAAATTTGGCGTGTACTTCCCTTCGCTATCATCCAAAACCATGGTCTACAAAGGCATGGTCACCACGGCCCAGTTGGAGCCTTTCTACCCGGACCTCTCCGACGAGCGTTTCGCCAGCAAGCTTGCGGTAGTTCATTCACGGTTCTCCACCAACACCTTCCCGTCGTGGCCGTTGGCGCAGCCTTTCCGTACCATCGCCCACAATGGCGAAATCAATACCGTCAAGGGAAACCGGAACTGGATGCGCGCCCGGCAGTCCACCCTGGCACACCCCTTGCTGGGGGACACCCCGGAGGAGTTATTTCCCATCTGTACCCCCGGCGCCTCGGACTCTGCCTCCTTCGATGAAGTGGCAGAACTGCTGTGGCTCGCTGGGCGGCCCATCACCGAAGCCATCATGATGATGATTCCGGAAGCGTGGGAAAACCATGCCACCATGGACCCTGCCCGGAGGGCGTTCTACGAATACCACTCACTCATGATGGAGCCGTGGGACGGGCCGGCCGCGGTGTCCTTCACTGACGGCACCCTGGTCGGTGCCACGTTGGATCGCAATGGTTTGCGCCCCGCCCGCTATTGGACCACCACTGACGGGCTGGTTGTGCTGGCCTCCGAGGTTGGCGTTCTCGAGCTTGCCCCGGAAACTATCTCCAGCAAAGGCCGGGTAGCGCCGGGCACCATGTTCCTGGTGGACACTGACAAGGGTGTGATCATCAGTGACGCCAGCATCAAGGCCCAGGCCGCAGCCGCCCAGCCCTATGAGCAATGGGCAAAGGAGAACACCTTGCGCCTGGCTGACTTGCCGGATCGCGAGCATGTCATTCACACCACCGCCTCAGTGCTGCACCGCCAGCGCACGTTTGGCTACACCACTGAAGAGCTGAAGATCCTGCTGGGGCCCATGGCCGCTACGGGTGCCGAACCTCTCGGTGCCATGGGGACCGATACTCCGGTGGCGGTGCTCTCCAAACGGCCAAGGCTCCTCTTTGACTACTTTGTTCAACAGTTCGCTCAGGTGACCAACCCGCCCTTGGACGCGATTCGTGAAGAACTCGTCACATCTTTGAACACCACCATTGGTCCGCAAGGGAATCTGCTCTCCCGCAACAAAGTGGCGGCGCCCCAGCTTTCCCTGACCTTCCCTGTGATCAACAATGATGAACTTGCCAAGATTGCCAATATGGAAACCCCTCTTGGGGCGGATGGTTCCGGTGGGGCGCGGATTGCCATGAAGGTGCGTGGCTTGTACAAGCACGACGGCGGCGAGCGTGCCTTGCGTGCCCGGCTGACCGAGATCTGTGAGCAGGTTTCCGGGGCCATCAACCGTGGTGTGCAGTATGTGGTGCTCTCCGATAGGGACTCTTCCGCCGCGTGGGCACCCATCCCGTCACTGCTATTGCTCAGCGCCGTTCATCACCACTTGTTGCGCAGTGCCAACCGCACTAAAGTCTCCCTGGTGGTTGAGGCGGGAGATGTCCGCGAGGTCCACCACGTTGCTGTTCTGGTGGGTTACGGGGCGGCAGCAGTCAATCCATACCTGGCCATGGAATCGGTGGAGGAATTGGTACGCACCGGTGATGTGACGGTAGTGACGGCGGAGCAGGCTGTGTACAACCTGATCAAGGGATTGGGTAAAGGCGTCCTGAAGATCATGTCAAAAATGGGCATCTCTACCGTGTCTTCCTATTGCGGAGCACAAACTTTTGAAGCTTTAGGGCTATCGCATGAACTCGTCAGTGACTACTTCACCGGCACTGTATCCCAGCTGGGAGGTGTGGGCCTTGATGTGATCGCCGCAGAGGTCAGCGCCCGGCACATCCTTGCCTACCCTGTTGATGGGGTAGACGTGCCGCACCGCCCGCTTCTGGGCGGTGGCGAGTATCAGTGGCGCCGCGATGGTGAACCCCACCTGTTCAACCCTGACACCGTGTTCCGGCTCCAGCATGCCACCAGGGAACGCCGCTATGACATCTTCAAAAAGTACAGCGACGGCATCAACGATCAGGCCCGCGAACTTAACACCTTCCGCGGCCTGCTCACCTTCAAGGACCGCCAACCCATCCCGCTGGAGGAAGTCGAAGCAGTACACAGCATTGTTAAGCGGTTCTCCACCGGAGCCATGAGCTACGGTTCCATCTCCCAAGAGGCGCACCAGACGCTGGCCATTGCCATGAACCGGTTGGGTGCAAAATCAAATACGGGGGAGGGCGGGGAAGATGTTGACCGGCTCCTCGATCCGGAACGCCGCAGCGCCATCAAACAAGTTGCCTCGGGCCGTTTTGGTGTGACAAGCCTGTACCTGAGCAATGCCACGGACATCCAAATCAAAATGGCTCAAGGCGCCAAGCCTGGTGAGGGCGGGCAGCTCATGGCCCAAAAAGTATACCCGTGGATTGCCGAGACCAGGCACTCAACACCCGGGGTGGGACTCATCTCTCCGCCGCCGCATCACGATATTTATTCGATCGAAGACTTGGCCCAGCTGATCTATGACTGCAAACGAGCCAACCCCAGCGCCAGGGTCCACGTCAAGCTCGTCTCTGAGATGGGAATTGGCACCGTAGCGGCCGGCGTGACCAAGGCCAAGGCCGACGTGGTCCTGGTTTCCGGGCACGACGGCGGAACCGGCGCCTCCCCGCTGAACTCGCTTAAACACGCGGGGATGCCATGGGAGCTGGGGTTGGCCGAAACTCAGCAAACCCTGCGTCTGAACGGTTTGCGTGAACGGGTTGTGGTACAGGTGGATGGACAGCTGAAGACGGGCCGCGATGTGGTGATTGCCGCGCTGCTAGGGGCCGAGGAGTACGGCTTCGCCACGGCACCGCTGGTAGTTTCCGGCTGCGTCATGATGCGTGTGTGCCATCTGGATACCTGCCCCGTGGGTGTGGCCACCCAGAACCCCGAGTTGCGCAGCAGGTTCACGGGAAAGCCAGAATTCGTGGTCAACTTCTTCGAGTTCCTGGCGCAGGAGGTGCGTGAGACATTGGCCGCGCTAGGCTTCCGCACTTTGGAGGAGGCCATTGGTCACAGCGAGGTGCTGGACTTGCGTGCAGCCGTGGGCCATTGGAAAACAGCGGGGCTGGATCTGAGCCCCATCCTCTCCGATGCAGGAGTTCGCCCGGATGCCCCCGTGCGGAATCTGGTCCAACAAAACCATGAGCTGGAGAAGCACTTTGACCAGCAGCTCATCACCATGGCACAGGATGCACTCACAGCGCGTGTCCCGGTGAAAATCAGTCTGCCTATTGTCAACACGGACCGTTCGGTTGGCACCATGCTGGGCCATCACGTCACCCGCACGTTTGGTATTGACCTCCTGGGTCCGGACACGATTGACGTGACGCTGAAGGGACAAGCTGGTCAGTCACTGGGCGCGTTCCTGCCCGCAGGGATCACGCTGCGTTTGCTCGGCGATGCCAACGATTACGTGGGCAAAGGACTTTCAGGGGGCCGGATCACGGTGACTCCTGAGCGTGAAAGCAAGTTCGTCGCGGAGGAAAATGTGATTGCCGGGAACGTCATTGGCTACGGTGCCACCAGCGGGGAGATGTTCCTCCGCGGACTAGTGGGGGAGCGCTTCCTAGTCCGCAATTCCGGGGCAACCGCTGTGGTTGAGGGTATAGGGGACCATGGGTGTGAATACATGACAGGTGGCACCGCCTTAATTTTGGGAGCCACAGGACGCAATTTTGGTGCAGGCATGTCCGGCGGCACGGCTTACGTTTTGGACTTGGACAGGATGTTAGTGAACAAGGCGGCGCTGGAAGCGGGGGAACTGGTGCTCTTGAGCCCGGACAGCGTTGATGCAGACGTGATCGGCTCACTGTTGCGCCGGCACGCCGAAGAGACCGGTTCAGAAGTTGCCTCAGCCCTCCTCGCCGATTTCCCGGCCACCCTGGCGCGGCTGACAAAGGTCCTGCCCCGCGACTATGCAGCAGTTTTACAAACCCGGTTGGCAGCAGCTGATCTGGGTGAGGATCCGGATGGGGCAACCGTCTGGGCGAAAATTTTGGAGGTTACCCGTGGCTGATCCACATGGATTCTTGAACAATCGCGAACGTATCACCCAGAAGCGGCGCCCCGTCCCCGTGCGTCTCATGGACTTCAAAGAAGTCTATGAGGCTCAGGAAAAAGGCGTACTCAAGGCCCAGGCCGGACGTTGCATGGACTGTGGGGTGCCGTTCTGCCATCAGGGCTGTCCCCTGGGAAACCTGATTCCGGAATGGAATGACCTCACGTGGCGGGACAAAGGCCAGGATGCTATTGAGCGCCTGCACTCCACCAACAACTTTCCTGAGTTCACTGGCCGGCTGTGCCCGGCTCCCTGTGAAAGTGCCTGTGTGCTGGGGATCAATCAGCCTGCCGTGACCATCAAACAAGTTGAGGTCTCGATCATCGATGAGGCCTTCAACCAGGACTGGGTCCACCCGCTGCCGCCCACCAGGCTCACAGGCAAGACAGTCGCCGTCGTAGGTTCCGGGCCTGCCGGGCTGGCTGCGGCCCAGCAGCTGACCCGAACCGGGCACACCGTGGTTGTGTACGAGCGCGCGGAACGTATTGGTGGGCTGCTGCGCTACGGAATTCCTGATTTCAAGCTGGAGAAGGAGAGCGTGGATCGCCGGGTGGTGCAGATGGAGGCGGAAGGAACCCGTTTCCGCACGGGCGTGGAGGTTGGGCGTGACATTGGGTGGCAGGACCTGCGGCGCCGAGTTGACGCCGTCATTGTTTGCACGGGTGCCACGGTGCCGCGTGATCTGCCTATTCCGGGCCGTGAGCTGGCGGGTGTACATTTCGCCATGGACTATCTGGTGCAGGCCAACAAGAAAGTTGCGGCTGAAACGTTCGGCACCGGCGAGGCAGGGCTCATTGATGCCCGCGGTAAGCATGTGGTCATCTTGGGCGGTGGAGACACCGGTGCCGACTGTTTGGGCACGGCGCATCGCCAGGTGGCCGCTTCAGTGACAACGCTGGCTATTGGCCAGCAGCCTCCGCGGGAACGTTCTGCACACCATCCGTGGCCCATGTTTCCCAACCTTTTTGAAGTGGCCAGTGCGCACGAGGAAGGTGGGGAGCGGACATACTTGGCGTCCACGGTGGAATTTTTAGGCGACAACGGAGTTCTGAGCGGGCTAAAAATTGCCGAGACAGAGTACCGTGATGGCGCCCGTGTGCCCAAGGCTGGTACGGAGCGGATTATCCCGGCAGATCTGGTGCTCCTTTCCCTAGGATTCACAGGTCCTGAATCTGAGCAGTTGGTTCAGCAAATCACGGTCAGTTTGGACTCCCGCTCAAATATTGATAGGGACGGCTACTACATGACACAGTGCGAGGGCGTGTTTGCTGCCGGAGATGCCGGGCGCGGACAATCACTGATTGTGTGGGCCATTGCCGAGGGCCGGGCCTGTGGGGCTGCAGTGGATAAATACTTGATGGGCGAGACTTTTTTGCCTGCGCCTGTCTCACCCAGTGACTCGGCTATCAGTGTGTAGTGCCGAGACGATAGGCTAGAGGCAAGTCACTAAAAATTTCTGCTGAAAAACACACACAAGGTAGGTACATTGAGACGCGCAAAAATTGTTGCGACTTTCGGGCCGGCAATCGCCAGCTATGAAAACACACTTGCGGTACTGGAGGCGGGCGTCAACGTAGCCCGCATGAACATGAGCCACGGCGATTACACCGTGCACCAAAATACGTACAACAACGTCCGTAAGGCCGCTGAGGCACTGGGCAAGCCCGTAGCTGTGATGGCTGACTTGCAGGGCCCCAAAATCCGTTTGGGCCGTTTCGCCAATGGCGAGGGCTATGATCTGGCCGTGGGCGATGTTTTCACCATCACCACCGAGGACGTTCCGGGCACCAAAGATATCTGCTCCACCACGCTTAAGTCTTTGACTGAAGACGTCAAGGTTGGCGACATCATGCTGATCGACGATGGCAAGGTCTCCGTTCAGGCAACTGCGGTTGACTCCATCAAGGTTGTTACCGTTGTTACCGTTCCGGGCAAGGTCTCCAACAACAAGGGCATCAACCTACCCGGTGTTGCTGTGAACGTCCCCGCCTTGAGCGAAAAAGATGAAGACGATCTGCGCTGGGCACTTGAGTGCGGCGTGGACTTGGTCGCTTTGTCGTTCGTGCGTGACGCCGCTGATATCAGCCGTGTCCACGAGATCATGGACGAAGAAGGCCGCCGCGTGCCGGTGATTGCCAAGATCGAAAAGCCGCAGGCCGTGGCGAACTTGGAAGCAATTGTTGACGCGTTTGACGCCATCATGGTTGCTCGTGGGGACTTGGGTGTGGAGCTTCCCTTGGAAGATGTCCCGCTGGTTCAGAAGAAGTGTGTTGAAATGGCACGCCGCTGGGCCAAGCCCGTCATCGTAGCCACGCAGGTGCTTGAATCCATGATCGAAAGCCCTCGCCCCACCCGCGCAGAAGCTTCTGACTGCGCAAACGCTGTGCTCGACGGTGCAGATGCAGTCATGCTCTCCGGCGAGACAAGCGTTGGTAAGTTCCCGATCGAGACCGTCAAGGTCATGGCCCGGATCATCGAAGCTGCTGAAGAAGAAGCCGGCATGAAGCTGATCCCCAAGCTCGGCTCTCAGCCCAGAACCCGCGGCGGCGTCATCACCGCAGCAGCTGTGCAGATCGCCGATCAGCTGGACGCGAAGTTCATTGCCACGTTCACACAGTCGGGTGACTCCGCTCACCGCCTCTCCCGCCTGCGCCCGTCCAAGCAGGTCTTCGCGTTCACTCCGGATGAGCGTGTTCGGAACCAGCTGGCCCTTGCTTGGGGTATTGAGCCCGTGCTGGTTCCCTCTGTTGCTCACACTGACGCCATGACCGAGCAGGTTGATACCACGCTGTTGGCCAAGGGCTTGGTTGAGGAAGGCGACATGGTTGTTATTGCAGCCGGTTCCCCTCCCGGACAGGCTGGCTCCACCAACTTGGTTAAGGCACACGTGGTTGGCGATCAAGCTGATATCGGAAAGACCGGCGGCGTTCGCGCAGTCAAGGAAAAGATTGGTCCCTGGCCCGTTGGCTAAGCTTTCTTGACCAAAGCACGAGACGGCGGCACTCACCGATTGGTGGGTGCCGCCTCAGTGCTTTGTGGGCCGGTGAGCTATTCTGGCCCCACGCCGGCACGTTCCCTGGCTGAGGAACGAAGCGAGGGGGCCGGTGGGGACTAGTTGACCTGGTTGATAATGGTCTCGGCTACTTCGCGCATGCTCAAGCGGCGGTCCATGGAGGTCTTCTGGATCCAGCGGAAAGCCTCGGGCTCGCTCAAGCCCATCTTGGTGGTCAGTAGGGACTTGGCGCGCTCTACGAGCTTGCGGGTGGCGAACTGCTCCTGGAGATCGGAAACTTCTTCCTCGAGCGCCTTGATCTCTTCGTGGCGGGATAGCGCGATCTCCAGTGCCGGGATGAGGTCAGCGGGGGTGAAGGGCTTGACCACGTAGGCCATGGCGCCGGCGTCGCGGGCACGCTCCACGAGTTCCTTCTGGCTGAAGGCTGTGAGCAAGACCACGGGGGCAATGCGAGCCTTGACGATGATCTCAGCTGCCGTGATGCCATCCATGACGGGCATCTTGACATCCATCAGGACCAGGTCCGGCTTGAGTTCCTTGGCGAGCTCCACGGCCTTCTCGCCGTTGTCCGCTTCGCCAACAACGTCGTAGCCCTCTCCTCGAAGAATTTCCATGATGTCCAGGCGGATTAGTGTTTCATCCTCAGCAACAATGACGCGGCGTGCGGGGGAGGTGGGGGTTGATTCCGCTTGTTCAGACACAAAGACTCCTTGTAAAGGGTGAGGTACACCACATTTTGCAAATAATTACCCCCGAAGGGGCTTCAGTTCCACAAAACAGCCTATATGCATGTAGAGTAGATGCGCGCACTCGTTCGGAAGTGATTCCACAAACGGGGGCGTGATGTTCGTAACGGTGTTGCTTGCAGCACGTTAATGAAGGCCCGAGTGGCGGAATGGCAGACGCGCTGCACTCAAAATGCAGTATCGAAAGATGTGTGGGTTCAAGTCCCACCTCGGGCACATTTCATACAAAGAATGACCTCCTGGAGACAGGGGGTCATTCTTGTTTCCGCCTGGTGCTGTCCGCGTAGCTCCGCTGGTGAATGGGAGATGGGGGGCAGTGCCCTCGCTGAGGCCGGTATTTCCTTGCCAGCATCATTGTGTTGCAGATATGTCCCCCAGTTCATGCATGGTCCTGTCCTGGCTTTGGGGCGTGGACAATGAGCACGGGACAGTGGGCGTGGGAAACGCAGGCGGAACTGACCGAACCCATCAGCAGGCCGGTGAATCCGCCAAATCCACGCCGGCCCAGAACCAGCAGTGAAGCCTCCTTACTGGCCTCGATCAGGCTCTGTCGGGGAGGCCCCATTTTCAGTCCGGTAGTCAGGTTTTCGGGCCAGTCCATGCCAAATGCGGCCTCGATCGCAGTGTCCAGAATCCCCTGTGCCGCCCCCTTGAAGTCGAAGGTGCCCACAGAGTAGGGAAGTTGGTAAGAAGTGGGAATTGTCCAGCACACCAGAGCGCGGACGGGTGTGCCCAGTCTGGTGGACAGTCTGACAGCTTCCTGCAGTGCCGCAATGGAGGGTTGGGATCCATCGACCCCCACCACGATGGCTGTCGGGACCAGTTTGCCGTTCATGATTCATTCCCTTTGCTCTTTGGAGGCGTCCAGACCCAGTCGTGAATCTCCGGTAGATCCTTCCGATGCTCCCGAATACAACTTCCGTGCTTCTTGAACATCGATTGGCAATGGCCCGCCTGTTCCTGTGCCTCGTCAAAGTGCAGGCCCACCCGGTCCACGGCCTCCAACGCAAGGTGGTCTGGACTCATCAGGTTCAGGTGGCCGTGCAGGAGTTGATGGAAGGCGCGGCCGTAGCCGTGCAATGCCGCTATCACCTCACCGTCTGGCGTGAATAGCCATTCAAAGTCGGCGTCAGGGATACCGCGCGGATGCTCTTGCTCGTCCACGACCACCTGGTTCAGGCTGGGAACGGGGTTCCGCCAAGGAAGTTCACGGGCGTGCTCCAGCCAACTTTCTTGTTGGATGGTCATGGAAGCACTCACCCTGGCAGACGTCTCGTAGGTGGCAAGAAGCCCGGGGTGGACCAGGACAGGATCGTTGCCGGAGACAACCGCCGGGGCCTGCCAGGCGCCCTCCAAGGGAGCCGCCTCCGCTTCGCCGTCCCCCACAACACAGGCCACGACGGCGGGACCGCCATGGCCGGGACCCATTACGAAGGGCATCCTGGCCCGGTATTGCGAATTAGCCGGTTGAGGTGGACGCAAATCAATAAAATCCCCGGGCTCGTATCCCAGTGCCCGAGCAAGCGATGTTTGATGTCCTCTGCCGCCAATGGTAGGCGCAGCACGGCATTGTCCTGAAGAGAGATTTGCGCCGCAGTCAGGTAGCTGGCGGCATTCCAGTACCGGTGCAAGAGGGAGAATTCTGCGGGCAATCCGGCTTGACTGGACCCTCGTTGGGTTTGGTGGTTGATTCCATCAAGGTTGCTGTTCAAGGCAGGCTCCGTGTTCATTTCGCTGATTTTGTGCCGGGTCGACCGTCGTTCCGACGCAGGCAAACAATGTCCGTTACTCTCAGCTTGGCACGCACGGATTCATACCGTTAGGGCCCTTAGACTCTGTCAGGGCACGTCAGTGGCCGTGAAAGATGGAGGGAAGGCGCAGCTAGGCTGAACTGCTCGAAGCGCACACGAAAACTAACGAAAGATGGTTCGAGTCATGGAAGACCAGACAACCCGTGGGGGATCACACATTGTGGTTGGTGTCGATGGCTCACCCGAGTCTGGGCTGGCCCTGCGATGGGCACAAACGCTGGCGGGCACACTTGGGGCAACCATCACCGCCGTCACAGCCTGGCACTTTGATACCTCTTTTGGCCCCTATACGCCGTCTGAATGGAATCCCGAGTCAGACGCCCAGCAGGTTCTGGCGGACGCCCTGGCACAAGCGTTTGGGGATCAGTTCCCTCCAGGATTGAAGGCACAGGCAATCCGGGGCCGTCCGGCACAAGTTCTCATCGATGAGGCAAAGTCCGCCAAGATGCTCATTGTCGGCTCCCGTGGGCGTGGGGGATTCGCCAGCTTGTTGCTGGGCTCTGTCAGTTCGGCGTGTGCTGAACACGCAAGTTGCCCGGTGTTGGTGGTTCATGGAGCGGAAGATGCTGCGGAGGTGGTGACTGTGGGCGAAATCCATGAGGACGTCGATGAGCCTGGCCGTATCAGCTGAGCCGGCAGACCTCACACAGATTGCAAGTACTCGCACAGCCCGACTGAGCGGTGAGCAAGATCTTCGTGAACTACAGTCCGCGGAAAGTGGCTTGAGTGGAGGGTTGAGCTAACGTAAGTTTCGCTGTCCGTGAGTTCGCATCAGCGCTTACGCGGCGACAACCCCTCCGGTTTGTCGATCACGGTCCGCCCGTGTCATTCCACGAGTGGACGGCTCTCTAAGGAAACGCCATGACCATCCTCGTTGGTAGCATTCTGGCCATCGTCATACTGCTCTTGTTCGTGGCAGCGCTTGCCCTCCATGTAGTCAATCAGTATGAAATCGGCCTATTTTTCGCCTGGGCCGCGTCACAAACGTCAAAAAGCCCGGCCTAGCCCTGACTATCCCCGTGATCGAAAGGATGCCGTGAAATTACTGATTGTCATTGAAAACGTGTACTCCGTGATCGACCAAATTGCCCAGACCACCTTGCGGAAAGTCGTTGGGCAACACACCCTAGATGAGACGCTGGCTGCGCTTAAGGACATTCAGCTCCCTGACAGCATGAAACGTGCCATGGCCCGCCAAACGGAAGTAGAGACGGAAAGGCGGGCAGAAATCATTGCCGCCAAAGGCGAATCATTGGCCGGCGGCGCGCTCGTTGACGCCTCGGACACCATGATGGCAGACCCGCTGGCGCTCCAGCTCAGGAACCTCCAGACGCTGGTGGAGTTGGGCGTGGACAAGAACACCACTGTTGTATTCCCCGCCCCGCTGATGAGCGCCATCAGCGAACTGGGTGCTTTCATGGCCCGCGAGACCGCATTGGCGAAAGCTGTAAAGACACCTGGCGTTGCCGCGACGGGAATGCCCCGCGGCCTCGTTGACCCGCTTGCTGCCGTCCTCGAGAACCAGGCCAGGCAGACTCCTACGGACTTTAGGACTCTTTGATTTATGCGCGGCGGGCGGAGCGGCTCCACCTTGGCCTGCTTCTGGTTCATGTGATCCCTGAGGATCTGGTGTCACATGGGAATCCCGAGTACCGAAGTGTTCACGACGCCATTGTCGGCCTCCTGGAGAGTGAGGCAGGCAGGGCTCGGGAACTTGCGCAAGCCGTGCATGTGCAGACCAGGCTGGTCAGTGGTGAGACGGTTCCTGTGCTGGTCGAGTTGTCAGCCAGTGCCACCATGGTGGTGGTCGGAACGGACCGGATGGCCACGCGGGACGATATGGAGGGGCGTATGATCCTGGAGTCAACCGTCTCCTGCCTGCGAGCCCGCCAGATACATCTGAGCGTTTCCGAACGCTTCGACTCTGCGGATGCACCAGCCAGGGCCCTGGCTGGTGCATCGCAGGGGGCTGCGATACTCGTGGTGGGAAGCCGCGGCCTGGGAGCGGTGCAGCACGCGATCATGGGCTCAGTGACACAGGTTCTGCCTTTGCACGTTCCCTGCCCCCCTATCCTGACCCGACCAGCCGGGTGAGGATGACTTTGAGGGCCTTGGTTTCCGCCGCCCGGGAGAACGTGTCGTACGCTTCAAGGAACTGGTCAAAGGTGAAGTGGTGAGTTGCCAGTTTGCTGGCCGGGATCTTGTCCTGGGCCACGAGTTTGAGCAGCATCGGGGTGGTGCTGGCGTTGACCAGGCCCATGCTGATGGTGATATTTCTGATCCACAGCTCCGCCATGTTCAGGGTGACCGCCTGCCCGTGGACGCCGACGTTGGCCACGTGGCCGCCGGGCCGGACCAGATCCAGGGCCATGGTGAGGGTTTGCGGGGTGCCAACGGCTTCAATGGAGACGTCGACGCCGGCACCGTCGGTTAGGGCGAGTACCTGGGCTTTCCAGCCCGGGGAGCCGGAAACTACTGTGTTAGTGGCCCCGAAAACGAGCGCCTGATCAAGGCGGTTTTCATCCAGGTCGATGGCTATGATCGTCGCTGCTCCGTAGAGTCCGGCCGTGGCAATCGCGGCCAGGCCTACGGGGCCGGCCCCGATGACGGCGACGACGTCCCCCGGGGCGACGTGCCCGGCCTTGACACCAATTTCAAAGCCCGTCGGGAGTATGTCCGAAAGCATGACACCTTGATCGTCGCTGACATTCTCTGGCAATTTGTACAGCGAGTTGTCCGCATACGGGACCCTGACATACTCTGCCTGGGTCCCGTCAATGAGGTGGCCGAAGATCCAGCCAATGCCGGACTCACCTTCATCTCCAAGGCAGTGGGAGTACAGGCCGATTCTGCAGTTGGTGCAATGCCCACATGACTTGATGCACGAGATGATGACGCGGTCGCCGACGGTAAAGTTGCTGACCGTCTGGCCCAGTTCGATAACCGTCCCGACCCCCTCATGGCCAAGAATGCGCCCATTGTGCACGGCAGGAACGTCCCCCTTGAGGATATGCAGGTCAGTGCCGCAAATGGTGGTTGTATCGACGCGCACAATGGCGTCGGACGGATGAAGTATTGCCGGATTAGGGACATCGGTCCAACTGATCTGTCCTGGACCGTCGTAGACGAGCGCTTTCATTGTTTGTCCTTGCGTTGGGGGTGGTATTCGGACACGTGACTACTCAAAGGTTGAGCGTCGTGTATCGGCCAGTGGTGTAGTCCAAATGTCGGCCCTGGGGACGGGAAACCGCCGCCCATTGAGCGTCACTGTGTTGATGCGCACCACGTGTTCCTTGTTGCCGCCCTGCCACGGTTGAAGGGGCGGGACTGTGGGTTCGGCGAGCCCGGAGTCGTAGTGGAGCTCTTGGCCGATGCCGCACAGGACCACGCTCCAGGCTTGCTCTGTTGTCGCCTCGTAGCCATCAATTTCAAAGGCCACCTGGGAGTTGGAAGTTACGGCAAGGAATTTGGCTCCTTCGGCGGTGCGAAAAATGACCGAGCCGTTGTTCACCGCGTAGTTGACCGGAAAGATTTCCGCGTGAGCTTCAATGACAACGGCCGGGGAATCGGGGGTAGTCACTGCCGGATTTGATTTCATCGTCATAGAACCGACTCTAAGGGTCTAGTGCCGGGGGCTGTAGGGCACAAAGCCCCCAACGGCGTGGGCTGGGTGGCCATACTTGAGAGCCGAACTTCGGCCAACCAGCGTAGTCTGTCGATAGTGGCCCAAATGAGGTGGGCCAGTGCCCGAATACCGATGGCCGATCGAAGGTGGGTCTATGGAAGAATTTAACGTGGATTCGGCTGAGCCATTGCTGCCGACTGCAACAGGCACAAGGATTGAGGATCTGCTCAGGGAATTTGTTGATCGAGCGGGCGAACTGCTCTCAACGCAGGAACGAATGAGGGGCTTGTTAGCGGCTGTCGTTTCAGTGGCCGAAGACCTCAGCCTTGATGCAGTTTTAGAGAGGGTGGTGAAATCGGCCTGCACGCTCTTGAACGCCCGCTATGCCGCGCTGGGAGTCATCGGTGAAGACCAGTCATTGAGCCACTTCATTACCGTTGGTATTGATGAGGATCTGATTTGCAAGATTGGTTCCTTGCCCACTGGGCACGGAGTCCTGGGCCTGTTAACCAGTGACCCGCGCCCGTTACGCCTGCATGATTTGAATGCTCACCCGGCCTCCGTTGGCTTCCCTGACAACCATCCGCCCATGGTGACTTTTTTGGGTGTCCCCGTACGTGTCCGGGGGAAGGTCTTTGGCAACCTGTACTTGACTGAGAAGGCAGGCGCCGAAGACTTTACGGTCGAGGATGAGGAATTGGCTGTAGCCTTGGCGGCCGCGGCCGGGGTTGCCATTGAAAATGCCCGTTTGTTTGAGGATGCCAGGCGCCGTTCTCGTTGGCTGGAAGCGTGTATGTACGTCACGGGCCGAATGATGGATGACGAACGGAACATCACCGAGAGTAGTCTGGACATGATCGCGGAGTCCGCTATGGCGGAATCGGACTCCGCCCTGACCATGATTGTGGTATCTGCGGAGAACGGACCTGAGCTTTATGTCGCAGCGGCCGTCGGGGAACGTGCACCGCTGCTGGTCGGGCGCACGTTGGCGTTGGACTCCCCGGCAATCGCAGAAGTGTTGCAGTCAGGTATCCCGACGGAGTTTGAAGATGCCACTGATCTGCTAGGCGAAGCGGACGGGACTGGCTTTGGGCCAATAATGGTCATAGCGTTGGGCCCGCAGGGAACAAATCAGGGTCTTTTGATCTTCGCGCGGAGCCAGGGTTCAGCCAGCTATTCCCGGATCGAAATGGAAATGAGCGCCGTGTTTGGATCCCATGTTGCGTTGGCCTTGGAACTGGCCCGGACGCACAGGTTGCGTGAACAGCTCATGGTTTTCACCGACCGGGACCGAATCGCCAGAGACTTGCACGACGTCGTCATTCAGAGGCTTTTTGCCGCTGGGCTCAGCGTCCAGAGTCTGCAGCGGTTCATCACGGACAAGACGGCCTCGAAGAGGATCAGGGCCGTCACAACCGAGCTTGATGAGACCATTCGTGACCTGCGCAACACTATTTATTCACTGAGGGTCAGTGCCGGTGAAACGGAGCTGCTCAGCGATTTGATCCTGCGGGCCGTTCGCAATGCTGCCAGGCCGCTGGCCTTCGCGCCGCGGTTGAATCTGGCTGGCCCCATCGACTCTGCGATTTCCGAGGAGACGGCCAAACACCTTTTGGCAGTCTTGTCCGAAGGATTGAGCAACGCGGTGCGCCATTCCGATGCCGGCGCCATCGAAGTTTCCGTTGATGTTGTGGGGGAGACGGTGACCATCACTATTGACGACGACGGCGTGGGGTTGGGAGTCCCGGGTCAACGAAGCGGGCTTTCCAACATGGAACAACGGGCCAAAATACTCAACGGGACATTTGAGATTGGTAGTACAAACGGAAGGGGAACCCGCCTCAGGTGGTGCGTACCTGTGGCAGGTCCTCAATGATGTTCTGGAGTGCTCTTCCACCGCGTGTCGGTAATGAATACCGCCGCCTGGGTGCGTCGTTCAAATCCCAGCTTGGCCAGCAGCGATGAGACGTAGTTCTTGATCGTCTTTTCGGCGAGAAACATTTCGCGGCCAATATCCCGGTTGGTTAAGCCATGCCCAATGAACTGCAGGACGCGGGCTTCCTGCGGGGTCAAGGCCGAGATTCGTGGATCCATGCGTTCTGGTTCGGCCAGTCCCTGGATCACTTTCGCCATCACCTCGGGGCTAAAGAGTGATTCGCCTTTGGCGGTCCGGTGAAGGGAGGTGAGTAAGTCTGTGCCGTCAATTTCCTTCAACACGTAGCCAGCTGCGCCGGCAAGAACAGCACCACGCAGCGCCTGTTCGTCGTCGTAACTGGTGAGAATAAGGCATCGCAGCGTTGGATCAACGGACCGTACGTCACGGCAGACTTCTATGCCCGTACCATCGGGCAGGCGGGCATCCAACACGGAAACGTCCGGATGCAATGCCGGAATGTGACGGGTGGCCTCCTGAGCCGAACCGGTAGAACCAATGACCCTGAAACCCTCGCCCTCCAGGAGTTCCTTCAATCCCCGCCGGACGAGTTCATGGTCGTCGAGAATGAAGACCGTTATGGGAGCTACAGGCTCGCGCGAGGTCAGTCGATCAGGATCAATTGGCCGATCCATGGTCCTCATTCTCCGTTCGTGATGATGGTTCCCACTGAGGGTTCTGTTGAGGCGTTGAAGTAGTCTTCCTTCGTTTGTATCAGTATTGCCAGTCTTTCTTACCCACCAAGGTCCAACAAGGGCACAAAGTCATAGGGGATCAGCCCGAGTTCTGTGTGTCCAGATCCGCCAGTTGCTGACCTTCCTGGCAGGCCAGCAACCTGCCCTTACCTCAGCGATCCCTGCTAGGGCTGCGATATGTGATGCCTAGGCAGTTAGGAACTTTTAGGGGAGGAGGTTCAAGGACGTGTCCCAGTTGAAGTTCTCATGGGCGGGGCTGACTTGCAGGGCCATGACCAACAGCATCATGGCCTCCAGGTCGCGCGCCCGGCGAAGCGGCCCAACATCGATGGGCCGCAACCCCGACGCGGCAACAACGGAGCTGACCTTGAGCTTGGCCTGTTCCGAGTCACCAGCAATGAAGACATCCAGTGGCACTCTGGCCACCGATCCCAACTCCAGCGGCTTCGCGAAACAGGTGTTGAATGCCTTGACCACGAACGCATCGGCAGTGGTGTGAAGAGCGATTTCTTCGGCGGCTGAGGTTCCCACGGGGGTCACTAGGCTGTCGAAGGTGGCCAAGTCAACGGGGTTGCAAATATCCACCACTACACGTCCTGCCAGGGCATCACCGTAGAAGATCACCGATTTCTTGGCCTCAGCAAACGGTACAGCGAGGAAAACGATGCCGCCTTCGACGACGGCGCCTTCCCCGCCACCCTGAGCCCCGGCTCCGAGAAACTCGACGAGCTCGCGGGTCTTTTCCCCGTTGCGTCCCAGAATCTGCACGGAGTGCCTGGCACTGATCATCCGTACAGCGATGGACCTGGCCATATTGCCGCTACCAATGATGGTTATTTGTTCCATGGCTTTGCTGTCTTTCAGAAGGAGATGCGTGTGTAGGTGAATCTTGATGTGGTGGTTCTCATTCGGCTGAGGCGTGGGTGGCATTCGCTTGGGGGGTCCACCACTGCGCTGGATCGATCACCTTGAATTTACGGCCTGTGACTAAAGTTGGAACAATGCGGACAAAGGCATTCTTGTGCCCGGAGTGCCAGGGAAAGAGCATAAGAGAGTAGCTATCCAACACATCCTGGGTCGAACTGATGAGCGCGGCATTGCCTTTCACAACAACACTCCACGCAACGCCGCTGGCGGGGTCGACGCCGTCGGCCTCAAGGGCTACAGGCGTATCACGCTGGGCTGCGGCAAGCTTTGTTCCTTCGCCGGTGCGAAAGACAATGGTGCCATGGTCAACGGTGAAGTTGATGGGAAAAATATCTGGGTGGTCAGTGACCCAGACGGCCAGACGCCCCACGGATACTCCGCGAAGTAGGGCCCAGCACTCATGAACGGGTAGTTCCTCCGTGTGGGCGGCAGCTGGTTTGTTCATCATGGAATCGAGCCTAAACGGACGGCGCCGGTGGCACTAGAGTCTAAAGACCCGCAGCGGTGGCGATGCTCAAATTGCACTGCGGAAACGTGGAGTGGAAAGGTTTATGGTCCTCCCTGGACATCGGTATGCGGGCTGCGCTTTGTTCTAGGCCAAAGTCCTGAGCGGAACAAGCGGCTGCCCGATGTGCGGCGGAACGTCCAAGCCGGCAACCAGTCGGTTACCGATTTATTCAGCCCGGGCCGTCAGCGGAGCCAACTGCTCTGAATACAAGTGGACTTCGACACCGTTGTCCAGACCGTCAATCAAAGGTCGTATCTTATCGGGGAGCTCGGTACCCAGACCTAGCGCCGGCTAGACCCCATTTAGCACCTACCGGAGCATGCTGGCTGGGTGGTGTCCTCGGACGGGTTAGTTACTGCTGGCCCTCCGGGGACCCGCAAACGGTCAAAGCGCTGGCAGCTCGGACAAACAAGCCGCATGACCACGATCTTCACGCATAAGTCGAGAGTCGAGCGCCCCCAGGTCAAACTGCGGACGATCCAGGATCAGGACGCACCCGTGCTTCACCGGCCGCTTCAGGACTCCGAAGCGGCGATTTCTACTGTGTCAGTGCACTCCGGGAGCCAGAGAAGATTGCCGTGGTCTATTGATGAGCCCCGCTGCAGCAGTCTCGTCCTGGCGGTGATTGATAAGGCTAGGAACGCAATGACTGGAACGAGTTGAACTGGACTTTAGGCAAGGGCGGACCTTCTGCTAAATGACCCGCCCCGATTTTAGCTTGTGCACAAGTAACTTGTGCACAAGCTTTTAGCGTGCAAGACTGTAGATATGAGTGAGAGTGAAGAATCAATGGAGCCAAGTTCTGAACCTCTGGACCGCATGGTGTGCTTCGCACTGTACGCAGCAGCGCGAGCCACCAACCGCCGCTACATTGCCCTTTTAGCGCCTTGGGGCCTGACCTACCCGCAGTACTTGGTCTTAGTCCTGCTGTGGACGCGCCGTTCATTGTCCGTCAAGGAAGTTGCCGAGCATCTCATGCTTGACTCCGGCACCGCATCTCCACTGATTAAAAGACTCGAAGCCCGCGGCCTTCTCAGGCGCGAGCGGTCAGCTGCGGATGAACGCGCTGTCATTGTGTCCTTGACTGACTCTGGACTCGGCCTGAGGGAAGAGCTGGCCCATATTCCAGGCTGTATTGCCCAGTCCATTCACCTGACTCAGGCTGACGGACAAGCTGCACTTTCACTACTTCATGATCTGACTCAACGCCTCTCCAGCGCACTCGCCCTTGGAGAGAACCCCACTGAAAGGTCCACGCAATGAACCCCCTCTACACAGCTGAAGCCCTCTCCACCGGCGCAGGCCGAAATGGTCGCGTCAGGACAACTTCCGGAACGGTGGAACTGGACTTGGCTCTCCCTAAGGAAATGGGCGGATCTGGAAAGGGCGCAAACCCTGAAGAGCTGTTCGCTGCCGGATATGCGGCATGTTTCCACTCGGCCTTGCAGATGGTGGCACGCACCCAGAAAGTTGCTATCTCAGACACCTCCGTAGGGAGCCGCGTGAAGCTTCTTCCCAATGGCGAGGGCGGCTTTGTTCTCGCCGTCGAGCTGGAGGTTGTAATCCCCGAGATTGACCGGGACAGCGCCCAAGCGTTGGTGGATGCCGCCCACCAAGTATGCCCCTACTCCAATGCGACCCGGGGCAACATCGAGGTCACCGTTACCGTCGTTGACGACTAGTCCTTCAACACTTCAACGCTGCACTTCACATCACCGTGGAGAGCAACCCATCAAAAATCACCGCTTCCTCGGGAGCAACACAGAATCACGATTGAGAGAATCATGCGCGCCCTAATGCACACTACGTTCGGCGATCCCTCGGAAGTCCTCACCGTTGAGAACGTCCCCGTCCCAGAACCCGGCGACGGCGAAGTCCGGGTCCGGCTGCTCCTATCCCCCATCCATAACCACGATCTATGGACGATTCGCGGCACCTACGGCTTTAAGCCTGAACTTCCCGCGCGCGCCGGGTCCGAAGCCGTAGGTGTCATTGACTCCATCGGGGCTGGGGTCACGGAGCTGAAGGTTGGCCAACGCGTTGCCACCGGTGGCACCTTTGGGGTGTGGGCCGAGCAATTCATCGCACAGGCTGCGGCACTCATTCCTGTGGATGACAGTATTTCCGACGAGGTGGCTGCACAACTAGTGTCAATGCCCTTCAGCGCTATCAGCCTTCTAGACTCCCTAAAGCTGAACACGGGCGACTGGTTTGTGCAGAACGCCGCCAATGGGACCGTGGGGCGCCTCCTAGCGCAACTCGCCCAGGCCCGCGGGATCAACGTTATTGGTCTTGTCCGGCGCAGTGCTGGCATTGCCGAGCTTGCCGCACAGGGAATCAACAACATCGTTGCCACAGACACTGACCAATGGCCCGGGCAAGTGCGGGCCATCGCAGGCGATGCACACCTTGGAGTTGGTATTGATTCCGTTGGTGGACGTGCCAGCGGGGAAGTCCTCTCGCTCCTGGCAGAGAACGCCACGTTGGTTGTGTTCGGCGCCATGGCCTCTCCCATCATGGAGATCGGCTCCGGAGATGTCATTTTCAAACAGGCAACTGTTCGCGGATTCTGGGGAAGCAAGGTCAGCACGTCCATGCCTGCCCCACAGCGCGGTGCGCTGTTAGGTGAACTGGTCGGGTACATCAGCAGTGGCGTGCTGACACTTCCCGTGGAAGCGAGCTACTCCTTCGACGAGGCCAAAACTGCAGCCAAGGCAAACTTCACACCTGGCCGCACCGGCAAAGTCATGCTGCACCCCTAACACTATGAAGCTTTGGTCTGCATGAGCTCGAAGTTTTTCTGCGGTGAGGTGTTGCTCTGTGGCGCAGCACTGGTGCCCGCTAGGGTGGGTTTATGCAGATTGAAGTGATCATCACCGGGTGGGAGCAAGGCTGTTGTGGGGCCCCTTTTCAGGTAGGTTCTCCCATGACATGGAAGCTCCAGGCCGAGGATCCAGCGCAGAAGCACGCGGATGCTCTTCCTCGGTTCCAGGAGGAGCATCATGAACAGACCCCAGAAGACGTACCTCAGTGGGATGTAACAGGTGTGGTTGTTGCCATCACGGGCATCAACTATCCAAGCCTGCCCATCACGGGGGAGCCACGGTCTTTCACCCCGGACACCGAGCATCCACAAGACTGTGCCATTTCTTCTGTAGGCGAGCCTGCTGAGCCTGATTTTGAGCAGTACAGCGTGGTCTTTGAGGTGGCTGAGGATGCCGAACTGCCTCCCTATGCCCCGGAGGAAACACTGCGGCAGATTGAGTTCGAGGCCATAGCTGAGGAACTCAACCACGCACGCATGCATGACGGAGTTGGTGTGGTGCTGGAAGCTCTCGCCGATCATGCCCAGAACAGCTACGGCACAGTTGCCCGCATAACTCGCGAAGCCAATAGGTCAGCGGTTACCGCGGAGCCTCACAACACGGAGGCCACGGCCATTCGCTGGGCGCGCAGCAGCGCGAACGACGACGGGATACTGGTTACCGTTGGCGATGGAACCTGGCTGCTACCGGCCACGGCCGCTGATGCCGATTCTGTGGGAGAGTTCCTTCTTGCTGCTGCGCAAGGACGGGTGGCAGAACACGTCAGGCCTGGCGAGGGCAAGGCCCAATATCTCGCAACAGAGTTTCAGGGAACAGATGGGCATCTCTGGTCAGTGAAAACAGAGTTCGAACCCTTCGATTCTGGAAATGGAGTCTTTGCCGTTGTTGGCATGCTCTGGGAACGCGTGCAACGAGGGGAACACCGCTACCAGAAGTGGGAGCGCTGACACACTTCCTCTCAAAAATTCTCGGCTCCTGGCAAATAGGGAATGGGGCAACTCCGGTGGACTGGCGAGCCATGCCGTCAACGAATAAAAGGCAGCTCGCCGGGCCGCCTTCAGCGAGGCCGAGCGGTTGTGGCAAGAAGGCACCGCCGCCCGCGCCGGCTTCGACCCCAAGTTCGGTGGCTGGGCCGTGCTCATCTTCGCTGGAGGGATCCGGAAGCGGCCTGAGGAATAAAGCGGTTCTGCCGAGACTTTCAGCATCCCACCAAGGAGTCAGTCGTTGGGTTGGTCCGTTCGCCTTCCAGCACCATCTCCATCAGCAGTTTCGCCCTCTGTATCGGCAAAGGTGCGCTGGTAGAGGTCCTTGCCGTAGCTGGTGGGTAGCGGTGCTGCGGGGATGAGCCGGAAGGGTCGTTGCCCGTCCGTGCCGCGTTCGGCACGGAGGAATACGGTGGTGTCCGTATGCTCCTGGTGGTAGCGGTGGGCAAGGGTGTAGAGGTGGGTGACAAACACCATCTTGATATCGATGTCCCTCATGGCGTGAATAAAACCGTCCGCAATCTCGGAAGCTTCCCTCTCGTTAGTGGCGGCGAATGACTCGTTGCACAGAAGCATGGCGCCAGGAGCCATCGCCGGGACGAGGGAGCTCATCCGTGCCAACTCTTCGTCGAATTTCCCACTTGTCATGGTGGCGTCCTCCTCACGCTTGTAGTGCGTGAACACACCAGTGGTGACTGTGGCAGAAAATGATTCAGCGGGGGCAGCCATGCCCGCTTGCATCATGATTTGTGCCAGACCAAGGCTGCGCAGAAACGTTGATTTCCCGCCCTGGTTGGCGCCTGTAATGATCAGCAGCGGTTTGTTTTCTGCTCTGAGCTCGTTGCCTTGCACCCGCCCGCGCACACGCAGCGAGAGGCACGGATCGAATAAGGCTTGCGCGCTCCAAACGTTACGTCCCAGCGGGTGGGGATCGGGTAGGCATTCCGGTTCGCCTTTGGCCGAGAGTTGCTCGTGGAGGTTTAGGGATCCCAGGTAGAAGCCGAGTTCGTTGCGTAGGGAGGTGAAGAAGTTGAGGATATGGTCTGTGGATTGTCCTAGTGCGTTCGCAGCAAGATTCACTCCGCGGTCCCGAAGCCGGCCCAGTGCTTCTCCTCCGGCTTCATCACGCGGTGCCACGGTGTAGCTGTAGGTGGGCTTGCCAAGCATAGAGTGCCGCAACCGGAAGCGGCGGTTGTCTGGCTGCGGGGATCGCAGAACGTACTCTATGCCTTGACCGCCTCTGCCAAGGCTGGCACTCATCAGAACACCGTCGTTGAATCGAAGGTAGCGCAGGTGCTGGTGCATCTCATCGAAGTAGTCCTCGTCCAACTCACGGCGGACAGTTTCGAAGAATCGGGTAAACCCTTCAGAGTTAAACAGGTTGGCATTCTCTTCGGTGAGTGTCCGCAACCGGCTGAGCAAGGGAAGGAATGTTTCGGCTCTGGTGATCGAGGTATGCAGCAGGGAGGAGCTGTTGTGCGTCATGAAGAAATTGTTGTGGAATATTTTCCGCTCCTCCACGATGGCCTGCACCGCCAGTTTGTAAAACTCGCGGACTAGCTCAGGCTGCGCCAACACATCAGTAAGTACCGCTTGGCGGTAGCGGATCGCCTCCACATTGCTCAGGCCGGTGAGCATGGCCGAACGGGCCGCAACATAGATCACTGGGTCATCAAGTGCCATCGCATGCCAGAGGGTCTCCAGTTCGAGATCGGAAATCAGGTCTTGTTGACCGATGAGTGGCTCATTCACGCGGCCTTGGCGGCGGGCATAAGGCCTTTCCAAGGATTCCAAAAGGTCAGCGTCTATCTGAAAGTCTTGGTCCTTGAACATCAGCAGGGCCTTCATGATGACCCTGCCTCCTCGGTGCCACGGTGGGCTGCTATTCTCTCGTAGGTCAACCCGTATTTATCCGCAATGGCATGGGCGTAGGCTCGCCCGTTTGCTTTGATGCGGATAACTTTGTGTGTGCGGATGGCCGGGTCATGGGGATCTACTTGGCTGACCATGCTGACAGTCTTGTGGTTCAGGGTGGAGAGTTCGTCAAGGAAAGTGACGCACACTCCCAGCGCGTCCAGCTCAGTAACCCGCTGCAGGATTTTGCTACTCAGATAGACGGCATCGGCCACCGTGGTGGAGTTGAACACCTCATTCAGTACCATCAGGCTTGCCGGCGTAGCCAAGGCCAGATCGGCGTGCAGCCGGTTCAGTTCATCCTGTAGCTTGCCTGCCAGGGTGGCGAGATCCTCTTCCTTTTCGAAATGGGTGAAGATCTGATCACACAAGAACAGACGCACCTCCCTCCCCGGAACAGGGCAGCCAAGCCGCGCTAAATGATGCAACTGGCCAATGGTTCGGGCCAAGGTGGTTTTGCCACCGTTATTGGGACCGGAGATGACCAGAATGCGTTCAGGCCCACTAAGCGTGATGTCGTTGGCGACCACTGTGTTAACCTGGCCGATCATTTGGGCGGCTAACGCAAGATCGAAGGTATCCAGAACCTGCTCGGCCTTGTTTATGAGTGAAACACGGGGGTAGCTGAAGTTGAGCCCGGCCTTGCGCAGCGGGCGAATGTATTTCAGGTAGCTTAGGTAGAACTGGAATTCGCGGTCGGCAAGGGCCACAGTCTCATCCATGTAGTCATGGTGCTGCTGGCAGAAGGTATCAAGTGCGGCGAACAATTCTGGATACAGCTTGGCAACCATGCCCAAGATATTCAGGTTGGCGAAGTCTTCTTCCTTCCAGTCCGGGCGTGTGTCGCGGTAATCGCTCTGTGCTCCCTGCTGGAAACGCTCGAATGTTCCAGTGACCTGATCGCTGTAATTTGCCTGGTCTTCGAAGCGGCCCACTGTGACCTTGTCACCCTTCACTAAGATTGCGTACTCCACGGAATCCAGTGCTTCCTTTAGTTTCCGTGATTCCGAGAGCATCAAGGTAAAAGCCGCCGAGGCCAGATACTTTTGGAGGTGGTCGGACAGCCCGAGCAGGCCCAAAGAGCCCACGCCTACCGTTTGCAGGCCCTCCGAGAAGGTCATTACACTCTGGCAGTACTTTTCAACGGCGTTGAGGAACCACAGCGCCCGGTGGTAGTGAGAGTAATCCTGATGCTCCGTCGCCATCTCTTGGGTGCGGTATGTGAAGTCCGCCACCAGTGTCTGGGACTCGAACGCTGACACCAGCTCGCGTACCTCGCGGCGCTCCAAATCCTCAAACACACCCTGCCGGTAGCGCACCGCATCAACGTCCCGCAACGGACGGTAGAAGAAAGGTCCCAGCCTGTACCGGTCCTTGCCGGTCACAGCTGCCACCACCTGATCCAGGTTCAGATCGGAGAAATACCCGGGCTGCGTACCCTGATCCACACCCAGCGGCACCCGTCCAGTGAAAAGGATGCTGTGCGCATGATGACCCAAGGCTGAGGAGCGAGGAACTTCGCCACTAACAACCATCACGCCACCGCCTACATATCGAAAGAGCAGGGCCCATCAACTCTGTGCCCATGATAGGCACAGTCCAGCGGCATAAAGGAGAGCTGAGTGAATTTTCGCCCTAGGATAATAGGAAATGCCTTTCAAAGACCAGCTCAAGCAGTGGGCCACGCAACGGCCAGACCACCCGGCAGTGATTGCCGGGGCGCAATCCATGAGCTATTCCCAGTTGCTGGCCAGCCTCCAGAGCCAACCACAGCCAGGACGGCAGGGGATTTCCGTCATCAATGAGCCCACCGGTGCAGAGCTGGTGGTGCAGTTTTGCGCCGCTGTCTTTCAGGGGCGCACCGCTATGGTGCTCGACGCCGGATGGCCGCAAACGCACCAGCACCAGCTCCGTGAGCTGGCCCTGACCTGGGCCGGGCACATCGGCTCCGGTGAGCGACCTTTCCTGCTAGGCCTATCCTCGGGGACGAGTAACATCCCCAAGGGTTTCCTCCGCAACGCGGCATCCTGGCGGGAATCATTTGAAGAAAGCTCCCGGTACTTTTGTCTCTCAGATTCAACGCGCACCTTGGCTCCGGGGCCGCTGTCTGCAAGCATGAACCTCTATGCGCTGGGCGAGTCTCTGTTCACCGGCGGAACCCTTGTTGTCCTCCCACAGTTCAGCGCCGATGCTGCCATAGAAGCCATCACGGACCACGCGGTCAACCGGCTCGTGCTGGTGCCAGCAGTGCTGGACATCATAGTGCGGCGCGCACTAGCAACCGGTGCGGACGGGGGAATGCTCCAACACATTCTCTGTGCCGGTTCGGCACTCTCTCAAGAAGTCATAGAGCTGGCACGGACGTGGGCTCCCAACGCTAGAGTCCAGCAGTACTACGGCGCCGCCGAGCTCGGTTTTGTCACCGCTTCGCCAGTGCAAGCTCTCGAAGCCACACAGCCTCCCGGCACTTCAAGCACTGACGGCGGTGCCGTAACTAGCGGTGGGGTGGGCCTGCCCTTTCCTGGGGTTCAGCTGAGCATCCGCGGCGAGGACGGTGGGGAAGTTCCGGCCGGGGAGGAGGGACTGGTCAGTGTCAAGAGCCCCTATATCGCCCAAGGCTACGCCTGGGGTGATGACGGGCTCGCCTTCCGTGCATTGGGAGACAACGGCTGGCACACGGTGCACGACCGTGGCAGCATCGACCCGGAGGGTTTCCTCCACCTAGCCGGGCGGGCCAGCGATATGATCATCACCGCCGGCAACAACGTTTATCCGCATGCGGTGGAACAGGCCTTGCGCAGCGGGGTTGATTCAGGGGCGCAAATTCTCGTGGTGGGCATTCCGGACACCGTCCGGGGGCAAAGGGTGGTGGCCGCTTTTTATCCAGCGAGGCAAGCACAGGGCCATGCCAGCGCTGGGATTCTCCCGTCTCTGCGTGCGGCTGCCGCTTCATTACCGGCAAGCCACCGCCCCTTGCATTTCTATGAGCTGGGTGAGTTACCGCTGACAGGCAGCGCCAAGATCAGTAGGGTGCGCTTGGCCCAATGGATTGTAGAAGGAGACCCCCGTGCCAGACGCCGGACATGATGGAATACACAATGATCCACGGAGAACTCCTGTGGTGCTGCTGGCTAGGCGGTTGCCTAACGCCAAGGCCGGGGGAGCCTATAAGAATCACAGGGCACATGATCTCGCCGCAGCGGTGATCAGCCACCTCGTGATGGAATCCGGGATCAACCCGCTGGCCATCAACGATGTCATCTTGGGCAATGCCACCGGTGGTGGAGGAAACGTTGCGCGGCTGGCAGCCCTGACTGCCGGGCTGGCCGAGAGTGTGCCGGGGTTGAGCGTTGACCGGCAGTGCGGATCCGGTTTGGAAGCGATCATTTTGGCCTGCCGTCTGATCCAAGCCGGAGCGGGTGAGCTGTATCTTGCCGGCGGCGTGGAAAGTATCAGTACCGCTCCCGCCAGGGCGCATAGGAACGCAGAGGGCGCCTTGGAGTTCTATGACCGCGCCCAATTCGCCCCGCTGGCAACAGGGGATCCGGATGCCGGTGTGGCTGCGGAAAATGTGGCCCGCCACTATGGCATCACCCGTGCACGGCAAGACGCCTACGCCATGGAAAGTCACACACGAGCACTCGCTGCCCAGCGCAACGCCGCCTTCGCCAGCGAACTTGTGCCCTTCGCGGACCTTGCTGCGGATCAAGGCATCCGTGGCAACCTCAACGCGAGGCTCATGGCACGCTTCCCACCGGCTTTTGTTGCGGGCGGAAGCGTCACAGCCGGTAACTCGTGCCCGTTCAGTGATGGGGCTGCAGTGGCTGTTGTCACCTCGCTGGAGCATGCCAGGACACTCGTGGCAGCGGGAGATACAGATACTGGTGCCAGTGTGGGGTTGGCGTTTCGGGCAAGTGCCGTTGCCGGCAATGATCCGAATCTATTGGGAGTGGGTGCGGCCCGCGCCATGGAGCTTCTTCTTGCCAGTACTGGTCTGGGGATCGAACAGGTGCGCCATTCCCGCGTGGAGTTCAACGAGGCCTTTGCCGCCCAAGTACTTGCCGTGGCGGACCTGCTGGATCTGGACCCGGTGCTGTTCAACCACGACGGCGGTGCGTTGGCTTTGGGGCATCCGTACGGCGCCTCCGGGGCTGTCCTTGTAACGCGGCTGCTCGCTCAAGTGCAGGCAACGTCCCAACAAACCCCGGAGGCCAAGTCCCAGCCTGCGCTGGAGACCGGGTCCCAGGCTAGGGCGGCCGCCGGTCAGGACGCCTTCGCGATGCTCAGCATGGCAGGGGGGATGGGGCTGGCTGCCCACTTCCAAACTGTGGATTTGCGTCCACAACGCTAGGGCTACGGCTGCAACACTGGGTTTGCGCTCATCACGCCCGCTTGCGCCAGTAGCGCTAGGGGAGGGATTCGCCGTCGTGCTTGAGTGTGTTGGGCTTGAGGGAGTTGTGCTCGCTGGCGGGGAGCCCAGGGGAGTGGGGTGCAACGTCAAAGGGTTCGGGATCGCCGAGGCCGCGGGCCGCCAGGGCTTCTCCGGTGGCCCGTGCGTAGGCCACGGTGGCAATCACCACGGGCAGTGAACGGGCCAGTAAATTGCGCTCCAGGCCACGGGCCCGGGCGGCGTCGCGCACGTCGGCAAAGGCACCAATGACAAACGGTATGCTGCGCAGCATCAGGGCCACCGTGAGGGAAAAGCGTTCGGGATCGGCGCCAAAACGCTGCAAGGGCTGGACCAGTGCCGAGAGCCCGTCAAGAAGTTCGTCCACGGGCGTGGTGGCGGTGAGAATGTTGGAGGCCAGGACGGTGGCCACAATGGCCGCAACAACCTGCCACGCCACCACAGGCCCGTGTTGCCACCACTGATATCCGCCAATGAGTACCAAGAACACCAGCATCATCCGGATGGCACGCCACAGTCGTTGCCAGGACAAACCCGCCACAAAGTGCGCGGCTGTCACAGCCACCAGCGTTGCCGTGGTAATCCACGCACCCACCAGGGTTGAGATCATCGGCGAGGCCAAGCACAGTACCGCCACCGCCAAGAGCAGAACAGCTTTGGCGGCGAGGGGCATGCGGTGGATCACGGAGGAGCCACGGACGTACCCGGCCACCATGAAGGCGTGCCCGCGCACTAGCTTGCCATCTTGCGGTACGCCGCAATGGCTTCCTGGGGTGCGCCGTCGAACGCCACCTGGCCTGCCTCGATGACCAGGACTCGTTCAAAGGTGGCGGCCAGGACAAGATCATGCGTTGACATGATGATCTGTTGGTCCAGGGTGCTCAGGCGTTGCATAAGGAGCTGGGTATTACGCAGATCCAGCAGAGTGGAGGGCTCGTCCAGGACTAGGATGCTGGGGTCAACGGCCAGCACCGTGGCCAGCGCCGTCAGTTGGCGTTCGCCACCAGAGAGTTCGTAAATACTGCTCTGTGCAAGATGGTCAAGACCGTAGCTGGCCAGGATGCCCAGGGCCTTCTCCTGCCGCTGTTTTTTGCTCAGTTTTTGCCGGCGCAAGGAGAGCTCAAGGTCCTCCTGTGGTGTAGGCATGACCAGCTGTGACAAGGGGTCAGTGAAGACGAAGCCAACACTGCGCCGAACAGCAGACGCTTCGCTGCGTGTATTGCGCCCCTGGACATGAACTGTTCCCGAGGATGGCAGAACAAGGCCGTTGAGCAAGCGGAGCAGGGTTGATTTCCCAGAGCCGTTGGCGCCAATAATGGCAATGCGTTTTTCGGTGAGCTCCAAGGTCAGCGGCGCCAGTATCTGTTTTGCCACTTGGGTGCGAGGATCATCCGGGGCAAGGGTCAGCCCAGCGTCAGCTAAGACTATGCCTTGGCTTGGGGCGCCGCCTCTGCTTGAAACACTGCCAGAGTTTGAGGAGGCGCTCACCGTTGGCGGCGGACCAGGAGGTCGGGGAAGGCTCTGTGCAGGCTCAGCGCAATCACCACGGCGAGAACATTTTTTAGGACATCTCCGGGAAGATAAATCAGATCCGCTGCAATGGCGGCCGGGACGCTCATGCCCTTGAAAACAAAGCCCGCAATGCCACTGATGTGAATAACTACGGTGCCGGCCATGGCCGCCATAAACAGTGCGGCGGGGCGCCACCGGCTACGCACAGCCCAGGTGGCGAGCAGGCCAATCACGGCAGCCCCGAAGATGAATCCCACAATGTAGCCGGCTGAGGGGCTGGCCAAGACGGCCGGGCCGGCACGGAAACCGCTGAAGATGGGCAGACCTATCAAGCCCAGCAGCACGTACAGGCCTACGGCTGCTGTGCCGCGGCCTAAGCCAAGCACCAATCCGCACAGGGCCACCACCAGGGTTTGCAAGGTAATGGCCACGCCCAAAGGGCCCACATTGATGCCGGGGACGGCGATGGAGGCTGCCATCAGGGCGGCAAAGACTGCGATGAGCGAGAGATCCATGGCACCCCAGCGCCGCCGTGGGAGAGCAATGGGGAGGATATCTTCGTCCTTTGCTGGTGCTTTTGCTGGTGTGACTTTGCGTGATGTTTGATGCATTCTGCGTGCTTTCTTCGTGGAGGGATTCTCGTAGTGCCTGAACGTCGTTAGACTAAGGAGGTTGTCCAACGCCATGGCAAGCAAATTATGCTCGCGGGTGGCGTGTTCGGCACCTACCCATTCTTTGAAAGGTTACTACGTTGATTACGGTCCAAGACCTTGAGTTACGCGCAGGAGCGCGGTTGCTCATGGACGAAGTGTCATTCCGCATCGACAAAGGTGACAAGGTTGGGCTGGTGGGGCGCAATGGCGCCGGCAAAACCACGTTGACCCGTGTCCTGGCCGGGGAAGGTCTTCCGGCCGGTGGCAAGGTCACCCGTTCCGGTGAAATTGGTTACCTGCCGCAGGATCCGCGTACCCCAGACATGGAGCAGCTGGCACGGGATAGAATTCTCTCCGCCCGTGACTTGGACAAGGTCATTACGAAGCTGCGTAAAGCTGAAGCTGACATGGCCAGCGATGACACCAGCATTCGTGACAAGGCCATGCGCCGCTATGACCGTCTGGAGGTGGAGTTCCTCGCCGGTGGCGGTTACGCTGCCGAAGCCGAGGCTGCTGCGATCTCCTCAAACCTGGCCCTGCCCGAACGTATCTTGAACCAGCCGTTGAAGACACTCTCCGGTGGTCAGCGCCGTCGTGTGGAATTGGCTAGGATCCTGTTCTCCGGCGCCCAGACCATGCTCCTGGATGAGCCCACCAACCACTTGGATGCCGACTCGATCGCCTGGTTGCGTGACTTCCTCAAGAGCCACCAGGGCGGGCTGATTGTGATCAGTCACGACACCGAACTGCTAGAAGCCACCGTCAACAAGGTCTATCATCTTGACGCCAACCGTGCCACGATCGACCAGTACAACCTTGGCTGGAAGAAGTACCTTGCCCAGCGTGAAACGGATGAGCGGGCCCGACGCCGGGAGCGCGCTAACGCTGAAAAGAAGGCTGGCGTCCTCATGGAGCAGGCCAACAAGATGCGCGCCAAGGCTACCAAGGCTGTGGCCGCACAGAATATGGCTAAGCGGGCCGAGCGGCTGCTAGCGGGGCTAGAAGACGTGCGAGCTCAGGACAAGGTGGCGGCGCTGCGCTTCCCCGATCCTTCACCCTGTGGCAAGACCCCGCTGATGGCTGAGGGTCTGAGCAAGTCATACGGCTCACTGGAAATTTTCACGGATGTCAGCCTCGCCATCGACAGAGGATCCAAAGTGGTCATTCTGGGTCTCAACGGTGCCGGAAAGACAACACTGCTGCGCATGCTGGCAGGTGTGGCCAAGCCGGATACGGGTGAAATTATTGCCGGTCATGGCTTGAAAGTTGGCTACTACGCGCAGGAGCACGACACCCTGGACGTGACACGGACTGTTCTGGAAAACATGCGCTCTGCCGCCGGTGACATGAACGATGCCGAGGTGCGTGGCATCCTTGGCTCATTCCTGTTCTCCGGTGATGACGTCAACAAGCCTGCAGGTGTGCTCTCCGGTGGCGAGAAGACCCGCCTAGCGTTGGCTACCATCGTGGCATCCAGCGCCAACGTGCTGCTGCTCGATGAGCCCACGAACAACTTGGACCCGGCCAGCCGCGCCGAAATTCTTGGCGCACTGAAGAACTACACGGGTGCAGTGGTACTTGTCAGTCACGATGAAGGCGCTGTCGCAGCTCTTGATCCCGAGCGTGTGGTGCTCCTGCCCGATGGTGATGAAGACCTCTGGAACCAGGACTACCTGGACCTCATCACGCTGGCATAACTTCCGCCGTACTAGTTCCCACCGCGCAGCGTTCCGGCTGTGCAGAAACTGCCGTGTGCTTGGTTTAGCGCACGGCAGTTTCTTTTGCCCCTGTGATTCTCAGAAGCTGGTCATAGCTGAGCGAGAGCATGGCCTGATGGCTGCCGGCCCCAGCCCAAAGCACGGGGTACTGCCGTAGTTCGGTGTCGAGGAGGCAGCGCAGTTGCTGCGGGTGCCCGAGAGGCGCAACACCGCCCACCGGCTGGCCTGCGTGCTCGAGCACAAAGTCCGGGCCCGCACGGTTGATCTTGGAGAGCCCGTTTTCACGGGCCAACTTTTTCGTGTCAACCTTGGCAGCACCGCTGGCCATGATCAGCAGGGGTGCCCCGCCACATTCAAAGATGAGGCTATTGGCGATGGCGCCCACCTCGCAACCTAGGACTGCGGCAGCGGTGGCTGCAGTGGCGACGGAATCCGGCACGAGCAAGACAGTGTCGGGGAGCCCAGCCTCTGTCAGAGCGCGGCGGACATTTTCCACCACAGGATCGGACAGTTCGGCAGCGGCATCGCTTTGCAGAAACACATTCACGCTTCTTAGCCTAGGCCGGAACCGGGGTTCGTCAAGGTGCTAGAAGCCCTGGGCATCCAGGAGTGCGTCTTCGGCTTCCTCAGCGCTGGGCTTGGCACCGGGTTTGCGCACCTTAACGTGGCGGCGCGGGTGGAACGCTGAACCGCGGCCGTAAAGCTCCTCAACGGGCACACCGGATTCTGCGGCTTCCAACGCATCGAAGTCATCGTTACGGCGTTGCATGCGCGCCGCGTAGCCGAAGCCGATAAAGGCCAGGATGCCGAAAGCTATCCACTGCAAGGCGTAGCTTAAGTGTGAGCCTTCGTCGATGGACGGGGCAGGGAAGGCGACGGGGTTAATCGCGGCTGCGGGGGATTCACTCGCAAGCTGGCCGTAGGAACCAGTCTTGATGGGATACCCCACCTGCCCGGCATACTCCTTGAGGTCAATCGATGCCAACTGCCCTTCCGGGGCGCCACGGTCCAGTTTGGGCTCTGCCGGTTTGAGCCGGGCAATGACCTCAACAACTCCCGGTTCCGGTTGCGGAACAGTGTCCGGATGGCCGGCCTCGTTATTACCAATGGGCAACCAGCCACGGTCCACGATGACTGTATCGCCATTCTCGAGTGTCAACGGCACCAACACTTCATAACCCGGAGCGCCATTCAGGGGGCGGTTGCGCACTATCCGCTGGTCCGAGTTCTGGTAAGTCCCCTTCAACCGGACCTGAGTCCACTCCTTGGCAGGATCCAGCTGATCAAAATTAGCGGCAATATTGGCATAGTCCACCACTGCACCCGCATAATTTTGCTGAATCTTGTGAATGTTCTCAACCACAGCGTTGCGCCGGTTCATCTGCCAGTTACCAAGAGCCACACAGGCGATGGCAAAGACCACCGCCATGGCGAAGTAGCCCAACCACCTACTGGTCAACAGAAACTTGTACGTCTTCATGAACTAGGTGGAATCCTTAGGGCTCAAGGGCAGTGGGGGAGAGGGGCAGTGTTTCTTTCCACAGCAAGCGGCTCTGGAGATAATCCTCTAGCCAAGCCGTGTGATCGGCGCAGGCCAACCAGATCTTACGGCGCTCCTCTGTGTGTATCTTGGGATTGTTCCAGAGCAACTGCGTGGTAGCAGAGGCTCGGCAGCCCTTGCGGGAACAAATCGGTGTTTGCACCACAGGCGATTCAGGCTGTTCTTCCCCGCCCAGCATGTCAAAGATATTCAAGGTCCCTGGCCTCCCATTTCATCGGACCCTGTTTCATCAGGCCCTGTTGCGTCCGGCTCAGTTACGTCAGTGTCCGCGTCGTCGGGGACGATCTCACCCTGGAGGATGCCTTCAGAGGAGGAGTCGGTGCCGTCCGTGGTGAACTCTGCGTCCGTCACGGCATAGAGGGGAGCCTCATCGAGCAGTTCCACAGTTTCCTGGTGGACGGTGTCCGCTCCACCATTGGCGAGCATAACCGCAACCCAGGGCAGCACCACGGCGCCAACAATGGGGACGATCTTGAACCAGCCGTCAAAAACGAAAATAAGAACCAGGCAGACCATACGGATGCCCATGGTCAATGAGTACTGAATCATTCTGTGACGCATGTCTTCGCTATGGGCGATGGCTGCATTCGTAATGGCTTGAACAGGGGTGCTGGGTTCGCCGCGGCGGGACTTGCTGCGCCGGCGTGCACCGAATTTCGGTGTAGCTGATTGTTCTTTCATCACACTCCAAGGGACCTCTTTATTCTCTCACTGCCGCCGTGCACAACCAAAAGCTCGAGTGGGTACCGCCGCGGCTTTCACGTAGGATTCCTTAACTAGGGTGAAACTTCCACATCATTTACTTTCAGGAGGAATATATGAGTGCATCGGTAGGCGCGCAAAAGCAGGCTCGCAGTGTTTTGGTCACGGGTGGCAACAGGGGAATTGGTCTGGCCATCGCGAAGGCATTTCTGGCCAATGGCGACAAGGTGGCTGTGACCTTCCGTAGCGCTTCGGAACTACCCGAGGGCATCCTGGGTGTCCAGGCGGATGTTACTGACGCGGCGTCGATCGACGCTGCATTCACGGAAGTAGAAGCCGCCCATGGTCCCGTTGAGGTGCTCGTGGCCAATGCTGGCATCACGAAGGACACGCTCTTGATGCGCATGAGTGAAGATGATTTCACCTCTGTGGTGGACACGAACCTGACCGGTGCGTTCCGTGTGATCAAGCGTGCCTCCAAGGGCATGATCCGGATGCGCAAGGGCCGTGTGGTGTTGATTTCATCCGTGGTAGGGCTTTACGGCTCTCCTGGCCAGATCAACTACGCCGCGTCCAAGGCCGGCCTGGTGGGCATTGCTCGCTCACTGACCCGGGAGCTAGGCTCACGCGGGATCACGGCTAACGTGGTGGCCCCCGGTTTCATCAGCACCGATATGACGGCGGCGCTGCCCGAAGAAACCCAAAAGCAGTACCTATCCACCATCCCTGCAGGCCGCTTCGCCTCGGCCGAGGAAGTGGCCGATGTGGTCCGCTGGATTTCCAGCGACGAGGCGGCCTACATCTCCGGGGCAGTCATCCCTGTTGACGGCGGATTGGGCATGGGCCACTAAAGCCCGACGGCGCGTGCCCCGCCCGGCTGAACAGGCACAGCCTGCTCAACGTGATGGGCTGCTTGAGCGGCACGGTCTGCTCAGCAGTCCGGGCTGCTTGAGCCGCACACTGTTCGCACATGCTTGGCACGTACTCGGTAGTACGTTAGGGCAACGCTAAGATTTGACAAGAGTAAGCCTGCGCGGGAGCGAAAGACAGCAGCCGGCGCAAGGCAGAGAAACATGAGAAAAAAGGAAAACTTGCATGGGAAAGCTCGATGGAAAGACAGCCATTGTCACCGGATCTTCACGGGGCGTAGGCGCTGATGTAGCCAAGTTCCTGGCTGCTGAGGGTGCAGCCGTTGTGGTCAACTACCGCCAGAAAGCGCCGCGCGCCAACAAGGTAGTTGCCCAGATTGTGGAGGCAGGGGGACGGGCCGTGGCCGTTGGCGCTGACCTCACCACCCAGGAAGGGGTGCAGGCTCTTGTCAGTGCGGCCTTGGAGAACTTCGGTTCACTGGATCTGGTGGTCTTGAACGCCTCAGGCGGCATGGAAGCCGGTATGGCGGAAAACTACGCTCTGCAGCTCAACCGCGACGCGCAGGTCAACCTGCTCAACGCGGCCATGCCGGTACTTCCCGCCGGATCCCGCGTGGTATTTGTCACAAGCCACCAGGCGCACTTCATTGAAACTGTCCCCACCATGGCCGAATATGAGCCGGTGGCCAAGAGCAAGCGTGCCGGAGAAGACGCCTTGCGTGCCTTCATTCCTAACTTGGCTGCGGAAGACATCTCTTTGGTAGTTGTCTCGGGGGACATGATTGAAGGGACCGTGACAGCAACTTTGCTGGACCGTGCCAACCCGGGTGCCATCGAAGCACGACGCGCGGAAGCCGGCAGGCTGTACACAGTTGCCGAATTTGCGGCTGAGATCGCTGCCATGGCCACGGCCGATGTCCCCTCGGGTCACACGGAATACGTGGGCGGCGCAGACTACTTCAAGTAGCAGCGGAGCCTATTTCAGGCTCTAGAACAAAAAAGAACAGCAGCGGTCCTCCGGCGAAAACCGGGGGACCGCTGCTGTTGTGGCGCCGGAACTATGTTGGGCCGGAACCGTCTGCTTGATGAACTAGTGCTTGGTTTTAGATGTTGGCCAGGACCAGTGCAACATCTAGGTTGGCGATGTTGATTTGGGCATCGGCCGCGGCGCGCACGGCTGGCTTGGCGTTAAAAGCTACGCCCAGAGCGGCTGCTGCCATCATGTCCAGGTCATTGGCGCCGTCACCAATGGCCATGGTGGCCTGTCCGGGGATGGCCGCTTCTGCACTCCACGCCCGGAGTTGAACGGCCTTGGCTGCTCGGTCCACCACGGCCCCGCTGACCTTCCCGGTCAAGTATCCGTCAACAATTTCCAGATCGTTGGCCAGGGCGTGATCCAAGCCCAAGCTTTCAGCCAGGGGTGTCAAAATTTGGGAGAAGCCCCCGGATACTGCACACACCACATGCCCTGCAGCCTTCGCCTCGGCCACCAGCCGTTGCGCACCGACTGAGAGTTTGATCTTATGGCCCACATCGGCCAGAACGCTTTCGGGCAGTCCGGCGAGAGTGGCAACCCGGTGGTGCAGGCTCTGCTCAAAGTCCAGCTCTCCCCGCATGGCAGCTTCCGTGACACGGGTAACCTCCGCCTCCGTCCCGGCATGGGCTGCTAGCAGCTCAATGACTTCCTGCTGAATCAGAGTCGAATCTACGTCCATGATGATGAACTTGCGTTTCGCCGCCCGCAGCGAATCAGGCACGATGGCGGTGCTGATGCCTTCTTGTGAGGCTTCCGCGAGAGCTGCGCGCAGACGGGCAATACGTGCCGCTCCTTGGGCCTCAGTGGTGCCACTGGGTTCGAGTGCGCCCAGCTCAAAAATGGCAGCTTCGAATCCGGAATGGCTTTCCATGCGTTCCACGGCAACGGTGTAGCCGTGCTCGGCCAGGATTGTTTTGACCGAGGCCAGAGTCTTGGGGGAGAGCGTTTGGCCATAGCTGACAGCAGTAAATGTGGAGGGCATGAGAAGTATTCTAGCCAATCAAGAGCTGGCCCCAAACGTCCAGGGTTCGAATCCTGTGCCAGATGCCTGCCAACAGTTGGAATCAGCGTTGTCATGAAGGGCTCGGCAGCGTTGGCCCGGTTAGCGTTGGCCGCCTTCCGTGCCCTAGGCTCACTAGTTATGAATGAAGTTTTGGGTTTGGCCGGTGTCAGCGTAGTCCGCGGCACCAAAACACTGTTGAACAACATTGATTGGCGGGTTGCTGAGGGCGAACGCTGGGTGGTGCTGGGACCGAACGGTGCCGGGAAGAGCACCCTCATGCAAATTGCTGGTGCCCGTATGCACCCCACCCGGGGTGTGGCTGGCATCCTCGACGAAGTGCTAGGCGCAGTTGACGTCTTTGAACTGCGTCCCCGCATTGGTGTGGCCTCTGCCGCACTGGCGCACCAGATTCCGGAGCATGAGAAGGTCCTCAACGTGGTGGTCACCGCCTCCTACGGTGTGACCGGACGCTGGCGGGAGGATTACGAGCGCGACGACGAACGCCGTGCCTTCAATCTCTTGGATCAGTGGGGTGTCTCCACCTTCTTCAACCGTCCGTTCGCGTCCCTCAGTGATGGTGAGCGCAAGCGTGTCCAGATTGCACGAGCCCTGATGAGCGATCCCGAACTGTTGCTCCTGGATGAGCCAGGTGCCGGCCTTGACCTTGCCGGACGTGAAAGCCTAGTGAAACGGCTCAGCGAACTGGCCGCGGACCCCCTGGCCCCGAGCACGGTTCTGGTCACCCACCACCTAGAAGAAATTCCTCCGGGCTTCACGCACGCGCTGCTGCTGCGTGAGGGCGCCGTAGTGGCCCAAGGCCCGCTGGCCGAAGTACTCACGGAAGAACACCTCAGCGCCACGTTTGGCCTGCCACTGTCTGTAACAAGTAACGCGGGTCGCTACACGGCGACTGCTCGCAACTAACCGGCGTAGTACCAAACGGTGAATACGCTCGATTCCTTCTTGATCCTGCTGGGCGGGTTATGGGCCGGAACCATCAACACAGTTGTTGGTTCCGGCACGCTCGTCACCTTCCCAATCCTGATTGCGCTGGGGATTGCCCCCGTCATGGCTGTTGTCAGCAACGCTATGGGCCTGATCGCAGGGGGAATCTCCGGAACGTGGGGGTACCGTCACGAGTTGCTAGGCATGGGGCGCAACCTTGCCCGCCTCATGCCCGCCTCGCTGCTGGGTGGAATCACCGGCGCCTACCTGCTGCTGCACCTTCCTGAAACGGTGTTCTCCGTGGTGGCGCCGCTGTTGATTGTGCTGGCACTGCTTTTGGTTATTTTCCAGCCTCGCTTACAGGCGGTCATCAAGGCGCGCCGCGAGTCAAACCCCTCAGCCCGTTCCCATGATCTAGCCATGATGATCCTGGTCTATTTGGCTGGCGTCTACGGCGGCTACTTTGTGGCGGCGCAGGGTGTGCTGCTCGTGGGAATCTTGGGGATTTTCATGTCCGGAACCCTGCAAAACGCCAACGCCGTCAAGAACGTGCTCTCACTGACGGTCAACGTTGTGGCGGCAATCTCCTACCTGCTGTTTGCGCCGGAGAAAATCATCTGGGTGGTGGTCGGTTTAATCGCCGTCAGCTCACTGATTGGCGGGTTCATCGGCGCAAAGATCGGGCGCAAGTTGCCGCCGCTGGTACTGCGCTCCGTCATAGTTACGCTGGGCCTGGTGGCACTTTACTTCATGATTGCGAAACTCCTAGCCCTATGATCATCCATCTCGAAACCGCCAACGACCCCCGTGTGAGTGACTACGTTTCCCTCACGGATGTCCAATTGCGCAAGGTCAAGGAGCCTGCCGAGGGCCTGTATATTGCCGAAAGCCCTAAGGTGGTGCGCCGCGCTCTCGCTGCCGGACACCAGGCTCGCTCCTTTTTCCTCGCGGAGAAAAGGATGCCCGAGGTACTTGACGTCCTTGAAGCGCACCCTGACGTCCCCGCGTTTGTGGGCACCGGGGCCATGCTGGAGGAAATCACAGGCATCAACCTCCACCGCGGAGCCATGGCCGCCATGCACCGTCCCGCACCCGTGGAGATCGGCTCCTTACTGGCAGGGGCGCGCCGGGTAGCCGTCCTTGAAGACATCAGCGATCACACCAATATTGGGGCAATCTTCCGCTCCGCCGCCGCCCTGGGTGTGGATGCGGTGCTCATCAGCCCGCGTTGCGCAGACCCTCTATACCGGCGCAGCATTCGCGTGAGCATGGGTGCCGTTTTTCAAATCCCATGGGCCCGCCTGCCAGAGGGGCCAGGCGCCCTGGACGTGCTGCATGAGGCCGGATTTACGACGGCGGCGCTGGCCTTGGAGCCGGATTCGCTGTCCATCCATGAACTCGCGGCGCGCAACGAAGCAAAATTGGCTCTCATTCTCGGCAGCGAAGGGTATGGGCTCAGTCCTGAAACCCTGGCATCCGTCAACCATGCAGTCATGATCCCCATGTATGCAGGAGTGGACTCACTGAATGTGGCTGCCGCTAGCGCCGTTGCCTTTTTCGCCACGGACCCGCGCCGGCAATAAGCGCCCCCAGAAGCCATGCGCGGGTAGTGTTGAACCATGAAGATAGCCGAGCAAGTACCCGACTTCGAACTCTCCGACCAGCACGGTCAAGTTCGTAGCCTTACTGAACTCACCGCAGAAGGTCCCTTGGTAATTTTCTTTTACCCCCTGGCCAGCAGCGGCGGCTGCACCAAGGAAGCCTGCCATTTCAGGGACCTGCAGCAGGAATTTGCAACAGCAGGTGCCTCACTGGTGGGTATCAGTACCGACTCAGTGGCCAAACAGCTCGATTTTGCGAACAAGAACCACTTTGACTACCCACTTCTGAGCGACCGGGACGGCGCGGTGGCGGATGTGTTTGGTGTCCGCAGGCGTTTGCTGGCGAAGGCGCTTCCCACTAAAAGGGCCACGTTTATTGTTGATTCGAACCGAATCTTGCGTTTTCAGATTTCCAGTGAAACCAACATGGACGTGCACGCGAACAGCGCACTTGAGGCTTTGTCACAGCGGGCTTGGTGAAATGGGATTGAGACGGTAAAGTTTCTAGCTGGTCCTCGTGACCATAACATTCATCCGTCTGGCAAAATCCAGGCAATAACATTCTGAGGTTCATTGTGAAGCAGAACACCCACCCGAAGTATGAAGCCATCGTATTCAACGACCTGGCTTCCGGTACCAAGTTCCTGACGCGTTCCACCGCGACGTCCAAGAAGACCATCGAATGGGAAGATGGCAACACCTACCCCGTCATCGACGTTGAAATCTCTTCCGAGTCGCACCCGTTCTACACGGGCAAGCAGCGCATCATGGACAGCGCCGGCCGTGTTGAGCGCTTCAACGCTCGCTTCGCAGGCTTCGGCAAGAAGTAATACTTCTTACCAACAGTTTTTTCTAAGGCAGGGTCCGCACGGAAAGTGCGGGCCCTGCCTTTTTTGCGCTTCCCCCCGCCAGCTTGGGAAGATAGAGCCATGGCTTCTGAACTGCACGGTGAAAATTCTGAACTGCATGGTGAATATAAGGTCCACGGCGGCAAATTGGTGGTGGTAGATTGCCGCGTCATTGATGAGACGCTAGCGGATGTACACGTCAGCGGCGACTTCTTCCTGGAACCTGACGAGGCACTTGATGACATCAACGCCGCGTTGAACGGCTTGCCTGCCAACCTTTCTGCCGATGCGCTGGCAAATGCCATCACGGCAGCACTGCCCCCGGAGGCCGTGCTCTTTGGTTTCTCCGCCCAGGCCGTAGCCATCACGCTCCGCCGGGCGCTGACGAAAGCAACGAGCTGGCTCGATCACGAGTGGGACGTCATCGCCCCAACCATTTTGCCAACGGCCCTCAACGTGGCATTAGATGAGGTATTGACGGAGGAAGTGGGTGCGGGGCGCCGCAATCCCACCCTGCGCTTTTGGGACTGGGACGAGCCATCCGTGGTGATTGGCAGCTTTCAGTCCGTGCGCAACGAATTGGAGCCGGCCGGCGTCGAAAAGTACGGTATCAAGGTGGTGCGGCGGGTCAGCGGTGGTGGCGCCATGTTCATGGAGGCCGGAAACTGCATCACTTACTCCCTGTACGTGCCCCAGACGTTGGTGGACGGGCTGAACTTTGAGGACTCCTACAAGTTCCTTGACGCATGGGTTTTGGCCGCCCTTGAATCCATGGGAATTGAGGCGTTTTATGTGCCCCTCAATGACATTGCCACGGGCAAGGGCAAGATTGGTGGTGCAGCCCAGAAACGGCTCAGCAATGGCGCCATGGTGCACCATGTGACAATGAGCTATGACATTGACGCAGACAAAATGGTGCAGGTGTTGCGGATTGGCAAGGAAAAACTTTCGGATAAGGGAACCCGCTCGGCCAAGAAACGGGTGGATCCGCTGCGCCGCCAAAGCGGCATGAGCCGGCAGGAAATTCTAGAACGCATGGCGGCAACGTTTAGCGCGCGTTATGACGCCCGCCCAGCCCTGCTGACCGAGGCGGAACTGGCGGAAGCAGCACGCAGGGTGGAGAGTAAATTTGGCACAGAGGAATGGCTGAACCGGGTTCCATGAGTGCCCTTGCCCGTGTGAGCTCCCGTATCAAGGGTGCCTGGCCCAATCAGCCACCAGCGGCCTTTGCCTTTGTCATGGCTACCGGCATAGTCTCCTCGGCTCTACTTGATGCGGGATGGGGCCTAGCTGCAAGAGCACTGCTGTGGATGGCCGTTGGCGCTCTTCTGGTGTTGATTGTTGGACTGGTGGGCAGATTAGTGATCCATACCAACGCCGCCGTGATTGACTTCCGTGACCCCCACAGAGGTTTCGGATATCTGACCATGGTTGCGGCCATCAACGTGGTGGGTGTGGGTTTCCACCCCGTGGCGCCAGCCGTCACCTGGGTCATGGCTGCCATGAGTATTCCCTTGTGGCTTTTTCTGGCCTATGGTGTGCCGCTGTCCATGATGCTGCGCACCGAAATTGGTGAGACGTTGCGCCCACGCCTGCTGCCCGTGGATGGGACCTGGTTCCTGTGGGTGGTTTCCACCCAGTCACTGGCCATGGTGGCGGCGTCCCTGGCCACCGGTGGCAGTCAAGTACGGTTCCTAAGCGATGCGGCGGTGGCGTTTTGGGGCATTGGCATCATGCTTTATTTGACGCTCACCACCCTCGTCATGCTACGTCTGCTCACGGGCGGTGAGAACCATGGCGGGATTGTGCCCACCAACTGGATCTTCATGGGGGCCACGGCCATCACCGTCCTGGCCGGTTCTATGATCTTGCACCTGCCAGCAGAGGTGCCCGTCATCCACGTAGCCGGCCCCACCGTGGGCGGCATCAGCTATCTGCTGTGGGCTTTTGGCTTGTGGTGGGTTCCCCTTTTGGTGGCCTTCGGTTTCTGGCGGCATGCGGTGCGGCGCGAACCCCTGCGCTACTCAACGGCGCTGTGGTCCATTGTGTTTCCCCTGGGCATGTTCGCTGTGGCAACCTACCGTTTTGGCACGGTCAACCACATGCCCCTTGTTGCCTGGCTGGGAAACGTGGCCACGTGGACGGCCGTGGCAGCCTGGCTTGCAGTTCTTCTCGGCATGACGCTGACCTTTATCCGCTGGGTGCGGCGTGGGAATCCCGCCGGTTAGGCCCCAGCCTGTGCCCTTAGCGCACGGAGCATTTGGTCCCGCTGTTCCAGCACAATTCTACGTAGCCCTGCCGGGGCATCCGCATGCCCGGCCAGCCACGTGTCCGTGCGGTGCACCACGGGATGGTGTTCCGGGCTGGTGCCGGCGGCCAAATCCTGGCGCGAAGGGAACAACCCGCCCACAATGCGCCCGGCAATTTCAAGGCTCCGACTACGCCATACAGCCTCAATAGACTGGAAGTAGGGCTCAGTGAACGGCGCCAACAACACGGCCTCACCCACCATGAAACCTGCGATCGTGGCACTGAGGAGCTCGTTGCTCAGTTCCTTGCCCTCCACAGCCTCCGCCCAGCGCTCTGCTTTAAGTTCAGCGACTGGCAGAGCTGCGACGGCGGCACAATGGTTGGCCCGGTGTTCCGCCGTGGTGTCCTGTGCCAATTCGGCATCCAACTCGGCGCGCGTAGCATTCCCGCGCGCGGCAAGTTGTTGCCACAGCAGCCAGCGCAAGCTCCCATCCACTACAAGACCCGGCGGCACGTTCACCCCAGCCAGAAGTTCCCGGCTGCGCTCATTGAGCTCATCGCTGCCCCGGCCCAACAAGGCCAGCGTACGGGCCCAGACCAGCTGTTCATCACTGCTGGGGGCGGCTTGCTGTAGGAGCTGTTCGAGACCGGAATGCAACAGTTCCCCAGCCCCGTCACGGTCACGGATGGGGCAGAAGTGTTCAAGTGCGTACAGGGCATTCTCTGCCAGGGTTTGCAACAAGCTGGTATCGGCCTCGCCACCAGCATGAGCCACCACCGTACGCAGATACACGGCTGCGGGCAACAGGGCATCCCGTGTGGCGTTCCACAACGCAGACCAGACAAGGCTGCGGGCCAATGGGTCAACTATGCGGCCCACCCCCGTCAGCGCCGTGCTCAGTGAGCCGGCATCCAACCGAACCTTGGCGTAGCTCAAGTCCCCATCATTGAGAAGGACCAGGTCAGGGGCAGGGCACCCTGTGGCCTCTGGCACCTGCGTCTTAGCGCCCACCACATCGACGGCGAACGAGGCGCTCCTGACCAGGGCACCGGCGTCGTACGTGAAAAAGCCAACGTCAAGGCGGTGGGGGCGCACGGCCACACTGCCGGTCAACGGATCAAAGGCTGTTTGTGTGATGGACAGTGACGTCACGGCGCCCTTGTCAACATCCAGATCCGGGACCAGCGTGGACATGCCCGAGGTGCCAAGCCACTGGGCTGCCCAGGTCTGAAGGTCGCGGCCCGATGCCTTGCTGAGCGGGACTAGCAGGTCCTGCAGCGACGTGTTGGCGTATGCGTGGTTCTTGAAATACTCGCGAGAGCCGGCGATGAAGGCCTCCCTGCCCACGTACGCCACGAGTTGCTTCAACACGGAGGCACCCTTTGCGTAGGTGATGCCGTCAAAGTTGGACTTGGCGGCTTCCAGATTCGCGATGTCAGCGAGGATGGGGTGTGTTGTAGGCAGCTGGTCCTGAGTGTAGGCCCAGGCCTTGCGACGGCTGGCGAACATGGTCCAGGACTTCTCACCCCAATCGGTGGCCTCCGCAACTGCGAGGTGGCCCATATAGTCGGCAAAGGACTCCTTCAGCCACAGGTCATCCCACCACGCCATCGTGACAAGATCGCCAAACCACATGTGCGCCATCTCGTGCATGATCGTATTGGCGCGTTGCTGATACGCGGTGTCTGTGGCGCGGGAGGAGTACAGATAGGCCTCGGTGAGAGTCACCAGACCAGGGTTTTCCATGGCGCCGAGATTGTATTCGGGCACAAACGCCTGATCATACTTGCCGAAGGGGTACGGATAGTCGAAGAGCTCGTTGAAGTATGCCAGCCCGGACTTGGTCACCGCAAAAATGGCCTCGGTATCAAAGTGGCTCGCCAGTGACGCCCGGCAATAAGCGGCCAAGGGGATGTTCATCTGCAGGCCGGCATGACTGCTCTCGGGAGAGAAAACCATGGAGAAATGATCTTCTGCCTTGAAGTACGGTCCGGCCAGTACGGTTGTAATATATGTGGAAATCGCTAAGGTGGGGGCAAAATCCCAGCGGCTTAGCTCAGCGCCCGCCGCTGTCTTTGTAGCCACTGTCTTGTTGGCCACGGCTTGGTTGGATGCCACCAGCCAATGCGCTGGTGCCGTGACATGGAAGGTGAAGGGGGCCTTCAGATCGGGTTGCTCAAAATTGGCAAAAACGCGGCGGGCGTCAGCCGGCTCGTATTGGGTATAGGTGTAGGTTTTACCGTCCGCGGGATCCACAAACCTGTGCAGTCCCTCGCCGCTCGTGGAGTAGGCGGCCGTGGCGCTCACCACTACCTCGTTCTGGGCGGCTAGGGCGGGCAGGATAATCCGCGCCCCGTCAACCACCTCGGCTACGGGTAAGTGGTGCCCGTTCAGGATCACCGATTCAACAGATAAACCTATGAAGTCCAAGAAAGTGTGTGATGCTCCGGGGGCGGACATGTCAGCCGCGAAGCTAATAGTGGTTCGGCTCGCGAAGCCAGGAACGGCAAGGTCTTCCGCTTCGCTAAGATCCAGTGCTACATCGTAGCCATGGACGGTGAGGAAGGACTTCCGGAGGGCGGCTTCACTACGCAAAAGATTTTCATTGGACACCAATTCATTCAATCATGTACCGCCACCAAAGCAAGCACGGACTAAAGGAAGCTGGGCGTCCAAGGCCACGAGGCGCCCAGTGTATCAAGACACCCAAGGATGTTAGGGGGTCATCAGGTGCACGGCGCCAAAGGCCAACGCTGCAATAAGGGCCCAGGCGCACATGGCCATGGCGGTTGCGCGCAGTCCGGTAGCCAACAGGTCCCGGACCCGGACGCTGGAACCCAGTCCAAAGAGTGCAGCACCCAAGGCAATGTCTTGAGCCAGGGCGCCCCCTTCAATGACGCTCTGCGGCAACCAGCCCGTGGTTCGAATCGCGGCCAGCAGAAGGAAGCCCACCACAAACAGGGGCACTACGGGCGGAAACCGGGTAGCCTTCGCCGTGCTTGTATCCGTTGGGGCTGCGTCTGAACGGCTTTGATGTGCTGCCAGCTCACCCTTCTGGCGGCGGCGTTCCACACCCCCGGCTACTCCCACAATAGGTGCCAGAAGCACTACGCGCGTGAGCTTGATAACCACGGCCGCACTGAGCGCAACGTTTCCCGCCGTCTGTGCCGTCGCCACCACCTGTCCCACGTCATGAACGCCAGCGCCCACCCATTGGCCAAACTGCAGCGCGGAGAGACCCAGAGGATGCATCAGCAGCGGCAGTACACCAATCGCCAGTGTTCCACACAGTGTCACAAGGGCCACTGGCAGCACCGTGTCTTCATGTTTGGTCCCCTTGACAGCGGCCATGGCGCCGATGGCGGAAGCTCCACAGATGGAGAAGCCGGTGGCAATCAGAAGAGGTAGATCGCCGGCCAGCCTAAAAAGCTTCCCCAAAGCGTAGGTGCCAGCAAAACTGAGCAGCACCACAGTAACCACCAGTGCAACACTGAACCAGCCCAGATCCATGATGTCTCCTAGGCTGAGCTTCAGACCTAAAAAGACGATTCCCACGCGCATCAGATGCTTCCCGGCAAAGTTCAACCCGGCGCGCCACGGTCCTTGGCACAGTGTTGAGGTGCCTGGGAGGTTGACGGCGGCAATGCCCAGTACCACTGCTACCGTCATGGCTGGCAGCATCGGTATCAGGGCATGAACAACCAAAGAGAGCGCCACGGCCGCAAAAGCTACAGCCATTCCAGGCCCCAGCTTCCGTATGCCGTCCCCTAAGGCTTGCCGGCCGGCGTCGGGCTTCACCATGGGCTGGGCTTGTAGTCCTTGAGGAAGACACCGTATTGGTCTTCGCCAGATTCGCCCATGACGATGGGATCATAGACTCGGGCAGCTCCGTCCACCAGATCTAGTGGCGCGTGGAAGCCTTCCTCGGCCAGGCGAACCTTGGTGTAGTGCGGGCGTTCGTCAGTGATCCAGCCGGTATCAACTGCCGTCATCAGAATGCCGTCGGTCTCCAGCATCTCCTGGGCGCTGGTGCGGGTCAGCATGTTCAATGCGGCCTTGGCCATGTTGGTGTGCGGATGGCCCGGGCCCTTGTAGGCACGGGAGAACTGGCCCTCCATGGCGGAGACATTAACAATGTACTTGCGGTGGGCTGCGGAAGCCTGCATGGCCGGGCGAAGACGCGAAACCAGCAGGAAAGGTGCCGTGACGTTGCAGAGCTGGACTTCAAGCATTTCCAACGGGTCCACCTGGTCCACTACCTGGGTCCAGCTGTTGATTGCCGCCACATCAGGAACCAGGCCTCCGGCGTCGATGGCTGTGCCTGCCTCGATGCGATCCAAAGAGGCCGAGCCCATGGAGAGCGCCAAAGCGGCAATTTCATTGCCAGCCAGTTGCGGGTGTTCCATCATCTGGGTGGCCAGGGCTAGCGGATGTTTGTCGTGGGCATGGCCAAATGTGACCAGTTCTGGCATGGGGGAGTCGGTGGGCAACTCCTCAAGTTCAGCGTCAACGAGCGGTTTGTAGGCGTTGCCGGAGCGGCGAACTGTCTGTGCAGCATTGTTGATGATGATGTCCAGCGGGCCGGCTTCGTTGAGGGAATCAGCCAGGGCCACAACCTGGGTTGGATCACGCAGGTCTATGCCGACGATGCTCAGGCGGTGGAGCCATTCGCTGCTGTCTTCCATGGCGGCGAAGCGGCGGGCAGCATCCTTGGGGAAGCGAGTGGTGATGGTGGTGTGGGCCCCGTCGCGCAAGAGGCGCAAGGCAATGTACATACCGATTTTTGCCCGGCCTCCCGTGAGGAGGGCGCGTTTGCCGCTGAGGTCGGTCCGCGCGTCGCGCTTTGAATGGTTGAAAGCGGCACAGTCCGGGCACAGCTGGTGATAGAACGCGTCTACCAGGGTGTAGTGCTGTTTGCAGATGTAACACGGGCGGGAACGCAGAAGCGTTCCCGCCGTGTCACCAGTCGTTGAGGGTTTGAGCTTGTTGCCCCGAGTCTCATCGTCAATGCGATCCGGCGCCGCGGTGGCGGTCAACGCGATCACTGCCTTGTCGGCGTCGTTGATCGCATCACGCTTGACCACTCGACGGTGCCGTTTGACTGCCTTGAACATTTTTCCTGTAGCTCGGCGAACCGAAACATAGTCAGGGTGCTCTTCGTCGTAGACATGGATGGACTCCAAAACCTTAAGACAATTCTGGATCTCTTCAGGGGTTAATTCGGGGGCGCTCACCCATCAATGCTAGCCTCTCCGTCATATGACATTGACCCAGCATGAACGGGGGTGATGGCAGAAAGTTGATTCTCCACTATTTTCATTGCCGTCTCCTCGGACAATTGATTCCTGTCGATGGCGATGGCGAGTGCCTCGGGCAGCTCTGCCGCCGCTTCTAGAGCGAGTTTTCTTTCATGCTCGTCAGGCGGCGAAACGAACTGTCCCTTGCTCAGGACCGTGAGCCCGGACTCGGTGATGGTGAAACCGCGAGCCCTGTCCAATTCGACGTCTACACCGATCGTTGCTCCGGCTGGGATCTTGACGTTCTTATCAATGATGGCGCGGCGTATAACAGCGCCGGCGCCAACCGATACCCGATCCATGAGCACAGATTCCTGTACCCGTGCACCTGCGGCTACAAAGACGTCGTTGGAGAGGACAGAATTCTCCACTACACCGCCGGAGACCACAACGCCAGGGGCGACTATGGAATCCAGAGCTGTTCCCACCGAGTTCTGTTCCCCGCGGACAAACTTCGCCGGTGGAGAGGTTGTATTACGCGTGAAGATAGGCCATGCCCTGTTGTACAGGTTAAAGATCGGCATGGGAGAAATCAGATCCATATGCGCGTCATAGTAGGAATCAATGGTTCCTACATCTCGCCAGTAGTTCCGGTCCCGGTCAGTGGCATCAGGGATGTCATTAGTGGAGAAATCGTAGACGTAGGCCTCATCTCGGCTTACGAAGTACGGGATGATGTCCCCGCCCATGTCATTCTTTGTGTTTTCCTTGAGCGCGTCCTGTTCCAGGGCTTCGACAAGGGCATCTGCGTCAAAGACATAGTTTCCCATGGAAGCAAGGAACTGGTCAGGGGCATCCATCAGCCCCGGAGTCGATTCAGGTTTCTCCACAAAGGCTGAGATCTTGTGGGCGCCAATTGCCCCGTCAATGGGGGTTCCATCAATTTCGATGACACCAAATTGGTCAGCCATCTCCAAGGGCTGGCGCACGGCGGCAACTGTTGCGCGGGCGCCAGAGGCGATGTGGCTTTGGACCATTTGTTCAAAGTCCATGCGGTAGACGTGATCGGCTCCCACCACCACCACAATATCGGGCTCAGCATCGCCGATGAGGTTCAGAGACTGGTATATGGCGTTGGCACTACCTAGGAACCAGCTCTTACCACGGCGCTGTTGTGCGGGAACGGAGGCAACATAGTTACCCAATTGTGTTGACATGCGCCATGTTTCCGAAATATGACGGTCAAGGCTATGCGATTTGTATTGTGTCAACACCACAATTTTGAAATACCCTGAATTTGCCAAATTAGACAATGCGAAATCGACTAACCTAAATCCGGCGAAGGGAACAGCCGGTTTAGCGCGGTCAGCTGTCAAGGGCATTAACCTTTTACCCTCACCACCTGCTAAGACGATCGCCAGAACCTTCTTGACTGACATGATTCAACCTCCGACAGCTTGTATGGTGCACCTCGCGGTGGCCTGATCTGCAGGTCACAACAACTTCACACTAGAACAAATGTGTCCCGACAGACTACCTTGTTAGTGTGCGTATCGACATTGTGACAAAAGAGTTTCCGCCCGAGATTTACGGTGGGGCCGGCGTGCATGTAGCCGAGCTCAGCCGTGTCTTGGCAGCCAAAGCAGATTTGCATGTGCATGCCTTTGGAAAGGAACGGGACAAGGACTTTCATGGCGCAAATGTGACGTCATATGAGAATCTTCCTGAACTTTCACAAGCAAATGCCGCAATACAAACATTGGGTGTTGATTTACGGGTTGTTTCGGCCATCGCAGGCTCAGACCTGGTCCATTCACATACCTGGTATGCGAACATGGCGGGCCATATTGCTGCGCTTTTACATGATATCCCGCATGTTCTTAGCGCCCACAGCCTCGAGCCGTTACGGCCCTGGAAGGCTGAACAATTGGGAGGCGGTTATGCCGTTTCCTCGTGGGTTGAAAAGACTGCTTACGAATCGGCAGCAGCGATCATCGCTGTATCAGCGGGCATGCGAGCAGACATCTTGCGCAGCTATCCCGATGTAGATCCGGCCAAAGTGAAAGTCATTCACAACGGTATTGATGTGGCTCAATGGCAGCGGGACGAGGAAGACGGATTTGTCCGCTCGCTCGGTATCGATCCAGACCGGCCCAGTGTGGTGTGGGTAGGGCGGGTAACGCGTCAAAAGGGCGTGCCCTACCTGTTGAAAGCGGCTGCGTACCTGCCGCCCGAGGTTCAATTGGTGCTCTGTGCCGGCGCTGCTGACACCCCGGAGCTCGGGGCTGAAGTCAATGAGCTCATTGACGGTCTCAAGGCTCAGCGCGATGGCGTCATCGTCATCGAGCGCATGTTGCCGCGTGCTGAGCTGATTCAAGTTCTCAGTCACGCGACTGTGTTTGCTTGCCCGTCCATCTATGAACCCTTGGGAATTGTGAATTTGGAGGCCATGGCGTGCGGTGCTGCCGTGGTTGCCAGCGCCACGGGCGGCATCCCAGAAGTTGTGGCACACGGCGAGACAGGTTTGCTGGTTCCTCTCGAGCAGGTCAGTGATGGAACTGGAACACCGCTGGACCCGGAAAAGTTTGTTGCTGATTTTGCCGCAGCCATGATCGAAGTCGTCAACGATCCTGCTCGGGCACGTGAGATGGGAGAGAAGGGCCGTCAGCGGGCCAGGGATAACTTCTCTTGGGAGTCAATTGTGGAGCAGACTCTCGATGTTTATAAGAGCGTTCTTCCAGAGTAGTAGTTGTAGCTAAGTTGTAGCTAAGACAGAGAAGGCCCGGTCAATGACCGGGCCTTCTCTGTCTTCTTACGGCGGTTGTGGGGCTGATCTGGCATTTTTGGTGATGCGGCCGTGCTGTGGCTTAGTTGGTGTTTTTTGGGAGGCCGTGGTGGTAGTTGTTGCGGCGTTTGGTTTGGGTGGGGTCGATGGTGAAGGGGGG
>NZ_QHLZ01000006.1 GCF_003185915.1 Arthrobacter psychrochitiniphilus
TCCCTGTCGCAGACTATCCCGTTCCCGTCTGATTTTGGTGATGAGAATGCCAAGGCCGCTGCTGAGCGTGCACTGGCCTACATGGACTTGGAGCCCGGTACGCCCATGAAGGACATCCGTGTTGACACGGTGTTCTTGGGTTCCTGCACCAACTCCCGCATTGAGGACCTGCGCTCCGCGGCGGATATTATCCGCGGCCGCGAAAAGGACCCGAACATCCGCATGTTGGTGGTCCCCGGTTCCGCCCGCGTCCGTTTGGAAGCAGAAGCCGAGGGCCTGGACAAGGTGTTCATGGACTTTGGTGCGGAGTGGCGATTTGCCGGTTGTTCCATGTGCTTGGGCATGAACCCGGACCAGTTGGAACCGGGCGAGCGCTGCGCGTCCACGTCCAACCGCAACTTTGAAGGCCGCCAAGGCAAGGGCGGGCGTACTCACCTGGTTTCTCCCGTGGTGGCAGCTGCTACCGCTATCCGCGGAACCCTCAGTTCGCCCTCGGACCTTGAACCAGCCACCCTCGAACCCGCCAACTCAGTAGCGTAAGGAGCTCACCATGGAAAAGTTTTCTACCCACACCGGCGTTGGTGTTCCGCTGCGCCAGAGCAACGTTGACACGGACCAGATCATCCCTGCCGTGTATTTGAAGCGGATTACTCGTACCGGGTTCGAGGACGCCCTGTTCTCCAGCTGGCGCAAGGATCCGGAATTCATTTTGAACCAGGAACCGTACACGGCCGGGTCCGTGCTGGTTGCTGGTGCTGATTTTGGTACGGGTTCCTCGCGTGAACACGCGGTGTGGGCGTTGAAGGACTACGGTTTCAAGGCCGTGCTGTCTTCTCGCTTTGCCGATATTTTCCGTGGCAACTCCGGCAAGCAGGGCCTGGTTGCTGCTGAGCTGGCCCAGGATGACATTGAGCTGATCTGGAAGGTGTTGGAGAACGCTCCGGGCACCGCGGTCACAGTGGACCTGGTGGCCAAGATGGTCACGGCAGGCACCGTGGTGGCCCCGTTCCAGATTGATGACTACACCCGCTGGCGCCTACTCGAAGGCCTCGATGACATTGGCCTGACACTGCGCAACGAACCCGACATCACCGCGTTCGAGGCCACGCGCCCCTCGATCAAACCCACAACCCTGCCAGCCAAGGTCTAACTTCAGCCACACGGTAGTGATAGCCGGCCCGTCCCTTCAGGGGTGGGTCGGCTTTTTGGTTTACGAACAATGCCGGCCTCGAATTGCTAAGGAATGGGGCGCAACTTCACTTATTTGAAGGCAACCCCGCAGCGTTCAGCAGTGCCACCAGCCGGCGTGCATCACGCAAGTCATCCCAAACCCAACGCACCACCCTATAACCTCGCGCACGGAGCCCCGTGAAGTGCCGCTCTGAAGCCTGAGCTATTTCGGGATCACGCGAAAAAAACAAGACACTGGAAGCCTATTGCGGCATCTGAAAATGCACAATATTCTTTTCAGGCTTTGGGTTTCGAAGAGGCTAAGTACAGCCCTCCGACGTTCGATGGCGAGAGTTGTGGTGGCTTTCGCCAAGGTTTCGCCTTTACACTCCGTACGGTTGATTGAGGTCGCGGCCCACACAACGGCAGCATGATTTGATGGAGCGTGAACTCGTCAGAGCACCCCAGCTAAGACTGCCAGGGTGCTCGTGGTTTTTGGGAAGAGGCCTGCCTATTTCCGTGCACATAGTGTCAATCAAAATTTAACCGAACAATGGAAAAATTGGCTTCATTCAGATTTAGTGTTGAGCCCAAGCCGGCAGTAAGAAGCAACGCTCGAACCACACCCTCAGGTTCCGGACACACGATTATGGTGTTCTGTCATGCATTTAATCAGTAGGCGTCAGACCAAAATTAATCGTTGACTGCAGTTTCTGCTGACCCTGTACTGACGTTCCAGTGGCGGGCCCGGGCACTACCTCACGGCCACAAGCGCTGCTTTTCCCACGCAGAATCGGTCCGTAGATAGCGCAGGCGTTGGTGGTTGCGGTGAGGATCGCCCTGCCAAAATTCCACGGATTTAGGTACAACAGTCCATGCCGCCCACTGGGGAGAAACAATCTCCGGATCGAGCTCCATGGCGGCTTGAGCTTGTTTGATGAGTTCCTCGCGTGCGGCATCTGTTGCAAAGGTGGAGCTCTGTGGAGCAGCCAAAGCATTGACTCTGGTTTGCGGGTGGCGTGTCAAGAAGTCAGCGGCTGATTCTGCTGCGGTAGCCCGGTGCGCGGTTCCGCGGATTCGCACAACGCGGTTGAGCGTACTCCAGTAGAACGTCAGAGCGCACTTTGGATTTGCCAATAGTTGGGCCCCTTTTGTCGAGTCGTCACCTGTTGCGATCCTGAAACCACAATCGCCGTTCACGTCCTTGACGGTTAGCACCCTGGCATCGGGCATCCCGTCCGCATCGACAGTGGAAAGTATCGCTGCGTACGCCTCAGTCAAACCGGCATGGATCGCGTCCTGACGCCAGCGCAGGAAGAGCTCATGAGGGAGGTCCGGGGCTGACGCCACAGCGAAACCTGGCTCCTGCCCAACAGTTGGTGGAACCGCTCCGAACCCATCGCCACGTGTCTGCATGCTCTCATTCTCCACAACAGCACATCATTAGGAAAGCCCGAAGCGGCTGATGGCAGAGCGGCCTACGGCTGTTCGCGATTGGATATGCCGGCGGTGAGCGGCGGTGAAGGCATCGAGAAATCTTGGATAAGCTCGTAGCATTCCTCGATGCCCGGCAACCGGGCATCGAGAAAATCCAAACAAACTGTGTGATCTGAGGAGTATGAAATGGCTGTAGTGATTGCCGGCTGTGGTGACCTCGGAACTGAAGTTGGACTCCGGTTCGCTTCTCTGGGCCACCGGGTAATAGGGCTTCGGCGCTCGGCTGCGAAACTGCCAGCCGAAATCGAGGGACAGGCTGTTGATCTGTCCGCAGAGGTGCCGAAGCTACCAGCGGAGGCCACGATCGTGGTGATTGCCATGAGCCCCGATGAGCGCAGTGTGGAGGGCTACAGGTCCGCCTACGTAGAAAGCGTCCTGCGCGTTGCCGAGGCAATCCGTGAAGACTGCGCTGCGCCACCGCGCGTGCTGTACGTGTCATCAACAGCGGTGTACGGCGTTGACGATGGATCTTGGGTTGACGAGACAACGCTGGCCCAACCCACCTCGCCTACTGCAGTGGTGCTGCTAGAAGCAGAGGAGACCTTGCTCAAGCTGATTCCCGAGGCGGTTATCCTGCGCCTTGGAGGAATTTACGGGCCAGGCCGTACTCGGGAAATTGATCGTGTACGTCAGGGGATCGCGACTATCTCCTCTGAGCCAGAATTCAGCAGTCGGATTCATCGTGACGATGCGGCAGCCGCAGTCATCCACCTCATGACCCGCCAGGATTGGCCTGAGAGTGTCTATATCGGCGTTGACGATCACCCGGTTGATCGTCGCGAAGTTGTTGAATTCTTGGCACGCAGCCTTGATTTGCCCGCGCCGGAAGTCACCAACAATTCCTCGAGCGGGCAGGGGAGTCACGGCAAACGATGCCGCAACAACAAGCTACGGGAAACTGGATTCGTGTTTTCCTACCCCTCATATCGGGAAGGCTACACGGCCGTTCTTGACGGGGCCGGAGTCCGCCACGCCTAAGGGATCCGGTGCTCGGATGGGTCCGGAAGGTTGTATCAGTCACATCACGTTCTGGGATTTGAGATGCGGTATCTTGGGGAGAGGTTTGCCGCCGAAAACTACCACGAGGACACTCATGCCTGCCCTGCCGCATATTGACCATCTGGCGCTGACAGTGACGGACATAACCGTCAGTACAAGCTTCTATTCTCGACTATGGGAAACCGAACCTACGGGGTATATGGATGATGGTCCGTTCATACGCCGCATCTTCACGCTCGCCGGCGGACTCACCTTGGGGCTGACCCAGCACACCATCAGTTCGGCAAAGGACTTCGATGAAAAAAATCCCGGCCTCGATCACATCGGATTCGCAGTGAAGGGTAGAGCAGGGTTGCTCGAGTGGCGCGACCATCTCGAAAAACTTGGTGTCAAGCACAGCGGGTTGGTTGAGGCATCCTACGGGACAGCCCTCAGTTTCAAGGATCCGGACGGAATAGCTCTGGAATTCTTCTTAGCGGCAGACTAGCCGCATTCACGAGGGTGCAGCTCATCACACCCTCGTTGCCTCAAACGTGGCGACAAGATTCGACTTTTGGATTGCAGAACAGCCGAATGCGTGCAGTGATCTTGTGGGTAAACTGTGACACCCCGTTTGGCATATTTGACCTGTCAGTGATTATTATCATTGTTGTAGGTAAGTTGCTATCTTGGCGAGAAACTATCCATGAAGAGGTAAACGCGTGAGGGTTCAGAACTGTCTTGACGCCTTGAAGCATGCTGATCGTCTCGTTGATGCCTTGCGGCTAGCAGACGATCTGGCAGTACAAGCGAGCCAAAACGGTGGTGTGCGAAACATCCGCATCCTCCGCAACGCCATCAGTTCCAAGGACCAGATTGTTGCGATTGCAGCAACGCATGCATTGGGACAGATGGTGGATGAGGAGGCCGACAGTGTTCTTTCTGACCTCCTCTCCAGCGAACACGGTTTCATTCGTGAGCATGCGGCGTGGGCACACCGTTCCCGCTCTCCCCATCTAGAATCCATGGGCAGGCTTGTTGGGCTCGTTGCTTCTGGCGGATTTGCGGGGATGTTATCCCAGCGGACTCTTGAAGCGTGGGGTACTTCCGTCCCTGAAATGGTTTCCGTTTCGCTGGAAAGTGCACTGCTGGGTGTAGCTAGAGTTGAAAGCCGCTACCGGTTGGTGGAGACGCTGGGTTTGGTGCAACACGCCATCTCCACGACGCTGCTGTTGCGCCTGGCCAATGACCCTGGCGAGGACATGTCCGTACGCAGTGCGGCTGTTGCAGCCTTGGGGCAAAGAAGGGGACAGCCTAAAGTAGTAGAACTGCTGACACTTCTCGTTGAGGGAGGGGGCCATCTGGCGGAGGTTGCCAGACTCTCTCTCATGGACCTCGATGTCCACGACGTTCCAGATATTGACCTGGACATGCCGCAACAAGGTTCAAATCTGACAGTTGCCCAACTTTTTCTGAACGCTGATATCGATGCGCACCTAAGCCATTCCGGAAGCGGTGACAATGGCGGCATTGCCACGTTGTTGGTGCGTCTTGGTGACGCCCTCGTGGCTGGTCAGCAACGCAATCCAGATGACGTTCAGGTGGGCGGGGGCCGTAACCTGCAGGTTGACCGTGTGCTCACCCTTTCTCGAGGAAAAGCGGAAGCTGCATCACAGAGCATGGCAGCATTGGGCAACATCGAGCAAGGCCACGTCTACGGCCATATACCGTTGCTGCAGGACCCCAAACAATCAGCGAATCCCTGGACTTTTTGGGTCGCTGCCCGGCGTGGCATCAGCCGCCTACTCAGGGCTGCCGGGAACGTTGACGTGCTTCACTTGCGAATGGCAGATGTAGGCAGCCTTGCCGCCTTCGACGTTGCCCGGGCCCTCGATATCCCGGTGGTGTTCACGGTGGCACCGGATCCGCACGCAGTCATCAACTCCATGGATCTTGCTGGCACTCTCAACCGGGAAAACTTTGGAACCACTGACGAGATTGAACATTTTTGGTTCCGCGCCCGCCTTGTTCAACGACTCGCCGCCAATTCAGCCCATACCGTTTTTTTCCCCCGGCCTAATCTTCGGCACGACATCAACGAGCTGATTGGAATTGATATTGGCAAGGAACCACAGCGGCACACCATTGTTCCTGAGGGCATTGATCTGGGCGTGATTGACCAGGCTGTTCTTGAAGCTGAGTCCCTCGTCTTCGGGGGTCCAGCTAGCCCGGCGCTGCTGGAACTTCGGGACCTTCTCAACGCTCTTCCCGCCGAACGGCGCGCGCTGCCGCTACTGACAAGTGTGGGCCGGTTGCACCGGGTCAAGGGGATGTCAACGATAGTTGAAGCCTGGGCAGGTTCTGATCTGCGTCACCGGACCAACCTTTTGATCATTGGCGGGAATCTCCAAGATCCTTCAGCGGATGAACGCGAACAGCTCCAGCTCATCAACGGAACTCTCAGTCCTGAGGTGCAAAGCCAGGAAGGGCTGTTGATTGCCGGTCATCGCCCGAACGACACAGTTGCCCGATGGATCGCAGCAACCCGCACTGGAATTCCTGGTTTTGCCGGTCCCAATGGTGTGTATGTTTGCGGGAGCCTAAAGGAAGAGTTTGGCATTGCGCTTTTGGAGGCCATGGCAACAGGCTTACTGGTGGTTGCCCCGGATGCTGGTGGCCCCGCGACGTATGTGGAACAAGGGCGGACTGGATTTCTTACCACCACTTGGGACACTGCGTTGCTGGCTGGGGCCATTAATGATGCGCTGGTGTGTGCGGCTAATGAAGTAACAGACACACGGGCGCTCTACTCCCGCAGTGTTGTCCAAGATCGCTTCACTATAGAGGCGATGGCCCACACACTGAACCAGGTGTACAGCAACGTGCACCAAAACGATGTTCAATTGCGACGAGAATTGATGGCCAGCGCATGACACTTTTGATCATTAGCCCAGACTACGCCTCACACCTTTATCCTCTGGCGGCCTTGGGAACTAGCTGGTTGGCTGCTGGCGAGAGGGTTGTGGTTGCGACCGGGCCTGCCACAGCATCCATCGTGGAGTCCTTTGGCTTTGAACACACACCCCTGCAACTTAGCCGTGGCTCAAACCCAGGTGTTATCCGTGCCGAGGAACAGCCTCAAGGTGAGGATGATGCACTGCGGGGCTTCTTCTCAGCCACGCGCAACGGGATGATAGACACCCTGACCTTCCAGGCTGAGGCCCGCATGAACGATCTGATGTGGGAGCCTGTCAGCACGGCTAGGGCGGTGCAGGCCATCATTGAGGAGATCCAACCACACACAATCATTGTGGATCATTTGGCGTTCAGCGCGCGTCTTGCCATGGTTGCTGCAGGGGTCCATCACATCGACGTGGTCCTGGGCCATCCCACGGCATTGCCCTTGCCCCTGGCCGCGGAAGTCTATGGGTATCCTCCGGCATGGCCGGCTGCATTCTCTCCTGACGAGAGCGAACTGCAAGAGCTGAAGAACTTGTGTTTGCAGGTCAGTGAATCATTCACCACCGAGTGGAACCAAGCGTTGGCCGTGTTGGCTCCCCACCTCCCACCTTCACCGGACGCTTTCGCAGAGCACGGGGACCTACTCGTTTTTAACTACCCTGAGGAGTTGGTGCCAATGGAAAGGAAGGAGCTGCTGCAACAACACTTGTTCCTGGGCTCCTCCGTGCGTGCTGAGCCAACCGATCCGCGCGTCTCACAGTGGATTGCCTCCACCAATGAACCCTATGTATACGTCAGCTTCGGCAGCTTTCTTTCCGTGCGTTCGGACGTCCTGATCAAAGTTGTCACGGCACTACGTGAATCTGGGATTAGAGCTGCTATCGCCTATGGTTCTACGGAATTGGAGTCCCTCGGTGAAATTCCGGACCATTGGTTGGTGGGTGAATTCCTGCCGCAAGTTACCTTGCTGGAGTCTGCTGCCGTAGGTGTTACCCATGGGGGCAACAACAGTGTCACTGAATCAATGACGTTTGGTGTGCCGTTGGTGGTTCTACCCTTCTCCACTGACCAGTTCGCCGGCGCCGCTGCTCTTGAATCCACCGGCTTTGGTGCAGCCCTCGCACCAAACACAGCCACCGTGGAAGAGATCAAACGTGCTCTTGAAACCATGTTGGCACTGCCAATGGATAAGCGCACGGCGTTGCATGAGCTCGGGCAAACACTGCGCCAAGGAGATGGGCCGAACCGGATACGTTCTGCTCGGAATGCCTAGTTTCTGACCCCTGCTTTGGCTCGTTATGAGGTTAACGCAGCAGAGAACTTGGCATCGAAAATGTTTGGATTCCTCAGTTGGGGGAATTGTAATGGTTGAGGCTCGTGGCGCCATTGCCGCTGAGCCCGGGAAACGGATCGAAAAGCAGCGGCCGGGTGGCCTCTGATGCTTTTCGTTCCCTGAAGGAGACAACCATGGGTATCGCAGACAAGTTTGAGAATAAGGCCGAAGAGCTCAAGGGCAAGGCCAAGGAGCACATCGGCTCAGCCACGAATGATCAGGGCCTTGAAGCGGAGGGCCAAGCGGACCAGGCCAAGGCCGGTGTCAAGCAGGCTGGTGAGCACATCAAAGATGCTGCCAAGGACGTCACTGACCGCTAACGGTTGCGCCGTCACCTGGGTGAACCCACAATGGGCACGCCCCTCGATCTGAGAAGTTGAACTAAAAGGAGTTATTTCATGGGTTTTATTGCGTTCCTGATACTGGGACTCATTGTTGGTGCGATAGCAAAAGCTATCCTCCCCGGCCGCCAAAGTGGCGGCATCCTGATCACCATGCTCTTAGGAGTGGTGGGGGCCTTGCTCGGGGGATGGATCGGTAGTGCGATCTTCGGCGTCGGGCTTGAGAATTTTTGGAGCCTGCAAACCTGGCTGGTCGCCATTGTAGGTTCACTGGTGGTTTTGGGCATCTATGGCGCCATTGTGGGGCGCAAGGCCTGAGATTAGTGTGAGCCTGTCCGCCATCCTCTAGGGAGGATGGCGGACAGGCTCACTTCAAGCTATTTACAGCGTTTTCGTCTACTTATCCGCGGGATCGGTCAGCCGGCGCCCGAGGCGGTCGAGTAACCGTTGGAGGCGTCGGGAAATTTGCATTTGACTGACCCCGAATTCCTGAGCAATCTGCCCTTGCGAGAACTCAAGCACGAAGCGCAAATGAAGTAGGCGCCTATCTTCCTCGCTCGTGTCCCGCAAAGCCGCTTCAAGCGTTAGCTTTTGCTCAACTCGTTCATATCCGGGGTCCTCCGTCGCCAGACGGGCGGCATGGACTTGGCCCTCGTAGCTTGTTGGCGCGTCATTTTGTTCAATCGGCTGGGCCACCATTGCCATCTCCGCTAACAAGGCCAGTGTGGTTTCCGCCACTGATAAGCCAGCTGCCACACTCAGATCGGCAGTTGAGGGAGCCTTGCCTAGATGCTGCGTCAGCTCGGGGCGCACCTGCCTGATTTTGAGCCTGGCTTCCTGGATGGGCCTAGGCGGCCGCACCACCCAAGAATGATCCCTGAGATACCGTTTGAGCTCCCCAGTGATGGTGGGCACGGCAAAGGCCATGAACCCATGATTTCCGGATTCGCGATACCTTCTGGCAGCCTTTACGAGTCCAAGCCTGGCTACCTGCTGCAAGTCTTCGGCCTCACACCCGGGCGCACTATAGCGGCGCGAGAGAGCATCGGCTAGACCCATGAACTGCAGCACCAATTGAGCCGCGCCCGCGCCGGACTTTGAAATCGCTGCGTGTGGGGAGAGGGGAAGGTCAAGAGGCGAGGGTCCTAGTGAAAAAGTTCGGGAGGCTGACTCCTGCAACGCATTTCCCGGTTTGGAGTCAGGGGACAAGGGAGAAATGCTGACTTGTTGATAAACAGTGGGCATGCTCTGCTCCTGACGTACGCTCTCTTGAAGTCTGGACCGCTGAGTTTGCGAGAACAGCATGCTGCACACTTCCGCCGCGGTCAGTGCGCTGCCGGACGTAGGGCAGCGAGGTTCTCGAAAGGGATCGGGTATCCGTCCCAGCCGTGGCCGAATCCTGACAGGAAAACGTTATCGGCCGAGAAAGTACGCTGACGGTGCCGGCCGGATGCTACAGTCCACACAATAGAAACGTGGTTCCCCTCGCGTGCAACCGCATATCCGTGAATCTCGATGCCGGCATCCCTAACCACCACCCTTACGGCGGTTGCTTGCAGGTTTTTCGGTGATCGAATATACGGATACTCCGTCTGACTAAGGCTTAGCCGTGTCTTGGTCTCTGCTGACACTATTTACCCACGAGGTTTTCAGAGGAGAAGCCTGTTGACGGACCAAGTTTGTGTGGGCTGGCCAGGGTTGTGGTCCCCAGCCCACCTCTTTGTAACGCCCCGATGATTGCTTGTTCGCGCCGGGTCAGTGCAGCGATCTTCGTGGGGTTTGCGGTGTTTCGATGCTCATCCTCGGCTAGGGCCAATTGAACAATAAGTTCCCGAACGCTCGCCTGGCCGAGATCGTCGTCCTCAGGCGCGGTTTTGTTCTGGGTTTGTGCTGTATTCATCCCTAAATCCTAATTTTTGGATGGGGTTAACGTCTTCACCCTAAGGGGTGGACTCTTGCGCCCCCTCCTGCTCTAAAGTGGAAGAATGGTAAACCTTCGCGTCGCTCTGGTAGATGACTATGAAATCGTGCTTCGAGGGCTGGAGATGATGCTTCGGTCTTATGGGGATACCGTGGAGGTGGTTGAACTGGACCTCAACCGAAATGTGGCGAGGACTGCCGATATCACGCTTTATGATACGTTCGCGGCTTTGCCGGGAGACGGTGTGGATGTGCATGAGTTGGCAAGCAATCCGCTGGCAGGCAAGGTGGTTGTCTATTCGTGGGACCTTGATGAAACACGGATCAACGCTGCACTGGCCAACGGCGCCAGCGGGTACTTATCCAAAGGCCTTCCGGCGGCCCGTCTTGTTAGCGCCCTCCACGATATCCACCGTGGTGAAAGCCAAGTTTTCCACGGTCCCAGTGGACAGTCGAAATCGAGCCTTGGTGATTGGCCTGGCCGCGAAGAGGGCCTGACTCAACGGGAGGCTGAAGTCCTTGCCCTTATCACCCAAGGCCTCAGTAACGCGGAAATAGCCGAAAGAGCCAGGTTATCCATCAATACCGTCAAGACCTTCATCCGAAGCTGTTACCGCCGTATCGGCGTAACGGACCGCTCCAACGCCATCCTTTGGGGACTCGAGCACGGATTCTTCCCAGACCACAAACGCGTCCGGCCACGACCGTCACCTGCACAGAAGCCCGGGGACTAGCTAGTTCAAGGCCCAGCGGGTTGGCTCCACTACATCCCGTCTCTAGCAATCTCATTACTGACCGATACCGCTGGAGACTATTCTGCCGGGCCGTCGTTTTCTTCATAGGGGGGATAGGTGATTTTTTCTCGTTCTACGCGGGCAAAAGGGCGGAGCACATGCTCTGTTGCACGCTTTTCGGTCATAATGTCAAGGACTCTCACGCCGCGGACCACAAGAGCATCACCGATCATTGACCGGTGACAACGCCACGGCACCGCTTCAGCACACATGATGGCAAGATCGTTGTGCTGGGCGCGTTGGATGAGATTCTCCAAGGCCTCACGAAACTCATCAGTTTGCATGTAGTCGGCGTAGCCTTGAAATGACTTGTTGCGCCAGCCACCATTGGGACTATCCGGCTTGAAATGGCGCAAACCACCCAAGGAAGCAACCCGTCGATACGTCAACCCTGCCGCCCGCAGGCTGGCCGCTAGGGAATGCTCCATGAACTGGGGGTTGTGTCGGGACTTGGGTATGGTGCGTACGTCAACAACCTTCTTCACCCCGTGAGCCTTCAAGAGGGCAATGAATTCATCCATCGAGTGGGTGGAGTGTCCAATGGTAAAGAGTGTGATGTCCGCCATCAACTCACCGTATCGGGTGGAGGCTGGAGGTTCCAAACTTCGGCGCAGCCACAGCAAACCCAAGTTGCAAATGTCCTTGATAACGCAGGGGAGTGTCTTTACCATCACGGACTAAGTTATGTCAGGCCTGTGGTGCAGTTCTAGTTACCTGTGGTCGCGGTGGTGCTGTGGTGTCACATTTTAACGAATCTGGCCTTGGCAATTTGGTAGAGCCCGTAACAGATTAGGCCTGCGCCAATGAGGGTCAGGAGATAGACCCCATACGGTTGCTCCCGCACGGCTTTTAGCGCACCATCTAATCCGGTGGACTCCTGGGGCCGTGCCTGGAGGGTGGCAATGATGAAGAGCAGTCCCACCAAAAACAACGCGATACCTTTTGCGATGTATCCAATGAGCCCTAGGCCGGTGATGATTGCTCGTAAAGCGGCTGAGGAGGGTAAGGAAAGGTTCTTCTTAAAAGAGGTGCGGATACCCCTGACAGCGAAGACCACCCCTGTCACGATGAGGCCAACACCAACGCAGATCAACAGCAGCGGTCCCAGTGGTAACTTCATAATCTCGGCTGTGGAGTCGCTTGTGGACCGTCCACTATTTTTTCCGTTACCAACAGCGAACGAGCTAAAAGCTATGGCCATAGCCAAAAAAACTACCGCCTGCCCTGCTGCGGCAAGCTTTTTCCACAGCTTTGATTTGGGTTCACGTTCGCGATACCCAAAAACAACTTCACTGAGTTGCCATAAGGCCAGTGCCGCACAGGCCGTGAAACCAAGCCAAAGCAGGAACGCACCGGCGGTTCCCTGGGCAAGTTGGGCCATGGCACCACCTTGGTCTGCCTGCGCGGCTTTACCGAAGGCTAACTGTATGGCGATCAAGCCGATCAAGACATGCAAGGCACCACTGACGGCAAAGCCTGTTCGGGCGGTGATGACAAAGATCCGAGAGTTCGCGGCGTTCTCGGCGGCACCTGCAGCGTCCTTCAAATCTTTTTTAATGGTGTTGCCTTTCATCGAGTGGCCACATGACACCGTGCTGTGTCATGTTACCTATTTTGTCACTGGCAGTCACTGGCAGTCACTGGCAGGTAGGGGAATACTGAGCCTTTTCACGCCAGCTGAGCGTAGCGCAGACCGCATCACTCAAGCGGTGTTGCCGCGCTGGCCCTAGGGGCGAGTAGCTAATGCGGTACCTGTTGGTGGCGGGTAACCCACCCTTGGACTGAACGGGCAACGGCCGCCCTTCAAGGGAAGGACGGCCGTTGCCTGAAGGTGCTTGTAGCGTTAGTGCTCAGTATCCGCCGCAGCAGCTGCAGCAGCCGCCTTCTCGGCGTCCTTCTTTGCACGTAGAGCTTGTGCTTCCTGCTCTAGCACAGCTTTTTCTTGGTGGATTACCTCGGCAAAGAGCTTCTCCATCTCCTTTGCCACCCCCGCGGCTGAGGCTGGGTTCTGTCCGGTTACCAGCCGGTCATCAACCACAACTTTTTCCTCGAAGACGTCGGCAAAGACGTGGGTTGCACCCTTCTCCTCCAGGCGGTCCGCCAGGAAGAAGGGGATAACTTTGTCCTTGCCCGCGGCTACCTCTTCGTCATTGGTGAAGGCAGCGACCTTCCGTCCATTGACGAGGTGTATCCCGTTCGCCAGCTCCACGTTCACCAAGCCAGCTGGGCCGTGGCAGACCGCGCCCACCACGTTGCCCGCGTTGTAAACACTGGCTACCAGTTGCTGAAGGCCCTTGCTTTCCGGGAAATCCCACATGGTTCCGTGGCCGCCTACCAGATAGACGGCGTCGTACTGCTCTGGATCTACGACGTCGACGCGGGCTGTGTTGTACAGGCCGGCGCGCGTAGCCTCGTCCTGGGTGAAGGCCACCTGGATGGGATCGTCGGTGTCCACCTCGTTCTGCGGGGGCTGACCTCCTTGGATAGAGGCGAAGTCAACGAAATGGCCGGAATCCTTGAAGACCTTCCAAGGATGAGCGGCTTCGGCCACGTTGTAGCCAGTCTTCTCGCCCGTACCGGGAATCTCTGAAACGCTGGTCAGTACCATGAGGATTTTCTTCATGAAATGTTCCTTTCGTCCTTGCCCACCCTAGGCGAATCGAGGACGAAGTGCATAGACCATGCCGAGTCAGGACAGATTTGACACTGCTATTTTTGGCCTCAGCTGGTCCGGGATCAGTGTTGGTTTGCGTTGTCCAGGCCATGCTGGGCGAGAACATCCTTCACCGTGGTCCAAGGATGTTTGCCATAGCGGTTGTTCTCAACATGGCGCAACTGTGATTGGCCAGAGAACGTGCTCATGAAGTACTGCATTCCCTGCCAAGCGGGAAACGTGGCGAGCGGATCCTTCCAGAAGCGTTGGGCAACCTTGCTAATGGCTGGGAGCACATTCGTGGTGCCAGCCCACAGCAAATTGTACGGAGTTCCGCTCAGATCGGACATGGTGCGGGCGATGTCGGGGGGCAGTGACCCGGTCGCCGAAGAGATCACCGTCTCAACGTCTAAATGGGCGGTAGATAGGGCTGACTGATCGGAGTAATGTACCTCGACGATCTCCATGCGGTTGTTATTGCCGTACATTGCTTGTGCTTTTCCACTGCCCGGACGGGTGAGAACCCTGATGTGGGTATCCCTCAGCAGAAGTTCGCGCATGATCCGGCTCCCAAGATCACCGGTAGCACCGGCAACGAGGACATGAGTTGTCATAGTCAGATCATACTCAAACACGCCCCGCAGGATGGGTGCATTTGTTCAGGGTGGTTCACGCTCCTCATGCAGTCCGGGTCCGCTAATCAGCGCGGCGAGGGCAACTTAGCTTGCCAGTTGAATGCCGCGCAAGAAGGCACTCACTGCAGCGGCCATTCGGGGCTGTACTTGGGGGACATTGCATAGCTTTTCTTGATACTAGTATTGCCATAGTTGTGGGATTTGGTACCTCGATCATGTTGGCCGTCGGCTCACTTGCTGGCGGGCTCTTCCCCTGATTCTGTGTGTAGTTGCCGACCATTACGGACCTTTTGGCAAAGCTTTAGAAGAAGAGGAACAGGCTGTTTATGTCCACTAAGCGTCGGGTAATTCTGATGGTCAACCCCAACACGAACCCAAAAACTACAGCAATGATGCAAGATTTAGCAACGCTTGAACTGCGCGGTAGCGGCTTAGCAGCTGTGGGCATTACAGCTTTTCATGGGCCCAGAATGATCATCGATCCAGCAAGTCTCGAGGCTGCAGCAACCCATGTTCTCGACGTGGTACGAACCTACTTGGCCGGTCCTGACGGTCCGGATGTAGTGGCAATCATGGTTGCTGCCATTGGTGATCCTGGGCGTCAAGAACTTAGCGACGAGGTGACGGTCCCCGTAGTGGGAATAGGTGAAGCCTCGATCTTGGCCGCGTCTGAGGGCGGCAGAACTTTCGGTATGGCAACCAGTACCCCGTTGCTAGTGCCCTCGCTGAGGCATCTGGTCATGAATCATGACCGAGCCGAGTATTTCCGCGGGGTCAAGCTGACAACCAGCGGACCGTTGGCACTCGCTGCAGATCCGCAACGGCAATTCCTGGAGCTGCGTCAAGCTGTAGGGGAATCGGTTGCTAGTGGCGCTCAGGCGGTAATAATTGCTGGTGGGCCGCTCAGTGAAACGGCCCGCAGGCTCTCTGCTGAAAACATTGCGGTCATCATTGAGCCCATCCCCAGCGCCTGCCGGCTTGTTCTGACGAGGTTGGGTACTGATCTGTTTACAGCGGACTGATCTTTCTTATTCGTCCAACAATGGTGTGGTGTGGACGTGATTCCCTGAGTAATGCATTGCTGTGCCTAGGCGGAATATCACGGTGTTGGCAGAGTAAAATTGCTCCGGAGTAGTGGCGTTGGAGTCACTGCTGAAGGCAGGCTCATTTGCCTTTCCATACAATTTTTCAGACGCAAGCAAATTCTCCTCCGTAGACATCAAGGACCCTGAGATGACACTAATTTTGACAGCTTCCGAACTCGATTCCTTAGTTGATATGCCGCGCACCATCGAGGCTGTGGAACGAGCATTCGCAGAGATTTCCGATGGGTTAGCCCACCAGCCAGCCCCGGGATCGCTTCACCTGCCTGCTTCTGACTCACGGTTCCTTCCGATGGCGGCGGTTTCGGGCCCTAGCGGCCTAGCTTCAGTGAAGTTACTTTCCGATATCCCCGGAAACGTGGAGCGCAGCTTGCCAACACAGCGTTCAACCCTTTTGTTGGTTTCCCAAACTACAGGGGAGACTCTAGCTATCTTGGACGGACGTATCCCCACACGTGTCCGCACGGCAGCGGCCAGCGCTGTGGCCAGCAAAGCCCTCGCGAGAGCTGAGAGTTCCGTTCTCGGGCTTGTTGGTGCTGGAGCTTTGGCTGTGGCGCATGTTGAGGCAATGCTTGCTGTTCTTTCAATACGGACGGTGGTGGTTTGGTCCCGGAAAGCTTCAACCATCGAAGCATTCCAGCGTCAGATCGCACATTTGGAGCTTAACGTGGTTATTGCTCCGTCTGCCCAATTTGTTGTGGAGTCCGCGGACATTCTGTGCACACTCACACCGGCTTCTGAACCGCTCGTTTTTGGCAAATGGTTTCAGTCTGGTCTGCATGTCAACGCTGTAGGTGCAAGGCCCCGGCCTGACGAGCGTGAAATAGATTCTGAAGGAATGATCCGTTCCCGGGTATTTGTGGATAGCTTGTCAACAGCGCTCACAAAGTCCGGAGACCTGCTGATTCCGATCAACGAAAAGGTCATGACAGCGGAGCAGGTCCAAGGCGAACTTGGGGACGTCATCACAGGGAAAACGCCAGGGCGTACAGATTCAGATGACATCACCTTGTTCAACTCCGTGGGAATCGGAATGCTAGACCTCGCCATCGGAAGAATTCTCTATGACCGTGCGCTCCAGCAATCCGTGGGCCTCGAAGTGGACCTTAGCAGTTAACTTCTCCTCCACCTCGGCATTGGCCGTACCTATTAACATGGCAGGGTAGGCCTGGTGATCACCGGCGCCTGTGTCGTCATTCACCATGAAACCGGGGAAATCATTGCCGAATTCCCCCTGGATGATGCCAAGGACTACCAAGTAAAAAAAGAAAAACCCGGTCCTAGGAACGGGGTGAGGCGTTGAGGATTCTGAGAGGGATGTAATCGTTCGGCAAGCCACTAGCCTCTTGTGTTTACCAAGGATTTTGCTGTTTCAGGCTCGTTGGATGAGTTGAGTTCCGCTGATCCGGGGCTTGTTGCTAAGACGGCTTGACACCGCCGTGTCGTATTCACTGTTATCGGGCTATCGACACGGCCAGCGGAATCAAGCGGCGAAAGCGTTGGCGGATTCCGGGCCATAGGATCAGAATGATCGCGTGGTGTGGCCTCACCCCGGTTGCTGGGCACCGGATTGAGGCCAAGAGGGTGCATAATTTAGGGCATGGAGATGGTTGGAGCGGGTCGGGTTGCGCGAGTGCTGGAGCAGTGAGGCGGTGGAGTGCGGGTACACGATCCGGGTCGAGGAAAGTGTTGACGTCTGAGGTAAGCCCATATGGCAAGGCGGTCAGCGCAGTCCGGGCTGGTGAGCTCGATGCGGATGAGGCTGCGGATCAGCTGATCGACAGGATGACTGATCGGGAGCTCCTTGGACTGCTTGACGGCGACTCTCCCAAGCAGCTGCTGCCGCTCATCCCGGTGCTGCTGGATCGGCGGCCTTTCGTGGCCGGGGCGGTCCCGCGGCTCGGCATCCCGGGAATCCGGTTTAGCGACGGCCCCCGCGGCGTTGTGATTGGCACCTCCACTGCCTTCCCTGTGACGATGGCGCGCGCCGCGACGTGGGACCCGTCTCTGGAGGAGCGGGTAGGTCACGCTATCGGGTTGGAGACCAGGGCACGGGGCGCCAACTACTCCGCCTCCGTGTGTGTCAACCTGCTTCGCCACCCCGCGTGGGGCCGGGCGCAGGAGTGTTACGGGGAGGATCCGGTGCTCACCGGCCGGATGGGGTCGGCCCTGACCCGAGGCGTACGTGTGAACGTGATGGCGTGTGTGAAGCACTTCGCGCTTAACTCGGTGGAGAACGAGCGCTTCGAGGTCGATGTCTCGGTCGGCGAGCACGCCCTCCACGAGGTGTACCTGCCGCACTTCAAGGCCGTTGTAGATGCGGGCGTCGATTCCGTGATGAGTGCTTACAACAGGGTGCGGGGCGAGTATATGGACGTCAATCGTCCACTGCTCACCGATGTGTTGCGGGACGAGTGGGGCTTCTCGGGGTTCGTGACGAGCGACTGGGTGTTCGGTACCCATGATGCGGTCCTGAGCCTTCAGGCGGGGATGGACGTGGAGATGCCGCTGCGGTTGGTGCGAGCCCGCGATCTGCCGGCCGCGCTCCACCGGGGTGAGGTGGCCCGTACGACCGTGCTGCGCTCAGCGCGCCGGATCCTGCGCACCAGCGTGCTGCATGCCGCGACGCGCGAGGAGGCGGTGCCGAGCCCGGCCCTCATTGCCTCGCCGGCGCATCGGAAGCTGGCCTACCAGGTAGCCGCAGAGTCGATCGTATTGCTGAAGAACGAGATCACCGGCACTGCGCCGTTGCTACCATTGGCCCCCACGACCGGGCACCTCGCGGTGATCGGGCGCCTCGCGGGGCAGGCGAACCTAGGTGATCACGGTTCCTCACGCGTTCGGCCCCCCTCCACGGTCTCGCCGCTGCAGGGGCTAAGGGACGCGCTTCCCCAAGTACGGATCACGAGCACCTCCGGCAAAAACGTACGTGCCGCAGTCGCTGCGGCGGCCGCAGCGGAAACGGTCATCGTCGTCGTCGGCCTGGACCAGCACGATGAGGGCGAGTCGGTCGTCACCGCTGGTGTGGACGTGGGCGTGCTCGGCCGGGCATTTGGCTCGGGTCGACTCCAAGGGCCGCTCATTGCCCTGGCACACTTTGCGTCACGGTTCGTCCGTGGCGGCGACCGCGACTCGCTCGATCTGCGCCCCTCCGATGTGCGCCTTATTCGCGCAGTCGCAGCAGTAAATTCACGGACCGTCGTCGTGCTGATCGGAGGCAGCGCGATCCTGACGGAGAAATGGCGAGACCGCGTGCCGGCGCTCCTCCTCGCCTGGTACGGAGGGATGGAGGGCGGCCATGCGCTAGCGAGCGTGCTCACCGGCGCCGCGGAGCCCGGTGGACGGCTGCCGTTTGTGCTGCCGACGGACGCCGCACATCTCCCGCCGTTCGACAGCGCTGCGAAGTCCGTCATCTACGACGACAAGTGGGGTCAACGCATGCTCGACGGTGATGGGCACGCGCCAGCATTCCCGTTCGGGTTCGGCCTGGGCTACACGACAATCGAGCACCGGCTCCTCGACCACAAGTTCGACGACACGGGAGGCAGCGCTGACGTTCTCGTGACGAATACCGGTGATCGCGAGGGATCGACCGTCGTGCAGGTCTACGCCGCGGACACCTCCCTCCCCAAGCCGGTAGCGCAGCTGCTGGGCTTCCAGAAGGTCACGCTGCAGCCAGGGGCGGAGTCGACCGTCCGGGTCACATTGGATGCGGGACCCACTCTGCAGCGCGATCCGGCGACACAGCGCTGGGCTCCCCGCGCCGGCGACTGGGGTTTGCTTGCTGCCCAGCACAGCCCCAACAGCTGGGAACACGCGCGCCGATTACGGTTCCCTGGGGCCTTGATCGAGAAAATCGGCGTCGTGGACGGTCAGCCGACCTGAGGTCGGTACGGGTCGCGCCCGGTCACCCGGGGAAGGTGCGAGGGTGTGCCGACAGTGCCTCAACGCGGACGGGGAGCACGTCGTCGCCTTTGAGCATGGCGCGGAGCAACCGCCGCGCTTCCCACCGAAGTGAGAGCGGTGCAACGTCACGCCGCAGTAACAGCCCCCCGTCCGGAGCCGCATACCGCTTCTGCAGATCGCCCAGTTCCTCCGATCGCAGCAGCGCCACCGTACTGCCTGTGGCCTGCTCGACCAGCCGGACCAGCGAGGATGGACCCGTGAGGTCAGTCGCGACGAAGTGATCCCCGCTAGATGTAAGGATCGTTTTTTGCGCCGCACGGGTGACCACCAGAGGACGGAACGGCCCGTCGAGCAAACCGTGCAGTACGTCAGCCGCCGCGTCAGGGCGGCCGATTCCCTGCGCTGCCGCTTGCATTCGTTGCAACCGGCCCGGCTCGCGCAGCAACTCGTCGATCTTCCAGCCGATGGTGGCAGTATTGTTGCAGCGAACAGCCGCCCCCTGTTCCATCAGATAATCACCGTTGCGGACCTCCTGCCCCGGGATGGGGTTGACCAGCACCATGGGCAGCCCTGCAGCCATGCACTCCGATGCCGTCAACCCGCCCGGTTTTCCCACGAAAAGGTCTGCGCGGCGCAGCAGCGCCGGCATTTCCGTTGTGAAGCCGAGGACACGGTAGCGGTCACCGGCGGAGGCTACGAGCGCCTCGATGCGCTGCCTCAGCGCGTCGTTGTAACCACACACAATTGTGGCCGTGAAGGGGGAGCGCATATGCAGCATCTGCCGCACCACCGCGACGGCATAGTCACCTCCTTTCGCACCTGCCGAGATCAACAGCATCGGGGGCTCACTGACATCGCGCACGGGGGCAACATCCGGCATAGCCGCGATCGGGATCCCCGTGGCCGCGACGCGGTCAGGAGGCAGACCGAGCGCCGTCAGCTCCACGTGCCCCTCCTCCCTGGCCACGAAGAGCATGTGGAATGCGCTCGTAAGCCACAGGCCCTGGAAGTCGTAGTCGGTGGTGACCACAGCAGTTCTAGCCTCGATCACGCCGCGAAGAAGAAGTGATGCCATCAGCTGGGCTGGCAAGAAGTGCGTGCACACGATAGCGGTGGGTCGGAATCGTTTGATCGCACGGATGACCGGAACCGCATTCACCCGAGTCCAGGGGTCGATTGGACCGCGGCGTCCGAACGGCGGATCACTGGCGTCATAGCCCCACTCGACCAGCCACGGCAACTCCCTGACCAAGACGAAGTAACCCTTCCCGAGCACGTCGCGGTAGAGTGCGCTACTGACCTGCAGCACATCCAGCACCAACACCTCGACGATGTCCGTGCGCGCGGCGCACGCCTGTTGGACCGCCGCCGCGGCGCTGTTGTGCCCCGATCCCACTCCTGCAGTGAGGATCATGACGCGCTCCCCACTGCCGCTGCTTGAGCTCCGCGCTGATGGCCCACGCATGAAGACATTTTTCATGTTCATTCCCCCAACTGCTCATCGAAAACCAAAACAGCCTCTATTTAGAGTATTGCAAATAAGGCAAACTCCACGGTTGGCGGTGTCAAGCCGTCTTAGCAACATCCTCGTTGAGTAGCTTGGTGAATACTTCCCTTGGTGTGAGGAATCCCAAGACTGCCCGGGGGCGGGCGGTGAGCTCGCCGGTGATGGAGTCCAGATAGTGCGGGCGATTGTTGAGCTCGATGCCCTTGGGTAAGTACTCCACTGCTCCGGGAATGCCTTCCCAAGGGCACAGACGTGAGCGTTCACAGGGCCGAAGACCTCGACTGGGCGCGGCCGAACTCAACGACCGGCTGAAGGCCATGGAGTTTCTTATACTGGATTCGGGACGGGCAAGGAACATTCCCATCAAGTAACCGTGCTGCTTATGGTTGGGAGTTGAGACGTATCTCCTCATGGTGTGATCAGGGGGTTGAGATAATTTTTGGGTGAAATCGCGTTACATCGTTTTTCTGATGCCCAGTGGGCTATGAGTACGCCGTTCAGGCCCCAGAAGGCGGGCAAGTCCGCGAGGGACGCGCCACCGCCGCCAAAGCCTGAACGGGATCTGGATACGGCACTGACGGCTTTGCTGACCGGCGCCTACGTGGCCTGCCCCACAATGGAAACTGCAGAATCTCAGAAATCTGCTGACTGAGCCTGTTGATCACGCGATTGGCCGCTCCCACGGCGCGGACTGGCCGCCCGTTAGGACAAAGTTAGGACAAACTTGCACTCGGCTACCGCGCAGCAGCAGTCCTGCAGGCAGTTTTCATCTGGAGCACCCCATGAGAAGGCACCTCCCATGAGAAGACACCCCCGTGAGGACACCTGCCTTAGCGCAGCGCGAAGATGGTGCGGTGCCAGTCCTTCTCGGCGGCGCCGGTCAGTTCGAACATGACGTGCTTGACCTGTGTGTATTCCTCGAGGGAGTACGCGCTCATGTCCTTGCCGAAGCCCGATTGCTTGAAGCCGCCATGGGGCATCTCGGAGATGATGGGGATGTGGTCATTGACCCACACACAACCGGCATGGATTTCGCGGGTGGCGCGCAGTGCCTTCTGCAGATCGCTTGTCCAGGCCGATGCGGCCAGCCCGTAGACGGTGTCATTGGCAAGGCGGATGGCCTCGTCGTCGTCGTCGAACGGCAGGACAACCAGCACGGGCCCAAAAACTTCGTCCTTGACGATCTCGCTCTCGGGTGCCGCATCGATAACGAGAGTCGCCGGGTAGAAAGCGCCCTGAGCGAGAGCTCCGTCGGTGGGGATGTCCCCGCCGGCAATGACCTTCGCATAGCCTCGGGCCCGCTCGACCATCCCGGCCACGTGGTCGCGGTGCTTGAAGGAAACCAGCGAACCGATGTCCGCGCCGTCGTCCTCCTGCATGCCCAGCCTGATGTCCCTGAAACGCTCAGCCAGCTTGTCGGTGAACTCCTGGTAGACGGAGCGGTGCACAATCGCGCGGGTTGCGGCGGTGCAATCCTGACCTGAATTGATCAGGCTTCCTGCAACGGCGCCATGGACTGCCGCGTCAACATCGGCATCCTCAAACACCACGAACGGCGCCTTGCCGCCTAGCTCAAGGTGAACCCGCTTCGTGGTTGCAGCCGCGGCCTCCATGACAGTGCGGCCCACCGCCGTGGATCCGGTAAAGGAGACCATGTCCACGTCCCCGTGTGCCATAAGTGCCGCACCCACCTCAGTGCCAGTGCCCACCAAGACATTGACGACGCCGGGCGGCAGCCCCGCATCATGGAGCGCCTGGGCGAACATCACCGAGGTCAGGGGAGTGATCTCGGCCGGCTTGAGCACAATCGTGTTGCCCGCAGCAATGGCTGGCAGGATTTTCCATCCGGCCATCTGCAGTGGGTAGTTCCACGGCGTGATGGAGCCGATAACACCGATGGCCTCACGGCGAATGCTTGAGGTGTGCTCGGGCGAATATTCGCCCGTGGCCTTGCCTTCAAGATGGCGGGCGGCGCCGGCGAAGAACTCCACATTGTCGATGGTGCCCGGCACGTCAAAATTCCGTGTCAGCCGCAGCGGCTTGCCTGTTTGGCTGCTCTCGATCTGGGCGAATTCCTCCGCGCGTTCGCTCAGGATTGCAGCAAAGCGGTGCAGGATGGCCGAGCGCTCGCCAGGTGGCGTGCGCGCCCACGCGGGGAACGCGGCGCGGGCGGCGGCCACGGCACTGTCGACGTCGTCCTCGTTGGCGAGGTCCACGGTAGCGACGATGGCGCCCGTGGCCGGATTGACGACGTCGTGCGTCTGGGCCGATGAGCCCTGCCGGATGCTGCCGTTGATGAACTGGTACATCATGCTCCCTTGGGATGGGTGGGGTAAGGCCGTGGCGCGGCGTCCTGCCGCGCCCCGTGGTCTAGCGGGTACCGTCGCGCTCCACCGAATCGAGAATGGCGCCCAGGCCTGCCTGGAAAACGCTTATGCCGTCGAGGTCAAGAAGGCGCTGGCGATGTTCCTGGATCAGCGGGAAACCGGTGACTGAGGCCACGGCAATTGCCTCCAACCAGGGCTCGTGGCCATTGGAGTTTGGTTTCGCCAGTACTTCTTGGGCCAGTCCTGAGCCATGGCCCAGGGTGAAGCTTTCCAGGGCGCCGTAATAATGCACTATGCGCTCACCGGACAGGCCGGCATCCTTGAGGCACAAAAGGACAAATTCGATGGCGTGCAGCTCGCCCTGGCCAAAGGTGTCCGTAGCGAAGGAGTCGCAGCCAATGGACGGGTATTTGATGAAGACATCGACTACGGCATTGAGGTAGCACTCAAGCCGAGGGCGCCATTCTTTAGGAGCCTGAGCCGTCGTGGCTTCCTCAAGCGCCATGGTGAACAATCTGTCCAGCGCTGCCTGCAGGATTGCGTCACGATTGCGGAAGTGGCGGTACATGGCGGTTGGGTTGGCACCAAGAGCCTCGCCGAGGCTCTTGAAAGTAAATCGCGACTGTGGTTCGTCGCGGGCAAGTTCCAGTACGGCGTCGATGATGGTGTCTGCATCGAGCCGCACACGCCGTTCGGGGGGGAGTTCATCCGCTAGAACGGGGCTGGGGATAGCCATGTAGCACCGTCTCTTCCAAAAATTGATTGATTTGCTTCTTTGATTCCACGCTACATGAGAATCGCTGACCACAGTCAACGCTAATGTCAATGCCATTGTCAACGTCATTGACATTCTCAATTTTGCCGCATAACGTGACGTGCAACACAACGTTCTATCGAGGGGTACACGATGACAGTCGCGTCAACGATTTTTGGCAATGGCTTGGTCTACACAGGTTTGGAGCAGGGCCCCCGTCCTGCAGCGGTGGCCATCGGGGAAGGCCGCGTGCTGGCCATTGGCAGCATTGATGAGCTTTCAGCCTTTGTAACCAGGGATACACACCATGTTGACCTGCGTGGACGTCTCCTTATTCCGGGCTTTCAAGATGCGCACGTGCATCCCATCATGGCGGGCGTTGAACACCTGCAGTGCGACCTCAATGAGGCAACCACCGCAGATGAAGCAGTTGCCGCTGTTCGTGACTATGCACAGAGCCACCCCGATGAGCCCTGGATCATTGGCGCAGGCTGGGCCATGGACCTGTTTCCGGGCGGAACGCCCACACGCCAGATGCTTGACGCCGTGGTCTCGGACCGCCCCGTCTTGATTCAGAACCGCGACCATCACGGAGCCTGGGCCAACACCAAGGCCTTTGAAGTGGCCGGTATTGACGCCTCAACCCATGACCCCGCCAGCGGCCGTCTTGAGCGTGAGGCCGATGGCTATCCTGCCGGAACCGTTCATGAAGGCGCCATGGGGCTCTTTGACCATCTGCACCCGGGCATTGCGCCCGGTCAGGCCCGTGAGGGGTTGCTGTGGGCCCAAGAGCTCATGGTTTCCTACGGAATTACCGCCTGGCAAGACGCCTGGGTGGGTGCCTCCGAGGAAGGTTTCGGTGACACCCTGGCGGTCTACCGCCAGGCGCTTGAGGCTAACGAACTGAAGGTTCGCGTCCGCGCAGCCCAGTGGTGGGACCGGGTCGCTGGCCCTGAGCAGATCGAGGGAATCCTGGCACGGCGCGATCAAATCGCGGCCTCCTGCGACCCGCTGCGGCTTTCGGCGGGAACGGTAAAGGTCATGGTTGACGGCGTAGCCGAGAACTTCACCGCAGCTATGCACGCCCCCTACCGTGACAATCACGGACACGCTACTGACAACCACGGGATTGAATTCTTTGAACCCGGCCAGATGCGCCAGTTCGTCACAGATCTGGACGCCAACGGCATGCAAGTCCATTTTCATGCCTTGGGGGACCGCGCAGTCACAGACGCCCTTGACGCCGTCGAGCATGCCCTGACCGTCAATGGTCCCAGCGGCAACCGGCACCACCTGGCGCACCTTCAGGTGGTGCGCAGTGAGGACGCGCCGCGTTTCGCAGCCATCGGCGCAACAGCCAACATCCAAGCACTCTGGGCGTGCCACGAAGAACAGCTTGACGAACTGACCTTACCGTTCATGGAGGACGGCGCCGTCCAGCGCCACTATCCCTTCGGTGAACTTGCTGCCGCAGGTGCCCATCTGGCCGCCGGCAGTGACTGGGCGGTCTCTTCTCCCAACCCGATTCTGGCCATTCACGTGGCGGTGAACAGGGTGGAACCGGGTGGCTCGCTGCCCGCGTTGGGACCGAAGCAGCACAAGCTCACGCTTAAAGCGATCCTCGATGCCTACACTCAGGGCACTGCATGGGTCAATCACCTCGATGCGGCCACCGGCACCATCCGTCCCGGGGCCCTCGCCGACCTGGCAATTCTTGATAAAAACCTCTTTGACATCCCCTCGCAGGATTTGCACACGGTCCAAGTGGACCAAACCTGGATTGCCGGCGAGCTTGTCTTTGCCCGGGGCGTGAGCCAGTGACTTCCCCAGCGCAAGTCACTATTTGTGGAGGAAACCCATGACCCGATTTAGCACCTGGCTGAGACGGATTGGCCCTGGAGTGGCCGGCTGTTCGGCTGTTGCCCTCATGCTCACCGGCTGCGGACCCGCCGCGATTGGCAACGACGACGGCGCCCCTAAGTTCGAGCTCAGCGCCACAACACCCAATCCCAGCAAGGAAATCGATAGTTTCAGCTGGGCGCTCTACGCAGAGCCGTTCTCACTGGACTACGCCTATGCTTTCGATTATTCGGATAACCTGGTGCTCTCGAACATGTGTGAGTCCCTCTTTAGCTGGAACGCGGACCTCACCACATCTCCAGGACTGGCCACGAAGTTTGAACAACTTGATGACCTGACCTGGGTGTACACCATCCGTCAGGGCGTGCACTTCCATGATGGCTCACTCATGAGCGCCGACGACGTTGTGGCCTCGCTCCAACGCCACCAGAGCGAAGAAGTTGGCTCGTTCTGGGCTTCCTCTTTTGATCGTGTAGCTTCCATTGAAAAGACCGGCGACTATGAGGTCACCATCACCACAACAACCCCGGACTATGGCCTGAACTCAGCCCTTGTGGGTGCGCCGGGCGTCATCGAATCGGCCAAGACCCTCGCCGAGGCAGGTACCGATTACGGTAATTCTTCAACCGGTGTGAACTGCACGGGCCCCTTCATGTTTGATAACTGGGCACCGGGTGAAAGCATCAGTCTGAAGCGCTTTGATAACTATTGGGATCCGGAGGCCAAGGCCAAGGCGAAGGAGATGTCCTTCCAAATCCTTCCCGATGCCACCGCACGCACCAATGCACTACAGACCGGTGAGATCGACGGGAGCTGGCAGGTTCCCTCAAATGCCATTGACATTCTGAAGGCAAATACTGACGCAGGGAACATGTACTTCGGTACCGACACTTCGGTGCAAAGCCTTGTCACCTCCAATCTTGAGGGGGTCTTCGCAGACGTCCGCGTCCGCAAGGCCCTCATGATGGCGATCAACCGAGAGGCGTTGCTGCGGGCCGCAGAACAGGGCTACGGGAGCGTGACTAATGGGCTGACAACCAAAAACGTCTGGATCGGGGCCAAACCCGCTACCGTCGATGCAGCCTTCGGCGAGCTACAAACTCTTGACTACGACCTCGAAGAAGCCAAACGCCTCGTTAAGGAAGCCGGCGCAACAGGGAAGAAGTTCGTCTACGCGACGGCGTCCATCACGGCCGCCTTTGACATCGCCTCCCGGGCCGTCGCCTCGGCCGCCAAGGAAATTGGCCTGGAGCCCGAAATTCTGACCATGTCCAATGACAAATACACCACGTTGTTCTCGGACCCGGAAGCCCGCAAGGGGATCGATATCTTTGAGACGTCCTGGTACCTCTCAAGTGCCGAACCGCTTGAAATGTACACGGTGCTACGCACAGGGGACTTCAGCAATTATGGGGGCTGGTCAAACACCGAGTTCGATGACCTGGTCAACGAGGCAATCGGAACCAAGGATCCCGATGCCAAAGCCCAACTGACGGCGCAGGCCGCCAAGATCGCCAGCGATGAGGTGGTGTGGTCCCCGCTCTATGAAACAGTCACCTCCTTGTGGCTGGGCAAGCGCATTACCGGTGTGGCCCCGTCAATCAACTACATGTACTTCCCGTGGGCAGCAACGATCGGAGGCCGGTAACCATGGCTGTAACTGACATAGTGGCGGCTCCGGCCCCGTCAACGCGTGGCACAAAGAAGAAGCTGAAGGCATCGCCGGTGATCTTTGTGATTCGCAAGGTGGCAACCCTGCTCATCACCTTGTTCTTCGCCTCGCTGATCGTCTTCTTCTCGCGATTCATCCTCCCGGGGGACCCCGCACGGTTCCTCTTGCGTGGCCGCAGCCCCAACCCCGCGGCACTGGCTGCTATCACCAAGCAATATGGTCTGGACAAGCCGCCCGTAGAGCAATACCTTTCCTGGATGGGCGGAATTCTCCACGGAGATTGGGGCCGCTCCCTTGCCTACCGCCAGGATGTCAGCGAGGTGCTGCTGGCCCGGCTTCCCGTGACACTTGAACTCGTAGCACTGGCCGCAGTCTTCATCACCGTCCTTGGATTAGCGGCCGGAATCTTGGCCAGCTTGAACAAGGGTGGCTGGGACCGTTTCATCCTGATCTCAGTCACGGCCGCTGGCGCCATTCCGCCCTTCGTTGCAGCGATTGCCCTGACGGCACTGTTCTCCGTCCAGCTCGGCTGGTTCCCCTCCTTTGGCAGTGGAAGCGGCGGATTGGACAGGCTCTGGCATCTAACCCTGCCGTCACTGGCCCTTGGCGTCACCTACATTGCCTTCATGGCCAGGGTTACCCGGTCCTCCATGAATGAGCAGCTGACCCGTGAACACGTTGAGGTGGCCACCAGCCGCGGTCTGAAACCCAGCGCAGTAGTTTTCAGGCACGTACTCCGCAACGCCATGGCCCCCATCTTGACCGTGAGCGGCGTTCTGATTGCCGGACTTCTGGTCTCAAGCGCCATCGTGGAGCAAACCTTCGGCCTAGCCGGAATTGGCGGGCTGCTGGTGCAGTCAATCGACCGCCTCGACTTCTCCGTGGTGCAGGCAATCGTCATGATCGTCGTCACCGCCTTCGTTGTGGCCAACACCATCGTTGATCTGATCCAGCCCCTCCTTGACCCTCGAATCGCAGCAGGAACGGAGTCCCGATGACTCTCACAGCAACGCTTCTTCCCGGCCTATCAAAACGCCGCTATGGAAGCATGTTCTCAACGGTTGGCTGGGCAGCAGTGGTGGTGGCGCTCACCGTTGTCCTCCTCTCAGTCCTAGCCCCCTTCATTGCACCGTACGATCCGAACTATGTGGACCTTGAGAATGTTCTGAGCGGCCCCAGCCTGGCCCACTGGCTTGGCACTGACGCCATGGGCCGTGACCTACTGAGCCGGCTCATGTTTGGCGGACGCACCTCGCTAGTGGGTCCGCTGATTGTGGTTGTGGCATCTACTATCTTTGGTCTGCTGCTGGGCCTGGCTGCGGGGTGGAGCGATGGCTGGATCAGCGCACTGCTGAGCCGCATCTTCGACCTCGTCTTTGCCTTCCCCGCACTCCTACTCTCCATGCTGGCGATTGCACTGTTCGGCAAGGGACTCGTGGCGCCAATCATCGCCATGACCATCAGCTACATTCCCTACGTTGCCCGCTTGACCCAGCAGCTTGTCATATCCGAGCGCTCCCGGCCCTACGTCCAGGCCTACCGCGTGCTTGGTTTCAGGACCTCCTGGGTGGTGCTTGGCCGCGTGCTGCCAAACCTGGTCCCCACTGTGGGCGCCCAATCCACCCTGAATTTTGGTTACGTCCTGGCCGATCTTGCCGCACTGTCCTTCATTGGCCTTGGCATTCAACCACCAACTTCTGACTGGGGAGCCATGATCGAGGAGGCCCGCGGGGCTTTGCTTAGCGGAAGTCTCATGCCCGCCCTGCTGCCGGCACTGGTGGTGGTCCTTATTGTTGTCTCAATCAACGTGATCGGTGAGGAACTTTCCGATCGGATTGGCGGAAACCTCTCATGAGTAAACTCCTTGAAATTGAACAGTTCTCCATGGCCTTTCCCGGCCGCGGGAACCTGCTCAGTGATGTGAGCCTGCACGTGGACGACGGCGAGGCCGTGGCCTTGGTGGGTGAGTCTGGTTCAGGAAAGTCACTGACCACACGGGCGGCGTTGGGCCTCTTCCCCGAGACCTCACGCCTGAGCGGTTCGGTGAAGGTTAGCGGACTTGACACCACCACAGCCTCCGGAACCAAGCTGCTGGAGCTGCGCCGCAACCGCGCCTCGATGATCTTCCAGGACCCGCGCGCCGGCATCAACCCGGTGCGGACCGTAGGCGATTTTGTCACAGAGACGCTGGTGCGCTGGCGCGGACTTAGCCGGCAAGAGGCCGAGGCCCAGGCCGTGGCCCAGCTGGAGCAGGTGGGCCTGCGCCGCGCCAAGGAAATGATGCGCCAGTACCCGCATCAGCTCTCCGGCGGCATGCTCCAAAGGGTCATGATTGCGGCGGCGCTGCTTGACTCGCCCGAGTTGTTGCTGTGCGATGAGCCAACAACAGCCCTTGATGTCACCACTCAGGCTGGGATTGTCACGCTGCTGCGCGAACAGCAGCAGGCCCGCGGCATGGGCATGCTCTTTATTACCCATGACCTGAACCTCGCAGGCTCGCTGTGTGACAGGGTCTACGTATTGCGCAAGGGCGAGGTTGTTGAGCACGGCGGGTCGCGCCAGGTTTTCACCAGCCCGCAGGCGGACTACACGCGCCAGCTCATCGCGGCAACGCCAAGCATCGACATTGACAAGGTTCCTGCCGTTCCTGTCCAAGACGATCAGAGCCCGCTATTGCGGGTTGAGGGACTGTGCCGGCGCTACACGCTGCCCGGAGGGGAGATCCTCAACGCGCTGAACAATGCAAGTTTTACGCTGGCCAAGGGCGGTTCGCTGGGTGTTGTGGGTGAGTCGGGTTCGGGGAAATCCACCCTGGCTCGTATGATCGTTGCCCTTGAAACGCCCGACGCCGGGGAGCTGGAAGTTAGCGGCCGGCCCCGGGCTCACCGTGCTCTGAAGGCCGGTGAGCGCAAGCTTTTGGCCAAGGACGTACAGATCGTTTTCCAGGATCCGTACCTCTCCCTTGATCCCCGGATTCCCGTGGGCAAGGCCGTGGCCGATGTCTTCCGGCTCCATCAAGGGCAGACTCGCAGTGCGGCCTTACAAAGCGCCAGGGAACTCCTTGACCGGGTGGGCATTGGTCCGGAACGGTTCGAATCCAAGCCCCGTGCGCTCTCAGGTGGTCAGCGCCAGCGTGTTGCCATCGCCAAGGCACTGGCTGCCAGGCCCAAGCTGCTGGTCCTGGATGAAGCCACCAGCGCCCTGGACGTTTCGGTCCAGGCCCAGGTGCTGGAACTTGTGGAAGAACTCAGGGATCAATTGGGTCTGACAATCCTCTTCGTCACCCATGACCTTGCCGTGGTCTCACGGCTTTGCTCGGAACTGTTGGTGTTGCGGGACGGGGTGATCGTTGAACAAGGTTCAACCGCGCAGATCCTGGGCGCCCCTGCCAGCGAGTACACCCGGACACTCATCAACTCCCGTCCCCAACTTCTCTGGCAGGACCAGCCAGTCTAAATTCGTTACTCAAGGCTGTCCCGCCATCAAGGTTTCCGGTGCCGGGACGGCCGCCCAAGTAGGAGAGATTTAAGTGCATACCACCGTATTTGAACGGAAATTCCCCAGCTCAGCTGTTGTTGAAGCATCATTGTCAGGAACTGTTCCCCGTCCGTTTTGGATCGATGATCTAGGGCCGGACGTGATTCGCTACCCTCGCCTTGAGGGGAAGTTGCAGGCCGATCTGGTGATAGTCGGTGGTGGCTACACCGGGCTGTGGACCGCATTGCGGGCCAAGGAGCGCAACCCTAGCCTGGACGTCGTCGTGGTTGAGGCGCAGCGTCTTGGCTGGGCTGCTTCCGGGCGCAACGGCGGCTTCTGCGAGGCAAGCCTCACGCACGGCTATGAAAACGGTAAGAATCGCTGGCCCAAAGAACTGGAGCAGCTGGAACGCCTTGGCATGGAAAATCTTGACGGTATCGCCGAAACAGTCGAACGTTACTCGATGGACTGCGAATTCGAGCGGACCGGGCAGCTGAACGTAGCAGTGGAACCGCATCAGGTTCCCTGGCTGGAGGGCGATGAAGAAGGTGGCGAGTTCTTCGACCAGGACGGCGTACGTTCGCTGGTGAACTCACCGACGTACCTTGCCGGGCGGTGGTTCAAGGACGATACAGCCATGGTCCATCCCGCGAAGCTGGTTGCCGAGTTGGCACGTGTTGTGAGCGAGCTAGGTGTCCGCATCTTTGAGCAGTCACCTATTACCAGCTTGGAGGATCAGGCTCATGGCGTGCGCGTTGAGTCAGTCTCGGGTGGTGTCACTAGCAGTGTTACGGGCAAGCAGGTGGCCCTCGGCACCAATGTGTTCCCCTCACTGCTCAAACGCAACAGCCTCATGACTGTCCCTGTCTACGACTATGCACTCATGACCGAGCCGCTCTCAGCCGAGCAACTCGCTTCGATTGGCTGGAAGAACCGCCACGGCATCGGCGACATGGCCAACCAATTCCACTACTACCGTCTGAGCAAGGACAACCGCATCCTCTTCGGAGGGTATGACGCCGTTTATTATCCGGGCCGGAAGGTCAAGGAAGAATATGAGTTGCGGGAGGAGTCCTTCGCGAAGCTGGCCAGCCACTTTTTCACCACCTTCCCGCAGCTTGAAGGCCTGAAGTTCTCCCACAAGTGGGGTGGTGGCATCGATTCAAGCACCCAGTTCTGCGCGTTCTTCGGCACGGCCCGCAAGGGGCGGGTGGCCTACGCGGCAGGATTCACCGGGCTGGGGGTGGGGGCAACCAGGTTCGCCGCCGATGTCATGCTGGACCTGCTCGCAGGCAAGGACACCGAGCGGACCCGTCTTGAGATGGTCAGCAAACGGCCGTTGCCGTTCCCGCCTGAGCCGCTCGCGTCCATAGGCATCAACCTGACCCGCTGGTCCATGGACCGCGCGGACCACAACGAGGGCAAACGCAACGTGATCCTGAAGACGCTCGACGCCGTCGGGCTTGGTTTCGACTCTTAAACCAGTGCGGGTGCCGCATAAGCCGCGGCACCCGCACGCCACTTTTCAACAAAGGAACACACCAATGAGTGTCAAGACTGCCGAATGGTTTTCGGCGCCCGGCCTTGAGCTGGAGCACCAGCGGGTCCCCGCCGAGGACGTGCTGGCGGGAAACCCCAGTACCGCGATTCACGAGCTTGAAGGCTTGGATGGCGTCAGCGTGGGCATTTGGGAAATGACGCCCGGGACCGCAACCGACACCGAGGCCGAGGAGGTCTTCGTTGTGCTCGCCGGCAGGGCCCGCATAGACTTCCTCGGTACAGCACACGCGCTGGACATCGCCGCAGGGGACGTTGTCCGCCTCCGCGCCGGCCAACGCACAGCCTGGACCGTCACCGAGACGTTGCGCAAGGTGTACTTCGCCAGCGAATAACGCGCCGTTGAGGTGCCGGACCGTTGAGGTAACGCGCCGTTGCGGCACCGCGCCGTTGCGGCACCGGCAGGCTACTGGCCGCGAAGCCTGTGCAGCATCAGTGCCACGTGCAGTGACGTCCGCGATTCAGGGTCCTCGAGGTCAACCTCCAGAAGCTGTTCCAACTTGGCGAGGCGGGCATACAGGGTTGGCCGGCTCAGGTATCCGCTGCGGGCCATGGCCGCCTTGTTGCCTCCGGAGTCGAGATAGCGGCCCAGTAGCTCCAAGTATCCCTGTGCGCCTTCGGCCTCGGCCGCCAAAACGGTTTCCAGCTCGGACTCGGCAAATTGCTGCACGCGCGGATCGTTGCGAATCAGGGCCAAGAGGCCGCCCAGCCTGATGTCCGTGGCCCGGTAGTAAGCCCTGTCTTGTTTGCGCAACGTTGCCGCTGTGTCTGCCACGTGCGTAGCTTCGTCAATGCCTGCGGCCGCCTCAAGTAGCGTTGAGCGGTAGCGTCCGACGCCGATGATCCAGCGGGCGGCTAAGTCACCTTCGCCGTGGCCCACCTGGGTGGAGAGTGCAGCCGCCAGGCGCTGAAGGGTGTGGTCTTCGAGTTCCTTGGCCGCAAGGCCAAGGAGCATGCCCACTGAACCCGATTCGATGCTGGCCGTGAGCGCATTGCCCGCCGTGGATTTCAAGGCCGTGGCCAGGAGTTCAAGCAGTGCCCGTTCTTGCTGCTGGTTGGCTAGGGGATCGCCCGGGGATGAGTCCTGATGGAGGCTGCGAAAGACCAGGGGAAGGTAGAAGGGTGAGCGTTTCAAGCCCAGGGACCCGGCGCGAGCCAGCGCCTCGGCCTCGGTCAGTCCGCGGGGCTGGCGCAGGGCGCTGAGCAGGCCTGCTTGGGCTTGTTCGGAGAGCCCGCGCTGATCCCTTTCGGCCAGCCGGTTGATAGCAAGCGTCTGGGCCGCGCGCTCGAGGACCATAACCGCAGCCTCGTCCTCGTGGGGGCTGTCCGGTGGCAGCGGCACCACCAAGCGTCCCCACAGCTGAGCTTTAATGCCAACCGGAACCTGCAGCCAGCCCTCAGGACCGCTACGAGCCACGGTGTTAGCTCTTGCCGTTGAATCGGCGGCGGGCCGGGCCGGAGGAGTCGTGCGGGAGCGCCGCTCCCAATCGTGGAGCAATTCTGCGGCGGGTAAGCCCTGCGCCGAAAAGGCCAGGGCATGATGTTGGAGGTCCTCAAGCACCACGGATGCCCCAATCATCGCCGCGGCCTGTTCCACCACTTGCGCGGTCCCGGCGCTTTCAAGACTCAAGACGGTGAACGCCTCATGGACATCCCTTGCGTGTTCCACCTTTTCCAGCTGTTCGGCAACGATCATCCTGTGCACGATCTCGGTGATTTCAACGAACCTGACACGGCGGTGCACCACGGCGATCGGCATTCCCGCCGCCTTGGCTGCATCCTTGAGTGCCGCCGTGGTACTTCCCCTCGGTGCTGTGCGCTCGATGATCAGCCCGGCTGCGCCCGCGGTTTCAAGGGAGCGGATGTACGCAGCGGTGCGGCCCGGGTCCTTATCCAGCTCAAGGCCGGTAGTGAGGACCAACTCGCCACCAGAGAGCAGCCCGGCCAAATCCAGCAACTCACTGACGTGGACCCACCGGACGGGGGCATCAAGGCCACCGTCCCCGCCCAAACTGCCGTCTCCGCCCAAACTGCCGCCTCCGCCCAGGATTTCGGGATCGGCAGCGCGGACCACAGGCAGGTTCAGGATAGAGCGCAATGTTGGCAGCATTTACACAGTGTAATGGATCTCATTGAATTCTTTACACATGGCTCCTATCGTCTGTGTTTGAACCGCGGCAGACTGGAGTCAACGCCGGGGAGAACTCCTCGCATTGGAATTCATCTACAGGAGATAACGTGAACACCATTGAGCATTGGATCAACGGCAGCCCGGTCAAAGCAGGCGAGCGCACCTCAGAGGTCACCAACCCAGCCACGGGTAAGGTCACAGGAAACGTGGTGTTGGCCCGCGCCGAAGATGTTGATGTAGCCGTGGCTGCGGCCAAGGCCGCCTTCCCGGCATGGCGTGATGCGTCCCTTGCCCGCCGCACCCAGATCCTCTTCGCATTCCGTGAACTGCTCAACGCACGCAAGGGTGAACTGGCCGCGATCATCACGGCCGAACATGGCAAGGTGCTCGATGACGCACTCGGGGAAGTTTCCCGCGGCCAGGAAGTGGTTGAGTTCGCCTGTGGCATCGCGCACCTGATCAAGGGCTCCTACACGGAGAACGCCTCAACCAAGGTTGACATCCACTCCGTCCGCCAGGCCTTGGGCCCGGTCGCGATCATCAGCCCTTTCAACTTCCCAGCCATGGTGCCCATGTGGTTCTTCCCGCTGGCCATTGCCGCGGGCAATACCGTGATCCTCAAGCCCAGCGAAAAGGTTCCCACAGCAGCCATCTGGATGGCGGAATTATGGAAAGAGGCTGGCCTGCCTGACGGCGTGTTCAACGTGGTGCAGGGCGACAAGGTTGCCGTTGACTCGTTGTTGACCCACCCCGACATTATGGCTGTATCCTTTGTTGGTTCCACTCCCATCGCCCAGTACGTGTACAAGACGGCAACAGCCAACGGCAAGCGGGTCCAGGCGCTCGGTGGGGCCAAGAACCACATGATCGTCCTGCCCGACGCGGACCTGGACCTAGCCGCCGATGCCGCCATCAACGCCGGCTTCGGCTCGGCGGGCGAACGTTGCATGGCGATCTCTGCCTTGGTTGCCGTGGGTGGCATAGCTGATGAACTGGTCGGAAAGATTGCCCAGCGCGCCGGTGAGCTGCGCACAGGCGACGGGCTGCGCGGTTCTGACATGGGACCGCTTGTTTCAGCGGCCCACTTGGAAAAAGTTTCCGGCTATGTTGATGCCGGAGAGGCCGCTGGGGCAACCCTTGTGGTGGATGGCCGGAACGTGGCGCCCGACGCCGAAGGCAGCGGATTCTTCCTAGGCCCCACCCTCTTCGACAACGTCAGCACGGACATGAGCATCTACACGGATGAAATCTTTGGCCCGGTTCTGTCGGTTTTGCGCGTGGACAGCTTTGACGAAGCACTGGCGCTGGTCAACGGCAGTCCCTACGGCAACGGCACCGCTATTTTCACCAGCGACGGCGGTGCCGCCCGCCGCTTCGAAAATGAGGTGCAGGTGGGCATGGTGGGCATCAACATTTCCGTCCCCGTTCCGATGGCCTACTATTCCTTCGGCGGCTGGAAGAACTCCCTCTTTGGCGACACCCATGCGCACGGAACAGAGGGTGTGAACTTCTTCACCCGAGGCAAAGCCGTCACCACCCGCTGGTCGGACCCCAGCAACCGTGGCATCAACCTCGGCTTCCCCCAGAACGTCTAACCGACCAACCGCAGAGATCTTAAGGAGAAAACAATGACGTCCATCGTTGAAAGCGGTACCGGGCCTCAGACCGGCATCACCGAAGATGCCCACCGCACCTGGGAGCTTGACCGCAAGCATGTGTTTCATTCGTGGTCGGCACAGGATTCGATCAATCCCATGGTTGTCACCGCCGCCCAAGGCTCCTACCTGTGGGCTGGGGAGGGGAAGAAGTACCTCGACTTTTCCTCCCAGCTGGTCAACACCAACATTGGCCACCAACATCCCGCCGTGGTGGCGGCCATTGCGGCGCAGGCCACCACCTTGTGCACCATCGCCCCCAGCTACGCCAATGCTGCCCGTTCCGAGGCTGCCCGCCTGATTGCCGAGCGCACACCGGGTGAGCTGGATCGAATCTTCTTCACCAACGGCGGGGCCGACGCCAACGAACACGCCGTGCGGATGGCGCGCTTGCACACGGGCAAGCACAAAGTGCTTTCCGCCTACCGTTCCTACCACGGTGGAACTCAGCTTGCCATCAACATGACAGGCGATCCCCGCAGGTGGCCCAGCGACAACGCCAGCACGGGTACCGTGCATTTCTTCCCGCCGTACCTGTACCGCACGGCCTTCCACGCCACCACCGAGGAAGAGGAATGTCAGCGTGCGTTGGAGCACCTCGATCAGCTGATCGCCCTTGAGGGGCCCGCCACGATTGCCGCGCTGATCCTGGAAAGCATCCCGGGAACCGCCGGCATCCAGGTCCCGCCGCCCGGATACCTGCAGGGCGTGCGTGAACTGTGCACCAAGTATGGGATCGTGTTCATTGCCGATGAGGTCATGGCAGGTTTTGGGCGTACCGGAAAATGGTTTGCCGTTGACCACTTTGACGTTGTGCCCGATCTGTTGACCTTTGCCAAGGGTGTGAACTCCGGGTACGTGCCGCTGGGCGGCGTTGCCATCAGCCCGGCCATCGCGGCGACTTTTGGCTCGCGCGTCTACCCGGGCGGCCTCACATACTCAGGCCACCCGCTGGCAACTGCGGCGGCCGTCGCAACCATCAATGCCATGGAGGATGAGGGCATAGTGGGGCACGCGGCCACCTTGGGTGAGAGCGTCATCGGCCCAGCGTTGCGCGGCTTCGCCGAGCGTCACCGCTCCGTGGGTGAGGTCCGTGGGACTGGTGTGTTCTGGGCCATTGAACTTGTCAAGGACCGCCAAACACGTGAGCCCTTGGCCCCGTACGGTGGCTCATCACCGGAAATGGGCCAGATCGTGGCGGCGGCCAAGGAGAAGGGCCTGATTACCTTCACCAACCTCAACCGCATCCACGTAGTGCCCCCTTGCAACATCAGCGTGGAGGATGCAAGCCTGGGCCTAGGGATTCTCGATGACGTCCTGGCGATCGCCGATGCGCTGATCGCCTGAGCCGTGATCCACCGCCTGCCTCTGAGCGCTGATTGATTACGTCCGGTGGGAGCGGATTCATTTTTGGGCGTGGCGGGGTGGTTGGCGAAGCTGAGGATCGGCGGGGATAATCTGGTCGTCGCCTTGCTGCCACATTCTGCTCGCTTCGATGCCATGCCTCGCCGGGAGTGCAGGGACAGGGGGCCAATTCTTGGCAGTCAGTTTTTCAAGGTTTCCAGGTCAGTTCAGTGTTTCTTGCTAGTGCTTGCTTTTGACCGGAGTGGGGGCGGCTATAGATGCTGGTCGGGCATTTGGAGGCGGGCAACTGCGCATCAAAGTTTGTGGAGCACGGCATGGGGATCCAGAACGTGGTCCCTGGGACCGGCATAAGGAGCGGAAAGAAAAAAGATACGCTCCGGTCCGAAGTCCGAGGTGTAACCCTTTGCGTTCCCACATCAAGGCGGAACCGTGTCCCGCGACATAGTGGCAACTATGGCCCGAGACATCACATTGGTGCCCCGGGCGGGAATTGAACCCACGACCAAGAGAAACTCATCATCTGGATTTGCCTGTTGTCGTTGACTGCCAAAATCCGCGTGTTTCCGCGCTACTTCATGGGTTCCAAAGGCTATGGCGTGTCGTGGACTGCCGTCGTTCTTGGTTGAAAAAGGGGAATAAAAGGGGAGTGCCACTGGATGGGCCGGTGACCCTGTGCGGATTCAGGTTCAACTTCTGGGCAGAGTGTGCCATGTGTGAGGTGCCCGCTCACCTGGAGGTCGCTGTCATTGGTGATTATCTTACGCCGGGGCTCGGTGCAAGGTAATAGTAGGTTCGTCGAGACTTGGTTGCGAACATTGGCAACGGGTCGACGAAATCTGGGCAACCAAACCGACACCATTTGTTTTGGCATGACATGGTCGCCTACTGCCGGAATTCCTTGTCGATCAATTGGTCTGGCTCGCGAGGCTTGAGTGCCTATTCCTTGCGCTGGTTGGACCAGTGTTCCATCAACAACTCTTGACCTTGCTGTTCGGTCAGGTTGAAGATTTCTTCCGGGGCAAGGTTGAGTTGATCGCGGAGGGCGGTCTGAAGCCAGCTCGGAAGAGTGGATTCCCTGGTGGGTTCTGCGGCAGCTTCAACGGATTCGTAAAGACGTCCCATTTGGGTGATGACGTCTTTTAGCGGTTGAAGCTTGGGGTCATCTCCTATCCGTGCGACTCGTGCTTTGAGTTCTTCGTAGATTTCTCTGTCCGACCTAACGCCCACGGCCCATATTTCGGAGATGTCAAGGATTGGTGTGCCATCTGTGTCTGCGGTGACTCTCCAGACAATGCGCCAATCGCGGTCCCCTACAACAAGTTTGCGGAAACCAATCAAGGCGCCCAACAGGGGTTCGCCTGCGTTGGTCGAGCGCTCCAAGAGCAGCATCTTCTTGAAGACGGTGCGGACGATCTGAGGGTCTTTCTTACTGAGCCGGTGAAGGTCGGCAACGGCATCTTCGGTGAGTCGAACGACGCAGACGCGCTGCGGGTGTGGGCTCACGCTCGCCCTGCGGCGATGTCGGCAGCAATCTCGGCCTCCAGCTCAGCACGGGTGAATCCAAAGAATTCCATGGCCTGGTCTAGATCGGTGCGGACGCCGCTGTCGGTGGCGAAACGAGCCATGACGAGAGCTGCATCGCGCAGAGTGTCACGGTCCCGCCGAAGGCTGGAGATTTCCTCAGCGGAAACAACTTCGGCGACGACCCGGCCATGTCGGGAAAGTGGCACGTCGTTTCCCGCTTCAGCCGAGGCAACTAAGGAGGACAAGCCGGCACGTGATGCTTCTGTGATCGTCATGGTGGTCATATATGAACTATACAGATTTCTATGTAGATTCTCAATCGGTCGCGTGCACCGCGATCGCCGTGGCGTCAACGCCGATCGGGAATGGATTATGTCCGCTTTCCGTGTTGGCCGTAATGGTCAATGATTCACAACGGCTTAAATGTCCCGTATGGGGAGCCTTGGGTTCCCCTCTGGAACTGCCATGGAGCGACTTTTCAGCTCCAGCGCGCGCATGAATCCACGGGCCGGGGGTCGACCGGCTTGCGGGATAGGCTCGATAACGTGCTTGGTCTTTGCTTAGACTGTCCAAAAGGCAACATAGACAGGATGGAACCATGCAGAGCGAACTAGCGGCAAAGGTTTTCGGCGACAAAGAAGATCCTCGACAGCGACTGCAGAGCATCTTTGGCGGTTCGTCAGACTTAGCCGGACCAGCCTCGGCCGCACACGAATGGGCAAAGAATGTTCTTGACGAAGCTGGAGTAGATCCAGCAGAACATAACGTCACAGCAATACGATGCCTGCGGACTGCCCAACCCCGTCTCACCCTAAAAGCCTCGGCATATCTGGTCGACCACTTGTCAAAGCGATAACTTGTCTCAATTATCGTTCGGCCTACGGTCCAGTAGATACCCACCGGGGAATATGGCAGATGGTGGGCAGAAGTCCGGAGCCCTTGAGTCGGATTTGAGATGCTAACTGTGGACGATTCACCAAAGCTGCCTAGCAAACATTCACTCGTGTTAGTCCCACCAGAGTTGGGCGATGGTCGTTCCTGAGGGTGTTGTTGAGAGCACGGTGAACTCATCACAGGCCCCCTGAACATCGTCGATCATCTTTGGTAGGTCTGCGATGGCTAGGGTCATGGTTGCATCGTCGGTATCGGAGAGATGTAAAGGAACTGCCCCCGCTTCGAGGTACCAGCGGCGCAAGATAACGCTCAGGGCTGTCCTGCTTCCCCAGTTATCGGCACCTTCCCATTCAAGATGGGCAATAACATCACCTGGATACGCCAATCGCATGGCGATCAGCGTCCCACCAACATCAGAGATCGGGCTCTCATCGGGAAGCTCAAGTCCAGAGGTGACAAGGGCTTGTGCAGGTGTGTCGTTGCTGGGTAAGGAAAATTCGGCTCTGGCATCATTCTCGCGAAGACTATCTAGCTCCTGGGCTGAGCAGTCATCATCCTCGGAGAGGGCTTCCCATTCAGAGGCGAGGTCATCGGCGTCTAGAAGATCGCCACCGATAACGAAGGCATGCCAACTACTACCTTGGGCGTTGAGAATTTTCTGGATACTCCAGGCTGATTCACCCGTGATATCAGGACCCCACACGGCGACTTCCTCCCGAGAGGGGCCCAGCACCATGTGGGGTGTATCCAGACCGAGGGTCGTGGTCGCATCGCTCAAGGGGTGTTGAGTGTTCATCGGTTTATCGGGTCCATTCTGGTCTGAGCGATCTACTCTGCGGGGTGTGGGGATGGCGCTGTTCTTAGTTGCTGAGGCCCATTCGTTCTCTTACCTCTGCGAGGGTCAACGAGGTTTCCTGAGTTTGCAGTTCTGAGGCGTTGGTTACCAGAATTGACGGCCCCGGATAGAACTCTGCATCAAAGGGATGCAGCCCCAGGGCTGCGCAATACCGTTTGAGCATGTCCAGAGTGAACCGGTCACGAACTTTCCTACTCGTATACGCTTCAACCTCCTCGAAATCTAGGACCGGCTTGTCATCGGCATCGAAGGACCAGCGCGCCCCATCCTGACTCAAAGAAATAGCACGCACATAATTCGATGGCGTTCCCACTGGCCCGTATAGCTTGTACTGAATCCCACCCCACGGCCCGCGTGAGGCATCTTTTGATGCTGGGACCGAACAAACAAATAGACCATGACAACCCATAGTCTTGGCTAGATAACTAATAGGAGTTTTTTGGTCACCCCCTAGAACGTCACAGTCGAAGAAGGCAGTCCAGTTCGGATTGCTCGTGGCTACCAGTAGTTCTCTTGAGGTCCACCCGGATACCAGAGGTTCAAGTTTCAGCACGTTATCCTCAAACCCACCAAGAAAACGTTCTTGCCTAGCCGAACCATGGATAGCCACACGCCATTGTTCTAAGGCCTGCGCAACCTCACCTAAAGGCGCCTCGAGGAAGCCAAGACCGGAGGTAATGGGGACATAACGGTCATTCAATAGCGTCACGCCACAAGCCTTTCAAAAGGAGAATGTATTCTCTGAGCAAGACCCAGCCGGCGGGATCATTGAGCCAGTCTGACACGAGGAAGTCTCGGCCGCACGCAAAAGCCATTCTTGCCTCGAATAATCTTGGCTCAAACCCACCTGATCAATGCCGTCCACTGTCCCGTAGAACCTCGAACGGGACTCTTGCTGCTGGGAGAAGTCTGATTCCCTGTGCGGATCAGTTGCCGAGCAGGTTCTTCGTCATTGCGTAGTTGGTTAGCTGCACGCCGACCATCACGGGATGTTGTTTTGCCTTGACGACGAACCCGTAGCGCTCGAAGAACGGTCGGGCCGTGATGCTGACATCGGCGGTCAGTTCTGTCAGACGCTCTGCGCGTGCGTGGGCCTCCACGTCGGCAAGCAGGAGGCGTGCTACCCCGGTCGTAGGTACCGCGGGGACACGAACATCATGTCTATATACCCTTTCGGGTCTACGTCGGAGAAGCCTGCTGGCTCTCCATCCACGGTCGCCACGTAACTATTCCGCGCGTTCATCGCGGCGTGCCAGGCGGACAGTTCGCGCGCTTCTGGCCGTGCCCACGCCTCAATCTGCTCGGGCGAGTAATCGGAGGCAGCTGTTTCGGTCACTGCGCCAAGGAAGATCGCCATGGTGTCTGCAGCGTCCGAGAGGCGGTACGGACGAATGGCGACTACTGGCACATTGGTGTTTGTTTTCAGGTCCACAGAATAAGCATCCCACCGCGGCTGCCCATGACCGCGCGGCGCTTATCGTGTCCCGTAGCCGAACCTTGACCGACCGGCGCCTAGTCCGCAGGACAATATTTGCCCATGGTCACGCCTTCGCAGATCGTATGGAGTTTCTGGCCTATCTGTTTGATTGCCACTTCTTGTAAGAGTTGGGCAGCAAGATTGCCACCATGACCACTATGGCGATGCCCGGCACAAGTGCCCACGGGTTGGGATTGCCCTCGGACCCAAAAATAACGAGAAGCAGACTAACGATTCCGAGCACTAAAAGTACGATGTGAATCCAGAACATGGCTCGCCACAATCGCAAGTCGCTTTGTCGGCTGGCTGCTTCCCAATCCACCATGACCCCACCCTAGAACGGCGGCAAGAATTTGGGTAGCAGCGAAGTGCGTCCCGCGCCGGGTGTCCCGTATAGAAATTGGCGAACTGTCTCGTTAGCCGGTCGGGCACCGGCCCATGGATTCATGCGGGCGCTGGGGCTGAAAAGTCGCTCCATCGCAGTTCCAGAGGGGAACCATCACCGGGACGGTGCGCCCCTGCTGGTGGTTTCTAGGCCTTGAGTAGGCCTGTGGCGATGAACGCTTTACGGTAAATTTCTTTGATTACGAGTTCCTTGCGGGCGTTGTATTGCATGGAGTGTTCGCCGGCAGCCCGTGACAAAGCTGCCGCCTCACGTTTTGTATCTGCGTAGAGAACACGATCGTCAGGATTGGCGCGAAGCCAGTCTCGGAAGATTCGATGCTTGATTACCTCGGGGCTGTCATATCCAAAGACGTGAAGATGGCAAGCTGGCTCCAAGTGGCGCAGGACGCGGTGTCCGAACCACCAAGGCTCCCGAACCCGTAGTTCGAAACCGGCACGTTCAAGTGCTGGAACGTATGACTCCTCATCGTTGGGGTCGGCGACGATCAGGTCAATGTCGATAATCGGCTTAGCGGGCAGGCCTGGAACTGACGTCGAACCAACATGTTCGATCACTAGCGCGCGCCAGCCCAGGGCGTCCTTGATCTCCTTGGCGAGCACGTGGAATTGCCCGGGCCAAGCGTCACTCCAATCGACTACGTCGAAATTAAGTGAGGGTCCGGCGCCAGGAATATAGGCGGAATGCCCTTCGGGAATGGGCGGGTCATGAAACGTCACGATGTCGTTGGGGTGTGGCATGAGCCTATTCTCACTGATCCTGACCGCTTTTGAGCTCTGCAACATTCTCACGTTGGCAAAGGGACTCCATAAACGGAACCGTTTACCGGACGTCCTAATTCAGACTTGCTCGGCAAGGTAGTCGTAGCTGAACGGCAAGAGGTCGCTGGCAATAACGCTCACAAGTCCATGTGGAGTATCGAGGATTACGCGGATTCCTGGGTAGTAATCAACAAGAATCTGCCGATCCCGCCCGCAAGGACTTTTCACGCCTCGGTCATGATTTCCAACGGCCACAATGTGAGTTAATTCAGCCGCACCTGCGGCGCGCGCTGCTCCGAGCGCGACGAGCTCCGCGCAGGGACCGCCTGTGAAGTGGTACAGATTCACGCCTGAAAAGGTCCGTCCGTCTTTTGCTCGAACCGCAGCGCCCATTGTGTGCACACCTTCGTTCCCAGGTCCGGCATCAGTGGTTGCATTGATTGTCTCGCGTGCCAGGCCGATGAGAGACTTCTCGATCTCTGACAAGGGGAGCGCAGAAGCAGGAAGTGAATTGGGCATACACCAATAGTAAGAGGGCTAACGTCTGCATCGCCCGTATGTGGAACGGTCTGCGGGACAGGATCCTCTTGGTGGCCGCGTGACGGTGAGAGTTGAACACACTTGTTTGGTCTCGACCCCGTCGCTCACGAGTCATCATTTTCTTGAGTCATTGAGGTGAGCGGGTGTTTTCGCCGTGCCATGGAGGTAGTGTCACCATATGCCCGCGATCATAGAGCCGAGAAGCGAACTGATTCCTGGTCCAGCCACAGTTGCTGCCCTAGTGGCGCAGCTGGTGGAAGGAACATGGCCGAGCACCGATGAGGAACGCGAGACTCTCTTCAGGCACCTCCTCTTCGAATCCGGAGAACGCTTGGACCACGACTCGGACGCGTCATCCGCGGCGTCGTATACCCTCCTCACTGACCTGCCAGGTATTTCCTTTGCTTCATGGAATTTGTTTCACGGCAGGTTCATGAGCGTTCACTTCCACCTATACACGTTCCCCAAAGCGCGGGCCCCTGAGACCCGCCTGGGCCACGACGCAGTGTCGGGTATGTTGACCGATCTGTACGGCCCGCCGAGCAGGCCGTGGGAGGACCAAGAGGTGCCGCCCAGTATTTGGAAAGTCAACCACCGAGAAATAGTCACACATCTCTTCACTACGCGCGAGAGCTCGTTGATGCTCAGCATTTCTGACGGGGAGCTTGCTGTTGCAGCAGAAGCGGAGGCAACCCACGAGACCGGCGATTCAGACAGGATCGTCCCATCCCAGTAGTGGAACGTCAAATGGAACAAGATTGCACTTCTGAAGCGGGATATGCCTGAAAGGATTGGAGCATGATCGGGCGTTTGCATCACGTCGTTCTTGATACGGCTGACCCTTCAGGTCTTGCGCACTTCTACTCGGCGATTCTTGGACTGCCGATCACCTTCAGCTCGGAAGAGTGGATCGTCGTGGCAGCCAATGACACGTCATCGGGTCTGGCGTTCCAAAATGCTCCGGGACACGTACCACCCACCTGGCCAGACCCGTCGAGCTCACAACAGTTCCATCTCGACATCATGGTCGAAGATATCGATGAGGCGAGCACACGAGTGCAGGCCCTGGGCGCACGCAAAGTCCACGCCGCAGATCACGTCTTTGTCGATCCCTCCGGCCACCCCTTCTGCCTCATAAAGATGCCCGACTGGGCTGCTCCGCTCTGAGCTGGCGAGCGGACAACGGGGATCGATGATTGATGGCTCCCACATGTGGAACCCGCTACGGGACCTTGCAAGGACCTATGTATCCTGTAGTCAGCTTGTTACCTTTAGCTATGAATGGAGATAAGTTGCGGCAGTCATCAACTGCTCGGGTGCGGTCGTTCAGGAATAATCATCTCCTTTTGGCGGCAAGCGCCTTCATCGCCTGCCTTGTGCTCTTTGACTGGGAAACTTCTATCAAAACGTGGGTAGCTGTCGCCGCGCTTGTACTTTGCGGCTTCTGCTTTTTTCAGGCACTTCGGGCTTGGATGGTACTTAGAAATCGGGAAGAAAACAGTCCTGCAAGACAAGAGGAAACCACGAATGAACCCTGACGAAATAGCCAGCGAAGTGTCCATTTAGCAGGTCAGATTTCGGCATGCTAGGCCGTAGGATCTAGACGAGAATTGTTGCTGATCCAATGTCTCTCAGGGGAACGCCTTGTGGGGCGGATTTAAGGAAGTGAACGATGCTGATCCCTAGTGATTTTCCGGTTTATGAAGACTGCGGCAATTCCACCAACGATTCCGGCTAGCACTAGCATCAGCAGACCGAGCCAACCCAACAACTGATACATCAACCAGCAGAGGACTAAATATCCTGCTATCCATATGGCGCGTTTGGCAGTTTTACTCATGCCTCAGTCTAGGAACGAAGGGCGCGCGTGAATAGGGCGCGGGCGGTCAGAACTGGTAGCACTCGTCTCGAAATCGATCTACCGCACTGGCGTCCCGCAAGCCGGTCGATCACAGGTCGGCCTGATCGGCTGAGGCAGCAGTAGCTGTGAGATCAAATTAGCCGTCCGGCGGGGAACGGCTACCGGGCACTAACGGCCGTTTCGGAGGTTTGGCGCAGTGGCAGGGCCATGAGGACTTCGTCTTGGTCGCCGTCAGGAAACCGGAGAGCCTTGGGCCAACGCCCGATTTCCTGCCAACCGCAAGATTCGTAAAAGCCCTCAAGGCCCATACCGGAGCGCAGTTCAAGATGCAGCTGTTCAAGAGTGAGGTCCTCGGTGGCTGCCCGTTCCACCTCGGCCATGAGCGCCCGCCCGACCCCGCGTTTCCGAAAGCTGAGGGCAGTCTGGACGCGCAGCACTCGTGCCCAGTGCGCTGTGAGCTCGTTTGCATTTCCAACCTGGAACAGCCACCCGGCTAGCTCCCCGTTGATAGTGGCCAGCAGAAGCCGATTGGCCGGTTCGTCAAGAGATTCAATCATGGCATCAAGTGACACCAGGACTTGCTCTTCGGAAACCGGTGGGAATGGGAATCCCACGGCACCGCCCGCGTTCGACACATCTCGCCAACACAGCATAAGTTGTCGCCGCACAACGGGATCAACCATTGTCGGCGTGGTCAGCCACTGCATTTGAGTCGGGTTATTTTGGGCGTAGTCCGTATGGATTTGCTCGTCATTGGTCGTCACCACGTCATCGTGCCCCTTGAAGATTCAATCGTTGTGGATGTATACGGCGTTTCGCGTTATCGAATCATAGCCGCGGTAAAGCGCGGTACGCCTCAAAGTATGTGGACAACAGGCGAACCACGGCCACCGTGAGGAGTGTTCCGCAAGCCGGTCCTTCAGCTGACGCACCGGCGGCTGACCTGCTGCCTTGCAATTGGTGGGCCATGCAGTGTCCATTTAGGGTGTCCGGTGAACCGTCCGGTGACGGAGCGTCATACGGTACAGGCCAAATGGCTTTGGGCAAGGTTCATCTGGGTGGGGGAGTGGTCTGGCCCGTCTTGCTCTTAGGGGACCAGAGGTACAGCGGTTGGCGATAAGCGCATGATCATGGTTGTTAGGGCCCTGTATTTCCTTTGCCGTCCCTGCCCCGACAAGATTCAGTCTTGAGTGGTGATCCAGTTCTGGGCTTCGATCTCTGCGATGCGACGGTACAGGGTCGCTCGGGACATGCCTAGATCTCGGGCGACTTGGGTGGCGGATTGGCCGGCATCGATGAGTCGTCGGGCATTGTCGATCTGGCTGTTGGTGAACTGTGGCCGACGGCCGCCCAGGTCTTTGCCGGCGGCTCGGCGTTTGGACACTGAATCGGTGATGCGTTCCCGCTTGATGTCCAGTTCCATTTGCGCCAGTGCTGCCATGACGGTGAAGACCATTGAACCCATGGGCGTGCCCGTGTCCACATCGCCGCCTCCTAGATTCAGCACACGCAGCCCGATTTTGCGCTCCCGCAGCCCTTGGGAGAGATCCAGCATATTGGCGGTGGATCGTCCGAGCCGGTCCAAAGTGGTTATCACGAGGGTATCGCCTTCATGAAGGGCCTTGACGGCATTATCGAAACTTGGCCGGCTGGTCCTGGCACCACTGACTCCGTGGTCCGTATAGAGGTCATCGTGGCGCACACCGGCACCGAGTAAGTCAGTGATTTGTCGGTCAGCGTCCTGTACCCGGGTCGATACGCGTGCGTACCCGATGAGCTTGCCCATTGTCTTCTCCAAAGTGTCGCGCAACAGTGGTTGCCTACCGCAATCCCAGCCCTTGCTTATGAGACATAGTAGCAAGACGTGGTCGCCTTTGAATTTTCAAGGATCGTGCAGTGTCTCGATCAGTTGTCTTGTATCCCTAGGGATGCGAGACAGGCGGCTCGGTCGGATCGGTTCCAACTGACGCTAAGGGGAAAGGACACCTGCGTGTCGAACGGCACGCGCTATAGGTGAGCAGGCTGCGCGGATCCGTTCGGCAAGTTCCACCGTTACCGGCGTCCCTGTACGCGGACGGACAGCAGGTGGGGTAATTCGATATCGTGACGTTGTTCAGAGCCGGCGCTTAACTGTCATTTTCCATGTTCATTCACCGGTGGTGCATGATGCAGGTATGACTGAGGTAAATCTGCATGTTGAGAATAAGAATCATCTACGCTGGCGGTGGTTTGGGGCGTGCGCTTTCGTTGCTGCTTCGATTGCGGCCATTTGGTTGCTGCCGGAGGCCTTGGTGAACTGGTCTACCAGAGCAATTGTTGATCCCTTGAAGCCTCTTAGCTCGGCAGAATTCGTCAAGGCGGTTACCGATGCCCGACAGGGCGTTCTGTTCTCCGTCGGTGGCTGCATCGCAATCTTTACTCTTCTTATTAGTTTGTCCAAACATAATCTGGACCGTCGAAGCCAAGAATTGGACAGGGAGAGACAAGAACTCGATCGAGACGCGAATCGTACAAATCGGTATACCGAAGCTGTCAAGCAGTTGGGGGCCGAGTCGTCGCCGTCCATTCGGCTGGGTGGAATATATGCTCTCGAACGGATTGCCCAGGACTCCCCGCGGGACCGACAGACGATTTTGGACGTGCTCTGTGCATTTGCCCGGGAGAGATCCTCAGTGGCCAAGATGGTGGGCGCGAATGCTGTATTGGTGACCGACGTCGCTGCAGCCGTAACAGTGTTCGGACGCCGTAAATTCTTAGACAGCAATCAAGTCTCGTTCGATTTGTCCAGGACATATTTGGGAGGAATAAGATTATCAAATGCGTGCTTGGCCTATACAAATTTCGGATTTTCAAACCTCGCAGAAGCGCAGCTGGACCACGCGAACCTGACTCGAGTGACTCTCCTCAATGCGAACTTGGTTCGCGCAAATCTCTTCAGCGCCAGCCTAAGATCTGCGAATCTGATCCGTGCCAACTTCACCCTCGCAGGTTTGAGCGCCGCCGACTTAAGTCAGGCTGACCTATCTGAAGGCATCCTAGATATGGCTCATTTGGGCGATGCCAAGCTTCCCCAGGCGACCCTGAGCATGGCGACTCTGAAAGGTGCGACCTTAACTGGAGCGGACATGACCGAGGCAAGCCTTAACGGCGCGGATCTGACGGGTGCGCGACTAAACGGTGCGATCTTAGTGGGCGCTGACTTGAGCAATGCGAACTTTATGAAGGCTAATCTTGCCGGGGCTGTTTTAGAGGGGGCGATCGTGAGAGACGACTTGGGGTTAGTGAAGTTAGTAACTCACGATTATTTGGAGTCCGTCGGAGCTCAGGGTCTTGATACTGTTCGAGGGTTGCCGGTCAAATAAGATGTAATGAACCGGACCAGTTACCAGACCGATTGGCTCCACAGCGGTGAATTCATGCCATCCGGGGTGCCGTACTCCGGGGCCATGGTTAGTTCCGCTTCGGTAGGTTTTACGTCCCGATAGAAGACCGTCAACTCCGTTCCCGTGATTTGGGTACCGAGTCTGAGAATCTCAGTTCGTCCGTGAGTCCACGGCATGACGGGAGCGCCTGCACCGTTCATTATAGTTACTGGGCCACCATGGAAGTTGAGGAAATACGTAACCCAGACGGGGGACTTGCCGAGATACTTGAGCTGCCATAGGGTATCTTCGAGTCTTTTGAGTTCCCAAGGTTCTGTTGGTCGCTTGCTCAACTTATAGATGATGATAGGCACGATAATCGCGCCCAGTGCTGCAATGATGGCACTTACTGCGCTGACGATCGTCCAAAATTCCGTAGTCACGTGGCCTCCTTATTTCTCGTTATTTGTCGGGCTGTCACTACCAGGTCATGGTGAACTTAAAGGAAGGCCATGAAGTCGTTTTGTTGGCCTGGTCGTCGGGCAACCGGCCGATTGCACGAGCATAGTGTGTTTACCGGTGCCCTTCGAGAATTTGGTGCTTCAGGCCGGGGTTCGGATGGGAATTATTGTGACAATCGACCCACTCAAACACGATCTCGAAAGTATCGGTCTTGGCCCAGTACACCTGGATAGCACCTGTGTTGGCGGCGCTGACCTTTGGTCGGTCAATCTGGCGTCATCCGGAAATACCAATCGCCCAAGCTTCATGAGTGGAGAATGCTATAGAAGTTGATGTCACTGACTGTCTCATAACCTCAGTGTCGCAGAACCCATGGGATACGAGACATGCCAATGGCCGGGAAGGTTTCTGGAGTCACTCCAAACGATATCTGCCGTCCCTGATGACGGCGCCAATTGACAGAAACAGGCGGGCGTCGGCTGAGCATAGTTGTTGAATGTCGGGCGCCACGTGGTCACCTGCCACCTATCTTGCCTTGGAAGAGTTGACTTGGACTCGTGGTCGGTATTTGGGATCTGTGACGAAGGGGATGGCGGCCGACGATGCGTAGGTGTGGTAATCAGCAGCCATCAGACAGTAGACCTCGGGCCATGGCCCGTGTACCTGTATCTGGTTTGGATCCGGTGAGATCAGGAGGACTGAGCCCCGCCAAATTTCGTCTGGGATGGCTTCCATCCATGCCCGTTGAACATATCCGAACTTGTCCCAGCGTAGGGTGACCCAAGTGCCTGTGGGGTCCAATGAGTGAATGTCCAGGATGGTGATTTCGGTCGTGACTCCGAGCTGGCTTTTGACGGTGGAGAAATGCTCCCATTGTTGGACGGCATGGGTAATCCACGCCCGCGAACGGCGGACTTTTACGACCCAGATGGTTGCTGCAATGCCGGCCAAGACTACGGCCGCAGCCGCGAAGGCCAAACCGACCACTGCGGCCGCCGTCTGGGCTATGAACAGCCTAATGGCGGTGGTGAGGCACACGCAGCTGATCACGGCGAGTGTGACTGCCCAGCCGGATGAGGCTTGGGGTTTGACCATTGGGTTCGTTCGCATGACTCGACCTCTGCCTTTGTACTGATTTTACAGCGAGGGTCCGACAACGGGCACTGGTGATTGCCGTCGGGCTGTCGGCTCGGGTGACGTCGTCGTGGGGGTGCTGTCGTGGGCAGCGGTGATGCGGGCCTCGAGCCTGGCCCGCTGGTCGGAGTGGTTCCAGTCAGCGGAGGCGGGCATTGATCCGAGGGGCAACTCCGGGTTGTCAATATCCCAACGGTCTCGGAAGCCTGCGACGTCACGCACCAGCGGCTTCCACGTTCCGTCATTGGCCTGCAGGCCGGTTTGTGAGCGCAGCACGCCCATCCATGGTTCTTCGTTGGCGAGGGCGTGGACGGCCACCTCGGCCATTCTTTTGGTGATCCGCTGTTGAACATCGCTGAGCAGTTCTTGGAGATCGTCCCGGTTTGTGGGCACCGATGCTGGCACGGTCCCCAGTGTTTCCTCGGAGCGTCGCCGGCGTTGGAGTGCTTGCAGGCTGGACTGCACGTCGGCGGCAACGTCCCGGGCACCATCTGCTGGTCGGAGACCGTCGGCCAGGGCTTGCCCTGCAAGGTTTCGGTCAATGACGGCGGTGCGGCCCCATGCGGCGACCATGGCGCCCCAGGACGCCGATTCACGCATCACTGTTACGAGCTCTGGGGAGTGGGTGCTGATGAGGTGGGTGACGTCGTCGGACGCTGCTATTTGTGCAAGGTAGTCGTGCTCAGCGAGCAGGCGGGACAGCGAGTTGGCTTGGTTCTGTTGTTCCTCGTGGACTTCGTGGGCGGCGTGTTCGGCACCTTCGACGGAGAGCACGCCTCCCAGGATTTCCCGCCAGTCAGGCAGGGTCGATGAGTCCACGCCATGATGGTCGCGCGGGTCGGGTTCGCTGATGTAGGCGTGGTTGCCGGCCTTTCCTCGAGTCATGGAGACGTAGAAGAGTTCCCGGGTGAGCCTGCCCTCGCTGACGAGGGTGTGGCCGGTGTCCACGGTGATTCCTTGGGAGCGGTGGGCGGTGGTGGCGTAGCCGAGCTCCACGGACTCGGCAAGGTAGCTGGCGCCTAGGAGGATCCTTGCACCGTTGTCCTGTCGGATCCCATCGATGGACCCATCGGGGTTGGGCGAGCCGGAGACGGTGATGAGGGTGCCGTTGCGGATGAAGTCTCCCGTGTCGTCGAGGATGTGGCGGTCGTTGCGCCTGGCCAGGATCGTGTCACCTTGTCCGGCGTGGAGGCCGTCACTGAGACCGACGGTGGCTTCCGCGTCGACGGCGCCGGTGCCGACACGGTCTGCCTGGGCTCGTTCGTTGAGCATGGCGACGGTGTCGTTGTCGGGGGCGATGAGGATCGAGGTCTGGCCGGTGCGGATGTCGGCGTCCCAGTGGTTGTAGGCGTCGTCGACCATGGCGTCGTAGGTGCCGCTGCTGATGCGTTCGTGGGCGTCGTAGTCGGCGATGACGTCGAAGTCGCCCTTGCGAAGTTTCAGGGAGGCGGCGCGTTCCCAGTCGTTCGTGAAGCGCCAGACGGTGGTGAGACGTTGTGCGCATCCCGTCCTGTCCAGCCACCCAAGAACGCCGCCGGCATCGATGGCGTCCAGCTGAGCCGGATCACCGACGAGCAAGACTTTGGCCCCGGCGGATGAGGCTTGATCGAGCAGGGCGGCGAGCTGGTAGGTGGAGACCATAGAAGCTTCGTCGATGATGACCAGCTGGTGCCGACGAAGCTGCCACTTCGACTGGGTCGATGTAAGGGCACTCAGGCGCTGCGCAAGGCGCTCCATGGCCTTTCGGGCCTGATTGTCTAGTCGTGGGGATTGACAGGCTGCCTGGTACCTTTCCGCGGCGTGTATGTACTGTCCGGCCCGGATGGCGGCGCCCGGGCCTGTGGATTCGTAGAGCCATTTGCTCACGTTGTCCGTGGCCAGCTCGAGCTCGCGACCGAGGACGTCGGCAGACGCTGCAGCGGGGGCGAGCCCCACGACGGTCCCTGTCCCGAAGTGGGCTTCCCAGAGGGCTTTGACGGCGCTCATCGTGGTGGTCTTGCCCGTCCCGGCGGGACCGACGATGGCGTCCAGCCGACGCCCGCTGGCCAGGACCGCCTCGGCGGCCCGGCGTTGTTCGCCTTGCAAGGCTTCTCCACGGCGGCTGATGAACTGTTGGAGGGCTTCCTGGACCGTTGTTTGATTGAGGTGCGGGCCGGCGTCGTGCGTGTGGGCGTTCATGATGGCTTCCTCATTCGTCAGTGTGGAGACGTCGGTGAAGAGGTGGGCGCTGGCCAAATCAAAGACGCTGCGGCCGTTGAAGGTCAGGTCGGGTGCAGTAGTGGTGGGGATGCTGTAGCGGAATTCGTTGAGCGCGACGGATTGTTCCTCGGCAGCGGTGGCGATGGCATCCATGAGGCTAAGACGGTCGGCGGGGGTGGCGCAGCGGATTTCCAGGCACACCCGTTCCGCTTCGGCGATCAGATTCCAACGGTTCCAGGTGGCTCGGCGCCGGGCGACCAGGTCCTTCACCAGTCCGGCGGTGCTGGTGATCCAGACAGCGTCGGTGTCGGAGGAGGTAAGTGGGCGGGTGTGGGAGCGGTTGATGGTTGCTGCCAGTACGGCCTCGGGATCGAAGCCCCTGGCTTGGGCTCGTTCTCGCCACTGCCGGGTGCGGGTGTTGAGGGGGATGATGTCGTGGTTCTTGGCGGTGCGTGTGGACAGTGTTGCTTGCTGCCGGAGTTTGAGTTTGACGGCGTTGCTGGGTTCCCGGCCGTGGGTTTCAGACCAGTCGTGGATGAGGCGGGCCGCTTCAATATCGATTATCCGGGACCGGCTGGAGAACTCGCGGATGAGTTCATCGTCCACACCTGCGAGTTCGAAACTGAAATTGTGGATGGTGCTGGTGGGTATGCGAACTTCAGCCTCGGTTCCCAGATCTCGGCCGAGCTGGTCGTAAAGAAGCCCGTTGTAGTGTTGGCTGGCTGCCACGGTGGCCTTGTAGAGGGTGCGCGAGTCAAGGGTGGTCCAGGCGCCGTCGCTGACGCGTTGGGCCCGGTTGGAGATTACGACGTGGGTGTGCAGCTGGGGGTCTCCGGAGCGGGACTCCCAATGGTCGAAGGCGGCCGCTATGGCGCCGTGGACGCTGACGTGGGCCACGCCGCCGTGGCCGGCGCGGGTGTGGATGGCGGAGGTCTCCAACCAGGCCAGGGTGGCTTCGAGTGCGGTGTGGTGGGCTGCCATGATTTTGTCCTTGTACGCGTCACTGCCCAGGGCCCAGAGCACGGATATGGATTTTGGCACGCTGAAGGTCAGGTCGAAGCCGGCCACGGCAGCGCGGCGCGCGGGCTGGCCGTTCCTTCCGGTGACGGTGGTTGCCTGGTTAGGCGTCCTACCTAGGGATGCGCCCGTGGTGGGGTGTTCGCCTCGTTCAAAGAGGGCCTTCGCGGCTGCATCGGTGACGGTGGCATGGGTACTCATTTCGATGCCGGGAAGTCCTGCGCCGAGCCATTGCCCGGGCGGGTTGCTGGCATCGGTGTAGTAGCCGGTGATGTCCCGGGTTTCGACGTCGGCGTGGCTGGTGGTCTTCAGGAGATAGGAGACGCCGGCGTCGGTGGAGAGGCGGGCTATGGAGACGGTCATGACTTGCCCATTTCTGTGTTCCAGCCGCGGCGTGCGAAGATCGCCGCAGTCGACGGATCGAGCCGCATGTTCGCGTTCGAGTGCAATGTCAGGACCTTGGCGGCGAGGAGTCGCATGTCCTTCACGGCTTGGACTTGGCTGAGGCGTCGCTGCTCATTCTCACGCTGCAGGTGCTGCATCGAGCGTTGCAGGTCATCGGCCTTCGACTGTGCCCGTGACGCGGCTTGGGCACGTTCATTGAGCTGTTCATGGGCTGCAGCCAGCTGGCTCTCAAAGGACCGAGTGATCCTGACGAGCTTGCGTTGATGGGTAGATCGAAGATTCCGGATCGTAGCCTCGTAGAGGGTGGTGAGGGCCACCAGCGCCTCCCGGTTGTTGGCAGTGGACTGATCATTTCGAGTCTTGGCCGCTGGTGATCCGGCCGGGCTGGTGTGCCGGTAATTTCGTTGCCGTTGACGGTGCGCGCACGCGGGGCGGCAGAAGAGCTGCCGTGTGCTCGAGGGTGTGAAGGCGGTGGTGCATTCGGGGCAGATTCGCGTAGTCATACTCCTCCATATCGACCGGGACTGATTTCACCATGACCAGCCGTCACGCTTGCCGTGACGCGAGGCCACCTCGGTGCCAACAGTGTGAAGGGCTTTTTGGCTGCGTCATCAGCAGGGTATTTTCGGGTGCTTTTGCCAAGGGAACTGGTCGTAGTGAGACCGGGCTGCAACGATAGGTTTAGGAAAATATCGGTGGGATGGGGATGGGGATGGGGATGGGGATGGGGATGGTGCTGGGGAGTGCCGCATGAGTTTTTCATGCGGCACTCCTCTCCTGCTGGGGGTGGCTATTGGGTGGCGAGCCGGAGCCGCTCAATTTCGGTGGGGTTGAATCCTGGCCAGTACTGGTGGTCGTTCACAACCATGGTGAGAGGTGCCCCTCCACCCGTCGAAAGTGCCTCCATTGAGAACGCGCATATCCTGTCAGTCGGAGTTATGGACAGGATTCGCTCGTCGGGTGCACTAGTCACTGGCCAAGACGCCAGCTATGGGTCTGAACCCAATCTACAACTGTTCCTTCAAGGGTGGGTCGTACTCAGTCCACGTCACGTCGGCTTGGTATACAGAATGGGACAGTAGTTGCATCTGCAACGCGCTGGCATCACCTTCCACATTCCTCTCAATGAAGTTTTCATTTGAGATGTCCAACGCCACGTTGATTCCGCCTCGATGGGCTGCGGAATGGAACCGTATGCCATCAATGCGTTTGGGGCTTTCGTGTATGCGCAGAAGGTATTCGGTCATCACTTGCGTGGGTACGTAGTCAACTTGGTCGCGGCCCAGCTCGATGGGTTGTGAAATCTCGTCAACGAACGAATTCAAGAACGAGATCATCCATCGTTGGTCTCGCTTTTCTGGGTCAAAGGGGCTGGGCATTGGGGGGAGATCGGTCAGGTCAACGACGCTAAATTCTCTGGTCGAGGCAAATGTACCTACTGATGCCGCATTGTGATCCAGTCTGACGCTCACTTCTGCGAGTGCAGCGACTTCTGACTCGCTGGCGTAGAACATGGGAATTCCCGCGGGACTCATCCTGTTGCCTTGCAGCGCTATCTTTGCTGGTGAAGTACCAAGTCCTCTTGAGGTAGATGGGGGCAGATTCTGCTTGTCAAATGTCCGTGATCGGAAGAAGACATATCCTATTTCGTAGGATTTATAGAGGCGTAGTTCCTCGATCAATTCACTCACGTGTTGAAGGGCGCTTGCTGGTGTGAATGCATCTGAGGACTGTTCCAAGTCCGCCTTGGACTTTTTGTCGAGCCAAAATACGAACCGTGATTCATATTTTATTGACTTGCAGAAATTTTGCCATGCTTGCCCGAGCATTGCTTCAGGCCCAAAGTCTGGGTCTTCCCTGTTGACCCAGGTCTTGTCGTCCAGGCAGCTTCGTATTTCGTCCTGGATAAGGTGTCCATTTTCCGATTCAAAACAATCGTCGAACTGTTCTATTAGATCCCATGAATCTGTAGTTTCGGCGCCTACGAAACCGCCTTCAGTAGACACATATGGCACAGAGTTCAATGCGTCATCAAAAAGGAAGTTCACGCCATCAACAAAAGCCTCCATTAGCACGTCAAATGGAGCAGACGACTCCTCGTCGCAGGAGAGACAGTTACCCTCACCGGTCACTTCCTCAGCATGCACAGCAACTTTCAGTGAATCGTCAGTCAGGCACTCGGCGCAAACTCTCTTGTCACTACCGGACCAGCCGCGATCGAATCGTTCCTCATATGCTCTACTTGCTCCGCCCATAGGGTCAGACTACTAACAAACGTGGCCCCATTAATTCGGGCTGGATCTGGCAAGGCGTCATTTTGCATGCTGCGAGCCTCAACGTCCGGGTCATGGTGGGCGGCGCCCCCGTCACAGGAATGGCCGTCACCTAGGGGAGTTCCACATGAGGTTTTCATGCGGCACTGGATCTCCTATTTGGGGTGATTAGTGGATGACGAGTCGGAGTCGTTCGATTTCGGTGGGGTTGAATCCCGACCAGTGGTGCTGGTCGTTGACGACGACGATGGGTGCTTGGGAGTAGCCAATGTCTTGGACGTACTCGAGGGCGGCGGCGTTAGTGGTCAGGTCGACGACGTTGTATGGGATTCCGGCATGGTCTAGGGACAGGCAGGTGAATTTGCATTGCTGGCAGCCCGGCTTGTTGTAGACCGTGATGTTCATTTCCCTCACCTCACTCTCTGTTTCTTTCGGGTCGGCCTGCGGGGATTTGTTAGTGGGTGTTCCGGTATGCGGTGTTCTTGTGTTGTGCCCAGCCTGAGACGATGCCGGCGCCGAGCATTTGGTCCAGCAGCCTGGCGAGGTGGTAGTCGGGGTCAAACGTCAGGGCGACGTGCATGTAGTTCGCAGCGGCTGTTCCTCTGCCCTTCCACCAGCACATGTGTCCGAGCAGCGTCAATGGGGGAGCAGCATGGGTCGGGGCTGCGATGGTGAGCAGCTTCCGCAGAAGCTTCTCAGAGTTGTCGATGCGGTCCCATTGCGGCGCTTCTTCGGTGGTGCCGAAGAGTGTGGTGGCCATGGGTTCGTTGATGCCGGGTATATCGGCCAGGATCTGGTCCCTGAACCCGACGTACTGCAGCGCGGCGAGGACTTCGACAAGCTGATCGTGGGTGGGTTCTTCCTCGTGGTCGATGAGATCCGTCCAAAGCCGGTAGGCCGCATGAAGGTTCTGGTTGGGGTTGGTGGCGATGTCCCTCAGCGCCGACTCCACGGAGTCGTGATCAACAGCGGCGAACAACTCGGGGATGGCCGGTGTGCCGCTCTGTTCGATGACGCTGCCTTGGAAGACGAGTTCGGCATTGACTGTGCTGGATTCCAAGTCTGTTAGCGGGGTCTCCTTGCCGCACGTGGTGGGCTTGGCTCCGTCGTACGAGGCAAAAGATTCGGCCCAACGATCCACACATCATGCACGAGCAGCCCTTTATCCAGGAGCCGGCCCTTGAGTCCCTGAACCATGGAAGCGAAGGGCTTGGAGTTTGCCTCGTTCCAGGGCTTTTGGGTGAACAATGCGATAAGTACAGCGGTCGCGTCATGGTCGATGCAGACGGCGTGGGCGACGCGTTCAGCGTAGCTCTCGCCGACGTCTTCGGTGACGGGCAGGTTCACGCGGAGGGTGGGTCCGAGTGCCTTGCCGTCGAGGGCGACGCAGACGAGGCTTTCCTTTGGCCAGTAGCCGAGGCTGTGTCCCATGTAGCTGATGACGTCGGCCGGGCTGCTGATTCTGATCGGTTCCATTTTCTTGCTCCTCCTGTGTGGACGGTGGCTAGTTGTTCGCGGCCGCCTGCTCTGTTGGTGCCTTCTGGTAAGAGGAATCACCGCTGGGTATTAGGGGCCGGAGGGCAACTTGGGGTACCGGGCACGGGGCAAAAATTGTTTCGAGGAAATAAGCGACGCAGGAGCGCCGAGGAAGAATTTTTGGAGGAGTGCCCGGCGCGTAGCGCCCTGGTTGCGTGGAGGGCCCGCCCAGCGATGATGGGGTACCAGAAGGCACAACGTGGTTCGGCAAATGTTCATATGGGTCCATGAAATTTCTCGGTTGATTGTGCTGACCGTTGAACGGCCAGACGCGATACGGCAGCGCACTGCGGTCTTCGAATTAATGCCTGTTCATCGTGCTGACGGAGCTAAACGACATGACCGAACGTTCTGTGGCAAACGGACGGGCCCGGGTGACGGTCAACGACGCTGGCACAGTCGGTAGCGAGCCATGACTATGATGAGTTTTGGACCTGTGTAGGTGTAAAAGTGGAGGCCGTTGAAGAACCAGCTGAGTGCGGATGCAATCGAGTTACTCGAAAGGGTCCGCCAAAAATATCTGGGATCCGATTTCAACGGACTTCACCTGTATGGCGAGCTTATCGTTCCCGAGATAGTGATGGCCTCGATCGAATTACTTGAAGCTGGCATGGTTGAAGTAGTCGGTAGTCAGGACTACCTCAACATTCACATTCGGCCGTGGCATTCGAGGCGGACAATTGAGGCCCAAATCGAAGAGCTCAGAGAGCTCGCGCCGGAAGACTACGGAGTCTGTATTTACCCGACTGAACTAGCTATGAAGCATGAACCACTTCCGGATCGGTTTGAAAAAGCACCGTTTCTGACTGCGATGGCTCGCGGAAAAGCTACCTTGCAGCCAGCCTTCTTTAGCGCAGATGTTCTCGAGTTCTACAGGAACGATGCACGCTACCGCTTTGATATGGGCGATTTCGGGATCAACCTGGGTATTTCCGATGAGGCGTATGAGGATGACGAAGAACCAGAGAAGGACAAAGTGAGTCTGCTGCATTTGGGGTTTGCTTATGATTTTCGCCAAGCAGGCCAGCAAGACCCGAAAGGCCCAATCGTTAGACGGGTAGTCGCATTCTACGGTGATCTCGATGATCTCACCCCTGAGCATCAGCTGCGCTGGGCAAGCTATCAAGTGTCGGATGATGGAGTAGAGCCGCATCCAGTATGGTATGGATCACAGATGGGCCATTGGCCAGACTGAATCGGGCCCTTCGCACGACTGTCCCAAGAACTGGGATATCTCGACAAACTCTTCGAGGGTGTTTGGGGGCGGCCATTGTTCAAGACCACTGAATTGCCCGAAGATCTTGGTTGGACTCTTAGATCCGATCAACGGGAGTGGGACCATTTCATTCACCTGCTCGACAAAGTCTTATCGGAGAACCTCAGACATTCGGCCTTTGACGCAGCGGGAGTTCCAAAGGAAGACGACACAAGCCAGCATCCTTTTGGCACTATTAGATGGCTTCAGGAACTAATGACCACGAATCACGTTACAGAGGAACAAGCAGAGTGGGCTGTAAAGCCTCTAAAGGCGGTCCGATCAGCGCGTCAAAAACCAGCCCACGCGCTTCGGAAGAACGTAACTGATCGCACTCTGATTCGGAAGCAGAAAGACCTGCTTCGAGACGTCAATGAAGTTCTGATCAATATCCGCCAGTGGCTCTCGAGCCATCCAAACAATAGGGACTGGACGGAGCGCTGGCCGGATGCCAAAGACTATTTCCTCTGAGCCACTTAACTAAATCTTCACGACTGCAATTCTTCGTATACTAGCGAGCTGAGCATTTCGAGGAGCGCCTTCATCTTGTCCTTGCTGCCGAGGGCCTGCAGGCTGAGGCTGGTGTGGCTATCGAGGGCGTCGGACACGGCGGTAGTGACGGCGTGGGCCAGGTCGGGGCTGCTGCGGAAGTGCTGGCGCGAGTTGTTGCGCGCCTGCGTTTGCAACGTGGTGTTTTTGACGAGCTCGCGCTTCACACCATCGACGAAGTGGGCCACAGCGTCCAACTGTTCCCCTTCGAAGGGAAGATTGGCTTGGTGAATGATGTCTGCCCAAGTGACCAGCACCGGGTCCTTGGGTACGCCTGTTCCCGGATCGGTCAGTGGCTTGAGCGGTTCGCCGTCGCCTGTGAGCGCCAAATTGGATGTGCCTTTGTCCTTCAGTGCGTACTTCGCCAACACAACCTCGGAGAGGTCTAGTTCCACACGGGAATCGTTGACGCGCAGGACTGGCAGCAGATGCCTGTAGTAAATGGAGCGTTTCTCTAGGTCTGTCTCGGCATAGTCGTAGAGCTGGGAGAGGAAGTCATAGGCGCGGACAAAGCTGCCCATGTCCTTTCGGAAAAGGTCCAGAGCGTCCTGTGAGGCCTTATCCTCCTGTGCGACGGCGGCGTTGTACTGGGTATTGAATCGGGATTTGGCCGGGGAAACCCAGCCAGAGAGAGCGTTGTTACCCGATTCGGTGACGTAGGCCTTGACGAGACCCTCTATCTCGGAGTCGGTATAGATTTGGGCGGCATCGAGCTTTGCTTGTAGATCATGAACGACGTTCGCGTCCGAGATGGACTCGATGGTGGCTTGCCGGAAATATGGCTCGAACGATGCTTGGATCTCGGCCGGGTCGTTGACAAAGTCCAGCACGAAGGTCTGGTCCTTGCCGACGGCGGTACGGTTCAGCCGGGAAAGGGTTTGCACGGCGGAGACGCCGGAGAGTTTCTTGTCCACGTACATGGCCACCAGTAGGGGCTGGTCGAAGCCGGTCTGGAACTTGTTGGCGACGAGCATGATCCTGTAATCGGTGGAGGCGAACGCCTCGGGCAGGGTGCGACCCTTGAGCCCTTCGTTCATGTTGTGTTCGGTGAAGGGTTCGGGGCCGGAATCGGTGTCAACTACTTGTCCGGAGAAGGCGACCATGGCTTCCAACCCCGTGTACCCGGCCTCGGAAATGTACTTGTCGATGGCCAGTTTGTAGCGGACAGCTTCCTTGCGGGATCCGGTGACGACCATAGCCTTGGCTTTGCCGTCCAGGCGCCAGGCCACGTTATCGCGGAAGTGCTCCACGATCAGCGTAACCTTTTGGGCGATGTTGTGTTCGTGCAGTTTCACCCACTTCATGAGCGTCTTCAAGGCTTCGGACTTCTCCACCTTGGAATCCTCGGAGTCGTATTCGCGGCCTTCATGCGCCAGTTTGTACGCCACCTTATAGGAGGTGTAATTCTGCAGGACGTCCAGGATGAAGCGTTCCTCAATGGCCTGCTGCATCGAATACAGGTGGAATGGTTCAGGCAACCCGTCAGATCCCTTGCGGCCAAAGAGTTCCAGCGTCTTGGCCTTGGGCGTTGCCGTGAACGCGAAGTAGCTGATGTTCTTCGCATCGGCACGCTCGGCCATTTCCGCGGCCAGGAAGGCCTCGACATCGACCTCACCGCCGTCGTTCACATCCGCAAGTTCCTCGGCGGAGAGTACCTGCTTGAGCTTGTTCGCTGTCGAGCCAGTCTGGGAGGAGTGTGCCTCATCGGCAATGATGGCAAAGTTTCGCCCCACTAAGGCCTTGGATTCAGCGATGGCCTTCAGCGCGAAGGGGAACGTTTGAATCGTGACGATGATGATCGGCGTTCTGGCCACCAAGGCGGCTGTCAGCTCGGCCGATTTGGAGCCAGCATTGCCACGAATGGGAACTACGACGCCGGACTTGTGCTCAATCTGGTAGATCGCGTCCTGCAGCTGTGTATCCAGAATGGTGCGGTCCGTAACAACAATGACCGAGTCGAAAACTTTTGCGTCGTCGTCGTTGTGGAGTGTGCTCAGCTGGTGGGCTGTCCAGGCGATCGAGTTTGTTTTTCCGGAGCCTGCCGAGTGCTGCACAAGGTACTTGTGTCCCGGCCCTTCTACCCGGGCGGTATCCACGAGCTTGGTGACGACGTCCAGCTGGTGGTACCGCGGGAATAGCAATGACTGGCGAAGGTCACGCTCGCCGGTGACAGGGTTGGTGGAGTCGCTGACCTGAAGGTGCAGGAATTTGCCCAGGATACCCAGCCAGGTGTCTCGCTGGAGGACTTGTTCCCACAAGTAGCTGGTGCTCGAACCGTTCGGGTTGTCGGGGTTGCCCTTGTGCCCGTTCTTGCCGAGGTTGAACGGTAGGAAGAACGTGTCTTTGCCTTTCAGATGGGTGGTCATCTGGATTTCTTCGTTGCTGACGGCAAAGTGCACCAGGGCGCGCCGACCAAAGGCCAGCAACGGTTCTTCCCTGTTGGTCTTGGCATCCTTGGGCAGGCGGTTGTGTTTGTATTGTTCGACGGCGTCTCTAATGTTTTGCGTGAAGTCCGTCTTCAGTTCTATGGTCGCCACCGGCAAGCCGTTGACGAACAAGACCAGGTCGATGCTGTTTTGGTTCGAGGTGGAGTAGTGAACCTGGCGCATGACGCGCAGCCGGGCCTTGCCATAGCGTTCAAGGGTTTCGGGATTTAGCCCCATAGCCGGTTTGAACTGGCACATTTCAAACTTTGCTGAAACGTCCTTGAACCCGGTGCGCAGCACGGAGAGCATGCCAGCCTCCCGTGTGGCGGGCTTGTCCAGCACCTTGCACAGGCGCGTCAGCAGCAGCAGTTTCGCGGCCTCCTGCTCGGCAGGGGAGTCAGCGGGCTTGACCACTTTGGCCAATTGATCAGGTTGGGTCTCTTCAAGCCAGCCGAATACATCAGCAGGGAACAATGCCCGTTCCCGGTCGTACTCGTGATCGTTCGGTGAGTAAAGCCACCCGCTGGCCTGCAAGGCCTGACAGATATGGTCTTCAAACGCTGATTCGCTGTGCTGTGCCAAAATGATTCCCCCTAGAAACCGTCGAAAAAGTCCTGATCCAACTTCTTCACAATTACAGTCTTATCGACTTGGATCCCCACCCCGTATTCAAACATGAGTGACGCCAAACGCTGACCATCGATCAGAATCAAGGTGTAATGTGCCGTCTCCCGCGCCACTGCACGGGCCGCCGGCGTGAACGTGGAGGTCGTAATAAAGATGCCTTTGGTGGCGCGGAACTGACCCAAAGCGCCGCTAAATGCCTGCACTTCGGGCCCGCCGACATTGTTCCCCTCGGAATACCGCTTGGCCTGCAGATACACACGGTCAAACCCCAAGGCATCCTGCCACACAATCCCATCAATCCCTTTGTCACCGGAGCGTTGCGTGGGCTTGAGATTGTCTTCGCGATCGGTCCCGTAACCCAAGGCCTTTACAACATGGGGAATGAGTCGCTCGAAGCCATCCGGAGAAAGCTGCATGAGGCTACCGTAGATCTCGTCAATGACGACCCGATTGAGCTGCGCGGCCGACTGCTCGAGTGCCTCCGAGGGATCTGCAGCCGCTGTAGTTGTTTGGCCAGGTTCTGTCGCCCCGATGGTCAAGCTTGACCCCGTTTTGGGCTGCTTGGAAGACCCCTGATATTCAACATACGAGTCATACTCCATCAAGGTCTGGTAGGTAATCTCCCCAGACTCAGAAGCACGACGGCGGCCCTCGTCACTGATCTTGTACTGACCGCGGGCCTCACGAAGCAGCAGGCCGGCCTTGAACGAATCGAAAATCGCCCAGTTGATGCGGTTCGCCCACCGGGCTTCACCGGATGACATGGTCTCGGCCCTGTCCTCTTCCGAAAGTTCGGTCCTTTCGGCAACCAAATTACGAATCTCAACATTTCGCCGGATCTGACCGTCCACCATGAGCCGGAGTACCGGATCAACGAAACCATGCCACTGCGGTAAAACCATAGTCAAGCAACTCCTTCTCGTACATCAATCTTGCCGGTCACGGCGGCCGAAATAAGGGCCGATCGTCGCTCGCGTAAAAGTTCAACTGCTCGGCGCGCCATCATCGTCAAACTATCCAGGTTTTCTATGGCTCGTGATGTCTGGCTCAAGATCAGGTCGATTTCTACTGGGGGAGGGACTGTCACCCATATTTTTCCGAGGTCACCCATCGACAGATTCGGTTGCGCGGACTGAACTGAAAGGGAGGAAATCAAGCTTTGAACGCGCTGGGTCGATAGGACGTGATGTATCCACTTAGACATAATTGGATCGCGTGGTCTGACAAATGCCACCGCTTGGTTGGTGTTAGACGGAGTCTGAGCACGAAGAAGTACGGCCGATTTACCGGTTGTGGCCCCTGCAATTACTACGAGCAGATCGTTTACCTGAAGTTGGCTCCGTGCAAGTAGCCGATTGGTATCGGTGGAAATGAAATTCGCAGGTGTATCCCATACTTGATTGTTTTGGATGTTCTCTGCCTTGAGGAACTTGACGCCCTGATCAGTGAATTCCGCGCCGATTGTTGTCGGTGTCGTCCCTTTGGAAATCACCGAGGCTAGGCGGTTGATCGTCATAACGGTCCAGTGGGTCGGAACGCTGCCAAGCCACGGAACACCGGAGGGTTTGGTGGGCGCGTTGGGGTCGAGTCCTTTGGTGACGGCTTGGGTGGTGACAGCCTGGCGCTTCTCAGCCAGGAGCTCGATGAGACGTTCCTGCTTGCCGATCAAGTCGTCGATTTGTGCGGTTTCACGATCCAAATACGTAGAAACTGACTGCTGAACGGCTAATGGCGGCAACGGAAGGTCGAAGTTCCCGACTTGGGCGGCATTTAGATTATTTTGGGTGTTGCTGCGATACAGGGCAGGGAGCCAGTCTTTGACCGATTGAAGCACGTAGTAAATGAATCGTGTTTCCGCTTTTGGCCCGGCAACAATCCCAAGCAATGCTTGATTCCAGGCTGCGCTTATGCCAAGGGGAGTCACCTCTCCGACACTGGCGTACATTGCAAAGAGCAGAGTCCCCGGCCCGCCAATCGGCAGTGATTTATTAACTAGTGCAGCATCCGTCAAAGATTTTGAAGTCGAATGGATGATCTGGCGTCCGCTCATATCTCCAATTGCGACCCAAGGAGTTCCCGAACCGTCCGTCAACCAATAGTCGTCATCCAACGTGTCCGGAGTCCCGCCAGGCAGGCACGTCGCGATGTGCTTTAGCTTCGTTGTAGACCAATTTGAGGGGAGGGCGGGAAACCATTCGACACCGGAGTCAACGTATTCCGGGTAAGGCTTAACGTTAGTCACTTCTCAACCTCGGCAAGAAGAGCGGTGATTTCTGCGATGAGGGTGTTGAGGTCTGCGTCGATCGTATCCAATGAACGTGGGGCTACGTACTTGTAGAAGTGCCGTGTGAAGGGGATTTCGTATCCGATTTTGGTTTTGGTGTCATCGATCCAGGCGTCGGGGACGTGGGGGAGCACTTCACGGGCAAAGTAGTCCTGAATGTCCTCGTTGAGCGGCACGTTTTCGGTGTCGCGTAAGTCGGTATCGGCCTCGGGTGTTTTGCCCTTCATGCAGACGTCGGCAGTGTCGTCGCGCTCCGACAACCCTGCCAGCACCGCCTTGAGAATGGGTGGCGCCAGGATGATCTTCTCAGCGATGAGTGCAGCCTTGAGGATTTTGGTGAACTGGTCGCGGTTCTTGTAGACCACGTCCCTTTTCTCGCTCACTGTTGCGGCGCGGAGGCACGTTTCAAGCCGAACCCGAGTGCCGGCGTCGAGCTTTCCCAATGCCTTGGCCGTAAAAACAGCCTCGACGCGTTCGGGGGTGAAGGCGAAGCTGAGTTTGAGTGGGCGTTCGACGGTGATGGTGCGGTAGCCGAAGTCCGTGGTGTTGAAGATTTTGGTGGTGTCGCCGTCGTCGGAAAAGCTGCCGTAGAGACTGACAATGCTGGAAATGTCCTTGGGGCCCAGTTCCTTGCGTTTGGAGCCGAGGCTCTTGCGCATTTTCTGGAAGAAGTCCACGCCGTTGATGAGCTGGACCTTGCCAACCCTATCGGGCTGCTTCTGCCGTTTGTTGTTGGAGAGTACCCAAATGTAGGTGGCGATGCCGGTGTTGTAGAACATGTCCGTGGGCAAAGCGATGATGGCCTCGACGAAGTCGTTCTCCAGCAAGTACTTGCGAATTTCTGATTCGCCGGAGCCTGCGCCGCCGGTGAACAGGGGTGAGCCGTTCAGGACGATGCCGATGCGGGAGCCGCCCTCGTGGGCCGGGCGCATCTTCTTGATCAGATGGAGAAGGAACAGCAAAGAGCCGTCGCTGACGCGGGGCAGGCCGGGACCGAAGCGGCCGTCGAAGCCATGGAGTTCGTGTTCCTTTAGGATCTGCGGCTGGATCTTCTTCCATTCAACACCGAAGGGTGGGTTGGAGAGCATGAAGTCGAACTGCTTGCCGGCGGCCTGGTCGTTGGCGAGGGTGTCGCCGACATAGATATTGGTGATGTCCTGGCCCTTGATGAGCAAGTCGGATTTACAGATGGCGTAGGACTCGTCGTTGATTTCCTGGCCGTAGGCGACGAGTGTGGCGCTGGGGTTGTACTCGCGCAGGTGTTCCTGCGCAACGGTGAGCATGCCGCCGGTGCCGGCGGTAGGGTCGTAGATGCTGCGGACGATGCCGTCTTTGGTCAACACGTCGTCTTCGGTGTCGATGAGGAGGCGGACCATGAGCTGGATGACCTCGCGCGGGGTGAAGTGCTCACCGGCGGTTTCGTTGGAAGACTCGGCGAAGCGGCGGATGAGCTCCTCAAACATGAGGCCCATTTCAATATTGGTGATGGTGTCCGGGTGCAGATCTATCCCGGCGAAGTCCTTGACCACGTGGTAGAGCAGGTCCGCGTTGTCCAGCTTCTCCAGGGTCTTTTCAAACTCGAAGCGCTCGAAGATGTCGCGCGTGTTTTCGGAGAAGGCCTGGACGTAGCTGAGCACGTTGTTCTTGATGTTCGCCGGGTCATCAAGGAGCTTTTCAAAGTTGAACTTTGAGGTGTTGAAGAAGGTGTGTCCGGAGGCCTTTTCCAAGAATGTGTCCAAGGGGATGTCCAGATGCTGTTTCTTAGCCTGCTCTTCCAGCACTGCCTGTTTCGTGTCCTCCAGGACGCAATCCAGCCGGCGGAGGATGGTGAAGGGAAGGATGATGGAGCCGTACTGCGCCGGTTTGTAAGTGCCCCGCAGAATATTCGCGATGCTCCATACCAAGTTGGCGTTGTTGTTGCCTGCCACTACTCCCCATTCCCGCCCGTGTTCATGGGGCCAAATTCTTGAAACTGTCCCTTGCATCTTATGTTGAGGGGCCGACACGGAGAACTTGGACACGATCCGTCTGCGCTGCATGAGTGTCGGATGACGTGGGTAGGATCGCTGCATGACTGAGCAACTGACTGTGGGCGGCAGGAAAATCCCCCTTGATGACGCCAAGGCGTTTGCCCGGAAGTACCTTTCAGGGGAGGGGATCTGGGCCTACCCTGCCTACGATGCCTACCCCGGACACCCAGGAACGGACGTGGGTCACGCGGATTTGCTGGCCGTTGCCTTGCTCAACGCACATCAGAGACCGCTCGACAGCTACTACGGGCTCGAATCGCTGATTCCTCTGATCAATGAGAGGTTGTCTGACCCTGCCCTGCAGGGATCCTTGGCCGAGGCCAACGCCGCAACCCTGGATGCGATTGCGCGGCTGTTCGGGGTTCTGGACGAGAAGCGACCGAAATATGTCAGCCTGACAAAACTGTCGAAAGTGCTGCACAGGAAACGGCCGGAGCTCATACCGCTCTATGACAAGAACATCTCGCGGTGCTACGCGGACGAGGGGCTGGATCCGAGGGACCGTAGCCGCAGCTGGCACGACTACTCCCGGCTATTGTTGGCGGCGATGAAACGTGACCTAGCTGACCAGATTGACCATTGGCTGGAAATCGCCGATCTGGCTACGCAAGTGAAGATCACTCCACTTCGGGCTATGGACATTGTTGGGTGGCATCTGGGTAGATAGCTTGCATGGCTCAGACAGTCCTCCGGGATTGGGCGTCTGCGCGGACTTGACCGCTCCCTGCATCGCGGTTTCGGGTTGGCTTGCGGGAGGCCGCTCAATCGAGTCGAAGCGTTCGCCAAGGGCAACGATTCTCCCGCTTGGCCGCAAAAGGGGGAGCTCAACCTGCTGAAAAGGGGGAGTGATTTCTGAAGAAAATTTTGCTGAATTGGGGGAGTAAAGGGGGAGTTGGGCCGTTTTTGGCCTTAAATGGCTCTGACCTGCGGGACATAACCGCAGGTCAGAGGCCCTTTCTGGTGCCCCGGGCGGGAATTGAACCCACGACCAAGAGATTAGAAGGCTCCTGCTCTATCCGCTGAGCTACCGAGGCGTTGACCCAATCATGGGCCGCATCTAAATTATCAGGTTTATTCATGTTTCTCTTCCTCCACAGGCCCACTAGGGCTTGATTTGGTTCACATTTGGGCTTCTTCCACTGGTTGATGAACCGGGAAAGGCGTTGGCTGGAACTCAAGCAAACACTGCCGCAGCTGCGGCCCATCGAAAGGTAGGGCAATGGGAAATCACATCAGTCTCCGGGGATTTGTCAGTTCTGAGATCGTCATGAACACCACGGACAGTGGCTTGGTCATCGGAAAGTTCCGCATGGGTTCCAACATGCGCAGACTCGATCCCATCACTAACAAGTGGGTGGACGGTCCCACCAACTGGTTTCGGGTCAATGTTTTCAAGGCCCTTGCCTCCAACACCATGGTCAGCATCCACAAAGGGGACCGGATCTTGATTGTGGGCAAGCTGAAGGTGACCTCCTACCTCCGTAAGGACGGAAGTCACGCAACCGGCGTTGAGATCGATGCAGACAGCATTGGTCCTGACCTCCAGTTTGGAACGGCAAACTACCGCCGCAAGACCAGCGCGCGCCTTGCCGGCCCCGGAGACGGCGAGATTGGTCATGATCCCGGTGGTTGGGGCGGGCCTCAAGACGTCGAGGAAGGAGAGATCCCCGATGATGAGCCAACTAATGCAGATCAGCCACACGAAGGGACCGAAGGCGGGGGCGATGTTGATGGCAGCGAGGGCGATGAGGACCTAGATGCGGCCGCAGCAGCGTATGACCCCGCAAAGGCTGAAGGGATCCAGCCGCATGAGCACGCTGATCATGAGACGGGGGAGATCCTGGCAGAGGCAGCCCCCTTCTGAGGTGTTGGCCAAGCTCTTGGTTCGCCGTGGTGGAGCTCAATTACCGGGTACGCATGGCACAATGGCGGGGTGACTTTGGAAAAGATGACATCTCGCCACCAGCCCACTCCGCGCAAGCTCAGTCTCAGGGCTGTTGGAGTATCTGTTCTGTTAGTGGCTTCCATGGCATTGAGCGGTTGCTCGCTGCTACCAGGCGAGGCGCCAGCTACCGATGCTGCACCGGCCGCTACTTCGAAAGCCCCGGTCAAGGATGGTGCCAATACCCCCGAATCAAAGGCCCCCGAAGAGAAGCAGGCTGAAAAGGTTTCGGCTGCTGAAGAGATGTCCGGGAAACTGAAAGCCACACTCACCACACTGGCCTCCACCACCAAGGCACCCAACAGGGAGCAAATGATGGCAGCCATGCTTGAAGCTGGCGCCGTCAAGGAAAAGGTGGAGGTGTCCATTGACATCACACCTACTGGACTTGCCGTGGATGCCATTGAATCTGCCACGCTGGTTGGAAAAGAATGCGTCATCGGTCAGGTACGTGGCGGAAACGTTGCCGTGACCACCCTTCCGGTCTTGGCATCAGGGCGCTGCTTCGTCGGAGACGTTCACTAGGCGCCAGCGCCCCTGACCGGCCACAGTCTGCCGTGTTGCTCACTTACACCGTCGCGAATGTGAGATATATGCCTGCACCCACTAACCTTGAGGGTATGGCGGAATTTATTTATACAATGTCCAATGCCCGCAAGGCTGTTGGAGAAAAACTCATTCTTGACAACGTAAGTATGTCTTTCTACCCCGGCGCCAAAATTGGCGTTGTGGGTCCTAACGGTGCCGGTAAGTCCACCATTTTGAAGATCATGGCTGGCTTGGACACTCCCTCCAACGGTGAGGCTCGTTTGAGCCCCGGCTACACTGTGGGCATTTTGCTCCAGGAGCCGCCGCTGAACGAGGAAAAAACCGTTCTGGGCAACGTCCAGGAAGGCGTGGGGGAGATCTACGCAAAGATCACCCGCTACAACGAGATCTCCGAGGAAATGGCTAGCCCCGACGCTGACTTCGACACCCTTCTCGAAGAGATGGGCAAGTTGCAGGAAGCTATTGACACTGCCGATGCTTGGGATATTGACTCTCAGCTGGAGCAGGCAATGGACGCACTGCAGTGTCCCCCGGGAGATTCCGATGTCACGCTTCTCTCCGGTGGTGAACGCCGCCGTGTTGCCTTGTGCAAACTCCTTCTGCAGAAGCCTGACCTGTTGCTCCTGGATGAGCCCACTAACCACTTGGACGCTGAGTCCGTAAACTGGTTGGAACAGCATCTCAAGAGCTACGCCGGCGCCGTCCTGGCCGTCACCCACGATAGGTACTTCCTTGACCATGTTGCCGAGTGGATTGCAGAAGTAGACCGCGGTCACCTGTACCCCTACGAAGGTAACTACTCCACTTACCTAGAGAAGAAGCGCGCCCGTCTGGAAGTTCAGGGCAAGAAGGACGCCAAGCAGGCCAAGCGCCTCACCGAGGAACTCGAATGGGTTCGCTCCAATGCCAAAGGGCGCCAGACCAAGTCCAAGGCCCGTTTGGCCCGCTACGAGGAAATGGCTGCCGAGGCTGACCGCACGCGCAAGCTTGACTTCGAAGAGATTCAGATTCCCCCAGGCCCGCGCCTTGGTGGGATCGTGCTCGAGGCCGACAAGCTGAAGAAGGGCTATGGGGACCGTGTCCTGATCGACGGACTCTCCTTCACCCTGCCCCGCAACGGCATTGTTGGCGTCATTGGGCCCAACGGTGTTGGTAAGTCAACCCTCTTCAAGACCATTGTTGGTCTTGAAGAGCTCGACGGCGGCCAGCTCAAGGTAGGTGACTCGGTCAAGATCTCCTACGCCGACCAGAGCCGCGGTGGCATTGATCCCGATAAGACCCTCTGGCAGGTTGTCTCCGACGGACTCGACTTCATCCAGGTGGGCCAGGTTGAAATGCCTTCCCGTGCCTATGTGGCAGCCTTTGGTTTCAAGGGTCCGGACCAGCAAAAGAAGGCAGGTGTGCTCTCCGGTGGTGAGCGCAACCGTCTGAACCTGGCTTTGACCCTTAAGCAGGGTGGAAACTTGTTGCTCTTGGATGAGCCCACTAACGATCTTGACGTGGAAACTCTCAGTAGCCTCGAGAACGCTTTGCTGGAATTCCCCGGCTGCGCCGTTGTGGTCTCTCACGATCGCTGGTTCCTTGACCGCATCGCCACCCACATCCTCGCCTACGAAGGCACCGATGAGAACCCGGCCAACTGGCACTGGTTTGAAGGTAACTTTGACGCCTACGAGGAAAACAAGGTTGAGCGCCTTGGTGCAGACGCAGCACGTCCGCACCGCGTGACTCACCGCCGCCTCACCCGCGACTAGTCCCCACGCCCTCCCAATAATCAACCGCTGGCGCGTTTGATTGTTGGGTCCTTCGGGTACGTGGGCCCATAAAGTGGCCGGTTCCTTTTGAGGGACCGGTCACTTTTATGCCCGTAACACGCGTTTTCCTCCCTTCATGGACTTATGCTGGGGCCATGTCAGAGACTAAGAGCAAACCTCCAGTCCATCGTTGGGTCTTTTGGCCAGCAGCCTCCATAGTTTTGGTCTTTGCAGCGTTCGCCATGATTGCGCCGCAAACTGCCGAGGCGCTCTTTTCCAGTATTCAAGGCGCCATTGTGGGCTACTTCAACTGGTATTACGTGCTGCTGGCCACCGCTTTGGTGATTTTCAGCCTGTGGGTGGGGTTCAGCAAATTTGGCGATATCAAGCTGGGCAAAGATGACGACGAGCCGGAATTCTCGCTGGGCTCATGGTTTTCGTTGCTGTTCGCCGCCGGTATGGGCATTGGCCTAGTGTTCTACGGCGTCAGCGAACCACTCAGTCACTTTGCATCTCCTAAGCCTGGCACCACCGGCAACCCCGGTGAACTTGCCCAGCATGCCCTCTCCCAAACTTTCCTGCACTGGGGTGTCCACGCCTGGTCAATCTACGTGGTGATTGGCTTGGCACTGGCCTACGCCATCCATCGTCGCGGCCGTCCTGTTTCCATCCGGTGGACGCTGGAACCCTTGCTAGGGAAGAAAAGGGTGAGCGGTGGCCTGGGAAACCTGATTGACGTGGTGGCCCTGGTTGGCACCATTTTCGGTGTTGCCACATCACTGGGACTAGGTGTTTTGCAGATCAGTGCCGGTCTGGAACACGCGGGGCTGATCACTTCCTCAATGTTCATAGATCTGGTCATCATTGTGGTGGTCACCTGCCTGGTGTTGCTCTCTGTGCTCTCTGGAGTGGGCAAGGGCATGAAATGGCTCTCCAACACCAACCTGATACTGGCCGGTATTTTTGTACTTTTCTTGCTGGTGGTGGGTCCTACCCAGTTCCTGCTGCGTAACTTTGTGCAGTCAACCGGCAACTATCTGCAGAGTTTTGTGGGTATGGCTTTCAACGTCAGTGCCTTCTCCGGTGCGGAGGGCGAAGTCTGGCAGTCAACGTGGACCACCTTTTACTGGGGCTGGTGGATCTCTTGGGCACCCTTTGTGGGTATCTTCATTGCCCGGATTTCCAAGGGCCGCACCGTGCGCCAATTTGTGGCAGGGGTAATCCTGGTCCCCACCGTGGTCACCTTACTTTGGTTCAGCGTGCTCGGTGGTACCGCACTGTATTCCGAGCTTAACGGCCCCGGCGGGCTGGTGGGTCCGGATGGAACAGTGGATTCCGCCGGAGCACTCTTTGCCACACTCGCTCAGATTCCCGCAGGCGGGGTGCTGACCATCGGGGCGATCATCATGATCGTCATCTTCTTTGTCACCTCCGCTGATTCAGGTGCGTTGGTCATGGGAATGATCGCCAGTGGGGGAGATGTGGAACCCCGAAACTGGATCCGTATCTTCTTCGCCCTCGCCACATCATTGTTGGCCAGCGCGCTGTTGCTATCCGGCGGGTTGGAGGCCCTGAAAACAGCAGCCATCATCATCGCACTGCCGTTTAGCCTGGTGCTGATCTTGATCTGTTTTTCCACGTACCAGGCTTTTGCCCGTGAGACCCGTGCGTATGAGAAGGCCAAACGCCAGGCTTTTGTTGGCCACATTGGGGAATTTTACGGGTTGGAGGTGGATGGCCCGCAGGAAATCTCTCCGTTGGCTACCCTGAAGCTCCTCACGGCCAGATTGCGGGGGCAAGTCCCGCCAGCACGGCGCGCACGCATTGATCCATTCGGCCACGCCCGCCCCGGATCAGGATTCCTTGAAGGCGCGAACGCGGGTCCCGAATCCGGCGGCACTACGGAGGCCGCCACCTCCGCCCCGGTTGAGGCGCCCACCGACAAACCGGAACCGTAGCCGGCACGCGTCACGCCCCAGCCTTAGCCCGCAGGCTTAGTCCGCAGCAGTACCATCTGGAATACGCATCATGCCCTCTTGCGCCACGGAGGCTACTAGCACGCCGTCGCGGTTGTAGAAGCGGCCCAGGTTCAGACCGCGGGCCTCTGAAGCACTGGGCGATTCGGCAACGTACAGCAGCCAATCATCCACCGCCAAGGGCCGGTGCCACCACATGGCATGGTCAAGGCTGGCCACACTGATGCCGGGGGTTGCCCAGCTGATGCCGTGGCGTCGCAGTGAAGGCTCCAGCAACGTGTAATCACTGGCGTAGGCCAGAGCCGCGCGGTGCAAGTTCTGGTCCTCAGGCATGGGGCCCAAAGTTTTCAGCCACACAGCCGTGTGCGCCACATGCTCACCCTTGACATCAAAATAGATGTCATTCTCTACATGCCGAATGTCAAAGGGGCGTTCGTAAGCCCACGCCCGGGCCACAGGGTGATCGATCCCACCCAGGAGTTGGGCCGACGTGGGAAGTGTCTCTGGCGCAGGAATGCCCTGCGGCATGGGCTCTTGATGCTCAATCCCACTGTCAGGTTTCTGGAATGAGGAAATCATGGAAAGGATGGGTACACCGCCCTGGTAGGCATGGGTGCGTCGCGCTGAGAAGGAACGCCCATCGCGCAGGCGCTGCACGCCAAACGTCAGGGAGGAGGCCGCCTCGCCTGGGCGCAGGAAATAGCCGTGCATGGAGTGCACCAGATGGTCCCCTCCCACGGTGCGCGCAGCTGCCACCAGCGACTGTGCCAGAACCTGGCCACCAAAAAGCCGGGCCCGGGGCGCTTTTGCATCACCGAGCCCTATAAAAATATCCTCGTCAGTTTGAGCACCTCCTGCATCGGAGAGCTCCAAGATGCGTAGGAGGGATTCCATAGGGTCAAAGTCCGTTGGTGTGACATTCATAAACGTGACTCTATGTGTCCAGAGGAGGCTGCGACAAATGGGGAGTCCGGTATGAATCCCGCCCTACGCCTGGCTTTTGCTGTGACGTTGGGGACTTTGATTGGTGGCACCAACGCCGCTTTGACATGATGAAGGCATGGCACCTGGCTTTCAGCTCACCCAACAAATCCGTTTCGGCGACATTGATGCGTACAATCACGTCAACAATGTGGCTTATTTGCAGTATCTTGAGGACGCGCGAGTCCAATTGTTCTATGCCGAACTGCCCGGTGGCAGCACTTTCCGCGGCCTGCTTGGCCCGGAACTCTTCACTCTTGTGGGACGTCATGAGATTGAATATCTAGCCCCCATCAGCTTCCGGACCGATCCCATCCATGTGAATACTTGGGTCACCCATGTGGGCGGTTCCAGCTTTGAACTCGGCTACACCGTCACGGAAGCCGACACCTCCATTATTTACGCCCAGGCGGCAACCTCCATGGTGGTGGTCTCACGCGACACGGGGCGCCCGGTCCGCCTCACAGAGACCCAGAAAAGCGCCTTAAATCCATGGCGCGGTGACCCGGTGCCCTTCCGGCGCGCACCCGCCCGTCCCGTTCTGAGCCCAGCACAAGGAGCACACTGATGGACACCACCACCCACACCAACGAATTGGTCCTTGAGGATGCCGGAACCCTTGCGGATCTGCGCACCTTTGTTAGCCGTGCCCGTACCGCGGACGACGGCGCCATCCGGCTTCAGGGGGCCGGTCACGTTCTCGCGGCGTATGTGTGCGTCATGCGCGGGAAGCTTCTGGGCGAAGGTACCCCCACGATTCTGGGACTACGCACCATGGCCCTGGCGGCACCCGCGGACCTTGATGTCACGGTGTCCCTGTCCGCTGTGGCGGACCGCCTGGCCCGTATGGGAGACGGCGAGCTCCGTCTGCCCGTGCCTCCCATGAGCGTCCACGAATCGTGGGCCGGGATCGGTGCCCCGCGCGCGGCATGGCAGGAAATAGCTACGGTTCCTGCGGAGACTTTGATCGAGGTGGCGAAGACCGGCGTGCAGGAAATTGGCCAGATCATCCCCGTCAATCCCGGCGCTCTTTTAGTCAATAACGTTAGGGCTTCCGTCTGGGGGCGCACCATGGCGGATGTGCCGGGCCAGATCCCCGGCGGGGCCGCCTTCGCAGCATACGCGCTGGGCTTTGTGGCACCCACCGAGACTGCCACTATTTTTCTCTCGCACCGGTGGCTGCGGATCAGCACCAACCGGGGCCACATTCTGGTGAAGCCAGCGTCGCTGCTTTAAAGTGAGCCGCCCGGGCAAACCCAGCCCGGGTAGACCCAGCCCGGGCATACCCAGCCTGGGCAAACCGGCCCGAGCCCACCCCACCCAGCTGGCCTTTTAGAGTGCCTGTGATGGAACCGACGCTGCGTTCACTAACGACGCCGCGGCCCGTTCCATGTAGTCCCACAGGGTGGCCTCGTGCATGGGGGAGAGCTCCACGGAATCGACTCCCTTGCGCATGGCCACCAGCCAGCGGTCACGGGCCTCGGGGGTCACAGCGAATGGCATATGACGCATGCGCAGCCGCGGGTGTCCGCGCTCTTCAAGATAGGTGCGCGGCCCGCCCCAGTACTGCTCAATGAACATCAGCATGCGGTGTTCAGCCGGGCCCAGATCTTCCTCGGCGTACATGGCGCGCAGCACTGGATCAGCAGCGATGCCCTGGTAGAACACATGAATCATTTTCTTGAAGGTTTCATGCCCGCCCACCTGGCCGTAAAACGTGTCCGAGTAATCCTCGGCTTCATCCGGGGTAGGCCCCGATGTGGACGGCAACGGTTTGCCCACGGTGGGAATTGGCAGGAGCGTGGCCAGCGGTTCGCCAAAGCGCGACGGGATAGGGATCCCCTCCGCGGCATCGTTAGCGGCGGGGCCGTTCGCAAAGGGAGATGTGGGATTGTGCTGGGAACTCATAGTCTGTTCAGTGCTTTCTGGTGTTCTTACTCTGATGTTCTTTACTCAGAGGTCTCGTTCAACTCCGACGCCGGGACTTGCCCGGGTGCCGGTGCGGGGGCTGTTGCCGGGGTGCTTGAGGTGACCGGCGCTTGCGTTGAGGTGGGTGAGCCTGCTTCAGCTGGGGGATGGTAGCTGCCCTTGGAACGGTTGCCCAGGCGCAGGATCTCACCATTGCGCAGGTACCAGAGCGTGCCGTCTTCGCCAAGGACCCGGGTGATCCGCAAGCTGACATATTCAACCGTGCCAATCACCTCACTGGTTTGGATGACGTCACCAATGCCGAACTGGTCCTCAATGGCAATAAAAATGCCTGCCAAAAAGTCACGGATCAGTTGTTGGCAGCCAAAACCAATGGCAATACCAAGCACACCCACGCTTGCCAGCAGCGGAGCGATATCTATCTTGAAGGCAATGAGAACGTAGAACCCGCTCACCACAGCCACCACTATTGTCACCACGGAGTTCAATAAGGTGCCGATGGTACGGGCCCGCTGGACCCGGCGTTCATTATCCAGAGCACGCGCCACAGGGTCAATGGTGCGCAGCATGGGCGCGGCCCAACGCATGCTCCGGTGCTCCAGTAACGTAGTCTCGGCCTTAGCGCGCTTGACCACTATGCGGATGAAGTAGTGCAGCACCAGCCACACCACCAGACCCACTGCCACAGTGATGCCGGCCTGGGCAAGGTTCTCGAAGAAGCCTTCAGTGGGTTCACCCAATAAGTTGGTTAGCTGCACGCGCGATTTACCTTAAAGTCCGTTCCAATGGGGCAGTGATGATTGTTAACAACCCTAACGCGCAGTGGACACGGTTTAATCCTGAGCAGTTAGTCCTGGGTAGTTGGCCCCGCGTGCTCAGTCCTGGGTGCTCAGTCCTGGGTGCCTAGTCCTGCGTGGCAGCCAATAGACCCGGCTGGTGGTGCACGGGAAAGTTCACGCTGCGGGCAATGAAGCACGCAGCCGCTGCTTCGGCATGTAGGGAGAGGGCAAGTGATTCGGTGGCTGGATCTGCCACATAAATTTTGGGGTGCAGGGTGGCTGATTCAAATTGTCCGCTGCCATCAGGGTTAAGCACCAGCGTGGCCGTGGCGGTGTCCTCATATTTGGTGATTACCACCCCGTGTTTGACGGCTACATGCAGATAAGAAAGCATGTGGCACTGGGCCAGGGCTGTCAACAGTAACTGCTCCGGATTCCACCGGTCCCGGTCCCCATGGAAGGTCTTATCCGCTGAGCCCAGGAGTGCCGGCAGGCCCTGCGCCGTGATGGCATGATCGCGGCCATACGATTTATAGCTGGATGTACCGGGCCCTCGGTTACCTGTCCAGTGGACGTTGATCTCATAAGAGTGCTTAGTCAGGCTCATGCAGCCAAGCATAGGGGATTCTCACACCCCGGGGATATTGCCTGCCCCGGGGTGTGAGAATCACTCTGTCGGAGGAGCTTTAGAGGAAGTACTTCAGGGCTCCTGCGTACCCGTACTGGTAGCCGGCAGCATTTGGATGGAACGCGTACGGGTTAGGCCCGCCCGGGTAGTTCAGCCAAGGGTTGGCTGAGGGGACGGCGTGTCCGCTAAAGAGATAAGCCACCGGGACAAATGCCACCCGGTTGGACAGAGCGCTATAAGCGAGCGTGCCATTGAGCAGATCAGCGGCGGCGTTCAAGGCCCGGGTTCCGGAGATCTGAGTTGGGGTGTATCCCAGAGCGGCCATGTTCTGCGGTTCAAAGAGCCGCGGATAGCCCAGGTACAAAACCTTTGCGCCCGGAGCCTTAGCCTTGACTGCCTTGAGCATGGAGGTTACCGATTTCGGCAACTTGCTCATGAGATGGATGGAGTTCGCCACGGCACCTTGGCACATGGTGGCAGTTGATGTTGGCGCAAGGCAGGCCGTGATGGCGGCGGTCCAGGCAACATCGTTACCACCGGCCGTCAACGTGATGACCTTTGTGCCCGATTGCAGATACGGCACTTCCAGGGTGCGCACCTGATCGGTGGTAAAACCGGCGCAGGCCAGATTCTCCAGGTGGGCGCCAAGTTTAGCGGCCACCCAGGGGCCATAACCGTTGGGGCTCTGGCCACAGGCGCCAACCTCGCCGCCACCACCGGAGCCTGCCGAATAAGAGTCTCCCAGAACCGTGTAGATACTGCTTGTTCCAGTGGTGTGGGTGGTTTGTGTCTGGGCCAGGGCCGGTGTTCCGGCGAAGCCCACAATCATCCCGGCGGAAAGGAGCGTAACAGCTCCTACGCGGGCAGCAATTGACTTTAAATGATGTGTGAACATGCCCTGAAGCTACTCCGAAAAGCCGGGGAGGACTAGACTTTTTAGCAATACTTGAGGGAAAGTCCGCCGCACCCGCGGCGGGTAGATACACACAGTAAAAATTGCCCGGGCTGCAACAAAATATGCTGCAGCCCGGGCAATGTCACGGCCGGGGTGCCTAGCGGTCCGCGGCCTGGGCGCGCAGTGCTCGCACCACGGTATCGCGGCTTTCCACGAGCAGGCGGCGCAAGGCCGGCACCTCGGTGCCCAAGGTGGCCAGAAACGCATCCGTAGCATCGAGGGTGGCCTGTGAAACCAGCTTGACCGGGTACAAACCGGTGATGATGGTGGACGCCGTCTCATAGGACTTACTCTCCCACACCTCCCGGAGAGCACCGAAGTACTTGGCCACAAAGGGCTCCAGCAGTGCCGTGTCCCAACCCTTCGTAAACCCGTCAATCGCCGCGCGCTGGATTGCATTGGCCCCGTCCCCGCGGACGACGACGGACTCCCACGTCCCAGCCTTGTTCTCGGCTGTGGGGATGGCTGCGTGGGCGGTGGCTGCCGCAAGTTGACCGTTTTGGGTGTTGTCCAACGCCAGGGCCGCCTCAATGGCAGCGGCATCCGCCCGGCCACCCGCGGCGAGGGCAATCAGGAACTCCCACTTCATATCGGTGTCCAGGACCAGCTTGTTCAGCATCTTCTCACCGTCAAGGAGTGCTTGCACACGATCCAGCTGGGCAGGGGACTGGGCCAGGGCGGCGAACGCTTTGACAAACTGCAATTGCGCATCAGTTCCTGCTGCGGCATTGCGTGTCAGCTCCCACAGCGAATCGGCGGCGGCAATGGCCGTGGCCTGCTGGTGTTCGGGGGCAACATAGAAGCTCAAGGCGGTGCTTAGCTGGCGCAGTAGCACCATGATGACTGTTGAATCGCTTTCGTAGCCAATGGTGGCCAGCACAAAGTCAACGTACTCGCGGGCGGGGGTTTCGCCGTCGCGCGTGGCATCCCAGGCCGAGGCTGACACCAGGGTGCGCGGCAGCGAATCCCGGAAGTCCTTTAGGTGCTCCTTGGCTGTCTGCAGCGAGTGCGGATCGAGGCGGATCTTGGCGTATGCCAAGTCGTCGTCATTGAGCAGGATCAGTGCCGGGCGCTCCAGGCCCACCAGCTCGGGAACCTCCGTCACGGCACCGTCAACGTCTAGTTCCACCCGGTGGGTGCGGACCAGTTTGCCGGCGTCCTCACCGGTGGCGGCCAGGTTGTAGAAGCCAATGGCCGCGCGGTGCGGGCGCAGGGTTGGGTGCTCTGCCACAGCGGACTGGAGGATCGAGAATGAGGTGATGATGCCGCTGTCCGTTACTTCCAGGGCGGGCTTGAAGGTGTTCACCCCTGCCGTCTCGAGCCACTTTTGTGTCCAGAGCGAGAGGTCCCGGCCGCTGGCAGCTTCCAACTCCACCATGAGGTCCGGCAGTTCCGTGTTCCCCCAGGCGTGCTTGGCGAAGTAGGCGCGCACGCCGGCCATGAACTCCTCCTGCCCCACCCAGGCCACGAGTTGGCGCAAAACGGAGGCGCCCTTGGCGTAGGTGATGCCGTCAAAGTTGACCAGCACGTCTTCGAGATCGTTGATCTCGGCCTTGATGGGGTGGGTGGAGGGCAACTGGTCCTGGCGGTACGCCCAGCTTTTCTCCAGCGAGGAGAACGTGGTCCATGAATCCACATACTTGGTGTTTTCGGCGGCGGCCAGAGTGGACATGAACTCCGCGAAGGATTCGTTCAACCACAGGTCATTCCACCAGCGCATGGTGACCAGATCGCCGAACCACATGTGGGCGAGCTCGTGCAAAATGGTGATGGCGCGGCGTTCCACAGTGGCATCCGCCACTTTGGAGCGGAATACGTAGCTCTCTAAGAACGTCACGGCGCCAGCGTTTTCCATGGCTCCGGCATTGAATTCGGGGACGAACAGTTGATCATACTTGGGGAAGGGGTAAGGGACGCCGAACTGCGCCTCGAAGAATTCAAAGCCCTGGCGGGTCAGCTCAAAAACGTTCTCCGCATCCAGGTACTCCATCAGGGATTTCCTGGCAAACACACCCAGGGGCACAATGCGGCCGTTGGAGCTGGTCAATTCGCTGCGCACACACTCGTAAGGCCCGGCAATCAGGGCCGTAATGTAGCTGGATATTGTCAGGGTTGGCTCAAAATGCCAGGTGGATTTGCCCTCGCCAGCGGCTTCCGGCACGGGGGTGGGGGAGTTGGAGATGACGTCCCAGTGATCCGGTGCCGTGATGTGGAAGGTGAAGGTGGCTTTCTGGTCCGGCTGCTCAAACACGGCGAACATGCGGCGCGAATCCGGCACCTCGAACTGGCTGTACAGGTACACCTCGCCATCCACGGGGTCCACGAACCGGTGTAGGCCCTCACCGGTATTCATAAAGAACGCCTGCGCCTCCACTCTCAGCACGTTCTCGGCGGCGAGGTGTGGCAGCTGGATGCGGACGCCGTCGGAAACCTGCGCCGGATCAAGGTCCTGTCCGTTCAAAGTGACACGGCTGACGCTTTCCGTTACCGCGTCAATGAACGAGGACGCTCCCTCTGTGGCATTGAATTTCACCGTGGTGGTGGAGGCGAAGGTGCGTTCCGAGGTGGTCAAGTCAAGGCTCACGTCATAACTTGTGACGGTCAAAGTGGCTGTGCGCTCAATGGCTTCGGCGCGGGTGAGGTTCATGCCAGGCAAAGTGATGCCTTCCGTTCGGGTGCGGATGGAACATTGCTGCCAGCGCAGAGGAGCGCCAGCGATTGAAATGATTCTTCCACCCTAACCCCGCACCGATTTCATCCGAACGAATTTTTCATAGCCATGTTGCCACCCAGCTGGTAGTGGACGTTCCAGCGGAGACGCGCTAGGGCGCAAATGGGGCCCGCGGCGGCGGTTTGCCCGGGGGTGTGGCGTGGGGCAGGGTTGGAGGAGAATGGTTGAAAAGGACGAGCAGCGGGGTTTTTAGTGGGGGAGCAAGTGCGCGGTGCAGCGGCGGAACGCCAGTACAACAAGCGGTGGTTGATTGGACTGCTCGGTGGGATGCTGCTCCTGGGGATCCTGGCCGCGGTCTGGATGTTTACCATTTCCGCACGGCTGCCGCAGGAACTGGCCATCCATTGGAACTCCAAGAACGAGGTGGATGGATGGTCCTCGTTGTGGGGCGTGGCGCTCACCACGGTCCTGACCATGCTTGGAGTGGGTGGCATCATTGCAGCCCTTGCCGTGCTCGCTCGCGGACAGAACGCCTTGCTTGCCCGGATTGGTGCCGGTGTGGCTGTGGGGTTGGGGATGGGTGTGGGGGCACTGATGGTTGCCGTGGTGGCAGGCCAGATAGGGCTCTCGGAATCTTCGCAGGCTGAAATTTCGAATCCCGTTATGGGCGCGGGCTTGGCGCTGGCAGCTGCAGGAGGTGCCTTGGTGATGTGGCTGTACAAGCCCGGTGAGATGGACAGGAGCCCCAGCCCCGAGGTGCTGGTTGCCAACAACGAGGCCTCCTCAGGGGACTCAAGCCTTGTTGCGGCGGCGAAGGACCGTGTGGCCAGAGGCGAAACCATGGCCATCAAGGTCTCCATGGGCCCCTGGGCGTGGCTGTTGAGCGCAGGCGTTGGCGGTGTTGTGGCAGTGAGCACCTATTTCATTTTCCCTGCCTTGGCCCTGCTCGGCGTTGTGGTGGGAGGCCTGATTTGGGTGTTCACCCGCGGCATCGCGGTGATCAGCGCCGAGGGCGTGAAGGTCCTGGCCTCCGGATTCTTCAAGATCATGCCGTTGAAATGGGAAGAAATCCACAACGCCACAGTGGAGGACATCAAAGCCATGGACTACGGTGGCTGGGGATACCGGATGAGCGGCGGAGCTGTGGGCTTCATCATGGCCAACGGGCCCGCCGTGGTCATTGAGGCGGGCTTCCACCAGAGGTTTCTCATCTCCATGCCCAGCACGCTCAAGGCTGCCGAGGCGGCCGCGCTCATTAACGCTTACGTCCGCAACACGAAAGTGAAAAACTAGCATCATGACCTTTGACGGCAGCCATGACGTACCCAGCGCCCGGCACCTTGACGCCCGGGCGCTGCGGTTCGCCCTGATCTTTCCCGGATTACTGGCTATAGGGCTGGTGATTGGCGGGCTGTTGGTGGGTGGCGATCTTCCTGACGGAGTGGAACTGCCGTGGGGCGGGGGCGCGGTTTCTCTGCCTGTATTCCTGAGCGTGGGAGTGGGGACAATACTGGTGCTGGGCGCCGGAATTGGCGGGTGGGGAGCCCGCACCACCTTGCCAGGCACCGGCCGCCGAGTTCTCTTAGGCACAGCCATGGCCCTTCAACTGGCCAGTTGCACCTTGTTTGCCGCGGCACTATTGGGCCAATCCAGTCAAGGCCCGCTGCCTGCGGTGCGAGTGGATGGCTACGTGATGCTCATGGGTTCCGGATTGGCAGCCGCCATGGGCGTGGTCCTGGCCTTGACGTTCAAACCCGATGAGCAGTGGACCCGAGCCGATGATGCCGCCTTGGCGGGGATCCTTGACAGTGCCCAGGATCCTGCGGCGGCGCACGATCAGCTGGCCTACTTCCTCCATCCGCGCGGATCCGTGACCATGATGATCCTGTTGTTGGCGGTGCTCCCCGGCTCTTTGCTGGCACTGATTTCCCCGTGGATACTGCTGGGACTGCTGGCGGCGGCCCTGCTGCTCGTGGCCATGCTGTGTGCCACCGTTCACGTGGACCGCCAGGGGCTGACCGTCAAGATTCTGGGTTTCATCCCCGCTCTGGTGGCACCTTGCGAAGAGATTGCCGCAGCAGTTTCTTTAGACATTGTTGCCAAAGACTACGGGGGTTGGGGCCTGCGCAAACACAGCGGAAACGCAACCTTTTTGAGCTACTCGGGTGCCGCCGTGGTCCTTCGAATGAACGACGGCGCAAAGGTTGCCGTCAGTGCCCCCAACCTTGACACGGCCGATGAACTCTCCGAAATCCTCAACCGCCGGGCCGGAAAACCGCCAACACAGCGCTGAGCAGGGCCGGGCGGGTAGCAAGTGGCAGCGGCCAAAGCATGCCCCGGCCATAGGTAGGCTTGTGGCGGTACTCAATCCCAAAACGAAGGAATCCTCATGCGCGTTCACATCGCAACCGACCACGCCGGCATGGAGCTCAGCGCCCACCTCATCACCGCTCTGGCAGCCAAGGGCTACGAGATGGTTGACCACGGCCCGCAGTCATACGACGCCGAGGACGACTACCCCTCCTTCTGCATCAACGCAGCCCTCGCCGTGGTGGCCGACCAGGCAGCAGGCGTAGACGCGCTGGGCATTGTGCTGGGAGGCTCCGGCAATGGCGAGCAGATCGCGGCAAACAAAGTCAAGGGCGTCCGTGCAGCACTGGCCTGGAACCTCTCCACCGCCCAGCTGGCCCGCGAGCACAACAACGCCAATGTTGTGGCTGTGGGCGGACGCCAGCACAGCGTTGAGGAGGCCACCGAAATCATTGAGGCCTTCCTAGCCGAGCCCTTCAGCGATGCCGAACGCCACGTGCGCCGCATCGGCAAGATCGCCACGTACGAGACCACCGGAGACGTTGTCGAGTAAATGCCTGAGGGACATTCGGTGCACCGCCTGGCGCGGCAGTTCAACGACGTGTTTGCTGGCTCAGTGCTGGCCGTATCCAGCCCGCAGGGCAAGTTTGCGGCTGGCGCGCGGCTGATTGACGGGCAGGCGCTGGAGCGGGCAGAGGCCCACGGCAAACAAATGTTCCTCACTTTCTCGCATGAGCTGATCCTGCGGGTCCATCTTGGGCTCTACGGTGCCTGGGACTTTGGCGGAGACTCCACCTTTACGGGAGCCTCCAGTATTGGTGCGCCCCGGCGGATCGGAGAACAGGAAGTCGCTGGGGACTCCGGCGGGTGGGGCCACGGTGGACCGCCGGAGCCCAAGGGTGCCGTGCGGGTTCGGCTGGTCTCCGCCCACGGCTGGGCCGATCTTCGCGGGCCAACCGCCTGCGAGGTTCTCACGCCTTCCGAGGCCGCTGTGGTGCGGCGAAAGCTGGGCCCGGATCCGCTGAACAACCTGCCCGGGGACGGTGGAGAATTTGGCCGGCGGATCCGCAAAAGCATCACCTCCATCGCCCTGCAACTGATGAAGCAAGAGGTGCTGGCCGGGGTCGGAAATGTGTACCGCGCGGAGGTGCTGTTCCGTCTGGGCTTGGACCCGATGCGGCCAGGCAAGAGTCTGCAAGTGGAAGAGGCCCGGGCGCTCTGGGAGGACATTGCCAAGATTATGGCCGACGGCGTCCGTGACGGGCGCATCATCACCACTGAATTGGGGGACCGGCCTTCAGGGCTGGGCGCAGCTGTGGGCCGCGGGCTCGATGCTGCTCTGCTCGGAAGCCGCCCCAATAAGGATGTCCCGGTGCAAGACGCGCATTATGTGTACAAACGTGTTGGTCAGCCCTGCCGGCATTGCGGGACCGTGATCGCCATGGCTGAGCTCGGTGGCCGAAAGCTCTATTGGTGCCCGCACTGCCAGAGCGGAAAGGCCTAAATGCCGGAGAATCAACGCACTTTTGAGTTCCTTCGAGCGCCGATTTGCGAGACTGGCAAAGTGGTTGATAGTGTTACGGAGTTGTTCCGGCGAAAGCCCACAACAGCCCCGAAATACGGGGGCGTAGCTTAATGGTAGAGCCTCAGTTTTCCAAACTGATGACGCGGGTTCGATTCCCGTCGCCCCCTCCATGCAGTAACGAGTCCCTGGCCATCTGGCCGGGGACTTTTGCGTTCCCGGCTGCTCCGAGGAGGTAGTTGTTATGTTTGGAGGCCTGTGGACAGGCCTCCAAACATAACAACTACCTCCTGGACGCTCTGGCGCCGGCTGCGACTGGGCCAGCGGCCGGAGAACGTAAGGCAACAGCGGCGGGTGAGTGCCCGGCGTCGTGCCTCAAAAGCCGCTACTTACGAGCGATTCGCTACGCGCCACGGGCCGTGAAAAGCACCCCGTAAACCCCCGATTGTGCATCTGGGTACTTTTGCCCGTAGACTGTTCCGGGCAACTACGGGGCGTAGCGTAGTGGCTAGCGCGCCTGCTTTGGGAGCAGGAGACCGCAGGTTCGAGTCCTGTCGCCCCGACTTCAGCATTATTCGGTTCACGGTTGGTCAGTGACTGCCCATGTGCTGGGCCTAAATATCCATCAACAGACCATCAGGAGTACCACGCTGTGAAGAGCGCTGTCGAAAACCTCACACCCACTCGTGTAAAGCTTGACGTTGAGGTTTCCTTTGAGGAATTGAAGCCCAGCATCACCGAGGCCTACAAGACGATTGCCACACAGGTACAGGTACCTGGCTTCCGTAAGGGCAAGGTCCCCAACAAGCTGATCGATCAGCGCGTTGGCCGTGGCTACGTTCTGGAAACCGCCATCAACTCCGGCCTCAATGGCTGGTACCAGGATGCTGTGGTCGAGAACAAGCTCATCCCGTTGAGCCGTCCCGAGGTAGAAATCACCGAGGTTCCTGACCCCACCGCAACCGACGGCGTTGTCAAGTTCCACGTTGAGCTGGATATCCGCCCCGAGATTGAGCTGCCCAGCTACGAAGGCATCGAGGTTGAGGTTGCCGCTGTTGAGGCTTCCGAAGAAGATAACGTCAAGGCTCTGGATGAGCTGCGCGCCCGCTTCGGCACCCTGGTTGCTGTTGACCGCCCGGCCGTTGACGGTGACTTCCTGACCATCAACATCGCTGCCAAGATCGACGACGTCGAGGTTGACGCCGCATCGGATCTCTCCTACCAGATTGGCGCAGGCAACATGCTTGACGGTCTGGACGAGGCCGCAACCGGCCTGTCCGCTGGCGAGGAAGCCATCTTCAACACCAAGCTTGCCGGCGGCGAGCACGCTGGTGAAGAAGCTCAGGTCACGCTCAAGGTGACCTCAGTGAAGGAACGCGAACTGCCCGAGGCAAACGATGACTTCGCTCAGCTGGCTTCTGAGTTCGACACCATTGACGAACTCAAGGAAGACCTGGCCCAGCAGGCCGCCGAGTCCAAGACCGTAGAGCAGGGTGTTGAGGCCCGCGACAAGGTTCTTGAGAAGCTCGTAGAGCTCGTTGAGGTGCCTGTCCCGGATTCGGTGGTTGCCGATCAGCTCGAGCAGCACTTCAAGGCCGAGAACGCTCACGGCCCCGAAGAGCATGACACCGAAGAGCACCGCGCCGAGGTCAAGGAAAACACCGAGAAGGCCTTCCGTAACGAGATCATCCTCGATGCCATCGCTGAGAAGGAAGAGATCGGCGTCAGCCAGGCTGAACTGATCGATTACATCGTCTCCTCGGCCAGCCAGTACGGCATGGACCCGAACCAGTTCGCACAGATGCTCGATTCCTCCGGCCAGGTCAACATGATTGTTGGCGAAGTACGCCGCCGCAAGGCTCTTGCCGTTGTCTTGGGCAAAGCCACCGTGACGGATTCCGAAGGTGCCGTAGTGGATCTGACCGACTTCGTCTCAGTTGCTTCTGAAGAAGAAGACATTGCTGGCGAGGACGAGGTCATCGAGGCCTCAGCGGTTTCCGATCCGGGCGAAGTCCGCATCTAATGCTGCTTGCCCCATGACGGGGCAACAAAGATTGAACGCCGTTGCCGGTTCTCCCAGGAGAGCCGGCAACGGCTTTTTTATGCCCACGAAGCAACGCCCGTGGGAGCGCTTTCATTCCCCTACGCGTAGGGCGAACGGGGATCGTGCGCCGACAGCGAACAGCACCGCCACGGGCCCCAAAGGCTTGTGAAAAAGGGCTACTGTCCAAGTAGTGAACATTAGTGATGGTTCCGCCGGGCACGCTCGGCAGGCCACACGAAGGAGAGGTAAACCCACCATGGCACAGCAAACCACCCCCACGATGGCCAGCGCGGACTCAAACGGTCAAGATCAGTACATTTTCAACCGCCTGCTGAAGGAACGCATCATCTGGTTGGGCTCGGAAGTTCGCGACGACAACGCGAATGTCATCTGCTCGCAGCTGTTGCTGCTCTCGGCCGAGGACCCTGACAAGGACATCTTCTTGTACATCAACTCACCCGGCGGCTCAGTGACAGCCGGCATGGCGATCTATGACACCATGCAGTACATCCCGAATGACGTTGTCACGGTCGCCACAGGGCTGGCAGCCTCCATGGGCCAGTTCCTGCTCTCCTCGGGCACCAAGGGCAAGCGCTACGCAACTCCCAACGCACGCATCCTCATGCACCAGCCATCAGGCGGCATTGGAGGAACGGCGTCGGACATCAAGATTCAGGCTGAGCTGATCCTGCACATGAAGAAGGTCATGGCTGAACTGACGGCAGAGCAGACTGGCCAGAGCATCGAGAAGATCCTCGTGGACAATGACCGCGATAAGTGGTTCACCGCAGAGCAGGGCTTGGAATACGGCTTCTTCGATAAGATTGCCCGCCACGCCGGCTCCGTTGCCGGTGGCGGCGGAACCAACGCCAAGTAATTCGCCAAAGCACAAGATTTCAGGAGCAACAAGACATGACTTACAACTTTGGCAGCACAGCATTTGGCAACACTGCCGGCAACCTACCCACCAGCCGCTACGTGCTCCCTCAGTTCGAGGAGCGCACACCCTACGGCTTCAAGCGCCAGGACCCGTACACCAAGCTCTTTGAAGACCGCATCATCTTTTTGGGCGTCCAGGTTGATGACGCATCAGCCGACGATGTCATGGCCCAGCTGCTGGTGCTGGAAGCTGATGACACGGACCGCGACATCACCTTGTACATCAACTCTCCCGGTGGATCATTCACGGCCATGACGGCCATCTATGACACCATGCAGTTCATTCGCCCCGAGATTCAGACCGTATGCCTGGGCCAGGCCGCCTCCGCAGCCGCCGTGCTGCTCGCCGCCGGTGCACCCGGTAAGCGTTTGGCACTGCCGAACGCACGCGTGCTGATCCACCAGCCGGCACTCTCCGGCGGTCAGGGTGGACAGGCCTCCGACCTGGAAATCCAGGCTAACGAGGTCATGCGTATGCGTGAATGGCTGGAAAACACGCTGGCTGACCTTTCCGGCCGCACGCCTGAGCAGGTCAGCAATGACATTGAGCGTGACAACATCCTCACGGCCGCCCAGGCCAAGGAGTACGGTTTGATCGATGAGGTACTGGCACCGCGCAAGATGAAGCCGGCGGCCATCACTCGCTAAAGTACCTGCGATAGCCGGAACAAGGGAGGAAATCCCTTGTTCCGGCGTTGGCATACCAGCCAATGTCAGTGCCGTGGCTTAGAGTGGAATGTAATTGGTAGGACGTTCTCGGCACCAGCTGTGGAATGAAGAAGTAGTAGAAGTAACTGCGCCGTCGGCGGGTTATTCGCGGAAGGACACATCAATGGCCAGGATGGGCGAAAGCACAGATCTGCTGAAGTGTTCTTTCTGCGGAAAGAGTCAAAAACAAGTTCGCAAGCTTATTGCCGGACCCGGCGTCTACATCTGTGACGAGTGCATTGAATTGTGCAACGAGATCATTGATGAAGAACTCGCTGAGGTGGCAGATCTTGACGCCTTTGAGCTCCCCAAGCCCCGCGAGATCTTTGATTTTCTGCAGGAATATGTGATTGGTCAGGAAGCGGCAAAGCGCTCTTTGGCCGTAGCCGTGTACAACCACTACAAACGTATTCAGTCCGGCCATGCGGTTAAATCCAACACCATCTCCGGCGGTGTTCACGATGAGGTGGAGATTGCCAAGTCAAATATCCTGCTGGTGGGTCCCACCGGTTGCGGTAAGACGTATTTGGCGCAGACTTTGGCCCGCCGTCTCAATGTCCCCTTTGCCGTTGCAGACGCAACAGCTCTCACTGAGGCCGGGTACGTGGGCGAGGATGTAGAAAACATCTTGCTCAAGCTCATACAGGCAGCCGACTTTGATATTAAGAAGGCAGAGCAGGGCATTATCTACATTGACGAGATTGATAAAATCTCGCGTAAATCTGAGAACCCCTCTATTACCCGTGACGTGTCCGGGGAGGGTGTGCAGCAAGCGCTGCTGAAGATTCTTGAAGGGACCGTAGCGTCAGTACCGCCGCAGGGCGGGCGCAAGCATCCGCATCAAGAGTTCATTCAGATCGACACCACCAATGTTCTATTTATTGTGGCCGGGGCGTTTGCTGGGCTGGAAGAAATTATTGGTTCCCGCGCGGGCAAGAAGGGCATCGGCTTTGGCGCTCCGCTCAGTGCCCTGAAGCAGTCCGAGGCAAGCTACGCGGATGTTATGCCTGAGGACTTACTGAAGTTTGGTCTGATCCCTGAATTCATTGGCCGCCTGCCCGTTATTACCACTGTTACTCAGCTGGACCGCACGGCCCTGATTCAGATCCTCACGGAACCCAAAAATGCGTTAGTCAAGCAGTACCAAAAAATGTTCACCCTGGACGGGGTCGATCTTGAATTCGATGAAGACGCCATGAGCGCCATTGCTGATCTGGCCTTGGCCCGGGGCACTGGCGCCCGCGGATTGCGTGCCATTTTGGAAGAAGTTCTACAGCCTGTCATGTTCGATTTGCCCAGCCGCGAAGACATTGCCACAGTGGTGATTACTGCCGATGTGGTGGCCAAGAAGTCTGAACCCACGTTGATTCCCCACGAAGTGGTTGCTAAGCGCAGGAACAAATCGGCTTAGGCCACCCCTTTCGCATCTGTGTGCATGCTGACGGAATAGTTGGGTAGCTGCCGCCGTTGCACCAAATGGTGAAGTGGTTTTAGCTGCTTTGCACCCCGCACTACTAAGGAGATTTGACGTGTCTGAGAGTAATGTCGGCGCCACTGAAAAGGCCGATTTTTGGTTTGACCCCACCTGTCCCTTTGCATGGGCCACATCGCGCTGGATCGCTGAAGTGGAGCAGGTACGTAACATCAAGGTGGACTGGCACGTCATGAGCTTGGGCGTTCTGAATGAGAACAACACTGACTTACCTGCTGAGTACCAGGAGCACGTGAAGAAGGCGTGGGGACCCGTTCGCGTCATCATGGCCGCCGTCGCAGCTCATGGACAAGACGTCATCAAGCCGCTCTACGACGCCATGGGAACAGAGATCCACAACAACGGCAATAAGGACTTAGGCGACGTCATCGCCAAGTCCCTGGCCGAGGTGGGTCTGCCGGCCGAACTGGCAGCGGCAGCCACCACAGACGCCCATGACGTGGCGTTGCGGGCAAGCCACGCTGAAGGCATCAACAAGGTGGGCGAGGACGTGGGAACGCCCATCGTGGCATTCAACGGCACCGCCTTCTTTGGCCCCGTCGTCACCCGTATCCCGCGCGGTGAAGAGGCGGGCAAGCTCTGGGACGCCACCGTGACACTGGCTAGCTTCCCGTACTTCTTTGAGATCAAGCGCAGCCGCACGGAATACCCCCAATTCGACTAACACCCTTGATACGGCGCTCATGTAGAGCGTGATACTTCCGGCCGGGTTGAAAAAGTCTAACTTTTTCCACCCGGCCGTTGTTTTTGCCCCAGCAGAAGCGCATACTTTTTAATACCCGATCCGCCAAGGAAAGGGCTAGTACGAACCATAAATTCATTGACTGAACCATCTTGATCAATGAGCACCGCCTCGGCGGGACGCTCGAATAGGTTCCTTGACACCGGTGATGCGGTGAATTGTCCTGAACTCCATGGCAAGCGCTAGACCGTTAGCATCACATGACGGCATGAAAGTCGAAGCCCCACCGACGGCACTCTGGCCGATGGGGCTTCCCCTTTGTCCAAAAACGTTCACCCACTCTTCACCGGTTCGTTTGCTCCGCAGCCCGCAGCGCCAACCTGGGCACGCCATGGTTAAACCGTGAAACTTGCAATCATTGCTGAATCGTTTCTGCCCGAGATGAACGGGGTCACCCATTCACTGCTAAAGATCCTGCAACACCTGGATGCGCGAGGCGACGAGGTGCTGGTGATTGCCCCGTCCGCTGCCGGCAAGGAGCCGCGCGTGGTCGAAGGGGCAAGAGTCAGGCGGCTGCCCGCCATTGCCTTGGCGCGATATCCGAACATCCGGATTGCCGCCGGCGGGGTTTTGCGGGTGAAAACGCTGCTCACCGAATTCCAGCCAGATGTGGTGCACCTGGCCTCACCTTCGTGCTAGGTTGGCGGGCTGTGCGGGCCGCGGAGGCGCTGGGGATTCCCACGGTGGCCGTCTACCAGACGGACGTGCCGGGTTACGCCGCACGCTACGGCTTGTCTTTTCTGGAGAACTGGGCCTGGCGGCGTCTGGAAAACATCCACACCACCGCCACCCTGACCCTAGCGCCGTCCACTGACTCCCTCGAGAAGCTGCGCGGGCACGGCATTCCCCGCGTGGAACTGTGGCGCCGCGGGGTGGATACCGAACGTTTCCACCCCACAAAGCGTAGCGCCGCCTTTCGCAGGAAGCATGCGGCTCCGGGGCAGAAGATCATTGGCTACGTGGGGCGCTTGGCCCTCGAGAAGCAGGTCCAGGCCCTGGCCGAGGAGGTCAATCTCGATGCGAGGGACAGGCTGGCAGAGACGGCAACGCAACTGTTGGACGGTTCCGTGTGAGGTGGCCCGACAGGGGGCCGAGCTGGTCCTGCTGGGACTACACCGGAGTGGGCAAGGGGACGCCGGTACGGGCGCGGCCCCAGAGCGGTACGTAACGGTCAATGATTGTTGGGGGAACCGACCGTTACCTCGCACTGGGGGACTCCTTCACGGAAGGGGTGGGTGATGATAAGAAGCACTGGCCAAATGGAGTCAAGGGCTGGGCCGACTGGGTTGCGGAAGGGCTCGCCCGGGACGCTCCGGGCTGGGAATATGCCAACCTCGCGGTACGCAGTAAAAGGCTGCGTCACGTGGCGGCCGAGCAACTCGAAGCAGCCATGGATCCAAAACCCACACTGGTCACCTTGTATGCAGGCGGCAACGACGTCATGGACGTGGGCACGTCGATGGCCCGGATCCTGCAGGAGTACGAATCACTCGTGGCCCGGCTGGCCCAGTCAGGGGCAGCCCCGCTGTTGTTCACCGGATACGATGTGGAGGTTTCGCCACCGCTGGCTCCACTGCGCAGCAAGAACCATGCGTACAACGACGGCATCAGAACCATCGCTGCGAAGTATGGTGCCACGGTGGTGGACTACGCGTCTTGGACGGCTTACGAGAACCCCGCCATGTGGTGCTCGGACCGGCTGCACATGTCCAAGCGCGGGCACAAATACCTGGCTGGACGGGTCCTGGACCTGCTGGAGGTACCCCATGGCATCAGCCTCAAGGACAAAAGCCACCCTCCAACTACCTGGAAACAGCGCGGTTATGGGCATTACCGGTGGTACATGGAGTGGGTGGTGCCGCTGATCGGCCGGAAAATGCGGCGCACAACCCTCGGCGATTCGTTGGGTCCACGCTGGCCAGAGCCGGTCCGGGTGCCACCCAAGAAGGGTCTGCGCAAGCTTGTCCGGGCGAGCCTGCAAGCTACCCGCTGAGCCCTGCAGCATAGCCCCGCTGAGCCCTGCCGGGTGATACAGAAAAGGGAACGCCGCACCGTGTGGTGCGGCGTTCCCCAGTAGCGTCCTCCAGAAATGTTCTCCGCAGGAGCGTTGACGCTGCGGAGTGATCCGAAGAGCAGCGGCGGCTAGGCCTGTGCGGGCTCCTGAACCGGCTCCAGCACAACATTGGAGACGGTGATCTGGCCCTCACCCACGGATACCGTGATCTCCACGGCATTCGCAGCAGCCTTCAAGTCTGACAACCCAGCGCCCAACTGTGCGGCTTCCACCTCGCCCGCAGTCACGGTGGCCGAGAGTACCTGGGTGCGCTGCTTGACCTTGGCCTCAGACTTGGCCTTGCGGATGCCAGAGAGCGCGTCCCCGACGGTCGCCAGCAAGGTGGTGTCGCCGTCGTCCACGCCAACAGCGGTGGGCCACGGTGCGCGGTGAACAGACTCTGTACGCCACCAGCTCCATACTTCCTCCGTGGCAAACGGCAGGAACGGGGCGAACAAGCGCAGCAGTGAATCCAGCGTGGTGCCCAGAGCAGCCAGCACGGATGCCTGGCCTTCCTCGCCGGATGCACCGTAGGCGCGGTCCTTGACGAGCTCCACGTAGTCGTCCGTGAAGTGCCAGAAGAAGCTCTCGGTCAGCTGCAGAGCGCGGGCGTAGTCATACTTTTCAAACGCAGCCGTGGCGGCCGTGACTACTTCGGATAGCTGGGCCAGTAGGCCACGGTCCAGAGGGTTGCTCAGCACGGCGCTGTCAGCAGAAAGCACATTGGCCTCTGTGGCGCCCAGGTTCAGCACAAACTTGGAAGCGTTGAGCAGCTTGATGGCCAGGCGGCGGCCAATTTTCATCTGCGCAATCTCATACGCCGTATCGGCACCGAGCTTGGCGGAGGCTGCCCAGTAGCGGACGGCGTCGGCACCGAAGTCGTTGAGCACGTCGGTGGGGACCACCACGTTGCCCTTGGACTTGGACATCTTCTTGCGGTCCGGGTCAAGGATCCAGCCGGAGATGGCGGCGTGCTTCCACGGGGCGCTGCCCTGCAGAGCATCGGCGCGCACAGCAGAGGAGAACAGCCAGGTGCGGATGATGTCGTGGCCCTGGGGACGAAGGTCGAAGGGGTAGACGTTGGAGAACAGTGTCTCGTCAACGCCCCAGCCGCCCACAATCTGCGGGGTTAGGGAGGAGGTGGCCCAGGTGTCCAGCACATCGGCGTCGCCAACAAAGCCGCCAGCAACGTTGCGCTGCTCCTCGGTGTAGCCGGGCGCCGCATCGGCCGCGGGGTCAACCGGCAGCATCGCGGTGGTGGGCAGGATGGGGTGATCGTAATCCGGGTTGCCGTCGGCATCCAGCGGGTACCAGACGGGAACCGGCACGCCGAAGAAGCGCTGGCGGGAAACCAACCAGTCACCGTTTAGCCCGGAGATCCAGTTGTCATAGCGTGAGCGCATGAACGCCGGGTGGAACTCAATGTCCTTGCCACGGTTAATCAGCTTCTCGCGGCGGTCATCGTCGCGGCCACCGTTACGGATGTACCACTGGCGTGAAGAGACGATCTCCAGGGGCTTGTCACCCTTTTCAAAGAAGTTCACGGGGTGCATGATCTTCTTGATTTCGCCGTCCAGCAGTTCAGCCCCAGAAAGCATCTCAACAACGCCTTCCTTGGCGCTGAAGACAGTCTTTCCAGCGATCTTCGCGTAGTTTTCGCGGCCCTGCTCGGAGGTGATCCAGTCAGGGGTATCGCCGAGGATGCGCCCGTCACGGCCTACGATGGCGCGGGTGGGCAGCTGCAGTTCGCGCCACCAGATGACGTCAGTCAGGTCGCCGAAGGTGCAAACCATGGCGATGCCGGAACCCTTATCGGCCTTGGCCAATGCGTGCGGTCGGACTTCAACCTCAACGCCAAACAGCGGCGAGGTGACCTTCTTACCGAACAGCGGCTTGTAGCGCTCGTCATCCGGGTTGGCCACCAGGGCGGAGCAGGCTGCAAGCAACTCGGGACGTGTGGTCTCAATGTAAATCTTGGTGCCGTCTTCGGCGAAGAACGGGTAGCGGTAGTACGCGCCCGGCATTTCGCGGTCTTCTAACTCGGCCTGGGCCACGGCGGTGCGGAAGGTGACATCCCACAGGGTGGGGGCCTCGGCCATGTAGGCGTCGCCGGCACTCAGGTTTTCTAAGAAGCCGCGCTGGGAGACTGCACGGGAGTGGTCATCGATGGTGCGGTACGTCAGCTCCCAGTCAACGGAGAGGCCCAGCGTCTGGAACAGGTGCTCAAAGACCTTCTCGTCCTCAACCGCCAGCTCTTCACACAGCTCAATGAAGTTCTTGCGCGAGATGACATCGAAATCACGCTGGTTCTTGGCGGGCTGCGCGGGAGGGCGGTAGTCGGCGTCGTAGGTAATCTTCGGATCGCAACGCACACCGTAATAGTTCTGCACGCGGCGCTCGGTGGGCAGGCCGTTGTCATCCCAGCCCATAGGGTAGAAGACATTCTTGCCGCGCATACGCTGGAAACGGGCCAGCACGTCGGTCTGCGTGTAGGAGAACATGTGCCCCACGTGCAGCGATCCGGACGCGGTGGGCGGGGGAGTGTCAATGGAGTACACCTGCTCCCGCGTGGTTTCACGGTTAAACTTGTAGGTGCCCTCTTCCAGCCAGCGCTTGGTCAGGGACTCTTCAAGACCCTCCAAAACGGGCTTGTCGGGGACGTTGCTTGACGTGGGTGCGGGCGTGTCTGTGCCCGGAATGATTTCAGCCATGCACCAATTCTTCCACGAGTTGGCGCCGAACCTAGATTCAGGGGATTTTAGATGCAGAACGCAGGCAATCTATGGGAACGCTGGGGTGTCACCTGGGCTGATGTGGTGCCGGAGCAAGAGAGCGCCGAGTACTGTGCTCACACGCTGACCTTAGGTGGGCGGGCCGCTATTTTCCGCCGCGCGAAGACCACACCCACCAAGGTTGGCCAGTTTGTGACCCTGTGGCAGCGTTCTGCCGCGGGCCCTATCCGTCCCTTTGACATGCACGACGGCGTTGCCCTGTTCGTTGTTGAGGCTGGCGTGGGTGCGGGGCTGGGCCAGTTTGTGTTCCCCCTTTCCGTGTTGGCCCACCGTGGGGTGATCTCCGTCTCCGGGGTGGGCGGGAAACGGGCCATGCGTGTTTACACCCCTGATGTGCAGACCACCAGCGCACAGGCCAGGCGCACCCAAAAGTGGCAGTGCGAATGGTTTCTGCCCGCCGAGGCAAAGCCGGAGAGCGCTGCTCGGTTGTTTACAGCCTGACTTCCGCTGGTACGCCATTCACTATGCGCTTTTTGAAAATTCCTCCACGGCGCATGGGCAATGCTCGTCATGAGCCGGGCCGGATCCGACAGCTTCCGCGCACGGTTATGGGCCAATGGTGCGCAGAAACAGGAGCTGCGCACCATTGCAAGAAAACGGTGCGCAGTTGCATATGTGCCACCGGAGCAAACACCGGGGTTATGATGCAAATATGGGCACAATCAGGATTTTGCGTGTTTATGAAGAGCCGGAGCCGGGGGAGTACCGGGTACTGGTGGACAGGCTGTGGCCGCGTGGGGTCAAAAAGGACAAAATTGACCTCTGGCTCAAGGACGTGGCCCCCAGCACGGAGGTCCGCAACGCGTTTGGTCACGTCCCCGAGCACTTTGAAACCTTTGTCCGCGACTACACCGCAGAACTCAACAAGAACCCGGCAGTGACAGACTTGCGCGAGATCTTGGCTGGACATGAACAGGTGGTGCTGCTGTACGGCGCCAAGGACCACGAGCAAAACCAAGCGGCTGTGCTGCTTAGCTTTTTGAATGCATCGTCCTGACTGCAGCTTTGTGACCGCATCCCGGAGATGCAACACGATACATTTGAAGCATGTCTGAAAACACTTCAAAGAATGCAGTTGTCACCGGTGCTAGTTCAGGAATCGGTGCCGCCACGGTCCGCAAACTCCGCGCCGACGGCTGGAACGTCATTGCCGTGGCCCGCCGCGAGGACCGACTGGTGCAGTTGGCACAGGAAACCGGCTCCGTTCCCTTTGCCGCGGATGTCACCTCGAGCGATGACGTTCAGCGGCTGCGTGATTTTGTCACGGACACCTTCAGCGAGCCTGGCGTTGACACGCTCATCAACATTGCCGGCGGCGCCCGCGGTGTGGACAGTGTGGCCACCTCGCAGGTGGATGATTGGGAATGGATGTTCCAGGTCAACGTCTTGGGAACCCTGAAGGTGACGAAGGCGCTGCTGCCTGCGCTGCGTGAACACGGCTTCGGCACCGTCTTGAACCTGACTTCCACCGCAGCGTACACAGCCTACGAGGGTGGCTCCGGCTACAACGCAGCCAAGTTTGGCCAACACGCACTCACCGGTGCCCTCCGCTTAGAAGAAGCGGAGCACAATGTGCGCGTCATTGAGGTAGCTCCGGGATTGGTTCACACGGAGGAGTTTGCGCTCAACCGTCTCGCCGGGAATCAGGAAGCCGCCGAGGCGGTCTATCAGGGTGTTGAAAAACCACTCACCCCGGAGGACGTGGCGGATGTGGTGAGTTACGCCGTCGGGCTTCCCCACCATGTCAACCTGGACCAAATCATCATGCGCCCCGTGGCACAGGCGGCCGCGCACAAGCTCATCCGCAAGTAGCAAACCAGGCCCCGCATCGGCTGTAGTTTGGAAGCGGCGAAATTGACCCGTGAGATAAGGCGCTTCTGGCAGGCTCAAAGCAGCCATATCTCACGGGTCGATTCTCGCAGGTCGATTCTCGCCGGTCGATGAGGTTGCGGTGCCCCCGATGGTCCGAGCGCTGACCACCAGCCTCGGACCGAAGAAGCAGTACGGCCACCGTGGAAGTATCCGGTAAGATAAGGAACAAAGCACAGACCCGGCCATCACCGGTGAGCTTCCGGAAGAACGCCCCAGTCACCCTGAGAAGGAAAGCTGGCGTCAGTAGAACCGGGCGGGTAAGCCCGTTACAGCAGTCAACAAGCGGCCGGGCCCGGTGAAAATCAGGTGCGGCAAGCGAGGTGGTACCGCGGCGCAAGCCGTCCTTGCATCCTGAAAAAGTTCGCCCACCACCAGGATGATGTGATGACCCACTTCCCGAAGGCCTCAGCCGCCGCCGGCCTCCACGCCGAATCCAACCATGTTCCCTCCTCCGTGAATTTTCCGAAGGTGGAAGAACTGGTCCTGAAGTACTGGGATCAGGACGGCACCTTCCAGGCCAGCATTGACGCCCGCGACGCAGGTGTTGACGGGTCCAACGAGTTCGTCTTCTATGACGGCCCGCCCTTCGCCAACGGCCTGCCGCACTACGGGCACCTGCTCACCGGCTACGCCAAGGACCTGGTGGCCCGCTACCAGACCCAGCGCGGGCGCCGGGTGGAGCGCCGCTTCGGCTGGGACACGCACGGGCTGCCCGCCGAGCTGGAAGCCATGAAGCAGCTGGGCATGACGGACAAGGCCCAGATCGAGGCCATGGGCATTGACAAGTTCAATGAGGCCTGCCGCTCCTCAGTCATGAAGTACGCTGGCGAATGGCAGGAGTACGTCACCCGCCAGGCCCGTTGGGTGGACTTCGAGAACGACTATAAAACGCTCAACGTTGAGTACATGGAGTCGGTGCTGTGGGCGTTCAAGCAGCTCCATTCCAAGGGGCTCACCTACAACGGCTACCGCGTGCTGCCTTACTGCTGGAAGGATGAGACCCCCCTCTCCAACCACGAGCTGCGCATGGACGAGGACGTTTACAAGGACCGTCAGGATGGCACAGTCACCGTCACGTTCCCGATCCTGCCCGGCGAATCCGCCCTCTCGCAGGAACTGGCCGGTGTGGCCGCGATCGCCTGGACCACCACGCCCTGGACCCTGCCCACCAACCAGGCCCTCGCTGTTGGGCCCGCCGTGAGCTACGCCGTGGTCCCTGTTGGGCCCAACGGTATCGCTACTGCCTCCACCACAGGTGCCGCTACCGCCGAGCGTTTCCTGCTGGCCGCTGACTTGGTGGGCGCGTACGCCAAGGATTTGGGGTACGACGACGGAGCTGCCGCAACGGCCGCCGTCTCCGCTTCCTATGCGGGCACCGAGCTTGAGGGACTGAAGTACGAGCCACTGTGGGACTACTTTGCCGACGATGAAAAGTACGGCACCGCCAAGTCCTGGCAGTTCTTGGTAGCCGATTACGTCACCACCACGGACGGTACCGGTATTGTCCACCAGGCACCCGCCTACGGTGAAGAGGATCAAAAGGTGTGTGAGGCGTACGGCATCCCCGTGGTTCTCTCCATCGATGAGGGCGCCAACTTCCTGCCGCTCTTCGCTGAAGGACCGCTGGCCGAGATTGCCGGTGTTCAGGTCTTTGACGCCAACAAGACCATCACCCGTGTGGTCAAGAATGCCGGACGCCTGGTCCGCCAGGCCAGCTATGTGCACAGCTACCCGCATTGCTGGCGCTGCCGCACACCTCTGATCTACCGCGCCATCTCCTCCTGGTACGTGGAAGTCACCGCGTTCAAGGACCGCATGGTGGAACTAAACCAGGACATCAACTGGATCCCCGGCAACGTCAAGGACGGCCAGTTTGGCAAATGGCTGGCCAACGCCCGCGACTGGTCCATCTCCCGCAACCGCTACTGGGGCTCACCCATCCCCGTCTGGCAGTCCGACGACGAAGAGTACCCGCGCACCGACGTGTACGGCTCCCTCGCCGAAATGCAGGCCGACTTTGGCCGCCTGCCACTGAACAATGAGGGCGAGGTGGATCTGCACCGCCCGTTCATTGATGAGCTCACCCGCCCCAACCCGGATGACCCGCGCACCCCCGAAGAAGGCCAGTCCACCATGCGCCGCGTGGAGGACGTGCTGGATGTCTGGTTCGATTCCGGCTCCATGCCCTACGGCCAGGTCCACTACCCGTTTGAGAACGAGGACTGGTTCAACACCCACAACCCGGCCGACTTCATCGTGGAATACATTGGTCAGACGCGCGGCTGGTTCTACATGCTGCACATCCTCTCCACGGCACTCTTTGACCGCCCGGCGTTCCGCAACGTCATCAGCCACGGCATTGTGCTGGGCTCCGACGGCCAAAAAATGTCCAAGTCGCTGCGCAACTACCCGGACGTCTCAGAGGTCCTGGACCGTGACGGCTCCGACGCCATGCGCTGGTTCCTGATGTCCAGCCCCATCCTGCGCGGTGGCAACCTGGTAGTCACCGAACAAGGCATCCGCGACGGCGTCCGCCAGGTCATCCTGCCCTTGTGGAACGTGTACAGCTTCTTCACCCTGTACGCCAACACGGCCAACCAGGGCAAGGGTTACGACGCGAAGCTGCGCTACGACGGCTACTCCGATCCCATGGACCAATACCTGCTGGCCAACACCGGCGATCTGGTCCGCGCGATCACAGCCAAGCTGGATGGCTACGATGTCTCCGGCGCTTGTGATTCCCTGCGCAGCTACTTCGACATGCTCACCAACTGGTATGTGCGCCGCAGCCGCAACCGATTCTTCGACGAAAACGAGGATGCGTTTGACGCGCTCTATACCGCTCTGGAAACCGTGTGCCGGGTGGCCGCCTCGCTGCTGCCTCTGCTCACCGAGGAAATCTGGCGCGGACTCACGGGCGGGCGCTCCGTGCACCTGACCGACTGGCCCAACGCCGATCTTTTCCTACCTGACGCCGCCTTGGTGACGCAGATGGAGACCATCCAGCAGATCTGCTCCACGGGCTCCAGCCTGCGCAAGGCCGCCAAGCTGCGCGTGCGCCTGCCTTTGGCCGAACTTACCGTGGTGGCACCGAACGCCGCAGCCTTGACCAGCGGCGCCGGAATCGTGGCCGAGGAGCTGAACATCCGTTCCATCCGCTTTGTGGACGCAGCGGACGCCTCCCCGGAGGAATTCGGCATCAGCCAGAAGCTGGTAGTCAACGCCCGTGCGGCAGGACCGCGCCTGGGCAAGAACGTCCAGCTCGCCATCAAGGGCTCCAAGTCCGGGGACTGGTCCGTCACTGACGGTGTGGTCACCGCCGGTGGCCTGGCTCTGGAACCCTCCGAATATACGCTGGAGACCGTGGTGGCAGACGCGGCCGACGGCGGCAAGAGTGCCGTTGCAATGTTGCCCACCGGCGGCTTCGTGGTGCTCAACACCGAGCTGAACCCGGAACTTGAGGCTGAGGGCACCGCACGGGACATGATCCGTGCCGTTCAGCAGGCCCGCAAGGACACCGGCCTGCAGGTCAGCGACAGGATCCGCACCATCATCAGCGCCCCTCAAGAGACAATCGACGCACTGCACGCCAACGCGGAGCTGCTGAAGTCCGAGACTCTCACGCTCAAGCTTGAACTCATCCCCGGTGACGTCGAAACCACCATCACAGTTGAACGGAGTGCCGTCTAAATGAGCGCCCAGCACGATGAATTTTCGGTGGAGAGCGTTTACGCCGAGCTTTTGGGCCGTGCGCCCGAAAACAAGATGGAGCCGCGCCTGGCTCCGCTCTTTCGCGCCATGGAAATTCTGGGTGAGCCCAACAAGGCTTTCCCCATCATCCACATCACCGGCACCAACGGAAAAACATCCACAGCGCGCATGATCGAGGCGGGGCTGATGGCCCACGATCTGCGCACCGGCCGGTACACCAGCCCGCACCTGACAAAAGTCACCGAACGCATCAGCATTGATGGGGCGCCGGTCAGTGATGGGACGTTCGTAAGGATTTGGGATGAGATCCGCCCTTATCTGGACATTGTGGACGCCGAACTTACGGCAGCCGGTGAAACTCGACTGACGTACTTCGAGGCGCTGACCATCCTGGCTTTTGCCATCTTCGCTGACGAGCCTGTTGATGTGGCCGTCATGGAGGTAGGGCTGGGCGGGATCACCGACGCCACCAATGTGGGAGACGGCCAGGTTGCCGTGATCACCCCCATCTCCTTGGATCACACCGAACTGCTCGGAGACACTACAGGGCTTATTGCACAGGAGAAGGCTGGCATCATCAAGGAGGGCGCGTTTGTCATCAGCGCCGCCCAGCCTACTGACGCCGCCCAGGTCATCCTGGATGCGGCCCGGGAAAAGCATGCCGATTTCCGCTTTGAAGGCGTGGAGTTCGGTGTTGAGTCACGCACGGTTGCCGTGGGCGGGCAGCAACTGGACCTGCAGGGACTGGCCGGGCGTTACCCGGGCATCCTGCTCCCGCTGCACGGTGCCCACCAAGCCCAGAATGCTGCCGTCGCACTTGCCGCGCTGGAAGCTTTCCTAGGCGGGGGAGAGAGGGAACTGAACCACGAACTCGTGCAGGAGGGCTTTGGTGCCGTCACCTCGCCGGGGCGTCTGGAAGTCATGCGCACCTCACCCACCATTGTGGTGGATGCGGCCCACAACCCGGCAGGTATTGCGGCCAGTGCGGCTGCCTTGCAGGAGTCCTTCGCGTTCAGCAAGCTTGTGGTGGTGCTGGGTGTGCTGGCGGAAAAGGATGCCCAAGAAATCCTGAACTCGCTCAAGGAAGCCTATGGCGATGAGGCGCAGGAGCTGTGCCTGACACAGTCGAACTCCCCGCGCGCCATCCCGGCAGCGGAATTGGCTGAGCTTGCCGTTGACCTTGGCTGGAATGAGGAAGACGTCCACATTGCGGAGAAGCTTGATGACGCCATTGAGTGGGCGGTGGAACGTGCCGAAGCCAATAACGATCTCGCCGGCGGCGTACTGATCACCGGCTCCATCACCGTGGTGGGTGAAGCCCGGATACTGCTGGGCCGCCCCGGCGAAAAGGCAGGCGCCTAAGCCATGGCAAAATTGACAAAGGCGCAGCGCGAATGGAAGCCCAACACGCCGAAGAAGCCACGCTCCACACGGCTGATGTTCGCCTCGGTGGTGCTGTTTCTTGAAGCTTTCGTGGCCCTTTTCTTGGCCCTGGCACTCTTTGGCCTGAAGGACAAAAATCCGGCCTATCTCATTGCCGGCGGCGTGCTGGCCGTGGTGCTGATCCTGACGTGCGGGGTGATCCGCAAACCCTGGGGCCCGGCGTTGGGGTGGATTTTGCAGATTGTGCTGATCGCGGGTGGCTTCTGGGAACCGTCCATGTTCGTGGTGGGTGTGTTGTTCGCGGTGGCCTGGTGGTATGCCCTGTATGCCGGAGCCCGGATTGACCGTGAGAACGCCCAACGCGCCAGGGTCCAGGCGCAATGGGATGCAGCGCACCCCGAGGAATCGGCTCCAGAGGAATCGGCGCCTGAGGAACCGTCCGAGTAAGCTAAGAGTGAATGTCCTTTTTATCTAGTTATTGGAGTTATTGTGAGCACTGAGCGCACCCTTGTCCTTGTGAAGCCCGACGGCGTGGCCCGCAACCTCACCGGCGCCATCCTGGCTCGCGTTGAAGCTAAGGGTTACACCTTGGTTCAGCTCGAAATGGTCAACGCGACCCGTCAGGTCCTCGAGGCTCACTATGAAGAGCACGTGGGCAAGCCTTTCTACGAGCCGCTGGTTGACTTCATGCTCTCAGGGCCCATGGTGGCGGCCATCTTTGAAGGGGACAGCGTTATTGCCGGGTTCCGTTCACTGGCCGGCGCTACCGATCCCACGGTGGCAGCCCCGGGCACCATCCGCGGCGACTTTGGCCGCGACTGGGGCCTGAAGGTTCAGCAGAACCTGGTCCACGGTTCCGATTCCGTGCTCTCAGCAGAGCGCGAGATCGGTATCTGGTTCGACTAGTCCCCACGCCCTCCCGCAGCTCGCAAGCTCGTTGCGGGTCCCTCGGGCGCGTGGGCCCATCCACGCCCTCCCGCAGCTCGCAAGCTCGTTGCGGGTCCCTCGGGCGCGTGGGCCCATCCACGGGCGCGTGGGCCCATCCACGCCCTCCCGCAGCTCGCAAGCTCGTTGCGGGTCCCTCGGGCGCGTGGGCCCATCCACGCCCTCCCGCAGCTCGCAAGCTCGTTGCGGGTCCCTCGGGCGCGTGGGCCCATCCACGGAAGTTCGACGGCGGGGGCTCACCTTATGGTGAGCCCCCGCCGTCGTTTTTAACCCCGCGGCCACATCCAACGCTCGGTTGGTAGTTAACCGAGCGTTGGAAGGCTAGGCGTTGGAGGGGATGATCAAGTGAATGAACCGGAAGAAGATTGATGCCAGGGTGGCCAGGTAGATCAGTCCCACAATGGTCCAGGACCAATCGTTGAGGAACTTTCTCAGCGCAGCGGGTGCGGGGATGATGCCGTGATTGATGTTCCGCAGCGTTGTCCACACGAAGAGGGGGATCATCATGGCCCACACCACCATGCAGTACGGGCACAAGATCGCCAAGGTGTACAACGCTGTGAACCAGAACCAGGACACTAGGGCCATGCCTGCGGTGATGCCAATCTGCAGGCCGATCCAGTACCAGCGGCTCATTTTTGCCCCCGCCAGCAGGACCATGCCTGTGGTGATCACCACGGCAAATGCGGCCACGCCAATGAAGGGATTCGGGAAGCCAAGCAGGGCTGCCTCGGGCGTCTTCATGACATCGCTGCAGGATATCCAAGCGTTGACGTCGCAGCTGGCAATGGCGTTCGGATTCTTATAAAGCTCTAGCCTCTCCAGCACCAAGGTGAAGGATGCAATCCAGGCGATGGCGCCGGTAATGACCAACAGCCAGCCAAAGGGTTTGGCGCGCGCCAGGGCAGGTTTGTCCGGGTCAGCTGGCTCAATGGGGGAAACTGTGGTGCGTGGCATGGCGTCCTATTCATCGAGACCGGTGATTGTGTCCTGATTGTAGCGTGCCAATCATGGCGCGCCCTGCGCGAAATCGCAGGTAGGACAAGTGCGTGTGAGACAATATAAAAGGCTGGGCGGCGATCCACATGCGCCTTTCGGTCCTATGGCACGCCTACTGGCTGCTGGAGAAGACGTTGCCTGTGTGTGCAACCATCCACCAGCTCAGTATTTGGCAAACCATTGGCTTTTCAGAGCTTGCGCACCCGGAAGTTGGTGCCGCCTGGAAAGTAATTAGACGACTTCCGTCAACGCCCGAGGGTGTTGGCACATCAGCCGACTTTGGCGCCCGATGTGGAGGTGCCAAATCGGTGCGAAGGCACTGCCCACAATGGAAAATGAACAGCCCACACTAGAGAACACAGAAGTTGCTCCGGCCGCAGCTCCAAAGACTCGCACCACGCGGTCCCGCCGAGCCACCTCGGCCGTCACCAGCCCTGGGACAGCCGCCGCAGCACCGGCCGAAAAAGTTGCTCCGGCCGTGACACCCGTTGAAGCAGCCGCCGCAGCACCGGCCGAGGCTGAAACGCCAGCCAAGAAAGCTCCCGTGCGTCGCAGCCGCGCCAAAAAGAGCGATTCACCGTTGAGTAGCTCCGCAGCGGAAGCAGAGGCGCCGTCCGTCAGCGATGCTGGCTTGTCGCTGCTCGACGCCATTTCTGGAGACGCCGTTTCTGAAGCCGCCAACTCTGAGAAAGCCGGCTCTGAAGCCGCAGCCAATGACGTGGCCGCCCCCGCCAAGAAGGCCCCCCGTCGCCGTGCCAGCGCCCCCGTCACTGCTCCCGTTTCGGGTGAAGTTGCCGGCCAGGGTGAACTGATCCTGACAGGCGGCGCCCCAGCCACAGTTGTGCCTGAAGAAGATGCTCCTGCACGCAAGGTTCCGGTCAGGCGCAGCCGTGCAGCAAAAGCTCCCGTCACCAAGGTTGCAGCAGAGCAGCACGCAGACACGGGCGTTGTCGAAGTGCAAGCTACGGCTGAGGTTGCCACCGAGATGGCAGACGCTCCCAAGGCCGCCACGTCCCGCACCCGATCAACCTCACGCCGTGCCTCTGCGAAAGCGGCAGATGTAGCCGCGCCGGAGGCCGCCCAGGAGAGCGTCAGTGAGGTAGCGGCTGCCACCGAAGAAGCGCCCGTACAGGTTGCTGCTGCAGTAGCGCCCAAGGCAACGCGCAGCCGCCGCCGGAGCTCAGCCCCCACGTCTACCCCCGCATCCGCAGCCTCGGCCGTAACCGCAGCTCCCGCCGAGGCTGCCGTACCTACCGTGACCGGTGCGCCTGCCGAAGAAACCGGTGCGAATTCCGAAGAAGCTGCCCAAGAACCCGTTGAAGCACCGCAGGCCATTGATGCGCCCGAACAAGCCGAACCCGCTGTGACGGACTCCTTGTTCCATGCTCCGGATTCCGGCATCTCGGCACTGTTCTTGGCGCCGGATCTGAGCCTAGTGGTACCCGTTGCTACCACGCAGGGCGGGAACCCTGAGGAGAACACGCAGGACGGAGCGGATGCCGATCAGCGTGGCCGCTCACGCAACCGTAACCGCCGGCCACGCGCAGCCGATACGCAGCCGGTGGATGAGAGCCAAGATGCCGACGTCGCTGAGAGCGATTCTGATGACAGCGACGACGGCGTGACCTCCCGCCGCCGCCGCCGTCGCCGCCGTGGCGATACGGATCTGGAGTTGACCGGCGGCAGCGATGAAGATCCGCCCAACACGGTGACCCGTGTGCGGGCCCCCCGCGTTCCTGCCGAGCCCACGGCAAGCGTCTCTAACCGTGTTACGAGTCTGCGCGGCTCTACCCGTCTGGAAGCGAAGAAGCAGCGCCGCCGCGACTCCCGCGATTCCGGCCGCCGCCGCACAGTCATCACAGAAGCCGAGTTCCTGGCCCGCCGCGAATCCGTGGACCGCGTCATGGTGGTCCGCCAAGCCGATGACCGCATCCAGATTGGTGTTCTCGAAGACGGCATCCTGGCCGAGCACTTTGTTTCCAAGACGCAGCAGGATTCCCTGATCGGCAACGTCTACGTGGGCAAGGTCCAAAACGTGCTGCCCAGCATGGAAGCGGCCTTCGTGGATATTGGCCGCGGCCGCAATGCGGTTCTTTACGCTGGCGAAGTTGATTGGGACGCAGCGGACCTCAACGGCCAGCCGCGCCGCATTGAAAACGCGCTGAAGTCCGGCGATTCGGTTCTGGTCCAGGTCTCCAAGGACCCTGTTGGACACAAGGGTGCCCGCCTGACCAGCCAGATTTCCCTGCCCGGACGCTACCTGGTGTTTGTGCCCGGCGGCTCCATGACAGGGATCTCACGCAAGCTGCCCGACGTCGAACGGAACCGTCTCAAGCGGGTCCTGAAGGACCACCTGCCCGAGAACGCCGGGGTCATTGTGCGCACAGCAGCCGAGGGTGCCAGTGAGGAAGAGCTCACCAATGACATCAACCGTTTGCGCGCCCAGTGGGAAGGCATCAACAACCGTGCCGCCTCCTCCAAGACGCTGGCACCAGAAATGCTCTACGGCGAGCCGGATCTGACCATCAAGGTGGTCCGTGACGTCTTCAATGAAGACTTCTCCAAGCTCATCGTCTCGGGTGAAGACGCCTGGGACACCATTGAGGCCTATGTGACCTACGTAGCCCCGGATCTGTTGGACCGTCTGGAAAAGTGGACCAACCCCGAAGACATTTTTAGTGCACACCGCATTGACGAACAGATCAACAAGGCCCTCGAACGTAAGGTGTTCCTGCCTTCCGGTGGTTCACTGGTCATTGACCGCACGGAAGCCATGACAGTGGTTGATGTGAACACGGGCAAGTTCACCGGATCCGGCGGCAACTTGGAAGAGACCGTCACCAAGAACAATTTAGAAGCTGCCGAGGAAGTGGTGCGCCAGCTGCGGCTGCGCGACATTGGCGGCATCATTGTCATTGACTTCATTGACATGGTTTTGGAATCCAACCGCGATCTGGTGCTGCGCCGCCTGGTTGAGTGCCTGGGACGTGACCGGACCAAGCACCAGGTGGCCGAGGTGACGAGTTTGGGTCTGATTCAGATGACCCGCAAGCGTATGGGCACCGGCCTGCTTGAGGTCTTCGGTGAGCAGTGTGGCACCTGCGCCGGCCGCGGCATGGTCACCCACGAAATTCCCGTGGAGCACCGCCGCCCGCACACACCCGGCGTGGAAGGCGCCCAGGTTCAGGCTCAGGTTCACGCACCCACCGTGGAGCAGCGCGAGCCGGAACGCACCGCTAACCGCTCAACCCGAAGCGAGCGGAAGCGCAACCGCAACCGTACGCAGGGGAACGAGGCGGAGCAGCATCAGGAAACCCCCGTGACGCCGCTGTCCGATGAGGCTGCCGAGGCCCTTGAAGCCGCGAAGGCGCAGAAGGCTCACGAAGCCCGTGCCGCGCTGGCGAACATTGCTGCCGCAGCTGCTGCCACGCATCACGAGCATTCCCCAGCGCAGGGGCACCACCAGGCTGCGGATGCTTCGGAGCAGCATGTAATGCACGACGCCGGAATCCTCACCTTGGGTGGGGAGGCCATTGAGTTGCCGCGTGGGCATCGCAGTGAAAGCGGTGGCATGGTTGCGCACAACAATGCTGATCAGGCAGCCGCTCTGGCGGGGCTGACTCAGGCGCTGGACCAGCTCTCAGCCCCCGGGGCAGAGCACTCTGCGCCCGAGCACTCTACACCCGAGCCCTCTACACCCGAGCCCTCTGCGCCCGAGCCCTCTACGCACGAGCACAAGGTAGCGGAGGCGGAAGAGTCCGGCAGTAACCGTTCCCGAGCACGCCGTGGCCGCCGCAACCGCAGCGCACGCAGTGCTCAAGGTGGTGCTGATATGACGGTAGAAACGTCAGAGGCGCCTGTTACAAGCCAAGGTTCAGCTCCCCACAGCAGCGCCCAGGTGCGCATCTCTACACCGGCGCCGGTAGTCCACAAGAGTGCCGAGCCCATCATTTTGGGTGTAGGGGTTCCGGCTTCCGAGCTGTAACCGCCTAGGCCTTCTCTCAATGGCCCGCAGCAGTGCTTGAAGAAACGCAAATGTGCGTCACTTTACAGGCATTGCTGCGGGCTATTTTTTGTTGGCCTGCTAGCAGGGTTAGGGTGGAAACAGACACGGGGTGCCAGGCCATCAGGGCCGGCTGAGACAATACCCGTTGAACCTGCCCGGTTAGCACCGGCGAAGGGATGTCCCCATGGATACAACTGCACTAGTTTCTTCTGATCAAGACGCGCTACCCCTAGCCTCAACAGTCCAAGCCTCAACAGTCCAAGCCTCAACAATCCCAGCCTCAACAGTCCACGGCTCGCTTGTTGCAGGCTCGCCTGCTGCGGCACTGCCAGTGCCACATCTCCCGGGAACACGCCACCCACGGGTTTTGAGTATTGCCGGTTCCGACCCTTCGGGAGGGGCCGGTATCCAAGCCGATATCAAAGCAATCAGCGCCCATGGCGGTTACGCAATGGCCGCCATCACGGCATTGACGGCCCAAAATACGCGAGGCGTCCGCGAGATTCACGTGCCGGATGTTGGATTCCTTAGGGCACAGCTGGAAGCCATCTCCGAAGACATCAGCATTGATGCGGTGAAGATCGGCATGCTGGGCACGGCCGAGGTGATGAGCGCGGTAGGGCAGTGGCTGGCGGCAACCCGGCCTCCCGTCGTCGTGCTTGACCCGGTCATGGTGGCTACCAGCGGTGACACGCTCATGGCTCCCGAGGCCCGCAACGCCATGCTCTCTCTGCTTTCCCTGGCGCACCTGGTCACCCCCAATATTCCCGAGCTTGGTGTCCTGCTGGGCAAGCCCGCGGCCTCAAGCTGGGACGAGGCGGTGCAACAGGGCAAGGAACTGGCAGCCGAACACCAGATCCGGGTGCTGGTCAAAGGTGGGCATCTTGCGTCTCGGAAATGTCCGGACGCCCTGGTTTCCGCGGACGGCACAGTGCATGAATTCATGGGGACACGCATTGACACCCCCAACACTCATGGCACCGGCTGCTCACTTTCGGCGGCTCTGGCAACTCTTATGCCCCAGCTCAATGATTGGCCACGCAGCGTGGCCCGTGCCAAGGCGTGGCTGGCTCGAGCCTTGGAAACATCTGCTGAACTGGCGGTGGGTCACGGTTCGGGGCCCGTCAATCACCTGAGCGAACTGTGGGCAACTGCTGCTCCTCACGCAGATAGCTTCAGCCAAGAGCTCTGGGCGGACTGCGCTGAGCAACGTGCCGCGATTGCTTCCCTTGATTTCATTAGCGAACTTGCCGCGGGAACACTCGCCCGCAGGCACTTTGCCTACTATCTGGCCCAGGACGCACTCTACTTAGGCACGTACTCGCGAGTGCTCGCGAGGGCCAGTGCCCTGGCGCCTACCGAGGCGGAGCAGAAGTTTTGGGCGGGCGGGGCACAGAACTGCCTGGAAGTGGAAGTCTCATTGCACCGAGATTGGCTAAGCCAGTATCCGTTGGAGCGTGAACACGATGCGGCAGGGCTGTTGGAGGGCGGGCAAGGCGCCGGGCTGATGCAAGGACCTGTCACCAAACACTATGTGGATCACCTGCAGGGCGTGGCCTTCTCGGGAAGCTACGGCGAAGTAGTGGCCGCAGTGCTGCCCTGCTACTGGCTGTATGCGGAAGTGGGCCGCATGCTGCACACCGAGTATCTAGCGTTTGAGGGTGAGCACCCCTACGGGGCCTGGTTGCAAACGTACGCCTCCGAAGAATTTGCCAAAGCCACGGAAACGGCAATTGCCATCCTGGACAACGCAGCACGGAGCGGTTCAGTGCGTGAGCGGGCCGGCATGAAGGCAGCCTTTGCCCACTCCGCCGCGTACGAGGTGGACTTCTTTGCGGCCCCGCACCTGCACGCTCCTGCGCCCCAAGATACCCAGAGTGATTAACACCACGCCGGATAAAGCAAAAAATGCGGCGAGTCACGCCCGGAAATGCCTTTTTCTGATCTGAGTCGCGCTAAAGTTGCCTAGTACGGTTTCGGGGATCGCCGCAGCCATCGGATGAAAATATTCACTTGTCCGAGGATGCGCAGGATACGAAATCAGTCTCATTTGCTCCCGGAGCCAGAATTAGCGTATTCTTGATCTTCGGTGCTTACGCCAACACCTAGGGCAACCACTCCATGGCAGAACTCCATTGAGGTCCACGGCGTTGAGGCACATAGTATGCATACCGTGTCTGTTCAATCTTGAACTGCGGCGCATACGGTTAGCATGGTCAATTATGATTCATGTTGGCATAAAAACTTTGTAATAACGTCGAGAGAAGTGAGTTCCCCAGTGGTGTACGCGATTGTCCGCGCAGGCGGCCGTCAAGAAAAGGTTTCCGTAGGAGACCACGTGACCATGAACCGCGTCCCCGGTGGAGTCGGTAGCACATTTGAGCTGCCCGCTTTGCTCTTGGTTGATGGTGACAAGCTCACCACAGCCGCGAAGGACCTGGCTAATGTGAAGGTTACGGCTGAGAAGTTGGAGGATCTTCGTGGACCGAAGATCGTCATCCAGAAGTTCAAGAACAAGACCGGCTACAAGAAGCGTCAGGGTCACCGTCAGGAACTGTCCAAGGTCAAGATCACCTCAATCGCTTAATAAGCGCACTGAGCGTTAGATCCACTTAGATACTTTTAGTAAAAAGGCAGGCATTTTCAAATGGCACATAAAAAGGGTGCGAGTTCCACTCGCAACGGTCGTGACTCCAACGCTCAGTACCTGGGCGTAAAGCGCTTCGGCGGTCAGGTTGTCAAGGCTGGCGAAATCATCGTTCGCCAGCGCGGCACTCACTTCCACCCCGGCGTTAGCGTCGGCCGTGGCAAGGACGACACGCTGTTCGCATTGGACGCAGGCGCAGTCGAGTTCGGCACACGTCGTGGACGTCGTGTTGTAAACATCGTTGCAGCTACGGTCTAATACCAAAGCTTTTCCAGTGGAGCGGGCCGCATGGCTCGCTCCACTGGCTTTTAACACAGGCAGTTTTAACATCAGATTTTATTACCATCAGCAGCGCCAACCGATATCGGTGTGCAGCTGTGCAGCGGACTAGAATTAGTACGCAGTAGCACGTTCTATTCAAGGAGATTTCAGTGGCCAGCTTTGTTGACCGGGTTGTTCTGCACGTATCCGGCGGGACTGGCGGCCATGGCTGCGTCTCAGTTCACAGCGAAAAATTCAAGCCGTTGGGCGGGCCCGACGGCGGCAAGGGCGGCGACGGTGGCAGCGTCACCTTCCGCGTCAGTGACCAAACCACCACCTTGCTTGACTTCCACCACGCACCCCACCGCCGCGGCGGCAACGGCCAGCCCGGCATGGGTGACTGGCGGGACGGCAAGGACGGGGCATCCCTGATCCTAGAAGTACCCGATGGCACCGTTATCAAGGACCGAGACGGCAATGTTTTGGCCGATCTGGTGGGCATCGGTACCGAATATATTGCTGCCGCCGGTGGCCAAGGCGGACTTGGCAACAATGCTCTGTCCTCACTCAAGCGCAAGGCTCCGGGCTTCGCGCTGTTGGGTATTGCGGGCTCAGAGGCTGACATTGTCCTTGAGTTGAAGTCCATCGCTGACATTGCCCTGGTGGGCTTCCCATCCGCCGGTAAGTCCAGCCTCATCGCTGCCATGTCTGCGGCCCGGCCCAAAATTGCTGACTACCCCTTCACCACGTTGATCCCCAACTTGGGTGTGGTCCAAGCCGGTGACGTACGTTTCACCATGGCTGATGTGCCCGGCCTCATTGAAGGTGCCAGCGAAGGCAAGGGCCTGGGCCACAACTTCTTGCGTCACGTAGAACGCTGTGCCGCCATTGTGCATGTCTTGGACTGTGCCGCCCTTGAAGCTGACCGCGACCCCATCAGTGACCTCGCCATCATCGAGCGCGAACTTGACCGGTACGACGTTGACATGAGTTTCGCAGGAGCCGACGGTGACGTGGTGCCTTTGAACGCCCGCCCCCGCCTGATCGCCCTGAACAAGGTTGATTCTCCTGATGGCCGTGACATGGCTGGTTTTGTCCGTGCCGACCTGGAATCACGCGGCTACCGCGTCTTCGAAGTCTCCGCCGCAAGCCACGAAGGTTTGAAGGCACTCGGCTTTGCCATGGCTGAAATTGTCATGGCGGCGCGCAAGGCCCAAGCGGACATGGCCGTTAAGGTTGCGCCCGTTGTGCTGCGCCCCCGTGCAGTCAATGAATCGTCCTTCACCATCCATCGTGAAGAGCGCAATATGCTTCCGCTATTCCGTGTTCGCGGGGAAAAGCCCGAGCGTTGGGTTGAGCAGACTGACTTCCAGAACGAGGAAGCCATTGGCTACTTAGCAGACCGGCTGGCGAAGGCCGGAGTCGAGAAGGAACTCTTCCGCATCGGTGCCACACCTGGGGATACCGTGGTCATTGGCGGGGACAACGGCATGATCTTCGACTGGGAACCAACCATGATGGGTGGCGCCGAGCACCTGGCCGCACCCCGTGGCACCGACCTGCGCCTACTTGATTTGGGTGATCGCCCCACACGTTCTCAGAAGCGCCAAGAACAGCAGGATCGCCGCGACGCAAAGTCCGCTGCACGCGCCGAAATGGCTGCCGAGCGTGAGGCCGGTATCTGGACCGAGCTCAGTGATGACCGCACCACCAGCAAGGCGCACAGCATCGCCGCGGATCTTGCTGCCGAAGGCTCATCCGAGCACACAGGTGCAGCTCAGGACTAATGGCAATGACGGGGCAGGATCAGGCGGGTTCAGGCACATCGCGTAGCCATATAGCGACTGCGGCGCGAATCGTGGTGAAGGTAGGCTCGTCGTCGTTGACGTCAGTAGCCGGTGGTATTTCCGAGGAGGCGCTACGGGCGCTGGTAGCTGTTGTGGCGCAGCGTCAGCGCGCCGGCACAGAGGTCATCTTGGTCTCCTCCGGAGCCATCTCCGCCGGCCTGCTCCCACTGGGCCTGTCCAAGCGACCCAAGGATCTTGCCACTCAGCAGGCAGCTGCCAGTGTGGGGCAGGGCCTTTTGATGGCGCACTACAACCAGGCGTTCGCCTCTCACGGGGTGACAGCCTCCCAGGTCCTGTTGACCGCTGAGGACCTCACGCGCCGTCACCAATATGTCAATGCTCACCGGGCCCTGGAGCGTCTGCTGCATCTGGGCGTGGTCCCTATTGTCAATGAAAATGACACCGTGGCCACCCATGAAATCCGGTTTGGTGACAATGACAGGTTGGCTGCTCTGGTGGCCCATCTTGTCAAGGCTGATGCGCTGGTCCTGCTCTCCGACGTCGATTCCCTCTACGACGGTCCGCCCGCGGAAGGTGCCACGCGCATCAGCAATGTGGACTCACCCGAGGACCTCGAAGGCATTGTGATAGGCAGTTCGGGCAAGGCCGGGATTGGTACAGGCGGTATGGCCACCAAGGTTCAGGCTGCCCTGATTGCCGCCGAAACAGGCATCCCGGCACTCGTCACCTCCACGGAGCAGGCAGCGCAGGCTCTGGCTGGTGAAGACGTGGGCACCTGGTTTGGGATCAACGGAAATAAGCGCCCCGTCCGCATGCTCTGGCTGGCGCATTTGGCCGATATTCGTGGTCGGTTGGTATTGGACGACGGCGCCGTGCGGGCCGTGGGGGAGCGGCACAAATCGCTGCTGCCCGCCGGTATCACAGCCGTCACCGGTGATTTTGACCCTGGCGATGCGGTGGAAATTTGTGATTCCGCAGGAAAAGTTTTTGCCCGGGGATTAGTCAATTACAGGTACTCGGATCTACCCCAAATGTTGGGCCGCTCAACCAAGGCGTTGGCCAAGGAACTGGGCCGCGAATTTGAACGTGAGGTTATCCACGTCGATGACCTGGTGCTCCTGAACCCCTAAGTAGATTGCCCGGTAGTTTACAGGGGTGGCACAGCCGGGACGCTCTGAGGGATACGCCACAGCATCTCATTCGCAGGTACCTTAGACTTGGTGACATGACCGAGCAGATTGTAGAACTAGATATTGCCGCCGAAGTTCGGGCGATCACCGACCGCGCCCGCCGGGCAGCCCGCCGCATGGCCGGGGCCAACCGTGCATGGAAAGACAAGGGCTTGCGAGCCATTGCCAAGGCACTCCTGGAGAATCAGGACACCATCCTGAGCGCCAACGCAAAAGATGTGGCCAATGGCGCTCAGAACGGCACCTCCGTGCCCATGCTGGATCGGCTTACCCTCACCAAGCCACGCATCAAAGGACTCGCAGATGCACTTGAGAACCTTGCAACCCTGCCGGATCCTGTAGGGAATGTGGTGCGTGGTCAGACACTTCCCAACGGTCTGCGCATGCGTCAGATCAACGTACCAATGGGCGTTGTGGCCGCCATTTACGAGGCCCGCCCCAACGTGACAGTTGATATTGCCGGCTTGGCGCTCAAGAGCGGCAACGCCGTCATCCTGCGTGGCGGCACTGCCGCAGCGAACACCAACAAGGCGCTCCTGAGTATCCTCCGTGATGCCCTCGATTCCGTTGGCCTGCCTTCGGACGCAGTCCAGTCAGTTGATCAATTTGGCCGCGAAGGCGCCAACCTGATTATGAAGGCCCGCGGTGCCGTGGACGTCCTTATTCCCCGTGGTGGACGCGAACTGATCCAAACCATCGTGAACAACGCCTCCGTCCCTGTCATTGAGACTGGTGAAGGCAATGTGCACATCTTCATTGACGCCAGCGCCAAAGAAGAGATGAGCGTAGATATTTTGCTCAATGCCAAAACCCAGCGTCCCAGCGTGTGCAACACCGTAGAAACACTCCTGGTGCACAAGGATGCCAAAGTACTTGGCCCCGTCCTCTCCGCCTTGGCCAAGGCAGGGGTTCGGCTCCATGTTGACGAGCAGGTGCAGGCGGTGCTGCCCGCAGGGCTCACAGCGGATCTTGCCACTGACCAGGACTGGGCCACTGAATACATGGACCTGGACCTGGCAGTGAAAATGGTTGACTCGATGGATGAGGCGATCAAGCATATTCGCAGATGGAGTACCGGTCACACAGAAGCCATCCTGACCAACGACCTATCCAACGCCGAAAAATTTGTGGCTGAGATAGATTCCGCGGCCGTCATTGTCAATGCCAGCACCCGGTTCACGGACGGTGGAGAACTGGGGTTAGGGGCTGAAGTTGGCATTTCGACCCAAAAGCTGCACGCTCGCGGGCCCATGGGACTGACCGAGCTGACTACCACCAAGTGGATTGTTCAGGGCGAAGGTCAGATCCGGGGCTAATCCCCAGGCCCTCCCACTACTCGCAGGCTCGCGGCGGGTCCCTCGGGCCTGGGGGCCCAGTGCGTTAGGTGTGCTTCCACTACTCGCAAGCTCGCGGCGGGTCCCTCGGGCCTGGGGGCCCAGTGTGGAAATTAGCCACGTGTGGCCCACACGGCGCGGCCGGTGTCCCTGAGCATGCCGATTGCACGTACCATTAGAAGGAATACAAGCAACAATTGGCCTTGGTGCGGTGACATAACCGCCAGGCCACGTACCCAAGGGGAGAAATAATGCTGACCCAGCTTGCCGGCGTCGTACTGGCTGCCGCAGAAGAACACGATCTTGCGCCGCTGATTGCGCCGCCGTATGTGATTGGCGGTACTATGCTTGCTGCCCTGCTGCTGCTGATGTTTGTTACGGTCTCTTTCATGAACTTGGGCAACCGCCACAGTGTTGTTGAAGCAACTGAAGACCCGCACCGCCAGCACACCAACAAGCACCTGCACAACGATGGCCAGGCGTCTTCCCATCACTGAGGGAACCCCCCGGGTATCTTGCGCTAAAGGTACCCGGGACCGTCTCCGGGTTGGAGTCATGGGTGGCACGTTCGATCCGATCCACCATGGACACCTTGTTGCAGCCAGTGAAGTTGCGAGCGTCTTCAAGCTAGACGAAGTCATCTTTGTGCCCACCGGCCAGCCATGGCAAAAGTCAAAAGGCCAAGTCAGCGCCGCTGAACACCGCTACTTGATGACTGTCATTGCAACGGCTGCGAATCCGCAATTCACCGTGAGCCGTGTGGATATTGACAGACCAGGGCTCACATACACCATTGACACATTGCGTGATTTGCGCAGGATGCGTCCTGAAGCGGACTTGTTCTTCATCACAGGTGCCGATGCCATGGCACAGATCATGTCATGGAAAGACAATGAAGAACTATGGGATTTGGCCCACTTTGTGGGTGTCACCCGGCCAGGGCATGTGCTCGATGACAGAGGGCGAACCGATGTAAGTTTGCTGGAAGTGCCTGCTATGGCAATATCTTCTAGCGACTGCCGCCAGCGAGTGGCAGAGCACAATCCCGTTTGGTACTTGGTTCCGGACGGTGTGGTGCAATATATTGCCAAGTACGGGCTGTACGTGCAACCCGTAACAGATGCCGGAGCAGGCATAGTGCCGGTGACTAAAGAGAACCGAATGAGTAAGTGATGAGCAAGGAAACAGAGCCGATTCGTAGTCGCAGAGAAATGCGCGAGCAATCTGCACACAGAACGGGTGCCCCGGAAGTCTCCGCGGTGCCTGAGATCATGGCGCCTGTTTCGCCTGCTAACCGGGCTCACGGGGCAACAGAAGTACCAACAGGCACCGCCGACGCCGGCAAGGAAGTCAGCGCCGCGGAGGCACCGTTACCTCGGGAACGTCAATCACAGACTCGGGCACGCGACAGGGCTGCCTTGCGTGCCTACAAGGACCTTGTCGATCCGGGCGAACTGAGCCCGCTGCCATCACGAAAGACGCTTCGTCAGGCTCAGCTTGATGCAGAACGGGCACCCATCACGGCAGTGAACCCTGTCATCTCTGTCACCTCACGGGCGGGGAAGGCGGGTGCTTCGCCTCAGACGAGTCAGAGCCCGGCTGTGGCGTTAACGGATACCCACTCTTCCCACACCACCAGCGAGGCCTCGACGGACAGCACCCGCGATGTCCCCGCGGACGCCACTGAGCAGTCTGTCTCTGCTGGTACCCCTACGCCTGCTGGAAGTGCGGTTCCGGGCCTAACGCCTGTGCCGCGTACCAGGGCAGGGCGCCGTGCAGCCCCTGCTACCAGCCGGAGGCAAACCGGGACCAGTACCGCCTCCGCAGGTACTGATGATAAAAAGCTGCCCGGCGCATCGGCGCCTGAGGCTGTGACACCACTGGACGTGCCGCCGGCCGCCGTGAAAATGCCAAGCCCACCGACAGCTTTGCCTAGCAGTGCCGCCCTGTTCACCGTGGATCAGGCTGGCGCAGACCAAGCTAACGCGTCCATCTGCGCTGATGGCGAGGGTGCGCCAAGCCCGCAGACTGCCGCAACACCTGACGCCGCCGCTGCCGCGGAAGTTCAGGCGCAGACACCGCTTGAGAGTGAACTTGAGCGTAATTCTCCTCCCATGCCCGGACTTGTTCCCGGTGGGAGCTATTATCCGATCTCGGCGGGGCCGCCAGTTGCTCCCAGCACTGAAGAACTTCAAGTGCTGGCAGCCAAGCGGGCTGAATCGGAAAGGGCCGCTATTTTGGCCCAGCGCGCACAGGCCCGTGAACGGCTGGTTCAGGAAAATGCCAAGAATCGGCGTCCGCCGGCTGACCCCACGGCCACGAATAACTTGGCCATGGTTACGCCCATGGAGTTTATTGACGTGCCCGGGATGGACCAGCGCGTTATGCGTCCGCCGGCCACTACCCATGTGCCAATTGTCACACGTTCCACTCCGCGGCAGGCGCCAGCCAAGGCACGGGCAGTGGTGCAGTCCAGCCCCGAAGCGTCAGAGGAAATCCCGGAATCCGGCCCCACCGTGCCCAACGTTAGTGCTGAGAGGTTCGATGCGGCGCTGGCAGCACGTGCCGTGCACCGCCCTGGTCCGGGAAACCGCCCTTTGACGGGTGGCCGAAGTAGCACCATCAAACGTGCTGAGGCCATGGCGAACGGGGAGCATGCTGCTACTGCTACTGCTGCTGAAGGGTCAGGTCCTTATCCCTCACATGCCGCGACTGCAGCGGAGCCGGTGCAACGCTCACAAATGCCCCCCATGCCCGCAGACTACGCGCACGGGCTCGAGCCCCTGGATGCCATGACTGCCGGGCTGAGACGAACGCAACGCAACCTGCTGATTCAGTGGGGGAGTATTATTCTTGGCGGTGCGGCTCTTGTGGTCAGCGTCATCGTGATATTGACCAATACTCTTTAAACAAGATTTTTTCAACAATCAAAGGAACACCAGTGACAGCATCAGAAACGTCGATTGACTTGGCACGCGCGGCAGCGCGGGCAGCATCGGAAAAATTGGCTCAGGATGTGACAGCCATCGATGTCAGCGACCGCTTGGCTATTACGGACATCTTCTTCATCGCCTCCGCAGCAACTGAACGCCAGGTCAACGCCATTGTTGATGGCATCGAGGACGAACTGCACAAGTTTGGTCTGCGTCCGGTACGCCGCGAAGGCCGCTCAGGAGGCCGCTGGGTTCTTCTGGATTACGCCGACATTGTGGTCCATGTCCAGCATGAAGAGGACCGCGTTTTCTACGCACTCGAGCGTCTTTACGGGGAATGCCCCATCATTGACCTTCAGTTGGATGCCGCTGACCCATCAGCTGCTGCCGTAACAGAGTAGTAGGAAAAAGAATCAGCACTGTGATTGTCCCTTTGGGGGACCTTGGATGGGACGGTGGCCATTGATAGCCAACCAAACACCGGGACGTTCAGTTCTGCAGCCCGCCGGCCCTCGCCGGCGGGTCATCTTTTGGCGCCATGGCCGCACATCATGGAATGCTGCCGGACGCTTTCAGGGTCAGAGCGATATTCCTCTGGACGAGGTGGGAGCATCTCAGGCTAGCCGGGCCGCGGCACTTCTAGCCGGCAAGCTCGGTTCTGCCGTCTCCGGTGGGCATCCGGTGCAGATACTTTCCTCCGATCTCTCCCGGGCTTTCTCCACTGCCCAAGAGCTGGCATCCCTCACTGGTGGTCCTATTCAGGTGGATCCACGCCTGCGTGAAACCTTTGGTGGTGAGTGGGAGGGGAGGACTTTCGATGAGATAATTGCGAGCTTTCCCGAGCAGATCAAACAGTGGCAACGTGATGAACCCGGTGTCCGGGCCGGTGGTGGGGAAACCCGGGTTGAAGTAGCCCAACGGATGGTTGATGCCGTTCTGGAAGGTGTCTCTGTACTTCCCGACGGCGGCACTCTGGTGGTCACCACCCACGGAGGAGCCACCAGGGTAGCCATGGCTAAGCTGTTGGGTCTGCCGGAGCCGTTGTGGCGCACCTTGTCCGGGCTCTCCAATTGTCATTGGTCTGTGGTTGAAGCTGCCCATTCCGCTGATTCAGGATCGGGAGTGGGCCACTGGAGGCTACTTGAACACAATGTTGGGACGCTTCCGGAACCGTATGAATCACCCGAAGGTCTTGACCAGCCTGTAGAGGACTAGGCGCCCTGAACACGCCGATTTGGCACTACGGTAAAACGTGTTCTAGGATAGACAGGTTGCTTCAGCCAAGACCGCTAGGTCAAGGAAATCGGCAAATAAATACAGTGTTTGGGGCTGTGGCGCAGCTGGTAGCGCACCTGCATGGCATGCAGGGGGTCAGGGGTTCGAGTCCCCTCAGCTCCACCAAACACGCTGAATGAGCTAAAGAAGTTATTCAGTGGGTTTACAACTAAATATCGTTAGTTTTGGGGCTGTGGCGCAGCTGGTAGCGCACCTGCATGGCATGCAGGGGGTCAGGGGTTCGAGTCCCCTCAGCTCCACCAAAACAAGGTCCGGCCATTCGTGAGAATGGCCGGATTTTTTCTTGCCCTCCGTGTGGGGGAGTTCCTCTGCCTGGGCGTGAAGCGTTGGCAACTGAGCCGGATTACGGATTTATTCCCACGCCTCGCTGCTTGCTCGCTCTGTGCCAAAAACGGGTGCCGATTCACTCTCTGGCGGCACTGAATGCGAGAATGATCCAGTGCACGCCTCAGAACCCGATCCCACGCCTATTACCCGCAGCTACGAGGCGGTGCTGAACAGTATTGAAGCCGATCTTCGCGACGGCAAGATTAAAGTGGGCGATCAATTGCCGGGGGAGCGGGCCCTAGCGTTGAAACACGGTATTTCCCGCGCGTCCGTCCGCGATGCGATTCGTGTCTTGGACGTGATGGGAGTGGTCCGCACAGGAGTAGGCTCCGGACCGCAATCCGGTGCTGTGGTCATAGCCAATCCTCGAGCCGGACTGGCGGCAACACTTCGCCTACATATGGCAACGAGTCATTTTCCCGTTGCAGACATTGTCCAGACTCGCATCATGATGGAGACGTGGGCGGCTGTGGAAGCTGCCGGGAAGCCACGCACTGCCAGCCAAGAGGCCACCCTGCACCAACTTTTTGAAGCCATGGCAGCCCCCGGCCTGGACCGGGAGGAATTCCATGTCTTGGATGCCGCCTTCCACGTGCTGCTCAGCTCACTGGCAGGAAACGCGGTTGTCACGGCCATGATGGAATCCCTGCGCTTGGCCATCCAGGGCTATGTCAGCGAGGCCATTGACAGTGAAGCCAAGTGGGACTCCATGGTCCCATCCTTGCGTACCCAGCACGGTGAGATCCTTGCCGCAGTGCTAGCCAACGACGGCGTCCGGGCAGCCAAAGAACTCAAGAACCACATCGAATGGTTCCATGCACAAACCCACCCGCTCCAATAGCTCCACTGAGCATTGAGGAACTAAGGACAAGAAAGGTGAGAACCATGACGACGGACACAATGCGCTGCCCCTGCCACAGTGGGGAACTGTTGCTCAATTGCTGCGGGCGCTACCTAGACAGCGCCAACACTGTGGCCCGGACGTTCCCGCCCACAGCAGAGGCGCTGATGCGCTCACGCTTCAGCGCCTTCGCCCTGGGCGATGCCGGCTACCTGCTGCGAACCTGGCACAGTGACACTCGCCCTGAGACTTTGGAATTGGACCCCGACCAGAAGTGGTATCTATTGGAAATCCTCGGAACTGAACGCGGCGGTCCCTTTGAGCGTGAGGGCGTGGTGACTTTCCGCGCACACTACCGCTCAGCGGCGAACCGTAAACTGCGGGACTCCTTCACGGAAACCAGTAGCTTTACCAAAGTTGGCAGCCAGTGGCTGTATGTCCAGGCCTTGGAGCTTCAGTAGTCTTCCTCTTCTTCGGCCGGACCCGGTTCCGTCTTATCCTGGTCAATGCGTGGCTTACCACTAGCAGCTGCCTCCTGATCCGCCAGTGCGCGGCGGGCATGCAGGATATCGCCAATGAACCAGTCGTAGAGCAGCACGCCTATGATGCCGCCAATGAGCGGACCTACAATAGGCACCCAGAAGTACCAACTGAATGCGCCAGGAACCCCCGTGATGGTGCCCGGCAAGGCAACATCACCCCAGCCTGCTAGCCACGCAAACACGCGAGGACCAAAGTCACGGGCGGGATTGATGGCGTAACCGGCGTTGGCACCGAAGGACATCCCAATGGCCGCCACAGCGAAGCCGATCATCAGCGGTCCCAGATTGGCCTTAACAGCTGTGTTGCGCAAATCGATGATGGCCACAATGAAGATCACCAAAAATGCAGTACCAACAATCTGGTCAATCAGCGGGATGGTCAAATTGCCCTTGAAATACGGCGCAGGGAAGGTGGCGAAAATGGAGAACGTGGCTAAGCCGCCGGCTTGATCCCGTTGTGTTTTGGATGCGGCGTTGAAGGCGTCAATGGCGTTGAAATAGACTACGTAGAGCAGCGCCGCAGCCGCAAAAGCTCCCACAACCTGAGCCACCACGTAGGGAATAACCTTGTTCCATGGGAACTTTCTCCGGACGGCGAACGCCAACGTCACTGCGGGGTTCAGGTGTGCCCCGCTAACGCCACCGGCCACATAGACGCCTAACGCTACCGCCAACGCCCATCCCCACGTGATCAGTAGCCAGTCCCCGGCAGCCATGAAAATTGTTGTGTCAGTCGCGGCGCGGCCACTGCCAGGTAGCGCAGCTACGGCCATGGCTACAACACCGTCACCAAAACAAATCAGGACAAAGGTGCCGAGGAATTCAGCCAGGACCTCTCCCCACACACCTCCAACACGTTTGAGTCCGCTGCCATCACGGACGGTTCTGCGAAGTGGCGTAATTTGACTCATAATAATCATCCTTCGAGTCGTCGATGACGGCGACGTATCTGTGACTTAGGTGATTGCCTCAAGTATATATCCTGTGTGATTTTGGGCACCAAGGCAGGGGAAGAAACTTGGGCTGAAAATGCGGCGCGGTAGAGTTGGTCGGTGGAGGAAAACAGTGAACTTGAGGGCATGGTCTTTGATTTTGGGCACTTGCGGAGGTTCCCGGACATAGAGGCAGAGAACCTCTTCGCCCATGACGCCACAGACGATCTGATCCTCCAGCAGGCCTATGCCGCGCTGGAGACCTCCGCCCCCGGATCCGTCACCGTGTTGGGGGACCGGTATGGAGCGCTGACCCTTGCCTCTGCAACGGTTCATGATCTGTCCGGACTGCGCGTGAGCCAGGATGGTATTTCAGGGGAATATGCGTTGGCATTCAACGCAGACCGCAGCGGACACGCCGATGTGTACACGTCCATGGCGTTGGGGCCGGAGCTCTTTACCGAGGCAGAGGTTGTGTTGTGGCAATTGCCGCGCAGCCTCGACGAACTGGCAGAAGTGGCGGCCCTTATCAGCACCTACGCCTCGCCAACCGTGCAAGTTTTTGCTGGCGGCCGCATCAAGCACATGACCCTGGCCATGAATACAGTGCTGGCAGAATACTTTAGCTCAGTTGTTCCAGGGCGGGCCTGGCGAAAATCCCGCCCACTGCACCTCAGCGGCCCACGCAAGGAGGCAACGGCGCTGAGCTTTCCAAAAAAGGAGTTCCATGCGGAGCAAGGGCTCTGGATCTGCGCCCACGGGGCTACGTTTGGTGGCACAAAAATTGATGTCGGCACACGCTTCCTCCTCGACTATGTTCCCCAGATGCGCCCGGATGCGAGCCTGGCCATTGATTTGGGCTGTGGCAATGGCACCATTTCAGCGGCCCTGGCCAAGGCCCGTCCGGAGCTGAAGGTCATTGGCACGGATCAGTCTGCTGCGGCGGTGGCCTCAACAACAGCCACAGCGCTGGCCAACGCTCTGGCCGATCAAATTGAGGTGGTCCGTGATGATGCGCTGGCCGGGTTCGCCTCTGGCTCAGCGGAGTTGATAGTCCTGAACCCGCCCTTCCACGTGGGGGCCACCGTGCATGCCGGAATTGCACATAAATTGTTCGCAGCCACAGCACGTGTACTGGCGCCTGGGGGAGAGCTGTGGTGCGTTTATAACCGCCATCTGGACTACAAGGGTGCCTTGGCGAAAGCGGTGGGAACCACGCGCGTAGTAGCTCGTAACAGCAAATTTACTCTCACAGTTTCCACCAAGGCGGCATCCGGTACGGCCGAAGGCTCTAGTTCTTAACCTGAAGTTTCGCGCGCCCGCCGTGGCGTTCACGAGTCGCCACCTCCGCCGGGGTAATCTGGCAGCTGGGGAATGGGGCCGGCTTCATCCACGAGGCCGGCAATCAGCAGCTAATGATTTGTCAAGGAGATAATGTTGGGACTTCCCAATATGGTTGTGCCCCAGCGCCGCCGCGGCACAAACCTTCCTAAGATGGGGGATTTCAACCAGGCAGTGATCCTGGACTCCATTCGACGTTCCGCGGAAGGCCTTAGCCGGGTTGAACTGGCGGCTTCGGCCGGGTTGGCGGCACAGACAGTATCTAATATTTGCCGGCGCCTTCTGGATTCAGAGCTCATTGTGGAAGCCGGCAAGGAGACCTCTGGCCCGGGGAAGCCGCGCACCATTTTGCGGTTGAACCCCAAAGGCATGTACGCGATCGGGCTTCACATTGATCCGGCGACCACCAACTATGTGTTGTTGGACGCGGTAGGGACCGTGCTGGTCTCGGTGGATGAAGTCACTGATCTTGCCAGCCCGCCGGCACAGGCCGTTGCCGCCATGGGTTCTCAGATTCGCCGCATCATTGCCGAATCCGGTATTCCCGAGCACCGTATTGCCGGTGTGGGTGTTGCTACGCCGGGCCCTGTTGATGCGGGCAGTGGAACAGTGGTTGACCCGCCCCATATGACGGGCTGGAATAGGGTCCCTCTGCGAGACATCTTGCAGGGCTCAACCGGGTTGCCCGTGGTGATGGACAAAGACGTCACGGCCTCGGCAGTGGCCGAGCTGTGGGCCGGGGCCGAGAATAACGCCACGGATTTTGTGTTTGTGTACATTGGCACGGGTATAGGTGCCGGCTTGGTGCTCAATGATCAGGTGGTGAGGGGTTCCTCAGGTAACGTGGGAGAGATTGGGCATATCATTGCGGACCCCGACGGCCCGCCGTGTGATTGTGGGCGGCGCGGCTGCGTGAAGGTCACCTGCATGCCCGAAACCTTGGTAGCTCAAGCCCGTGCTGTTGGTGTTCTTCCCGCTGCGCCCGAGGGCGTGGAACCGTCACTTCCTGCGGACCTGGCGGCTCTTGCGGAGGCCGCTGCCCAGGGAAACAGGAAAGCCAAAGAGGTGTTGGCGCAATCTGCACGGCGTCTTGCTGGCGCTGTTTCGGTCCTGACCAACCTGCTCGATGTGGACAAGGTGGTGTTCGGCGGTCCCTTCTGGCCGGCTCTGGCAACCACCTATCTGGAGCTGATTCCGGAGCTTCTGAGGCAGCTAAGCGTCACCAGTTGTGTGCACTCGGTGGAAGTCACCGGCACCGTGGTGAACTCGGGTGAGGAAGCGTTTGGGGCGGCCTGCCTGGTCATGGAAAAAACGTTCAGCTCCAATGCCGCACAGTTGTTGCTGGACGCGAAGTTCTGATCAGTCCGGTCCCTCAATAATCTCGCCAAAGGGAATGGCAGGATCGGTGTGGGCCTGAAGGGCATGCGGGGTCACAACCACCCGCACCCCGTGGGTTTTCTCGGCCACTGACTGCTGCAGTACCGGGCGGACTGTGGCAATGAAGTTCTCATCCTTGCCTTGTAGGTACTCCTCATAGACAGCTGGCAACTGGTTCATGGGTTCACTCTAGTCCGCGCCGTGCACTCTGGACAGTGGGCATGGGAAGTTCTCCCCATTGTGGGAAAGCCACTAAATGTATGAACTTGTCTATAAGATCCACCCCGAAATTGTGTCCGAAATTGTGTCAGAAATTGTTTCAACGAAAGGCCCCCTTGACAGTGTTATCCACCAGCGTGAACCCGTCCCTCGATCAGGCGGAGCTGGCGCATGCGCAGCAGGTTCTGAACAAGATCTCCCGCAGCTTTGAACACAAGGTGGTGGGACAAACCCGGTTACGGGAAACCCTGCTGATCTCCCTGATGACCGGGGGCCACGTCCTGTTGGAATCCGTTCCGGGCTTGGCGAAGACCACGGCCGCACAGACCCTGGCAGAATCAGTCAGCGCACTGTTCCACCGGATCCAGTGCACCCCGGATCTTTTGCCCAGTGACATTGTTGGCACCCAGATTTACGACGCCGCCCAAGGCACCTTCGCCACGCAGCTGGGTCCCGTGCACGCCAACATTGTGCTGCTGGATGAGATCAACCGCTCCAGTGCCAAGACACAATCTGCCATGCTCGAAGCCATGCAGGAACGTCAAACCACCATTGCCGGCCAGGTACACCCGCTGCCACACCCGTTCATGGTCCTGGCCACCCAGAACCCCATTGAGCAGGAAGGCACCTACCAGCTCCCCGAAGCCCAGATGGACCGCTTCATGCTCAAGGATGTTCTGGATTATCCCAGCCCCGTGGAGGAAGCCGAAGTCATTCGGCGTATTGATTCCGGGGTGTTCCTAGCCGGGGCGGCGCCAGCTCCCGTGGCAGGGCTGGCAGATATCGTTGCCCTGCAGGACGCCGTCAAAAAGGTTTATCTGGACCCTGCTCTTATCAATTACATTGTGGGGCTGGTCTATGTAACCCGCCATGCCGGAGCGTACATTGACCCTGCGCTGGCCAAGCTTATTGAGTTTGGTGCCAGCCCCCGCGCCAGCATCGCCTTCACCCAGGCATCGCGTGCTTTAGCCCTGCTGCAAGGACGGGACCACGTGATCCCCGAAGACATCAAGGCACTGGCGGAACGTGTTTTGCGGCACCGGATCATTCTGGGCTTTGAAGCCGTGGCGGAAAATATTCCGGTGGAAACCTTGATTGCCGCCATCCTTGACTCAGTTCAAACACCGTAGCCTGCCGTGAGTAGCCTCTTGACTGGCGTGAAAGCAAAGATGTACATCTTTGCGCACCGCCGGGCCCGCGGTGTCCTTGACGGAGAGTACGCTTCCATTTTCCGCGGCCGTAGCCTGGACTTCGATGATCTGCGCGATTATGTTCCGGGGGATGAAGTCCGGGACATCGATTGGAAAGCCACTGCCCGGGTGGGGACGCCGCTGATCAAACGCTACGTGGCTACCCGCCGCCAACAGGTACTTTTTGTGGCTGACACTGGCCGGAACATGGCTGCAACCTCTCGCGGCGGCCAGATCAAAAAGGATATTGCCGTCATGGTCATGGGGGTCATCGGCTTGCTGGCCTGCAGACACGGTGATTCCGTGGCCCTTATCCACGGAGACTCCAACGCAACCGCCGCACTGCCCGCCAAAGGCACCGAAAGTCATGTGGAGAATGTGTTGCGCCGCATGGATGCAGCCTCAGAGGACAGCGGGCGCAGTGAGCTGTGCACGCAGTTGGAGTATGCTGCCACCCACATCAAGGCCCGCACACTCCTGGTGGTTGTTGCGGATGAGCTCGCACCCAACGAGCGCCTCGCTAAGGTGCTTCGCCGGCTCAACGCCCAGCATGAAATCCTGTGGGTAGAAATTGCTGACGCCATCTTAGCCGGACCCGGTGCTGTCCACGGCTCTGCCGGAAGGTCAAGAGGCAGCCTGGACAAGGGCGCTACGGCATCTGCACACCTAGCATCCGGGTGGGCGGGCACCGAGGTTATGGCAACTGACGTTGAGGGGGAGCGGCAGGTCCTGCTGCTACTTGCCAATGATCCGGAACTTGCCCGCAGCTATGCCCAAGCTGCCGCCGAAAGGTCCCAGGGGCTGGCCGAGCTGCTGCGTACCCAGGGAATTGCCATGACCTGTGTGGGTGCCACAGAGCAGGTCATGACTGCTGTCTTCGCCTTGCTGGAGAGGCATCGACGTGCCCGCTGACACAACGTTTTATGCCCCCATTGGCTACTCGGCGTGGTGGCCGCTGATGGGGGTGGCGCTGCTGATCCTGTGCGCCGCAGCGGTGGCCTGGATCTGGGTCGCCACCAAGCCGGCCGGCACCATCGGCGTCCCCAATTTTGTTCCGCCACGGCACCCGCAGGGCGTCAAAGCCAAATACCTGGCCCTCATTGATGGGCTGCAAAACCAGCACGACGCCGGACACCTGGCTACGCGCGCAGCCCACAGTGAGCTCAGCCTGGCTGTGCGCACCTTCGTCCATGAGATGACGGGGTTGCGGACTCAGCGCATGACACTCACCGAGTTGCGTGAGCACCGCCTGCCACTGGCTGAGGAGGCTGTGGAACTGTTTTATCCGGGGGAGTTTTCCCGCACAGGAGGAGACCGCTTAGTGTCCGACTCGGCTCAGGCGGCTAGGAATGTGGTGAGAGAATGGCGTTGAAATACTGGTGGTTGCTGCCTGTGGGGCTGGCCGTTCTTGGCACTGTCCTTGTACTGCTGTTCCGGCGTGGAACGGCGCCGGTGTGGCGCCTTCCGGTGGCCCATACCGAACGGCTCACGGCCCTACCCGCCTACCAAAACGCGCTGCGCCAGCGCCGCACGTGGCTCACTGTGGCGGTTGCTGCCGTTGCGGTTTTGGCGCTCTCGCTGCTGGTGGCCGCGGCCCGGCCCGTCACGGAGCGGACAAGCATTCCTGAACAACTTAACCGGGACATCATCTTGTGTCTGGATGTCTCCGGTTCCATGTTGGATACCGATGAGGCCATTGTGAGTGTTTTTTCCACCTTGGTGGCGAACTTCAAGGGTGAACGGATTGGCTTGACCATCTTTGATTCAACGGCTGTCACAGTTTTTCCGCTCACGGACGACTATGAGTTTGTGGCGAATGAGCTCAAAATTGCGCAGAAGGCGCTGAACCCGGACGCGAGTTCCTTTGATTATTTCACTGGAACATATGAGGCGCCGGGCTCCTCTCTCATTGGCGACGGATTAGCCAGCTGCATCAACGGCTTTCCGGCAGCAGCCCAATCCCAACGATCCAGATCGGTCATCTTTGCCACCGACAACCTCTTGGCAGGAAAACCCTTGTTCAGCCTGGCGGAGGCCACCACGCTGGCTCAGAAGGACAAGATACGTATCTATTCCCTTAACCCCAACGACTTCGGCATGGAAACATTCTTGGGCAAGGCCGCACAAGGCCTCAAGACGACCTCCACCTCCACGGGCGGGGCCTACTTTGCGCTGGAGAGTGAATCTGCGGTTCCTGGAATTGTGCAAAAAGTGCAAGCCACTGAGGCGGCACTGCTCAAGGGCGCCCCGCAGCGCAGTGTGCTGGATCAACCAGGTTGGGCCTTGGGTATGGCGCTGCTTTCCCTGCTGATGCTGGGTGTAGCTGGTTGGCGGCTTCGGAGATGAGCCTACTGCCGATCCTGCCCCTGTGGCTGTACCTGGCTCTGTCTCTGATGCTGCTAGCCGTTGCTGGTTTCCTTCTGCTCAAGGGGGCCACCGCCGCCCGTTGGCGCTACGCAGCCTTGGTTGTGCTGGTCTTGGTTGCTGGAGCCCGGCCCGGACTGGTGGGCGCGCCCGCACCAGTAGCGAACACCGAACTCAACGTGTACTTTGTGGTTGATGTGACACCCAGTTCAGCTGCCGAGGACTTCAATGGAAAATCTCCCCGGATTGAGGGAATGAAAGGGGACATTCAAGCCCTGGCCACCGAACTGGCTGGGGCCCGGTTCTCCCTGATCACCTTTGATAGCAAGGCCTCCGTCACGCTTCCGCTGACCACCGACGCAACAGCGCTGGCCACCATGACTGAGGTCATCTCACCCAAACCGGCCTACATCTCTCAAGGCAGCAGCATCAGCGTGGCCCATCAGCTGCTGGCCCAACGGCTGGCGGATTCTGCGAAGAACCACCCGGAGCGGCCGCGGCTGGTGTTTTACCTCGGTGACGGGGAACAAACAGCAGCTCAAGCACCCGAACCGTTCAAGGACAAGATAGAACTGATAGATGGTGGCGCTGTGTTGGGGTACGGGACAACTGCCGGAGGAAAAATGCGTGAGTACAGCTTCAGCAGTACATCCTCCGGGCCCTACATTCTGGACAAAAGCGCCAACTATGCGCCAGCGATTTCCCGTATTGATGAGAAGGCGCTGGCCGGCATCGCCTCCCAGCTGGACGTGCCCTATGTTCACCGGGAGCAGCCGGGAAACATTGCTGCGGCGTTGGGCAAGTCTGCCCCCAAGGTTTCTTCCTCGCCGGGTGGAACAGAGGTCCGTGTTGGTGCCGGGCGCACTGAATTATATTGGCTCTTCGCTTTGGCCGCTTTTGGTGTGGCCACCGCAGAACTGGCCTCACTGAGCCGTGCCCGCCGTTTCTTGGCGGCGCCCCGAAAGGACCGCGCATGAATGCCTCTTCCTTGGCAGCGCAACCCGGACCAGTTGCACCCAGTGGGACTGCATCCAGTGGGACTGCACCCAGCGGGGCTGGCGACGCCCGGCAACGGCGGAAGAAACTGCTGCTCTGGAGCGCACCTGCCATCCTTGTCGCCGCCGTTGTTGCACTGAAGTTGCTGAGCCTGCCACTCGCCGCAGGGCAGGCCGGCGCAGCCTACGGCAGCTCTAACGCGGACGGGACCGTGCACGCCGGGCAGGCCATGGGGGTACTGAACCTGGTTGAACGGTACAAGTCCCACTTTGCCGTGGGTGATGGATATGTGCTGCGCGGCGACTTTGAACGGGCCAGGAAGGAATTTGCCACGGCCTTGGAGCTGGTCCCAGCAAAGGACTCATGCAAGGTTCGGGTTAATTTGGTACTTAGCCTAGAGAAGTTGGGTGAGGAGGGGCAGAAGGCGGGGGACACGGCGAGTGCCCTGGAGTTCTTTGCCCAGGGCAGCGCAACTGTAGAGCAAGCGCCGCGGGACTGCTTCACCCCTGATAGTGCCAATAACAGCGACGGTGAAGGTGATGCGCTGCGGGACGCTGCGCAGCGCCTGGAGGAGAAGGCGTCCGCCTCCCAAGATGGTGGCCAGGACGGCGAAGGCGGCGAGAGTGAGCCGGGGCAGGATACGCCGGCGCCACCCGCCAGCAAGCTGGACAAGCTCAAGGAATCCGGCCAGAAAGCGCAGCAGGAACGTAGCAAGGGCCAGAAGTTGGATGAACTGCTTGAGGAAGAGCCAGAGCAGCACCCCAAGCCGTGGTGACGTGTGCATTTTGGAGTACAGAGGGACTCTGACTGCTCACTTATTCGGTCAAGGTGCAGAATTCACTAGCTTCTCCGAATGTAATTGCTGAAATATTCCGTAAAGGCGCGTAGTAATTCGATCATGAATTTGCGCTGCATGTCACGGGGTGCTTATATTTGGTGCACGTTATCTCCTCAACGTGTGTCAGCGACCTTCGGATTAATCGAGGGTGTGGGTGCCCCCATGTGGGTCTGACATTTGCTCGCGGATCACGCCCGCTCGCTGTTGCTCTCTAGACAGCTCCGGGTGGTCTGCGCCGCTTTCTTCGAAAATGTGATTGTTGCTGCCTTCCGGTGTTCTAGACGCTTGGGGCAGCAGCGGCCAACCCATCCTCAAGGACCCAGCAAATGTCTCCACCGAGCCTGATACAGGTATCGGCGCCAGCTTCACAAAGTGCGCCGATAGCCCTCTCTTACGAACTCTTTCCACCCAAGAATGCGGCCGCGGAAGCCACGCTGTGGCAAACCATCCGTGAATTGGAAAGCACCAATCCGGACTACGTCTCCGTCACCTACGGTGCCAATGGCAGTAACCGCAACACAGCAGTGGAACTCTTGAACAGGCTCCTGACGGAAACCTCACTGAGACCGTTGGCACACCTGACCTGCGTGGGAAACACGGCTGATGAACTTGCCGAGATCATCTCTGAACTGCTCGACCATGGTGTGCGCGGCATCCTGGCCCTGCGCGGAGATCTGCCCCAGGACGGTCCCGCCGAACCACGGGCTGGATCCTTGGCCTACGCGCAGGACCTCATTGAGTTGATCCGCCGTGTGGAGCAGCGCCGTTCGGCGTTGCTCTGTGCCGGCAAGGTTGCTATTGGTGTGGCGGCCTACCCTGCGCGGCACCCGGAGTCACCCTCGATTGAACATGATGTGGAGGTCCTCCTGGCCAAGCAGCGCTCAGGAGCCGACTTTGCCATCACCCAAGTGTTCTTCCATGCGGACCAGTACCGCGACCTTGTGAGCCGGGCACGCCGCGCCGGGGTCAGCATACCCATCATCCCTGGTGTCATGCCGCTGACCAGCCTGCGCCGGGTTCAGCGTTTGGGTGATCTGACGGGTGTGGAACCCTGCCCCAAGCTGCTGGATAGTCTGGGTCGGGCCGACGACGCAGCACAGAGCCGCCGTGTGGGGGTCAAGGCCACAGTGGACTTGGCCCGGGCGGCCTTGGACGCTGGCGCACCCGGTATTCACCTCTACACCTTCAATGAACATGCCGCCGCCCTGGAGGTCCTGAATAAACTCGAACTACTGCGTCCGGGACGGCCCCAGCTGGGCTCCAGAAGTGCCGCATCAGCCTTGGCCTAACACCCGCCTTGGCCAAGCAATGGCCGCTGCATCTGACTTTTTTATCTTGAAATATTTGTCTTAAAAATCTAAGGAAATTCCATGTCAAAGAACACTGCATTCCCCTCCGCCTCCCTACTGGGCTACCCCCGCATTGGCCGCCGCCGCGAACTGAAGAAGGCCATCGAGGGTTTCTGGGCGAACAAGATCGACGCCACCGAGCTGGATGCTGCCGCCAAAGAAATCCAGTTGGGTACCGCCCGCCGCCTGACTGAGCTGGGACTGAACGAAGCGGCAGCCATTCCCGGCACGTTCTCTTACTACGATCAGGTGCTGGACGCCATCACCCACATCGGTGCCGTCCCGGCCCGCTTCGGTGAACTGCGCAACGCCGATGGCCAGCTTGACATCAACGCCTACTTCACTTTGGCTCGCGGCACGGTTGAGCAGCAGCCGCTGGAAATGACCAAGTGGTTCGATACCAACTACCACTACCTGGTGCCGGAGATTGGCCCGGAAACCACTTTCTCACTCACCTCAACCCGCGTGGTGGAGCAGTTCGAATACGCTCTGGCCAACGGCTTTGAGACCCGCCCGTACCTGGTTGGCCCTGTCACGTTCTTGCTGTTGAGCAAGGCCAGTGATGAAGCCCCGGCAGACTTCAACCCGCTCTCCCGCCTGGAAGAGGTACTGCCGGTCTACGCTGAACTGCTGAGCCGCCTCGGTGCCGCCGGCGCCTCCTGGATCCAGCTGGACGAGCCCGCCCTTGTTGCCGATCAGGATGTGCCCGTTGCCGAAATTCAGGCTGCCGTTGCACGCAGCTACGAGGTACTCGGAGCAGCTGCTGGCCGCCCGCAGATCCTTGTCTCCACCCCGTTCGGTGCACTCAGTGAACTGCTGCCCACCCTGGCTGGCGCCCCCATCGAGGCTCTGCACATTGACGCCTTCAAGGGTGCCGTTCCTTCCGCGGAAGAGCTGGCCCTGCTCGCAGGCAAGACCGTTGTTGCAGGTGTAGTGGATGGTCATAACATCTGGATCAACGATCTGGCCGAATCCGCTGCGCGGCTGGATATTTTGAAGGCTGCCGGTCTAGCGGTCACCGTCTCCACCTCTACCTCCACCCAGCACGTCCCGCAGGACGTCACCGAGGAAACCCAGCTCTCTGAGGAACTACGCAGCTGGTTGGCGTTCGCAGACCAGAAGGTCACCGAAGTGGTGACACTGGCAGCGCACCTGGTGGACCCGGCGTCGTCCGCGGTAGCCATTTGTGAAGCCTCTGCTGTCATCGCATCACGGGCAGTAGCCGCTGGGGTCAAGCGCCCCGAGGTACGTGCCCGCTTGGCAGCCCTGACCCCGGCGGACTTCAACCGCTCCAACTTTGCCATCCGCGAAGCCGCCCAGGATGAGGCTCTGGCCTTGCCGCCACTGCCCACCACCACCATCGGCTCCTTCCCGCAGACCGGCGAAATCCGCTCCGCACGGGCCCGGGCCAACAAGGGCGCCATTACGGCGGATGAATACACCACCTTGATGAAGGAAGAGATCAAGCGCGTGGTGGAGCTGCAAGAAGAACTCGACTTTGACGTGCTGGTCCATGGCGAGCCCGAGCGTAACGACATGGTTCAGTACTTTGCCGAAAACCTCGAAGGCTTTAACGTTACGGTTCACGGCTGGGTCCAGTCCTACGGCAGCCGCTGCACCCGTCCTTCCATCTTGTGGGGGGATGTCACCCGTGAGAAGGCCATCACCGTTGAATGGGCGGAATATGCGCAGTCGCTGACGAACAAGCCCATGAAGGGCATGCTCACGGGCCCTGTCACGATCCTGGCCTGGAGCTTTGTCCGTGACGATCAGCCCTTGGGTGACACCGCCAACCAGGTGGGCCTGGCCTTGCGTGATGAGATCGCGGATCTGGAAGCTGCCGGCATCAAGATCATCCAGGTGGATGAGCCTGCCCTGCGCGAGCTCCTCCCGCTGCGCCGTGCCGATCAGCCCGCCTACCTGGACTGGTCCGTGAATTCCTTCCGCCTCTCCACCGCCGGAGCTGCCGACGCCACTCAGATCCACACGCACCTGTGTTACTCCGAGTTCGGTGTCATCATTGATGCCATTGACGGTCTGGACGCAGATGTGACCTCGATCGAGGCTGCCCGTTCCCGCATGGAGGTTGTCAACGACCTCGAGAACCATGGCTTTGGCCGCGGTGTTGGCCCGGGCGTCTATGACATCCACAGCCCCCGCGTCCCCGGTGCGGCCGAGGTCTCTGAACTGCTCGGCACCGCCGTCAAGCACGTGCCCGCTCGCCAGCTCTGGGTCAACCCCGATTGTGGACTGAAGACCCGTGGCTACGCCGAGACTGAGGAGTCCCTGCGGAACCTGGTTCAGGCCACCAAGGAAGTCCGCGCCCAGCTCGTCTAACACGCCCGCTAGCTCCACCAGCGAAACCTGCTCCACCAGCGTCACCCTCAGCGCCCCTGGCCTCTCCTCACGGAAAGGCCAGGGGCGCTGTGCTTTTGGCCACTAGCGCACATTACCGGGGCACGTTACCAGCGGGTAACGTCCTGGTCCCGGAGAGAGGGTAGATTAAAGCCATGAGCGTACAAGAGAGTGTGGCAAGCGCCCGGGCAGTTTTCACCAGCGGCACCACGAAGCCCTTGGCGTGGCGTGTCAGTGCGTTGAAGGCCATGAATAGCATGCTCGTTGAGCACCGTGATGATTTTTCCGCAGCCCTGGCCGGAGATCTTGGCAAACACCCGGCCGAAGCCTGGCTGACAGAGATCGGCTTCCTCACCGCCGAGATTTCCCACACCTTGAAACATCTTGAGCAATGGCTCAAGCCACGCCCAGTGCCCGTACCCTTGGCGCTCCAGCCAGCACGGGCCCGCACGGTGCTGGATCCGCTCGGCGTGGTGCTGGTCATTGCGCCGTGGAACTACCCCATCCAACTACTTTTGGCCCCCATGGTCGGAGCCCTCGCGGCCGGGAACACCGTTGTGGGCAAGCCCAGCGAGATGGCACCTGCCAGCTCGGCGGCGCTGGCCCGCTGGGTCCCGGAATATCTTGACGGCGCCGTGAGCATTGTGGAGGGCGGTGTGGCCGAAACCACCGAACTGTTGGAGGAGCGCTTCGACCACATTTTTTACACCGGTAATTCTCGTGTTGGACGGATCGTCATGGCCGCCGCAGCCAAGCACCTGACACCGGTGACGCTGGAACTGGGCGGAAAATCGCCGGTCTACATTGACGAGTCAGTGGACATGATTGCCGCAGCACGCCGCATTGCCTGGGGCAAGTTCATGAACGCCGGGCAGACCTGCGTGGCGCCCGATTATGTTTTGGGCACTGACGCCGCACTGGCCAAACTTGCCAAGGAACTTCCGCTGGCCATCGAGGACCTCTACGGTACCGAGCCTGCACATAGCCTGGCCTACGGGCGGATAATCAATGACCAGGCCTTTGCCCGTATTGCCGGGTTGCTGGTAGAAGACTTAGCGGAGCACTCCGGCTCCGCCCTTGTCAGTGGCGGGCGTACGGATGCGCCCACCCGCTACATCGCCCCCACAGTGCTCCATGTGGATGCTGATGCCAAGCTCATGGAGGCGGAGATCTTCGGCCCGGTGCTGCCGCTGCTCACCGTCAATTCGGCCGCAGAGGCCATCGCCTACATCAATGCGGGGGACAAGCCGCTGGCCCTGTACGTCTTTAGCGAGGACGACGGCGTACGGGCGCAGTTCCTGAGCCAAACCTCCTCGGGCGCACTGAACTTTGGTGTCCCCGTGGCGCACCTCTCGGTGCCCGGCCTGCCCTTTGGTGGTGTGGGGGAGAGCGGCATGGGGGGCTACCACGGGCAGCACTCGGTGGCGACGTTCTCACATCACAAGGCGGTGTTGGAAAAGACATTGTTCCCGGACACGCTCGCGCTGATCTACCCGCCGTTTGGTGCGGTGAAAAAGCAGCTCATCAAACGCTTTGTGGCACCGGCCAAGAAGTTCCGGAAGCAGTAACGGCTCCTACAATGCCGAGCTAGCGCCGTATGGGCTCGCCATCACGGCGTGAGGACTCACGGTGTCCGGTCCACATGGCTGATATCCGTGACCTCTGCCAGGATGCTGGCCAGTTTGTCCACAAACACCTCGACGCGGGCCGTGCGATTCTCATTGATGAGCAGGGCAAAGATATTGCGGGCCAACCGGATTTCAGGCACGTCCAGGACTACCACGTTCTCGGGCCGGGCGGCCAGAGCCAGTTCCGGGACCAGTGCTGCGCCCAGCCCCACTCCCACCAGTTGCAGGCTGGCATTGAAATCGTCGCTGTAGGCGGCCACGCGCGGATGCAGGTTGCAGCTGGCGAAGAGCCGCTCTATCACGGCGGCGTCACTGGTCCCGGGATGGTGCATGATCCAGGGCATGTCTGAGAGGTGGGCAGCGTCCATGGTGGAGCCCGGGCGAATGCCCCAGGACGCGGGAAGGACAACACGAAAATTATCGTCGCCAATCCACTGCCGGTTCAGGCTGTGCGGCCACGCCAGCCCTGACTGACCTACCTGATACACCAGGGCCACATCCAGCTCTCCGCCCGTGCGCAAGCCACCAATGGTCTGCTGCGGTTCCCCCACGGAGACGTGGAGATTAATTCCCAGCTCCGGCCACTGTGAGGAGCCAAATAAGCGCGGCAGGACATAGGTGGCCAGCGAGGGAAAGATGCCCAGCCGCAATTCCTGGCTTGTCCCCTCAGCCGTGCGTGCGCTCGCAGCCAACAAGGCATCTATATCGGTCAGCACCTTGGTGGCATGGCGGCACATGACCAAGGCGGCTTCCGTAGGCAGGATGCTGCGTGCTGAGCGGTGAAATAAATCGACTCCGGAATCACGCTCCAGAGCTGACATCTGCTGTGAAACAGCCGACGCCGTGTACCCCAGCGCGGTGGCTGCGGCGGCAAAGGATCCGCGGCGAACAACTTCTAAAAGGGTGCGCAGGTGCAGGGGATTGATCACAGGATGGCTCTTTCTGCCGGAGCGGCTGATTCCTAAGCAAGCATAAGCAAGCATAGACGGGCTGTGGTGGTGCACATGGGCCAGCCGCCCCGGCACGACACGCCGAAATTATGAGACACGCCGCACGTTTAGTGTGCACCCAGGCTGTCCACAGCCTGTGGACAGCTCGGTTTAAACGTTGAGTTCACGGGCTTTTAATTCTCCTAGGCTGTGGACGAGCGGTGCATAAGAATGACATACTTGTAATACATCATGTAGGGGTCGGTGCTGGAGACTCGCACTACATGTAGTATCTATTACAGAATTCAAGCGGTTCTGAAAAGGGCCGCTGAAACAGCTCTAAAAAGCTGGCGAGGCCGTTGCGTGACCCGTAGCCCCCACCGACAGCGAGCATGCCGACAGAGGCAGCCACAGGCAGAAACAGACAAAGGGGAACTTCGATCATGACCGTCACGGTTTACACCAAACCATCTTGCGTCCAGTGCAACGCAACATACCGGGCGTTGGATAAAAAGGGCATCACGTACCAGAGCGTAGACATCTCCACTGATCCGGCTGCTCTGGAACACGTACTCAGCCTTGGTTACCAGCAGGCGCCCGTGGTGATCACTGATGGCGACCACTGGTCAGGGTTCCGTCCGGATAAGATTTCCGAACTTGCCGCAGCCGTCCAGGCAAACGCCGCGAGCGTAGCGTAAGTCAGGAAGTGGGCCTTTTGGGCCCGCACGAAACACATAATTTCATGTGCGGATAACGCACACATGTGGGGCTGGCCCGTCAAACGGCTGGCCCTACAACCGCAAGTAAGCAGTTGGAAAGCGAAAGCCATGTCAGCCGTTGCAGCAGAAGCCGCAGTAACAGCGATACCTTCTCGAAACACCAGCAGCCGGCTGATATATTTTTCCTCCTCCTCCGATAACACCCACCGATTCATGGTGAAGCTGGGGATGGACGCGGCACGGCTGCCGATCTACACCAAAGAAGAAACGCTTCTGGCACAAGTTCCCTTTGTCCTGATCTTGCCCACTTATGGCGGGGAAAATCGGAGCGGGGCAGTGCCGAAGCAGGTCATCAAGTTCCTTAACGTGGAACAAAACCGGAAGTTGATTCGCGGTGTCGTAGGCGCCGGGAACACCAACTTCGGGGAAACCTATTGCCTGGCCGGTGACATTGTCGCCGAGAAGTGCAAAGTACAGCATTTATACCGTTTTGAACTGATGGGTACGTCTGAGGACGTTGCCCGCGTTCGCGAAGGATTGGAAGAATTTTGGACACGATTGTCTCAGACCAAGGCACTGGCGTGAAGGCCTCCAAGGAGATGCCCGCAGCATGGGAGGGCTTGGGTTACCACGAGCTCAACGCCATGCTCAACCTGTACAACTCCAAGGGTGAAATCCAGTTCGACGCCGACCGTGCGGCCGCCCGTCAGTATTTCCTCCAGCATGTAAACAACAACACCGTTTTCTTCCATGACCTGGAAGAAAAGCTGGAATACCTCGTGAAGAATGAGTACTACGAGCGCGAGACGCTGGACCAGTACTCCATGAACTTCACCCGCGAGCTCTTCCAGCGTGCGTACAAGAAGAAGTTCCGCTTTGAGACCTTCCTGGGCGCGTTCAAGTTTTACACCTCCTACACGCTGAAGACTTTTGACGGTAACCGCTTCCTGGAGCGCTACGAAGACCGTGTGTGCATGGTTGCCCTGCACCTGGCCCGCGGCAATGAGGAACTCGCCAAGAGCATTGTCGATGAAATCATGGACGGCCGCTTCCAGCCCGCTACCCCCACCTTCCTCAATGCCGGCAAGGCACAGCGCGGCGAGCTTGTCTCCTGCTTCCTGCTCCGCATCGAAGACAACATGGAGTCCATCGGCCGCTCCATTAACTCCGCTCTGCAGCTCTCCAAGCGCGGCGGCGGCGTGGCATTTGCCCTGACTAACATCCGTGAAGTTGGTGCCCCGATCAAGCAGATCGAGAACCAGTCCTCCGGCGTCATCCCCGTCATGAAGCTCCTCGAAGACAGCTTCTCCTACGCCAACCAGCTTGGCGCACGCCAGGGCGCAGGCGCCGTGTACCTGCACGCCCACCACCCGGACATCAACCGCTTCCTTGACACCAAGCGTGAGAACGCTGATGAGAAGGTCCGCATCAAGACCTTGTCTTTGGGTGTTGTCATCCCCGACATCACCTTTGAGCTGGCCAAGCGCGACGAGGACATGTACCTGTTCTCCCCGTACGATGTTGAAAAGGTGTACGGCATGCCGTTCTCCGACATCTCTGTTACTGAGAAGTACTACGAGATGGTTGACGACGCCCGGATCAAGAAGACCAAGATCAAGGCCCGCGAGTTCTTCCAAACTCTCGCCGAGATCCAGTTCGAATCCGGCTACCCGTACATCATGTTTGAGGACACGGTGAACCGCGAAAACCCCATCGAGGGCAAGATCATCATGAGCAACCTCTGCTCTGAGATCCTTCAGGTTTCCGCACCCACCACGTACAACGATGACCTCTCCTACGCCGAGACTGGCAAGGACATCTCCTGCAACCTGGGTTCACTAAACATTGCCAAGGCCATGGATTCCCCCGATTTCGGTGCCACGATTGAGACGGCCATCCGTACCTTGACCGCTGTCTCTGACATGTCAAACATCACCAGTGTCCCCTCCATTGCCAAGGGCAACCGCCAGTCGCGCGCCATTGGCTTGGGCCAGATGAACCTGCACGGCTACCTTGCCCGTGAGCGCGTCCATTACGGATCCGTTGAGGGCCTGGACTTCACCAACATTTACTTCTACACGGTGGTGTACCACTGCATCCGTGCTTCAAACCTGTTGGCCATTGAGAATAACTCCACGTTCATCAACTTCGAGAACTCCAAGTACGCCTCGGGTGAGTTCTTCGACAAGTACACGGACCAGGAATGGCTGCCGCAGACCGCCCGCGTTGCGGAGCTTTTTGACGGCATGCACATCCCCACGCAGGAAGACTGGCGTGCGCTGAAGGCTTCCGTTATGGAGCACGGGATCTACAACCAGAACCTGCAGGCTGTCCCGCCCACAGGCTCCATCAGCTACATCAATAACTCCACTTCCTCGATCCACCCGATCGCCTCCATGATCGAGATTCGCAAGGAAGGCAAGCTGGGCCGCGTGTACTACCCGGCTCCCTACCTGACCAACGACAACGTTGAGTTCTACAAGGACGCGTACGAGATCGGCTTCGAGAAGATCATCGACACCTACGCCGCTGCCACGCAGCACGTGGACCAGGGCCTGTCCCTGACGTTGTTCTTCAAGGACACCGCCACCACGCGTGACATCAACAAGGCCCAGATTTATGCCTGGCGTAAGGGCATCAAGACCATCTACTACATCCGTCTGCGCCAGCTCGCGCTGGAAGGAACGGAAGTGGAAGGTTGCGTCTCGTGCCAGCTTTAGCACCACGGAACTAAAGTGCACGACGGCGAGGGCGGCCCCGCCGTCGTGCCTTTGGCTTAAGATTGATTTGGCTCATGGAGCCACCAGAATTTAGTGAAGAGGAAAAGCTATGACACCGGAGAAGCTGAAGTTGGCGAGCCACGTAACGGCCATCAACTGGAACCGCATCGAGGACGATAAGGACGTGGAAGTCTGGAACCGCCTGTGCAACAACTTCTGGCTGCCGGAGAAGGTGCCGCTGTCCAATGACATTCAGTCGTGGGCAACACTGACCCCGGAAGAGCAGTTGCTGACCATGCGCGTCTTCACCGGTTTGACCTTGCTGGACACCCTGCAGGGCACTGTGGGCGCCGTGTCATTGATCCCGGATGCCATCACCCCGCACGAGGAAGCCGTCTACACGAACATTGCGTTCATGGAATCGGTCCATGCCAAGAGCTACTCCTCGATTTTCTCCACCCTGTGCTCCACGAAGGAGATTGACGAGGCGTTCCGCTGGTCGGTGGAGAATGTGAACCTGCAGAAGAAGGCTCAAATCATTGAGTCTTACTACTACGGCGACGATCCTCTCAAGCGCAAGATTGCCTCCACCTTGCTTGAGTCCTTCCTGTTTTACTCGGGCTTCTACCTGCCCATGTACTGGTCCTCACGGGCCAAGCTGACAAATACGGCAGACATGATCCGCCTGATCATTCGTGATGAGGCCGTGCATGGCTACTACATCGGCTACAAGTACCAGAAGGGCTTGGAAGGGGTTCCCGAGGAGCGCAAGGAAGAGTTGAAGGCCTGGACCTTTGAGCTTCTCTTTGAGCTGTACGAGAATGAGGTCCAGTACACGCATGACCTTTACGATTCCGTTGGCCTGGCCGAGGACGTCAAGAAGTTCCTTCATTACAACGCCAACAAGGCGCTGATGAACCTAGGTTACGAGGCCATGTTCCCGGCCGCGGTCACTGACGTGAACCCGGCCATCCTCTCGGCGCTCTCGCCCAACGCGGATGAGAACCATGACTTCTTCTCCGGTTCCGGTTCCTCCTACGTCATCGGCAAGGCTGTCAACACCGAAGACGACGACTGGGACTTCTAGTACCCTTCTAAAATCACTGCGCGCAAGCGGGCCCCTCCTGGGGCCCGCTTGCGCGCATTCTTTTTATCCACTCAATAGCGTAATATTCTTCGGGCTCGTTTATGCTGGTGATTCACTGATAGGCCAATGCTGGAACGTATAAGGGAAAAAGACGCTATGAGCCAGGTAAATCAGCTGGGCAAACCAACTGGAGCTTTCATTGGGGCGTCCTGGATCGCTTTGGGGCTGGGCATGGCCGTGTACTTTATTGGCCTTTGGAACGCCAAGATGGAGCTTAACGAGAAGGGTTTCTACTTGACGGTGTTCTTGTTTGGGCTCTTCGCTGCCGTCTCGCTCCAAAAAGCTGTGCGGGACAAGGCCGAGGAAATCCCCGTCACCTCCATCTATTTGGGCATCGCCTGGTTTGCGTTGCTGGCCTCGTTGCTCTTGTTGGCGATTGGCTTGTGGAACGCTGAGCTGCTGCTCTCGGAGAAGGGCTTCTACGGCATTGGCTTCGCCATGAGTTTGTTCGCTGTGGTGGCAGTGCAGAAGAACATCAGAGATCTTGCTGCGCACAAGGCTGTCTACCCCGATCAGCACCAAGCGGCCAAGCCCGGGTATCTTGGCGGCCCAGAGCTGTAGAAAAGCCCCAAGGCCACGCTCCGGGCGCTTTGCCTGCGCACTTGATGGCCCGCACACTTGATACCGTGGAAGTCATGGATGATCAAAAGGCCAACGGCCTCCAGAACACCGCGGCGGCCCGATTCATCCGGGAGGCCGCGGCAGTTGCTCCTCCGGGTCACCTGGGGCGCAACCGTGACCCCGGCGATGCTTGGGTTGAAGGAGAAGCTGGCAAATTCTGGGGCCGCTTCGGTTCTGCCGGTCTTTTGGTGTTCGACGCCGGACGTGGAGTCCTGCTCCAACACCGGGCCCTCTGGTCTCACCATGGCGGCACGTGGGGGCTTCCCGGAGGAGCTCTCCATCAGGGTGAAGCTGCCGCGGATGGTGCCCTACGTGAGGCGTGGGAAGAAGCAGGCGTCCCCTCATCCAAGGTGGAGTTGATATTCACCTCGGTCTACGACGTTGGGTACTGGAGTTACACCACCGTTGCGGTCAACGCCGTGGAACCTTTCGAAGCCGTCATTAGTGACCCCGAAAGCCTGGCCCTGGAATGGGTGCCGCTCCATGAGGTCGCAGCCCGCCAGCTGCACCCGGGGTTCGGGGCGGCGTGGCCGGCGCTGCGGCGTCGTCTAGAGAATTGAGACCGATCAAGAATCGCCCCGACCCAAGCGAGGCGTGAACTGTGTTAAGTCCAGAGCACGGTGGCTGGTAAGCGGAGCACTGACGGGGCGTCTTGGCTGCCAGCTATCCGGCGTTCAAGCAGCCCGAAGGCTGTTTCTCCGATGAGAAGGCCGTCAACCTGAACCATGGGCTGGGTGGGGTAGCCGACGACCTCGAGTTCATCGCCAGAGGTGCAGGAGTCCTTCCCCGCGCGCTGTTCCGAATCTCGAAGCTTAATGTGCATGCCGAGGGCCAGATCCCGAGCATAGGGAATCACGACGCTGACGCCCGTCTCGCGCACCGACTCAGCAATGGCGAAGCCGTCCTCCAGTGACGGGGGATAGGGGCCCAGTATCTCAAGCTTTGCCGCGCAACTGGCTGCGGTTGCGGACATTTTCGCGATCCGCTGGGCGTTTTGCCAAGAATTCTCGGGGCCACCAACATAGGCAATATGTTGATGCCCGTTCTCTACCAGGCCCACCATAAGCTCAGCGAACGCGCTGGCCGAATCAACACTGACGGATTCGAACCCGGCCAATTCACGGTCAATCATTACCATGGGGACTCGGCTGTTGAGGGACGCCAGAACCTCATCGGCGGTATGCGGGGCAACGAGCAGGATCCCGTCAACCTCTTGTGAGAGACGTTGGTAACGGGCGATGTCCTCGGGGTTGGTGAGGGGATTGATGTTGATGGTGACTTGAAGCCCGGCCGTTTGTGCCGCTTCCTGGGCGCCGGCAACAATGGGCACGAAGAACACGTTGGAGATGGTTGGCAGCACGAGTGCAATGATTCCGGTACGGCCACGGGCTAGGCCCTGGGCCGCACGGTTGGGTACAAAGCCCAGTTGCTGTGCCGCTGCCACAACCCGTTGAAGGGTTGCTGGGGCCACGAGCTCGGGACGTGCCAGGGCGCGGGAAGCGGTTGATTTAGAGACGCCGGCCAGCACAGCAACGTCGTTGAGCGTTTTCATAGCAGGACCCTCGTGGCAGGACTTTCATAATGTGGCATCCCCCTGACAGTAGTCGAAGAAAATGATTTGCTTCAATTTGTAATGAAACCGGTTGTGGGACCGGTTGCGGGTACTATGTCCTGAGGTGCTTTTACAGAACCACCGCTTCCAACCTTCCCCTGAGACAAGGACTCCCATGCGCGGAAACAGGATTGTGTTCCTGATCGTGCCCGGACTGATTGTGCTTCTTGGCGGTTTCCTCATACCTGCCGTGGTGATGCTTGTTTCACCGCCACGGACGGAATTCGGCGACATCCTGGCACGTCTGGGCACCATGCTTACCAACAGCTATGACCTGGCGATCATTGGACGTACCGTTGTCCTGGGTCTGATTGTCATGATCATTTCCGTTGTGATTGGATTTCCGATTGCCTACATGCTGGCGCGCTCCACATCGCGCTGGGTCGGCATGCTGCTGGCGTTGGCCATCTTCCCGCTCCTGCTTTCGAACGTTGTTCGTACCTTTGGCTGGCTTGTGGTGCTGGGCAAGGAAGGCGCCATCGGTCAGCTACTGACCTCCTTGCACATTGTGGATGAGGCGCCGCAGTTGCTCTACACACCTCTTGCCATAGTTTTGGGTCTGCTCCAGCTCTTCCTGCCGTTGGCCATCATTTCCTGCTACTCAGCTGTGGCCCAGGTGAACCCCGCCCTGGATGAAGCTGCCCGTGGTCTTGGCGCCAACCGGACCCAAACATTCTGGACAGTAGTAGTGCCACTGTCCTGGCCCGGCATTGTTGTAGCCTGCACCTTGGTCTTCGCCGGGTCCGTCACCGCCTACACCACCCCCTATTTGCTGGGTGGATCACGGCAGCGGATGCTCTCAACCCAGCTCTACAACTATGCGAACGGAACCATTGATTGGGCGGCCGCCAGCGCCACCGCCATCATCATGACAGTGCTGGTTTTCGGTGTTTCGGCCATCTCCACCCTCATGGGACGGAAGGCACGGACCTCATGAACAATCGTCACCCCATAGCCGCGTCACTGGCCGTCCTTGGCTACATCGTCATGATCGTGCCGTTGTTCTTCGTTGTTATCACGGCATTCACCGACGGCTCTACGCTGAAGTTCCCACCTAGCGGATTCTCTTTGCGCTGGTTCGAAGCAGCGTTCAAGTACCAGCCATTCATGACATCGCTGGTATCCAGCCTTGAATTGGCGGTCCTTGCGGCGCTCTTCTCGCTTCTGCTGGGTGTGCCCGTTGCCTTGGCCATCAGCCGTGGAAAGATTCCCGGAAAAGGATTGCTGGAGGGATTGTTCCTCTCGCCGCTGATTGTGCCCGAGTTGGTGGTTGGTCTTGCCCTCTACCAGCAGTTGATGATTGGCCTTGGCCTGAACAACTTCACCACTTTGCTGATTGGTCACACCGTTTTGCTCTTCCCTTATGCGGTTCGAGTCACTGGCGCGTCGCTGGCACTCATGGACCCGCATATTGAAGAAGCCGCACGTGGCCTGGGAGCCTCACCCCTGCGCACATTCTTCACCGTGACATTTCCGCTCCTGCGTCCCGGGCTGTTTTCCGCGGGGCTGCTGAGTTTTGTCACCTCATTCAACAATGTTCCGCTCTCACTGCTTTTGCAGAATCGTGACTTCCGTACCCTGCCTGTGACGATGCTGGACTACGTCCAGCAAAACTATGACCCGATCGTGGCCGCAATGAGCGTGCTGATACTACTTGGAACCATCTTGATTGCCGTAGTGGCTGAGCGAACCGTTGGATTCGCCAAGATTTTTGGAGGCATCAACTAATGAGTAATGCAGCAGAATTTCAAAACGTCCGGGTCAGCTTCGACGACTTCGTGGCCGTGGACGGCATTGACCTGAGTATTCCAGCGGGTAAGTTCACCACACTTCTAGGCCCCAGTGGTTGCGGAAAGACCACGTCCTTGCGGATGCTGGCCGGCTACCAGCGCCTGGACAGCGGAAAGATCCTGATCGACGGCGAAGACAGCACAAACACGCCGCCGGAAAAGCGCAATCTTGGCATGGTGTTCCAGTCCTATGCGCTGTTCCCGCACATGAGTATTTCCGAGAATGTTGAGTACGGCCTGAAGCTGCGCCGCGTGGAGAAATCCGAGCGCCGCCGTCGTGCTGCTGAGGCTTTGGAGATGGTGGGACTGGCGTCTCAGGCCGCCAAGCGTCCCAAGCAGCTCTCAGGAGGTCAGCAGCAGCGGGTGGCGATTGCCCGTGCTGTGGCTATCCGGCCCAAGCTCCTGCTTCTGGATGAACCTCTGTCCAACCTTGATGCCCGGCTGCGTATTCAGATGCGCAGCGAACTGCGCAGAATCCAGCGCGAAACCGGTCTCAGTGTTGTTCTGGTGACACATGATCAGGATGAAGCACTGGAAATGAGCGACCAGATGGTTGTCATGAGCCAGGGCAGGGTCCAGCAACAAGGCGCCCCAACGGAAGTTTTCCCGCGTCCGGCGAACCGATTCGTCGCCGAATTCATGGGCTATGAAAACTTCATCAGCACTTCCGAAGGCAAGCAGCTGACGATCCGCCCCGAACATCTGGCGTTGGTGGAGGAGGCCGGGGCGGCAGGCGAGGGCATGCTGCTGGATGCCTCACTGACCGGCATTGCCTACCGCGGCGTGGACTGCCTGCTCACGGTGCAGACTTCATCGCTCTCCGGAGAGCCCACCACCCTGATTGCCAACGTGCGCGCCGAGCAAGCCTCAGGCCTGAGCGCCGGAGATCAGATTAAATTCTTTGCCCCGTCACACAACTTGGTAACGCTCGCCAACTAGGCGCTGCGTTTGCTACTTCATCCCTCTGAAAGGAAACTTCATGACCATCACGTTCACCAGGCGCGCACTGGCTGTCGGCAGTGTGCTCGCAGCCACGGCGCTTGCCGTCTCAGCCTGCAGTTCCACTGAAACGCCCCAGAATTCCAGCGACACAATAGTTGTCAGCACCTTCCCCTTCGGCGTCGATCAGATGACCGAGGCAATCTTCGATCCATTTACCAAGGCCACCGGCATCAAGGTCAAGGTTGATACGGGCTCGAATGCGGACCGCCTGTCCCGCTTGCAGCTCGAGGGTGACAAGTCCGGAATCGACGTCATGATGATCTCCGATACTTTCGCTGCCTTGGGAGACAAGGACGGCCTCTTCCAGAAGGTTGATGCGGCCAAGATTCCAGAATTGGCCAACATTGCAGAGTTTGCCAAGGATGATTCCTACACCGGGCCGGCATACTCTTACCAGCTCAACGGGGTGCTTTTCAACAAAGACAAGGTTTCTGCCAAGGAAGCTGCCTCGTGGGATCTTTTCAGCGACGCCTCCTTGAAGGGACGCCTTGCGCTTCCCAACTATGCCGTCACCTCCGGTCCGCTGACAGTTGCCGGTGTTGCGCAGACCTTCGGCAAGGGTGCCACAGACGTTGATACGGCGTTCACGAAGATGCATGCATGGTCACCGAACATCCTGCAGTTCTACAGCTCCACCACTGAATTTACGAACCTGCTCACGCAGGGTGAAATTTATGCCGGTGTGGCGTTGAACGGATTTGCCACTCCGCTGGTCAAGAGCGATGACCAGTTCGCCTGGACCGCACCGGAGAAGGGCCGCTACATGGCGACCAACCGTGCCATGATTCCCACAGGCGCCACAAACGTTGATGGCGCCAACAAGTTCATCAACTTCCTGCTCTCACAGGCAACGCAGCAATCAAGCGCCGAAATTGTGGGCGATCTGCCGGTGAACTTGAGCGCCAAACTGCCCCAGGACTTGAGCGCCGTTGTTGGGGATATTGCCAAAGACCCCAGTGCCCACGGGTACAAGACCATCAGCCCGGCTGACTTCCTGCCCAATCGCAACGAATGGACAGAGCGCTTCAACCGCGAGGTTATTGGCCAGTGAGCCGGGGCGAAGCTGCCGTAACGGCAACCACACTAGATCTGGATAGTTACCTATTGCAGTTGCCCAAGGTGGATCTTCACTGTCACCTCTTGGGCACCGTGCAAGCTAAAACCTTTGGTGAGCTGGCGCGCCGCGCCGGCCTAGAACTTCCTGAGTCACCCGAGACCATCTTTGCATCAATCAATTCTTTTCCTCCGGACCCGGAGCTTTATCGCAACACTCGTATCCCGATGCCTACCGGTTTGAGCGATATCGAGCCGGAAAACTCATACTCCTTGTTCAAGGTTTCCGAATGGGTTCGTGAAGTGGTGCGCACCGAAGAAGACCTCACACGTATTACGTATGAGGCATTCGAGGAAGCCCACAAATACGGGACCTGGCACCTGGAAATGTCCTTTGATGAACTCCCGGAACACTTTGTTGAAATTGGCTACGACCGCTACGTCGACGCCATGGCGCAGGGAATCCGCAAGGCCGAGAAGGACTTCGGAATGACGGGCTGCTTACTGGCCGCGATCGACCGCAGCCGCTCGGGCGAGGAAGCCTTGGCGTGGGTTCAGACCGTAACCGGGTATCCGCATGAGTACGTGGCGGGCATTGGCCTGGATAACTTGGAAAACTCCGGCGCACCCGAGAAGTTCGTGGCTGCTTATGCCTTGGCGGGACAATTTGGGTTGAAGAAGACTGCTCACACATCAGAGCATGTACCTTCAGCCCAGAACGCCATCACGTGCATCGAGGATCTGCAGTGCGATCGACTGGATCACGGCTACTTCATCCTAGAAGATGACGATGTCATTGCCCAGGTAAAGGAATCCGGGATCGCGTTGTCCTGTGCCTCCACTACGAGCCGCCGTTCATGGCGTCCCTGGCGAACAGATTCCATCCTTGCCATGCTCGACGCCGGACTGAACGTGCTGGTGGCCTCCGACGATCCGGGCATGTTCCCCACAACGTTGGTCAACGAGTACAGGATTCTTGCCGAGCGCGGAGTGAGCAAGCAAAAGCTCACCGAGATGGCCCGGGCAGGTTTCGAAGCCAGCTGGCTCAGCGAGCCCGAAAAGGCTGCTGTGCTTGTCCGTTTTGACGAGCACGTTGCCGGTCTCAACGCCTAAAGGAAAATCTGGAAGGGCCGCCGCTGGTTTAACGACTGGTGGCGGTCCTTTTCTTTAACGTGCCGGAGCCGCTGCGGGCTTGAACTCTAGGGGTGCTCCAGCAGTGCCACGAGAAAGTCCGCGTCCGGTGTCAAGGTGTGCAGTTGCCAGGTGGCGAAACGGCCCGCCACAGACAGCCCCGAATCCTGCACATCGAGGAAGAAATTATCAAAGTCATAGCCCCGTCCCGCCCCGAAGCCCACCAAGGCGCGGCCACCCGGCGCCAGGTGTTCGCGGAAACGGGTGAGTACGGATCGGGCAGTGCCGGGGGCCAGGAACGGCATGACATTGCCGGCGCATACGATCACATCGAATTTTTCCCCGGGCACGGAGAGGGCGGCGAGATCGCCCAGCCTCCAATCAACGTCAGGGTAGTCAGTGCGTGCGGCCTCGATGAGTTCACCGTCAATATCCACGCCGATCACCTGGTGCCCGAGCCGGGCTAGCTCCCCACCCACGCGGCCCGTGCCGCATCCTGCATCCAGGATCCGGGCTGAGCGGCCCGCAAGTGCGTCAACCAGTCTGCTCTCGCCATCCAGGTCAACCCCGTCTGCGCGCATTCCCGCGAAACGGGCAATAAACCAGGCCGAATGGCCGGGATTTTCCCGCTTCTTTGCTTCCCATAAATTCTCGCTGTCCATGAACCAAGGCTACAACCGTCTAGGCCATGCCTCTGCCTATGCCTCTGCGTCTCTACGTTGGCTCGTTGAGGCGGCCGGGCGGCTCCCGCCAGCCTGCCTACTCCAGCCCCAGGATCGCCACGGTCCGCTCGCGCATGTCCATCTTGCGCACCTTTCCGGTGACCGTCATGGGGAACTCATCCACCACCAGCACATAGCGGGGCACCTTGTGCCGGGACAGATTCCCCTTGCAGTAGGCGGCCACGGCGGCCGCATCCAAGGGCACAGTACCGGGCTTCATGAGCAGCCACGCGCACAGTTCCTCGCCGTACTCCGGATCCGGCACCCCAATGACCTGCACGTCGGCAATGTCCGGGTGGTGGTACAGGAACTCCTCAATCTCGCGCGGGTAGAGGTTTTCGCCGCCGCGGATCACCATATCCTTGATGCGGCCCACTATGTTGACGTAGCCGTCGGGGTACATCACGGCAAGGTCCCCGGTGTGCATCCACTGCTCGGCGTCAACGGCGGACGCAGTCTTCTCCGAATCGTTCCAGTAGCCGAGCATGACCGAATAGCCGCGGGTGCAGAACTCACCTGGCGTTCCGCGCGGGACGCTCTCCCCGGTGGCGGGGTCCACGATCTTGACCTCAAGGTGAGGGTGCACCCGGCCCACTGTCTCGGTTCGGTGGGCCACGTCGTCGTCCATGAGGGTCTGCATGGATACGGGGGAGGTCTCCGTCATGCCGTACGCAATGGAGACTGCTGACATGTTCATCTGCGTCATGGCGGACTTCATGACCTCCACGGGGCAGGGCGAGCCGGCCATGATCCCGGTGCGCAGTGAGGAAAGGTCGTAACTGGCAAAGTTGGGTAGGTTCAGTTCGGCGATGAACATGGTGGGCACCCCGTAGAGTGCGGTGCAGCGCTCCTGCTGCACTGCGGCCAAGGTTGCTGCGGCGTCAAAGGCCGGGGCCGGAATGACGATCGCGGCCCCGTGCGTGGTGGAGCCCAGATTACCCATGACCATGCCGAAGCAGTGGTAGAAGGGCACAGGCACACACAATCTATCCGCCTCCGTGAAGCCGATGGTCTCCGTCACGAAATAGCCGTTGTTGAGGATATTACGGTGGCTGAGCGTGGCGCCCTTAGGGTAGCCGGTGGTGCCGGAGGTGTACTGGATGTTGATGGGGTCGGTGGGCTCAAGTTCAGCCATGGCACGTTCGACAGCGTTACTTGGCTGGGATTGACCGCCCGCCACCAGCGTGTTCCAGGACGGCGTGCCAATGTAGACAGCGGCCTTCAAACCGGGACACTCCGGGGTGATCTGCTCGATCATGGCCTGATATTCAGAACCCTTGAAGTGTGGCAGGGCAACAATCATGGACATGCCGGACTGCAAGATGGCATACCGCAGCTCGTGGACCCGGTAGGACGGGTTGACGTTAACTAAGATGGCGCCGATCTTCGCCGTGGCATATTGCAAGATCACCCATTCGGGGACGTTGGGGGCCCAGATACCCACCCTGTGGCCCTTGGCTACTCCTGCGGTGAGCAATCCGCGGGCCAGGGCATCGACGTCGTCGTTCAGCTGCCCATAAGTCCACCGCCGCCCCGAGGGTTTATCGATCAAGGCATCGCGCTGAGCGAAGCGTGCGGCCGTAGCCTGGAAGTTAGCGCCGATGGTGCCTTCCAGAAGCGGAATGTTGGTGCTGCCGGTGGTGTGCGAGAGCTGAACATCGTAGGTCATGTGATGATGCTAATACTCCACCGGGTTAATGTGCACTAACTCACACTTTATGATGTGTGGCGTTTCATGCCCTCGTGAGCCGTGTTTGAGCGGGCAGATCCCTGCTTGAGCGGACTTAGCGAAGCGCTTGGCTATGAGATAAGCTAGGGGTAATAGCGCAGGATTCTGTAGCTATATTATTAGCACTTAGAGGGGTAGCCCACGCTCATGATGGACAGCATCATTTCACTTCCGTTCGTCTGGGCTTTCCTGATTCTCTTTTGCATCGTTATGTTGCGTTCCAACGCCACCTACTGGGCTGGCCGGGGTCTTGCCGCCGGGGGCCGCAAGACGAAAATGCAAAAATACATGGATTCTTCGGCCGTACTGCGGGCAGAGAAACTTATTGCCCGCTGGGGTGCACCTGCTGTGAGTGTCAGCTTCTTGACCATCGGTGTTCAAACCGCTGTGAACATGTCTGCTGGATTGGGCCGGATGCCCCTGCGCCGCTACATTCCAGCCACAATAGTGGGGTCCATTGCCTGGGCATGTATTTACGCCACTATTGGCATCGCAGCCTTCGAGGCAGCTTTGGCAGCGGCCGCCGGTTCGCCCTGGGCACTGGTTTTGCTGGTCCTCACCGTGGGTGTCCTGATTCTGGGAGTGCACCTGTTCCGGGTTTCACGGAACCGCAAACTGGATCAGAGCGCCCTGGATGACTGTCCCGTCATGGGTGCGGAAATTTCCGGCACAGCCGGCGCTCAAGCCTAATCATCGTGATGCTCTCACCGCGTCCGTGACGCGCTTGATGCCCGCCGTCATTTTCTGAAGCTACCCGCCCGAACGGTAGAATCGTTGCCATGGTGGACCTCATAACACTCACAGCGCTCGAAGCTAGCTCGTACTACAACCATCTCGGTGGGGACCGTTACGAGTCCACGGTTCACGCGCAAGGCGCTTGGAACCCTCACGAGCAGCACATGGCTCCGGTTGCTGGCCTCATGGTTCAGGCACTCGAACAGTTTCAGCACCGAGATGACATGCGCTTGGCGCGGATTAACTTTGACATCCTCGGGTTGATTCCTGCTGGCGAATTTAGCCTCAAAACCACCTTGCTGCGTCCGGGAAAGACCATTGAACTTCTCCAGACGGAGTTGTTGGCCCAAGGCCGGCCAGCTGTACGCGCAACAGCGTGGCGGCTGCAAAAAAATGACACCACCGCTATTGAATTTTATGAGGATGAACCGTTGGGCAGCCTCGAGGACTCCGTGCCCTGGGACGGCATGGGCCGCTGGCCGGGCGGTTTCATTCAGACCCTTGAGGGCAGGTCCTTGCCGGAGCACCGCGCCGGTCATGGACGGGCGTGGCTGCACAGCCCCTACACCATGCTCGACGGCGGAGAGCACGCCTCCGCGCTGGTGCGTCTTATAGGTTTGGTTGACAGTGCCAACGGTGTGGCAGCACGCATGGAGCCGGAACCCGGCGGTTGGATGTACCCCAACGTTGACCTTTCCATCCACCTGTACCGGGATCCGGTGGGCGAATGGTTGGGTCTGGCCACCCACGTCACCATTGGATCTGACGGTATTGGTCTAACCTCCTCGGTGCTCCATGATGTCAACGGACCTTTTGGGCGCTCCGAACAAATCTTGACCGTGCGACCCATCCCGCACGCGCAGTGAGTGATCTCCTAGCACCAGCACTGGAAATCCACCGGCAGTTGACCAGCGGTGGCGCCGAAGCCGACCTCAACCGTGCCTTGGATCTGCTGGGGGAGGTTAAACGTGGGAGTAGGGAAGCAATGGTGCGCTTCTACCGTCCCGAACCCACAGTGGCTTTTGGGCAGCGTGACACCAAACTGCCAGGATTTCTCGCCGCCGAAGAAGCATCCCGCGTTAACGGCTTTGTGCCTGCCGTACGCCGTGCAGGAGGCAGAGCCGCCGCCTATCACCAAGGAACATTGATTGTTGATCATATCCAGCGCGAGAAAGACTCCATTGCCGGTGCCAAAGGCCGGTTTGCTTTCTTTGGCGAACTCTTCACCGAGGCATTGCGGGCATTAGGTGTGGACGCGGCTGTTGGTGAGATTCCCGGAGAATACTGCCCCGGGGAGTTCAGCGTTTACGGCCGTGGGGCCCAGCACAACATCAAGCTGGTGGGTACGGCGCAACGCGTTGTCGCAGGAGCCTGGTTATTCAGCTCCGTCATTGTGGTGGAAAACTCCCCACCCATCCGTGCAGTGCTAACAGACACCTATGCGGCTTTGGAGCTCGATTGGGAGCCAGCCACGGCCGGCGCCGCCGAAGATCTGATCCCCACAATCACTGTTGAGGACGTAGAAGCGTCCGTGCTGGCCGCCTACGCTCAGCACACGGAGCTCATTCAGGCCTGAATCGCTCGGTGCTGAGCCCAGACGCACATCGATCCGTGAGATATGGTCGCTATGAATGACTCATAGGGACCATATCTCACGGATCGATGATTTGGTGCTCTGTTCTACTCCTTGATGGCCAGAATTCCCGGCGCCTCGGCAGCAACAGTGGTGGAGTCGCCGTGTCCGGTGTTGACCACAGTCTCGCCCGGCAGGGTCATGAGACGTTCAGTAATTGATTTCACTATTGTGGGGAAATCGCTGTACGAGCGTCCTGTTGCCCCAGGGCCGCCATTGAACAAGGTATCGCCGGAGAACACTGTGCCTAGTTCCGCGGCGTAAAAGCAGGTGGAGCCGGGGGAGTGGCCGGGTGTGTGAATCGCCGTCAGCGCAGTGCCTGCAATCTCAAAGCCGTCGCCATCAGCGATGGTTCCGTCCGGCGTCGTCCCTGGATAAATGTCTTCCCACAGCATTTGGTCTGCGGGGTTCATGAGCACCGGTGCCGCCACCAAAGTGGCGAACTCGCGAGCGTGGCGGATGTGATCATCGTGGCCGTGCGTGAGCAGCACGGCCTTGACGGCTCTGCCCCCCACCGCGGTGGCAATGGCGGCGGCGTTGTGGGCTGGATCGATCACATAAACCTCTGCGTCATCACCCACTATCCACACGTTGTTATCAACATCCCAGGTGCCGCCGTCGAGTGAAAAAGTTCCCGAGGTTACCAAGTGTTCGATCCGTGCACTCATCAGAATTCCACCACAGAGCGCAGCACTGAGCCTTCGCCCATCTTGGCAAACGCTGCCTCGATGTCCGCAATGCCAATGCGTTCGGTAACAAAGGCATCCAGATCCAGCTTGCCCTGCTTGTACAGATCAACGAGCATGGGGAAATCACGCGAGGGCAGGCAATCCCCGTACCAAGAGGACTTCAGAGATCCGCCACGACCAAACACGTCCAGCAGGGGCAGTTCCACGGTCATCTCGGGAGTGGGTACACCCACCAGCACCACGGTTCCAGCCAAATCGCGGGCGTAGAAAGCTTGCTTGTAGGTCTCAGGACGCCCCACGGCGTCAATGACCACATCTGCCCCGAACCCACCGGTGTGATTCTGGATAGCGGTGACGGCGTCTTCCACCGAGGAGTCCACCGTATGAGTGGCGCCGAAGGCCAAGGCGGCCGCCAACTTCTTAGGATCGCGGTCCACAGCGATCACGGTGGTAGCACCTGCCAGAGCTGCTCCTGCAATCGCGGCGGAACCAACCCCGCCACAACCAATTACGGCCACGGTGTCGCCACGCTTGACGCCACCGGTGTTAATGGCTGCGCCAATACCTGCCATGACGCCGCAGCCCAGCAAGCCCACGGCGGCGGGATCCACATCGGGATCTACCTTGGTGCACTGGCCCGCTGCCACGAGAGTCTTTTCAATGAACGCACCAATACCCAGAGCGGGGGAGAGCTCAGTGCCATCCTCGAGCGTCATTTTCTGGGTGGCATTGGCCGTGTTGAAGCAGTATTGGGCTTGGCCCTTGGCGCAGGCGCGGCAGTTCCCGCACACAGCACGCCAGTTCAGGATCACCCTGTCACCCGGAACAACATTAGTGACACCTTCACCCACGGCACTGACAACGCCGGTTGCTTCATGGCCCAGCAAGAACGGGAAATCGTCGCTGATGCCGCCCTGTTTGTAGTGCAGATCCGTGTGGCAGACACCGCTTGTCAAGATGTCAACGAGAGCCTCTCCCGGGCCGGGATCCGGTACCAGAATGGTTTCCAAGGTGACGGGGGCGTCCTTGTGAAGGACCACTGCGCCCTTGACTTTGTGAACGGTTTTGTTAATCAAAAGAACTCCTTAAATAGCCGTGTCCCTGCCGGGAACACCCAATGGGGTTCCTGACAGGCTACACGCTTTGATACTCCGGAAGAGGCTGGGGAGGGCTGTGCCCCAGCCGCCAGGTCTTAGACGCCCAATTTTTCCTTGACATCCTTGAGGGAGGGGTTGGTGGCAGCTGTGCCATCGGGGTACAAAACCGTAGGGACGGTCTGGTTTCCACCGTTGAGGCTCTCCACCAGTTCGGCAGTGCCGGGAACATCTTCAATGTTGATTTCCGTGTAACCGATCCCTGAAGCGTCCAGCATCTTCTTCAGGCGTTTGCAGTATCCGCACCAGGTGGTGGAAAACATGGTGATAGTGCCAGCGTCGGGGGTGAAGTCCACGGTGGGTGCTCCTTGGTGGTTGGGAGAAAGCATGCGGTTGCTACTGGTGATAACGCTACCGGGCATGGGAGATATTCCACGATTGATGTGCCACCATGGATGACATGTGTGGACGTTATGTCATGGCCAGGGCCGTCGGTGATCTGGTGGCAGAGTTGGAAGCAGAAGCTGAGGCGTCGCTGGAAGTGCGAGCCTCGTGGAATGTTGCCCCCACCACCGATGTGCCGATCGTATTGGAACGGCTCATAGACGGCACGCTTCACCGGCAGGTGCACATAGCGAAGTGGGGGCTGGTGCCGGGGTGGGCCAAAGATCCCAGCGTCGGGGTGCGAGCCTTCAACGCCCGCAGTGAAACTGTTTTGGACAAGCCCACCTTCCGGACAGCCATGAAGTCAAAGCGGTGCGGTGTCCCCGTGCAGGGCTATTTCGAATGGAAAAAGTCCCCGGATGGGAAAACCAAGCAGCCCTATTTTGTGCACACCCCCGACGGCGCGCTCATCACCTTTGCCGGGCTGTATGAGTGGTGGAAGGATCCGGACAAGGAAAATGGTGCGCCAGATCAGTGGCTGCTCTCTTGCACCATCTTGACCATGGCATCCCCTCCCAGCGGCGAATTGGCCACCTTACATGACCGTCTCCCCGTCCCGTTGGGGCGCGAAGCCCTGGCCGAATGGCTGGACCCGGAAAGCCCTGCGGTGGCTCCGCTGCTGGAAAGTGCCCTTGCACAAGCGTGGGAGCTGGCCGGAACGTGGGTGCTTGATCCGGTCAGTGCCGCCGTGGGCAATGTGCGCAACAACGGACCTGAACTGATTGCACCCATCACGGCCTAACCTCACATCCCGCCCACTGCCCGTTACGCCATTGCCCCCGGCCCCTTACTTCACGCAGGGAATGGTGCCGCCCTGCAGCGCGCCCGTCCAATCGGAGTAAGTGGCGGTAGTGTTGGCTGCAGCTTTTGCGGCTGCTGCCTTGTCCGCAGCGGAGGTCCCGGAGGTGGCAGCTGCTTTGGGAGCCGGTGCCAGCAGTTCCTTCACCGTGGTCTGGACCTGGCCAACGTTGACAGTATTAATGGATTCCCCGTTAGGTGCAGTGCCAAAGCCCGTGATGGGTAGCGTGGTGAAGGAGATATGACCCGCCGTGATGGCAGTGGCCTGCTGTGCCAGTTCAATGAGGTTCAGGCCCTTGTCCACCACGATGTTGGTGCTGACGGCCGTCAGCACTGCCTCCATTTTTCCGATGTTGGTGAAGGTACCGGCCTGCTTGAGCTGGTGGATCACCGAAACAATGAACGCCTGCTGCCGGCGTTCACGGTCAAGATCGAAAAAAGGCGCAGTTGGGATTGCTGGTATCCCGGCGCTGGCGCACGAACGCCATGGCCTGGCTGGCTTCGATCTGCTGCACTCCGGCCTTGAAGTTCGCGCCGGAATACGTGTCCGCCGTGGCTTGGCGCACGCACACGGTGATGGGGGCGATTGCCTGGGCCACTTCGTAAAACCCTGCCATTGTCACTTCCACAAAGTGGTCAATGTGCACGCTGCCCAGGAATTGGCTCACCGTATCGATTTCGGCGGTGCGCCCTGCATCCCGCGCCTGCTGGTAGGTGGCGTTGTCATTGGATTGCCCTGCGTTCCGCAACGTGGTCTGTTCGGCGGCGAGGCCAACCCCGTAGGCTTCCCTGATCTTGCCGTAGGTGCCGGACTCTGCCGGGATGCCGGCAAGCTCAACGTAGTTGTCACGGGGGATGGAGATGGCAGTGGCCTTGGCGCCGTCGGCCGGGATGTGAATGAGCATCAGGACATTGGCGTTGTAGCCGCCAACGCTCTGGCCGCCGGCGTCGAGAGCGTTGTAGAGGGCGGGCGAGAGCGGTTTGCCCTGCTCGTCAAGTCTTGAGTCGAGGCCCATGACGAGTATGTTCGTGTCTTTGCTGAGTTTGGGAACCAGATGCGCGGCGGTGAGTGCGTCCGAGCGCGCAATATGGTTGTTGGCGTTGATGACATTGAAGGCCACAAAGCCGACGGCCACCACCCCCGTCACCACGGAAATCACCAACCGGCGCTTGTGCTTGGCGCCGGGCCTGGCCAAGTGCCTCTCCGGGCTCTGTATCTCCGGGCTCATGGTCACGCTCCTTGCTGCGCCCCCACCGCAAAATCGCCGACCCGTCATGATGATCGGGCACTGAAACCATCTTCACATTGCCCACGGACAAATAGGGGTGAAAAGGCTCAATTGCCGGGGAAGTCCCACCATGTTCCCAGCGTGAGAAAGGAGCCTTGGCCACTCCAGAGGGTAAACCGGCTCGCTGCAGCGCAGGCAACTCAGCTGGCACAATCAGTGGTGCTGGCGGGTCAGACCGTGACGTGACCGGTGCTGTCAACCGCCCAGGTGGGGTTGAAAGCGACCTCCCAATGGAAGCCATCCGGGTCAGAGAAGTATCCGCTGTACCCACCCCAAGGCTGGTGGGCGGCTGGATGTTCGATGCCGGCACCGGCCTCCCGTGCCTGCGCCAAGACCGCATCCACCTCAGCCACGCTGGCAACGTTGTGGCTCAGACTGATGGGAGGGACGCCGTGGGATGGGGTAACACCAAGCTCGGTGGCCATGGCTGCGCGGTCCCATAGGGACTTTAGTCGTCGTCTTCTTCCGGTGACCAGCGGTGGAAGTCCAGGGAGAGGTACAAGGCTAAGGCGGCCGAGTTGGTGGATTCCACGCGCAAAGCGACGTCACGCTTGCCGTTGTTGAACAAGGTGTCCAAGGTGGCCAGCACCAGGTCCTCAGCCAAACCCCGGCGGCGGTGCTCGCGGTCCGTAATCAGTTCAATGATGAAGGGAGCATCAGGCATGGCGTCGCCAAGAGCGCGCTCAACAACCAGGACGGCGGCAACGATCTTGCCGTTCTCGTCCAAGGCAACGTGGGAGGCGTCAGGGAGGAGGGTGCCGTACTTTCCAACAAACGCATTCTTCATATCAGCTATGGCGGCATCCAGAGTCTCCCCGGCAATGCCTGCGTCGTAGGCGGTGAAGTACAGTTCGCCGAGACGGGGCAGGTCAGAATCGACAATGGTGCGGGAGGCAGTTTTGAGTTCCCGTTCCAGCGGCGTGGTTCTAGCGATGAGGGTGACCATGTCAGTCATGGAACGCTCCTTTAAGTTGTTGTGGCACCTGTGATAAGACCCAGCCTGCAGCTATAAGGCCATGCTAGACGCATGAGGTGTCCCCAGTCATCCAGATAATGGTTTGCGCTCCTGGTAGGTGCCCGTTCGGGTGCTTCTTCCCAATTGGCGGATGTATGCCGCGTGAAATTGAGCGTACACTTAAATCTAGTCGAATATATGTACTAATAATTTATTTCCCCCTGAACAGCTCTCATGATTATCCGTTCTGGTGGAGATTGGAGCGCGCACATGGGCACCTTTACGGACGCCGTCACAATGGAATGCTCCCCGGAGGGGGAGCCGCTGCGGTTGTGGTGGCGCGGGCTCCTTCATGAGGTCATTGCCCCGCCCATGAACTGGTATCAGCGCCGGCCCTGGTGGACGGACCAGAGAAGCCTAAGGCCTGGGGAAGGTGTGGGGTATGTGGACGTCCAGATATGGCGTTTGCAGGTACTGCGGGAAGACGAAGCAGAAAGCCTGACAATGGATGTGGTGCTGTACCGGCCCAGTCTGCGATGGCGTGTCATGAAAGTTCACGCCCGGGTTCCCCTCGCGGCCAAGGAGGCGCAGGAGCTGGTATCCCCGGAGTGCGCGAACGCGGAAGTGCTGCCCGTGGAAGTAGCTGGCACGGAGGAGTGGTTTGGTGCGTAACTTTATCCACTTGCACGCAGCCACGGCCTTTAGCGCACACTTTGGGGTCTCGTGGCCGGAGGAGATGGCCCAAGCCGCAGCAGCTGACGGTGCTGATGCGCTCGCCATCACTGACCGGGACGGCCTCTATGGGGCTGTTAAGCACGTTAAGGCGTGCATGGCCGCCGGGATCGACCCGATTATTGGGGTTGATGTGGCTGTCCGTGAAGAGGTTGGAGATGTTATTGAGGTCACCGGCAGGGTGGTGGTGCTGGCCCATGGCGGGGCCTCCGCACGCCCCGGGGCCGGTTATGGCGCACTGTGCCGGCTGATTTCAACAGCGCACAGTGCGCCCAAGGGCCCGGTAGGCCTGACCCTGACACAACTGGCGCAAGGTGTTCTGGACCCAGAGTCCGGGCGGCCCGTGCTGAGCGTTTTGCTGGGTCCGTATTCCCCCGTGGGTAAGGCCATGGAGAGCCGCAAATATTTGCTTCCCCGCAGCAAGTTCAAGCAGTGGAAAGAGGCCATGCCGGCTGGTTCTCTTGTGGCGGAAATCACCAGCCATTTGAATGCCCCGGGAGATCCGCTGAGCACAACCCACGCTGTGCGCATGGTGAAATTGGCGCAGGAATTTGATGTTCCAGCGGTCTTGAGTAACGCCGTCCGCTATGTCAATCAAGAAGATGGGCCCATCGCCGATGTGCTTGACGCCGCCAAGAGCATCGCCTCCCTGGCGGCGTTGAACACCCTGCAGCCCACAGGGCAGGCATGGCTGAAAAGTGCCGCCCAGATGGGAGAAATAGCACGGGACATTGTCTCCCAGGGCGGTTACGGCAGCGCGGGGCTGGCCCGGCTATGGGCCAACACGGCACAGCTGGCGGATAAATGCCGCCTTGATCCGTCAACAGATTTGGGCTGGAAACAGCCGCACACCCCGGAAAGCGAGGTGCTTGGGCTGACGCAAACTGCCGGCCGGGAATTGCAGCAGCGCACGGAATCGGCGCTTGTGCAACGGTTTGCCGGGCTTTCCGGCGGCAAGCTCGAAAAGGTCAAGGACAGGTTGGCGGTGGAGTTGGGCACCATCTCCGAGCTGGGCTTTGAAACGTACTTTCTCACCGTGGCTGAAGTATCGGACATGATCGCCGGCATGGGTGTGCGCCGGGCCGCACGAGGTTCCGGTGCGTCGTCGTTGGTTAACTACCTGCTGGGCATCAGCGCTGTGGACCCCATCGCCAACAACCTTCTCTTTGAACGGTTCCTCTCCAACGACAGGTCCACCCTGCCCGACATTGACTTGGATGTGGAAAGTGCGCAACGGCACAACGTGTACAAACGCATCTTTGAGCGTTTCGGGTCGAAGCGGGTGACTTTGATGAGCATGCAAAACAGTTACCGGGCCCGTGGCGCCGTCAGAGATGCCGGACTTGCCTTGGGGCTGGATAAGGCGGACATCGATCAGATTGCCAAACAGCTGTGGCGGATCCCGGCAGGCTCCTTGAGGGAGGCCCTGGCGCAGAAACCCGAATTATGTGATTTAGCGGCCCAGGTGCACCAGTCCCTTCAAGCCCCGTCCCAGACTGAACTGGAGGGGATCCAGGGTGCGGCCCAGGCGCCGGCGCTGAACCTGCTGGTGGATGTCACAGAACGGCTTGATAGCCTGCCCCGGCACATCTCCATGCATCCGTGCGGAGTGATCTTGGGGGATTCAACCCTGCTGGGCCGCACCCCCGTCCAACCCAGCGGCATGGGGCTGCCCATGAGCCAGTTCGATAAGCACGACATGGACGCCATGGGCATGCTCAAACTCGATGTCCTAGGTGTGCGCATGCAAAGTGCCATGGCCCATGCGGTGCAGGAGATTATCCGGTTGCACCCTTCACGGGAGGAAGTGGCCGTCCAGGGCGGGCATGACCGCGCCGCGCCCTTCCTGGGGGAGGGCGGAGCCATTGACCTTGACGCCATACCTCTCGACGACGAACCCACCTTTGAGCTGATTCGCAGCACCCACACGCTGGGATGTTTTCAGATTGAGTCTCCTGGGCAGCGTGAACTGGTAGGGAAAATGGCCCCCACCGAGTTCAGCGACCTTGTCATTGACATCTCCCTCTTCCGGCCAGGGCCCATGAAATCCAACATGGTCAAACCATTTTTGGAAAGCCGCTCCGGATTCGCACAACCGCATTATGCCCACCCGGACCTCATCCCGGTGCTGGCGGAAACACACGGGGTAACCGTCTTTCATGAGCAAGTGCTGCGCACCTTGGCCATCATGACAGGCTGCACCCTATCCCGGGCTGACGAATTCCGGCGCGGACTGGGCAAAGCGATGGTGGAACCCGTGGTGGAAAAGTATTTTAGGGACAAAGCCGCCCACAAGGGCTACAGCCCTGCCGTGATCGAAGAAGTGTGGGCCACCTTATCCGCCTTCGGAAGCTTCGGCTTCTGCAAAGCCCACGGAGCAGCGTTCGCCGTCCCTACCTACCAATCGGCGTGGCTGAAGGCGCACCACCCCGCCGAGTTCATGGCGGGGCTATGGGAACATGACCCCGGAATGTATCCGCGCCGTCTGCTCGTGGCAGAAGCCCGGCGCATGGGCATTCCCATTCTTCCCCTGGACATTAACGCCAGCGCCGGTGAGTACCATGCCGAACGCACTGATAGCGGAGAGATTGGGGTGCGGCTCAGTTTGGCCGGGGTATACGGGCTCTCTGCCACGGAGTTGAAACGTATCGTGGCGGGTCAGCCGTACGGCTCCCTGGCGGAGCTGCGAGACAAAGCAAAACTCAGCCGGCCCACCTTGAAACGGTTGGCCCAGCTGGGCGCACTTGACCCGTTGCACAATCAGGCAAAGGACCGCACCGGAAGTACCGCCAATCGTGCCGATCTAGTGGCCCATGTCAACAGCCTGCCCGCCCATAAGAGCAACAAGGCCAATGACCCCATCCATGGGCAATTCGCCCTGCCCATGGATGATGTGGAACTGGGCGCGCTCGCCGTCGGGCTTCCGGAAAGCAGTCTGGCTGAAATAGTGAGCACAGAGCTGGATCTGCTCTCCATGGATGTCAGTGGCCATCTCATGGACAGTTATGCACCCCTTCTTGACCGGTTGGGGGTGAGCCGGGCGGATCAACTCCTTGGCCTGCGCAATAACACTGAGGTTTTGGTGGCCGGGGTGCGGGTGGCCACCCAAACCCCGCCCATGAGGGGTGGCAAACGGGTGGTGTTCATCAGTGTTGACGACGGCACCGGCTGCGTTGACACCACGTTCTTCACGCAAGCGCAGCAAAAATCCGGGCCGCTGCTCTTTGGTACCCGCATGCTGCTGATCCGCGGACTGACCCGGCGCACCGGGCCCCGCGGGATCACGGTGCAGGCGCTGGAGGCTTGGGACCTGCAGGACACTGCCCGCCTGCCCACACCGCCCGGGTTGGTTGGGGCGCCAGCAAACCGATAACATCAAGGAGGCTCACAGCAACCCCCGTATGTTGCTTGGATATGGAGCCGCACATAACAAACAAGGAGTTAGACGTGCCAGTGGATTCACAAATCACCATCAAGGTCGACGGCGAGACGACTACGGTGGCCACAGGCACCACCGGTGCGGAGCTGTTCTTTGAACGCCGCGACGTTGTTGTCATGCGCATGGACGGCACCTTGAAGGACCTCTCCGCCGTACTGGCCGAGGGCGCCTCCGTGGAGTCAGTCACCATTGATTCCCCCGACGGACTGGACGTGCTGCGCCACTCCACCGCGCACGTCATGGCCCAGGCCGTGCAGGCGCTGCGCCCCGATGCCAAGCTCGGCATTGGCCCTTACATCACCGACGGCTTTTACTTCGACTTTGATGTGACCGAGCCCTTCACGCCGGAAGATCTGAAGACGCTTGAGAAGATGATGCTCAAGATCGTCAACCAAAACCAGAAGTTCGCACGCCGGGTGGTCTCCGAGGATGAAGCCCGCGTGGCCATGGCCAATGAGCCGTACAAGCTGGAACTGCTCGGCAAGGCTTCCGACGCCGATGCCGCTGGTGAAGGTGTCAACGTAGAAGTCGGTGCCGGGGACATCACCATTTACTCCAACATTGACCGCAAGAGCGGCGAAGAGGTGTGGTGTGATCTGTGCCGCGGCCCGCACCTGCAAAACACGAAGCTGATCTCCAACGCCTTCGCACTGACGCGCACCTCCGCCGCCTACTGGCTGGGCAACCAGAACAACCAGCAGCTCCAGCGCATTTACGGAACGGCCTGGCCCACCAAGGAAGCCCTCAAGGCCTACCAGGAACGCATTGCCGAGGCCGAGCGCCGCGACCACCGCAAGCTCGGTGTGGAGCTTGATTTGTTCTCCTTCCCCGACGAGTTGGGCTCGGGCCTGCCTGTGTTCCACCCCAAGGGCGGGATCATCCGCAAGGAGATGGAAGACTACTCGCGCAAGCGCCATGTTGAGGCCGGGTATGACTTCGTCTACACCCCTCACATCACCAAGGGCCACTTGTACGAGGTTTCCGGACACCTTGACTGGTACAAGGAAGGCATGTTCCCGGCCATGCATGTGGATGCTGAACTCAATGAGGACGGCACGGTGCGCAAGCCCGGCCAGGACTACTACCTCAAGCCCATGAACTGCCCCATGCACAACTTGATCTTCCGCTCCCGCGGGCGCTCCTACCGTGAGCTGCCGCTGCGCCTGTTCGAATTCGGCTCGGTGTACCGCTACGAAAAGTCCGGTGTAGTGCACGGGCTGACCCGTGTGCGTGGCATGACACAGGACGACGCCCACATCTACTGCACCAAGGAGCAGATGAAAGATGAGCTCACCGAAACCCTAAACTTTGTGCTCTCACTGCTCAAGGACTATGGGCTAGATGACTTCTACCTGGAACTCTCCACAAAGAACCCGGAAAAGTTTGTTGGTGACGATGCTATCTGGGAAGAAGCCACCAACACCCTGGCCGAGGTTGCTGCGGCCTCCGGGCTGGAACTGGTAGCCGATCCCGGTGGGGCCGCGTTCTACGGTCCCAAAATTTCGGTCCAGGCCAAGGATGCGCTGGGCCGCACCTGGCAGATGTCCACTATTCAGCTGGACTTCAACCTGCCGGAGCGTTTCGAGCTGGAATACCAGGCTGCCGATGGCACCCGCCAGCGCCCCGTCATGATCCACCGCGCCCTGTTCGGGTCTGTGGAACGCTTCATGGGCGTGCTGACCGAGCACTACGCCGGCGCTTTCCCGGCTTGGCTTTCCCCGGTGCAAGTTGTTGCCATCCCTGTGGCTGAGGCGTTCAATGACTACATGTTTGACGTGGTCGCGCAGCTTAAAGCGGCCGGCATCCGTGCCGAGGTGGACATCTCCAGCGATCGCTTCCCCAAGAAAATCCGTACGGCCAGCAAGGATAAGGTACCGTTTGTGCTGATCGCTGGCGGGGACGACGCTGACGCAAACGCTGTGTCCTTCCGTTTCCGCGACGGCAGCCAGGACAACGGCGTACCTGTTCAAGAAGCAGTGCGCCGCATTGTTGAGGCTGTTCGGAACCGCACGGCGTGAGCAGCCTTGGTGGGGAGTCCGATCCCGTTGCAATAGATGATTTTGAACTCCCAGGGGTTCCGGACGCCTTCCAACGGCTGTGGACGCCCCACCGGCTGGCCTATGTCAAGGGCGGGCAGGAGCAGGTTACAGGCAAGCACAACTGCCCGTTCTGCGAGGCTCCCGGGCGCAGTGATGAAGAGTCCCTCATTGTCCACCGCGGCAAGCTGGTGTTTGTGGTGCTGAACCTCTACCCGTACAACCCGGGGCATCTACTGGTCTGCCCGTACCGGCACGTGCCGGACTACACGGACCTAACGGTGGAGGAAAGCGCAGAATTTGCTGCGCTGACACAACAAGCCATGCGGGTTCTGAGGCACGTGGCCAACCCTTCCGGATTCAACCTGGGCATGAACCAGGGAGTCACCGGGGGTGCCGGCATAGCGGCCCATCTGCACCAGCACGTGGTGCCTCGGTGGGGTGGTGATGGCAATTTCATGCCCATTATTGCCGGAACCAAGGCCATCACTCAAACTCTAGGCGATGTCCGCCAACAGGTTGCTGAGGCCTGGAACAACGCTGAACAGGGGAAGTGATGCTAAACAAGTACGCGCGTGCTCTTTTTGCCGCCATCTTCACCCCGGTCGCAACACTTCTGGTGCGGCTGAAGGTTTCACCCGATGCCGTCACCATCATCGGCACCTTAGGCGTTGCCGGCGGCGCCCTGATCGGGTACCCGCTGGGGGAACTGTTCTGGGGCACCGTGGTCATTACAGTGTTTGTCTTCTCTGACATTGTGGACGGGCTCATGGCCAGGATGCTGGGCCGCTCGGGCAAATGGGGTGCCTTTTTGGACTCCACCCTTGACCGGGTGGGAGACGGAGCAGTGTTTGCCGGTATTGTCATCTGGTTTTACACAGGTGGCAACAACCACTTCATTGCCGCGATGGCGCTGACGTGCCTGGTGCTGGGCTCCATTGTCTCCTACGCCAAGGCACGCGCCGAAGGTCTGGGCATGACCGCTAATGTTGGCATTGCTGAACGCTCCGACAGGCTCGTGGTGGTGCTCGTGGCGACCGGGCTGGTAGGGCTGGGAATACCCGAAGCCGTGCTCGCCGTGGTGCTTGTCCTGTTGGCCATTGCCAGCATGGTGACCGTGTTCCAGAGGATTGGGACGGTGCGCCGCCAAGCGTTGGCGGGCAGTAACGCAGAGGGACAGTAACACTAGTTTTTATCCCCTCTGGGGCTCGGAATAGAATGATCGCACCCGTGAAACATGTCACGTTTGACGGGTGCGAGAAAATTTTCCGTTCCTTCCCAGAGGGGTTTTTTGTGTCTACACCCGAGGTAACACCCGTGACCGGCAGCAGCCGGGTAAAGCGCGGCATGGCCGACATGCTCAAGGGCGGCGTCATTATGGACGTGGTCAACGTTGAGCAGGCAAAGATCGCCGAAGATGCCGGCGCCGTGGCCGTCATGGCCCTGGAACGCGTCCCGGCAGATATTCGTGCCCAGGGCGGGGTCTCCCGCGCCAGTGATCCGGACATGATTGATGCCATCATTGCCGCAGTGTCCATCCCCGTCATGGCCAAGGCCCGCATTGGCCACTTCGTGGAGGCCCAGGTACTGGAGTCCCTCGGAGTGGACTTTGTGGATGAATCCGAGGTCCTGACCCCAGCCGACTACGAGCACCACATCGACAAATGGAACTTCAAGGTTCCTTTTGTCTGCGGAGCCACCAACTTAGGTGAAGCACTGCGGCGCATCAACGAGGGTGCGGCCATGATCCGCTCCAAGGGTGAGGCCGGCACCGGAGATGTCTCCAACGCCACGGGCCACATGCGCAAAATCCGCACCCAGATCGCCCAGCTGGCTGCCTTGCCTGCCGACGAACTGTACGTGGCGGCGAAGGAACTCCAAGCCCCGTATGAACTCGTCAAGGAAGTTGCCGCCTCCGGCAAACTCCCCGTAGTTCTGTTCACCGCTGGCGGCATCGCCACCCCGGCCGACGCCGCCATGATGATGCAGCTCGGCGCTGATGGCGTGTTCGTCGGTTCCGGCATCTTCAAGTCCGGCAACCCGGCTCAGCGTGCCGCCGCCGTGGTCAAGGCCACCACGTTCTATGACGATCCGTCCGTGATCGCCAACGTCTCCCGCGGCCTGGGTGAGGCCATGGTGGGCATCAACGTGGCCGACCTCCCCGAGCCCCACCGCCTCTCTGAGCGCGGCTGGTAACAGCCAGTTGCTTTGACGCGGAGGCTGGCGGCGCCGGGGGACGAAAGTTCCCCGGCGCCGCTGCCTTAAATACCGCCGCTGCCTTAAATACCGCCGCTGCCTTAATGACCGCCGCTGCCCCACTAACCCCCAACGCTCGGTTAGATCCGGGCCTTTTATCCAGAACGCTACCGCACCTGACCGGAGGATAACACCCATGACCAGGCACTTCACCGGCTTGATCGCCTATCCCATCACGCCCTTGACGCACGACGACGAACTCGACATGGGTGTCTTGGCGCACCTCGTGCACAATGCCGCGCGGGCAGGCGTTTCCGGCATTACCGTGCTTGCCACGTCAGGCGCGGGAGTGACGTTCGACCGGGGCGAGCGGAAGTCGGTGGTAGAGGCAGCAGTTCAGGCCGCCGAGGGTGCTGCCATGGCCGGGGATGCGCCTATTCCTGTCTACGCTGCCGTCAGTGCCGCCTCCACCCGTCAGGTGCGCCAGTTTTCCCAGGATGCTGAGCGGGCGGGAGCTGCCGGACTGCTGGTGGCGCCCTTCTCCTACCTCCCGCTTTCTGATGGGGAAGTGCGGACGCTGTTTGCCGAAGTTGCCGACGCGACGGAGCTGCCACTGTGCTTTTACAACAAGCCCGTCCAGACCCAATATGACCTCACACCGGCAACCCTGACACATTTGGCCAACACGGCCCGTGTCGTGGCCGTGAAGGAAACCATGCGGCGCGAGCACATCGTGTCCCGGGTCAGTGTGCTTCGGGACGCCTCCGGTCCGGACTTTTCCCTCGGGCTCAGCTCGGATGTGCAACTGCTCGCTGACAGGCCCGACGTCGATGCCTGGCACACGGGCTTGGCTGCGCTCATGCCAGCTGATTATGCGCAGGTGTGGAGCCGGAGCCGAAATGGGCATGAGCAGGGGAGCGGCCTAGCCCTGTTACAGGCCGTGGCTTTGGCGCTCTCCGGAGTGCGACATTCGGTGGGGGCCCTGCATGCGCTGGCGGGGGAGTTGGGAGTGGCAACAGCGAATCCCCGGGGCCCGTTTGGGCTGCCAGGCAGCGCGGATGTGCAGCTGCTGCAGGCCGCACTTAGCTAGCCTGAAATTCACCAACTACTGCGATATCGAACCGAAAAATGGCGCCATTGGTGGGATAGCGTCATGAAGGCGGGAGATGCAGCCACCAGGTTTGGCCCTTGCCGATGAGTTCGAACCCGTACTTGCGGTAGAGGCGTTGACCATCAGGGGTGGCGTTGAGCAGCAGATGTTCAGCACCTGCGTTGAAGGCAGCCTCCGAGAGCGTATTCAACAGGGCCGTGCCCAGCCCGGTGCGGCGCTGCTCCGGTGCCACGATCATGTCAAAGATGCCCGCCAGATGCTTTGCGCCCTGATCCGGTGGCAGATACGCGTAGGAGCGCCCGGCCCAATCATCACCGCTGCGGGCCGTGGCCAGCCACACCTGATGTTCCACAAGGGCCGTCAGACTCACCCGCGGATCGGCTTCCTCGCTGGAGCTGGCAACAGTCTCCACGTCCAGCGCACGGGTCATCCACCATGGCTGCCAGCCGCGCTCAAAACGGTACTGCGGCAGAATGCCTTCACGCATGGCGGCATTCATCCAAATACCCACACTGGCGGCACCACGGCGTTCGGCCTCGGCCAGGGCCGGCGCCAAGCCCGCCTCGGTGATCTCGGAAGGGAACAGGCACAGCATTTCCCGGGTCTCGGGCAGCCACACCCAGTCCATGCGGTGCGTGGAAAACGCCCGTCCACCGGTGGCTTCGGCTAGTGCACGGAACCATGCGTGCTGTGTACGTTGACAATCTGCAAGTGTCACCATGTGCTTAGACCAACCCCCGTCGGGCAAGTAGGGGAGCGGTATCGGCAGCACGGCCAGCAAAGTCGGCGAAGGCGAGCAAAGGGTCAACAGAGAATCCACGGCTCAACACGGTGCTGCGGAAATGCTCACCGTTGGTACGCGTCAGCCCGCCGTTGGACTTGAACCAGGCCACAGTGTCGGCGTCGAGCACCTCGGACCAAAGATAGGAGTAGTAGCCGGCCGCATAACCGCCAGCAAAGATGTGGTTGAAGTAGCCGGTCCGGTAGCGCGGCGGGACGGCGGGAATATCCACACCCGCTGCGGCAAGGGCCGCGGCTTCGAAGGCCAATGGATCTGCTACGGGGGCACCGGGGGCGAGCTCGTGCCACGCCAGATCCAACAAGGTGGCGCCCAAGTATTCGGTGGTGGCAAAACCCTGACCCCACAAGGCTGCGGCCTGAAGCTTCTCCGCCGTCCCAACGGGTAGTGGTTCGCCCGTTCGGTGATGCTTGGCGTAGTTCGCCAGCACCTCTGGCCAGAGAATCCACATCTCATTGACCTGTGAGGGATACTCCACAAAGTCCCGCGGAACATTGGTCCCGGAAAACTTCGGGTAGCTGACAGCGGAGAACAAGCCGTGCAGGGCATGGCCGAACTCGTGGAAGCAGGTCACCACTTCATCGAAGGTCAACAGCGTAGGTTCACCGGCCGGGGGCTGGGGAATGTTGAGGTTGTTAACCACCACGGCATGAGTGTTCTCAAGGAAAGACTGCTCTACGAAGGAGTTCATCCAGGCCCCTCCACGTTTGGTTGCCCGGGTATAGAAATCGCCCAGGAAGAGACCTTGCACGGAGCCATCAGCATTGCTGACTTCCCAAATACGAACGTCAGGGTGGTAGCCGATGAGATCACTTCGGCGCCTAAAAGTAATTCCGTAGAGCTGGGTGGCCGCATAAAAGACGCCGTTTTCCAGCACCGAGTCAAGTTCAAACCAAGGGCGCAGTGCGGCCTGATCCACACCGTACTCATCGCGGCGGATCTGCTCGGAGTAAAAAGCCCAGTCCCAAGCCTCGATGAAGTGCCCGGCCGTGGCAGCCAGCTTCTCTGCCTCCAAACGGGCATTGCGTACAGCCGCTGCCGTAATAGGGGCCAGCATGCAGTGCACGGCGGCCAACGACGGTGCCGTCTGCGGTTCAATGGAACGCTCAGCTTCGCAAGAGAAGCCAAGCAGCGCAGCCTTTTCGGCCCGCAGCGAAGCCATAGTGGCGGCCAAACCCAAAACGGCCGCATCGCCACCACCACCAGCACCACCAGCATCGCCACCACCAGCACCGCCACCACTGCCACGGCCCACCGAGGCCAGATGCAGCTTCTGTCGGGTCTGCCGGTTAGTCAACACCTCCAGGGCCGGCTGGGCCGTGGGCAAGATCAGCGTCAGCAAATATCCCTCCGCATGACCGGCAGCCCGGGCCGCGGCAGCAGCCGTTGCCACGTCATCAGCACTGAGCCCATCGAGTTCGGCCACATCCTGAATGTGCAGGGCAGCCTGGTTCCCGGCCTGCATGACGAGTTGGGAAAACTTGGTACTGAGGGAGGAAAGCTGAGCATTGAGTTCCCGCAAGCGCTCCCGTGACTCCTCTGGAAGCGCCACACCTGCCCGCGTGAAGGCCTTGCGGTACTCAGCCAGTAAGCGCAGCGATTCAGCATCCAAGCCCTCAGCAGGCACCGCGAGCATCCGCTCATACAAGGCACCGTTCAGCAATACCGTATCCTCATGCTCGGCGAGCCGGGGGGCAACCATAGCCTCCAATGCCTGAATCTCCGCGGTCCCATGGGAGCTGGCAATGTTGAAAAACACGTTCACCACGCGCGTCAGGATCGCACCGCTACGCTCCATGGCCAGCACGGTGTTCTCAAAAGTTGCCGCGGCCGGGTCGGAGGTAATGGAGGCGATCTGAGCCAACTGTTCGCTAAAGCCAGCCTCGAACCCGGGCAGGTAATGCACCACGTCAATGGCGGCGAAGTCTGGCAGCTGACAATCGAGCCTGCTGGCCATCAAAAACGGGTTGGGTGAGTTTTCCTCGGTCATGCCTTAACTCTTTCATGGATTAACCCAAGGACGACGGCGAAACGAGAGTTTCGCCGTCGTCCCTGGGAGGGTGCCGCTAAAGGATGCGGTGGCTTACTTCTGGGTGAACACGAGGGACATGGGAGTGGTCTCGGTGGTCTGGCCCTGCGGGTTGTCACGGAAGATGTCTTCCAAGACGGCCTTTGTTAACTGTGTGTCATGGCCCAGTGCCACAACACCGAGATCATTGGCGTCCATAATGGCGGTACCGGCAAACGTTGCCGCGAATTCGGCCGGAACCGAGGCACGCACCAAAGCGCTCAGGCGGGCGGCCACGCCGTCGGGGTCAATCGGAGCGTACTTGACCGAGTGAGTAGAGGTACCCACCTGATAGCCGGCCGCGCCGTCGATCGCGTTGATGTTGTTGCCAACAACTTCGTAGAACACGCCCGACTTGCCCTGCAACTTGCCGATGACCGAGCGCGCCGAGGCGTACATGATCTTGGGCAGACCAACCTCATCAATGGCCAGCTGCATGGACCAGGGACTGGCCAAGCCAATGCCGCCGGGGTTGCGGGTCACGAACTTGGAGAAAATACGTGCCGCGTTAGAGACCTTGATATCCCACACCGGGATGGAGCGGCCCTGCGTCATGGCCACAATCTTTTCCGAGACAAACAAGTACCACGGCGTATCCGCGGTAGCCTCACCATGGTCCCCGCCAGCCGTGGGCAGCCCGTCAAAGTAACGCTTGACGTACTTCATGACCGCGGGGTCAAAGTCGGTTTCCTTGTAGAAAACCTCAGTGCGCAGCGGGTAACGGCGGAAGGTGCCGGCGCCGTTGGGGACGGTGATCTCCAGCTGCTTGTCCGCATTGGGAATGTAATCGCTCTTGCCCTCAATGCCCGCCTTGATCTCGGGCTCGTCAAAGAACTCACGCAGCCACAGCTCGGTGTTGATCAGGCGCCAGAACACCATGGTGGAACCGCCACTCTTGCCACTGAGGAGTTCCTCAAACGCATAAATGACGGCATCCTGGTTCCAGTAGGGGCGGTTACCGAAGGAAGTGGAGAGGAAGATCTCGTAGATCTTTTCCTTCATGTGCCCAAACCACTCCGCCTCCGGGGTGGTGAAGCCAATCTTATTGCGGCGGTTGCTGATCATTTCCGGCAGCAGCTCCCGGGTGGCGTCACGCAAAATGCGCTTGTTCCAGCCGCCCTTGATGATGGATTCGTCATCAAGGCTGAACAGGAACTTCACCACTTCCTTGTCCAGGAACGGCACACGGCCCTCCAAGGAGAAGCGCATGGTGTTCTTGTCCTCGTAGCGCAGCACAGCTGGCAAGGACTTGTGGAACAGGTCGTCAATGAGGCGCAGCTTCAAGTTATCCGGGATGTTGGAGAACTTCTCGGCCTTGTACTTGGCCGTGAACTTCTTGTTCAACAGCGCAGAAACGCCAACTTCCTTCTTGAAGCTGAGCATGCCCTGAATCCGGAACCGGGCCAGCCGGAACAAGATATCTGAGCTGGAAACCAGTTCCTTGGCCAACTTCGCGTTCTGACCCTTGCTCTTCAACTGGCGCAGGTACGCGAAGTAGTAAGGGATATAGCCGGCCATCATCTCATCGGCACCCTGGCCATCGAGCAGCACCGTGACATGCTTGGAGGCCTCGCGCATCACCTGGTACTGGGCGTAAGGGCCCGAGGAGATAATGGGCTCCTCCATGGTGCGCACAAAATCTTCCAGATCATCCACAAATTCACCCGGTTTGGGTAGAATCTTGTGGCTGATGACATTGCCCTCACAACGGGCCAGCACGGCGTCGGCGTACTTTTCCTCGTCGTTGATGGAGTTGGGGAAAATGGCTGAGAATGTTTGCTGCTTGGCTCCGAGGGAGTCCGTGGCAGCCGCGTTTTCCGCCATCAGCTTGTTGATGGTGACCACGACGGCGGACGAGTCTAGTCCGCCGGACAGGGCAGTGCCCACAGGTACTTCAGACTGAAGACGCAGGCGCACACCTTCGGTGAAGCGTTCCTTGTATTCGTCAATGACCGCCTGGGAGTACGGGGTCTCAATCTTGGCCAGTTCGGCCAGCTCTTCCTGGAAGCGCGTGTACTTGCTGATGGTGGCGGTTCCGGCCGGTCCGGCCTCGGAATCCACAGTGTTGAGCACCAGCTTCTCGCCAGGCATGAGCTTCTGCACGCCGGCGAAGAAGGTGCTGGATTCGTCGTCGTGAATCCGGAACTGCAGGTAGCGGAACAGGATCCGCTCATCCACTTCTGCAGCAATCTTGCCGGTGGCCAGCAGAGGCTTGATCTCGGAGCCGAACAGCAAGGTGGGCGCCTGCGGGGTACCGGCGGTGGCGAAGTACAACGGCTTGATGCCGAAGTGATCGCGCGCCAGAACCAGGCGGTTGTTGCGGCGGTCGTGGATGGCAAAGCCGAACATGCCGTTGAACTTATCAAAGGCGTCATCGCCCCACTGTTCGTAGGCTTGGAGCACCACTTCGGTGTCCGAGTTGGTGGTGAAACTCCGGCCCAGGGCCTCCAGCTCGGCACGCAGGGCCAAGTAGTTGTAGACCTCGCCGTTGTAGACCAGCACCGTTTCACCGTCGGCGCTGAACATTGGCTCCTGGCCGTGGGCCACATCAATGATGGAGAGGCGACGGTGTGCCAGCCCTACGTTGCCTTGCGTATAAATGCCCTCGCCGTCGGGGCCTCGGTGCACCATGCACGCATTCATCTGCTGCAATAGGGATTCGTCTTCCCCATAACCGTAGTAACCGGCAATTCCGCACATACTTACTTACCTCATCTTTAGTACGTCAGTCCTGCCGACAATGCTACTTGCTTGCGGCACGCTCGCGGCCCACCGCGCTCGGCGAGTAACGGAAGTTATCTGTGTGAGATAGCGCCCACTTATGATGTAAGTGTGAATTTTAACTCCGCAATCACGCCCGGTAAGGGCCTCAAGATCGGTGTCCTGGCGCTCCAAGGTGACGTGCGTGAACATCTCAAGGCGTTGGCGGACTGTGGTGCCACTGCCGTCTCGGTGCGCCGCCCAAGTGAGCTGGCCGCCGTGGACGGTCTCATTATTCCCGGCGGTGAGTCAACCACCATGGACAAACTCAGCCGGATTTTTGGGCTGCGGGAGCCTTTGCGCGAACGCATCCAGGCTGGTCTGCCCGTCTATGGCAGCTGCGCCGGGATGATCCTCCTGGCCAATGAAATTGCGGATCCGGCCACCGATTTGGCCGGAAACCCGCAGCAAACGCTGGGTGGCCTTGACATCACCGTGCGGCGCAACGCCTTTGGCCGCCAGGTGGACTCCTTTGAAACGGAGCTCGATTTCACGGCTTTGGCACCGGCAGTGCAGGCCGAAACGCCGATGCATGCGGTGTTCATCAGGGCTCCCTGGGTGGAGCGGGTGGGTGCCGGTGTGCAGGTGCTTGCGAGCGTGAAACTGCCAGAAGCCGGGCAAAACGATAGGATTGATTTTGAAGTTCGTGCTGTCGCCGTTCGTTCGCGGCATTTGCTGGCCACCTCCTTCCATCCGGAAGTGACAGGGGAGCGCCGTATCCATGAACTGTTTATTCGAATGATTAGAGGAGAAGCGTAACTATGTCAGGCCACTCCAAATGGGCAACAACCAAGCACAAGAAGGCCATTCTTGATAGCCGCCGCGCTAAATCGTTTGCCAAGCTCATCAAGAACATTGAAGTTGCTGCACGTGGCGGTGGGCCGGACCTCGCCGGTAACCCTGGCTTGGAATTGGCTGTCACCAAGGCCAAGAAGACTTCGGTACCTGCAGATAACATTGATCGCGCCATCAAGCGTGGAGCGGGCCTGCTCGGTGACGCCGTTGACTACCAGACCATCATGTATGAAGGGTACGGCCCGCAGGGCACGGCCATTTTGATCGAATGTCTCACAGATAACAAGAACCGGGCAGCCTCCGAGGTTCGCCTGGCCGTTGGCCGTAACGGCGGGAACATGGGGGACCCCGGCTCGGTGGCCTACATGTTCACCCGCAAGGGCATTGTGGGCTTGCCTAAGAACGGTCTCACCGAAGATGACCTGCTCATGGCCGTGCTGGAAGCCGGTGCCGAAGAGGTTAAGGATGAGGGCGAAAGCTTTGAAATCATCTCCGACCCCCAGGACCTGCCCGCCATCCGTGCCGCGTTGACCGAGGCCGGCATTGAGTACGAGAGCGATGAGGCAGGTTTTGTCCCATCCATGCAGGTTGAGCTCGACGTTGAGAATGCCCGCAAGTTCATGAAGCTCTACGACGCGCTCGAAGACCTTGATGACGTCCAGAACATTTACTCCAATGCGGACATGAGCGCGGACGTTCTTGCGGCTCTCGAGGAGGACTAGGACCTGCGTGTCCTAGGAGTGGATCCGGGCTTGACCCGGTGCGGGCTCGGCGTTGTTGACGTCGCTGCCAGCCGCCAAGCCACCCTTGTAGGCGTGGGGGTGGTGGGCAGCTCGCATGAATTAAGCCTGGAAGCCCGGCTGCTGGTCATTGCGGAAGCGGTGGACCAGTGGCTGGACGCGTTTAAACCCGATGTCTTGGCCATTGAACGGGTCTTCGCCCAAACCAACCTCAGCACCGTGATGGGCGTGGCCCAAGTGTCAGGGGTTGTCATGGTTGCGGCCGCCCGGCGAGGAATCCCCGTAGCCATGCACACGCCGTCGGAGGTTAAAGCTGCGGTGACGGGCAATGGCCGCGCTGACAAGGCGCACGTCACCGCTATGGTCACCCGGCTGCTGCGCCTGGACGAGCCGCCGCGCCCGGCTGATGCCGCGGATGCCCTGGCGTTGGCGATTGCCCATGCGTGGCGCAGCGGTGCCTCTTTTGCCAGTGGCAGCCAAAGTACGACGGCGGCCCAGCAGCTTTGGCGTGAAGCCGAACGGAAATCGAAGGTCACCAAGAACAAGGAAGCGCCGGGGGCAACCTGGCACTAGTTGCTAGTACGTATGTTCGATTACACTGGGCTTAAGCTAAAGCAGCCCAACCTTGGAATTTGTCAGGAGCAGTTGCAATGATCAGTTTTGTCCGCGGGCCGGTGGCTGCGCTTTCGCTGTCCCAGGTAGTCATTGACGTCAATGGCGTGGGCATGCTGGTGCATGCCACACCCAAGACCCTGGGGGCCTTGGTCCAAGGTGAGGAAGCGAGCCTCACAACAGCAATGATTGTGCGTGAGGACTCCATGACTCTCTATGGATTTGCCGACGTGGGCGAACGCGAGGTCTTTGACACGCTCCTGAGCGTTAGCGGCATTGGGCCGCGGCTGGCGCTAGCGATCCTAGCCGTCCTTGAGCCTGAAAGTATTCGCTTGGGAGTTGATGCCGGTGACGGCAAGGTCTTCACCAAGGTTCCCGGAGTAGGCCCCAAGGTTGCCGGACGTATTGTCCTTGAACTCAAGGGCAAACTAAAACCGACGGGGGAGGCTGTGTCCGCCACCGTGGCTGCTCCGGCCATGGAGTGGAAGGATCAAGTGGTGGCTGCCATGACCAGCCTGGGCTGGAATGAAAGGGACGCCCTCAAAGCCATCGATGCCGCCGTGACGGCAGAGCCCGAACTCGCTGAAGGCGCCAATGTGCCCGCCGTTCTCCGTGCCACGCTGCGCAGGCTCGGCCAGGACAACACTAGGGGCAAGGGCGGTGTGCGCTAAGAATGGCAGCCAACGAAGAGTCAATTCCGTTGTTGCCGGGGCAGATCAGCATCGGCAACAGCGGCTCAGGGGGGAGCAGCGGTTCAGCGGGGAGCGGCGGGTTAGCCCGCAACACCGCGAGTGAACTGGCCGGGCCCGTTGCTGAGCCCGAAGAGCGAGAGCTCGAAGCGGCCCTGCGGCCCAAGAACCTTGATGATTTTGTTGGCCAGGAGCGGGTCCGCAAGCAGCTGGGACTGGTGCTGGCAGCCTCCAAAATCCGGGGCCGCAGTGCTGATCACGTGCTGATGTCGGGCCCGCCCGGGCTGGGTAAAACCACGTTGGCCATGATCGTCGCTGCAGAAATGAACGCTCCTTTGCGGATCAGCTCAGGTCCGGCCATTCAGCACGCTGGCGACCTCGCAGCCATTCTTTCTTCACTCACCGAGGGCGAGGTGCTGTTCCTGGATGAAATCCACCGCATGTCACGTCCAGCCGAGGAAATGCTGTACATGGCCATGGAGGACTTCCGGGTTGACATCATTGTTGGCAAGGGCGCCGGAGCCACTGCCATCCCGTTGGAACTGCCCTCCTTCACCTTGGTCGGTGCAACCACACGGGCCGGGCTGCTACCTGGACCGTTGCGTGACCGTTTCGGTTTTACGGGCCATTTGGAGTTCTATTCGGTGGCGGAACTGGAGCTAGTGCTGCGCCGCTCCGCCGGCATGTTGGACCTGCGGCTCACCAGCGCAGGATTTTCGGAGATTGCCGGACGTTCCCGCGGCACTCCCCGCATTGCCAACAGGCTTCTGCGCCGGGTGCGGGACTGGGCTCTGGTTCACGGCATTGAATCCATTGACGCCCGCACGGCCTCTGCGGCCTTGGATATGTATGAAGTTGATGCCCGCGGGTTGGACCGGCTGGATAGATCCGTGCTGCAAGCGTTGGTCAACAAATTCAATGGTGGACCCGTGGGGCTATCCACCTTGGCCATTGCCGTAGGGGAGGAGCCGGAAACTGTGGAGACGGTGGCTGAACCCTTCCTGGTACGGGAAGGACTTTTGGGACGCACCCCACGTGGCCGCATAGCTCTGCCCGCCGCCTGGGAGCACCTCGGTTTGAAAATGCCGGGCAACGCGGTTGCCGCCGCTATGCTTCCCTTCGAAGAAGAGCCACGAGAAGGCTGAACGCCTACCTTGGCGTTGCCCGTGGGCCCAAAACGGTCCCGGCTGCGTGGTTCCCGGCCCATTTCGGGTTCGTGCGTGTAATTTCTGGCTATTGCGGGTGGTTTATCATCCTACGTTCAGCTTTACCCTCTACACTGGTATGACGTCCGGCACGTTTGCGCCGTAGCCGGGCCTGAAATTTTTTCCTAACGAATGGAACCTCAGCTGTGTCTCTCAGTAGTGTTTTGGCCAACAACTTCGCCCTCAGGGGGTTCTCATGGACCCGATGACACTAGTCTTGTTCGCCATGTTTGGCCTGCTCATCATCATGATGATGCGCAAGCAAAAGAAGACCAAGGCAGCCGCGGCAGAAAAGCGCTCAAAGCTGGCGCCCGGCGTTGAGATCATGACCAACTTTGGTCTCTTCGGCAAGGTCCTGGCCATTGATGAGGAAGAGAATCAGATCATCCTCGAGATCTCTCCCGGCACCACAGCCACTGTGCACAGCCAGACGGTTGCCAAGATCATTGAGCCCCAGGGCGCTGAAGACATCAGCGCTACCGTGCCCAACGATGCCTCATCGCTGACTTTGAACCTTGATAAGGCCCCTGATGCAGGGGAGTCCGTTGATGAAACCCTTGAGCGCTTGAACAAAGACAACAACAAAGACAACTAGCCTTATCCGGGTTGGCAGCTGCTGCGTCTACGTATGGTCCAGATGCAGCAGCATTGCCATGTTCACAATCCCGTGACCAATAGAAGGATCCCTTGATGGCACGAACAGGTCCGGCGTCCACGGCCCGCAGAACTCTTCTGTGGCTCGCGGCGCTCATTATTGCATGCACCCTGGCAGTAGGTGCTGGTGTGCTTTCTGGCGCCGCCACTTGGGCGCCAAAGCTTGGCCTAGACCTTGAAGGTGGCACCCAGATGATTCTGGCGCCCAAGGTTGAAGGAGCGGGCAGTATTACCTCCGAACAACTGGACCAAGCTGTGTCCATTATTCGTCAGCGTGTGGACGGTTCTGGTGTCTCCGAAGCCCAGATCTCCACTGAGGGCGGCAGTAACGTTGTTGTGAGCATGCCAGGCAAGCCTACCGACGAGGAACGCAACCTCATCAAGGCTTCGGCGAACATGAACTTCCGCCCCGTCATTGCGGCCACCCAGGTTCCTAGCGGTGCCGTTCCGGAAGCAGAGCGGACTCCGGCGGACAAGCTCCCCGTGCCGACTGCTGCGCCGTTGAACGCCAGCGATCCCAACTGGGTTGATGCTGCCCTCATGAAGGAATTTGAGGCTACCAGCTGCATTCCGCCGCTGACCGAGCGGCCCACAACGTCGGATCCAGCCAAGCCTTTGATCAGCTGTGAGCCGGACTCCGGCATCAAATACATCCTTGGGCCGGTGGAGATTCCGGGCAAGTGGATCAAAACCGCCTCCTATGGCCTGCAAGCTGGCGCACAGGGTGCCACCACCAATGAGTGGTCGGTGCAGCTGACCTTGGAAAAGCCTGAAGGTGCCGCAGCATTCAAGACCGTGACGCAACGCTTGCACACAAAGTACTTGGCCAACCCGGATGACCCGCAGGCCCGTTTTGCCATCGTCTTGGATGACAGTGTCATTTCAGCACCTTCATCCATGGCTGTTATCACCGACGGCCAGTCCTCCATCACCGGCAACTTCACCGAGACAAGTGCCAAGGCGCTGGCGGATCAGCTGAAGTTTGGTTCATTGCCGATCAGCTTTGAGATTCAAAGCGAAATCCAGATCTCCGCAACTCTTGGTCTGCAGCAGTTGGAAATGGGCCTTTTGGCAGGTTTGATTGGTCTTGGACTCGTTGTCATCTACTCCTTGTTCCAATACCGTGCACTGGGCTTTGTCACAATCTTCTCCCTAGTCATTGCCGGTGTTATCACGTACCTGGCCATCATTTTGCTGGGCTGGGCGGAAAACTACCGGCTGTCGCTGGCAGGTGTGGCGGGCATTATCGTGGCCATCGGTCAGACCGCTGACTCGTTCATCGTGTACTTTGAACGCGTCAGGGATGAATTGCGGGACGGACGGGGCCTGGTTGCGGCCGTGGAGAACGGTTGGGAACGTGCCAGGCGCACCATCCTTGCCTCCAAGGCCGTCAATATTTTGGCATCACTGGTGTTGTACTTCGTCTCCGTAGGCAGTGTGAAGGGCTTCGCCTTCACCCTTGGCCTCACGGCAGTAGCTGACCTCATTGTGGTCTTCATGTTCACCCACCCCACCCTGCAGTTGCTGGCACGTACCAAGTTCTTCGGGGAAGGCCACCACTTCTCAGGTCTTGACCCGAAGCAGCTTGGCGCCATTCCGCTATACCGCGGAGCCGGCCGCTTCCGCACACCCGAGGAAAGCGCAGCCGTTGCCAAGGGCAAGAATGTCCGTGCAGCAGGAGAGGCCGAACGTCGCCAAACCATCGCTGAGCGGCGGTTAGCTGCCAAGGAAGCCCAAATGGTTGGCAGCGGGGGCGCCGGAGCCGCCGAATCCGGTTCCAGCGACTCGAAGGAGAGCAAATAATGAAGAGTTTCGCCACTTTCGGCAATGAACTGTATACCGGTGAACGGTCCTACGAGTTCATTGGCAAACGCAAGATTTGGTTCAGCATCGCCGGAGTCGCCATTCTGCTTTCCATTCTGATCCCACTGCTTGGCGGCGGTTTCAACTTTGGTATTGAGTTCCGTGGCGGTTCCCAGTTCACGGTTTCTGCTGTTGCCCACACGGATGTTGCCATTGGTGAAAAAGCTGTTGCCGAGGCCGTTCCTGGCACAGCAGCCGTGGTGACCAACATTGCTGGCGACACCATGCAGGTGCAAACCGACAGGCTAAGCGATGATCAGACCATCGCCGTCAAGGACGCCTTGAAGACCGCCTATGGTGTCACCGAGGACCACATTACTTCAACCTTTGTGGGCCCTAGCTGGGGACAGGATGTCTCACGCCAGGCAGTCATTGGTTTCATTGTGTTCGTACTCTTGGCCACCGTCTTGATGGCCCTGTACTTCCGCACCTGGCGGATGTCCATTGCGGCCATTGTTGGCATGCTGGTGGTTATGGTGGTCACGGCCGGAATCTACGGAGCCTCAGGATTTGAGGTGACACCGTCAGCCATCATCGGATTCCTCACTATTTTGAGCTATTCGCTCTATGACACAGTGGTGGTCTTTGACAAGATTCGAGAAAATACGGCGGACATTTCTAAATCCGTGCGCCGGACCTTTGCCGAGGAGGTTAACCTCGCGGTGAATCAGACCTTGGTGCGCTCCATCAACACCATGATGGTGGCAGTGTTGCCGGTTGGCTCCATCTTGTTCATTGGTGCACTGCTCCTGGGTGCAGGAACATTGCAGGACCTTTCACTGGCCCTGTTCATCGGAATTATTGTCAGTACCTTCTCCACCATCTTCGTGGCAGCTCCGTTGTACTCATGGCTTCGTGAGCGTGAACCGGAACTGGCCAAGCAGGCCAAGAAAGTTCAGCAGCGCCGTGCCAACGAAGCTGTTGCAGTGAGCGCTACCACCTAAGGTTCACAGCACTACCGCCTCCGGCATCCTCACAGGGCCGGGACCGAATGGTACGCATTCGGTCCCGGCCCTGTTTTGGTCAACATTGCTCTGCGGGCACCTTAGAATGGGTTAATGCCCCGCCTTGGGGGCGCACAGGAGCTACATGTGTGAGGGAGGCAATACGTTGAACGAAGAATCACCCTCGCATGAGCTGGTAACTGGTTCGGGCGAGCAAGCTGCGTCCGCCACGGAGGGTTCTGAACCTCGGCCAGCAAATAGTCGCTCCACTTTTCCTGGTCGCCGTGAACGCACCAGGTCCCGTCTGGCACGCCTGACCGGGTGGTCAGCGGAAAGCTACGCACCCATCCTGGAACCTTTGCTGCGCATTGTGCGTGCCAAGAATCCCAAGGAAGACCTCGATCTAATTCAGCGCGCCTTTTCGGTGGCAGAAAAATACCACGAGGGCCAAAAACGCAAAAGTGGCGACCCCTACATCACCCACCCCGTGGCTGTGGCAACCATCCTTGCGGAAATGGGTTTGAGCGGCAGCACCCTGGCTGCTGCGCTGCTGCATGACACGGTTGAGGACACCCCCTATACGCTTGCCGAACTGGAGCGGGACTTCGGCAAGGAAATCACCTTATTGGTAGACGGCGTCACCAAATTGGACAAGGTGGACTACGGTGAGGCCGCTCAGGCTGAGACCTTGCGGAAAATGGTCATCGCCATGTCCAAGGACATCCGTGTTCTGGTCATCAAGCTCGCTGACAGGCTCCACAACGCCCGCACGTGGCGGTTTGTCTCAGCCCAGTCATCGAGTAAAAAGGCTCGGGAGACACTGGACATTTTTGCCCCGCTGGCTCACCGCCTCGGCATGAACGCCATGAAGTGGGAATTGGAAGAACTTTCCTTCGCCGCCTTGTACCCGAAGGTGTATGAGGAAATTGTCCGGCTGGTGCAGGACCGCTCACCGGAGCGGGAGAAGCAGTTGAGTCTGATCCGCCGTGAACTCTTAGAAGTCTTGCGCGTGTCCAAGATCAAGGGTGAAATCAGCGGCCGGCCAAAACACTATTACTCCATTTACCAAAAAATGGTGGTCCGCAACAAAGACTTTGATGACATTAATGACCTGATCGGGGTCCGCGTCATCGTGGACACCGTGGGAGACTGCTACGCCATGTTAGGCGAGGTACACTCCCTCTGGACACCGCTGGTAGGGCGTTTCAAGGATTACATTGCGCTGCCCAAATTCAACATGTATCAATCCCTTCACACCACGGTGCTGGGTCCTGGCGGCAAACTGGTTGAGATTCAAATCCGCACCAGAGAAATGCACCAGCGTGCCGAGTATGGTGTGGCTGCGCACTGGATGTACAAAAGTGGCAGTAAGGTCCCGGCCGCCACCAATCAAGATGACATGACGTGGTTGCGCTCGCTCATGGACTGGCAGCGTGAAACAGCGGATCCGGGCGAGTTTATGGATTCGATGCGCTTTGAAATGAACGCAAAGGAAGTCTACGTCTTCACCCCCAAGGGCAAGGTTGTGGCGCTGCCGGCCGGGGCAACCCCGGTGGACTTCGCCTACTCTGTTCACACGGAAGTAGGGCACCGAACCATTGGTGCCCGGGTCAACGGCAAGCTGGTGCCCCTCAACAGTGAACTTTCCAACAGTGACACGGTGGAGATCTTCACCAACAAGGCCGAAGGTGCCGGACCCAGCCAAGACTGGCAAAACTTCGTCAAGAGCCCGCGGGCACGTAATAAGATCCGTCAGTGGTTCAGCAAGGAACGGCGAGACGAGTCCATTGAGAAGGGTAAGGAACTTCTCGCCAAGGCCATGCGCAAGCAAAACCTGCCGTTGCAGAAAATGATGACCCATGATTCCCTCATGGCCGTCACCGAGCACTTCCACTATCAAGACATTGCCGGACTCTACGCTGCGGTGGGTGATGGACACACCTCGGCACAGTCAGTTGTGGAGCGTCTGCGCGAGGCCATGGGCTTGGTTGATATTGAAGACGCGGCACCACCGGTTAAAAATCATGTCTCCAACACCCGTTCACGTGTCTCAAGCTCCGGTGTCATTGTGCACGGCGTTGATGATGTTTTGGTGAAGCTGGCCAGGTGTTGCACACCCGTTCCGCCGGATCCCATCTCAGGGTTTGTTACGAAGGGTTCGGGCATATCGGTACACCGGCAGGACTGCCCCAATCTCCTGCATCTGCAGAACGAGCCCGGGAAGCTGGTGGACGTTGACTGGGCGCCCACACAATCGGGTGTCTTCCTTGTGGAAATTCAGGTGGAGGCCCTGGACCGCAAGAGCCTGCTCTCGGATGTGACTAGGGTTTTATCTGAGTGTCATGTCAATATTTTGGCGGCCAGTGTCAACACCAGCACCAACCGTGTGGCGCTGTCCAAGTTCGCGTTCGAAATGGGTGACCCCAAGTACCTGGATCATGTGTTGAATACGGTGCGGCGCATTGACGGGGTGTTTGACGTCTACCGGGCCACCGGCTCGCACCGCCGTGCCTAGGGCCTTCAACAGTCCCAGACGTTGTTGGAACGGGGCCGTGAGGGCCTCCGCATCCAAGACGGTCCCGCCGCTGGTCTGATAGCTGCCATCAGTATGGAGAATACGCGCGAGGTCGGCACCCCTGTTCGCGCTGCTGCTGCCGCCGCGAGCAGGAGTCCGGCGTCCATGAGGCCAAGGCTGGGACACGTGAGGCCCAAGTATCAATGACTCCCTAGCCAGTGCCCCCGATAGCTGGCGGATGCCCCATCATGGCTTGCACAAGTTCCTGTGCCCTGATTTTCCCAGGGACGTGAGGTGCAGCTTGAATGGCGCAAAGGAGGCGCTCGAGTGAACAGTCCAACAAGGGTTGCTCCGCCATGGTTTGCAGCACGGTTCTGGCCAGCAACTCGGGGGCGCTTCGGGCCACGTCTACCGCAGTGCGCAGCGGGCGCGTGACGGGTGTACCACCCAACACCATCACCTCCTGTACAGCCAAACTGACCTGGCGAATGCTGGCGCCACTGCTCCGTGGCAAGGAGACGCTGTTGCCGTCATTGGCCACCAGCAGGGAGATCACCTCAGGCAGGGGTGCGCAGCCGTGCACCCATGCAGCGCTCAATTGTCCCAGCACCGCCCGGTGACTGAGGTACGCCGGGACGGCAAGAGCCAGCGCGGCGGCGCGGACAGTGGGGGTTTCGGGCAAGGAGGAGGGCCTAAAAATTTGGCCAAAGACGTGACAGATCACCCCATCCAGGGTCATGGCGGACAGTTCGGAGGCAGTGAACTGTGTACCCGGCGCCAGAAGCAGAACAGCCGTTGGGCCCTCTGGCGGAGTTGCGTGGCTTCTCATCATCCCAGCCTGCCCTGCTGGCGGGCGAAGAAAAAGGCCTCCGGGCCGGGTTGTGGACAACCCGGCCCGGAGGCCTGATAACTTAGCTCAACTAGTGGCAGAAGGTCTTTGTCGTGTTAACTGTTCAGGAGAAATCCTGGGCTGCCTTCTGGATTTGTTCCAGCCACAGCTCGCGGGCTGCCAGTGCCTCGGTGGCCTTGGCGACCTTGCGGGCATCCCCTGCCTTCTCGGCGCTGAGCAGATCTTCCTTCAAACCGGCAATGGTGGCTTCCAGCTGGCTCAGGGCGCTGCTGGTGCGGGCCTTGGCTTCAGGATCGCTACGGCGCCAGTTGTCGTCTTCAGCGGAACGCACGGCGTCCTCCACCTTGCGCAGACCTGCCTCCACACGCTGCATGTCGTTGCGCGGCACCTTGCCGGCTTCTTCCCAGCGGTCGCGGATGGATTGCAGGGACTTCTTCGCGGCGTTGAGGTCCTTGATGGGCAGCAGGGCGCCAGCTTCAACAAGGAGAGCTTCCTTGACGATCAGGTTGGCACCGAACTCTTCATCAAGAGCGTTGTTGGCGGACTGACGTGCAGCGAAGAACTTATCCTGTGCCCCGCGGAAGCGTGCCCACAGAGCGTCATCGTCCTTGCGGCTGGCCCGGGGGGAGCCCTTCCACTGGTCCATGAGGCGGCGGTATTCGCCGGCTGCATAGCCCCAATCGGTGGAGGTAGCGAGCTCCTCAGCCTCAGCAATCAGTGATTCCTTGGCGCTCTTGGCGGCGGCGTTGGTGTTATCCAGCTGCGAGAAGTAGGCGCGGCGGTGGCGATCGAACACGGTCCGGGCGCTGCGGAAACGCTTCCACAGGCCTTCTTCCGTGGCCCGGCCTAAACGCATCCCGTTCTTCTGCGCCGCTTTCCAAGACTCAAAGAGCTCGTTCATGCGTGCGCTGCTGATCTTCCACTGGATAGTGGTGGGGTCCTCGGCGGAAATGGTTTCCGCCTCAGCCACAATTGCTTCACGGGAGGCAAGCTCCACGGCGCGGGCCGATTCGTGGGCGGCCCTCTCCGCAGCGGAGAGAGCCTTGATGTTCTCTTCCAGGGTGGACAGACGGGCCAGTGCCGCGTTGACGTCCCCCACGGAGTTACGCTCACCGAGCTGTTCACGCACATGGCTGACAGTCTTGTTCATGTCTGTGGTGGGGGCCTTGGCCTCAACACGCTGTTCGAGCAAAGTGACCTGGGCCAGAATGTCATCAAACTTGCGCACAAAGTAGCTCAGCGCCTCGTCCTTGCTGGCTCCGGGGTACTGGCCAACCGGGAACTCTTCACCATCGAGGAGCAAGAAGACGTGACCGTCTTCTTCGGCCCGGCCAAACTTGGCGGCCTCGATCAAATTGATGGCAGGCGCAACCGGTGCCGCAACGGGAGCAGGAACGGCGGCGGGCGCCGGAACTTTGGGACGGGCTGCAAAGGCGGCCGGTGAAGGCGCAGCAGCTGGAACGGAGGCCGGTGCCGGGGCGGCGGGGGTGGCCGCCGTCGTGCTTTCGACAGGGTTGCTCTCCGTTACGGGAGCCTCTGTTGTGGAGGCAAGTGTTTCGTCGGATTCTTGACTGTGTGTCACCGCTAAAAGTCTTTCGCTTGATGGAAACTATCAGGTACGCCAAACGTGCCTGACCAGAATCGCTGTGGTGCGTTTCCCTCATGTGCACGGTTGTGCCGCATCAGGGAAGGCCTGATAAAAATTAGTTGAGCTTGAACGAGTCTATCGTCACCTTGGTCTTGGGCGCACCGTCGGTTGCCCCGCCAGCTATCCCGTCCTTGGCGATGGCTGTGAGCACATCAAGGCCGCTGGTGACCTTTCCAACGATGGTGTAGCCGCCGTCGCCCTGAGGAAGATTAGTGTCCTCATAGGTGATGAAGAACTGCGTGCCGTTGGAGTACGTGGTGTTGGCGCGGGCCACAGCGATGGTCCCGGCCGGGTACACACCATCCGCAGGAGTGTTCTCCACAGGGCCCCACTGGTAGCTGGGATCGCCGGCACCATCACCCTTGAGTGAACCGCACTGGATGAGCCCAAAGTCGGGTGCATTGGTCAGACGGTGGCAGGTTTTGCCTGTCATAAAGCCGGAGTCAGCCAACGATTTGAACACCGCCGCAGCTTGAGGAGCCTTGCTGCCATCCAATTCCACACCCATGGGCTTGCCGTTCAGCGTCAGCGTGCCAGTGAACGTCTTGCCCCGGGCAGTATCTGCCTTGGGCACGGTGGGGCTGTTCGTTTCCACCGGCGCAGCGTCAGTGGCAGCATCGGTGGGTTCCGTGGGGTTCGTGGTTGCCTGAGCCGAAGGAGTGCTGACGGGAGCCTGCGCACCTGCGCCGTCAACGCCGTCGTCCGTCTTGGGGGAAAAGGCCGTCAGTGCCAGCACCGTGGCCAGAACCAAGGAGGCGCCAATGGCAATAAAGGCAATGAGGTTATCTCGCTTGCGTCGTTGGAGCTGGTCCTTGTGCTGGGCCTGGTTCGCCTCCATACGTGCCACGCGAGCCTTTGCTTCACGGCTGGACTTGTTGCTGTTGGCCAACGGTGCCTCTTTCTTCAATGTCAGGGGTAGGTGCACCCGGGCGTCCCGTATCCGGGTAAGTTTAGTGGTGGGCTGCCAAATCTTATAAAATGGCAGCCGGTGTCAGCTTACCCATGTCAGGCCCGCTCAGCAGCGAGCGTGACATGGCACTCGTGACACCGTGACGATTACCCGCCCGCCGGATCCTGCCCTTGAATCAGGGCCTGGCGCATGTTAGGAGAGCAACACCCATGGCACGCAACGCCTCCTTGTCCGGTTTTCCCGAGTGGCTTCCCGAGGAGCGGCTGGTGGAGGCGCATGTGCTGGACACCCTGCGCCGCACTTTTGAGCTGCACGGCTTCAGCTCGATTGAGACTCGCGCCGTGGAAACCGTGGGACACCTCCTGCGCAAGGGCGAAATCGACAAGGAAGTGTACGGGCTCTCCCGCCTGCAGGACGACGACGGAAACACCGCCGTTGCCTCCAAGGATGATCCCAACGCGCTGGCCCTGCACTTTGATTTGACGGTGCCCTTTGCCCGCTATGTTGTGGAAAACGCCGGCTACCTTTCCTTCCCGTTCCGCCGCTACCAGATCCAGAAGGTGTGGCGTGGTGAGCGTCCCCAAGAGGGCCGTGCCCGCGAGTTCACCCAAGCAGATATTGATGTAGTGGCCGACGGCGTACTGCCGTTCCGCTATGACGTGGAACTTGCGCTGGTGATTGCTGAAGCGCTCTCCGCGCTGCCCATCCCGGCCTTCAAATTGCGCATCAACAACCGCAAGCTTGCCGAAGGTTTCTACCGCGGCATTGGCCTCACCGATACAGCTGGAGTTTTGCGCAGCATCGACAAGCTGGAAAAGATCGGCGCTGACGCTGTTGCAACGTTGCTCAAAAATGAGCTTGGCGCCACTGATGAGCAAGCCGCCAAGGCCCTGGCATTGGCCTCGATCCGCACCGAGGACACCTCCTTTGTTGCCGCCGTCCGCGCCCTAGGCGTCACGGATGAGCTCATGGAAGAAGGCCTCGATGAGCTGGAACAGGTTATTGCTGCAGCAATCAAGAGCGCGCCCGGTTCCGTTGTGGCTGATCTTTCCATTGCCCGCGGCCTGGATTACTACACGGGAACTGTCTACGAGACGGTGCTGGTGGGCCACGAACAGCTTGGTTCCATCTGCTCCGGCGGGCGCTACGACGCCTTGGCCTCCAAGGGCAACCGCAAGTTCCCCGGAGTAGGCCTGTCCATTGGTGTCACCCGCCTGGTGGCACGCATCCTGAGCCAGGAGTTCGCGAAGGCTTCACGCAGCGTGCCCACCGCCGTCCTAGTCACCTTGAGTGATGAGGACAGCTGGGGCGAAGCCCAGGACGTGGCGGCAGCGCTGCGCGCCCGAGGCATCTCCACAGAGGTTGCCGCCAAGGCTGACAAATTTGGCAAACAAATCAAGTACGCCGACAAGCGAGGCATCCCCTACGTCTGGTTCACCGACGAGTCCGGGGAGCACCAGGTAAAGGACATCCGCTCAGGCGAGCAAGTGGTGGCCGATCCCGCAGTATGGATGCCACCGGTTGAGGATCTGACACCGCAGATCATCAAGGCCTAACCCTGAGATCCACGCACCACCGCACCACCACCGCACCACCGATCCGTGAGAAATGGCTGCTATGGAGCGTCATAGCAGCCATTTCTCACGGGTCGATTTCCCTTAGAGCGCTCTACCGGGTCTAGGGTGTCGCGATCAACGGTAAACTTCATATCAAACTCTTTTGCGGGCCCACATTATGGGCCGTTCACCACCATTGAAAGGAATGCTGTGCTGCGCACACATGACCTGGGCTCCCTGCGGGCTGAACATATTGGCCAAACCGTCACCCTCTCGGGCTGGGTAGCCCGCCGCCGCGACCACGGCGGAGTGGCGTTCTTGGATTTGCGTGACGCCTCGGGCGTGGCCCAGATTGTAGTGCGGGAAGAAGAAATCTTCCATGCATTGCGCAACGAGTTCGTGTTGCAGATCACCGGCACGGTCTCCCGCCGCCCCGAAGGCAACGAAAACCCGGCCCTCGCCACCGGTGAGATTGAAGTCATGGCCGATGAGGTCGTGGTACTTAACGAAGCAGCGCCCCTGCCGTTCCAGGTCGATGAGCATGTTGAAGTTGGTGAGGAAGCGCGCCTGAAGCACCGTTACCTGGACCTGCGCCGCCCCGGCATGCAGCGCAACCTGCGCCTGCGCTCAGAGGCGAACCGTGTGGCCCGTAACTTGCTGCACGAGCAGGGCTACACCGAAATTGAGACACCCACACTGACGCGTTCCACCCCCGAAGGTGCCCGCGACTTTGTGGTGCCGGCACGTCTGGCCCCGGGTTCCTGGTATGCGCTGCCGCAGTCCCCACAGCTGTTCAAGCAGCTCCTGCAGGTGGGCGGCTTTGAAAAGTACTACCAGATTGCCCGCTGCTACCGCGATGAGGACTTCCGTGCGGACCGCCAGCCGGAATTCACCCAGCTGGACATCGAGGCCAGCTTCGTTGATCAGGACGACATCATCGCCCTGGGCGAGAAGATTGTTTCGGCACTGTGGAAGCTGATTGACGTTGAAATTCCGCTGCCTATTGCGCGCATGACCTACCGCGACGCCATGGCCCGTTATGGCTCCGACAAGCCTGATCTGCGCTTCGGCCTGGAACTGACTGACTTGACGGAGTTCTTCAAGGACACCGAATTCGGCGTCTTCAAGGCCCCTTACGTTGGTGCCGTTGTCATGCCCGGCGGGGCCTCACAGCCGCGCCGCCAGCTGGACGCCTGGCAGGAATGGGCCAAGCAGCGCGGTGCTAAGGGCCTGGCCTACGTCCTGTTCAAGGAAGAGGGCGAGCTGACCGGACCCGTAGCCAAGAACCTGACCGACACCGAGCGTGCCGGCCTGGCCGAGGCCGTGGGTGCCAAGCCCGGTGACGCCATCTTCTTCGCCGCCGGCGAGGTTTCCCCCTCCCGCGCACTGCTGGGTGCCGCCCGTGTTGAAATCGGCCACCGTACCGGCCTGATCAACCCGGCCGATTGGGCGTTCGTTTGGATCGTTGACGCGCCCATGTTCGAGCCCGCCGCCGCCGCCGTAGCCTCCGGTGACGTCGCCGTTGGCGCCGGCAAGTGGACCGCCGTGCACCACGCGTTCACCTCGCCCAAGCCCGAGTTCCTGGACACCTTTGACACGGATCCGGAAAGCGCCTTGGCCTACGCTTACGACATCGTCTGCAACGGCAACGAGATTGGTGGCGGTTCCATCCGTATTCACCGCTCCGACGTGCAGAAGCGTGTCTTTGAAGTCATGGGCCTGAGCAACGAAGAAGCGGAAGAGAAGTTCGGCTTCCTACTGGAAGGCTTCAAGTTCGGTGCCCCGCCGCACGGTGGAATCGCCATTGGCTGGGACCGTGCCGTGTCCCTGCTGGCAGGTGTTGACTCCATCCGCGACGTCATTGCTTTCCCGAAGTCCGGTGGCGGCTACGACCCGCTGACCCAGGCCCCTGCGCCCATCACGGCACAGCAGCGCAAGGAAGCCGGCGTGGACTTCAAGCCCGAAGCAAGCGCCGGGGACAAGTAACCCCAGCAACCGCCAGAATGCCTGCCACCCCACTCGCGGGGTGGCAGGCATTCTTTTGCCTAAATGTGCGGCAAGAGTTCCGTGCCAGTACGCCGCTGCCGTGGAAACTTGGGGTCGAACCCATGATCCAACAGGAGCTTAGGAGCTTAGGAGCTCAGGAGGCGCAGGGAGAACTGGCTGCTGGCCAACAAAAAATGTCAGGAACTTGAGGGAGAAGGTCAGTGCAGTGAGCCTCGCTTGCACTGCTCGGGAGGCCCGGGTGCCTAGATCCCCGGCTGGTCACTGGCCGAGAGCCCCGGTTGGGCTGTCGGCCGGTTTGTTAGGTGACGGCGTTGATTTCTCAGCTGCAGGATTCGCACCGCTGCAGCAATCGCTACCAGTATCCCGCCTCCTACCGCGGCAATGAACAATGCCATGCCCAGGGAAAGCTCACCGGAGGCGCCAAAGAAATTCACAGTCACCCTTGCGTCGTTTTGCAGGATAAAGATGATGAGCACAACCAGCAGTAGCAATCCGGCGATGACAGCGGCCCACACCATGCCAGCTCGCGTTACTGGTGGGTTCTTGGGACTTTTGGTGGGAACCACCTTAGAGCCCTGGTTGGCTGTGGCCGGCGTAGGAATGGCGGCCGCCTCTGGCTCATGCTCCGGCACGATGGAACGCTCCGGATCGATGTATTGGGATGTGCCCTCTTCAGGAGGCAGCACTGGATCATTGGACATTTTCTAACCCCTAAATCCTGTGGTACCTCTCCGTGCAGGAGAGATACCTGACACAATACCCGTGCAGTGCGCCGGGGTCACCCTCAGGTATCGGGTCCCAGGCTGCGGGCACTACTTGTGCACATCCGTAATGTGAATGCGAACGGAAGCAAAATCCGCCGCTGCCCGCATCAACGCATCCATTTTCAGTTCCTGGACAGGAATAGGCGCCAGACGGGTAGTGTCCGCGTACCTACGCAGGGCCGGAACCGAGAGGACAGAGTCAACCAGTTGCCTGTCGCCGCCAGTGCCCAAGTATTCAAAGGCTGCCCCGGCAAAAAGGCGGCTGGCTTCCTGCGAGGCGCGTTCGATTACGGCAGCAGCCGGGTCAGTGCCACGAGACCGGCCAGAGGCACTGCCCACTTTGTGTGCCACCAATTTTCCCGCTTTGGCCACCCCAACAGCAAAACCGCCACGCCGGAGCAACAAAATGCCGTAGCTGCGCTCCTGGGCGGTCACGGACACCAGTCTTTCGAGAATGTTGGTACCGCGTCCGGGCCGTCCCTCGGCCGGCCAGGGTGCTGCCAACGTTGCGGTGGCGCCGTCGCGCATACGCAACATCACGCCGTCGTCAGTGTCTTGTAGGGAATCCTGTCCACCGTGCGCGCCGGAAAAGCGCTCCAGCCAACCCATCAGGCGGCTAGCGGGGACATAGTTGGTGCGTTGGGCAGGGTTCACGCTGCCAGACTACCGGGCGATAGCCTAGAGGGGTGAGTGACCTTTTTAGCGCGCTGCATGGCGACGATGACACGGACGACGACGATTCCCTCGCCTCGAGTGGGTCAGCGGGGGACGGATCGCGCCCACGCAGCCCCCTTGCCGTGCGCATGCGTCCGCGAAGCCTTGAAGAAGTTGTGGGCCAGAAGCACCTGCTGGGCCCCGGCTCACCACTGCAAATGTTGGCGGCTGGTGGCAGCGCTGGGGGAGCGGCAGGGCCCGCCTCCGTGATGTTGTGGGGGCCTCCCGGGACGGGAAAGACCACGCTGGCACACGTGATTGCCCGCGGACCGGGACGGAAGTTTGTGGAACTTTCCGCCATCACCGCCGGGGTTAAGGATGTGCGCCGGGTCATGGACCAGGCGCTGACCGACAGGGATCTGCACGGGCGCACCACTGTATTGTTCTTGGATGAAATTCACCGCTTCAACAAGGCGCAGCAGGATGCCCTGCTGCCTGGGGTGGAGAACCGGTGGGTCGTGTTGATTGCGGCCACTACCGAAAACCCGTCGTTCTCCGTGGTGGCACCGCTGCTCTCACGTTCCATCTTGCTGACCCTGCAGCCTCTAACAAATGCGGACATCCAAGGCCTGTTGGAGCGGGCCATCATTGATCCGCGCGGCCTGGACTCTCTTGTCACCGTGACGGATGAGGCACTAGATCACCTGGTGCGGCTTGCGGCTGGCGATGCCCGCAGGGCGTTGACCACTTTGGAAGCCGCCGCAGGGGTGGCCCTCTCTGAAGACGCAGAGGGTGCTGGTACGGGTGCTGGTGCGGGCGCTGGTGCTGAGCAGGGCCAAGACGCCCCGGTGGAGATTAACCTGGCCATTGCTGAGCGCGCCATAGATGCTGCAGCCGTGCGCTATGACAGGGCAGGGGATCAGCACTATGACATCATCAGCGCCTTCATTAAGTCCATCCGGGGTTCCGATGTAGACGCTGCGCTGCACTACCTGGCACGCATGCTGGAGGCAGGGGAGGACCCGCGTTTCATTGGCCGGCGCATCATGATCTCCGCCGCCGAAGATGTGGGCATGGCCGATCCAACAGCGCTACAAACGGCTGTTGCGGCAGCCCAAGCCGTGGCACTGATTGGTATGCCGGAGGCTCGGATCATCCTGGCCGAGGCTGTAGTGCATGTGGCTACCGCGCCGAAGTCCAACGCTGCCTATAACGGCATCAACGCCGCCATTGCCGATGTTCGAGCCGGTAGGGGCTCCACCGTTCCGGCGCCGCTGCGAGATGCCCACTATGCCGGATCGGCCGGGCTTGGCCACGGCAAGGGTTACATCTACTCCCACGATTCACCGCACTCCATTGCCACCCAGCAATACCCGCCGGATGACCTGGTGGGACGGAACTATTACACGCCTACAGCCAATGGGCACGAACGGGACCTGGGTCCACGCCTAGCCCGGCTGCGGGAGATTATTCGCGGAACAGAACCCAAGAAGGGGTGACGGCGCAGGATGAACCGGGCCTGCAGAGTTGGTGGCTCAGATTTGGCACCCTCCTCGGTAGTAGGCAGCGGCGCGCTGCTGCTCGAGTGCTTGCAAGTGGTAGAGTTGAACCCGCACTGGCAAGCTCTGGCTCCATGCACAACATCCAAGCACGCACTGGGCGGCATTTTGCCGCGTATTTGCCGTGCTAACAAGGATCTTGTTGTCCATGCCCAGGTGCTGTAGCGACGGGTTGCAATAGCCCCAGCTCTCCACAATGGAGGCCAGAGACAACACTTATTGCACCTATTGGAAGGACACAAGTGGCTAACAACACACGTGCCCGCCGTCAGGCCCGCCTTTCGCGGTCCCTCGGCATTGCTCTGACTCCCAAGGCAGCCAAGTACCTGGAACGCCGCCCGTACGGCCCCGGTGAGCATGGACGCGCCCGCAAGAAGCAGGACAGTGACTACGCTGTACGTCTGCGCGAAAAGCAGCGTCTGCGCGCCCAGTACGGCATCCGCGAAGCACAGATGACCCGTGCCTTCGAAGAAGCCAAGCACACCAAGGGCATGACCGGTGAGAACCTGGTTGAAATCTTGGAAAGCCGTTTGGATGCTTTGGTTCTGCGTGCAGGCTTCGCCCGCACCACGGCCCAGGCTCGCCAGCTGGTTGTTCACCGCCACATCATGGTTGACGGCGCCCGCGTGGACCGCCCGTCGTTCCGCGTTGCTGAGGGTCAGCTGATCCACGTGCACCCGCGCAGCCAGACCATGGTTCCCTTGCAGCTCGCTGCAGCCGGCGCCCACCGCGACGTGCTCCCCGCGGTCCCCGCGTACTTGGACGTCAAGCTGGAGAGCCTGCAGGCTCGCCTGGTGCGCCGCCCCAAGCGTGTTGAGGTTCCCGTAACCTGTGAAGAGCAGCTGGTTGTTGAATTCTACTCACGCTAAATTTTCTTAGCATGAAGTAGAGCTCGAATCCTTCGCAGCTTGAAACACATTGCAGCCCGTGGCAACCGCCGCGGGCTGTTTTGTGCCCGAATCACGATACTTTTGGACTAAGGTATTTTGGGGAAACATGTTGTATTCGGCCACGGCCGGACAATATTGGCCAACGAGCATGGAATTGAGGCGGCACACACATGAGTGGTGGCGACATTGCAGGATTGATCGCGGCAGGGGTCTTTGCCATCTTGGTGGCTTTACTGGCTGTGCCGATCCTTAAACTGGGCAAGGTGTTTGAAGAAATTCGCATCACCATTAAACAGATCGGCGACGGTACCACCCCGCTGATCGAAGAGGTCACGGCAACAGTTGCCACAACCAACACACAGTTGGGCAAGGTTGATTCAATCTCCAACAACGTCTCAGACGCAACCGCCAACATTTCAGCGCTGTCAGCACTCGTCGCAGCCACCATCGGCTCCCCGCTGATCAAAGTTGCCGCGTTCTCCTACGGCGTCCGTCAGGCCTTTTCCGGCCGCAGCAAGCCCTCACGCGCCCGGCGCGCCCGTTAACCGCGCCCGCAAAATATTGCCGTTATATAAGGACAAGCATCCATGAAGAAAATCTTTTGGCTGGGCGTGGGCATCACCATTGGTGTCATCGCAGCACGGAAAATTACGGCTGCTCGAGGCGCGCTGGGCCCCGAAGGGCTCAACCGGGCCGTGGGACGTGTGGGTGATGCGATTGCGGATTTCGCTGACACACTCCGTGAGAACATGAATGAACGTGAAAGTGATTTGCGGATAGCCTTAGGCGTTGACCAAGACCCATCCCTGACAACCCGCCGCTGAAGCAACGCACCACAGCGCCAGCACCACAGCGCCAGCGCCATGCGCCATCAACGGCGCTGAACTAAAGCCGCTGAACTAAAGCCGCTGAGCTTCACCTGCCAGCGACGTAAAGCTTTTTGCCCTGTAGAACTATGAAGGAGCCACCAGGCTAATGAAATCGCACGACATCGCAAACCGCTGGGTAGAATTCTTCGCCAGCAAGCACCACACACCCGTGCCCTCTGCCTCCCTGGTGTCCTCCGACCCTTCCCTACTGTTCACAGTGGCCGGCATGGTCCCTTTCATCCCGTATCTGACCGCCCGCGAGGTCCCGCCGTTCAAGCGCGCCACAAGCGTGCAAAAATGCATCCGCACCGGAGACATTGACGAGGTTGGCAAGACGGTCCGCCACGGCACCTTCTTCCAAATGTGCGGCAACTTCTCCTTCGGCGACTACTTCAAGGAAACCGCCATCCCCTACGCCTGGGAACTGCTCACCAGTTCCTTGGACGACGGCGGCTACGGCCTCCCAGCGGAGCGTCTGTGGGTCACGGTGTACACCGAGGACGACGAGGCGTACGGTATCTGGCGCGATAAGGTGGGCGTCCCCGCTGACCGCATCCAGCGCATCGGCAAGGAAGACAACTACTGGTCCACCGGCCAGCCCGGCCCGGCCGGACCCTGCTCGGAGATCTTCTACGACCGTGGCGCAGAGTATGGTATTGACGGCGGCCCCATTGCGGATGAGACCCGTTACATTGAAATCTGGAACCTCGTGTTCATGCAGTACCAGATTGACAACGTCACCTCCAAGGTGGACTTCGATGTGGTGGGTGAACTGCCCAACAAGAACATTGACACAGGCCTGGGACTGGAACGTCTTGCCATGATTTTGCAGGGCGTGGAGAACATGTACGAGACCGATCAGGTCCGTCCCGTTCTGGACAAAGCCGCCGAAATTTCCGGCAAAAAGTACACCTCCACGGAGGACCCTGCCGACCCGCACCACACAGATGACGTGCGCATGCGTGTTGTTGCCGACCACATCCGCTCCTCCCTGATGTTGATTTCCGACGGCGTCACCCCCTCCAACGAGGGCCGCGGCTACGTGCTGCGCCGCCTGATCCGCCGTGCCGTGCGTGCCATGCGCCTCCTGGGCGTGGAAACAGCCGTCCTGCCGGAGCTGCTGCCCGTTTCACGGGACGCCATGAAGGGCGCCTACCCTGAGGTGGAAACCGACTTCGCGAGGATCGCACGCATTGCTTACGCGGAAGAGAAGTCCTTCCTGCGCACCATTGCCAGCGGCACGGCCCGTCTGGAGGAAGCCGTGAAGGTTTCCAAGGCAGCCAACCACCCGCTGTCCGGTGAAGAAGCCTTCGCTCTCCATGACACCTACGGTTTCCCCATTGACCTCACCTTGGAAATGGCCGGCGAAGCAGGCCTGGCCGTTGATGAGGCAGGGTTCCGCACACTCATGCTCGAACAGCGTGATCGCGCCCGTAAGGACGCCAAGTCCAAGAAGAGCGGCCACGCTGATCTCACGGTGTTCCATGAATTGCATGCCCAGGGCGAGACTGTTTTCACCGGCTATACCGAGTTGGAAGGCGAGGGCCGCATCCGCGCCATCCTGGCCAATGGTGCCGCCGTGGCGCACGCCTCCACGGGCGATGAAGTTTCGCTGGTCCTGGACGCCACTCCGTTCTACGCCGAGGCCGGCGGGCAGGCTGCTGATACGGGCCTGATCACCGGTGACGGCTTTGTGGTGGAAGTTCTTGATGTCCAGCGCCCCATCAAAGGCCTGAGCGTTCACAAGGCAATTGTGCGCGAAGGCGAACTGCCAGCAGACGCTTTGGTGCGTGCTGCCGTGGACCGCGAACGCCGCCACGCAGCAGAGCAGGCACACACGGGTACGCACATTGTGCACGCTGCCCTGCATCAGATCCTCGGCCCGGAAGCACTGCAGCGAGGCTCCTTCAACAAGGCCGGCTACCTGCGCTTCGACTTCGCCTGGGGTGAGGGCCTGAGCGCCGCGACCCGTTCTGAGATCGAGGAAGTTTCCAACATTGCCATTCGCAACAACTACCGTGTGGACACCAAAGTTATGGATTTGGACGCCGCTAAGGCGCTCGGAGCCATGGCCCTGTTCGGGGAAAACTACGGCTCCGAGGTCCGTGTTGTAGAGATCGACGGCGCCTGGTCACGTGAGCTGTGCGGCGGCACGCACGTGGATAGCACCTCCCGGATCGGTTCGCTGACCCTGTTGGGTGAGCAATCGGTAGGGTCCGGAAACCGCCGCGTCGAGGCCTTCGTTGGCATGGACGCGTTCCGTCACCTGGCCGCCGAGCGCGCCCTGGTCAGTGAATTGACGGACATGCTCAAGGTGCCCTCCAGCCTGCTCCAGGAACGCGTGGCCGCCACCTTGGCGAAACTCAAGACCGCGGAGAAGGAGCTGGAACGTCTCCGCAAGGAACAGCTCAGCGCAGCAGCAGCAAACTTGGTAGGAACTGCCGTGGACGCCAACGGCGTGCGCGTCATTGCCCACAATGCCGGCGAAGTTGGCAGCGCCGATGAGCTGCGCGTGCTGGCACTGGACCTGCGCGACCGTCTCGGCTCGGCGCCGTCGACCATTGCCGTAGCCGGAGCCAGCAATGGCCGGCCCATCATTTTGGTTCTCACCAATGAGGCCGCCCGCCAGGCCGGCATCAAGGCTGGGAACCTAGTCAAGATCGCCTCCGGTATTCTCGGCGGCGGCGGTGGCGGAAAGCCTGACATGGCTCAGGGTGGCGGCTCGGATGTGACTGCTATTCCCGCAGCACTGACTGCTGTCAGTGACGCAGTGAAGAACCGGACCTAGGGCCTCAGTGCTGGAGCTTAACTACCCGCAAGGGGTCAAACTTGGTGTGGACGTGGGCATGGTCCGGGTGGGGTTGGCCACGTGCGATCCCGAGGGTATCTTAGCCACGCCTGTGAAAACGCTCAGCCGTGACGCTAAGCGCAATAGTGATATCAAGGTGGTTCTCAAAGAGGCCGCCACCCGGTGCGTACGGCAGATTTTTGTTGGCCTGCCCCGCACCTTAAAGGGTGAGGAAAAGGCTTCGGCGGACATGGCTAGAAGCTATGCGCAGCAGCTGGCAAACTTGCTGGATGCTGCGGGAATGGATGTCCCGGTGCGGCTTGTGGATGAACGCCTGAGCACTGTCAGCGCCCACCAGTCACTGCATCAGGCTGGTATCAGTAGCCGTGAACACCGTAAAGTGGTAGATCAAGTGGCGGCAGTTGAAATCCTGCAACATGCCATTGATATGCAAAAAGCGCGCAATGGTGATGTTGGAGAGATCGTGCGCGCCATCAAGTCGGGTGTTGTGGGGACTGCCGATTCATCTGAACACGAAGAGGGAACCACCATCACCAGTTTAAACACTGCGCCTCTTGAGCCCCGGGAGGCGCCATGAGTGATCTTTTTCGGGACCGCTCCCAGAGCTCCGGCGGACGCCGCAGCACCGAGCCCCACCACGCTGAGCCCTACCATGCCGAGCCCCAGAGTGACGGGCCCCAGAGTGACGGGCCCCAGTACGACGACGAGCACAGCGCCGCCGAAGGATATGGGCACGATAACGCTGAAGATGCTCTCTACACGGGTCATTCGGACTACGAACACTACGAAGAGTATGGGCAGCACGAATCTTCCGAGCCCGTAGCGCCGGAGGTGCTGGTGCTGCCTTCGCGCAGAACCAGCCGGGTCTCCAAGCGGGTCCGCAAGCGCCGTCGCAGCCTGGCCTTCCTGGTGGTCCTGGTGCTGTTTGGTGCTGTTGTTTACTTTGCGGTCCAGGCCGTTAAACCCATGCTGGGTGGATTTACGGTGCCGGACTACCCGGGCCCTGGCACGGGGACGGTACAGATTCTCATCCAGCCGGGCGCCAACGGGCGCACCGTGGCCAGCGAGCTCAAAAGCAGTGATGTGGTGGCGAGCGAGCAGGCGTTCCTGGATGCGCTTAAAGCTGCTGATGGCTCAGGTTCTTTGCAACCTGGAGAGTTCCAGATGAAGTCCCAGATGAAGGCCTCAGACGCGGTGGCTATTTTGCTGGCCAGTAGTGATGAGAAGGTCCACTACGCTGCCGTGGCACAAAACCTGCGTATCAACGAGGTTCTGGCGGTGCTAGCCAAGAGCACAGGGATTCCCGAAGGCGAGTTCACTGCCCTGTCCAAGGAGCCGAAGCTCTTTGGGCTCCCGGCCCAGGCTCTGAACCTTGAGGGTTACCTAGCACCGGGGGAGTATCGCTTCTCCATAGACCTTAACGCCCAGGAAATTCTGGCCCAAATGGTGGAGAACACCAAGAAGGAGCTGACGGAGACCGGAGTCACCGATCCTGATGAGCAGTTCCGGGTTCTAACCATTGCCAGCATCATTGAATTTGAGGGTACGCCGGATAACTATGCGCTGATTTCCGGTGCCATTGAAAATCGGCTCAACAACCCTGACGGGGAAACTGGTGGACGGATTGAATCCGATGCCACCGTGACCTATGGTCTGGGCACCAAGTCTTACCACTTCACGGCAGCGCAAAAGGCTGACAAGTCCAATCCGTACAACACGTATGCGAATCCGGGGCTGCCTATTGGCCCCATCGGTTCCCCGGGCGCCAAGGCCATTGTTGCTGCCGCTCACCCCAAAGCGAATCCGTATTATTTCTGGGTGACCGTGAACCTTAAAACCGGAGAGACTCTTTTTGCGAAGACCTATGCCGAACATCAGGCTAACGTGGCGAAGTTCTCCGCATGGTGCGCAGCCAATGAAGGTGAATGCAACCAGTGACAGATAAGCTTTTCGGTGCGGTCTTAGGACACCCCATTGGGCACTCACAGTCACCGGCCCTGCACAACGCCGCCTACACGGCGCTGGGAGCCCCCTTCAACTACGTTGCCCGCGATCTCCAGCTGCCGGAATTGGCCGGCTTCCTGGCACAGGTGCGTGCTGACGGGAACTGGTACGGTCTCTCCGTCACCATGCCGCTGAAGAACGAGGCGGCCATGCTGGTGGATGAGCTCACACCTGTTGCTGCTGCCGTTGGTGCCGTCAACACCATTGTTCCTAGGCGGGACGGCACCGGAGGCACCCGCCTTGTGGGGGACAACACCGACGTCGCCGGGATTGTCAACGCCCTGCGCCACGCAGGCGTGGGACAGCGGCCCCGGGCGGCCATCCTGGGCGGTGGAGGCACGGCAGTTTCGGCCATTGCCGCCCTGGGGCAACTCCACGCCACGGACATCACGCTCTTTGTGCGTAACGCTCACAAGGCTGCTGGGACCCTCCATGTAGCAGCAGCCCTGGGTGTCGGCGTGGTGCTTGAATCCTTTGATGCTGCCGCCGGGAAACTGGCCGGCTTTGATGTCATCATTTCCACGCTGCCACCGCACGGTGCGGACGGGCTCGCCGGAGAGTTTGCGGGCATAGGTGCAACTGTGCAGGACGGGGCGTTGTTGTTGGACGTGGCCTATGATCCGTGGCCCAGTGCCCTGGCGCAGGTTTGGCAGGCTGCCGGTGGCACAGTTGTGGCGGGCATCGAAATGCTTTTGTACCAAGGTGTGGAACAAGTCAAACTGTTTTCAGAGGCCGGAGGGTTAGGTACCTTGGACACAGTGCAAATCGGGGACGTCATCAATGTGATGTGCGACGCAATTGGCGTCCACAGGCGCGATTCCCATGAACAGAACATGGCAGGATAGAGAGTATGTTGCGTTGGTTGACCGCCGGAGAATCACATGGCCCGGCTCTCGTTGGAATTATTGAAGGCGTGCCCGCCGGTGTGGAGCTCACGAGCGCCCACATCCAGGACGCCCTGGCCAGGCGACGTCTGGGCTATGGCCGCGGCGCCCGCATGAAGTTTGAGCAGGACGTGGTGACCATTTTGGGCGGCGTCCGGCACGGCTTGACTCAGGGTGGCCCCGTTGCCATTCAGATTGCCAACTCGGAATGGCCCAAGTGGGAGTCGATCATGTCTGCGGACCCCGTGGATGCTGCCGAGTTGGAGGGGCAGGCCCGCAACGCACCCTTGACGCGTCCGCGCCCCGGCCACGCCGATTTCACCGGTATGCAGAAGTACGGATTCAGCGAGGCCCGCCCCGTGTTGGAGCGTGCCAGTGCCCGCGAAACCGCCACACGAGTAGCCCTCGGTGCAGTGGCCGCGCAGATGCTCGCCGCCGTAGGCGTTGAACTGGTCAGCCACACGGTGCAAATTGCCGGCGTTGCCTTACCCGAAAGTGCCGCGCTTCCGGTGCTCTCCGACGTGGCCGCACTGGATGCCGATCCGCTGCGCTGCTTTGACGTAGCCACCTCAGCCGCCATGGTTGCGGAAGTGGATGCGGCTCAGAAACAAGGCGAAACACTCGGCGGAGTTGTTGAGGTCCTGGCCTACAACCTGCCTCCCGGACTGGGCAGCTATGTGCACTGGGACCGCCGCCTGGACTCACGCCTGGCCGGTGCCCTCATGGGTATTCAGGCCATCAAGGGCGTGGAGGTTGGCGACGGGTTCGCCACCGCCGCACGCCGAGGCTCCGCCGCACACGATGAAATTGTGCGCGACGAATCCGGGCGCATCATCCGCACCTCCAACCGTGCCGGCGGCATTGAGGGTGGTATGAGCATTGGCGATGTGCTGCGTGTACGCGCGGCCATGAAGCCCATTGCCACCGTGCCGCGCGCCCTGAAGACCATTGACGTTGCCACCGGTGAGCCCGCAAAGGCGCACCATCAGCGCTCCGACGTCTGTGCCGTTCCGGCTGCCGGCGTAGTGGCGGAAGCCATGACCGCACTTGTGCTGGCAGAAGCACTCGTGGAGAAGTTCGGCGGCGATTCCATTGCGGAGACCAAGCGGAACATGGACAGCTACCTGGCGGCCATCCCCGCCAATCTGGATACCCAGGACCACTGATGGGCACGGGCAGGGATCCGGTGGGGGCGCCGGACTTCACGCCCCAACAGCCCATTGTCATGATCGGGCCCATGGCTGTTGGCAAGTCCGTGATTGGGGCCGAGCTGGCGCGCGTGCTGGGACTGGAGTTCATTGACTCCGACCACAAAATTGTGGCCAAGCACGGGGCCATTCCTCGGATTTTTGCCGGCAGGGGCGAGCACCACTTCCGTCAGCTCGAGGCGAAGGCCATTGCCGACGTCCTAGATAGCCCCAGCCCCAAAGCCGTGGTCTTGTCTCTGGGCGGTGGCGCCGTCCTGGACTCCGGAACCCAGCAATTGCTGGCCCGGACCACCGTTGTTTTCCTGCGTGCAGAACTGGACACCGTCCGGGAGCGCATCACCCGCAACACAGGCCGTCCCCTGCTGTCGGCGGACCCCGTTGCCGCCTGGGAACGCTTGGCCGCCGTGCGCGGTCCTGTGTACGCCCGGCTGGCCAACATCACCCTTGATGTGGCCAATTCCAATGTGCCGCAGCTTGTTGAGCGGCTGATCCGTCTGTTGGCAGCAGAATCCAGAGAAGAGAATTCCTAAACCATGAACACCGTGAACCCAGAGACTTCCACAGAAGCAGCCACCCCCAACACCGTCATCAAGGTTACCGGCGTCTTGCCGCAGGAGAATTACGAGGTGGTTGTGGGCCGGGGGCTGCTGGCGCAGCTTCCGGCACTCTTGGGTGAGCGAGTCAAAAAGGTCTTGGTTATCCACCCGAGGGCGTTGCGCCTGACGGGGGATACCGTCCGGGATGAACTCGAAGCTGCCGGCTTCACCGCCCTCACGGCAGAGATTCCCGATGCCGAAGAAGGCAAGCACATTCAGGTGGCTTCTTTCTGCTGGGAAGTTTTGGGCAAGAATGATTTCACCCGCTCCGACGCCATTGTTGCCGTAGGTGGTGGCGCCGTGACCGATGTGGGCGGATTTGTTGCCGCCACCTGGTTGCGCGGGGTTAAGCTCGTGAATATTCCCACCTCCCTGCTGGGCATGGTGGACGCCGCTGTTGGTGGCAAAACAGGGATCAACACGGCAGAGGGCAAGAACCTGGTGGGCGCATTCCACCCGCCGGCCGGCGTGCTCGTTGACCTGGATACCTTGGCCACTCTGCCCCCCAATGAACTGATCTCCGGGATGGCCGAGGTGATCAAGTGCGGCTTCATCGCCGATCCCGTGATCCTGGATTTGATCGAGGCCAACCCGGAAGCCGTCAAGGACCCCGCCTCCGCTGTGCTGCGCGAACTCATTGAGCGTGCCATAGCTGTGAAGGCTGCCGTGGTTTCGGCAGATTTGAAGGAGAGCGGTCAGCGTGAAATCCTCAACTACGGACACACCCTAGGCCACGCCATTGAACTGGTTGAACGCTACTCCTGGCGCCACGGTGCCGCTGTGTCCGTCGGCATGATGTTCGCGGCAGAACTGGCCCGCAGTGTAGGCCGGCTCAGCGATGCCGATGCTGACCGGCACCGCACCATCTTGGATCTTTTGGGACTGCCGTTGAGCTACCGCAGGGACCGCTGGCAGGCACTGCTCGATGGTATGAAGCGGGATAAAAAGACTCGCGGGGACCTGCTGCGTTTTGTGGTTCTTGACGGCATTGGCCGGCCCGGGATCTTGGACGTGCCCGATCAGTCCCTGCTCTTTGCCGCCTACCAGGAAATAGCTTCCTAGCATGGGGTTAAAAGATTGGCCCTCAGCCGGATTCCCAGGAACAGCCGTCAACCCCGAGACGCTCCTGCCGGAAGTGGTGGATGAAGAGGCCTGCGAGTTGGCACTGGAAGAGTCAGGCGATGCCGCGGATAGGGTCTTTGTTCTGCTGGCTCGAGGGCTGACGGCCGAGGCAGCCGATGCTGCTGCCACCGCCCGGCTCAGCGATCCTGGATCATTGCGGTTGCAGGTCCTGGACGCTGATATTCTGCGGGCCAGCAAGCATTTTGACAGGGCCGAGAAGATCCTGCGGGCCGTTCTGCCAGAGGTGGCAGGAAAACCCATGGAAGCCTGGGTTTTTCAGCAGCTCGGCAAGGTGTATTTCAGCAACGGTGCCTTTGAAACGGCGGCGAAAACCTTCGCCACCGCCCTTGAGCTGCGGGTGGTATCCGGCTCCGACGCCTCAGCAATTTACTCGGCCACGGTGTCCCTGAAACGGGCCCTGGACCTGGCCGAACGCGAATAACGCCTCCACCGGGTGGATTCCAGGTCCGCGCATCCGGATAATCCATCGATCCGTGAGAAAAGGTCGCTTTGGCGGTTCTAAACAACCTTTTCTCACGGATCGATGTTGTGAGGGCCGCCGTCGTGCTTGCCGGTGAGGTGTCCAGCCATGGTGGTAGAAATCATGCGGCGGCGCAAAGCAAGGTGCGGTAGTATGGTCAATGGATTTTTGAAAATACTTATACGCTAAGAGGCTACTGTGGCAACGACAAACGACATTAAGAACGGCACCGTTCTCAAACTTGAAGGACAGCTCTGGAACGTCATTGAGTTCCAGCACGTCAAGCCAGGCAAGGGCGGGGCGTTTGTCCGCACCAAGATGCGCAACATCCTCTCCGGCAAGGTGGTTGATAAGACCTTCAACGCTGGTTTGAAGATTGAAACCGCAACGGTTGACCGCTCAGACTTCCAGTACCTGTACCAGGACGGCGAAGACTACGTCTTCATGGATCTGGACAACTACGATCAGCTCACCGTGTCAGGCAAGACCATTGGTGACGCCACGAACTACATGCTCGAAAACATCAATGTGACCATCGCGTTGCACGAGGGCTCACCCCTCTACATTGAACTGCCGCCGAGCGTGCAGCTGCGTATCACCTACACCGAGCCCGGACTGCAGGGTGACCGCTCCTCCGCCGGTACCAAGCCCGCAACGGTTGAGACCGGTCTGGAAATTCAGGTTCCCTTGTTCGTTGAGAACAACACTCTCGTCAAGGTTGATACCCGTGACGGCAGCTACTTGGGACGTGTCAGCGAGTAGTGGCAAGCACTAAGGACAGCAACAAACCGAATTCGGCACGTAGCAAGGCCCGCCGCCGCGCCCTGGACATTTTGTTCGAGGCCGAGCAGCGTGAGGTCAGCGCCATGTCGGCTTTGACGGCACGGCGTGAAATTGCCGATCAGATCATCAACGTCTACACCGTTGACCTGGTTGAAGGCGTGACAGCAATGGCCGAGAGCATTGACGAATTCCTGGCGACCTACTCACAGGGCTGGACGCTTGAGCGCATGCCCGCCGTGGACCGGATTATCCTGCGCATCGGCACCTGGGAGCTGCTCTACAACGACGACGTTCCGGATGCAGTCGCCATAAGCGAAGCCGTGGAATTGGCAAAAATTCTCTCAACTGATGAATCTCCCCAGTTCATCAACGGCCTGCTGGGACGTTTGCAGCAGATCAAGCCGACTCTGCTGGCCTAGAAGCCGCCTGGGGCCCACCCGCAACGAGAACTGACCGGCAGCCAAGAGCTGCGGGTCAGTTCTCGTTTAAGGCTGTTGCCAGGGCTGATGCTGGGATTGAAAATGCTGGGCTTGCATCTGTTGCGCTTGCATCTGTTGGGACGCCAAGTTTTGGGCCTGCCACACAGCCTGTGAATGGCGCCCTAGCAGTTCGCTACGCACGGCGGTGCTCCTGTTGAGCAATCCGAGTTCTAGTTCCTGGTTCGCGGCGAAGCGTGTTCTTGACCCTTTGCTGGCGCCCCGGGCATCAACTAGCAGCCGCTGCCGGGTGAATGCCAGGCGCGTGGCCAGGCGGATGAACTCCTTCATGATGGGTGCCGCCGCAAAGGTCCTAGCCCATGTTAAAGCGCGACGCCGGCCTGCACCTGTTGCGAGCATCGGCACCTCTTGTTGGGTGAACCAGCCAGACGGGACGTAATCGGATAGACGCCGGCGGGTGAGTTTCGCCTCAGAGCGGCGCAATAAGACGATGCCCACAATGCTCAGGATGAACAAGGGGACCTGAAGCACCACGTACACAATGATGAAGTTGCCGCCCAAAAAGGCTGAACCGTTCCAAAGCCCATGCAGGAGCATGGCCGGGACAAGGCCTACCACCCAGGCGCCCAGGACCATGAGGGTGCCACCGTTGCGGGCTGCATAGCCCACACAGACGCCCAGCATTGCGGTAAACATGACATGGGCAAACGGTGACATGAGCCCTCGCAGGATGAAGATGCTGGCCAGGCCGCCCACGGCGCCGTCCGCTTCGGAAAGCGCCTGGCCGAAATAGAGGATATTTTCCGTGAATGCGAAGCCGGCAGCGATCATGCCCGCATAAACCACCCCGTCTATGGGACCGTCGAAGGTGCGCCGGCGCAGGAAAAAGAGCAACAGCAATCCGGCACCTTTGCAGAATTCCTCCACTAAGGGTGCCTGAATTACGGCCCCCACCATATCAGCGTCCGCGGCAGGGTTGGGGCTCATGAGTAGGGGCTGGACCCAGCTACCCACAACAAGGGTGGTGACAACAGCCATCCCGGCACCCCAGCAGAAGCCCAGGATCAAGGCCGCGAGGGGCTCCGGTTCCCACCTGTCAATCCACATCAAGGCGGCAATACAGATAACCAAAGGGATCAGTGCCAACGCCCCGCAGATCAAAAAGACGTTGGCGCCAATGGAAATGGCGAAGAAGGCCAAGGTCACCAGTGTTACTAGAATCAGCACGCTGAGCAAAATGATGTTGGTCACTTTGACGCCCGTGCCCCGAGGCTTTCGTTTGGTTTGCACCGGGGCCGGATGCGCCCAATAGTCAGGCCGGTAGCTCAGCGCCGAGCCGGGCCCGGGCCCCTGCACCTGTGGCAGTGGTGCTTGGGCGTAGTGCGGTTGCGCCAGAGGCGCACCTGCGGCGGGATCTTGCCAGTGGCCAGGTTCAGTCATGTTCTCAAGCGTAGGGCCAGTGCGTGCCCGCTCCAAGGTGCCGCGCTGTGCCAGCGCGTGGGCGTGGCGGTGCCTGTGGTAGTTTGAGTTGTACGCATTCAACCTTTTAATTCCGTCCTGTGAGGCGGGGAAAGGGGACGCGAGAAAATGACGAATTCCTCTGCAGAGTATGAGGCAGTTCAGCAAAACTCGGCACCGCTCACTGTGTCCCGTGTGGTTCTCAGCGCCGGAGATATTGAACGGGCGCTAACTCGTATCGCCTATGAAATTTTGGAATCCAACAAGGGCAGCGCCAATCTGTTGCTTTTAGGCATTCCGCGCCGCGGTTACCCACTCGCCCAGCGACTGGCCGCGAAACTGGCCGCCAGTGATCCAGGCATAGACCCCGCCGCCATTGTTGGCCAGCTCGATGTCACCATGTTCCGTGACGATCTAGCCCAGCATCCCACCCGAGCCCCGCAGCGCACCGAACTGCCCGTATCCGGTATTGACGGCAAAACAGTGGTCCTGGTTGACGATGTGCTGTATTCCGGGCGCACCATCCGTGCAGCCTTGGATGCGCTGGTTGATTTGGGCCGCCCCCGCGTGGTGCGCCTGGCCGTACTGGTGGATCGCGGGCACCGCGAGCTGCCCATCCGTGCAGACCATGTTGGCAAAAACCTGCCCACATCCTCCACTGAAAAAGTGCGTGTGCGCTTGAGTGAAATTGATGGTGGCTCAGCCGCCGATGACCAGGTTGTTATCGAGGCTGGCGCATGAGGCACTTACTTTCCACCGAACAGCTCAGCCTCGAAAACGCCATCCAGATCCTGGACACGGCCCAGGAAATGAGTGCCGTGGGCGAGCGGGAAATCAAGAAGCTGCCCGCCCTGCGCGGACGCACCGTGGTGAACTTGTTCTTTGAGGACTCCACCCGCACCCGCATCTCCTTTGAAGCCGCAGCCAAGCGCCTCTCCGCAGACGTCATCAACTTCAGCGCCAAGGGATCCTCCGTCTCCAAGGGTGAATCCCTCAAGGACACCGCCCAAACCCTGGAAGCCATGAGCGCTGACGCCGTGGTCATCAGGCACTGGGCCTCCGGGGCGCCCGCTCAGCTGGCCAACTCCGGCTGGATTGATGCCGCCGTCATCAACGCCGGTGACGGTACCCACGCACACCCCACCCAGGCACTGCTGGACGCCTTCACCATGCGAGCCCACTGGGCTAAACTTGCCGGCACCTCCTCCGTGGGTGCGGACCTGAGCGGCATGCGCGTGATCATTGTTGGCGACGTGCTGCATTCCCGCGTGGCCCGCTCCAACGTGTGGCTGCTGCGTACCCTGGGTGCTCACGTGACCTTGGTGGCGCCACCCACCCTTCTGCCGGTCGGCATCGAGCACTGGCCCTGCGAAGTCAGTTATGACCTGGACGCGGCCCTGGAAAAGGGTGTTGACGCGGTCATGATGCTCCGGGTCCAGGCCGAACGCATGAACGCCTCCTTCTTCCCCTCCACCCGGGAGTATGCGCGCCGGTGGGGGTTCGACGACTCCCGCCTGGCCAAGTTGGATGCCCTGAACCTCAAGGACACCATCATCATGCACCCCGGGCCCATGAACCGGGGCCTGGAAATTTCCTCGGCCGCCGCTGACTCGCCACGCTCCACCGTGCTGGCCCAGGTGCGCAACGGTGTCTCGGTGCGCATGGCCACCTTGTACCTCCTGCTATCCGGGGAAATGCGTCAGAGCCACGCCCCCTCACCTCTGCCCTCAGTAAAGGACCCTTCATGACTTCTTCTGGTTACTTGATTCGTTCAGCCTCCCTATTGGGCAAGGAAACCGCCGATATCCTGGTCCGAGACGGGGTTATCGCCGCGGTGGGCCAGGACCTGAGTGCCGAGATTGTGGGACAGGCAACTGTTATTGACGCCACCAATCTGGTGGCACTGCCCGGCATGGTTGACCTGCATACCCACCTGCGCGAGCCCGGCCGTGAAGACGCCGAAACCGTGGAAACCGGCACCCGTGCCGCAGCCCTGGGCGGGTTCACCGCCGTGCACGCCATGGCCAACAGCTCACCCGTGGCTGACACCGCCGGCGTGGTGGAGCAGGTCTACACGCTGGGCCGTGAATCCGGCTGGGTGGATGTGCGCCCCGTGGGTGCAGTAACCGTGGGACTCGCCGGTGCACAGCTCGCCGAGCTGGGGGCCATGGCCGATTCCCGCGCCCGCGTCCGGGTCTTCTCCGATGACGGCATCTGTGTCAGTGACCCCGTCCTGATGCGCCGTGCCCTGGAGTATGTCAAGGCGTTCGACGGCGTGATCGCCCAGCATGCGCAAGAACCCCGCCTCACCGAAGGCGCCCAGATGAACGAGGGCGAAGTCTCCGCTGACTTGGGCCTGGCCGGCTGGCCGGCAGTAGCCGAAGAATCCATCATTGCCCGTGACGTGCTGCTAGCCCAGCATGTGGGTTCACGCCTGCACGTGTGCCATGTGTCCACAGCCGGATCGGTGGAGATCATCCGCTGGGCCAAGGAACGCGGTATCTCTGTCACCGCTGAGGTCACCCCGCACCACCTGCTGCTGACCGAAGAACTGGTACGCAGCTACAACCCCGTCTACAAGGTCAACCCGCCGCTGCGCGCCGACGCCGACGTTCACGCACTGCGTGCCGCTCTGGCTGATGGCACCATTGACATTGTTGGCACCGATCACGCCCCGCACCCTAGCGAAGCCAAGGAATGCGAATGGGCCGCCGCAGCCATGGGTATGACGGGATTGGAAACAGCCCTGTCAGTGGTGCAGGAAACCATGATCGAAACGAACTTGATGACCTGGGCGGACTTTGCCCGCGTCACCTCCACCACGCCGGCACAGATTGGCCAGCTGGCCGATCAGGGCCGTCCCTTGGAAGTGGGGGAGCCGGCCAACATTGTGCTTGTGGACCCCGCAGCGCGTTGGACCGTTGATCCCTCCGCCATGGCAACCAAGGGCCGCAACTCACCGTTCGCCGGCCTGCAACTGCCGGGCAAGGTCATTGCCACCTTCTTTAACGGACACCCCACAGTGTTAAGTGGCATGCTCAACACCCCCTACCGCCATGGAGCCAACTAGTGGATGAACGGATTCTTCCCGGCATCCTGACCCTACTGCTGGTTGTGGTGGTGTTCGCCCTCATGGGATGGGGCTGGCGGAACAAGCTCAAGCGGCAAAGTGATGTTGCTCAGCTTCCCGCGGTGCCCACCGATCTGGGTGAGGCAGTGATCAGTGTCCCCGGCATGTATGTGGTCACCACCTCGGGCGGGGACTGGCTTGACCGGCTGGCCGTTCACGGCTTGGGCATCCGGACCACCGCCGTGGTCCATGTTTACCCGTCAGGGATCCTGGTGGAGCGCACAGGGGCACAAGAGATTTTCATCGCCGCGCAAAAACTTACCGAGGTCAGCACCGGCTCCGGCATGGCGGGTAAATTTGTGGAAAAGGATGGACTGGTTGTTATTGGCTGGTTGCTGGAGAATACCCAAGTAGACACGGGCTTTAGAACCACAGAAGCTGGCGCTAAACGCCCCTTGATTCACGCATTACAGGCACTGTTGCCTGAAGACAGCGATACAGAGCGCAACGGAAAGAACAATTGAGAATGAGGGAAACAACCATGCCTGTACAGGCACTTTTAGTCTTGGAAGATGGCCGCACTTTCCGTGGCAGCAGCTACGGCGCACAGGGGACAACCTTGGGCGAGGCTGTCTTCACCACTGGCATGACCGGATACCAGGAAACCCTGACGGACCCGTCCTACGCCCGCCAGCTGATTGTCCAGACCGCACCCCACATTGGCAACACCGGTGTGAATCAGGCAGATAATGAATCAGCCAAGATCTGGGCTGCCGGTTACATTGTCCGCGACGCCGCCCGCCGCCCCTCCAACTGGCGCAGCGAGGGCACCCTTGACGCGGAACTCATCTCCCAGGGCATTGTCGGCATCCAGGGTGTAGACACCCGGGCCATCACCCGCCACCTGCGCGAACGCGGTTCCATGAAGGCCGGCATCTTCTCCGGTGAAGCTGCAGCACGCTCCGAGGCCGAGATGCTCGCCGAGGTCAAGGCCCAGCCGTCCATGGCTGGCCTGCGCCTGGCCGAAGAGGTCAGCACTAAGGAAGCGTACGTCGTTGAGCCTGCCGATCACGGCTGGACCGGGGAAACCCTATTCACCATTGTGGCCCTGGACCTTGGCATGAAAGCCATGACCCCGGCCCGCTTCGCCGAGCGCGGTGTGCGCCTGCACGTGCTACCCGCCAGCACGTCCTTTGAGGATGCGATGGCGCTGAACCCGGACGGTGTGTTCATCTCCAACGGCCCAGGGGACCCCGCCACCGCTGATGCCCAGGTGGCCTTTGTGCGCGCTTTCTTGGACGCCGGGGTGCCCTACTTCGGCATCTGCTTCGGCAACCAGATCCTAGGCCGTGCCCTGGGCTTTGGCACGTACAAGCTGCGCTACGGACACCGCGGCATGAACCAGCCCGTCATGGACCGCAGCACCGGCAAGGTGGAAATCACCAGCCAGAACCACGGCTTTGCCGTGGACGCCCCGCTGGAGGGACCTACACAGGCCCCCGAGGAGCGTTTTGGCCGCGTTGAGGTCAGCCACATCAGCCTCAACGATCAAGTGGTTGAAGGTCTCTCCTGCCGCGACATCCCCGCCTTCTCGGTGCAGTACCACCCCGAAGCGGCAGCCGGCCCGCATGACGCCGCGTACCTGTTTGACAGGTTCATCAATCTCATGACCAATTACCAGGGTGCACAGAGCCAGAGTGCAGCCAGCCAGAGCACACAGAGCCAGGAAGATAAGTAATGCCAAAGAGGGAAGATCTTAAATCAGTTTTGGTCATTGGCTCCGGCCCGATCGTGATTGGCCAGGCTGCCGAGTTTGATTACTCCGGCACCCAGGCGCTGCGTGTTTTGAAGGAAGAGGGCCTGCGGGTCATCCTCGTCAACTCCAACCCGGCCACCATCATGACCGATCCCGAGTTCGCGGACGCCACCTATGTTGAACCCATCACCCCCGAGGTGGTGGAGAAGATCATCGCCAAGGAACGCCCCGACGCCATCCTGCCCACCCTCGGTGGCCAGACCGCGTTGAACACGGCCATCGCCTTGGATAAGAATGGTGTTCTGGCCAAGTACAACGTGGAGCTGATCGGTGCGAACATCGCCGCTATTGAACTCGGCGAGGACCGCGAAAAGTTCAAGGGTGTGGTGGAGCGCTGCGGTGCCGAATCGGCACGCAGCCATATCATCCATACTCTGGATGAAGCCTTCGAGGCGGCCAAGGACCTTGGCTACCCCATGGTGGTCCGCCCCTCCTTCACCATGGGTGGGCTCGGCTCCGGCCTGGCCTACACGCCCAAGGACTTGGAGCGCATTGTGGGTCAAGGCCTGCAGTACAGCCCCACCACCGAGGTTCTGCTCGAAGAGTCCATCCTTGGCTGGAAGGAATACGAGCTGGAAATGATGCGCGACAAGAACGATAACGTCGTTGTTGTTTGCTCCATTGAAAACTTTGACCCGGTAGGCGTCCACACGGGTGACTCCATCACCGTGGCCCCGGCCATGACCCTGACGGACCGCGAATACCAGAATCTGCGCGACATCTCCATTGCGGTGATCCGCGAGGTTGGCGTGGACACCGGTGGCTGTAACATTCAGTTCGCGATCGAACCTGACACAGGGCGAGTGGTGGTCATTGAGATGAACCCGCGCGTTTCACGCTCCTCGGCACTGGCTTCGAAGGCAACCGGCTTCGCTATCGCCAAGATCGCTACCAAGCTGTCCTTGGGCTACACCCTGGATGAGATCCCCAACGACATCACCCAGAAGACCCCGGCCTCCTTCGAGCCCGCGCTGGATTACGTGGTTGTCAAGGTACCCCGCTTCGCGTTTGAGAAGTTCCCGGCAGCGGACCCCACCCTGACCACCACCATGAAGAGCGTTGGCGAAGCCATGGCCATGGGCCGCAACTTCACCGAAGCCCTGCAGAAGGCGCTACGCTCATTGGAACAGAAGGGTGCAAGCCTGGAATTCCACAGCGTCAACGCCCTGGACGTGCCGGAACTCATCGAAGCGTCCAAGCGTCCCACCACGGAGCGTCTTGGCCAGGTTCAACGTGCCCTGCTCGGCGGTGCCACGGTGGAGCAAATGTATGAGGCAACCGGCATTGACCCTTGGTTCCTTGATCAGCTGGTGCTACTCAATGAAGTCTCGGTAACCATCCGCAAGTCCACAGCCTTGAGCCCGGAAATGCTCAAGCTGGCCAAGCGCCACGGCTTCTCTGACGCCCAGATCGGTGCCTTGACCAATAACTCCGAGGCAGTGGTTCGTGGCGTCCGCCAAGCATTGAACATCCGCCCTGTCTACAAGACGGTGGATACCTGCGCCGCGGAATTCGCCGCGTACACCCCGTACCATTACTCCACCTATGACGAGGAGGATGAGATTGCGCTCCATGAAAAGCCCTCCGTCATCATCCTCGGCTCAGGGCCCAACCGTATTGGCCAGGGCATCGAGTTTGACTACTCCTGCGTGCACGCCTCCATGGCGTTGCGCAAGGCCGGCTACGAGACCGTCATGGTCAACTGCAACCCGGAAACCGTCTCCACTGACTATGACGTCTCCACCCGCCTGTACTTTGAGCCGTTGACACTCGAGGACGTGCTGGAAATCATCGCGGCTGAAGAGCGCACCGGCGGCGTGATGGGTGTCTTTGTTCAGCTGGGCGGGCAGACGCCCCTGAAGCTGGCACAGGAACTGGCCGACGCCGGTGTGCCCATCTTGGGTACCTCCCCGGAAGCCATCGATCTGGCCGAGCACCGCGGCATGTTCTCCCGCGTCCTGGATGAGGCCGGCTTGATCGCCCCGAAGAATGGCACGGCCGTGTCCTTCAACGATGCCAAGAAGATTGCCGATGAGATTGGCTACCCCGTGCTGGTCCGTCCCTCCTACGTCCTGGGCGGCCGCGGCATGGAGATTGTCTATGACGAGGCCAACCTGTCCCGCTACATCAAGAACGCTACCGAGATCACCGAGGCGCACCCGGTCCTAATCGACAGGTTCTTAGAAGACGCCATTGAGATTGACGTGGACGCCCTCTTTGACGGCAAGGACATGTACCTTGGCGGCATCATGGAACACATTGAAGAGGCCGGCATTCACTCCGGTGACTCCGCCTGCGTGCTGCCTCCCATCACCTTGGGCAAGGACGTCCAGGAGCGGGTCCGTGCGGCCACCCGCGCCATCGCCGAAGGCGTTGGTGTGCGTGGTTTGATCAACATCCAGTTCGCCCTGGCTGCGGACATCCTCTACGTGCTTGAAGCCAACCCGCGGGCCTCCCGCACCGTACCGTTTGTCTCCAAGGCAACCGGTGTGCAGATGGCCAAGGCAGCTGCCTTGATTGGTGTGGGTGTCTCCATTGCCCACCTGCGCAGCGTCCACCACATCCTGCCCGAGGTGGGAGATGGCGGGAACTTACCTGACAACGCCCCGGTTGCTGTGAAGGAAGCTGTGCTGCCCTTCAACCGTTTCCGCACTGTTGAAGGCCACGTTGTTGACTCCCTGCTGGGGCCGGAAATGCGTTCCACGGGTGAAGTCATGGGCATTGACAAGCACTTTGATACTGCCTTCGCCAAGAGCCAGGCAGCTGCCAACGGCGCCCTGCCGGTGGACGGAACGGTGTTCGTCTCGGTGGCCAACCGTGACAAGCGCTCCATCATCATGGCCGTCAAGCGCCTCGTTGACCTGGGCTACAAGATTGTGGCCACAGGCGGCACCGCAGATGTCCTGCGCCGCAACGGCATCGCCTCCACCACTGTTCGCAAGATCAGCCAGGAGAGCGGTGGTTCGGATGATCAGAGCATTGTGGATCTCATCAACAACGGTGAGATTGACATGATCTTCAACACACCCTCAGGCGGCCAGGCTCGCGGGGATGGTTACGAGATCCGTGCGGCGGCAGTTTCCAACGGCCGCCCCTGCATCACCACGGTGGCTGAATTCAACGTGGCTGTTCAGGCCATGGAAGCATTGCGCTCCTACGAATGGGACGTCACCAGCTTGCAGGAGCACGCAGTGGTCCTGGCAGCAGGCCAGGCAGCGCAGAATGCCAAGTAGTATCCCCAGCGGCTCCCTCGGAGCCGGGGGGCCCCGCAGCGGGCCCCCCGCCGCAGAGGGCCCAGACGGCGGCCGGGTCTCGTTCGGCGCACGCCTCGCCGCCGCCATGGAGGCCCGCGGTGCCCTGTGTGTGGGGATTGACCCCCACCCGGGCCTGCTGGCCGCATGGGGCCTGGCGGATGATGTCCAGGGCCTGCGCACCTTTTCCCAGACAGTGCTGGAGGCCGTGGCTGCGCTGGCGGCAGCCATCAAGCCGCAGGTGGCGCTCTATGAGCGCCACGGCTCGGCCGGGTTGGCAGTCCTTGAGGAGTTGCTGGCCGCGTCCGCGCAAGCGGAGGTGCTCACTATTGCTGATGCCAAGCGCGGGGACATTGGTTCCACCATGGCCGGCTATGCCGATGCCTGGCTGCGTGAGGGCTCAGCGCTGGCGGCAGATTCGGTGACGCTGAGCCCCTACCTGGGCTTTGAATCCCTGCGGCCGGCACTGGATCTGGCAGCAGCCAACGGCCGGGGTGTTTTTGTCCTGGCACTGACCTCCAACCCGGAGGGCGCGTCCGTCCAGCATGTCGGTGGCAGCGAGTCCGTGGCCAAACGCATTGTGCAGGCGGCCGCGCAAGAGAATCAGCGCTACGCGGCGGCTGCTCTCGGCTCGGTAGGGCTTGTGGTGGGTGCCACCGTAGGCAATGCGCTGCGCGAGCTGGACATTGACCTAGCCGCTGTCAACGGCCCTATTCTGGCTCCGGGGCTTGGCGCCCAAGGAGCCACTGGGGCGGATATGCGGGCTACGTTTGGGCCCGCATACCCTGCGGTTCTGGGTACCTCCAGCAGAGGCATCTTGGCAGCAGGGCCGGACATTGCCGCCCTGCGGGCTGCTACGGTGGAAACACTAGCCAGCCTGAAGTAGTCCCGAATGTGGTGGGGATGCCTCGCCGCAGATTGATTTGCTTCCCCGGTGCGGATAGGTTCGAAATAAATACCGTGTTCGCCATCCGCATCGGGGACAGCCATCATCAGGGAGCTTTTTCGTGAATTTGCCGCACCTCTCGCAGGAACAACGCGCAGACGCGCGGGTTAAGGCCGTTGCTGCCCGGGCGGTCAGGTCCCAGGCGAAGCAGGATTTGAAAACAGGACAGCTCAGTGTGGGCGCTTTGCTTTCCGCGGCGCTCGATGAGCCAGCCCTGGACAGGCTCAGAGTCAGTGATTTATTGGAAGCCCTCCCGGGCATTGGAAAGGTACGTGCAACTGTGATCATGAGCGAGCTGGGGATTGCCCCAACCCGCAGGGTGCGTGGGCTGGGCGTGCATCAGCGCCGCGCCCTCATTGACTACTTGGGAAAGAAGTCATGAGCGGGTTCAACGTACCGTCCGAACTCACCCACCGGAGCAAGCCACGCAGTGGTGTCACTGTCTTGGCGGGTCCCACCGCTGTTGGCAAGGGCACCGTGTCCACGTTCATCCGGGACAACTACCCGGATGTGTGGCTCTCAGTTTCCGCCACCACCCGTGTGGCCCGCCCCGGCGAGGAAGAAGGGATTCACTACTTCTTCAAGTCAGCAGAGGAATTCGATTCACTGGTGGCAAAGGGTGACTTGCTGGAGTGGGCCACTGTCCATGGTGTGAACCGGTACGGTACCTTGCGCAGCACCGTGGCGGCGGCCGTGGCTGCCGGAAAGTCAGTGCTGCTGGAGATTGATTTGCAGGGTGCGCGCCAAGTTAAAAAAGCCATGCCGGAGGCTGATTTCGTGTTCCTGGCACCGCCTAGTTGGGATGAATTAGTGCGCCGTTTAGTGGGACGCGGCACAGAAACGCTTGAAGAACAGCACCGCCGCCTAGAAACCGCTAAACTGGAACTTGCTGCCGCGCCGGAATTTGATTACGTCATTGTCAATGACCAGGTAAGCCGGGCTGCAGCCGCGCTTGTTGAACTGATGGGGCTCACCCCCCATCACACTGCTTGAGCCGGCATTTGTTGGAACGCAACAATGCTGGAACTGCAAGACACCCTTTCGATTTTTTGGAGAAGTAATTGACTACACAACCCGAAGGCATCATCAATCCCTCGATCGATTCGCTGCTTGAAGCTGCGGATTCGAAGTACGGACTGGTCATCTTTGGTGCCAAGCGCGCACGCCAGATCAACGCCTACTACGCTCAGCTGCACGAGGGCCTTTTCGAATATGTTGGCCCGCTGGTTGACACCAAGCTCAATGAAAAGTCCCTCTCCATCGCTTTCCGTGAAATCGACGAGGGCCTGCTGGTTTCCACTCCCGTCGAGACTGTCTAAAGCGCGTTTGAGCCACGGTGTCTAAGCTGAACATTGTTTTGGGGGTAGGTGGCGGTATCGCCGCTTACAAGGCGGCCCTGTTGTTGCGCCTCTTCACGGAGGCGGGGCATCAGGTCACGGTCATTCCTACCGACGCGTCCACCAATTTTGTTGGTGCCGCTACATGGGAGGCCCTGAGCGGGCGGCCCGTGACCAACAATGTCTTTGACGCCGTGGACCAGGTCAACCACGTGAGGATCGGCCATGAGGCCGATTTGATCGTGGTGGCTCCGGCCACCGCCGATCTTTTGGCCAAGGCCGCCAGTGGGCAGGCCAATGACTTGCTCACCACCACCTTGCTCATGGCTCGAGGCCCGGTGCTTCTTGCCCCCGCCATGCACACAGAAATGTGGGCCCATGCGGCAACGGTGGCCAATGTGGCTACGTTGCGATCTCGTGGCGTGCACGTCCTGGACCCCGCAGTTGGCCGCTTGACGGGCGCCGACTCGGGTCCGGGCCGGCTGCCGGAGCCGGAAGACATCTTTACTGCCGCCCTGAGTCTGGTTGAGCATTCCGCCAAACGCCACGCCGCGTCCCCGGCACCCGCTGCATCCGCAGCTTCTGCGGGGGAAGCGTTGGGGACCGAACCTGCAGCTTCTGCGGGGGAACAAGCGGGCGCCGAACCCGGTGAGCTGGCGGGCCGCCATGTTCTGATCACCGCTGGTGGCACCCGAGAACCACTTGATCCCGTGCGTTACTTGGGCAACAAGTCCTCAGGTAAGCAGGGAGTGGCCTTGGCCGAAGCCGCCCTAGCGGCAGGAGCACAGGTCACCTTGATCCACGCGCCCTTGGACGTTGCTCCTCCGGCAACCGCCCGGCTCCAGCCAATCGAGACTGCCCTTGAACTGCGGGCGGCAACCCTGGCAGCGGCGGCCACCGCCGACGTGATCATCATGGCCGCTGCCGTGGCTGATTTCCGTCCGGCCACTATTTCTACCGGAAAAATCAAAAAACGCGACCATGGTGAGGATCCCGTCATAACCTTGGTCCGCAACCCGGACATTCTGGTTGAATTGGTGGCCCACCGTTCCGCGCAAAACCAGCAGCAGCTCATTGTTGGGTTTGCCGCCGAAACTGGTGACGACGAGGCTGATGCACGCACTTATGCGCAGGCTAAATTGCGCCGCAAGGGCTGCGATCTTTTGGTGGTCAACGAGGTTGGTCCCGGCGAAAGCGGCAGCGAGCGGGTCTTTGGCCAGGATAACAACCACGTTGAGATCTTGTCCCTGGACGGTTCCAGCCCTGTGCAATCGGCGGGCAGCAAGCGCCAGGTGGCTGACGTCGTCGTGCATCTTATTGCACAAAAGCTAGGCAAGAACTCGCAAGAACTCGCAAGAACTAGGAAGAATTAGCAAGTATTAGCCGCGCGCCGGCACATACTATAGATGACAAACCGTGTCTCGCAGCAATGGGTGGCGCGCTATCCCCAGTAAAGTAGAGACGTGATTTCAGTAAACCCCCTGCGCCTATTTACCTCCGAATCCGTGACGGCAGGTCATCCGGATAAGATCTGCGACCAGATCAGTGATGCCATACTTGACGCGCTGCTGGCCGAAGACCCGGATTCCCGTGTTGCCGTGGAAACCATGGCCACTACGGGTCTGGTCCATGTGGCCGGCGAGGTGACAACTAACGCCTATGTGGAAATCCCGCAGATTGTACGCAACACCATCCTGGACATTGGCTATGACTCTTCAGCCAATGGTTTTGACGGCGCACGCTGTGGTGTTTCGGTCTCCATTGGCCAGCAGTCCCAGGACATTTCCGATGGCGTGTTTAACGCCTTGGAGGTCCGCGAGGGTACTGCCGTTGACAAATATGACACCCAGGGCGCCGGCGATCAGGGCCTCATGTTCGGCTACGCGAGCAACGAGACCGCCTCTTACATGCCCACCCCCATTTTCTTGGCGCACCGCCTCTCGGAGCGCCTGACCAATGTGCGCAAGTCCGGGCTGCTCGAATACCTGCGACCCGATGGCAAAACCCAGGTGACCATTGGGTACGACGGCGAAAAGCCCGTATCAGTGGACACCGTTGTCATCTCCAGCCAGCATGCCGAAGGCACTTCCTTGGAGAAGTTGCGCGCGGATTTGGCGGAATTTGTCATTGCCCCCGTGATGGAGGCGTCAGGCCTGGATGTTTCCTCCGTCAAGACATACCTGAACCCTGCGGGCCCGTTTGTTGTGGGCGGACCCGTAGGTGATGCCGGCCTGACGGGCCGGAAGATCATTGTGGATACGTACGGTGGCATGGCCCGTCACGGTGGCGGCGCCTTCTCCGGCAAGGACCCGTCAAAGGTTGACCGGTCAGCTGCCTACGCCATGCGGTGGGTTGCCAAGAACGTTGTTGCCGCCGGGCTAGCTGCGCGCGCTGAAATCCAGGTAGGTTACGCCATTGGTGTGGCCCGCCCCGTGGGCGTGTACGTCGAGACGTTCGGCACCGAGACGGTGGATCCACGCCGCATCGAAGACGCCATTGCGGCCATCTTCGATCTGCGCCCCATGGCCATCATCGACAGCCTTGACTTGAAACGCCCCATCTACGCCAAGACGGCCGCACACGGCCACTTTGGCCGTGACGATCCCGACTTCACGTGGGAGAACCTTGACCGCGTGGATGCGCTCAAGGCGTACTTTAACGCCTAACGGCTTTAGCTATCCACGTTTGCTTATCCACAGCCGAGCACGGCCCGCCGACACTTTGTCAGTGGGCTGTGCTTAGCTTGTTTTAGGGGCCGGTTTTACGCGGCCCGAACCGCACCACGCACCCTGGGAGGACGTCATGGATGAACCGCTGAACCATGAGGGGCCGGCCGAAGGCGTGCAGTTGAGCCTTCTCAGTGGCTTTGTCGCGAAGCAGCGTGTGGCAGATCCGCACAGCGGAGTGGTGCTGGCCCGCGAGTTGCCTGTTGCCCACGTAGTCATTGATTCCCCGCTGCCACACCTTGACAGGGTCTTCGACTACTCCGTGCCGCTTGAACTCGACGCCCAGGCACAGCCGGGTGTGCGTGTGCGGGTCAAGTTTTCTGGTCAGGACCTCAACGGTTTCCTGGTAGCCCGGGCAGCCGAATCTGAAAGCGAACGGCTGGTGCCGCTGACACGGGTGTATTCCCCCGTGCAGGTCCTGACCCCCGCCGTGCTCCAGGCGGCCCACAAGGTGGCTGCCCGTTACTGCGGAACCGTAGCGGACGTGCTCCGTGTGGCCGTGCCGCCCCGGGTGGCAAGCCTTGAAAAGGTGTATCTGAAAAAGGCTGCGGAGCTGGTGGAAGCGGAAGCTGCAGGAGAAGCTCCTGCAGCAGCAGGGCCGCCCGCCAAGCCTGGGTATCCCCTTTTTGCCGATTACCAGAACGCCGAAGAATTCTTGACCCGGCTGGCAATGGGGGAGAGCCCCAAGGCCGTGCTGGGTTCCCTCGCCGGTTTTGGGCCGCATTCCTGGCAGCGCCAGTTGGCCCAGATTGTTGCCTACTGTGCGCAGTCAGGTCGTGGCGCCATCGTGGTTGTTCCAGATCTGCGGGACTTGGAGCTGTTGGAGCAGGCTTTTGCCGAGGTCCTAGCGGAGGGCAGCTTTGTGAAGCTCACCGCGGATGACGGCCCTAACCTGCGCTATGCCAACTTTCTTCGTGTCCTTGCCGGGGATGTGCGGATTGTGATTGGTACCCGTTCAGCCGCCTATGCCCCCGTCACCAACCTTGGGCTGGTTGTGTGCTGGGATGACGGCGATGAACTCCATATTGAACGCCGCGCGCCCTATCAGCACAGCCGTGACGTCCTGCTGTTGCGCTCCGAGGTAGAGGACACGGCTGTCCTCATGGCAGGGCACAGCCGTAGCAGCGAATCCCAGCGCCTCGTAGCCACCGGTTGGGCACAGGAGATCGTTGCATCCCGCCCGGCCGTGCGAAAGGCCACTGCCAGGGTCATCAGCACTTCCGATTCTTTTGAACAGGAACGGGACCCGGCCGCAGCGTTGGCCAGGCTGCCGCACAGGGCCTGGGCAGCGGCGAAGGATGCCCTGAAATTTGGGCCTGTCCTTGTTCAAGTTGCCCGCACCGGCTACGCGCCGGGGCTGGCCTGCCAGCGGTGCCGGGAGGTTGCACGGTGCAGGCACTGCACGGGGCCGCTGATGCAGTCCAGGGCGCCAGGATCCACCCTAACCATGGTCACCTGCAAATGGTGCGGTACGGCCGAGACTGCCTTTAGCTGTCCCACCTGTGGGTTCAATTTGTTGCGTGCTATTTCCGTGGGTGCTTTGCGGACCGCGGAGGAGCTGGGGCGGGCCTTCCCGTCGGTCCCTGTCATTTCCTCCTCAGGAGAGAACATCAAGACAACGGTGCCGGACCGGGCCGCCATCGTTGTGGCAACTATTGGGGCTGAGCCTGTTGCTCCGCACGGCTATTCGGCGGCTCTGCTGCTCGACGGCGATTCCATGCTCCGGCGTGAATCGCTGCGTGCCGGCGAGGAGACTCTGCGGCGGTGGCTGAACGCTGCGGCACTGGTCCGGCCCGCGCAGGAAGGCGGCGTTGTTGTCGTCACTGCTGAGGAGTCTGTTGAAGTGGCGGCTCTAGTTAGGTGGGATCCGGCCGGCCATGCCGAGCGGGAGTTTGCGCTGCGGCACGAGTTGGGTCTGCCGCCGGCCATGCGCCTGGCGTCCCTGACGGGAAGCGAGGCCGATGTTGCGGCGTTCGTGGCTGCCCTGGATTTGCCACAGGCTGTCCGCACCATTGGCCCGGCTCCTCTTGCGTTCGGTGCCCCAGGGGCTGGCGGTGCTGCTGGCGGCGCCGCCGGTGCAGCAGGAACTGCCGCTGACCAGGCCCCGGACTACAGGACTATTCTGTTGTTTCCCTACAGCATGGCTGGCAGCGTCACCGCTGCCATGCGTTCACTGAAAGCCGCCAATGCTGCCCGGCGGGTTGGCTCTCCTGTGCAGGTTCGCTGCGACGGTTTGGACGTCTTGTAGCCCACCCGTGCGCAGGCGAACAAGGCTAAACTGAGCTCCATCTGGGCCCACTGTTGGCGCGGTTCTGGGAGCTGCTGATGCCAGAATTGGGCCGCAGAATTGACTATCCTCCCGAGAAAGTTCGGTCAAAACATGAGGGAATGGCTCTGGCAGCACAGGAGGGCAGTCATTGCGCTGCTGATCGCACTGATGGCTGTGGGATCACTTCTGATCTACAGAACCAGTGGAAATGGGTGGTCAATAGGGATCTTCTCAACCTTGTTTAATCTCCTGGGCTGGTGGCACTGCCGCATGTCAGCCGCACCAAATCCTCTTCCAAGAGGTCATGTCCGGTTCGGAAGTCCCCTTGGGGCAGCAGAAAATATTGGATGTACTGAGTGTTTCCGGCCCTCCACAGCGTGTCTCTGGTGGCAAGTCGGGGCATGTGCCTGCGGGGTTGATGGTGCTGACGCTATCCCTGCCGGATAGCACCGTAGAGATCGCCGCCGAACCTTCGGTTCTAGAAAAGCTACAACAACAAGTGCTCCGAGGCGGCCCACCCTCAGGTCGGCGCGGATAAAGCCCTCCAGGCTCTCGGCCTTAGCCCGTATGCCCTGAATTTTTCGGGAACTTGCTCCTGCCAAAGGTTGCATCGAGCAGTTGCTGGGTACGGCGTTTAACATCGTTCTCACGCAGTCCCAAAGCAGTCACAATAGTTTCAAGGTGATCGATTTCTGCCACGTAGCCAGCGTCCAGACGTCCTGAGAGCGGCCGGGAAGCGAGATCCTCGGAAATGCGCCAGGCCATGACCAAGGTGCGCTCGTAGATGCGCTGGTCGGATTCAGCGACCGTTCCAGGAGTCTTGGAGTCTGTTGGAGAGGCGCCAAGGCCGGCAACCGCGTTGAGTCGGGAGTCGTCTAGGCCTAGGGCCAAGGCATCGAGTTCATCACGTAGGCGGCGCAACGTCCGGGCGTTGCGTCCGAAGAGTCCCAGCCGCATCGAAACGCTGCCGCCGTAGCGGATCACGAGGAGCAGGGTAATGCTGGATAGTCCAAGGCTTAGAGTCAGCAGCACGAAGAGCCAGAAGCCATTGATTTCAGGTTCACTATAGTTGTTGCTTTCCAGCCCTAGGGACAGCTCTTTGACGGCGGAGATCACTTGGTTTTCCGCATGGTCGGAAACAAAGTAGCTGCCGTATTCCCAGTCGAAGGTGCCAAGGTGGGAACGTCCGCCTAGGTTTACCGCGCCAGAGATGATGGCGGGGATCGTTACGTATTCCGAGTTCACACGCCACACGGGAATGATTGTATGGTCACTGCGGAGCTCAGCAGTTGCCGGATCAAGAAGCCCCGGGAACTCACTCTTGAGCCTCCACAACGCATCAACGAGGACTTGCGGTTCATAGAATTCGCTGGTCAGTGTGTCACGAACGTACGGACCGGTTGGCCAGTTCAAGTAGTCTTCGGCGCTGCGCACTACTACGGTGACATCAACATCCTCAGTGAAGTGGTTCGGAAGATAGCGGCGAATCTCACCCTGATCAATGCCGCCCAGATCCCCGTCGAAGTGGAGCGAGCGCAGTGGCTTGCTCCCAGAAGCCTCCTCGCTGGGAGCATGGGGTCTTTGGGCTACCACCACACTACTGACGGTGACCGAGAGAATCGTCAGTGCAATGCCTGCCAGCACCAACCATAGTTTGCTGCCCGGACCAGGCAGCAGCGTCCACCAGAAAAAAATCGGGCAGCGCCAAGGGGTCTTCATCTGTTCCCGGCAGAGGACCAAAGCGTGAGTGGGCGGCCGCGTTAGCCTGATCGAGTGTAGTGAGCAGCACTTTTGATCCAGAGAGTCCCATGCCCACGCGAAGCGCCGAGAGGTTCTCATGGTGTCCTCGTCCACCGGGAAGCATATGGCGGTGGTGTAAGGAACGGTTGATGGCCTGCGCTGTGCGTTGAAGATCGGCCTCCGCTCTGGTCCACGCGGTGAGCGTCGAAGCGCTGCCGTGGCCACCTGCCGCCACGGCAAGCAACGCATTGAGTGCCTTCCTAAAATTTTGTACCCGCCGTGTTGTTACTGTCCCGGGAGGCCGAGCATCAAGACGTGCCAGCAGTTCACGGCCGGCAAAGGACACAGGCGCGGCTAAACGGTCCAGCACACCTTGGCCGCCAGCAAGCTCACCCAGTACTGACCCGGCCCCCATGAGAGCATCCGCCTGTGCGGTTATCTTCGCAGCTTTGCTTTCAAAAATTTCCACCAGCTTCGCCGCTTCTGGTTTTAGTGCGGTACTGGCGGTGTAAACGGCCTCCATGACGGCGTCTTCCGAGCGGGCCAGGGCCAGCGAAGCATTGCGGATACTCGTCCAAGTTGACGTGTACCCTGCTGTCCGCAGTTTCTCCGGCGTGCTGGCGTAGGTCACCTCGAGTCCTTCGAGTTCAAGAACCACGCCAGCCAATTTGCGTTGGGCGCCGGAAAGCCGCTGATATAGCCGTTCATGGCGGCGTCGGCGGGATAACGAGTGAGTGAGAGTCACAACCGTCAGCCCTAGCCCAATGACAGTCCCCGCCCACCAGAACAGAGGCGGGAGCAAGGGGCCCTCATCGAGCAAGTCTGCAGATCGAAGCGCTGCCGCCGCTACGGATTGGGGGCCATGGCCAAGCCCAACGTTGTCCAAATACGTCTGGGTGATGTCACGGGCGTGGCTTAGCCGCTGGCCGTGTTCTCCTTCAGGCTGATAAACGCCGGCGCCCAGGAAGCCCTGTTCACCTGAAAAGGTGGTGGTATCGCTGTCAATGGCCGTACTCAGAATGACATCGGCACCCGGATCGCTCCGGCCTGTTTTCTCATCGGAGCTGAGCAGCCGGTCTGTAACCAGAATACGGATGGGGCGCCACGTGGCAACCGGGCCGCCCAGAACCTTAGTGACGCTTTCTTGGGAAATATTGAACGGATGGGCACCCTCCACCACAATCTCAAGATGCTCACCGGGGGTGGCTGTGACGATTTGGATTCCCAGAAAGGCGAAGCTGCCCGTGGTCAGCCCCAGTAAAAGGGCAAGCCAGGGGAAACAGAATCGGGGCTTGGCCCGAGCCTGGATTAATCGCGTACTCATGAGGTGGCGCGTAGCTCCTGCGCAATGGCTATCAGCTCGCGGGCGGAGGCATCCCAGCTGAAGGTGCCCGCCTGGGCCACGGACGCCGTCGAACATGCCGCCCAGATACCCGGGGCGTCCAGTGCGCGGACGGCCTGGGCAAACTCCGTTGGTGAATCGGCTGGCACATACCGTGCAGCCTCCCCGCCCACCTCCCGAAAAATAGGGGTGTCCGCAACAATCACGGGAGTCCCCAACGCCATGGCCTCCACGAGCGGCAGCCCGTAACCCTCCGCCTTGCTCAGTGTGACCAGCGCGGTAGTACGCAGCAGCAACTCGTCATACTCGGCGTCACTGACGCCATTGTGGAATACCACGGTAGCCCCGGCCGGGATCAGCTTCACAAGTTCGGCCCGGCGTTCAGGGGTGATCCGGCTCAGCAGGTTCAAAGTGAAATCTGGCAGCTCGGCCATGCCGCGAATGAGCGTTTCTACGTTTTTGTATGGCATGAAGGAACCCATGTAAGCCAGCGACTTCTCCGGAACCACAGCAGGGTCCCGCGGGGTCCTCTCACCCTGGGGTGCGTTGCCAATGATCCGGATGGGCCGCTTGGTGAGCTGGTGTTTGCGCATCAGGGCCAGCGTGGTCTTACTGATGGTGGCCACCACATTGGCCCGGTTCAAGAGCATCCGCTGCGGCCAATAAGCCTTGTGGTACAGCCGCCACAGCACCCGTACCGGGGCGGGAAGGAAGCCGGGAGGGGCCGGGTGCTCGTAATAAATCAGATCGTGCAAGGTCAGTACCAGCGGATACTTTCGCCCCCAGCTGCCCATGGTCTGCATGGGGCAGAACACCAGATCCGCCCCCAGCTTGTTCACCTGGCGGGCCACAAAGAGTTCTCTCGGGGAGAGGGGTGAGCTGATTTTCACCCACGGCAGATCCGGCAGCAATGCCAGCTGACGCTCGTCGTGAATGAGCATGGTGACGTCGGCAAAGGGGGCCACGGCGGCCATGAGGGATGCGCCGTAACGGCTGATCCCATCATGGTGATCCATCCGGGTAAAACGCGCATCCATGACGATTCTTGGCTTGCTGGCGGGGGCCGGGGTGATGGCCGCATTCGTGGTGCTCAAGGGGCTGGATGCCTTTCAAGGAAATCGGTGATGGCGGCTGCTGCCGGTTCGGGTGTTTCGTAGTGGATCAAATGCCCCACCCCAGCAATGACCACCAGCTCGCCATCGGGGAGGCGTTCTAGGAGTTTGTGCTGATGGGGCAGTGGGGCAATTTCATCGAGTTCCCCGGCAATCAGGAGGGTAGGCAGCGTCAGTAACGCGGCCACCTCACGGACCGTGCCACCGGCGGACGCCTGAAAAGCCTCCAGGAGCATGTCCCGGTTGGCGAAACCGCTGAAGTAGGCGTGGTGCTGGCCATGGATGAAAGTCAGCAACTCCTTGTCCCGCGTCTTGGCCATGGTCACACTCATGAGATGGACAATGACTTTGCTGCGCAGCAGGGCGTTGCCCAGGGCATCGGGGAGTTTCGCCGCGGCCCAGTAATAGAACACCGCCAGTTTGGTCATGATTCCTTTGGGGCCCTCCAAGGCGGGGGAGGCAATAGGGTTGACCAAAATCAGGGGGTACACCCGGCCCGGGTTGGCCGCCACAAAGTGGCTCACCACAATGGATCCGAAGGAATGGCCTAACAACACGGTCTCGGGCCCCAGCTCCAGTTGATCAAGGAAGCCGCCCAGGAATGCACTGTAGCCGGGGATGTCATGGCCGCCACCGGAGACGAACGCCGGTGAGCGTCCAAAGCCGGGCAGATCAGCCATGATGATCCTGGCGTGGGGCAATAGCTCCACCACACGCTCCAGCCCATGATGGTCACCTCGGAAGCCATGGACCATCACAATGGTCCGGACAGGAGAAGCGGCAGAGGCAGGGACAGGGGCAGGCGCAGCCACAGCATCGGTCGTAGCGGCCGGGACAGCCGCAACGTCGGCGGCAATCGCAGGGGAGCCAACCGCCGCGTACTCCCAATAATGTACGGAGGTGCCGGCGATCTCCACCACGTGTGTCCTTTCCCGCCCGGCCAGGTCAACTACAAGACGTGCGGCTGGCGCCGTCGTACTGCTCTTGGCGGACATCTCAGTTCACGTCCTTTGGATTGGAACCGGAACGGCGCTCCCTATCCAATCCGTCAATGATGCTCATCTGCTCCGGGGACAAAGCAAAGTCAAAAACGTGAAGATTCTGAGCCATGCGTACGCCGGAACTGGCCTTGGGGATCACCAAATGACCGGACTGGACATGCCACCGCAACACAATTTGGGCCACAGTGCGCCCGTGCGTTCCCGCAAGTTCCACCAGCACCGGATCGGAAAGAATGGTGCCCCGGGCCAGCGGACTCCACGCCTGGGTGGCAATACCCAGCTCGGCATGAAGCGCTCGCAGGCGTGTCTGGGTCAGCCAGGGATGGAGTTCAATCTGGTTGACGGCGGGGACCACCTCGCAGGAATCCAAGAGCTGCTCCAGATGTTCCGGCTCGAAGTTGCTCACGCCAATGGCACGCACACGCCCCTCGCCATACAGGGTTTCCAGCGCCTTGTATGTAGGGATGAAGAGTTCCCGTTCGGGGCATGGCCAGTGGATCAAGAACATGTCCAGCACGTCAAGGCCAAGCCGTTCCATGCTGGCATCGAAGGCGGCCAGCGTGGCGTCGTAGCCGTGCTCTGTATTCCACACCTTGGAGGTCACGAACAGTTCTGCACGGGCAGTACCGCCATCCACGGCGTTGCGGATGGCCTGGCCTACGCCCTCCTCATTGCCGTAGAGCGCGGCCGTGTCCACAGTCCGGTAACCGGTATCGAGGGCGGTGGAGACCAGATCCGCGCACTCCTGGGCCGGAACCTTATAGACGCCGTAGCCGAGCTGGTCAATGTCTACACCGTTGTTGAGCGTGTGTTTGGGGGAGCGTTGCATATCCACGACTTTACCCAGTCCATGCCTCGGCACGGTATTGGGGCGCGGCCTACAAGCCATCCAGGCCGTTGAGGAAGCCAAAAATGGGATCGTTGGAGGGGCTGGACAATTCCACCAATTCCCGGGCCGTAGATTCATCCAGGATCAAATCAGTGACCAAACCGGCTGCGAGGGCCCCGCGCAGTCCCGTAATTTTCTTCGCGCCAGAGACCACACAAATACGACGCCGGACCTTGCGCAGGCTTTCCAAGTCAGGTCCGCTGGAGCGAGAGTTGAGGACAATGCCGTCATCGGATCCATCGGAGCGGAAGAACACTGTTGCCACATCTCCGGCTACGCCGCTGGCTTCTAGCGCGTCCAGGTCGGTGGAATCCAGATAGCCGCCGGAGTAGACGTGGCTGGGGATTTCGGCATCCATGGAGCCCACGCCGAAGATGGCAATGGTCATGCGGTCCTGCAGGTCAAGGATGCGCCGTACGCTGCGTTCTTGCCACATCATGTTTTTGGTCTCTGCATGGTCAAAGAAGGCAGGGACCGGGAATTGTTCCACTTTGGCACCATAGGCTGTGCCGAAACGACGGACGATTTCCGAGGCGTAAGTGATGCCGGAGGTTTGGGTGTTTCCGGCGCCGTTGAGTTGGACAATGGTGCTGCCGTGCGTGGTTTTGCGGGTCAGATGGCGGCTGACGGTACTGACAGTAGATCCCCACGCCACCCCAATCACGGCATTGGAATCAACCAATGGGCCAATGGTGCGAGCAGCTTGCATGCTGACCCGCTCCAAGACTTCAACCTCACCGAGCATGTCTGAAACGGGAACAACATGGACTTCCACCCGGTAGCGCTTGCGAATAGCGCGTTCTAGTTCCGGAGCACGGTCCGAGGGAGTCTTGATTTGGATCTGCACCAGTCCGCTGTCACGGGCTGTGGAGAGCAGCCGGGACACCGTGGAGCGGGAGGTTCGCAGCTCCCTGGCAATGGCATCCATGGTTTGGTCCTGCAAGTAGTACATTTGTGCAGCTCGGAGGGTGTCCTGCTGTTTTATCCGCTTGGAACTCACGGTTCACACACCCTTTCTGCACGTTTGTGCAGGTCTGTTGACTATATTGTTCATTTGTTCCAACAATAAGGGTACGAGGCGCGTAGAGCGCAATTAAACTGGACTCGAAAGAGGTCGATGTGGGACACCACGGCAACGCTGGCAAGAACAATGCACCCGAAGAAACGCAAGCAGTTGTGCGCGCCCAGGTTGAGGCTCTGAAGCAGCGTCCGCGTGCCAGTGTCCTGATCATTGGTGGCGGCATCAACGGTGTGGGCACCTTCCGGGATCTAGCCCTTCAAGGTATTGATGTGGCGCTCGTGGAACGCGGCGATTACTGCCAGGGAGCCTCCGGCGCGTCCTCACACATGATCCACGGCGGCATCAGGTACTTAGAAAACGGCGAATTCCGTCTGGTCAAGGAATCAGTGGTGGAGCGCAATGGGCTGCTCAAGATTGCACCTCACTACGTCAAGCCGCTGCAGACCACCATCCCCATCTTCAGCACCTTCTCCGGAATTCTTAGTGCCCCCATCCGCTTCCTGACTCACAAGCAGGGCAAGCCCCAAGAGCGCGGCGCCTTCCTGATCAAGGCTGGCCTGACACTGTATGACGCGTTTTCCCGTGACGGTGGCACGGTACCCCGCCACGATTTCAAGGGCCGCAAGAAGGCTCTGGCCGAGCTGCCCCAGCTGCATTCGGGCATCAAGTACGCGGCAACTTACTACGACGCTTCCGTGCACAACCCGGAACGGCTAACTTTGGATGTCCTGCAGGATGGCGAAAAGGCCGGGCTTCCCGTCTCCGGTGCAGCCGCGGCCACGGCTGCCGAGGCCAAGGCCCGCGCCACCAACTACCTGGCCGTCACGGCTGTTGCTGAGGACGGCGTGGAGCTCACCGATCAGCTCACCGGCGAAAAGTTCACCTTCACTGCCGATGTTGTGGTCAACACCACGGGTGCCTGGGTGGATATGACCAACACCGACATGGGCTCACCCACCCGCTTCATGGGTGGCACCAAGGGCTCACATATTGTCCTTGACCACCCCGGTCTGCTGGCGGCCTGCAACGGCCGTGAAATCTTCTTTGAACACACTGACGGCCGGATTGTGCTGATCTACCCCATGGGAGACAGAGTCCTGGTGGGCACCACAGACGTCAACGCTGATATGACGGCGGATGCCGTGTGCACGGAAGACGAAATTGACTACTTCTTCGATCTCATTGGACACGTCTTCCCCAACGTCCTGGTCACCCGCGAGGAGATTGTTTACAGCTTCGCCGGGGTCCGCCCGCTGCCGCGCCACGATGAAACAGCGCCCGGGTTTGTTTCCCGTGACTACCGTATTGAGCGGGCCGAGCACAGTATCGGCGGCAAAACAGTGCCGGTGCTGAGCCTGGTTGGTGGCAAGTGGACTACGTTCCGGGCCTTGGCAGAGCACATGAGCAATGACGTTCTGGCCATTATTGGTGCACCGCGAAAGCGGTCCACCGCCAAGCTGCCCATTGGTGGCGGCGTGAATTTCCCGGATAGCACCGCCGGAGTGGAAGCCTGGATTTTGGCCCACACCAGCGACTCAGTGACCGCCGCACGGGCAGGAGTTCTTCTGACCCGTTACGGAACGCGCGCTGAAGAAGTTCTGGCGTACCTCGGGGAAGGGATTGATACCGTCTTCAATTCCACCGACGAGCTCAGTGACCGGGAAGTTGCGTTCATGGTGGAGCACGAACAAATTGGACACCTCATCGACGTTATGATCCGCCGCACCTCCTTGGCCTTCCGGGGCTTGGTTACCAGTGAACTGTTGGCCGAGACGGCAGCAGCGCTAGCTGGACCGTTGGGATGGAATGCAGCAAAGGTGGCGGAAGAAATCAGCCACAGCGTCGATGTGTTGGCACGCTTCCACGGCGTCCACGTACAAAGCTTGATTGCCTAAGCCCCAGGGGGGCAAAGGGGGCTCAAGAGGAGCAACCAATAAGGGTTGATCTTTTCATGTAAAAACTAGCCATTTGGAGTCAAAGATGTCTCTTGGAATTGTGTTCGCATCTGAGGTGATGGGAACGATGATGCTCACCCTGTTGGGTTGTGGTGTTGTTGCAAACGTTGCCCTGAAGGGAACCAAAGGCAATGCCGGCGGGTTTCTTTTAGTTAACTGGGGCTGGGGCCTGGCAGTCTTTGCCGGTGTCTTCGTCGCTGCCAAATCGGGCGCCCACCTCAACCCTGCAGTAACAGTCGGAATCCTAGCCAACGGTAAGGCTGAATATGCTCCCGATGTGGCCGTGAACTTCGGCTCCACCATGACGTACTTTGGTGGCGAGATGGTGGGTGCGTTTATAGGTGCCGTTGTGTGTTGGGTGGCCTACAAGCAGCACTTCGATGGTGAGCCGGATGCTGCCACGAAGCTGGGTGTGTTCTCAACCGGTCCGGCCATCCGCAGCTACGGCTGGAACGTAGCCACCGAAGTCATCGGCACCTTTGTTCTTGTCTTTGTCATCTTGCACTTCGCCAACGGTCCGGCCGAACTCGGGGCACTGCCCGTGGCCCTGCTTGTTGTTGGTATCGGCGCATCCCTTGGTGGGCCTACCGGCTACGCCATCAACCCTGCCCGTGACCTGGGGCCGCGTATTGCACACGCCTTGCTACCCATCAAGGGCAAGGGTTCCAGTGACTGGTCCTACGCCTGGGTTCCCGTAGTGGGCCCGCTCCTTGGTGGCGCCTTGGGTGGTGCCGCTGCACAGTGGCTGCCGCTGGTAGTAACTGCCTAAGTACCTGCTGTTTGTTCTTCACATGAATCACGAGCAAAGGAAACAAAGATGTCTCAGTATGTAATTGCCATCGATCAGGGCACCACCAGCAGCCGTGCCATCGTTTTTGACCATGACGGCAACATCGTCTCTACTGGTCAGCTAGAACATGAGCAGATCTTCCCGAAGGCGGGCTGGGTTGAGCACAACGCCACCGAGATCTGGAACAACACCCGCGAGGTCATTGGTACCGCTCTTGCCCAGGCCAACCTGACCCGGCACGATATTGTTGGCGTGGGCATCACGAACCAGCGCGAAACGGCGGTTGTCTGGGACAAGAACACCGGCGTCCCGGTTTACAACGCCATCGTGTGGCAGGACACCCGCACGCAGAGCATCGTTGATGAACTGGCCGCTGACGGCGGCGTGGAGCGCTTCAAGCAAAAGGTGGGCCTGCCCCTGGCCACCTACTTCTCCGGCACCAAAATCAAATGGATCCTTGACAACGTTGACGGCGCCCGCGCCAAGGCGGAAGCTGGGGATCTGCTATTTGGCAACACGGACAGCTGGGTCACCTGGAACCTGACCGGCGGTGTTGACGGTGGAGTGCACATCACCGACGTCACCAACGCCTCCCGCACCATGTTCATGGATCTGGAAACCCTGGCCTGGGATGACGAGATTTTGGCTGTCTTTGGTGTGCCGAAATCCATGATGCCGGCCATCAAGTCCTCTTCCGAGGTCTACGGGCACGTGCACGGCAGCCAGCTGCTGCGTGAAGTTCCCGTGGCCGGAATCCTCGGTGACCAGCAGGCAGCCACGTTCGGCCAGGCCGCGTTTGAAGCAGGTGAGGCCAAGAACACCTACGGCACCGGTTGCTTCCTGATCTTCAATACGGGCGAGGAAATTGTTCACTCGAAGAACGGGCTGCTCACCACGCTTGGCTACAAGCTAGGCGACGCAGCCCCGCATTACGCTCTGGAAGGCTCCATTGCCGTCACCGGATCCCTCATCCAGTGGCTGCGCGATAACATCGGCATGATCAAGTCAGCACCAGAGGTGGAAGAGCTCGCCGCTTCGGTAGAGAACAACGGTGGCGTATACATTGTCCCAGCCTTCTCCGGCTTGTTCGCCCCGTACTGGCGTCCCGATGCCCGTGGCGCCATTGTGGGCCTGACCCGCTTTGTGAACAAGAGCCACATTGCCCGGGCTGCACTGGAAGCCACCGCTTTCCAGACCCGCGAAGTCTTGGACGCCGTCAACGCGGATTCCGGCGTTGACTTGACGGAATTGAAGGTCGACGGCGGCATGGTTGCCAATGATGCCCTCATGCAGTTCCAGGCGGACATCCTTGGCGTACCCGTGATCCGCCCCAAGGTCACCGAGACCACGGCGCTCGGCGCAGCTTACGCGGCAGGTCTGGCAGTGGGCTTCTGGAAGGGCTTGGGCGAGCTTTCGGCGAACTGGTCTGAGGACAAGCGCTGGGAGCCCAACATGGACGCCGCTGAGCGTGACCGTCAGATGCGTTTGTGGAAGAAGGCCGTCACCAAGTCCATGGACTGGGTTGACGAGGACGTGCTGTAACAGCACTGCCAAACAGCAGTGAAGTACGACGGCGGGAGCCCACCTTTTCCCCAAAGGCGGCCTCCCGCCGTCGTACTTTTTGTGCGCTAAAGTAGAGACGTGCATAAATTTCTCCTCCTTAGCTAGCCGCAACCAGAAAATTCTCGTTGCGGTGAGCCCCTTGCTATGTCGAGGGGCTTTTGTGTGTAAGGAGTGAGGTGCAAGAAGCCAATGATGAATGAAAAGGCAGGGTACGTGAGCGTGCAGTCCCAGACTGAAGAGAACAGCGAAGAGGGCGTCTACAGTTTCGCCTCAATAGAGGCCAAATGGCCTGCCGTGTGGGATGAACTCAATGTTTTCGCCCCGCTTGACGACGGTTCCAAGGAACGCCGCTACGTCCTTGACATGTTCCCGTACCCCTCGGGCGACTTGCACATGGGCCACGCTGAAGCGTTCGCCATGGGTGATGTGGTGTCCCGCTACTGGCGCCAGCTCGGTTATGACGTGCTGCACCCGATCGGCTGGGATTCCTTCGGGTTGCCCGCAGAGAACGCCGCCATCAAGCGCAACGCCCACCCCAGCGAGTGGACGTACACCAACATTGACACGCAGGCGGAATCTTTCAAGCGCTACGCCATCTCCGTGGACTGGTCGCGCCGCCTGCAGACCTCTGACCCCGAGTACTACCGGTGGACGCAGTGGCTGTTCAAGCGCTTCTATGAGCGTGGCCTGGCCTACCGGAAGAACTCTCCCGTTAATTGGTGCCCCACGGACCAGACCGTGCTCGCCAACGAGCAGGTTGTCAACGGTGCCTGTGAGCGTTGCGGCTCGGTTGTTACCAAGAAGTCACTGAACCAGTGGTACTTCAAGATCACCGACTACGCGGACCGCCTACTCGATGACATGGATGCGTTGAAGGGCCTCTGGCCGGACCGCGTGCTGGCCATGCAGAAGAACTGGATTGGCCGCTCTGAGGGTGCTCATGTCACCTTTGTGATCGAAGCCGCTGGCGAGGAAAAGCCGGCGCAGGAGCTGACGGTCTTCACCACCCGCCCCGACACACTGTACGGGGCCACGTTCTTTGTTGTGGCAGCCGATGCCCCGTTAGCCGTGGATCTGGTCACTGCCCAGCACGCCGAGGCGCTCAGCGATTACCGCGAGCAGACCAAGGCGCTCAGCGACATTGAACGCCAGTCAACCGAACGCCCCAAATCGGGTGTCTTCACGGGCCGCTACGCCATCAACCCCTTGACCGGTGAGAAGCTGCCCGTCTGGGCCGCCGATTACGTCCTGGCGGACTACGGCACAGGTGCCATCATGGCCGTCCCCGCCCATGACCAGCGTGACCTGGACTTCGCCAAGGCGTTCGACCTGCCAGTCCGTGCAGTCCTGGACACCGGAGGCGAGGACCCCGCCGAGACCGGCATCGCCACCACCGGCGAAGGAACCCTGATCAACTCCGGCGAGCTCAACGGCCTGTCCAAGACCGAAGGCATCCCGGCCGCCATCGAAATCCTGGAGAAGCTGGGCACGGGCGAGAAGTTCGTCAACTTCCGCCTGCGTGACTGGCTGCTGTCCCGCCAGCGCTTCTGGGGCACCCCCATCCCGATCATTCACTGCGCCGATTGCGGCGAAGTCCCGGTGCCGGATGACCAGCTGCCCGTGCGCCTGCCGGAGAACCTGCGCGGCGAGGACCTGTCCCCGAAGGGCACCTCCCCGCTGGCTGCTGCAGCCGAATGGGTTAATGTGGCCTGCCCTTCATGTGGTGGCGCCGCCAAGCGTGACACCGACACCATGGACACCTTTGTGGATTCCTCCTGGTACTTCCTGCGCTTCGTTTCCCCGCAGTTCACCGAGGGCCCGTTCGATCCGGCCAAGGTCAACGAGTGGATGCCGGTAGGTCAGTACGTGGGCGGTGTGGAGCACGCCATCTTGCACCTGCTGTACGCCCGCTTCTTTACCAAGGTCATCCACGACATGGGCATGCTCGAGGCCACCGAGCCCTTCAGCGCCCTGCTGAACCAGGGCCAGGTCCTCAACGGCGGCAAGGCCATGAGCAAGTCCCTGGGTAACGGTGTGGACCTGGGCCAGCAGCTGGATAAGTACGGGGTGGACGCCGTTCGCCTCACCATGATCTTTGCCGGCCCTCCCGAGGACGACGTCGACTGGGCGGATGTTTCCCCGTCCGGCTCGGCCAAGTTTCTGGCCCGTGCATGGCGCCTGGCCCGCGATGTGGACAGTGCGCCCGGCGCCCCCGGTATTGGTGGCGACGCTGCGTTGCGGTCATTGACCCACCACACCATCCATGACGCGAAGGCGCTCTTGGAAGGGCACAAGTTCAACGTTGTGGTGGCTAAGTTGATGGAGCTGGTCAACGCCACCCGAAAGGTCATTGACTCCGGCGCCGGTGCGGGCGATCCGGCAGTACGTGAAGCAGCTGAAGCCGTGGCCATTGTGCTGAGCCTGTTCGCACCGTACACGGCCGAGGACATGTGGGAGACACTAGGGCATCCGGCTTCCGTTGCCAACGCCGGATTCCCTGCGGTGGATGAGGCTCTTTTGGTGGCACAGAGCGTGACGGCTATTGTGCAGATCAAGGGCAAGGTCAAGGACCGCCTCGAAGTGTCCCCGGACATCACCGAGGATGAGCTGCGCGAACTCGCACTGACCTCGGAAGTTATCAAAAAGGCTCTGGATGGGGCCAGCATCCGCACAGTTATTGTGCGGGCGCCTAAGCTGGTCAATATTGTTCCTGCCTAGATTTTTGCTGCCTAGATTTTTGCTGCCTAGATTTTTGCTGCCTAGACGCGACACGCTGTAACCAACGGAAGAATCCGTGCGAAAGTGTCCTGGCCCTGACCGGGGCAGGACACTTTTGTGTTGTGGTTGGGTAGCTTTGGCACTACTGAGCCGAAAAGACTGAGTCCGGCACCACTGAGCTAGAGAGGGGGAGGGCACCGTGAATGAAGCATCAGCAGCACGTGCCTGGCTACGGACACAGGTAGGGCGGATTCGACCTAGATCCACCGAGATCGCTGCTGTGCCAGCTGGTTCGGCTGCCTCTCCTGCTCCTACGGTAGCCATCGTCACAGACTCTGCGGCTGCCTTACCGCCGGAATGGATTGCCCGGATTGGCTGCGCCGGACTCCTGACGGTGGTGCCCATCCCCGTCATCATTGGTGAGAACGTCTTTTCCGATGATGATGCGGAACTGGAGGCCCACATGTCACTGGCGCTTGCTTCCGGTACGTCTGTCAAGACCTCACGGCCCTCACCGGGGCAGTTTGAACGAGCCTACAAGGCGGCTGCGCAGGCAGGTTTTACGAACATTGTCTCCTTGCATATGTCCGCCAAACTCTCGGGAACTTTTGAGGCCGCAGCGTTGGCTGCGGACCGCTCACCCATCCCCGTTTACGTGGTGGACTCCGCAACAGTGGGCATGGGCCAGGGCAGGGGCGTGCAGGCTGCCGTGGAGTCGGCGCTACGAGGTGAGGAGGCTCCAGCCATCATTGCTGGTGCCAAGGCGGCTTTTTCTGCCACGGAGATATATTTTTATGTTCCCAGTTTGGAGCAATTGCGCAGGGGCGGACGGATTAGCTTGGCCTCCTCATGGCTGGGGACAGTGCTGGATATCAAACCGATTCTCGGGATCAAGGACGGGGCCATTGTCCCGCTGGAAAAGATACGGACGGCGGCTAAGGCCATTGCTCGGCTGGAGGCACTTGCTGCAGCGGATATTGCAGCACGCGGTGCCGCCGGAACCCAGATCAGCGTGCACCACTTCGGGAATGAGGCGCAGGCCAGCACGCTTAGCGAGTCCTTGGAGCGTGGCTCGCCGGGCTTGGACGATGCCACGCTGACCCGCCTACCGGCTGTTTTGGCAGCCCACGCCGGCTTGGGCGTACTTGTAGTGGTTGTTGCTGGTGCCAAGATTCCTCCACAGCCTGACACTAAGCCATAGCCCGTCACAGACGCCTCAAACTGCCGTACCTACGGCATCTGCTGGGCCTACTGTGGGTCCATGAAAGAGCACAGCACCACATTCCACCGCGAACAGGTCAGGCAAGCTCATCGCGGTGCAGCGTGGACTGGCGACGAGGCCCCCAACGGCCCCAGTGTCGGGGCTCGTTGGCAAAAGCCAAGGTGGATCGTTTCTGTGCGCTCCCTCGTGGTGGTGCTGGCCATGGTGGCTGCCGTGCTGGGGGTCCTGTGGATCGAGTCAGCGAGCGTTCAGAATGCTTCTGCCCAGCTGGCTGCCGAGACAGCCGGGAAAGTGGCCGTGCCACCATTGGCTGCGGAGGCGGGAACAGTGCCGTCGGGTCCTGGTAGTCCGGGCCCTCCCGGTCAGGCAAGCCGTCCGGCAAGCACCGCCAGCGCAGTGAAGTCCATCCCTGACGGCAGTGCCGGTGCAGCCTCCAACGGAACTCGGGATCCCGGAAGTAGTGTACCGGGGAGTGTTGAGCCGGGAACATTGGTGGTTCATGTGGCCGGGGCTGTTAAACACCCGGGAGTATTTCTGCTGCGCCCCGGCAGCAGAGTCTTTGAGGCGGTAGATGCGGCCGGAGGAGCGCTGCCGGCAGCGGAACTCTCAGCACTGAATTTAGCTGCCCCGCTGGCGGACGGTTTGCAAGTGTTTGTGCCCACCAAGGAACAGGCAGCCAGAATGCTGACAGCTCCGGGAGCGGTGCTGCAACCGGGCCCGCCGCAAGGGGTAGAGGGTAGTAGCGGTGGGGGAGCAGCGGGACTGCTCAATCTCAACACTGCCACGGCCGGAGAACTGGACACTTTGCCGGGAGTTGGCCCAGTTCTGGCCGAACGAATAGTTGCGTGGCGTACCGAGCATGGTCCCTTTGCCACGGTTGACGGGCTCGATGCCGTGGCAGGGATTGGCGCAAAGCTGTTGGCGGGTCTAAGAGATTTGGTGAGCGTCTCATGAGGGTTCGTGAACCGCGCTGGGCCCGCTTCGCAAAAGCCGCAGTGGGGGAGATGGCACCAACTCCTCCGCAGCCTCTGCGAGCCCGCGTGATGCTGCGCCTGAGCGATCTTCAGCGCCGCATTGCCGACGCCCAGGCGGCGCGGGCCCAGGAGAGGGGCCGCAGGAGAGCCGATATCAGGCTCCTACCCGCCGTCCTTGGCAGCTGCGCTGCGGCAGCAGCAGCCACAACTCTGCCCAAGGAAATAGTGGGTGCTTGCGTGCTCCTACTCACCACGCTCTTGTTCGCGGCGGTCCTGAAGTCAGTTCTTGTGCCCATGAGTATCCGTGCCATAAAGCTGCGGAACCTCTCCCTCTCCCGATCCTGCTCCCATTCCCGCACCCATTCCCGCACCCGCTCCGGAAGCAACTCCCGAACCCTCACTCTGAGGTATTCGCGATGGACGGCACTGTTCGCCAGGGCGGGGCCCACCATGGCTCTGACGGCCATCTGCGTTTTGGCCGTTCTGGGCTCGGCGTCCTTGCGCACCGGGGGTGCGGGCACGTCCCCCCTGCATCAGGTCATAGCCCGTGGTGGGGACTTTGTACTCACCCTGCAGCTTGAGAGCGCACCGAGGCTTTTGGCTGCAGGGAACGGGCCACCCAGGGTTGCCTTTGATGCGTTGGTTATCAGCATCCGTGCCGGGGGAGAAGTTTTCACAGGCACAGTGCCGGTCCGGGTTGTGGCTGGGTCCTCGTGGGCCGTGCTCATGGACGGAGACCGTGCGGTCACGGCCGGCACCATCAGCACAACGCACGGCAGTGGCACGGTTGCCGGGTTCTTACGCACCACCACTGCTCCCCAAGAGGTGATCGCCGCCGCAGGCGGTCCGGGTATGGCAGTCACCAAGATCAGGAACTCGTGGATTGCCGCCGTCCAGAACGTGTGGACGGGGCGCTCGGAGGATACCGCAGGACTCCTGCCGGGGATGGTCATGGGGGATCGCGGCGGCATGGGTAGCGGCCTAGAAGAGGCCATGAAAACTGTTGGCCTGACCCACCTGACAGCTGTCAGTGGAGCCAACTGCACATTGGTGCTGGCCAGCATCATGCTGGGGCTGCGCTCCCTGCGTATCAAGCCCAGTGTCGCCTTTGCGCTGTCAGGAGCAGGGCTGCTTGGTTTCGTCATGGTGGTAGGGCCGGACCCGAGCGTGCTGCGGGCTGCTGTCATGGGATCCATCGGGGCCATGGCTGTTCTGGGTGGGCGGCCCAAGCGGGTGGGTGCGCTACTTTGCGTGACCATCGTGGCCTTACTGGTGGCCAACCCCTGGCTCGTCGCGGATTACGCGTTCATTCTCTCGGTTCTGGCCACGCTTGGGCTGCACCTGATTGGCCAGCGCTGTGTGCGCTGGCTTGGCGCCATGCTGCCGCTGTGGCTCGCACAGGCAATTGCCATTCCTTTGGCGGCCCAGTTGTTTTGCGCACCCGTGATTGTTCTGTTGCAGGCCCGTTTGACGCCCTACACCATCCCGGCGAACATGCTTGCGGCACCTGTGGTGGCACTCGTGACCACTGTGGGGACGCTGGGGATGGTGATGGCGGCACTTATCCCGCCTGTTGCGGCGCTGTGTGCTGCGGTCAGCGGGGCCGGGGCCTGGTGGGTGGCAACGGTGGCCCGCACCATGGCTGCCCTGCCAGCGTCAAGCGTGCCCTGGCCCGCAGGGCTCGAAGGATTCATGCTGATGTCAGTATTGAACGGGGCAGTACTTGCTGCACTTTTTGCCGTAGTGGAGAAGGAACGTGCCATCGCCTTGGCAGGGCGGTTGCGCGCATTGCTGCCAGCGCGCTGGCGTGGACACGAATTTGGGGTCACTGTGGGGCTCGTCATGGCGGCGACTGCCTGGTGGAGTGCGGCGGTACTTCTCTCATGAGTGGGGCTTGGATGCAGAGATTCGGCCAGGGGCAATGGTACGGGTTGGGATTCAAGGATAGGGGTGGCACAGTAGAGGCTGTGGATAATGCATGGACAGGAACAAAACGGACAGGAACAAGGCAATGAGCCCGGCCCCAAGATCTTCCCAGCGGCCTTCCGGCGGTGCCGACTGGCGCGATGTTCCCTTGGCTCCCGTGGTGCTTCTCTTTGGCCCCGAGGACTTCATTGCGAGTAGGGCCTTGGATAGTGTTCGTGGGAAACTGCGCTCACAAGACCCGGCCACGGAACTGACAAGCCTTGATGCGAGCCAGTACACGGCAGGTCAACTGGGGCTCGTTGCCAGCCCGTCCCTTTTTAGCGAACCCAAGCTCATTGAAGTGTCCGGTCTGGCCACCATGAATGATGACTTCCTCCAGGACGCGCTGGCGTATCTGTTGGATCCGGCCCCTGATGTGACACTCGTGCTGATCCACAATGGCGGTACCCGCGGGAAAAAACTCCTTGATGCTTTGAAGGCGCTCGGTGTGCCTCGCATTGAGTGCCTGCCGTTGAAGAAGGATGCCGAAAAGACACAATTTGTTAGCGCGGAATTTACTCTGAACAAGCGGCGGATTGATGCGCAGGCGATCCGCGCCTTGGTCGCGGCCGTGGGCGCCAACTTGTCGGAACTTGCGGCAGCCTGCTCCCAGCTGATCGCAGATACCACGGGCATGGTCAGCGCCGACGATGTTGATAAATACTACGGAGGCCGTGTCGAGGCCACTGCCTTCCGGGTGGCCGATGCGGCCCTCGCAGGAAACGGGCCCGTAGCGTTATCTACCCTCAGGCATGCCCTCGCAACGGGCGTGGATCCGGTGCCACTGGTAGGGGCCCTGGCCATGAAGGTGCGCCAGATTGCCAAAGTATTTTCGCTGCGCGGAAGCTCTGCCCAGCTGGCCCGTGACCTCGGCATGAGCCCTTGGCAGGTGGACGCTGCACGCCGCGATGCCGGGCACTGGAGCGGGCCTGCGCTCGTGACCGCCATCAAGGTTCTGGCTGAAACTGACGCCCAGGTGAAGGGTGAGGCGAAAGATCCTGTGTATGCCGTCGAGCGGGCTGTCATAGTGATTGCCACCGCCGCGCGCCGCTAGCTAGCTAAGCCCTGTGCCAGAGGTCAGTGCCTGTTGTCATTGCCTTGCGTTCTTCGGGCCAGCTCGCGTCTGAAGGTATGCGGGCTCGCTCCTGGACGCGGCTTCTGCCAAGAAGATCAGCGCACCCATCGGTGACACACCGGGTCGGGCACAGTGTGATCATCGCCCTGACATAGACTGGCCACCCATATTCAGCCTCGTGAGTGATCCGTGATCATCCGTTGTGACTGGCCAATTCACAAGGTCCATATTCATGCCGATATCCGGTGCAGCTGAGACTTCTTGTACGTACTATCGCTGCACAATTCGCTTCCATACAGGACCGGTGAGAGGGACTATGTGTTTTTCTGCCTTTATGGTGATTTTGGTTAGCCGCCACTGCCACAATGCAGCCAGTTAGGCGAGCATTCCAGGAATCCTAGACGTTCGGCCATGGGCTGTGCACTGGCTTGACGGTCATCGGCGTGGGTGCTAAGACCGGAATATGGGCAGGTCGAGTTTGAGGGTGCAAGCGGTCATCCTATTGTGGCTCTTCGGGCTGGCGTTTATGGCCGGCATGGTCCTTAACCTGTTCGTCGTGCTACCAACAACTCATCTAGGCTCCGGCGGGGAGTATTTCCCCAGTTCCTGGAGAAGCCTCCTTTGGTCTTTGGGCGGCGGCGCGGGCGATGGCCCAGCGGAATTGCCGCAGTTTTTACTCTGGCAGCCTTCTTCAACGGACTCAGTTTCGCAGACTACGGCGAGGATTTCAGCTCGTTGATCATGGCTTCATGCTGGTTGATCGCTGTGGCCCTGGTGGTCTTCTCGCTAGCCCGGACGCGGCCCCAACCCGCCATCGACCCCCGGCGAAAGCGCCACCACGGTTAATGCTCTCGAAGCCCTCAACGAGTGGCTTTATGATGAGTACACATCCGGCTTAGGCATGGAGTATAGACGCCCGTTCAAGGTGCGGTTTTCGGTGGTTACAGTAGTCGTCCAGTGCCCGCGAGGGGTTTGCGGGTGCCTACTCGCTCTTGGCTTCGGTGAGAGTGAGCCGCGCTGCTCTGATCATGCACTATCCGAATGCGCTGGTGACGCAGGCACTTCCGACACCGAAGATGCCCCAGACTGTGGTCCATGGTGTTTGTGTTGAAGTCAACACAGGCCCGGCTAGTGCGAGCGTGAGCATGAGCATGAACGATCAGAGATACTAATCGATGGTGCGCCCGAACAGTAACGCCATGAAGAAGATGTGCAGAGCAACGATGCTGGCAACGATCGGCAAAATCCACTGAGCTAGTCCAAGGACCGATAGCAAGAGCATCGCAGTGCTGACTAAGATGAGCCCCCACGGCTGTGGCGAGGAGGTATGGTGACCAGGCGAGTGCCACCGCGAAGAAAACGGAACCTGGCAGTGGCCAGGCAAAGAGCGCCCAAATCACGTAAACGGGAGTGAATAGAATCCAGGCATAGGGATGAGTCCGGCTACAACTCAAGGGGCGCACCCTGTGCTCAAAAAAAGAACTGTGCTTAAAAAAGGTAGGACCCCCACCAAAGTGGGGGTCCTACCTTTGAGTTGCGAAGCGGGTCAGCTTCTCTTAGAGGGCGTTAACCTTCTTGGAGATGGCTGACTTGCGGTTGGCAGCGTTGTTGGCGTGCAAAACGCCCTTGCTGACAGCCTTATCCAGCTTACGGCCGGCATTCACCAGTGCGGCTGTTGCGCCATCCTTGTCGCCTGCGGCCACAGCCGTGTTTACTGCACGGACAGCGGTCTTGACGCCTGAACGAACAGCGAGGTTGCGCTGACGCGACTTCTCGTTGGTCAGGATGCGCTTCTTCTGAGACTTGATATTAGCCACGTTGTATAACTCTCTTTTGATACGTAAATTCGGTCGTAGAGGGCGTAGCTTGACCGTTGACAGCGGCGTGGGGATGCTCGAATTATGGTGAACGTCTGGCCAAGCTGTTGCATCCGCCGACCTGCACGGATACACACAATCAAAAAGTTTATCAGATGGCGGGCCTAGTTTGGGGCGCCTATTTCCAACCGTGTCGCTGGCGCAGACCGGTAGCTACGGCAGCAAAACGTTTTTTATCGAGAATTGAGCCTTCGCGGCGCATGTCACTGGCGGAGATTTGAAGCACCCGGTCCAGTTTCACTTCACTCTCTCGGCCCTGTTTGTCCCAAGTACCGGTGCCAATATCGATGTAGTCGTTGTCCCCGCGGTGGTCATCGCTGTGGTCCTTGCTGGTCATCATCAGAGCCAGCAAGCGTTTGCCGTTCCGCCCCACAATGAGCACAGGCCTATCCTTGCCCTGGCTGTGGTCTTCCTCATACGGCACCCAAGTCCACACAATTTCGCCCGGGTCCGCCTCGCCGTCGGGCTTGGGAGCGTAGCTAACGGTTGCCGTGCCGCGGAAGTCCCCGGGATAGGGTGCGCTCAGGGTGTTGGTGGGCCCGCTCGACGCCGGACGGGCAGCCGGGCGGGCAGCCGGGCGGGAGGCTGGGCGCGAGCGGGTCTTATCGGAGGGTTTAGTGGAGGGTGGGGACGCCTCCCCTGAGCCGAAGAGTGAGCCTGCCAGGGAGCGGAGGAATTTAAAAATGCGGTCGGAAGTCGATGCCATGATTTCTAGGGTAGCTAATATGGGCCACTTCTAGGTGGCTTCCACGCGGCGGGTTCTCTTGTGGCGGGGTAAACGTGGGAGACTTGGTGGCAATGAGTGTGCGGCGTGTACTACGCCGGCGCAACCCCTGCACGGTTCGGCGCATCAGCCGCAATCCCTGCGTCCAGGCAACAGTAAGGAACCCTAGTGTCACCCATGGCCCGCACTGCCCCGGTGCCCGCCGCCACCGATCCGGCGATCATCAGGAACTTCTGCATCATCGCGCACATCGACCATGGTAAATCAACCCTGGCCGATAGGATGCTCCAGCTCACTGGAGTGGTTCAGCAGCGTGATATGAAGGCGCAATATCTTGACCGCATGGACATTGAGCGCGAACGCGGCATCACGATCAAGTCCCAGGCCGTGCGCATTCCGTGGGAAGTTGACGGTACCTCGTACTGCCTGAACATGATTGACACCCCGGGCCACGTGGACTTCACCTACGAGGTCTCCCGTTCCCTCGCAGCCTGTGAAGGTGCCATCTTGCTGGTGGACGCTGCCCAAGGCATTGAAGCGCAGACTCTAGCTAACCTGTACCTGGCCATGGAGAACAACCTCACCATCATCCCGGTGCTGAACAAGATTGACCTGCCGGCCGCGCAACCTGAGAAGTATGCCGCTGAGCTGGCCAACCTCATCGGTGGCAAGCCGGAAGATGTTTTGATGGTCTCCGGCAAAACAGGTGTTGGTGTTGAGGAACTCCTTGACCAGATTGTCCGCGACCTCCCGGCACCCCAAGGCGATCCCAATGCCCCTGCCCGTGCCATGATCTTCGACTCCGTGTACGACACTTACCGCGGCGTAGTCACCTATGTCCGTGTTATTGACGGCAGCTTGAGCCCGCGCGAAAAAATCCAGATGATGTCCACGCGCGCCACCCATGAGCTTTTGGAAATTGGTGTCAGCTCACCCGAGCCCAAGCCGTCCAAGGGCCTGGGTGTTGGTGAAGTGGGCTACCTAATTACGGGTGTGAAGGATGTGCGCCTGTCCAAGGTGGGCGATACCGTCACCACCTTCCACAAGCCGGCCACGGAAGCGTTGGCTGGCTATCATGACGCCAAGCCCATGGTGTTCTCGGGTCTGTACCCGCTGGATGGTACCGACTATCCCGTGCTGCGTGACGCACTGGAAAAGCTGATGCTCAATGACGCGGCTCTGGTCTACGAGCCCGAAACTTCGGCCGCACTGGGCTTCGGCTTCCGTGTGGGCTTCCTAGGTTTGCTGCACTTGGAAATCACTCGTGAGCGTCTGGAACGCGAACACAACCTTGATTTGATCTCCACCGCCCCCAACGTGGAGTACGAGGTCACGCTCGAGGACAAGAAGGTTGTCCACGTGACTAACCCCAGCGAATACCCCACGGGTAAGATCGCCGAGGTCCGCGAACCCATGGTTGCCGCAACCATCTTGGCTCCTACCGAATTTGTTGGCGCCATCATGGAACTGTGCCAAACCCGGCGCGGCATTCTCGGCGGCATGGACTACCTCTCCGAGGACCGGGTGGAGATCCGTTACCGCCTGCCCTTGGCCGAGATTGTGTTCGATTTCTTTGACATCCTCAAGTCCAAGACCCGCGGCTATGGCTCGTTGGACTGGAAGGCAGACGGCGATCAGGTTGCCGATCTTGTCAAGGTCGACATCATGCTTCAGGGTGAGCAAGTGGACGCTTTCAGCGCCATCACCCACCGCGATAAGTCATACGCCTACGGTGTCATGATGACAGGCAAGCTGCGCGAACTTATTCCGCGCCAGCAGTTTGAGGTGCCCATCCAGGCCGCCATTGGTGCCCGCATCATCGCCCGAGAAAACATCCGCGCCATCCGCAAGGACGTATTGGCCAAGTGTTACGGCGGCGATATTTCGCGTAAGCGCAAGCTGCTCGAAAAGCAGAAGGAAGGCAAGAAGCGCATGAAGATGGTGGGCCGTGTGGAGGTTCCCCAGGAAGCCTTCATCGCTGCACTGTCCTCCGAAGAGCCGGTAAAGGACAAGTCAAAGAAGTGACCCCCAGCGTTTTGCCCCTCGGGGACCCGGCCCCGGCCGATGGCGTCCTGCCCGCGCAGGCCGCCATCGGTGCAGCAGATCGCAAGTTCAGCCTGTACGTGCACATCCCTTTCTGTGCCGTGCGCTGTGGCTACTGCGATTTCAACACTTACACGGCAACTGAATTAGGTGGCGGGGCCTCCCAGGATGCCTACGCCGAAACCGCTGTGCGTGAGGTGGAGTTTGCGGCCCAGGCCATGAGTGCCTCCGGGCTTCCGAAACGCAAGCTGAGCACTGTCTTCTTTGGTGGTGGAACGCCCACCCTGTTAGCTGCCGGCGATCTCACCCGCATCTTGGCTGCCGCCGTGGCCCGCTGGGGACTGGAGGACGGCGCCGAGGTCACCACCGAGGCTAACCCTGATTCGGTCACCCGGGAATCCCTACAGCAACTATTCGACGGCGGATTCACCCGCGTGTCCTTCGGCATGCAGTCCGCGATCCCGCACGTCTTGAAGGTGCTGGACCGCACGCACAACCCGGAGAGGGTGCCACAGGCGGTTGCCTGGGCGCGTGAGGTTGGCCTGCGGGTCAGTGTGGACTTGATCTACGGCACGCCAGGGGAGAGCTTCGCGGACTGGGAAACATCCGTTCGCACAGCGTTGAGCTACGAGCCGGATCACATCTCCGCATACTCGCTCATTGTGGAGGAGGGAACCAAACTGGCCGCCCAGATCCGCCGCGGCCAGGTCCCGAACATTGACGACGACGATCACGCCGCGAAATACGAACTAGCAGACCGGCTCTTTCAAGAAGCTGGCCTGTCCTGGTATGAGGTCAGCAACTGGTCGCGGACCCCCCAGGACGCCTGCCAGCACAACCTTGCATACTGGCGTGGAGATGACTGGTGGGGGATTGGCCCCGGAGCGCACTCCCATGTTGGTGGGGTGCGCTGGTGGAATGTCAAACACCCCACGGCGTACGCGAATCGGCTTGATAAGGGTGAATCCCCGGCCGCCGGGCGTGAAACTCTTGATGCGCAAACCCGAGAGCTGGAACGGATCATGCTGGTGTCCAGGTTGTCCGAAGGGCTGGCTGTGGACACACTCTCGCCCACGGCACGCAAAGCCATTGCCGGGCTCATCGCACAGGAACTGGTGGACCCGCTCAAGGTTTTCGCCGGCACTTTGGTGCTCACGCTCAAGGGCAGGCTCCTGGGCGATGCCGTGACACGGGCGCTCTTAGACTAACCGTGGCTAAGGCCGGCTAAAGCCACTTCCGGGCTAGCTACCCGTGCAATCTGGTGCTGTTTTTCAGTTACTTGATCAGTTACTTGATCAGCCGCGGGTTGAGCGGGTAGCGGTAGGGCTGGCCACTGTTGACACGTACGGCGCCGATGATGGAGAACACCGTCAGGAAGGCCCAGATCAGCAGCGCCAGCAGGGAAAAGATGGTCCCGCTTCCTGGGCTGATCGCGTGGGCAATGATAGCCACAATGTTCAGCAGGACAGCCAAAGCTGTCGGGATCAAGGTGAAGTTCAGGGCTTCCTTGGACTCCTGTGCTGTAAATCGGCCGCGGGCAGCCAAGAATTTATAGATCAGCAGCGAAGGTACACACCCAAGAATTCCGCCACAGTGGGACATGAAAGCCCACTGCTTATCTTCGGAGGGGGTGAGGGGCTGCTGGGGTGCAACATTGCTCTGGTTAACCGGGTGGTTCACAATCTCAGGCCTTTCAGCATGCGCAACTACGGGCATGGTGGATTATTGCCCTCACTCTAGGATACGGGTGCCGTCAAAAAATCAATGACCTCTTCGACCCGGCCCAGCAGGGACGGCTCCAGATCTGAGTACGAACCCACCCGTGACAGCAATCTCGCCCAGCCCAGTCCAATGTCCTCAGCGGTAGTGTGGGGCCAGCCGAAGGCCTTCAGGATACCCAGCTTCCACTCCATTGTTCTAGGCACTACAGGCCATGCCGGGATGCCCAGAGTAGCAGGCTTGATAGCCTGCCAGACATCTACATATGGGTGTCCCACCACCAGCACGTTCTTGGATACCCCGGGCTTCTTCATGAGATTGCCCACAATGCGTGTTTCTTTGGAACCGGGCACCAAATGGTCCACCAAAATGCCCAACCTGCGCTGGGGTCCCGGGCCAAAATCGGCCACCGCGGCGGCCAGGTCATCGATCCCTCGGAGAGGTTCTACTACGATCCCCTCCACCCGCAGATCGTCTCCCCAGACCTTCTCCACCAGTTCGGCGTCGTGCTTGCCCTCCACCCAAATCCGACTGGCCTTGGCCACCTTGGCGCGGTCCCCCATAACTTTGACGGAGCCAGATGCGGTACGCAGGGCCTTCTTGGGTGCGGCTGTGGTAGGTGCGATGAGCTCAATCGGCTCACCCTCGTACAGAAAGCCAAATCCCAGCGGGAAGGCGCGGATCTTTTCGCGCCTGTCGGCGAGTTCCACAATGTGCATGCCGCCGGACTTTTCCAGACGGACCACCGCGCCCACCCAGCCTGTTTGCACGTCCTCTACAACAAGGCCGGAACGGGCTTCAACCTTGCGCAGGATTCGGGGCGGCGGGGCACTGAGGTCCTGGGGACCCCACTGATGGTGGGACACGTCACTGAAATGCATGCAAAAACCTGACTCTTGACGCTCAAGGCAACGCTCATGGCGAACGCTGCAGGATGAAAAGCCATGCTATCGCGTGCCGGGGCCGCTCTTGAGGCGGCACACTTACGCGGTTCATAGTGCGTGTCTGCGGAGCGTGTCGAGAACGTGGCGGGAACCGGTGGGCCATGGGGGTGCCGTGGAAAGGTATTAGACTTAGCACTTGGTTGGGTAGAGTGCTAAAAGTTGTTTTCTAAAAGATGTTCTGACATTCCCGCCTAGTCAAGAGTCCAAGGGGATATGGGTGCAGAGCGTAAGGCTGAAAGGAGGTGCCGGGCATGAGTGAACCACGTAAGTTGGAAGTTCTACGGGCCATTGTCGAAGACTATGTGCATTCACGGGAACCCGTCGGCTCCAAAGCACTCGTGGAACGGCACCATCTGGGAGTTTCCAGTGCCACTATCCGCAATGACATGGCCGCGCTGGAAGAAGAAGGGCTGATCACGGCCCCGCACACCAGTTCCGGGCGCATCCCCACTGACAAGGGCTACCGGCTCTTCGTGAATCAGTTGGCCTCCGTTAAGCCACTTTCAGCCGCTGAACGCCGAGCCATCTCTGTGTTGTTAGATGGGCCCACCGATCTGGATGACGTCCTCGAGAGGACAGTGCGGACCCTGGCCCAGCTGACCAACCAAGTGGCGGTTGTCCAGTATCCGCGCACCACTGCGGCCACTGTGCGCCACATTGAGTTTGTCTCCTTGGCAGCGCATCAAGTGCTAGTGGTCCTGATCTTGGCTTCTGGCAAGGTAGAACAAAACGTCATCGATATTGGTGCCGCCGTTGATGATGACATCCTGGCCGGATTGCGCAAAGTGTTTATGGCCAGTTTGAACGGACTCACTGTGGCCCAATTGCCCAGCGCTGTCTCCAAAGTTCCCCTCGATGTCCCCTTGGGAGAGCATGCTGTGGCTGCACGCTTGGCCCAGGGTTTGGCGCTATTGGCGCACAACGCCCGTGAAGACCGGATTGTCATGGCAGGCACCGCCAACCTGGCCCGGTCAAACAATGACTTCCCCCTGAGCATCGGGCCCGTCCTTGACGCACTGGAGGAACAAGTGGTGCTACTGAGGCTGCTTGAAGCCATGGCCCAAGACTCCTTGGGTATGTCTGTGGTGATTGGACGGGAAAACCCGCACGATTCCCTCGCGGAAGCCTCAGTGGTGGCCACCAGCTACGTCCGTGGTGAGAACGCCAAGCTTGGTGTGGTGGGTCCTACCAGAATGGATTACCCCAACACCATGGCCAGCGTTCGCGCCGTGGCCCAGTACCTTTCGAGAATTTTGGCCGGCTAAGCGGCCACCGTTTCAACAAAAGAGAGCATTACTTTGAGTAACCATTACGATGCATTGGGCGTCTCCCGCGACGCAACGGCCGAGGAAATCAAGAAGGCCTACCGCAAGCTTGCACGCAAACTCCATCCGGACGTCAATGACGCCGCGGATGCTCAGGATCGCTTTAAGGCTGTAACACACGCCTATGAGGTCTTGTCTGACCCGCAAAAGCGCCGCATCTATGACACCACGGGTAACGAAAACGGCAATGACGCAGGTGGCGGTGGCGGCGGCTTTGGTGGCGAGGGCTTCGCCTTCCAGGACATCTTTGAAACCTTCTTCGGCGGTGCCGGTGGCGGTGGCGGCGGAGGGCGTGGTCCCGCATCACGTATGCGCCGCGGCCAAGACGCCCTCATCAGCGTGCGCGTGGACTTGCGCGAGGCCGTCTTTGGCGTCAACAAGAAGCTTGAAATTGACACCGCCATCACCTGCCCCACCTGCGAGGGCAGCTGCTGCCGCCAGGGAACGGCACCCACCACCTGTGACATTTGCCATGGCAGTGGCCAGATTCAACGCCCCATGCGCTCCATCTTGGGCAATGTCATGACCCTGGCTACCTGCAACTCCTGCCAAGGCTTCGGCACCATGATCGTGGACCCGTGCAACGAGTGCATGGGCGAAGGCCGTATCCGCGATCGCCGCACGCTGACCATCAAGGTCCCTGCAGGAGTGGGCACCGGGACCCGGATCCAACTCGCCAACCAGGGCGAGGCCGGACCGGCAGGTGGCCCCTCAGGCGATCTGTACGTGGAGATGAAGGTCAATAACGATCCCAGCTTTGTGCGTGAAGGCGATGACCTGCATGCCACACTCAGCGTCCCCATGACCGCTGCCGCACTGGGCACAGAGCTGAACTTCGAGACCTTCGATGGTGAGCAGCCCATCAGCATCAAGCCCGGCACCCAGGCAGGGGAAGTCATCAACCTGCGCAGCCTGGGGGTGACCCACCTGCGTGGCTTTGGCCGTGGAGACTTGAAGGTACACATTCACGTGGAGACACCCACCAAGCCCGACGCCGAGCAGGAAGCCCTCCTGAAGCAACTGGCAGCCCTGCGCGGGGAGACCTTCACCGAAGGGAAACTGGTCTCCAGTGGCGGCATGTTCGCCAAGCTGCGTGATAAGTTCGGCAACAACTAAACCTCATGAGTAACCCAGTCTTCTACGCCAACCCTGCAGAGCTCTCCGGGTTGCTGCCCGGCGCACACTTCACCCTAGGTGGGGATGAGGGCCGGCATGCCACTACGGTCAAACGTCTCGCCTCAGGTGAGCCGGTGGACATGTGCGACGGCGCTGGGTTGCGTTTGTCCTGCACCGTCAGCAGCGCTGAAAAGGGTTTGTTGACGGTGCAGGTCAACAGTGTGGAACAAGAACCAGCCCAGCCGTTGCGCTTTGTCTTGATCCAGGCATTGGCCAAGGGTGACAGGGATGAGCTGGCCATTGAAATGGCTACTGAACTTGGCATCGACGCGGTGGCACCCTGGCAGGCTGAACGCTCCATTGTGCGGTGGAAGATGGACAAGGCCACTAAGGGGCCGCAGAAGTGGCGTCAGGTGGTCGCGGCGGCCGCGAAACAGGCGCGCCGCTCAACCATACCCACCGTCGGATCACTGTTGGGCACCGCCGGGGTCTGCGAAGAAATCGCTGCCGCCGGGCTAGCCCTGATATTGCACGAGGACGCCTTAGACTCAGTCGCGGAGGTGGCCCGGAACTGGCAGGAATCAGGCGCTGCCGGCGGGTATGCTGCGCCCACAGGAGAATCAGCAAGTACCACGGTGCTGATGATCGTGGGTCCGGAAGGCGGTATGAGCGCCACAGAAGTTCAAGCGTTCAAGGACGCTGGCGCGCTGACGGCCCTGTTGGGCCACAATGTGCTGCGCTCCTCGACTGCCGGAGGCGCCGCTGTGGCAATTCTTAGCCAGCAGCTCGGGCGCTGGTAGTCCCCACACCCTCCCCCTCCTCGCAAGCTCGGCAGCGGGTCCCTCGGGAGTGGGGGCCCACCCACGGCCTCCGTTTCACGCGCAAGCTCGGCAGCGGGTCCCTCGGGCGTGGGGGCCCACCCACGGCCTCCGTTTCACGCGCAAGCTCGGCAGCGGGTCCCTCGGGCGTGGGGGCCCACCCACGGCCTCCGTTTCACCCACGGCCTCCGTTTCACGCGCAAGCTCGGCAGCGGGTCCCTCGGGCGTGGGGGCCCACCCACGGCCTCCGTTTCAGCTTTGAGAGGCCTACTTTTTTGGCCGGTTACGGGCTGCCGGTGATGGTGACAATCTTGGTGTCGATGCCAATTTTGCGGCCCGGCAGCAGGGGGTTGTCGATGAAGACGGAGAGCTGGTAGCTGCCGTTTGGTGGAACCAGATTGAAGGTGAACTCACCCAACTCGTTGGGACCCTGGGGAATATTGACGGTTCCGCTGAGATACTCGTCAGCGACTTTGCCCTCACTTACGTGAGACAAAGACCACGCCAGTGTCCCTGTCGGGGAGACGCCTTGGCCCGTCACCTTCAGTGGGAGATGCTTGTATGTTGAGCCGTTGGCCGGGTCAATGATCCAAACAGGGGCTATATAGGCAGGGTTACGGGTCAGCGGCTTATCCAAGGGGACATGTCCAAAGGCGCTATAACCGGTATGTCCGTCAACAAGAACGGAGACCTGGATGGGGGAGCTGGTGTCAACGAGCCCGGCCATGGCGGCCGCAGCAGTGGCTGTGTACACCAGCTGGGAAACGGAACGCTCAGCCATTCCGGCGTCCGCTTTTTGACTGAAGGCGTCCGCCGACACATCCACCGTGATGACATTCTTAGCGGAAATGGAGGCTCCGAGCCGGGACGGGGCACTCCACAAGGTGAAGTAATCGGGGTCCAGTGCCTTATTGCTCATCATGATGCGCAATGCGGTGACAATGGGCTCATCGAGGGCGGTGGAAGCGCGGAATTCCCTGTACAGGAAAACATCGCTGTTGCTGCGACCTAGCCAGTAAACGGGCAGGGTCTGCGAGGCTGTGGCAGTTTCCAGGGGCGCACTTGTCACTAGCCCGGTGGACGAGGACGCCGCCGTGGCTGGCATTGACGAGTCAGGGTTCTGGGTGTTGGCAGAGGTACAGCCGCCCAAAAGAAGTGTCAGTGACAGGGCCACAATGGCAACCTTGTCTACGGTGCGCAGCCTCTCGGCCGTCCGCTGCCCCCTAACATCCGGGATGGCAGCGGCGCCAGTCCGGGGTGTTGGCACAGGGGGGAAGGCGTCCATGGGGAGTTGTCTCGCAGTTTCTTTGTCAAAGTGTGCTGGTTGAAGGCCCAGTCCATGATGGATGCGCCTGCTCCAAGCATCCCCACAAGGCTTGGAACCGTACCTAGCTTGGCACAGGAGAATGTGCGGAAGAGCTCGAATTGGCTGGTTTGGGTGAACTGAAACCGTATCGAAACACTTTTCCGCAGTTTGGGACAAAGATGCACATCGGCGGCGAAGCGTATATGAGCGGCGTTGCTGAGCAGTGCACTAGAATTGATGATAAGGAGAAATAGCAGGCGTTCCGGGAATTAAAACCGGTAAACCCAAGGAGAGATTTCAGGCCTGGACGGGCCGGACTTATGGCAGAGACAACAGCACACCAAAGCGATCACAGCGCAGAAGAAGGTCAGGGCGGGCACTTCCCCCATTCAGTGGACGGGACCCGCACCGAACTGGTGTATTTTCGCTCAACCGAGCAGATGGTTGCCACCTTGGGTGCCGAAGACGAGGGGCTGCGGGTTGTTGAAAAACTCTATCCGGGGATTTCCTTCCTAGCTCGTGGCAATGTGCTCACCATCACCGGCCCTGTTGGAGTAGTGCCGCGCATCATGCACTTGATGGAGGAAGCCCGCGGCATGGTGGCCCGCGAGAGCACCATGAGTGCTGCCATCTGGGAACAGCTGGTAGTCATGCTCAAAACCCGTCCTGAGGTCTCTGTGGTGGACATCCTCAGTCACGATATTCTCTCCAGCCGTGGCCGGACCATCCGGGCTAAGACCGCGAATCAAAAGGACTATGTAGACGCCATTGACCGCAACACCGTGGTGTTCGGTATTGGCCCCGCCGGCACAGGAAAAACCTATCTGGCCATGGCAAAAGCAGTTCAGGCTTTGCAACACAAAGAAGTCAGCCGGATCATTCTCACCCGCCCTGCCGTTGAAGCAGGGGAACGGTTGGGCTTCTTGCCCGGAACCTTGAACGATAAAATTGATCCTTATCTGCGCCCGCTCTATGACGCACTGCACGACATGATGGATCCGGAAACCATTCCAAGGCTCATGGCGGCAGGAACCATTGAGGTGGCTCCGCTGGCCTACATGCGTGGGCGCACCCTCAACGATGCGTTCATCATTTTAGATGAAGCCCAGAATACAACCCCGGAGCAAATGAAAATGTTCCTGACTCGGTTGGGTTTTGGATCCAAGATTGTTGTCACGGGAGACATCACGCAAGTGGATCTGCCCACGGGAACGCGGTCTGGCTTGCGGGTAGTCAGGGAGATTCTCGAGGGCGTTGATGACATCAACTTCTCCATACTGGACGCCACGGATGTGGTGCGCCACCGTTTGGTGGGTGCCATTGTCAGCGCCTACAACAGCTGGGATGAAGCTCATCCCAGCCCCACAAAACCGAAGGACAGCACGTCACGATGAGCATCGAAATTAACAATGAATCAGGCGTGGAGGCACCCCAGGAAGAGCTCGTCAAGCTGATCCGTCACATCCTGACGGCCATGCATCTGCACCCGCAAACGGAAGTTTCGGTCATTTTGGCGGATATTGAAACCATGGAAAAGCTTCACGTGGAATGGATGGATGAGCCCGGCCCCACCGATGTGCTCTCCTTCCCCATGGATGAGCTGCGCCCCGGCACGGCTGCCGAGCCCACCGCACCAGGATTACTGGGAGACATTGTTCTTTGCCCCGTTGTGGCACAGGAGCAGGCGGTGAGTGCAGGGCACTCCATGGAGGAGGAACTATTGCTGCTCACCACACACGGCATGTTGCACCTGATGGGATACGATCACCGTGAACCGGAGGAAAAGGAAGAGATGTTTGGCATCCAGCGTGAATTGCTCTCCAGCTTCCTGGGCCGGGAAGCTCCGCGGGAGACCACGCAGTGACGCTTGTTCTCTTGCCGGTCCTGGGGATTCTCTTCACGGCCATTGCCGCTTTTTTGACGGCCATTGAGTCAGCGTTAGGGTTCTTTCCCCGCCACGACTCGGAAAGCATTGCCTTGCACAGCCGTGGCGTATCCATGGATAAGGTCCTCGCTGAACCTCAAGCGCACTTGAATGCGCTGAAGTTTTGGCGGGTCTGGTTTGAAATGGCTGCCGCCGTAGCCGTGGCCCTTTTTCTGGTGCGGCTGCTGGACAACGAATGGCTCGCCGGGCTGATCGCCACCGTCATCATGGCTTTTTTGGGGTTCATGATGGTGGGCGTGTCCCCGCGACGCCTGGGCCGCCTTCACGCGGCTGCTCTTGTAGGCCGAACGTCCTGGCTGGTGCACTTTCTACGGCGCGTTCTGGGCCCCATCCCGAAATGGCTGAACCGTCTGGGCGCCGCCCTCACCAAGGACGCGCCAGCTGCCGATGAAGGATTTGTCAGCGAAGAGGAATTCCGTGAATTCGTTGATCGCGCCAGTGAAGCGGACATGATTGAGGACAATGAGGCTGAACTCATCCACAGCGTGATTGACATGGGTGAAACCATGGTTCGGGCCGTTATGGTTCCGCGCACTGACATCATGAGCATTGGCCAAGATTCCACACTGGAAGAAGCACTCGAGGCCTTTCTGTCTTCGGGGTACTCGCGCATTCCAGTAATTGGGGAAAGTACCGACCATATTCTGGGGATCCTGTACCTCAAAGACCTGGTGGCTACCCTGTACCGCAACAATGGTGCCCGGGGCAGGCCCAGCGTGGAGCAGCTAACACGAACTGTTCGTTATGTTCCCGAGTCCAAGCCGGTGGACGCCCTCCTCAAAGAACTCCAGCTGGAATCAACACATGTGGCCATTGTGGTGGATGAGTATGGCGGAACGGCCGGTCTGGTGACACTCGAGGACCTCCTTGAGGAAATTGTTGGAGAAATTGAGGACGAATACGATTCCGTGTCCCCAGATGTGCAGACCCTTGCAGAAGGGTGCTTCCGGATTCGGGCCCGGTTGGCCGTTGACGAACTCGGTGAGCTTTTCGATAAGGACATGGACGACGACGAGGTGGACACGGTGGGCGGCCTCCTTGCCAAGCACTTGGGGCGGATCCCCATGGTGGGGGACATTGTGGAGATCTCCGGGGTGATCTTGCAGGCTGAGCGCAAGGAACCCCAACGCAACAGAATTAGCCACATCATCGCCAGCCGTAATATTGCCAGCAGCCGGTCCGGGACGGACACTGGCATAAGAGATTCAAAATTAGCTAATGCGCCTTCGAATGAGGCGACCATTGATCAAAACACTAGGAGCAACCATGAGTAAGTCGAACAAGAAGCTGGCCATGCCTGCTCCCAAGGCCGAGGGTTTCCGTGCAGGTTTCGCCGTCTTGGCCGGCCGGCCCAATGCAGGGAAATCAACACTGACCAACGCCCTTGTGGGACAAAAGGTAGCGATCACCTCGGCCAAGCCGCAAACCACCCGGCACACCATTCGTGGGCTAGTGCACAGGGACACATTCCAGCTTGTTCTGGTGGACACCCCAGGGCTGCACCGCCCCCGAACACTCTTGGGTAAACGCCTCAACGATCTGGTGGCGGATACTCTGGCTGAAGTTGATGTTATTGGTTTCTGCTTGCCGGCCAATGAAAAAATTGGTCCCGGTGACAGGTTCATCGCCCAGCAATTGGCCAACGTAGGCAAAAAACCTGTCATTGCCATTGTCACCAAGACAGACACGGTGGACCGCCAAGCGGTCACAGACCAGCTCATAGCTGTTGACAAGCTGGGCCGGGATGTCTTCGGCGAGACTGGCTTTGCCGCCGTCGTACCTGTTTCCGCTGTGGAAGACTTCCAAGTTGAAACCTTGGCAGGGGTGTTCGCCAGCTACATGCCGGAGGGCCCTGCCTTGTATCCTGATGGGCACCTCACCGACGAGCCTGAGGCTGTCATGGTTGCAGAGTTGATTCGTGAGGCCGCGCTGGAGGGCGTTCGCGATGAACTGCCTCACTCCCTCGCCGTGGTGGTTGAGGAGATTATTCCCAGAGAAGGCCGCTCGGAGGATAACCCGTTGCTGGATGTGCGGGTCAATCTGTATGTGGAACGGCCCTCCCAAAAGGCCATCATTATCGGCAAGGGTGGGGCCAGGCTTCGCGATGTAGGCACCACTGCGCGGAAAGGTATCGAGGCGCTACTGGGTACCAAAATCTACCTTGATTTGCATGTCAAGGTAGCCAAGGATTGGCAGCGCGATCCCAAACAGCTTGTTAAGCTGGGCTTTTAGCGAATAATTCAGCAGGAAGGCGGCGGCCTGCCGGGCCGCCGCTTGATGTTTTTCTGTTCAATTTTGGGCGAACGTGTGGCTTGTGGGATGTTCCCAGCCTTCGCCGATAAACTCTTGAGAGTTTATATCCATAGTGAAAGGTTTGTTCATGGGGCGTCGCCGTGCCGAAACGGGGGCAGTGAAAGCTGCCAGCACCCCACCTAGGGGACCTGAGAGTACCTTGGAGCCGGCCGGCAGGCACTACAAGCCCCATCGCAGAGCCCCACTCTGGTTGCGAATCACGGCTCTTGCTGTGTGCTCAGTCCTTGTTATTGGGTTAGGCACTGCCGGGCTGCTTTTCTACAAGCTGCAAAGCAATGTCACAACAGCGCCGCTTGACGGGCGCGTACCCAACGCCTCCGGTTCGGGCAAGTCCGTGGAAGACACGGGCTCCTTGCAGATCCTGATTCTTGGAACCGATACACGCGCTGGCAAGAACAGTGAGTACGGTACCGCGGAAGATTCTGCCGGTCAGGGCCAATCGGATGTGATGCTCCTGATGGATATCTCGGCAGATAACAGCCGGGTCTCCGTGACCAGTTTTCCCCGCGACCTCATGGTGCCCATCCCTGATTGCGTGTCCGTGGCGACCGGTGAAACCGTTCCAGGGGCACTTCTGGGACAGCTCAACGGAGCGCTTGCGGCAGGGCCCGGCTGCACTGTAGCGGCCATCAATGACATCACCGGATTGACCATTGACCATTTCATGCTGGCTGACTTCACAGCCGTCAAGGAACTTTCCAAGGCCTTGGGTGGTGTTGAAGTGTGTGTTGACCACGCCATGTATGACGTCAACGGCTCGTTCCTGAAACTACCCAAGGGTAAAAGCCTGGTAGAAGGGGAACAGGCGCTTGCTTTCCTGCGCACCAGGCACGCCTTTGGTGATTCCGGTGATCTGGACAGGATCAAGGCCCAGCAGTATTTCCTTGGCTCCATGGTGCGCAAGGTCAAGAGTGAAGGGACGTTGACCAACCTGCCCAAGCTCTACACCTTGGCTGACGTGGTCACCAAAAACCTCACCATTGATGAGAACCTGGCCAATGTTCCAGCCATGATCGGTGTAGCTACACGCTTGGCCAAGATTGATCTGAGCAAGGTCTCCTTTGTCACGGTCCCCAACGAACCATATTCTGCAGATATCAACAGGGTTCAGTTGAAGGAGCCTCAGGCCAGCCAATTCTTCGCAGCCCTGCGCCAGGACGCGGATCTCTCCGGAGCCCCCTCCCCGAGCCCCCCGGCCGCGGCTCCTTCTGGCGTCGCGTCAAGCAAAGCCCCTGAAACGCAGGCGCCCTCAGCACCGCCCTATGACAAGTCACTGCAGCCCATCAGCGTGGTCAACGCAACCGCCATTGTTGGCCGTTCCCTGGAATTGGTCCAGGAACTGGCGGCCGCTGGTTTCCAAAGTGCTTGGCAGGCAGGGGATGTTCCCGTACAGAGCAAAACCCAGCTTCTCTACGGGGCGGACATGGCTGACGTGGCGGCTGATGTGGCCGCACTCTTCAAGCTTCCCGCAAGTGCCGTGAAATCTGATCCAACCGTGACGGGCATCAGCCTCGTGGTGGGGGCTGATTGGGCCTCCGGCAAGGAATTCGGCAAGATCGTTCTGCCAGATGACATTGTCTCCAGCACCGCCGAGCAAAGCGGTGAGTGCATGAAGGTCAACCCGCTGTACTACACCTACTAGCTCGCCACGGGCTAGAACACACAAGGGGGCGCGGTGGTGAAAGGAATCCTTTCACCACCGCGCCCCCTTGTGTGTGAGGTGCTTAGTGGCTGCCTCTGAGGTACCGTCTGTCTACCAGATGCTGACGCGTTGCTCCGGTGCCAGCCACAGTTGGTCGCCCGGTACGGTGCCGAAGGCCTCATGGAAGGCATCGAGGTTGCTGACCACCGCATTGCAGCGTAGTTCCGCGGGGGAGTGCGGGTCTATTGTGAGGCGTCGGACAGCTTCCTCGTATCGGATCTTGGTGCGCCAGCATTCGGCCCAAGAGTAGAAGAAGCGCTGGGCACCCGTGAGAGAATCAATGACAGCTGAGCTGGAATCCTTCAAGCTGAGCTGGTAGGCCTTGAAACCGATGGCTAATCCTCCGAGGTCGCCGATGTTTTCACCGAGGGTCAGTTCACCATTGACGAACTCGTCGGGGGCGGCCATGGGGGACAGTACGTTGTACTGTTGCACCAATCTCTTGGTGAGAGCCTCAAAAGCGCTTCTGTCCGCGTCAGTCCACCAGTTCCGCAGTGCCCCGGAACCGTCAAATTGTGAACCCTGGTCATCGAAACCATGGCCAATCTCGTGCCCGATGACGGCGCCAATCCCACCGTAGTTAGCGGCGTCGTCAGCTTCTACATCGAAGAAGGGTGGCTGCAAGATTGCGGCCGGGAACACCACCTCGTTCATGGTGGGGTTGTAGTAGGCATTGACTGTCTGGGGTGTCATGAACCATTCATCATGGTCAATGGGGGCACCAATCTTTGCCAGCTGCCGCGCCAGCTCGAAGGCGTTACTGCGCTCAATGTTGCCCAGCAGGTCCCCTTCTCTAATCTCCAGGGCGGAGTAGTCACGCCACTTGGCGGGGTAGCCGATCTTGGGAGTGAAGGCCGCCAATTTTTCGAGGGCCTTTTCTTTTGTTTCGCTGCTCATCCAGGCAAGCTCGGCAATGCTGCTGCGGTAGGCCTCGATGAGGTTAGCTACTAGGGCTTCCATACGAGTTTTGTGTGATTCAGGGAAGTGTTTGGCTACGTAGAGTTGGCCCACCGCCTCACCTAGGGATCCTTCAACAAGGGCCACGGCTCGCTTCCATCGGTCTCTGATGGCAGGGGTCCCGCTGAGGGTTGTGCCGTAGAAAGCGAAGTTACTATCAACAAATTCCTTTGACAGGTAGCCTGCCAGGCTGGAGATGGTGCGCATGGCCAGCCATGCCTGCCAATCGGCCAGGCGGCCCTCCACCAGCAGGGCTTGTTGCCCGCTAAAGAAATCAGGCGTGGCCACCACCACTTCAGCGCTTTGCTCCTGCGTCACACCCAGAGATTCGAGCCAGGTAGCTAGTGCAGGCAAAAGCGCAACGGCTTCACTGTGATTCATCAGGTTGTAGGTTTTCTGTGGATCGCGCAAGGACACCTTGTCCAAGTGTGTTGCGGCAATCTCCGTCTCCAGGGCCATGATGCGCGGCGCCTTGACGGCGGCGTCGGCTATGCCCGCCAATTCCAGCATGGTCTGGATATGTCCAACATAGGCGGTGCGAATGGCCTCAAATTTTTCATCCCGGTAGTAGGACTCATCCGGGAGCCCTAGGCCAGATTGGAAAAGGTGCAGCAGGGCGCGGTCTGGATTTCCGGCGTCGTTGTTGACATAGGCACCGAACAAGGTGCTGCCACCGGTACGGTCCAGATCGCCCATGAGCCGGACCAGGGCCTCCATGCTGCCTACCTGCTCAATGCTGCGGAGCTTTGCAACGAGGGGAGCGGCCCCGGCTGCTTCAATGGCGGCCTCATCCATGAAGGTTCCATACAAGGCACCAATTTTTGCGGACAGTGCCGCGTTGGCGGAGTCGGTGGGGTCCGCCTGCGCGCCTGCCTGCTCAATGATGGCCTTGACGGCATCTTCGGATTCGTCGCGCAAGGTGATGAAAGATCCGGTGACTGCCCGGTCCTCCGGGATCACCTCAGCGTCCAACCACGTGCCATTGACATGGCGGAATAGATCATCCTGGGGCCTTGTGCCCGGGTCAAGATGGCTGAAATTGATGCCGGCGTGGGTCAAAGAAATCGTTTCCCCTTCATGGGTTACCGCCTTCAAGCGTTGCTGGCTTGCAGGCGTGGTGCGCTCACAGGTGTGTGCTTTTTGGAAGGTGGGCGAACCCACAAAGTGAGTTCGTTCACCACCATCCTACGTGCCGTGTTAGGGTAAAAATGTGCGCACTGGAATGCTTCTTCTTAGCTGCCGCGGCGAGGCCTAGAACCTGTTGATTTGTTCGACACGGACCATGGCCACCCTCGCTGCGGTGTTTGTGTTGCCCGGCCGGCCTCCCACTTCGTTGTACAACAGATAAGGTCACCTCCATGCGAAATGCGCAAAAACCCTCCGGAATGCCCGTCGAGCGTTACATCCCGTTCCAGGATCAGATCTCCGTGAGCTTGCCGGATAGGACATGGCCGGACAAAGTAATCACGAAGGCGCCGCGCTGGTGCGCCGTTGACCTCCGCGACGGCAACCAGGCTCTGATTGACCCTATGAGCCCGGGCCGCAAGATGAAGATGTTCCAACTGCTGGTCAAGATGGGCTTCAAGGAGATTGAAGTAGGCTTCCCGTCCGCCTCACAAACCGACTTCGACTTTGTGCGTCAGCTCATCGAAGGCGGCCACATCCCGGACGACGTCACGATCCAGGTTTTGACTCAGGCACGCGAGCACTTGATCGAGCGGACCTACGAGTCCCTGATCGGTGCCAAGCAGGCAATCGTGCACCTGTACAACTCCACCTCGGTGCTGCAGCGTCGCGTTGTCTTCAACCAGGACGAGGACGGCATCCTTGACATTGCCCTGCAGGGTGCGCGCCTGTGCAAGAAGTATGAAGAGACCCTGACCGATACCCGCATCACCTATGAGTACTCGCCCGAATCATTCACGGGAACCGAGCCCGAATACGCCCTGCGCGTTTGCAACGCCATTGCCGACATCTTCGAAGCCTCAGCCGAGAACCAGGTCATCATCAACTTGCCCGCCACCGTGGAGATGGCCACACCCAACGTCTATGCCGACTCTATTGAATGGATGAGCCGGAACCTGCACCCGCGGGAAGGCATTGCGCTCTCCTTGCACCCGCACAATGACCGTGGTACCGGTGTTGCTGCTGCCGAGCTGGGCTACCTGGCAGGTGCTGACAGGATTGAGGGTTGCCTGTTCGGAAACGGTGAGCGCACCGGCAATGTGGATCTGGTGACCTTGGGCCTGAACATGTTCACGCAGGGAATTGACCCCATGATTGACTTCTCTGACATTGATGAAGTGCGCCGCACCGTAGAGTACTGCAATCAACTGCCGGTACCTGAGCGTTCACCGTACGGTGGCGATCTGGTGTTCACCGCCTTCTCCGGCTCGCACCAGGATGCCATTAAGAAGGGTTTTGAAGCCATGGAGGCCGACGCTGCCGCGGCCGGCGTTGCCGTGGAAGCACACACCTGGGCTGTCCCGTACCTGCCCATTGACCCCAAGGACCTGGGCCGCAGCTACGAAGCTGTCATCCGGGTCAACTCCCAGTCCGGCAAGGGTGGTGTGGCGTACCTGTTGAAGAATGAGCACAGCCTGGACCTGCCGCGCCGGGCACAGATTGAATTCTCCGGCGTCATCCAGCAGCGCACCGATACGGTAGGTGGAGAAGTCAGCGCCGCCGAACTGTGGAAAATCTTCAAGGATGAATACCTGCCCGCAGAGGGTAGCGATGAGCAGTGGGGCCGCTACCGCATTGGGCCGTTTACCACGTCAACGGATGACGACGGCGAGATGATGCTCGTTGCCAAGGTCACCATTGACGGCACAGTCCACACCCGCACGGGAACCGGCAACGGGCCCATTGCAGCTCTGCTGGGTATTCTGGCTGAAGATGGCATGGATGTGCGGGTCTTGGACTACTCCGAACATGCTCTCTCAGAGGGAGGGGATGCACGTGCTGCGGCATTTGTGGAGTGTGCCGTTGGTGAACGCGTACTGTGGGGTGTTGGCATTGACGCCAACACCTCCACATCATCCTTGAAGGCAGTTATCTCAGCCGTCAACCGTGCGGTGCGTGACTCTCAGAACGTCTAATCACCAAACAGTGCACCCCGGTAGCTGCCACCTCTTGGCAGCTACCGGGGTGACTTGTTTGCCGGGCTTGTTTGGCGGATCCATTGCTCGGCGCGGGTTGCTCCGCGGCGGGAGGCAAAGATGGGATAATGGGTCAGTGTCCAATCAATCTTTTGCCGCCCGCACCTATCGGGATGATGCTGTGATTCTGCGCACGCACAAACTGGGTGAAGCAGATAGAATTATCACGCTCCTGACACACCATCATGGGCAGCTGCGTGCCGTAGCCAAGGGGGTGCGGCGCACCAGCAGTAAATTTGGCGCCCGGCTGGAACCGTTCATGGTGGCTGATCTTCAGCTGGTCAAGGGACGTTCCTTGGACATCATCACCCAGGCAGTGGCGAAGGCAAGCTACGGCGATGCGATTGCCGCCAATTATGACAGATACGTGGTGGCGGCGGCCATGGCGGAAACGGCGGAGCGGCTCACCGATGTTGATGGCGAAACCTCAACAGCGCACTACCTGCTGCTGGTGGGGGCCCTGGCCGCGCTCAGCCGAGGCGCCCATGCGCCCGAGCTGATCCTTGACTCCTACCTCCTAAGAGCCGTCTCGATCGCAGGCTGGGCGCCGAGCTTCTCAGCCTGCGCCCGCTGCGGTGAGCCGGGCCCTCATGGCGCCTTCAATGCATCCTTGGGTGGGGCCGTGTGTCATGACTGCAGGCCGCCGGGTTCCCCCGCCCCTGCTCCGGAAACTATGGTGCTTCTGGGGCAGCTATTGAGCGGAAACTGGGCCGGGGCACAGGGCTCCTTGGCCCTTCATCGTCGCGAGGCGGCGGGTCTTGTGGCCGGTTATGTGCAATGGCATTTGGAACGCACTGTGCGTTCCCTGAAACTTGTGGAGCGTGTTTAGAGTATGGCAATGCAGCGCAGTGGAAACAAAGGCGGCAAGGCAAAAAGCAGCCGGAGCGCGGCTAAGCTTCCGGTAGTGGCGCCTTGGCCGCACACCTCAGGGGAGAGTGCCCCTGCCATTGCCCAAGAACTCATCCCCGAGCACGTTGCCATTGTCATGGATGGCAACGGACGCTGGGCCAACCAGCGCGGCCTGCCCCGGGTGGAAGGGCACAAAGCGGGGGAGCCGGCGCTGCTGGACGTCATGGCCGGGGCTATTGAAATGGGCATAAAATATGTCAGTGTCTATGCCTTCTCGACGGAAAACTGGAAGCGCTCGCCCGAAGAAATCCGCTTTCTGATGGGATTTAACAAGGACGTATTAAGACGCCAACGGGATCAACTCGACGCGTGGGGTGTGCGCATTCGATGGTCAGGACGGCGGCCCAAGTTGTGGGGCTCTGTCATCAAGGAGCTTGAGGCCGCCCAGGAGCACACCAAGGACAACGATGTGATTACGTTGACCATGTGTGTTAATTACGGGGGCCGGGCGGAAATTGCAGACGCCGTGGCGGCCTTGGCCGCGGATGTGGCGGCGGGGCGGCTGAGCCCCAAACAGGTCAATGAAAAAACCATCCAGAAGTACATGTACCTGCCCGATGTCCCTGATGTGGACTTATTCCTGAGGTCCAGCGGAGAGCAGCGGCTCTCAAATTTCCTGCTGTGGCAATCAGCGTATGCGGAGTTTGTTTTCATGAACACCATGTGGCCGGATGTGGACCGGCGGACCCTGTGGGCTGCTGTGGATGAATACGCCCGCCGGGACCGGCGCTATGGTGGCGCCGTGGATGCAGCTGCCCACGGCTAGTGGCCTCCACGTAAGGACTACGGGACCTTCTGAGGGCACTGAAAATACAGGCTCCCTAGAAGGAATCATGCCTAATCATCAGTGCCCTTGGTCGAAGCAGGTTTTAGCACAGGTGTTACATAACCCTGCAGCCAGCGGGCCACTTTGGTATAGGCGTCATCTCGCACCGGTTGGGGAGAGAGAAGAACCTCATGAAGGGCCCCCTCGATCCGTTCCAAGGTGACGGAGTTTCCCAGTGAGAGGGTCCGTAACGCCAAAGAGCGCACATCAAGGACCACGTCGGCACGCAGCATCGCATCGTTCCAGACAGGGCCAAGCATGCTCTTGGAGGAGAGCAGCACCAGAATGGGCATGGGTAGTTTCAGTCCGGAGGCCACTTCCTGTTGCGCGGCTAAAATAGCCTTCATCCAGCCGGCCCGAACAGGAAACGCGTGCGGTGGCCGGAGTGCCTTGTCCACCGGCCATTCTCCATAAGCTTCATTGCTGATGCCGCGCCAGTAGAACGACCGTTCGGGCACACGCATCCGCAGCAGTGGCCGCAAATCTGCCAACTGTACCAAGGGTGTAGCCGCCCGCCTGATCGCGGCCCCGCCCTGGATCTCCAGCCAAGGGCTGTTCAGTACCAGATGGCTGACCCGGCCGGGATAGTGTTGCGCCCACAATGTGGCGATGAGCCCACCAGTGGAGTGACCTACCAGAATGAAGGGCCGTGCCGGCCTCTCACCGGGCTCTAGTGAGCCGGGCACGGTTTCTGCCCTTTGCTGATGAGGCGCGCTCTCCCTGTCAATGAGGTCATATGCGGCGAGTATTTCGGCGTCGTAATCGGCCAGATTACCCACATAGCCGCCCAGTTCAGGAGACTCCAGGCTGCGGCCGTGATTGTGCAGATCAAGAGCATAGAAGTTGTATCCGCGATCCGTGAAGAACTCAGCCAATCCTGTGTTGTAGAAGTAGTCGCTCCACCCGTGAATGAACAGCACAGGCGTGCCCGCTATTGCTGGGGAGGCTTGACGGGGGCCACCTTGGGGCCGGTGGCGGACCAGGGTGGCCCGGTACTCTCGGCTGGGGCTGGGGCTGGGGCTGGGGCTGTCAGCGTTCGCTCCGGCCCCGGGGGCAGTAGTGGTCTGTGCGTTGAGGTTCTGGCCGGGCATTGGCACCAAGAGCGTTGTTGCTTGGTAGTCCGGGCCCAGAATATCTGGCCCCCAGAGCGTGGTAGCGGCGCTCATACCCCGGTACTCCCAGCTGCAGCAGCCGCAGTCCCGGTAGCTTCTGCCGCGTGACGGCCGGCAACGCGGCCGGAAAACAGGGCGCCGCCAAGGAAAGTTCCCTCTAGGGATCGGTAGCCGTGCATGCCGCCCCCGCCAAAGCCAGCAGCCTCGCCGGCAGCAAAGAGGCCGGGGATGGGCTCACCGTCGCCACCGAGCACCCTGGCCGAAAGGTCCGTTGTGAGCCCGCCCAGGCTCTTGCGCGTCAGAGTTGTTAAGCGAACCGCAACCAGCGGGCCGTGCTCCGCTGCCAGGATTGGATGCGGGGGAACCACTCGCATCAGTTTGTCGGTGGCAAAGCGGCGCGCCTCCCGGATGGCATTGAGCTGAGTATCCTTGCCAAGGCCACTGTCCACTTGCATATCCCTCGCGAGAATAGTTTGGTGCAAGTTTTCCGGATCGATCAGTGAGTTGCCCGTCAACGCGTTCATCTTGAGCGCCAGTTCCTGGGCGGTGGCAGCCTGAACAAAGTCAATGCCCGCGTCGAGGAACTTTTGCAAGGGTGCCGGGGTACCGGGAAGGGCACGTTTGGCCAGAAGTTTCACGTCCTTGCCTGTCAGATCCGGGTTCTGTTCGGAACCAGAGAGAGCAAATTCCTTGTTCAGAATGGTCTTGTTGAGCACAAACCAGGAATGTTCATGTCCAGTGGTTTCTAAATGACGAAGCGTGCCCAATGAATCAAAGCCCGGGAACAGCGGGATGGGCAGGCGTTGTCCCGTGGCGTCGAGCCACAGGGGTGAGGGCCCGGAAAGAATCCGAATTCCATGCAGAGGCCACACGGGCTCAGGGTTGTGGATGCCCTCTGTGTAATGCCACATGCGGTCTGTATTGATCAGTGCCCCACCGGAGTTGGCCACGGATTGTTGGAACTCTCCGTCCACGGAGGCGGGGACTCCGCTGAGCATATAGTCCGGACCGCTACTGTTGGGCCATTGTTCCCTGACCATGGCGTGGTTTCCGCCAATCCCACCAGTGGTGACAATAACTGATTGGGCGGACACCTCAAAATCTCCTACAACAGTGCGGTTGCTGGCTTCGCCTCGGTTCACACCGGAGGGCTCAAGAAGCTCGCCGCGCACCCCGGTGACGGATCTGGAATGGAACACCAATTCCGTGGCGCGGTGGCGGAAGGCAATCTGAACGCGCCCTGCGGCCACCCCCTCACGGACCTTGGCCAGAAAGGGGGAGAGAATGCCGGGGCCGGTTCCCCACGCCACATGGAATCGGGGGACGGAATTGCCGTGACCTTGGGCGTCGTAGCCGCCACGTTCAGCCCATTGGACAAGGGGGAAGAACCTGACTCCAAGCGCATGCAGCCAGGCCCGTTTTTCTCCCGCAGCAAAGTTGACATAGGCTTCCGCCCAGGCGCGTGGCCAGGCATCCTCGGGACGGTCAAAGGCTGCTGAACCCAGCCAATCATTCATGGCGAGCTCCACTGAATCCTTGACCCCCAGACGGCGTTGTTCCGCAGTGTCCACCATGAACAGCCCGCCGAAGGACCAATGTGCTTGCCCGCCCAGTGACGCTTCGGGCTCCTGATCTAGGATCAACACGCGGCTCCCCGCGTTATACGCCTCTGCTGCGGCCACCAATCCGGACAGTCCCGCCCCTACAACCACCACGTCCGAATGCTGCCACACGCCACCGCCATTGGTATTCATGTGGCCATGCTAACGCCTCTTTGTCAGCCGTCACGCGTACAGCTCACGTTCAGGCGTTTTGCAGTTGTGCCGCCGAACCGGAAAACTAGGGGTATGCGTATATATCCCACAGTTTTCCGGCTCTGCTTTTCTTGGATGGATGCCGAGAAGGCGCACAAGATCGGCTTCACCATGATCAAGGCGATCCATACCGTGGGAGGCGGTGCAGTATTGCGCCGCATGTTCACCCCGTCTAGCTCTCTGACCACACAGGCATTGGGCCTGACATTCCCCACACCGTTTGGCCTGGCGGCCGGGTTTGATAAAGAGGGCAAGGGCATCAACGCCCTGGCAAACCTGGGCTTTGGTCACGTTGAGGTTGGCACCATCACGGGCCAGGCTCAAGAAGGAAACCCTCAACCGCGTCTCTTCCGTCTCGTGGAGGACCGTGCCGTGATCAACCGCATGGGCTTCAACAACGACGGCGCCGCAGCCGTGGCTCCTCGTCTCAAGGAAGCGCTGGCTGGGCTGAGTAAGACCTACCCGGGAGTCCGGCCCATCGTTGGTGTCAACATTGGCAAAACCAAGGTGGTCGAGTTAGAAGATGCGTTGGAGGATTACCTCATCAGCGCCCGCACCCTTGCGCCGTCGGCCGATTACCTTGTGGTCAACGTCAGCTCACCCAACACCCCCGGGCTGCGCTTGTTGCAAGACGTGGCTACGCTGCGGCCGCTACTTGTGGGAGTTCGTGAAGCGGCCAATGCCTCCGCGGCTCGGCATGTCCCGTTGCTGGTGAAGATTGCCCCTGACCTCGCCGACGAGGATGTTGCGGATGTTGCAGCCCTGGCCCTGGAGCTCAAACTGGATGGCATTATCGCCACCAACACCACCATCAGCCGCGAGGGCTTGGCCAGCCCGGACGCCTTGGTCCAGGAGAAGGGTGCTGGCGGGCTTTCCGGAGCGCCGTTGAAGGCCCGCTCATTGGCGGTCCTGCGCCAGCTCAAGGCGGCCGTAGGGGATTCTCTGGTTCTTATTTCAGTAGGTGGTGTGGAAAGCGGTGTCGACGTCCAGGAACGGCTCGACGCTGGTGCCACCCTCGTTCAGGGCTACACGGCGTTCTTGTACGAGGGCCCTTTCTGGGCGGCTCGTATCAACAAGGAACTTGCCGCGTTGCGCAAGTAGCAACACATTTGCGCTTCAGCGGGGGTCGAGATCCTCGGAGCGGGGATGGATTTCCCCGCACGGTATGAGGAACGAAGAACGCGCGAGAAATCTTACTGCCCGCGAGAGGACCTCGGCGCCCGCCTGTATGCTCCTACCCTTAATATGCGCCTACGCCACGCGGGTGGGCGGGCTCACTGTTTTCGCAGGATCGTTAATGATGGACGGAGCCAGAGCAGTGTCAATGGCTGCCATGAGCTCGGCCGGGATTTTCACGCCGGAGGCCTTGACGTTCTCGGCCACCTGCTCGGGCCGTGAGGCCCCCACCAGGGCTGTTGCGACGTTCTCGTTTTGCAATACCCACGCAATAGCAAGCTGTGGCATGCTCAGCCCCAGCTCCTGCGCAACCGGGCGCAATTTTTGTACATTGGCCAGAATGTCATCGTTGAGGAAACCCTTGATGGTGTTTGCCCCGCCGTGTTCGTCCGTGGCGCGCGAACCGGCAGGCAGCGGCGCGCCCGGAAGGTATTTCCCGCTCAACACGCCCTGCGCCATGGGTGACCACACTACCTGGGACATGCCCAGCTCCTTCGCGGCCGGGATCACCTCCGGTTCAATGACCCGCCAGAGCGCTGAGTACTGCGGCTGGTTTGAGACCAGTGAGAACCCTGCCTCGCGTGCCAGGCGCTGGCCGTCACGGAGTTGTTGCGCGGTCCACTCTGAAACTCCGATGTAGAGAGCCTTGCCTGCCCGAACCACATCGCCGAAGGCGGCAATGGTCTCCTCCAGGGGAGTCTGAAAGTCGTAGCGGTGCGCCTGGTACAGGTCAACGTAGTCCATGTTCAGCCTGCGCAGGGAGTTATTGATTCCCTCCATGATGTGTTTGCGGGACAGGCCCGTATCATTGGGGCCCTTGGGTCCCACCGGCCAGTAAACTTTGGTGAAGATTTCCAGGGATTCGCGGCGCTCCGAGGCCAGGGCAGCGCCAAGAACTTCCTCCGCTGCCCCGTTGGCGTAGGCGTCCGCCGTGTCGAAGGTGGTGATGCCGGCGTCCAGCGCTGCACGTACGCAGGCCGTGGCAACCTCGTTTTCCACTTGCGAGCCGTGGGTGAGCCAGTTGCCGTAGGTGATTTCAGTGATTTTCAGGCCGGATCGGCCAAGGTGGCGGTATTCCATAGCTCCAGCTTAACCACACTTAAAGTGAAACGCCGGTCACTTCCTTCAGGAAATGACCGGCGTGCTGCGCAGTGGGTATGTTCAATGACGTTGCCCACGCTCCCGAGGGCCCCGAGCCGAGGCACGAAAGTTGGGTGGTGTGGGTGGGCCCACGCTCCCGAGGGCCCCGAGCCGAGGCACGAGGTTTGGGAGGGAGTGGGGACTAGGAAGGCCACTCTCCGCGGCTCACCATGGGCTTGGGCAGGCGCAGACGGCGGAACTGCATTGAACGCATGGAGGCGTACCAGATCACACCGGAATCCACGCCGCCGAACTTGGCAATTACAAGGCGCTTAAGCTTGCGTGACATGAGCCAAACATCAATTGCCACACCTGCCACCATGACCCAGAAAAGGCCAAAGAGGATAATCGTGGCGTTGTTCGTGGGCGGGATGACAACTGTCAGCAGCACAATGGCCAGTGCCGCAAACATGACGTATTCGCCGAGGCTGAAGCGGGCGTCCACATAGTCACGGACGTAACGCTTCTGCGGGCCCTTGTCACGGGCTGGCAGGAAGCGTTCTTCTCCGGTGTCCAGGGCGCGGCGCATACGGGCCTGCTCTTCACGGCGAGCGTCTCGCGCTGCTACTTTGGCTGCCCCACGGTCGTTGGGAACAAGGGGCCGCTTGCGGGCGTCCTCCTGTGCCTTCCGGGACGGCGTGGGCACGCCTTTGGCTGACTGCGGGTCCTTGGACCTGACAATCGGCTCGTTGGAGGCAGCCGCCAGCTGCGGGTCGGGGGCTTGATCTTTCTTACGTCCAAACACCCGTATAGAATACCCCGAACACGGCCGCCACCTTGACCGCAGGTGTTTTGGCGGCGGTAGTCTTTGGTTCATGACTCTTGAACACACGCCTCATGCCGGGTTGGATCCCCGCATGGGAGCACAGCTCCCCACGGCCGCGCTTCGAGCAAACGTAGCGGCAAACCTTTCCGCCACGGTGGCGGAACTCGTAGAACTGGTGGCCATTCCCGGAATCGCCTGGGATGCCTTTGACGCCGCCGCGCTTGAACGCAGTGCGGAAGCCGTGGCAGAACTTATCCGCACTACTGGCCTTGAAGACGTACAGATCCTGCGCGTTCCCAAGGCCGACGGCGCCCCGGGCGGCCCCGCCGTCGTGGCCCGAAAACTTCCGGCCCCTGGTATGCCCACCGTGGTCCTTTACGCCCACCATGACGTACAGCCGCCCGGAGATAGCGCACTCTGGGACACCGAGCCTTTTGTGGCCACCGAGCGTGAGGGCCGGCTCTACGGCCGCGGTGCAGCAGATGACAAGGCCGGCATCATGGCACATATTGCCGCCTTCCGGGCCGTCACCGAAACCTTGGGTGCTGACTTCGGCGTCGGCATTACCTTCTTTATTGAAGGGGAAGAGGAGGCGGGTTCACCCACGTTCAAAGACTTCCTGGCCGAATACCGTGATTTGCTAGCTGGTGATGTCATTGTTGTTGCCGATTCAGCTAACTGGCAGGTAGGTATACCGGCCCTGACCACGAGCCTGCGTGGACTGGTTGACGGCACAGTGGAGGTCCGGGTCAGCGCCCATGCCGTCCACTCGGGCATGTTTGGTGGGCCTCTACTTGATGCGCCCACCCTGTTGGCCCGCCTGATTGCCACCTTCCATGACGATCAGGGCTCGGTGGCTATTGCTGGCCTGCACCGGGGACCCGAGGTTGCCCTGGAATATCCGGAAGCAACATTCCGGGCTGACGCTGCCGTGCTCGACGGCGTTAAGCTGGCTGGCCGCGGCAGCCTTGCCTCACGGTTGTGGGCCCAACCAGCGCTGAGCGTCATTGGTATGGATATCCCCAGCGTTGATATGAGTTCCAACACATTACTGCCTTTTGCGCGGGCCAAGATCAGTCTGAGACTGGCTCCCGGGCAGGATCCGGCCGCGGCCATGGAGGCCTTGGCGCAGCACATGCAGAGCAATGCTCCCTTTGGCGCCCAAGTCACTTTCATGCCGGGCGAATCCGGTCAGTCCTTCGCCACCGACGTCTCTGCTCCCGCAGCCCAAGCCGCACTGTGGGCCATGGGGGAGTCGTGGGGAGTGCCGGCTGTGGAGACGGGAATGGGTGGGTCCATCCCCTTCATTGCCGATCTGAAAGAAACCTTCCCGGCTGCGCAAATTCTCGTCACCGGTGTTGAGGACCCGGATTCCCGCGCCCACAGCGCCAATGAGTCGTTGCATTTGGGTGACTTTGAAAAGGCCATTGTGTCCCAGGCTCTCCTGTTGGCGGCCGTCAATAGCGGTGCGCTGGGGGATCGTCAAACGGGTCAGCAAGTCTGAACCAAGTTAGCGCCTCTGCCGGGCTCGACGTAGCATGTACTTGTACCCTCACGTAAGGAAACGCCATGACTGCAAATGTCCACGAAGAAACCACATCTGCCGCTGTTGAAAGTGAGCTGCCCACCCATGGTGTGCTGATCACTGATGTTGCTGCCGGCAAGGTACGTAGCCTCCTTGAACAGGAAGGCCGCACCGACCTGCGCCTGCGTGTGGCAGTTCAGCCCGGAGGCTGCTCCGGTTTGATCTACCAGCTGTACTTTGATGAGCGCGTGCTCGAAGGAGACGCCGTACGTGACTTTGACGGCGTCGAGGTGGTCATTGACAAGATGAGCGTGCCCTACCTAGACGGTGCCAGCATCGACTTTGAGGACACAATCTCAAAGCAGGGTTTCACCATTGATAACCCTAGTGCCGGGGGCTCTTGCGCCTGCGGCGATTCATTCCATTAAAGAAACTTCTGCTCGAGGTGGGGCTGTCCATAAATATTCTTTGTGGACATCCGACGCACGGAGGGTTTAGTGCGCATTTTGCGTGCCATAGCGGTAAGCTCTACATCGAGTAGTAAAACCCATTAGCTCCAGCGGTATGCAACCGTTGCAGAGCACAGTAACAAGAGGAAGGGCCGTCTGTGAGTTCGCAGGACCGAACCGGCAGCCGACGCGCGAAAGTCATCCCCATAGCCGGGTTGGCGATTGCCGGAGCGTTAGCTTTGTCAGGATGTACGGCAGAGAATAAGAACGGCTGGATGCCAGCCGAACGTGATACCACCAATCACACGGCTGGGATCATCGATCTGTGGGTTAATACATGGATCACAATTTTGATCATTGGTCTCATTACTTGGGCCCTGATCATCTGGTGCATTATTGCGTACCGTCGCCGCAAGGGTGCCACGGGTTTCCCGCGCCAGACAAGTTACAACCTCCCACTGGAGGTTTTTTATGTGTTGGTGCCGTTGTTCATGGTGCTGGTGTTCTTCCACTTCACGAACATCGAGCAGGAATCCATCAACGCCCGTGACGCTAACCCGGATGTCACTATCGACGTCCGAGCCAAACAGTGGTCCTTCGATTTCAACTACTTGGAGGGTAAGGACGTCAAGGAATCTGTTTATTCCGTCGGCGTCCAGGCTGAACTGGACGGTAAGCCGTTCGATAAGTCCACCCTGCCCACCCTGTACTTGCCGGTGAACCGTTCGGTTGAACTCCAGTTGAACGCACGCGATGTTATTCACTCTTTCTGGGTTCCTGCCTTCTTGGATAAGAAGGACATGCTCCCGGGTAAGACCAACTACATGACCCTGACGCCTACCGCTTTGGGTACGTATGACGGTAAGTGTGCGGAACTTTGTGGCGAATACCACTCAGAGATGCTTTTCAACGTCAAGGTTGTCACGCAGGCCGAGTTCGATGCCCATCTTGCCGAGTTGAAGGCCAAGGGCCAGACTGGTGAGTTGACTGAGAAGTACGACCGCAACCCGAACGCTGCCATCACCGAGAACCAGAAGAAGTAGGGGGGAGAGGAAAGTGTCTACGCTCGAGTACTCGGCAACTGAAGTCAATTCAGCTGCTCCTAGAGTCGTTCCGGTTTCCAAGGGACGCATTGTCGTCAATTGGATCACCTCCACCGACCACAAAACCATCGGGTACATGTACCTGATCGCATCATTTATATTCTTCTGTCTTGGTGGCGTCATGGCGCTTATCATCAGGGCAGAGTTGTTTGAGCCTGGTATGCAGATTCTGCAGACCAAGGATCAGTACAACCAGTTGTTCACCATGCATGGCACCATCATGCTGCTGATGTTTGCAACACCGCTTTTTGCCGGCTTTGCCAACGTCATTATGCCGCTGCAAATCGGTGCACCCGATGTTGCCTTCCCGCGACTGAACGCGCTGGCATTCTGGTTCTTCACCTTTGGTAGCACCATCGCCGTGGCCGGGTTCCTCACCCCCCAGGGCGCAGCAGCCTTCGGTTGGTTCGCCTACGCACCGCTCTCAAACACCACCTACAGCCCTGGCGTCGGTGGAGACCTCTGGGTCTTCGGTTTGGCGCTGTCCGGCTTCGGTACCATTCTCGGTTCCGTGAACTTCATTACCACGATCATTTGCCTGCGTGCCCCAGGCATGACCATGTGGCGTATGCCCATCTTCACGTGGAACACGCTGATCACTGGCATCTTGGTCCTGATGGCCTTCCCTCCGTTGGCCGCTGCATTGTTCGCCTTGGGAGCAGATAGACGTTTTGGGGCTCATATATTTGATGCCGAAAACGGTGGAGCCTTGTTGTGGCAACACCTGTTCTGGTTCTTCGGCCACCCCGAGGTCTATATTATTGCGTTGCCGTTCTTCGGTATTGTTTCCGAGATTTTCCCGGTCTTTAGCCGCAAACCGATCTTCGGTTACAAGGGTCTGGTGTTTGCAACCATTTCCATTGCTGCGCTGTCCGTCACTGTGTGGGCACACCACATGTACGTGACCGGCCAGGTAATGTTGCCGTTCTTCTCCTTCATGACGATGCTGATCGCCGTACCAACGGGTGTGAAGTTCTTCAACTGGATCGGCACCATGTGGCGAGGCTCGCTGACATTTGAAACACCCATGCTGTGGAGCCTTGGCTTCATTGTCACCTTCTTGTTCGGTGGCCTGACCGGAATCATCCTGGCCTCACCGCCGCTGGACTTCCATGTCTCGGACACGTACTTCGTTGTGGCTCACTTCCACTACGTGGTCTTCGGAACCGTGGTCTTTGCCATGTTTGCCGGATTCTACTTCTGGTGGCCCAAGTTCACAGGGAAGATGCTCAACGAGCGCCTTGGTAAGATCCACTTCTGGCTCTTGTTCCTGGGCTTCCACGGCACCTTCCTGATCCAGCACTGGTTGGGTGTCATGGGTATGCCGCGTCGTTACGCTGATTATCTTGTTGAAGATAACTTCACTTGGATGAACCAGTTCTCCACCATTTCGTCGTTCGTTCTGGGCGCGTCCATGATCCCCTGGTTCTGGAACGTGTACATTACCTGGCGCAGTGGCAAGAAGGTTGAGGTTGATGATCCTTGGGGCTTTGGTGCTTCCTTGGAGTGGGCAACTTCTTGCCCGCCGCCACGTCACAACTTCACCTCCTTGCCGCGTATCCGTTCGGAGCGACCGGCACTTGATCTACACCATCCTGAGCTGGCCCCGCATTACCAGCCAGTTCAGCCTGTGACTGCATCCTCGAAGGGAGCTGCAAAGTGAAGGTAGAATCTTGGCTTTTCATGCTGCTGGGTGTGTTCTTTATTCCCGTAGCCGTTGTTTACGGTTTCATGGTGGATTGGCAGGAGCACGTGGGTTACCTTGCGCTCATGCTGCTCTCCGCGCTGTGCCTCATGGTGGGTGTGTACCTGCACTTCACCGGTAACAGAATCGGGCCACGTCCCGAGGACCGTCTCGACGCTGAGGTCCACGAAGGCTCTGGCGAACAAGGGCACTTCAGCCCTTGGAGCTGGTGGCCGCTAGTCCTTGGATTGGCTTGCTTCTTTGGCTTCTTGGGCTTGGCTGTTGGCTGGTGGGTGTTCCTCTTCGGTGCCGGTTTGGCCGTGATCGCGTTGGTTGGCTGGGTCTACGAGTACAGCCGTGGAGACCACGCACACTAAATTCGCCCTGCATTAAACAGGTTTCATACAGGATCAGCAACACAAAAGGGATTGCCCCGCACCACTGGTGCGGGGCAATCCCTTTTGTGTTGCTGTGATCTAGTGTTGCTAGGATGTGCAGCGTCAATGCTTCTTGGTGCTGCGCCCACGTGCGGGACGGTAAAGCCCCCGAGTGCCTGTTAGAGAGTGCCGCTCAGATCGGTGAGAAGCAAGGCTGCCAGCTGGTCTACAGCGGCCGTTACGCTCTCTTCAGGAGCGTCGCTGGGGGCGACGCTGATCTCCACTTCGGCGCCGTGCTCAAAGTCGGCGCTCATGACAGCCAAAAGTGAGCGTGCGTCAATGGGGACACTGCCGGCTTTCGCCAGTGTGATGGGTAGCCCAGTGCCGTTGACGGCCCTGACAAAGACGGCAGCCGGACGCGCGTGCAAGCCTACGCTTGCGGCAACTAAGGCTTTCCGGGTGTACATGATTACTCCTACGGTAGATGGTTCTGTATAGAGAGTAGTCGTGTTTTAGGGTGGTACTTGTGAGGGGAGGACAATCATGAGCTATTTAGTGCCATCGGCGTACGAGATCCCGGGTGAGTTGGATCGGAGTACCCCAGTTTCGGTGCACATCCAACTGCGGGAACTGTTGCGCAGTTATGTAGTAGAGCACAGCAAGCCGGGTCGGCAACTGCCCTCGGAACGGGACATGGCCCAACGCTTCGGTGTTGCTCGCATGACTCTTCGTCAGGCTGTTGAAGCCCTGGTAGAAGAAGAACTGCTGGAGCGAGTCGTGGGCGTGGGTACCTTTGTGGCCCGGGCAAAACTCGATCTCACTCTCAAGCTCACCTCCTACTCAGAAGAAATGGCCCGACGCGGACTGCGCCCCGCGGCACGTACCCTCGCCTTTGAGCAGATTCCCGCCACTGCACGGCTTGCCCGAGAACTTCAAATTGAGGAAGGCCAGGCCGTGATCCGGCTGCGCCGCTTGCTGTTGGCTGATGACCTGCCCATGAGCGTGGATGAAAACTTTATCCCGGCCTGGCGGGTGCCCGGGATTCTCGACGCCGGACCGCCGGCATCCCTGTACAACGTGTTGGGGGAGCGTTATGGGCTCATCATTGAATGGGGCGAGGACACCATTGAGGCAAATGCCGCGACACCGTCCATTGCGCGGCTATTGCACGTGGATATTGGTGCGCCCGTGCTGAGGACCGAACGCCATGCCTTTGTCTCACGGTCCACGGTTGACTACTCGGTGTCCTTCTACCGAGCTGATCGCTATAAGCTGCGTGTGCCCCTGCAACGTCCTGGCGTGCGCCCTCGTCGTATGTATTAGACCGCGTCTACTGCAGGGCTGTGGCCGGGCAGCTGTGCCTTCCAGGCGCTGGTGGGGTGAACCGTGAGCACGGCTCCTTTGGCTATCTCCACCCGAGAAGCTACGGCGCGTAGCAGTGTTGGGAAATTGGGAAATACTGAACGACAAAGAGAAAAGGCGGCTCCCTTATGGGAACCGCCTTTTCTCTTGAACTACAGATCTCTCACAAAATTAGTGTGTGATCGCCTTGTCATCGTCAGCGGCTGTAATAGCCTCGTGATGGTGACCGGCTTCGAGCTCGGACGGTGCGGCCGGAGCTACACGATCCTCGAAGAAGAAGCTGCTGAGCTTGGAGCGCAGGTTTTCCTTCTTCGTCACAATGCCGTTTTCGTTCGGGATGCCTTCTTCAGGAACGGGGGACTCGAAGCCTACGAGCTTGTAACGCTTGTAGTCATCGAGCTGTGCGTGGATTTCCTGGAACTCACCGTGCGGCAGGCGCACAATGCGACCGGTCTCACGGCCGTGTAGTGCAATCTCACGGTCCTTGCGCTGGAGCGCCAAAGCAACTCGCTTGGTGATGATGAAGCCAAGGATCGGACCAACGATGAATAGCGCCCGCATCCAGTACAACGCGTCATTGAGGGAGACCTCGAAGTGCGTTGCGATCAAGTCGGAGCTGGCAGCTGCCCACATGACGCAGTAGAAGATGAAGCCTGCAACACCAATAGCGGTGCGCGTTGGTGCGTTGCGCGGCCGGTCAAGCACGTGGTGCTCACGGTTGTCCCGGGTCACCCAGCGTTCGATCCACGGGTAGATGAACAGCAAGGTGAACACAATCCCAGCGGGGATCAGAGCAGGGGCAAGCACGTTCATCGAGAGCGTGTTGGTGCCCCACGGGAACGGGATATGCCACTCCATCGGAATGTTGAACACCCACCCTGGCATCAAGCGAAGTGCACCATCGACCCAGCCGATGTACCAGTCAGGCTGTGTGCCTGCGGAAACCGGGGAGGGATCGTAGGGGCCGTAGTTCCATACCGGGTTGATCTGGAAGGTCGCGGAGATGAAGGCAATGATGCCGAACATAATGAAGAAGAAGCCACCGGCCTTGGCAGCGTATACCGGGCCGAGCGGGTAGCCGACTACGTTGCGGTCGTTACGTCCGGGGCCAGGGTACTGCGTGTGCTTGTGAACAACAACCATGAACAGGTGAATCGCGATCATGAGCAGGATCATGGCTGGGACCAACATGATGTGCAACATGTACAAACGCCCAATAATGGCCGTACCCGGAAACTCCCCGCCAAACAGGAAGAACGAGATGTAAGTTCCAATGACGGGGATGGACTTAACCACACCGTCAATGATGCGTAGGCCGTTACCTGAGAGCAGGTCATCGGGAAGGGAGTAGCCGGTGAAGCCTGCAGCCATGGAGAGGATGAGCAGTACACCGCCCACCACCCAGTTCAGCTCGCGGGGCTTGCGGAATGCGCCGGTGAAGAACACACGGAGCATGTGCACAGAGACAGCGGCCACGAAGAGCAGGGCTGACCAGTGGTGGACCTGGCGCATGAACAAGCCGCCACGTACCTCAAAGGAGAGCCGTAGCGTGGAATCGTAAGCCACTGACATCTCTACACCCTTGAGCGGGACATAGGGGCCACTGTAATGTGTTTCCGCCATGGACGGATCAAAGAAGAACGTCAAAAAAGTGCCCGAGAGAAGCAAGATGACGAAGGAGTACAGGGCGACTTCACCGAACATGAAGGACCAGTGGTCAGGGAAGACCTTCCGGCCGAATTCACGCAGTATGCCTGAGCCGCCCACACGCTCATCAACAAAGTTGGTGATGCGGCCCGTGGCGGTTGCGGGAACGAACGGTGTTTCCTGTGCGGGTGTTTGCTGTGTTGTAGACATGGTTTAGCCACGCTCCCAAAAGCTTGGTCCAACAGGTTCGTGGAAGTCGCTCTGAGCCACCAGGTAGCCATCAGCATCAACTGCGATAGGCAGCTGAGGCAGCGGGCGAACGGCGGGTCCAAAGATGACCTTGCATTCTTGCGTGAGGTCAAAAGTCGACTGGTGGCAAGGACACAGCAGGTGGTGCGTCTGCTGTTCGTACAGTGCAACCGGGCACCCAACATGGGTGCAGATCTTGGAGTAGGCAACGATTCCGTTGTAGCCCCAGTCCTCACGGCCTTGCGAAGGGTTGAGGTCTTCGGGGTTCAAGCGCATCAGCAGTACAACGGCCTTGGCCTTGGCAGCGATCTTGCCTTCGGTCAGGCTGTTCAACGATTCAGGAATCACATGGAATGCTGAGCCGATGGTGACATCAGAGGCCTTGATCGGAGTGCCGTCAGGGTCGCGAGCAAGACGCTCGCCTTCCTTCCAGAGTGTGTGACGCAGCGAGTCGCCCGGAAGGGGGCCCAAGTCACGGAAGATTGCAATAGCAGGCAGGGGTGCCAGCGCCACAGCACCGATGAGCGTGTTGCGAATTAGCGGACGGCGCTTGATGCCTGTCTCGTCCAAAATGTCGTCGACGATCTGCACAGCGGCCAAGCGATCCTCTTCACTGCGGATCGCGTGGCGCTCTTCAGCAACTTCGTGGTCCGGCATGAGGGCACGGGCCCAGTGCACAATGCCCGTTCCAATGCCGAGCATGGCGAAGGCCACGCCCAAGCCCAGAAGTGTGTTCTGCAGACGCAGCGGGCCGAAAGTGTCATCCAGACGGATACCGAAGTAGGCGACGAAGAACAGCAAGGTTCCGACAATGGAAATGATAAATAGCCATGCCACCTGGCGTTCGGCCCGCTTTGCAGCCTTGGGGTCCGTGTCAGCTAGTCGCAAACGATGTGGAGGCAGTCCCGGGTCTTGGAACTTATCCACCTCTTCGTGACCAGCCTTAGCTACGGCGTCCGAGCTTGTCGGCGAGCCGTCACTATGGTTGCCCATAATCCCCTCATCCTTCTCTTATCCCGGTACATTCCCGGGGTCGTAATGTATGTTTCTGTGGCTGCAGCTGCAGCCAAAATCTTAAGGCTTCTTGGGACTTAGGAAGTCCGTGAGGTGAGCCAAATGGTAAATCCGATGATGACACCCAGAACCACGGTCCAGAGGAACAAGCCTTCTGAGACAGGGCCCAGTGAGCCAAGCTGTGCTCCACCAGGCGCACCTTGGTTTTCAATGGTGTTCAAGAAGGTGATGATGTCGCGTTTGCCTTCAGGGGTGATGTTCGTGTCGTTGAAGACCGGCATGTTCTGCGGGCCGGTCACCATGGCGCTGTAGATGTGGCTGCTCGAGACACCAGCCAGCGGGGGTGCGAACTTGCCTCGTGTCAGGGCGCCACCGGCAGCGGCAGCGTTGTGGCACATGGCGCAGTTAACACGGAACAGCTCGCCGCCAACAGCAGCGTCGCCGCCACCGTCGATGTACTGCTCTTCAGGCAGTGCCGGACCGTCACCGAGTGTGGCTACATAGGCAGCCATTTCACGGGTCTGGGAGGTGGTGAACTGCTTCGGTTTCTGCCGAGCCTGCGGGCCCTGCATCTGCATGGGCATGCGGCCCGTGCCAACCTGGAAATCAACAGCTGCGGCGCCAACACCGGCCAAAGACGGTCCTGCGTCAGTGCCGTTGGCGCCGAGGCCGTGACAGGTGGCGCAGTTAGCAATAAAAAGCTTCTCGCCCTCTTGTACTTCCTGCGCTGTGTAAGTGGTGGTATCGGCCTTAGCCTGATTCACGGTTGTGACAACGGCGTATAGCCCACCTGTCAGCATGAGCCCCATCACTAGCAACGCTAGTGCGGCCAGCGGATGACGTCGCTTCTGCGAGAGTGCCTTCACTTGGTGGTTCCTTTGATCTATATCCAGCAGCCCCTAGTGAGAGCCGCAAATGCTAATTCTTACCTTGTAGAGAAGAGAGCTGTTGGCAGCTTACTTCAGCACGTAGATGACCAAGAAGAGGCCAATCCACACAACATCCACGAAGTGCCAGTAGTAAGAAGTCACGATCGCACTCGTAGCTTCGAAGTGTCCAAACTTCTTGGCTGCATAGGCGCGGCCAATGATAAGGAGGAATGCTATGAGACCACCAATAACGTGCAGGCCGTGGAAACCAGTCGTTATGTAGAAGGCGGAGCCATAGGCGTTTGAATTCAGGGTCACGTACTCGGAAGTCAGCATCGCGTACTCGGTCGTCTGACCGGCAACGAAGATTGAACCAAGAACGAAGGTCAACAGGAACCACTCCGTCATTCCCCACTTGGAGAATTGGAAGAGGCGTCCAGTGCGGCGAGGCCGAAGGTTCTCCGCGGTGAACACACCCATCTGGCAGCTGAAGGAGCTGGAAACCAGGATGAGGGTGTTTACCAAGGCGAACGGGAAGTTCAGCTTGGCCGTTTCTTCAGCCCACAAACCACCTGTGGTGGAGCGCAGTGTGAAGTACATGGCAAAAAGGCCGGCAAAGAACATCAGCTCACTGGACAGCCAAACTACGGTTCCTACAGAAACCATGTTCGGGCGGTTCAGCGTCGGATGCGCCGGGGTACTGGGGGCATGGGTCGCAGTTGTCACATAGACATTATGTCTATAAAAAGCCTCAGAACCCAATGCAAAACTCCGATCACGTGATCTTTTTCTACAAACTTGCGAAATTCCTGCGTATTCACAGCAAAAACCCAGTTCTGTATGCACAACACGCTCCACGTGTCAATGGTCACAAACGCTGGAGTTGTCACTTATTCGTCTAATATCTGGAGGGTGAATCCTCTCCAAAACATTCCGGTAAGCACACACACCTGGCCCAATCTGATCGGCGCACTGATCGCGGGTCAAGATCTTGGACAGGATGCAACTCAGTGGGCCATGAACACGATCATGGCCGGAAATGCTACGGATGTGCAGATCGCCGGGTTCCTGGTGGCGCTGCGAGCCAAAGGTGAAACCGTCGCGGAAGTTAACGGACTCGTCGAGGCAATGCTAGAGAACGCCAGGCCGTTGCATGTTCCAGGAGACGCGCTGGATATTGTTGGCACCGGCGGGGACCGCTTAAATACGGTAAATATTTCCACCATGGCCGCCTTGGTGTGCGCCGGCGCCGGGGCTACGGTGGTCAAGCACGGCAACCGTGCTTCTTCCTCAGCGGCAGGGTCAGCTGATGTTCTGGAGAACCTGGGCGTGCGTCTGGATTTGCCGCTGGAGATTCTCACCCGGGCCGCGACAGAGGTGGGAATCACCTTCTGCTTCGCTAATTTCTTCCACCCCTCCATGCGCCACGCCGCAGTTGCCAGGAAGGAAATAGGCGTCCCCACCGCTTTCAACTTCCTAGGCCCGCTTACTAACCCAGCCAGGGTGGTTGCCTCGGCCATTGGTGTGGCGGATGCCCGCATGGCCCCACTCATGGCGGGCGTCCTGGCGGCCCGGAACGTGCGGGCTTTGGTGTTCCGTGGCAGCGATGGCCTGGATGAACTTACCACCACGGGCACCTCCACCATTTGGGAAGTGCGGGAAGGCCAGATCACCGAGAGTCACTTTGAACCCCTGGAGCTGGGCATTCCCCGTGCCACCATCGAGGACCTGCGGGGGAAAGATGCCCCCTTCAATGCCGAGGTGGTGCGCCGCATCCTGGATGGGGAACATTCGCCCGTGCGCGACGCCGTGGTCCTGAACGCGGCGGCAGGGCTGGTGGCGTATAACGTTTCCGGGCTGGGTACGCTGCAGGAACGTATGGCAGCTGGCCTAGCCAAGGCTGAAGCAGCTATTGACAGTGGCGCGGCTGCCACGGTCCTGAGCCACTGGGTCGCCTTGGGCGGCCAAGCCGAACAGGCCTAGCCCAAGAGAGACTTTCCCTGGCGGTTTACAAACACGCCCAATACCCCAGCCTTGGCCGTCCCAAGTCGTAATAGCCCTAATTCCGTGTACTCCCGAGCCCGGGCAGTCCCAAGGCCAGGGACGCCCCGGCTCAGTTCAGGCACTGGCTAGTGAAGGGCTCGCGCGGCTTGTCCGGCTTGTTCCACCAGCGCGGCATCCGTAGCGAAATAGCTGTGATCCTCAGCCAGGGCCGCACCCGTGAGGTGGCCAGGGGGCCTGGTGTTGAGGGTCCGCTTGGCTGAAAGATGCACATCACGCAGACCGGCGTCGTAGAACGCGGCGAAGTCGGAGATTTTCACACCGCCACCTGCCATGATGCTCAATGCTCCTGCCGATGCCTCATGCATGGCTTGCAGCTGTTCCAGCCCGGTTCCTGCGCTGGCGGCCCCACCGGAGCTGAGGATGCGGCAGACGCCCAAGTCAGCCAGATGTGGGACTGCGGCAACGGCGTCGGACAAAGAAAGATGGTCCACAGCCCGGTGAAAGGTGATGTGCAATCCATCGGCGGCCGCCACCAATGTCTGGACGCTCTGATAGTCAATGGTGTCAGCCGCTGTGAGGGCCCCAATGACTACTCCGGTGGCACCGCCGTCGCGCATGGCCTTGATCTCCGCAACCATGAGCGCCACAGCAGCCTCGTCGTAGACATAGTCTCCCGGGCGCGGCCGAATGAGGGCATGAATGGGCAGAGCCGGTTCAGCAGAGCGGACGCTTTGGAGTAGTCCTTGGGAGGGCGTCAGCCCGCCCAGTTGCAAGGCGCAACACAACTCAATGCGGGCCGCTCCATGGGCGGCTGCGAGCTGTGCGCCGGGGACGTCCTGAACAGCAATTTCCAGCTGCATCCTGGGGCTCAGTGGTCGAAGCCGAGGGAGAACGCCGCGTCCAGATCATTCTGGGAGTAGGCGCGGAAGGAAATCTGCGTGGTGGTGGAAACAACCGACTTCACCTTCGAGAGCTTGTCAGCAATAACGTCGGCCAGATCCTCATGCTTTTCTACCCGGGCAATGGCAATAAGGTCCCACTCGCCGGTCACTGAATAAACTTCACTGATTCCGACCAATTCGGAAATTTCCTGGGCAGACTCGGGAATCCGGGTTGCATCAGTTTTAATCAGGACAAATGCGGTGATCACAGGTGTGTTCCCTCTCGTGGGGCTTGTCTTTGCGGCTAAAAGCTTCTAACGATCCTAACTCAATCGTTGCCTGAATCACGCTCGTTTGGGCCGTCGCGTTACGAATGTTGCGAGGAGCCGGTGGCCCAGCAGGAATAGTGCCAAGACCAGGGTGGCAACAATGACAAAGGGCAGTTCGGCGGTGTTCCCGGAGAGGATGCGCAAGGCCATACCGCCAGCCACGGTGATCAACCACAGGCACACGCCCTGGGGCCAGACGGCCAGAGGGGCCCGCCACATGCGGCACACAAGCCAGCCTATGGCCAGTGCAGCCAGGAAGGGCCAGGCGGTTTGGAGTACGCCGGCTGCCGTGAGTGATTCGCTGTGGGAGCTTCGGCCAGAGAGGGCGAACAGCACTACCAGCACAAGGTCCGCTATGGCGGCATAGATGAGGGTTTTGGAACTTTGTTTGGAATTCGTTTGCGTCACTCGGCCAAGTTTAGTCGAAAAAAGTTCTGCGCCAGCGGTCCCCAAAAGAGGTTTGCACACCCCGTTTGCAGCAGGATGGATAATACCGCGGGGCAGGCATTGTTGCGCCGGGCGTGTTTCCTTGAGTATTTTCTAGGGGCCTTGGCCACTGACTGCTTTGAGTTGGATGGACGCAGGTGCCCAATGCGTTTTTTGTCGCCCTGATGAGAGGAAAGAAAATTGACAGGGCAGCACTTCAAGCCGCCTACGACACGGCTCAGTTGCGCGGCTGCACTGAGAGCCACTCTGTGCAGCACGGCCGGCCTTGTCAGAGTGGATCACTGCTGCCGGTTCAGAGCTGCCTGGCTTGGGTAACGTGCAAGGCGGTCCTGGAAAACCTGGCGGGGCGTTGCTCTGACTCGGTGTTAGCCCACCGGCTGGTCCGCCTCACTAGAACCCACCAGTTCACTTCCCTGTGTGGTGTCCGGTCCATACTCCCAAACCAACAAAGCGGCCCCAACCGTCATGGCTGGGGCCGCTTTGTTGGTGCAATGGGAGAAGTCCGGGGTGAAGCCTTAGCGTCCCTTGACGGTGATTCCGTTGCGCGTCATTGACTCGGCATAGGCCTTGGCGGATTCCAGCAGCCACTGCTCCTGACGCTCCGCTGAGCCAGCGAAGCTACGGCCGGATAGTGAGCGGACCTTGTAAATTCCAAAACCGCGCTTGTACAGCATGGGGCCCTGAGCCTTCAACAACTGATCCGCCAACCGGTGAGCTTCGGTGCCGTGGGCAACCAAAGCTGAGGCGCGCGGTACAAGTGTGAGGAATTTTACGAGCGGGCGCAGGCCCTGCTCAATCTGGGGTGCCGTGAGGCGGCCATTGGCTTCGCCCGGGGTGAACCAAGGGTGGACGTTCCACGGCATGACGTAGCTGGGGCGCAGGCCCAGCTGCCAGTGGATGCCCAGAAGCCGTGTGGCTGCCTGCTCATCTCCTGCTGTGACGAACCCGGAGGAGTCCAATTCGCCAACGTTTGAGAACAGGCTGATGATCTTGCACTCGTCCACGTCGTGAACGGGGTCCACGTAGGCCACTTGCTGCTCGGGCCGCGCTTCGGCCAGCGAGTCGCAAAGTTCGGTGATGGGAGCAATGTTCTCGTCATAACGGCGATTCCAGAGCTGTTCACGCGGTGATTCAGTGGCCACGGATGTCATTGAGGCTTAGTTCTCCTTAGAGGGAATGGGAGTGGTTGCGGCAGCTTTCGTTAAGAGAGCAGGGCCGACTTCCCAGCCTATCAATTATTTCCGGGCAACAGGGCATCGCGGGTCTGTGCTAAGGAGATGGAAAATTCCCCAATTGTGAGAAATGCAACAGCTTCAAAGAGGCCCCAAACCTGCCCCCGGACAGTTTTTTAGGGCCACTGGATGTTTCCCTCCGGGAGCGTCAGCGGGCGCTTCTGCGACGCTCTCGCCGAGTGGCACACTCAGGGTTGACGCCGCCGGGCGCGTACCGCGGACACAACAAGGGCACCGGCGCCGATTCCGGCGAGCCACAGCAGAGTGCGGGCCTCGGCAGTTTTACTCACCGGAGGCTCCGCATCTGTGCTTAGTTCGGTACGTAGTTGGCGGCCCTCGGTGAGAAGCTGATGTTCTTTGATTTGTTTCTTGGCGCTGGCGGAAATATCGCGCGGGGGCAGCTGAAGTTGTGATTCCGCTTTGATCCCTGTTTGGAGTTCACGCACGCGTTCAAGTTCTGCGTCTACCTCGGCCCCGAAGAGCAGCATCAGGTTCATAATCCACATCCAGAGCAGCAGCACGATCATGCCAGCAATGGTTCCGTAGGTTTTGTTGTAGTGCGAGAAGTTTGCCACGTACAGGCCAAACGCTGCTGAAGACACAATTACGGCCACCAACGCGACGGTGGCGCCAATACTAATCCAGCGGAATTTTGGCTGACGCACATTAGGGGTGAAGTAGTACAAGATGGCAATCAGCACCACTGCCAAGATACCCACCACGGGCCACTTGGCGATAGACCAGACCGTGAGAGCGGCAGGTCCGATTCCGAACACCTCACCCACAGCCTGTGCTACGGGCCCAGAGACTAAGACCATTAGGGCCATGACGGCCACTAAGAGAACTACGGCCAGTGTCACTAGTAGCAGGACTGGGCGCAGTTTCCAGATGGGCCGCCCCTCATCCATGCCATAAATCCTGTTCATGGCCCGGCTAAAGGCGCCAACATAACCCGAGGCGGACCATAGAGCCGTGATAATTCCCAGAGCTAGGGTCAACCCGGCAGCGGGGGAACTTGTCAGCTGCTCTACTGGCTGCCGGATGGCTTCAACAGTATCGGGGCCAGCAGCGCGGCTCACCATATCGAGCAGAAGTGCGGAGGTCTGTTCTGCCTGACCCACTAGACCCATGATCGAGATCAGGGCCAGAAGCGCCGGGAAAAGGGAGAGCACGCCGAAGTAGGTCAGTGATGCTGCTAGATCCGTGCAGCCATCTGCGCTGAACTTGGCCAATGAACGCCGCCCGGCATACTTCCATGACTTTGCTGGCAGTTGGGCGGGGGTGTCCGGTTTGCGGTCGTCGTCAGGGGCTGGAGCGCCGGCTTTAGCGACGGCTGCTCCGGACGTGACGAGGCCCGGCGCTGTGGCCGGGCCTCGTTGATTTAATATCACGGTTCAGAAGCTCCTAGGCGGCTGTCTTGCTGCGTCCGGTGATAGCACCGTAAATCCCGGCAACCACCAAACCACCCACAATGGCCAGAATCCAGGACCAGATATTGAAGAAGCCCATTTCACCCTTGTTAAAGAGAGCGTCACCGATCCAGCCGCCCACCACGGCGCCCACCACGCCAAGGATCAAGCTCGTGACCCAGCCGCCGCCTACCTTGCCGGGCATAATGGCCTTGACGATAGCCCCGACAATGAGGCCCAAAATAATCCATCCGATGAAACCCATAACGGCTCTCCTTATAGTGCATTAGTAGTGAAAGTGCTGCTATTCGTAGGGCAATAAGTCCAAGTAGTTTACTGTAAGTTATTTCCTACAAGGTCAGTGATTCCACGCTAACGAGCCTCACGCCATGAGTCCAGCACCAACGGGTAACTGTTTGAAGAATTCTCTCTGCAAGCGGCAAGATGGAACCATGCCGAACAACGAGTGCACCAACACGGCCGAATCACCGGGCCCTGTCCAGCAACCATGGGTAGCCAACTATCAGGCGGGTGTTCCGGCAGAGATTCAGATGCCCACGGAATCTCTGGTGGATATGTTTGAACGCTCCGTGCAGGAAGCTGGAGACAGCCCGGCCATGGAATTCTTTGGGCGCCGCACCAGCTACCGCCATCTAGGACAGCAGGTAGCCCGTGCCGCGGGCGGGCTGAGCCGGCTTGGAGTCCGGGCGGGGGACCGGGTGGCGTTGGTGCTGCCAAACTGCCCCCAGCACGTGGTTTCCTTCTACGCGGTGTTGAGCTTGGGCGCTGTGGTGGTGGAGCACAATCCGCTGTACACCTCGGAGGAACTCTTACACCAATTCCAGGATCACGGTGCCCGGATTGCTATTGTCTGGGACAAGGCCGTATCCGCCGTGGCGAGTTTCCCCGACGGGATGGTTCCGGAGCGGATCATTTCGGTGAATCTGTTGACGGAATTCCCCACCGTCAAACGCCTGGCCCTATCCTTGCCGTTGCGGAAAATGCGAACCTCCCGCGAGGCATTGTCAGGGCCCGCCCCAGGGACCATGCCGTGGCGCGAACTCCTAGCCGGTGAGGCTCTTGGGGCCTCGGCCACCCGGCCCGGCGTGGCGGACCTGGCGGTTATTGGCTACACCTCCGGCACCACCGGCCGGCCCAAGGGTGCCATGCTCACCCACCGCAACCTCTACGCCAATGCGCTGCAGGGCGAGGCCTGGATGCAAGGTGCGCAATTGCGCAATGAGGTCCTCTACGCCGTGCTGCCCATGTTTCATGCTTTCGGCATGACCCTCTACCTCACCTTCGGTATCCGCAAACAGGGCCTGCTTGTTCTCTTCCCCAAATTCGAGACGGATCTGGTGATCTCCGCCATGAAGAAGACTCCTGCCACCGTCTACTGCGCCGTGCCGCCCATTTACGAGCGCACCGCAGTGGCCGCCCAGGAACAAGGGGTGTCACTGCGGTCCATCAGATTCGCCATCTCCGGGGCCATGAGCTTGCCCGAACACGTGGTGGAGCTCTGGGAGTCAGTCTCCGGAGGACTCCTTGTTGAGGGGTATGGCATGACCGAGTCCTCACCTGTGGCGCTGGGAAATCCGTTCGCCTCAACGCGGCGAACAGGGACCATTGGCGTTCCCTTCCCATCAACGTTGATGAAGGTTGTGGACATTGAGGATCCCTCCCGCGAGGTCACTGCCGGCGAGCCGGGAGAACTGCTGCTCAAAGGCCCGCAGGTATTTCCGGGCTACTGGAACAATCCGGGGGAAACCGCAAAAACTCTGACCGACGGCGGTTGGCTGCGTACCGGGGACATTGTCACGGTTGATCCGGAAGGATTCACCACCATAGTTGACCGCGCCAAGGAGCTGATCATCACGGGCGGATTCAACGTCTCTCCCTCCGAGGTGGAGCAGGTGCTGCGCCGGCACGAGTCCGTCCTTGAGGCTGCCGTGTTCGGTGCGAACTCCCCACGGGGCGGGGAGATGGTAGTGGCAGCCGTCCAATTGGAACCCGGGACTGTGTTGGACGAGCCCGGCCTGCGCGCCTTTTGCAAGGAATACCTGGCCCGGTACAAGGTGCCCGTGCGGATCATTGAAGTGCCGGACATGCCACGCTCCATGCTGGGCAAGATCCTGCGCAAACAAGTCAAGGAAGCCTCGGAAAAATCCCTGTAGCACTCGCCGGAATTCAGGGCCTCAGGAAGCGCGCCCACATCAGGGAAGTTCAAGCGAAGTAAAAAAATTCTCTGGTGCCCACCTACCCCTGATACCTACACTGGATGAGGATAGGCACACGCTGGCAAGAAGGAAGTACTCACCATGTTTGAAAAGAGCAGCGCCTTCAGTGGATTCTCAGTCGATGATATTCCTGTGGCACGTTCATTTTATGGCGGAACTCTGGGGCTGGTGGTCAGCGAGGAGAACGGGATGCTTTCATTGCATCCGCCCGGCGGGTCAAAGATTATTCTCTATCCCAAGGGTGCCGCGCATCAGCCAGCATCCTTCACTGTTTTGAACTTTCCTGTTCCCGAGATCGAAGGCGCCGTGGAGGCGTTGGTGCGGGCCGGCGTGGAACTTGAACACTACGCGGGCACCCCGATGGAGACGGATTCTGCAGGGATTTTCCGCAAGGGCGGGCCCTTGATTGCCTGGTTTAGGGATCCTGCAGGAAACGTGCTCAGCGTCATTCAAGAGTGAAGGCGTCCTTGCCGCAGCGGGGGGCACGGCTGACCGGAATGCGGACAATGCGGCTTTGGCCACCCGCGCTTGTGTGAAGATGGAATGTATGCGCCCCATGCAACATTCTTCAAAACTAGCCAATGTCCGGTACGAACTTCGCGGTCCCATCCTGCACGCCGCCCAGAAAATGGAGGCGGAGGGGCACCGGATCCTGCGCATGAATTTAGGCGATACGGCCCCGTTTGGCCTTGAGGCGCCGGAATCCATTGTTGTGGACATGATCCACCACCTCCGCGGGGCACAGGGCTACAGCGATTCCAAGGGCATCTTCTCGGCCCGGACCGCTATCTCCCAGTACTACCAAACCAAGGGTCTGATGAAGATCGGTGTGGATGATATCTTCGTGGGAAATGGTGTCAGCGAACTTATTTCCATGACGCTGCAGGCGTTTTTGGAAAACGGTGACGAGGTCCTTATCCCAGCACCGGACTATCCACTGTGGACCGCTACCGTCACACTCACCGGGGGTGTGCCCGTGCATTACCTCTGTGATGAGGAGACGGCGTGGTGGCCTGATATGGCCGATGTTGAGGCGAAAATTACGCCGAAAACCCGGGCCATTGTCATCATTAACCCCAATAACCCCACAGGTGCGGTGTATCCGCGGCACATCCTGGAAAAGTTCATGGAGCTGGCCCGTGAGCATGATTTGGTGATCTTCTCGGATGAGATCTACGAGAAGATCCTGTACGACGGCCGCAGCCACATTCACATGGCCTCGCTAGCCGAAGACGTGTGTGTGCTCACGTTCAGTGGCCTCTCCAAGGCGTACCGGATGCCAGGCTACCGGGCGGGCTGGGTGGCACTTTCCGGTCCCCGCTCCGCCATGGCTGGATTCAAGGAGGCACTGGAACTCATTGCCTCCTTGCGCCTGTGCTCGAACGTGCCGGCCCAGCATGCCATTCAAACCTCACTGGGCGGCTACCAGAGCATCAACGACCTCACAAAGCCCGGTGGACGCCTACATGAACAGCGGGACAGGGCCTCGGAGCTCCTGAACGCGCTGCCCGGTGTCTCCTGCGTCCCGGCAGCGGGGGCCATGTACTTGTTCGTCAAGCTCGATCCGGCGATCTACCCCATTGACTCGGATGAGAAATTTGTGATTGATCTGCTGCAGGACCAGAAAATCTTGGTCAGCCACGGCACCGCGTTCCACTGGCCCACCCCTGACCACTTCCGCTTCGTCATCCTGCCTTCCGTGGGTGACATTGAAGAAGCCATCCGGCGAATTAGCAGTTTTCTGGCCGTCTACCGGAGCAAAGCCGCACTCATGGCCAGGCAGGCCTGAGTCTGGGCGTCACTAGCCGCGCCGTCTCTAGCCGCGCCGCCACTAGCCGCGGCGGGAATAGTTTGAGTGGCACAACAGTTCCCCACTTAGATGCAAACGCATCTTTCTTTGAGATTGGACGGAACCCCCTTGGCTACGAACACTTCCTCACCCCGGCACATCGAACTGGGGTTAGACACTTTCGGTGACATCACCCTAGACGCCACGGGAGCGCCCAAGAGCGCCGCGCACGTGATTCGCGACGTCGTAGAACAAGCCGTCTTGGCTGACACCTTGGGCCTTGACTACTTTGGCGTGGGAGAGCATCACCGTGACGATTACGCCATTTCCGCCCCAGATATGGTGCTGGCAGCCATTGCCGGGCAAACACAGCGCATCCGCTTGGGCTCGGCCGTCACGGTACTGAGCTCCGATGACCCCATCCGCGTGTATCAGCGCTTTTCCACGCTCGACGCCGTTTCCTCCGGCCGCGCGGAGGTGATCCTTGGGCGGGGGTCCTTCACGGAATCCTTCCCGCTCTTCGGCCTTGATTTGGCCAATTATGAGGAGCTCTTCGAGGAAAAACTTGAATTGTTCACCGAACTGCTCAAGGAAAAACCCGTCAGTTGGAGCGGTAATCTACGCCCGGCACTTCACCAGCAGAGCGTGTACCCGGCCATGGAGTCCGGCACGCTGAAGACCTGGATTGCCGTGGGTGGCAGCCCCCAATCGGTGGTGCGGGCCGCCCACTACGGCTTGCCGCTCATGCTGGCCATCATTGGGGGAGAGCCTGCGCAGTTTGCACCCTTTGCCGAGCTCTATCACCGGGCATTGAAGGAATTCGGCCAGCCCGGCCAGCCCATTGGCGTCCATTCACCAGGCCATATTGCCGCAACGGACCAGGAAGCTATGGATGAGCTCTGGCCCCACTATGCCATCATGCACAACCGTATTGGCAAGGACCGGGGATGGCCAGCCCTGACCCGTGCAGAATTTGATGCCACGGCCGGACCCAACGGCGCACTCGTGGTGGGTTCACCCGAAACTGTGGCGAAAAAGATCACCCGGGTAGCGAAGACACTGGGACTCTCGCGGTTTGATCTGAAATACTCTCACGGCACGCTGCCGCACGCGTCCCTGATGAAAAGCATTGAGCTCTACGCCACTGAGGTTGCCCCGCGCGTGCGGGCCAACCTCAGCCAAGAGTAGCCAAGACTGGCCAGGGAACTTTCTGCCCTCAGCTCGGGTTGGCGCGTGGACGCAGCCTGACCGTAGGCAGCGCCGGAGCTGGCAGAGGGGCGTCACGCTGGCCGGTGGGCAGGGTGAAAGTAAACTGCGCACCGCCTGGTTCCTGCCCTATCACGGCTTGCCAGGCAGCCCGGAACGCCACGATCTCCTCGTGAGTTCGGCCCACAAAGTTCCACCACATCAGGATGGACTCGTTGAGGGGCTCGCCTCCTATGAAGAGCAGCCGGACAGGGGCGTGGCCTGCAACCAGGTGCACCGTGTCATGTCCCAGCCCCAAGTAGGCCAGCTCGTTGCTGGCAACCGTGGTGCCGGCAATGCTCGGGGATCCAGTATCAACAAGGAATCCATGTTCAAAGCCTGGGGCCAGATCAAGTGTCAGCGCGGCGCCGGCGTCGAGCCTGATCTCGGCACCCACCATGGGCGTGAATGTCTCAACGGGGGAGTGCTCGCCCAGTGCTGAGCCCAGGAAGACACTGATGACCACTCCGGGTAGTTGCCGTGGAACTGGCCGGTAATGCTCAAATTTGGGCCAGGTAAAGCGTGCGGCGTCCGGCAGCGCCGCCCACAGTTGAACCCCATGCAAGGTGTGGGTGGTGGGCGTTGAATACTCCGAGTGGCTGATGCCACGGCCGGCGGTCATTAAGTTCAGCTCCCCGGGCCGGATCAAGGTGTGATTGCCGGCGCTGTCGGCGTGCAGGATTTCTCCGCTAAAGAGCCAGCTAAGGGTAGCCAGCCCGGTGTGAGGATGTGGCGGGACTGCCATGGGCGGGTTGTTTTTTATATGATGGGGACCATAGTGATCAACAAAACACCACGCCCCAATGAGGGAGCGGCCTCGTTGTGGCAGAGTTCGCCGCACGGTCATGGCACGGGGGCCGCCCAGGGGCACCAGGCGCGGCGCTAAGATTTGCACGCCCGCCACCAAAGGCCCGGGATCACTGGGGCAAAGCAGCTCATCTGGGCTAGTTTCAAGGTTACTCATTGCAGGGGTCCTTCCAGAAAACGGGCCAAGGTCACGGTGTTGCGGATAGCGAGCACCTCGGCTCAGGCGGCTCTTGGACCAATGCTAGTGCGCGCTCTTAGTGCCGGGGTTAACCCCGTGTTCACCTTCCGTTAACCTGCTGCTTGGGTTCTGGGCACCAAGCGTGGGAAAATCATCGTAGGATCGTAGCGGTTGGGTTCACCAGCGCTGTCTCATGTCATGGGCGGTGGCACAAAGTTTCCTGCTCAATAATTCTTGTAGTCTCGCCTTTGCCCCCTCAAGATTGGATCGCGGGTGGATCTCACCTTCATGGTCGTGCTAGTCATAGCACTGGCCCTCTTCTTTGATTTTACGAATGGCTTTCACGACACAGCCAACGCCATGGCAACTCCCATTGCCACCGGCGCCATCAAACCCAAGACTGCTGTGGCCCTGGCCGCAATCTTGAACCTGGTGGGTGCTTTCCTCTCCACCGAGGTGGCCAAGACCATCTCCGGCGGCATCATCAATGAGGGCGGGCCCAACGGTGTCGCCATCACCCCGGAGATGATCTTCGCCGGGCTCATGGGTGCCGTGCTGTGGAACTTGTTCACCTGGTTGCTGGGCCTGCCCTCTAGCTCGTCCCACGCACTGTTCGGTGGGCTTATCGGAGCCGCGATCGTCGGTACCTGGTCATTCGGTGCAGTGAACTTCATGGTGGTTATCTCCAAGGTGCTCCTGCCGGCCATCCTGGCGCCGGCCATTGCCGGCCTGGTCGCCTACCTGTGTACGCGGCTGGCGTACGGTATTACCCGCCGTTCCGACCCGGACTCCGGAGACAAGCTGACTCAGAAACGTGGCGGTTTCCGCCGCGGACAGGTCTTCAGTTCCTCCCTCGTGGCACTGGCTCACGGCACCAATGACGCCCAGAAGACCATGGGTGTAATCACCTTGGTACTGGTGGCATCGGGCTTGCAAACAGCAGGAACAGGTCCGCACCTCTGGGTCATCACGGCCTGTGCCATTGCGATTGCCGGTGGTACGTATGCCGGCGGCTGGCGCATCATCCGCACGCTCGGCTCCGGCCTGACAGACGTTAAGCCCGCCCAGGGTTTCGCCGCTGAAACCAGCACGGCAGCCGCCATTTTGGCCTCCAGCCACCTTGGCTTCGCTCTCTCCACCACGCACGTGGCCTCCGGCTCCGTGATTGGCTCCGGACTGGGCCGCAAGGGTGCCACAGTACGCTGGGGCGCCATTGGCAAGATTGGTATTGCCTGGCTCCTGACCCTACCTTCGGCGGCCATTGTGGGTGGCCTTGCCGCCCTGCTGATCCGCACCGGCACAGTAGGCCTGGTCATCGTGGCAATCTTGGGACTGGGCGCCATCTTGTTCATGTTCTACAGGTCACAGCGTGAAGTGGTTGACCACAACAACGCCATCAGTGACGTTGACGCCGTGGGTGAAGCGCTGAACATCCCCAGCAAGAAGGAGCGCGAGAAGTTGGCCGCCAAGGCCCGTGCCGCACAGAAGGTGGCCGAAAAGGCAGCCAGGCGTGCTGCCGAAACCGCCGCCGTCCGCGCCGACGCGCAAACGGCCCTGGACCGTGCCGATACGGCTGTCTTGAAGGCCATGACCAAGGCTGCCGCGCAGGCGGAAGCTCCCAAGGACAAGGCAAAGATTGACGCTAAGAAGGGCAACAAATGATTGACTGGTTTGGATTCGTCATTGTCGCCATCGTCACCTTGGTTGGCGCCGTATTTGTCGTCACCATGTACTCCCTGGGCGTGCGGCTGGATGCTGTCAGTGATGATCCGGAAGCAAACTCCCCGGGCGCTGCCAAATTTGGTTCCTACGTCTGCTTCGGGTTCAGCATCCTGGCTGTGGTGGCCGGAATAGTGCTGATTGTGCCGCCGTTTTACAAGGCCGCCATGCATGTGTTTGGCGTGGAAGTCTAAGCCCGCCTCACCATTGAAGAACGACGCCGGGCACTCACCTTTTGCATACTGCGGAAGGCGGGTGCCCGGCGTCGTAAGTTAACGGCTTCCAAGGCTCAACGGAGCGTTCCGGCGGTGCGGATTGGTACGGGTTGGTGGGGGCTAGTTTGAGAGGATCATGTTGGTGATGCGGCAGGTGGATAAGCGCTGGCCAGCGTCATTTCTCATAACAACCTCGTGGGTGGTGAGGGTGCGGCCCAGGTGGATGGGCGTGGCGGTGCCGGTGACCAGGCCCGTGCTGGCGGCCCGGTGGTGTGTGGCATTGATCTCAATACCCACCACCTTGCTGCCGGGACCAGCGTGAAAAGCAGCAGCAAAGGAACCCAACGTTTCGGCCAAAACCACGTGAGCTCCGCCATGGAGCACACCCGTCACTTGAGTGTTTGACTCAACAGGCATGGTGGCAACCATGGATTCGGCGCTCATCTCGGTGAACACGATTCCCATCTTGGTGACCAGGGCGCCCACGCCGTGCTTTCCGAGGATGGCGTGAATTTCGGTGGGGATTCCTGCGGCGAGGAGTTCTTCGGTCAGGGGATGCGGTGTGAATTTATCGCTCATGATGACTAGGCTGGCACCTGTGAGTGATTCTGCCAAGACGGCCCCCCAGTCCACTGTTGCAACCAGCCCGGTTTCAGCGCCAGCCACAGCGCCCGCTACAGCCCCTGCTACCGGGCTTCCCAGCGGGGGAACCCCGCGCCTGCTGGTGGTTGACGGCCACTCCATGGCCTTCCGTGCCTTTTACGCCCTGCCCCCGGAGAACTTCGCCACGGACACGGGCCAGCACACCAATGCAGTGCATGGTTTCACCTCGATGCTGCTGACCATGATCCGGCAGCAAAAACCAACCCATGTGGTGGTGGCCTTCGATCTAGACACACCCACTTTCCGTTCCCTGGAGTACACGGAGTACAAGGGCGGACGTAATAAAACTCCTGAGGAGTTCTACGGCCAGATTGATCTCATTATCAAAGTCATGGCAGCCATGAAGATTCCCACCATTTCGGTGGACGGTTTTGAAGCTGATGACATCATCGCCACGCTCTCTACCCAGGGCGAAGCCGCCGGCTGGGACGTGCTGGTGGTCTCCGGTGACCGTGACGCTTTCCAGCTCATCACCGAAAAAGTGCTGGTCCTGTACCCGAAGAAGGGCATCTCCGACATCCCGCCTATGGATGCTGCGGCCGTCGAGGAGAAGTACCTGGTCCCTCCCAACCGTTACTCGGATCTGGCTGCGCTGGTGGGCGAATCCGCGGACAACCTGCCGGGCGTTCCCGGTGTGGGGCCCAAGACTGCAGCCAAATGGCTCAAGCTCTACGGGGACCTGGACGGGATCCTGGAAAACGTTGACTCTATTGGCGGCAAGGTGGGGGAGTCGCTGCGAGCCCATGTGGAGGACGTCAAACGCAACCGCCACTTGAACCACCTGCTGCGTGACATGGACCTGCCCGTGGCCCTGGAACAAACCCTGTTGCAATCCCCGGACCGTGAGGCTGTTGAGGAACTCTTTGACGCGCTCCAGTTCAACACCCTGCGCAAGCGACTCTTTGACCTTTTTGGTGAGGAGGAACCGGAGGATGCCGGTGAGGCTCACGAGGTGCCCGAGCATCAGCTTCTCACTGAGGCGGGCCAACTCACCACCTGGCTGAAGGCCGCCCCGGGCCCCGTAGCTGTAGATGTGCTCAGCGAAAAGGCCGGTCTGGCCCACGAGGCCGTCGCGGTAGCGCTGGTACGTGCCGATTCCGCCGTGGTGGTTGAACTGAGCACCGCCGATGAGGCGCTGGAGAACACCCTGGCCACCTGGCTGGCAGCCGATGCGCCGAAGGTGGTGCACGAGTACAAGGAAGCGCTCAAGGCGCTCTCGGTACGCGGGCTGGCCTTGGCAGGGGTCATCGATGACACCTCACTATCTGGCTACCTGATCCAGCCTGACCGGCGCAGCTACGAACTGGCCGAGCTGAGCCAAGTCCACCTGAAGGTCTCCTTCGAAGCGGCAAAAGAGGAATCCGGGCAGCTGGACCTGGGACTGGAGGGTGAGAAAAAATTCACCGACGCCGTCCAGCGCGGCTACGTGGCCCTGCTGTTGAGCGAACATTTCGCCCCCATGCTGGTGGAGCGTGGCGCTGAAGGCCTGCTACGCGAGCTGGAACTTCCTCTGGCCGCTATTCTGGCCGAGATGGAATTGACGGGCATTGACGTTTCTCAAGAGCGCCTGGCCACGCTGCTTGCCGATTTCACCGCTGCCATGAACGCAGCACAGGAGGCCGCTTTTGCCGCGATTGGGCACGAGGTCAACCTGGGTTCACCCAAGCAGCTCCAGGAAGTCCTTTTTGAAGAATTGGGGCTGCCCAAGACCAAGAAGATCAAGACCGGCTACACCACCGACGCCGCTTCCTTGAAGATGCTGTTGGAAAAGACCGGGCACGAATTCTTAGCCCAGCTCATGGCCCACCGCGAGGCATCCAAGCTCAAGCAAATGGTGGAGACCCTGAAGAAATCGGTGGGTCAGGACGGGCGCATCCACACCACTTACGCCCAAAATGTTGCTGCCACGGGACGCTTGTCCTCCAACAACCCCAATTTGCAGAACATCCCCATCCGCACCGAGGAAGGACGCCGGGTCCGGGACATCTTCGTGGTCAGCGAAGGCTACGAGTGCCTGCTGGCAGCCGACTACTCGCAAATTGAAATGCGCATCATGGCCCACCTCTCAGGGGATGCCGGCCTCATTGAGGCTTATGCCCAGGGCGAGGACCTGCACCGCTACGTTGGCTCGCATGTGTTTGGTGTGGCCCCGGAAGAGGTCACCTCCGCCATGCGTTCCAAGGTCAAGGCCATGTCCTATGGGCTGGCATACGGGCTGACCAGCTTTGGCTTGTCCAAGCAGCTGGAAATCTCCGTCGATGAGGCCCGCACCCTGGTCAAGGACTATTTTGACCGCTTTGGCGGCGTCCGCGACTACCTCCGTGGCGTGGTGGAACAAGCCCGCATTGACGGCTACACCTCCACGATTGAGGGCCGCCGCCGCTACCTGCCCGATCTGGCCAGCACCGACCGCCAACTGCGCGAGTTGGCCGAGCGGGTGGCACTGAACTCACCCATCCAAGGCTCGGCCGCGGACATCATCAAGGAGGCCATGCTCGGCGTGGACAAGGCGCTGACGGAGCAGGGCCTGAAATCGCGGATGCTGTTGCAGGTTCATGATGAATTGATCCTGGAAATCTGGCCCGGGGAGCTTGACACCGTCAAGGCGCTCGTCACAGAACAAATGGGTGCCGCAGCCCAACTGCAGGTGCCGCTGGAAGTCCAGGTGGGCATCGGCGCCAGCTGGAACGACGCCGGACACTAAGCACCGCCTCGCACTTCACTGCACCAACCTTCACTGCACCGACCCTCACTTCGCCCACCCGGATGGAAGAGCTCATGAGTAACGAACACAGCACCCGCCAGCGGGCCCCGCGGTCCTTCCCCTATGAGCTGCGCACCTTCCCCTGCCGGCTCGTGGACGGAGAGGTGCCGGCGGAGGTCAGTGCCTGGATTCAGGCGGTGGCTTTAGGGTTCCACGGGGACGCTCCCACCCCGGAGCTCGCCAAACGGTATGTTGAATGTGAGCAGGCCGATGAGCGGATGGCTACCGGGGCCTACCTCAAAGACACGGTGTCACCCGCCGGTGCGTGGGGGGTCGACTATCCGGTAGCCACTTACGCCTACCACCGAAAGACCCTCAATGTTGGCGGGGGAACGTTGCTTCCGGTCCACCAGATCACTGCTGTGACGGTCCGGCCCAGCCACCGCCGTCGTGGATTATTGCGGGCCATGATGGGATCTGACCTGGCCCAGGCCAAGGCGGCCGGGATCCCGGTGGCGGCCCTGACAGCGTCCGAGGCAACCATTTACGGGCGCTTCGGATTCGGCGTGGCAACCCACGCCAGTGACATTGAGGTCAACGTCAAGGGCGGCCTGGACTTTATTGTGCCCGCGGCAGCCGAACAAGGCCAGGTTGAAATCGCGGATCCGGCAACCGTCCGGGACGTCCACAATGAGGTCTTTGCCAAAGTCCATGCGGGCCGGTACGGATCAATAGGACGGCATGACATGTACCGGCTCAGTGCCTCGGGCCACGGCAACTACGGGAGCATGGAACCGGTCAAGAACGTTCGGGCGGCGCTCCACTACGACCAGCACGGAGCTGTTGACGGCTACGTGACGTACAAGCCGAGCACTGACAGCTCCCTGGCCACCGTGCAGATTGTGGACCTGCTCGCGGCCAGCGACGGCGCCTACCTGGCCTTGTGGAAGTTCCTGGGCTCACTCGATTTAATTGAGGTGATCACGTGGTCCATGGCTCCAGTAGTGGACCCGCTGGAATGGGCCATGGCAGCCAAGCGGCGGTACAAGCGCACTTCCACGGAGGACCTCTTGTGGCTGCGGATACTGGACACACCTGCGGCACTGGCTGCGCGTGACTACAGGGCTGACGGCAGCCTGACCATCCACGTGGGCGACCCGCTGGGACATGCCTCCGGGATCTTCCGGATCGATGTAATCCACGGCAAGGCCACGGTCACCCGCTGCCCGGAGGACGGCTCGGTTCCCTTTGGGCTGAGCATGGGCGTCAGTGAACTCTCCAGCCTGTATTTGGGCGCCGTCAGTGCCCAAACCCTCCACGCAGCAGGCCGGATCCGCGAGGATCTTGCCGGGACGGTAGCCGCCTTTGACGCGCTGTTTGCCGCCAAGGAATCAGCGCATTGCATGACCAATTTTTAGCTTTCTTCACTTGAGCGCACCCTTCCCGCCTACGTGCAGGAAATCAGCCACGGGCAAGCGGGAAAGGTGCACTCAAACGGCCACTGAGCGTGGTCGGTCCCATGCCGCCAGAGTGCTCAGCCACAGTGTCATGGCGGCGGCTGTGGAATTGACGAACAGCAGGGAAATCAGCACGAGGAGCTGGATCATGCCTGCATCAAGTGGGGCGGCCCCGCCAAGGATCATTCCCACGAAGGCGCCCGGCAGCGTGACCAGCCCGGCCGTGCGGGTCTGGTCAACAGCCGGTAGTACCGCCTCGCCGGCAACAGGCAGGCCCACCATGAAGCGGGCAGTCGGCCAGCGGAATCCCAGGGCCACAGCAGCCTCAGTCTCGCCGTGCCGCAGGTGCAATTCGTCACGGATGCGCCGCCCACTGAGCGTGACCGCGGACATGGCCCCGCCAATCTGCTGACCCAGCACGGCGATGATGGCCAGCGCGTTGAAGGGCAGCACCCCAAAAGCAAACATGAGAGCGGCCATGGGCGCCACGGCCGCCGCCAGGGGAATCGCTGCCATCCACCACCGCCCCGAAGGGGCAACCCGGTGCCCCGACGTCCAGACCGCCATAACAAACATGAAGGCTACAAAGCTGAAGGACAGCGCCGTGTGCTGTGACAGCCACGCAATGATCAGAGCAACGGCACTCAACTGTGCAAGTGCCCGGGCTCCTGCAGTCACTAGTTGGAAGGGTGAACGGCCCAGAGCCCAACGCCACACTACGGCGGCCAACAGCAACATCACGGCCAGCAAAAACCAGGCATTCGGCCCAAGGACCAGAAGTGTAGAAGCATTCACACACGCCATTATTGCAAGCTGCCGAAAAGTGGCGGATGCGTTTTGCGCTCCCACTCCCGAACAACTATACTGAGCGGGTATGTAATGAGTGATGTGGTGGCCTTTGCGGTCCTCACTTGCCCAAAATATGCACAGCACTGCGCAGGAACCCCTGCACTCATAATAATATTCGGGTCCGGCAACGGTTACGTCGCGAGTACTATGCGGCGAAGCTACGGATCCGTCGAAACCAACTATCCACATCGGAGCCCCTACTACATGACCATCACGACCCCCGAGAAGACTAGTACCACTCCCGTCGTTGCCATTAACGACATTGGTACTGCTGAAGAATTCCTCGCCGCAGTAGATGCAACCATCAAGTACTTCAACGACGGTGACCTCGTTGAAGGTATCGTTGTCAAGGTTGATCGCGACGAAGTTCTGCTCGACATCGGTTACAAGACCGAAGGTGTCATCCCCTCCCGCGAGCTGTCCATCAAGCACGACGTTGATCCCGGAGACGTAGTCTCCGTTGGCGATCAGGTCGAAGCTTTGGTCCTCACGAAGGAAGATAAAGAAGGCCGACTGATCCTCTCCAAGAAGCGCGCGCAGTACGAGCGTGCCTGGGGCGACATCGAGAAGGTCAAGGAAGAAGACGGTGTCGTTACCGGTACCGTCATCGAGGTGGTCAAGGGTGGTCTTATCCTCGACATCGGCCTGCGCGGCTTCCTGCCTGCATCGCTGGTCGAGATGCGCCGTGTCCGCGACCTGGCTCCCTACATCGGTCAGAAGATCGAAGCCAAGATCATCGAGCTGGACAAGAACCGCAACAACGTTGTTCTGTCCCGCCGTGCCTGGCTCGAGCAGACCCAGTCCGAGGTTCGCTCCACGTTCCTCAACAAGCTGGAAAAGGGCCAGGTTCGTCCCGGCGTTGTTTCCTCCATCGTCAACTTCGGTGCCTTCGTTGACCTCGGCGGCGTAGACGGCCTCGTCCACGTTTCCGAGCTGTCCTGGAAGCACATCGACCACCCGTCTGAGGTTGTCGAAGTTGGCCAGGAAGTCACCGTTGAGGTTCTGGAAGTTGACCTGGACCGCGAGCGTGTATCGCTCTCGCTCAAGGCTACGCAGGAAGATCCCTGGCAGACCTTCGCTCGCACCCACGCCCTCGGGCAGGTTGTTCCGGGTAAGGTCACCAAGCTGGTTCCCTTCGGTGCGTTCGTTCGCGTTGAAGACGGCATCGAAGGCCTGGTTCACATCTCCGAGCTGGCCGTGCGCCACGTTGAGCTGGCCGAGCAGGTTGTCTCCGTTGGCGACGAATTGTTCGTCAAGGTCATCGACATCGATCTGGAACGCCGCCGGATCTCGCTCTCACTCAAGCAGGCCAACGAAGGTGTTGACGTCGACTCCACCGAGTTCGATCCCGCACTCTACGGCATGGTTGCTGAGTACGACGAAGAGGGCAACTACAAGTACCCGGAGGGCTTCGATTCCGAGTCCAACGAGTGGCTTGAAGGCTACGAGAGCCAGCGCGCCGTTTGGGAGCAGCAGTACGCTGATGCCCAGACTCGCTGGGAAGCACACAAGAAGCAGGTTGCCGAGCACGCCGCAGAAGATGCAGCTGCTGATAACGCCGGTGAAGGTGGCGAGTCCGCAGGGACTTCCTACTCCTCCGAGCCTGCTGCAACCGAATCGGGCGCCGGCACTCTGGCTTCCGACGAGGCACTTGCTGCCCTGCGCGAAAAGCTGACCGGAAACTAATTTCCCAGCCTTTCACACAGTAGTTCTGAACGGGTTCTCCACCTTCGGGTGGGGGACCCGTACCTGTTAAGGGGGCAGAACCTGTTGAGCTGTTTGTGTCAATGATCTTAGCCCGGGCAGGCATGCCTTCGGATACGATGGGTTGAAACCATCGAACAAGAGGTATATGAGGCAATGACCAATCCGGAACACCACCCGCAGCATCATCGTGTAATCCCTGGATACTTTGGCCCTGCAGAGGCTGCGCCGGTCTCGGTTCCGGTGACGCAGGCACAAGCCCCGCAGCCACTAGGGCAGCAGGTTCAAGAATGGCAGATGCCGGCGTCCGTGCCACCGTATGTGACTCCGTCGATGAGTTATGGGTCGGCAGATTCCGCTTCGCAGCCCATGGTCGGGGCCACCCCGCTACAAGCCGTGGGCCGTTTCTACAAGAAGTACGGAACTTTCAGCGGCAGGGCCAGCCGCAGCGAATTTTGGTGGGTCCTATTCTTTATGGCTGCCGTGTTCGTTATTACGGCCATGGTGAATTCAGCCACCAGTGACTGGGTAGTCAATGCCTATATCACCTTCGTGTTCGTTTCTTTTGTGCCCATGCTGGCGCTAACTGCCCGGCGTCTTCACGACGCTAATCTCCCCGGCCTCTTGACAATATTGGTATTGATCCCATGGGTGGGATTCCTGATCATCGGGGGCTTGGCGTGCAAGTCCTCAAAGCCAGGCGGCAGCCGTTTCGATCGCCTGCAGCCGGAACGTGCGCGCCTGCAAGCTAGGAAGCACCAAAGGTAGATCGGCAGCCGTTGTCAGGCCCGGTCTAATGGTGTGTCCACCCAGTCCGTGCCGGCTGTTGCCAACGTGCAGCGCCCCGCACTTAATGCGGCAAGGCGTTCCACAGCAGTGTTGATGATCAGATCATCATCAGCTATGGCCAATCCCACATGGGTGTTGAGGGCGTCATAGTTGTTGCCCGTCATGAGGTAGCCGGCGCTGCGCAGATCATTTTCCAGCCGGCCTGCCGCCGCATGGGGGACGGCTACAGTGAAAAGTTTGAGCCTGTCCCGGCTCACCAAGGGAGCCAACTCCAGGGCTTTGCTGACGGACTCTGAGTACGCCCGCACCAGCCCACCGGCACCCAGGAGAATGCCGCCAAAATAGCGTACGACCACGGCGCACACATCGCTGAGGTCAGCGCTGTGCACCCCATCACCAGCCCGAGTCTCACGTTTCACCAACGCATCCAGCATGGGTGTGCCAGCTGTGCCGGAAGGTTCGCCGTCGTCGTGGGAGCGCTGAAGATCGCGGCCTGGGCCAATGACAAAGGCCGAACAGTGGTGCCGGGCGTCGTAAAACTCCTTGCGCAGTTCGGCCACCAGCGCCCTGGCTGACGGCTCCTCGTCCACTCGGCGCAGCACCGTGATGAAACGGGAACGCTTGATCACGAGTTCATGACGGAAATCGGCTCCGGCGCGAAGGGTTGTGTACGAGTTGGGGCCGGGCGTGGCCCGCGGGGGCCCGGGGCTGGGCTGGACAGTCTGGCTCACCAAATCAGTCTAGTGTGGAGTCATGCTTTCATTGGGACTCACTGGTGGCATTGCCTCCGGAAAATCGCTGCTCTCCGCCCGCTTCCGTGACCTGGGTGCCTTGGTCATTGATGCGGACCAACTGGCCCGCGAGGTGGTGGCCCCTGACTCGCCTGGCTTGCGCGCCGTCGTCGAACATTTTGGTGCCGGCATGTTGTTGGCCGATGGCGCGCTGAATCGTTCGGCCCTGGGCGCCATGGTTTTTTCTGACAAGGCACAACTGGTGGCCCTGAACGCCATTACGCATCCTCTGGTGAGGGAGGCGGCCACCGCACTGAAGTCCAGCGCCGGGCCGGGAACCATTGTGGTGCAGGACATTCCGCTGCTCGTGGAGACAGGGCAAGGCCCCGCCTTCCATCTGGTGGTGGTTGCGCAAGCGCCATTGGAGAGCCGTCTCCGGCGAATGATGACTGATCGTGGCATGTCGTACGAAGATGCGATGGCGCGCATTGGTGCCCAGGCCAGCGACGAACAGCGCATGTCAGCGGCCGATGTGGTGATTGTTAACGATGGCACCCGAGAGGATGCTCTTGGCGCATTGGATGCACTGTGGTTTGACCGGCTAGTGCCGTTTGCTGTGAACCTGGCAGCTGGAATACCTGCCACAGCGTCCCCAGATGCGTCCACTGTTCACGCCGCAGCAGCGTCGGTGCCCCTTGAGGAGGGCGCAAGGGACAGACTGCTTGCGCGGCTTCACTTGGCAGTGGGGGCGAGTGCGGAGATTTTACCGCCCCGTTCGGCGCACGGACCAGTGTTTGTCATCGAGGCGGCTAGAGGAACTAGCCGTGGGAGTCTGTTGGCTGCTTTGGCTACGGCAGGCTATTTCCCACTGCCGCAAGGGGGAGGATCAACTCTCTTGGCCTCGGCAGATCCGGGCCAGCACGCCACAATTGAGCTGGCAGCAGCACCCCTCTAACGAAGCAGGGCCCGCACCGTTGAGGTGCGGGCCCTGCTAGCCGGCGGCTCCCCGGAGGGAAAGGCCGAGACTTATTTTTGGCTTAGTAGCCGGCGCAGGAGTATTCCAGTCCGTCAACCACAACGGATTCGGCACCGGTGCTCTGGCACTGGTTGACAACCTGAGTGATCAGGTCCAATCCGCCCACTTCGTTGACGGCGTTCATGGCTGCCACGACAATAACAATGGTCGCAATGATGGAAGCAACAACCGCGAGTGCACCGATGATGACGGCCACCAGGGCCAGAGTGTTACGTCCAAAGCCGGCTTTCTTGGACTTGGAGAGGGCCACGAAGCCCAAGATCATACCGACCAGACCGAAGCCTACGAACGGCAGGATGATGGCAACAATGGACAGTGTCTTGCCCGGGTCCACAGCGGGTGCGCCGTAGGGGGCAGGCTGCTGGCCGTAAGGTGCGGGAGGCTGCTGGCCGTAAGGTGCAGGGGCCTGGCCGGGCTGGTTGTAGGGTGCCTGGGTCTTTACGGGCTGGCCGTAGGGGTTTTCGGGATTCTCGCTCATGTTTTCCTCTCAGGAAGCTTTCTCAAGCCGGTGGTGTGCAGTGTGATGTCGATGGGTTCCGTGTAGCCCCCGGAAGTGGCTGAAGGAACACCTTCGTGCTTAGTCTCATTTTGTCATGGCATGGCTGACAAGTTGGTGTTGTGTCATGGGGAGTCCTCCCCATTAGCTGCCAGAGGTGAACAACTGGCAGAGGAAGTGCCCCATAGTGCATAGGACGCGGTAGCGTTAACGCCATGAGCCTTGCGCAGGAAATCAACCGGGTCGTTGCACCCTTCGAAGTCATCAGTGAGTTCAAGCCGGCAGGCGATCAGCCTGCAGCCATTAAGGAACTGACCGAACGCATCAACAACGGTGAGAAAGATGTGGTCCTGCTCGGTGCCACCGGAACAGGCAAGTCCGCCACAACGGCGTGGCTCATTGAGCAGGTGCAGCGGCCCACACTGGTCATGGTGCAAAATAAGACCCTGGCAGCACAGCTTGCCAACGAATTTAGGGAGCTGCTGCCTAATAACGCTGTTGAATATTTCGTCTCGTACTACGACTACTACCAGCCGGAGGCGTATGTTCCGCAGTCGGACACCTTCATTGAGAAGGATTCCTCCGTCAATGAAGAGGTAGAGCGGCTACGGCATTCGGCAACAAACGCGCTCTTGACCCGGCGTGATGTGATTGTGGTTGCCACGGTGTCATGCATTTACGGACTCGGCACCCCGGAAGAGTACGTGGCTGGGATGGTCACGCTGCGCCGTGGGGAAACCATGAACCGTGACGATCTGCTGCGCAAGTTTGTGAGCATGCAATACACGCGCAATGACATTGACTTCCACCGCGGCACCTTCCGCGTCCGGGGGGACACCGTAGAAATTATCCCCATGTATGAGGAACAGGCCCTCAGGGTGGAGTTTTTTGGGGACGAGATTGAAAGCATCTACACCCTGCACCCTTTAACAGGGCAAATCATCAGGGAAGAAAACGAGATGTATGTCTTCCCGGCATCTCACTACGTAGCCGGGCCTGACCGCATGGCTCGTGCCGTCAAACAAATTGAGGATGAGCTGGCTGCACGAACTAAAGAACTTGAAAGCCAGAACAAGCTCCTTGAAGCGCAGCGGCTGCGCATGCGCACCACGTATGATCTGGAAATGATGGAGCAGATGGGTTTCTGCAACGGCATTGAAAACTATTCGCGGCACATTGACGGCCGTGATCAGGGCAGCGCCCCGCATTGCTTGATTGACTACTTCCCGGATGACTTTCTGCTGGTCATTGACGAATCCCATGTGACGGTTCCGCAGATCGGGGCCATGTATGAAGGGGACATGTCCCGCAAGCGCACCCTTGTAGACCACGGCTTCAGGTTGCCCTCCGCCATGGATAACAGGCCACTGAAATGGGATGAATTCCAGGAACGCATTGGCCAGACCGTGTACCTCTCGGCCACTCCCGGAAAGTACGAGCTGGGGGTTTCGGATGGCTACGTGCAACAGATCATCCGCCCCACGGGACTGATTGACCCCCAGATTATTGTGAAGCCGTCTCAGGACCAGATCAATGACTTGCTGGGAGAGATCCGCAAACGTACAGCAAAAAATGAGCGCGTGCTGGTGACCACCTTGACCAAGCGCATGTCCGAGGATCTCACGGACTACCTCCTGGGCAATGGCATCAAGGTCCAGTACCTGCACTCCGATGTTGACACCTTGCGACGGGTGGAACTGCTGCGTGAACTCCGCATGGGCGTTTTTGATGTGTTGGTGGGGATTAACTTGCTGCGTGAGGGTCTTGATTTGCCCGAGGTTTCCCTGGTCAGCATCCTTGACGCGGATAAGGAAGGGTTCTTGCGTTCTTCCACCTCACTGATCCAGACCATTGGGCGTGCAGCCCGTAACGTCTCTGGTGAGGTGCATATGTATGCGGACCGGATCACGGCCTCCATGCAGTTCGCCATTGACGAGACCAACCGGCGCCGAGAAATTCAGGTCAGCTACAACAAATTACACGGTATTGATCCGCAGCCGTTGCGTAAGAAGATTGCCGATATTACCGACCAATTGGCCAGGGAAGACGCAGACACGGCAGCCCTGCTGGAGGAGGCACGTCTCAAGCGTGAAACAGGCGGAAAGGGTGGCAAGAAGAAGGCCTCTGGCAGCACTGCCTCCCGCCCTGCGAAGGAATTGATGGACCTGATCGAGGAATTAACGGCACAGATGCATGGTGCCGCCGCTGACCTCCACTTTGAACTGGCAGCCAGGCTGCGCGATGAGGTAGGGGATCTGAAGAAGGAACTGCGCCAGATGCGTGAAGCCGGCCACGACTAACGGTACGTGCGCTGGCCCCGGCGGGTCGATGTTGTTGAGACCCGCGGGGGCAAGCGCTGCGCATCTTGGGTATGTGAAGTTTAAACGGGGTTAAAAGGTTTGATAACTGATGAATGTTTTGAATTCTTAACATGCTCTGAGCTGCAGCAATAGATTTCATTGCTAATCTGCGAGAATCTTTGACTGGCTGTTTCGTCAAGAAGTTACGGTTCGAATTCCACAGCTGCTCAGCGGTTGGATTGGTTGCTGTCCTCGCAGTTTTCGCTTGGCCGCCTAATCTCCGAGAGTCTGACAGTGGATGAGTTGCGTTGATCAGGGTATACCCAATGTGGCATTTCATGGCATCCTCATGCTCAACTGGCAGTTTCGGACTTCATCACGCTAGTAGATTGTTGCGCCTTCTAGCTTGTCCGGGCTAAAGCCCGTTCCATGCAGAAGCTTTCACATTTGCCGTAGGAAAAGTGGCGCTTGGACCCGGAAAAAAGACGAATATGGAGTGTTTTCAACACCTGATTGATTCAACCGGCCGTGCGGTTGATGCGTTGGCTTCGCTTCCGTCATTATAGGAACGTTGCTTGCCGCTCTTTTCGCCTTTTCCCGGCTTATTCCCCGCTAATGCGAGGTGTATCAGCAATTCCAGCGGGTCCCTCGGATTGGAGATAACAGGACGCTTACCGTGGCAGAAGCAACAAGAAAAGCCCCCAACAGGAGAAAGATACCGCATAGTTTTTCGTATTGTATCTAGATCCACGGCGGGGTGAAGGCCGCTGGGCTACATCGTTTCAGGTTGCCGTTCAAGTGCCCTCGCCCCTGATAGCACGTCGGCTGGACAGCTGCCGGACCAACTCTCGTCCAGGGGTGGTCGCTGAGCTGTCCTGCCGCAGGGTGATTTCCTTAAGGTTCAATCGCACGGTGCGTAGTGTGAGTGAGGAAGGGCCCCAGCGCTCAGTTCTGACGGGGCAGAACCATGAACTTCGCATTTGTGGACATTCGCGTGCTGCTAGCCGTCACGGCGTTCTGTTCCGTTACTTCGACGTGAGCTGTGGGCCGCGGGTGTCAAGGGCCATGAGTTTCTGCCCACCAGCGGCCAGGTTATCTGCCCACTGGTGGCCAGCAAAACTGCCCGGATA
>NZ_QHLZ01000007.1 GCF_003185915.1 Arthrobacter psychrochitiniphilus
ACCTTATTCTGGAGCAACTCAACGAACTTCGACTCACCACACCACGGCGCCCTCTACACTCTCAATTCTGAAGAGCCGGATAAGCGCACTCTGGTCTATACGAACACCTTTGCCGTGGCGCCCACCTATGAACAGGACACCTTTGAGCTGAAGTTCGATGTGGTCTCCACGGTGGACGCAACCGGTGTGCTGACCCCGGCCAAACCGGATTCATCGGAACTGTTGCGGATGAAAATGGTGCAAGTGGATGGACAGTGGAGAATCTCGGAAGCGCCCGACGGCGTGATCCTCACCGAGGCGAACTTCCAAACGCTGTTCGCACCGGTCTCGCTCTACTTCTATGATCCGAGTTTCACCTTTGGGGTCCCCGATGTCAGGTGGCTGGCTGGGCGCTCCTCACGCACGGCCACCTCCATTGTCAAAGCGATGCTCAACGGCCCGGCACCCTATTTGCAAGGCGCCGTGGTAAGTGCATTCCCCAACGGCATTGCCTTGGAACGCGATTCGGTGCCCGTGATCAATGGGCAGGCCCGGGTGGGGTTGACTGCAGGGCCTCTGCTGGAAACAAGCATCGAGCAGCGCCAGCAAATGAACGCGCAGTTGTTGACCACGTTCCAAAAGAGCCTGAACACCATCACCGAGGTGGCGTTCTTGGCCGATGACAGATCTGTTGACATGGGCAGCACTGATAACGAGGTGAGCCGCATGATCGTGGACAATCCCGTGCGGCCCACCCAAGTGGCGCTGTCCAAGAACGAGCTGGTTACCTTCGACGGCGTCAAGAGTGCCCGCATTCCCGGGATGGCATCTGTGGCAGGTCTCGATCCGTCGGCGCCGGCCATTTCCTATTCGGGGAAGGACTTTGCGTTCCTAGCAGGGGTGGGAAACCAAATATATTGGGCAACACCCAATGAGCCACCCGTGCTTGCCTTGTCTGGGGTGGGCCTGACCCCGCCTTCGTTTGCCCCCAACGGCTGGCTGTTCTCTGCTGCTGGGGACGGCTCTGGCCTGGTGTTGGCAATCAATCCGGACGACAACGGCAAGTTGGGCGCCCCTGTTCTGCTCAGGGTTCCTTGGTTGGTGGGGCAGGAGGTCAGTACCTTCCGGGTGTCCCGTGATGGCACCAGGGCCTTGGTTATTTCCCAGTCCAACGGCATCAGCAAGGTCAACATGACGGGTATTTTTAAATCCGGTGAGGTCCCCAAGGAACTCACCACGCCCATCAATTTTCTGCATTCCGGGATGCCTACGCTCGGCGTCTGGGTGGGGGGTGCCAGCGTTGCCGTCATGGCCCCCTCTGATACTGACCCGGTGGTCATCGATATTTTGGATCTAGCCGCGCGTCCGTTGGCATTGGATGAGCTCAAGGGTGTGCAATGGATCAGCGCCGGATCCGGTGTCCGGAACATCCATGCTCAGACGGCCACGGAGTTCTTCACCAATGTGGGCAGTTATTGGGAAGTGGCCGCTAAGGAACTCCAACAGGCCTCGTTCGCAGGATAGGCACTGTATAGGCGCTGCGTCGCACAGGATGGGCGCCGGATAAGCACTGTTTAGCACAGGATAGGCGCCGGCCGTGCGCCACTAGCACGTCCCTTCCCTGCCGCCGGTGCTTGATTCCTGCCCAAGGGTTTAGCCTGCAACCTTCTACACAATGGGTGGCCTGGTACTTCCATAGGCACGGCGGCACAAGCATGCTGGGCAGATGGATACGAGAGCAGAAACTGGCCAGGTAGCCGCCCGACACAGGGGGCGGGCAGGAACTGTGTGGCTGCGGGCCTGGTTGTGGTGCGAAGCAGCCTGGCGTGACTTCCTGAATTTGGTATTGCCGGCCGACTGCGTGGTCTGTGGCGCGGATGACCACGCTTTGTGTCCAGGCTGCGCAGTTCTGCTGCGCCAGCAAACGGGCGCGCCATTCCGGGCCGAACAGCATGCCGATGCCCTGATGGGTGTTTCCGGGGATCCGTTGCTGACGGTTTTTGCTGCCGGGGAATACCGGGATGCGTTGGCGCAGGCCATCTTGGCGTTCAAGAATCACGGGCGAACCGAACTTGGCCCGCCGTTGGCCCGGGTGCTAGCCCGAACCCTGACGGCGGCTCTCACCGGTCCTGGCCCATCCGACCAACACATGTGCCCCGCGCAAGATATAAACCCGGCCCGGCTCATCCCGCACGGCTTGCTCCTGGTCCCCGTGCCTAGTACTGGCAGTGGTTGGCGGCGCCGCGGATATGATCCCGTTGCTCTGCTGCTACGGGCCCTCATACGTGAGGGCCGGCTGCCTGAAGGGCTGGAGGTGGCGCCCGTCCTGCGCATCAAAACCAAGCTGCCGTGGCACAGGGCGCATCAGAAGGGGTTGGGCAGGGCTGCCCGGCGGCGCAATGTGCGTAACACTATGGCAATCAAGGCAAAAAAAGTGAGAAATTTTCGGCTGACAGCGAAGCCAAGTGGCCAAGAAATAGTTCTCCTTGACGATGTTCTGACCACTGGTTCCACTCTCAGGGAAGCAGCAAAAACACTGGAATTAGCGGGGTTTAATCTCCGTTGCGCAGTGGTTTTGGCAGCCGCGAAAGCCCCGTCAGGTGATGCGGAAACCAGCGGCCGGAGCGGAGGCGCGGAAAACAATTTTTGAGCAAAAGATGAATAAAACCATGAGGTGAACTAACGTGAGTAAACGGGTACCTCTAGCAAGGGGAAACCGCCCGTCGGCGGTCAGGAATACAGCGATAAATGCTAGCCGGCCGCCGTGTCACCTAAGTTATTTGGAGGGCACCATGGAGTTCATGATCACCGGTCGCAATGTGAGTGTTTCGGACCGATTCCGCGAATATGCAGCCGAAAAGCTCACCAAGATCGAGCAGCTGGCCAGCAAGGTTCAGCGTGTCGATGTGAAGGTTTCCAAGGAGAGCAAGGCGCGCGCAGCAGAGGCTCCACTCACGGTTGAGTTGACGGTTCTGGGCCGCGGGCCGGTCATCCGCGCGGAAGCTGCCGCACCGGATAAGTTCGTTGCCTTTGATCTGGCCTACGGCAAGCTGCTCGAGCGCCTCCGCCGTGCCAAGGACAAGAAGAAGGTCCACCACGGTCGGCACGCCCCCGTGGCTGTGAATGAGGCCACCGGGGCGTTGATTCCCGTGAGTAGTTCTGAGCCTATCTACGCCCAGAGCACACCGGAAGTTCCCGAAGTTAAGTCCCCGTACGAGATCGAAAATGACATCCCCGCCGGTGATTCACCGGTGTTGATCCGCAGAAAAGTCTTCCCGGCTACTGCACTTTCTCTCGATGACGCCGTGGACAACATGGAAATGGTAGGTCACGATTTCTACCTGTTCATCGACTCATCAACAGGGATCCCCTCAGTTGTTTACCGCCGCAAGGGCTGGACCTACGGGGTCATTTCACTCGATGACAACGCAGAGGTTTCCGAAGAGATTTCCGCTTACCGCTCAGAGGATGTTCCGGCACGTGTCTAGATCCTAGATAGTTGCCAGGCTTTCAAAGAAAGACGCCGGCACCTGGGTGGGGATTTTCCCTCACCTAGGTGCCGGCGTCGTTTGCTTCGTTGGGGTTTGCTTGAATACCGGGTTGCGTGAATGCCGGATTAGACGCCGGCGGGTGCGTGAGCCGTAAGGAACTTGCGCCCACCCACAATGATGGCGGCACTGACCAGCACCATGGCTGCGGCCACAAAGAAGGTTGTGGATGCGCCGCTGTACTCGGCTATTTTGGCTGCCAGAAACGGTGCGAGAGCCCCGCCCATCCAGCGCACAAAGTTATAGCCTGCACTGGCAACAGGACGCGGGGAGTCCGAGACAGCCATGGCCATTTCAGTGAACAGGGTGTTGTTGATACCCAGCAGAGCACCTGAAACCACCGTCAGAACCACAATGGCCGGCACCGAGTGTCCGGCAGCCAAGGCCAGTCCCGCCAAGATGACCACCAAACCCAACAGTGAACCGGTCAGGGCACGGACGGGGCCAAAGCGGCGCTGGACCATGGGTGCGACAAATACAGAGAATACGGCCACTGCCACGCCCCAGCTAAAGAATACTGCGCCTATTCCGTAGGCATCGAAGCCCAGAATGAAGGGCACGAATGCCAGGATGGTGAAGAATCCATAGTTATAGAACAAGGCGCTGCCAGCGGTAGTGCGCAAGCCCTTGTGGCCCAGTGCCAGGAGCGGATCACGCAGTCGGGTCTTGGTGGCCGGCAACGGGGTTTTAGGCAGCAGCACCATCAGGAGGATGAACGCCACCGCCATGGCGGTGGCCGTACCAAAGAAGGGTGCACGCCACTGCCAGGCGCCCAGCATTGCGCCCATGAGCGGGCCGAGTGAGAGGCCCAGCCCCAGTGCTGCCTCGTACAAGATGATGGCCGTAGCCGCCCCACCGGAGGCAACCCCCACCATGACGGCCAGCGCCGTCGCTACGAACAAGGCGTTACCCAAGCCCCAACCGGCTCGGAAACCCACCAGGGCATCGACGCTGCCGGATAGGCCTGAAAGGGTCGCAAAAATAACAATGATGCCTAGGCCCAGCAACAGCGTCCGCTTCCCACCAAGGCGTGAGGAGACAAAACCAGTGACGAGCATGGCGATAGCTGTGACCAGAAAATAGCTGGTGAACAGCAACGACACCTGGCTGGGGGTGGCACTGAGGTTCTCTGCAATGGCGGGCAGGATGGGATCAACGAGGCCGATTCCCATGAAGGCGAACACCGATGCTCCAGCCACCGCCCACACAGCCATGGGCTGCTTGAGCATTGATTGCTTTTCTTTTGAGACGGTACTGACTCCGTCGCGGGCAGTTGAATCTGCCATGTTCGCGTGCACTTTTTCTCCTGGGTTGTTGTTGCTGAATGGGCTTGCTTAATGGTGTTGCTTGCGGGTGTTAGTTGGCGGGGGATGACGCCGGTAGGACACGGACGGCGGAAGTGGCAGGGCTAGGGGGGAGAGTGCCGCGTTGAGTTTGGCGATGGCGGAAAGTGCGCGGGAGATGCTCTGCTGTTCACGTAGTGAGAGCCCGGAGAGGCCTGCGGCGACTTCCTGGTTGCGGCGCAGATTCGAAGCCTCCAGAGTTGCCCGCCCTTGCTCGGTGAGGAGCACTTCCACTACGCGGGCGTCGTTGGGGTTCTGCAACCGCTTGACCAGGCCCGCTGCTGCGAGCTTGGTGACCTGCTCAGTGGCGCTGGGCAGGCGGATACCGGCATTACGTGCAATATCGCTGATGCGCAGGGGCGCTTTGGTCAACATGTTTAAGGTGCTCACCTGGCTGGAACTGAGTTCGCCGTCAGCGTCAGTGGAACGCACCACATAGACAGCTTGGCGCAGAATTTCACGGTAGCGGCGCGCAGATGGTGCACTGAAATGCTGGGATATTACGTGCCTGAAGGTTCCGCTGCGGGAGAACAATGTGGCGCAATGCAGGCATAAGCAAGCACTTTCGCTCATATCTGGCAGTATTGCCGGGTGCCACACAGCTAGAACTGGCAGTGTGGTGTGCGTCTTCTCACGTAGACTGAACACGCCACTTTTAGGCAGTAATAGATTGGGAGCAATTTCGTGCCATCACTTCTTGAGCGGGTTCTTCGCACAGGCGATCGCAAGACGCTTAAACGACTCAATGTCCTTGCCGACGCCATTGATTCGCTGGAGGACTCTTTCCAGACCTTCACCGATGCTGAGCTCCGCGAGGAAACAGACAAGCTTAAGCTCCGCCATCAAGACGGCGAGACGCTCGATGACCTGTTGCCGGAAGCCTTCGCCGCGGTGCGGGAAGCTTCCTCGCGTACACTCGGTCTTCGCCACTTCCGTGTCCAGCTCATGGGTGGTGCCGCCCTGCACTTGGGCAACATTGCTGAAATGAAGACCGGTGAAGGCAAAACCCTGGTGGCCACGGCCCCGGCATATTTGAACTCGCTGACCGGCAAGGGCGTGCACGTGGTCACGGTCAATGACTACTTGGCGGAATACCAGTCTGATTTGATGGGACGCGTTTTCCGTTTCCTAGGTCAAAGCAGCGGTTGCATCATCGCCAATCAGGATCCTTCGGTGCGCCGCGCCCAATACGCTGCCGACATCACCTATGGCACCAACAACGAATTCGGCTTCGATTACCTGCGCGACAACATGGCCTGGAGCCAGGATGAGCTAGTCCAGCGCGGGCACAACTATGCCATTGTGGATGAAGTTGACTCCATTCTCATCGATGAGGCCCGCACCCCGCTGATCATTTCCGGTCCTGCGTCAGGTGACGCGAACCGTTGGTACGGGGAATTTGCCAAGGTGGTCCTGCGCCTCAAGCCTGAAGATGACTATGAAGTCGATGAGAAAAAGCGCACCGTGGGTGTTCTTGAAGGCGGCATTGAAAAGGTAGAAGACTACCTGGGCATCAGCAACCTGTATGAGTCTGCCAATACGCCCCTGATCGGCTTCCTGAACAACGCCATCAAGGCCAAGGAGCTCTTCAAGCGTGACAAGGACTACGTCATCATGGACGGCGAAGTCCTGATCGTTGACGAGCACACCGGCCGCATCCTTGCTGGCCGCCGCTATAACGAAGGCATGCACCAGGCCATTGAGGCCAAGGAAGGTGTGGAGATCAAGGCTGAGAACCAGACCCTAGCCACGGTGACCTTGCAGAACTATTTCCGCCTGTATGAGAAGCTTTCCGGCATGACAGGTACCGCCGAGACCGAGGCGTCTGAGTTCATGGGCACCTACTCGCTGGGTGTTGTACCGATCCCCACGAACAAGTCCATGCAGCGCGTTGACCAGCCCGACCTCGTGTACAAGAACGAGATTGTGAAGTTCGACGCCGTGGTGAAGGACATTGCCGAGCGTCACGAAACCGGGCAGCCGGTTCTGGTGGGCACAACCAGTGTTGAGAAGAGCGAATACCTCTCCAAGAAACTGGCTGAGGCAGGCGTCAAGCACGAGGTTTTGAACGCTAAGAATCACGCCCGTGAAGCCGCAATTGTGGCCCAAGCCGGCCGACGTGGGGCCGTCACCGTAGCAACCAATATGGCTGGCCGAGGCACCGATATTATGCTCGGTGGTAACGCCGAGTTCAATGCTGTGAGTGAATTGGCGGCACGCGGACTCGATCCTGAAGAAACCCCGGAGGAGTACGAGGCCGCATGGCTTGACGCCTTTGAGGAAGCAAAACTGGCTGTCAAGGATGAACAAGAGGCCGTTATTGAAGCTGGCGGGCTTTACGTTCTAGGTACCGAACGCCACGAATCACGCCGCATTGACAACCAGTTACGGGGCCGTTCCGGACGTCAGGGAGATCCGGGCGAGTCACGGTTCTACCTGTCATTATCAGATGATCTGATGCGCCTGTTCAACTCCGGTGCCGCTGAAAGGCTCATGTCACGTTCTGCCATGCCTGATGATGTGGCGTTGGAGTCCAAGCTGGTCTCCAAGGCCATTGCCTCGGCCCAGGGCCAGGTTGAAGGCCGCAACGCCGAGCAGCGTAAGAACGTGCTCAAGTATGACGATGTTTTGAATCGCCAGCGTGAAGCTATCTATGGCGACCGCCGCCGGATCCTCGAAGGTGGGGACCTGCATGAAAAGGTCCAGCACTTCTTGGAAGACACCGTCAATGAGATCATCGAGGCTTCCTTGGGCTCCGGTCATGCCGGAGACTATGACTTCAACACGCTGTGGACCAACTTGCGCACCATCTACCCTGTCACTGTCACGGTGGATGAAATCGCTGAAGAAGTGGGCGGCGAAGGCCGCATCACAGCAGAACACCTCAAGACTGAACTGCTCTCGGATGCCCGGGTTGCCTACCAGGAACGCGAAGCCGCACTTGGCTCAGAGAGCATGCGCGAGCTGGAACGCCGTGTGGTCCTCTCCGTTGTAGGGCGCAAGTGGCAAGAGCACCTTTACGAGATGGACTACCTCAAGGAAGGCATCGGTCTGCGGGCCATGGCCCAACGTGATCCCCTCGTGGAGTATCAGCGCGAAGGCTTTGAGATGTTCCAGTCCATGATGGCAGCCATCCGTGAAGAAAGCGTCGGCTTCCTTTTCAACTTGGAAGTTCAGGTTGAGAATGCTCCCGAAGCTACTGTCGGTGTGGTGGAGAACGCCCCGGCTAACCTCATGAAGCGCGTTGAAGGCGGTGCGGCTGCGTCAGAGCATGAGCACGCTGCCCCTCGCATCACGGCCCCTGGTCTTGAAGCTCCGGCCCGGCCCGCCCAGTTGCAGTTCACTGCTCCGGACGCCCAAGGTGATGCGGAGACGCATGTTGAGCGCCGCAGCACAGGCGGTGTCCCGCCGTCGGCCAAGCGCCCGGCTGGCAAGGCCAAGAAGAAGAAAAAGCGCTAAGTTCACGTGAAGAGGGCCGCCGTCCGGAGGAGCTGACACAGCACATCAGGTGCGTCAGTTCCTGCGGATGGCGGCCTTTTTGTTGTGTCTTTCTCTCTGGCCAACACGTTCCCTAGCCAATACGCAGGGCGGTGACCTTCCACAGGCCGTGGCTCAATTCCAGGCGCATGGCGATGGCTCTAAATCTGGTCCTGTCAGCCACCACAACCGCCGTTTCAAAGATGCCGGGGCCAACCACATGGCAGTGAACCGACTGTACATGCGGTTGCCGGTGCAGCATCTGGACGTTGTCCGGGTATCCGCCATCATTACTACTACGGCGTTCCTGCTCCCGGTAGGCTTCCGCATAAAGACGTGCCCGGGTGCTCAAAGCGCTCAGGCACCGGGCGTCGAGCCACCTGGCCAACTGCTGCACTGAACGGACGCCATGGAGAATTTCCAAGGCGCTTTGGGCAACCTTGCAGGACATATTGCCCACCACCGCCCGTTCGGCGGATTCCGGGTCGAGCGTCTGCACCGTGCCAACCCCGGCCGCGTTAAGTCCGACCGTGCCAATCTTGGTGGAGGTCTCTTCCGCCGGGGCTGATGCCTCGTCTGCCGTTGAGGCAGTGTTTCTGGATGGGCGTGTTTGAGGAGTGCCAGCAAACAACTCCACAATATTTTCCTGGTTCTCTTGCGGAGTCGGTGACGGGGCGGGAGTGCTGGAAGAGGGAAGTGGCCGTACCAACAAGAAAGTGGCTGGTGCGGGGGTTTCAGAGATGGCTGCTGTACTCACGGGGTGCTCCTTTGGGTGGTGCCAAATGTTAGTAATTGCCGGGTGCATGCAGTATTTGTCCCGGAAGAATAAGGTTCGGATCAGCACCAATGGTGCTTCGATTGGTGCCGTACCACTGCGGCCATGCCAAGGCCACCTCGACATCCGTGGAATACGGTCCCAACGCTTCGGCGACGATTCCCCAGAGTGTGTCGCCCTTTTTGACAACCACGTCACCGGAGCGCAGATCACCGGAAGCCGCTGTTGGGTCCTCTTGAAACTCGGGCTGGTCCGCGGGCTCGCGCGGCGAGGTCCTGATCAGTAGATCCGGTGCAATGTCAGGGGTGTGTGGCACCCACAAAGGATCCACTGGCGGTGATGATGGCGAAGGTGTGCTCACTGCTCCTGAGATGGGAGCCGTGGAAACCGTCAGGGTATGCCAGAGTGGGGCAACACCGGCTGCCTGCGCTGCGCCAGCCAACGGTGCGCCGAGGAGATTAATCCCAATAATCGCTGCGACCACTCGGCGCATGAACGCCGGCGACCAGCGTGCTGTGAGCGTTGAAAGCCTGTGGGCTCCGAATCTCTGGGCAAATGCAGATAGGCAAGCGCAGCAGAGGGCAAACAACCACCAGCAGAGCAAGGCAAAGCCGATCCCGGCACCCGCCACGCCCAACAATTCAGGGAACCCAAGTGTCGGAGCCATGGAGCGCCCGCCCCACTGCAGACGCAGCAGTGCAAAACCGCTGAAGACCAGGGCGGCCCCTAGGAAGGCAATGGCTGCGGTCATTGCCAGATCAGCCCGAGTTTGTGGTTTCACGGTTGCTCTCCTTTGAGCATGTTTGACACTGTTTGACATCATTTGAAGGTGATTCATTCATTTTGACCCCAACAGCATGGATATGTCTAGAGGCTGCAGCCAAGCTGTGGAAGGGCAGAGTTGACGGCCCCATGGTTGCCGCTTAGCGTGGGCCCATGCGGTGGGAACTTCTCTTCGGTGATCTGGAAACACAGTGGCATGCCTCAACGCAGCAGGATTTCGAGCGGCACGTCAATGAATTAGCCCGCATTGAGGCGTCCCAGATGACCCTTGCCGAGGCTTTACGAGGAGCCAGCGGAGAGCAGCTTTCCGTGTTTCTGTGCACGGGCACCGCGTATCACGGGGAAGTGCTCAGGGTGGAAAAGGACTGGGCTTTGCTGCGTGAAGAGAACCGATCCGTCATCGTGCCGCTGACGAAGGTGGTGCGGGTGAACGGGCTGGGATTGGAGCGTCAGCAGAGCCCGAGCCAGGTGGGCTATTCCCTGGCCGCGGCACTGCGGGTGCTGGCCAGGAACCGTTCGGCCGTGGTCCTTGAGCTGGACACCGCCGCGCAGGCGGGCTCCAGTGCGGTGCATGTCAGGGGTGTTCTGGACCAAGTGGGGGCTGACTATGTTCAACTCATGCAATTGGCCGACGGCGTGGGCCGGGACCCCGGAAATCGGCAGGGCTCAGTGGTAATTCCGCTGGGACGGTTGGTTTCGATCGTCTCATCACCGGACAACGAATTCTGAACCAGCAAGTTCCTGATGTACCTAGACCGGCACTACTTAGACCAAGAGATGCCAGTGCCCAGAGCTACCTATTCGGCGGTGACGGAATTCTCAGTGGCCAGCATGGTTCTGGCTGCTGCGTGTCTGTCATCGATGAACTGCTCAAATTTCGCTTCGTCCACACGCCACTGCCCGCGTCCACCAATTTGGAATGCGGGCAGCTCGCCACTGTGTACCAGGGCATAGCAGGCTGCTGCAGAGATCTGCAGCTGTTCGGCCACATCGGCCAAGGTTAAGAATCTGGGCATGCACTCATTATCCCCCCTTTGATGTGCTTTGACGAGCTTAATCATCCTTAACCACAGCCTAGGAGGTCTTGCCGGTCACTACGAGGTGCCGGTGCATGACTCCACGCTGCTTGTCACCGCGGATGGCTTGCCTTATGCAGCGCGAGCATGCCCGCTACCTGCACTCACGGCTAAGTTCGTCGCTATAGGCCTGGCTAGGCTCGTTTCCAGAAGCCCAGGTGTCAACGATCAAAGCACCAGCGGGACAACGCAGAGCAACCTGAGAAGGTAGTGGCAACTTGTTCCATCACTGCTGAAGTTGTCCACAGTTTTAGTCGGTTTTTGAGGAAGCCCTTTCAACCGTGGCCAATCAGCGGTAGAAAGAGTAGACGGCAGCGTGGCTCGCACCATCGCTGCCAGATTCCTGAAGGGGGCGGGGCTATGGCGATGGAAATGCCGGGGCAAGCACCACGGCTGAGCAAACCGTCGTGGAAGGATCCACGTCTGCTCATTGGCATTCTTTTAGTGCTGGCGTCCGTGGCCGGGGTGGTGGCATTGGTGGGCAACGCAGCCAAGACAGTGCCCATGTATGTGGCCAAGGATGCGCTGGTGGTAGGTCAGAAGATCACTCCGGATTCCTTCACCATTGTGGATGTCCAGCTTGGAGACGTTGATGGGAAATATCTTGATCCGGCCGACGCGCTGGATGCGAACGCCGTCGCCATTCGCATGGTTCCCAAGGGTGAACTGGTCTCCCGTAGCAGCATTGGGCGGATCGATGCGCTGAACCGAAAACCAGTTCCTGTCACTATCACTGAACCCTTGCCCAAAGAGGTAGTGGTGGGCGCTTATGTTGACGTTTGGGTGGCCCTGCCCGATGACCGCAACGGCTTTGCTGAGCCGGTGCTGATGCTCCCGGGAGCCGAAGTTGCCTCCCTGGCGTCAGCCTCGGGCTCCTTGGGATCGAGCAAGAACACAGCCCTCATGGTTCTGGTCAGTGACGCTCAAATGCCAAAATTTCTTGGTGCTGTGGCCAACAATGCCAAAGTTTCCGTGGTGTGGAATCCCGGTGCGGCGCCATGAGCCCAGTGACAGTGGTTGCGGTGGGGGACACCCCGGCAGCGGTGATTGCTGAGCTGGAAAACAACAGAGGCGCACTTCATATTGTCCGCCGCTGTCCTGAGCTGGCCGAGCTTCTGGCAGCGTGCCAAAATGGGCTGGCCCAAGCGGCTGTTGTAGCCGAGGGGGCGGATGAACTCAGCGCAACGCTTGTGGACAGGCTGGCCGCGGTTGGTGTCAGCGTGGTGGCTGTTGCCACTACTGCAGAGGCCGCACAGCGCCTACGTTCGATCGGTGCCGGCGTTGTCACGGAGCACGTGAGCGCGGAACTGCTCGCCCAGGTAGTCACAGCCGCCGTGCAATCTCGCAAGCAGTTGGATGGGGCAGGTGGGTACGCCGTCCCTGCGCGAGCCCCCACAGATGTGGCAGCTTCGCGGGGAGCACACGCGAGCACTCCAACGAAGCCGCAAGCAGATGCAATGGCCCTCACTGCCGCGCCGGAGTCTACAGCTCCAGCCACCCCGGAGCATTTAGATGCCACCGGCGAAGAAGCGGGCCACAACGCTGTCAAGCACAACGCTGTCAAGCACAACACTGTCAAGCACAACACTGCGGACACCACGGATCCAACGCAGCACGCGAGTCTGTGGGAGCGGACGCGGCGCCGATTACGGCGTCGCGACTGGACCCAGGAAGACGAAACAAAGCCCGAAACCACTAAAGAAACCGAAACGGATCCTAGCCCCGGATCCACGCCGCTGCCAAGACCAACTCCGGACCCGCCGAAGTCAGCTCTGCACAAGCCGGACCCGTTAAAGCCGGCACTGTCCAGACCTTCGCAGTCCAAGCCGGCCCTGTCCAGAGCTGCACCGTCAGCGCCAGAACCAGCAACGGCTCCCGCTGCCCTGTCTTCACCTGCGGCGGCACCTGCGGTCACAGCTGAAGCAACACCGGCACTGCCCGGCCGCACAGGCATGCTCGTGGCGTTGTGGGGTCCCATTGGATCGCCCGGGCGCACCACAGTGGCCATAAATCTGGCAGCCGAACAGGCGGCTGCCGGCCGCAGTGTCTTGGTGATAGACGCAGATAGCTACGGAGCCAGCATTGGTGCCGCGCTGGGCCTGCTGGAGGAATCCGCGTCCTTTGCCCAGGCATGCCGGGCAGCTGACCAGGGAACCTTATCCGCAGTTCGCTTCACGAACATCTTGACTAAGGTTGTTTTTTCAGCAGGCACGTTTTCCCTCTTGACGGGCCTGACCAGGGCCGATCGCTGGCCGGAGTTGCGGGCGGCCGCCGTGGCCAGGGTTGTAGCTCTGGCACGGGAATCGGCAGACTTGGTGGTGGTGGATTGCGGATTCTCGCTAGAGAACGATGAGGAACTCAGCTATGACACCGTAGCTCCGCGGCGCAACGGCGCAACGCTGACTGTGCTGGCCCAGGCGGACATCATCTACGCGGTGGGCAGCGGGGACCCGGTGGGGATCCCGAGACTGATCCGAGGCATGAACGAACTCCAAGCGGCCTTCCCTGCTGCACGGATAGATGTGGTGGTGAATAAGGTGCGCCGTCAAGCTGCCGGGCGGGCACCGGAAAAGGCACTGGCACAGGCTTGGGAACGGTTTGGCCCCACCGCGCCGATCAGGCATTTTCTCCCCTGGGACCCGGAAATAACTGATAGGGCGTTGCTGGAAGGGCGGCTCCTGCTGGAGGTGGCTCCGGACTCGCCGCTGCGCCGGGGCATTAGCCGGATCGATTGTGCAGCTGTCCAAGAGAACTCTGAATCCGCTGTCACAAGCACCACAGCAGCCCTGCAGAATCAGGGCTAGGCTCAGAACAGGCCTGCAAAGAAGCGGTCTCATCTCTTTGACGGAGGCGTTAATTCATGTCATCGCACACTTCAAGCCACGAGCCTGTGCAGGAGCACCCACAGTTTGGTGGACAGCCATTCCATAATGACTACTTTGTGCAATTGTCCGTAGAGGACGCCGCTCGCTATGACCCGGACGTACTTAATGCGCGGGCCCTGCTCCACCAGCAGATTGCAGCCATTAGAACTCCCGGCCATTCCACGGTGGATATCCGCGACGAACGCGATGCCAGCGTGGTTTACATTGTTTCCGATGACATGCCCTTCTTGGTTGACTCGGTCAGTGCCGAATTGGTGCGCCAAGATCTCGCCATCCATTTGGTCACGCACCCCGTTTTTGTGGTCTCCCGGGATAAAAAATCCAACGTCTTGAGCGCTGTCACGAAGGTTCCTTCCCACGCGGGCATCGCCAGCGGGGACACCTCAGCAATGCCCAACATTGCCCACCTGCTGGGGGATGGGGAGAATTCCTCCTTCCTGGAATCATGGATTGCCATTGAAATTCCCAAGATCGACGACGAGCGCAAGTTGGCGCTCTACTCAGGCCTCGCCAAGGTGCTGGCCAATGTACGGGCAGCGGTTGAAGATTGGCCTGCCATGCGTGAGAAGGCGCTGAGCCGGGCAGAAATTCTGGCCACCGTGCTGGCAGGGGAAGATCTTGTGGACCTGCGCGAAGCCGAAGATTTACTGCACTGGATGGAGGCAGATAACTTCACTTTCCTTGGCTACCGCGAATACGATCTTGAAAAGCGTGACGGTGAAGACGTACTCGTCAATCGTGAGGGCAGCGGCCTGGGCCTGATGCGGGATGGCTCCAGCCACCCTACCGTTCAGCACCTGACTACAACGGGGCAGCGCAAGGCCCGTGAAAAACGTGTCCTTGTCATTACCAAGGCCAACTCACGCTCCACAGTGCACCGCGGCGCGTACTTTGACTACATTGGTGTGAAGTCTTTCGATTCCCAGGGCAATGTCAACGGTGAGCAGCGTTTCATCGGCTTGTTTTCCTCTGGGGTTTACACCGGTTCCGTGCGTAACATCCCTGTGGTTCGGGAAAAGGTTGAGGCTGTGCTGCGGCACTTCGGTTTCCCGCCCAACTCACACTCCGGCAAAGACTTGTTTGCGGTTCTGGAGACCTACCCCCGCGATGAGCTGTTCCAGATTGAGGTTTCGGACCTGATCGAGATCGCGGAAGGGATCCTCAGGCTGGCCGAACGACGCCGCACGCGGTTGTTCCTGCGCCCTGACATCTATGGACGCTTCATGTCCGCGTTGGTCTACATCCCGCGTGATCGCTACACCACCGCTGTCCGGCACCGCATTGAGGATGAACTCACCCGCACCTTCAGCGCCGTGTCCATTGATTTTGAGGCGCGCATGAGCGAATCGGCGCTGGCCCGGCTGTTCTTCCGCATCCGCCTGCCCAAGGCCTACATGGTTCCGGCGGATCTGCAGGCTGCCGAACTGGAGCAGCGGCTGGTGCGTGCGGCGAGGTCCTGGCCCGAGGGGATCGCCCAGGTGTTGCGCGATTCGGAGCAGCGCGAGGTGGCGGACCGTTTGGAAGCCAAGTGGGCTCATGCATTCCCGCAGAGCTACCGGGTGGACTTTGAGGTTGAGGACGCTCTGGCGGACATTGCCCGCTTTGAGGAATTTGATGCCCGTTACAAGGCTGCAACAGCGGCCGGGCTAAGCCCCGATAAGTGTGCCCCCGGCATGCACGTCTACCTGCCCAAGGGCAGCGGCGGGCTCCTTGAAGGAGATGCCCGCGTCAAGCTGTACATGGCACATCCGCAAAGCCTGAGCAAGATCCTGCCCTTTTTCCACAGCTTGGGACTCGAGGTGCTGGATGAGCGGCCCTTTGACGTTGAAACTGCTGATAAGCGTGACTTCTTCCTCTACGATCTTGGCCTGAAGTACCCTGCCGGAGTTGACCCGTTGACAACGGCGGACCTGCTGACGGAGGCGTTTGGGGCAGCGATTACGGGCCGCAGCGAGTCGGATAACTTTGATCGGCTGGTGCTGACCGAGGGTATGCATGCACGCCAGGTAGTCATTCTGCGCGCCTATGCCAAGTACACGCGCCAGATGGGCAATACCAACTCCTACGGGTTCATTGCCAACACGCTTTTGGAAAATGTGGATGTTACCCGCGGGTTGGTGGAGCTTTTTGAGGCCCGCTTCAACCCTGCCATTGAGGAGGGGGCCCGCCCGGCCTTGCAGGATGAGATCCACACCAGGCTCAATGCGGCGCTGGAAAGCGTCCCAACACTTGATGCCGATCGGGTCCTGCGCACTTTCACCAACTTAGTTGATGCCACCTTGCGCACCAACTACTACCGTGAACGGGATTACCTCAGTCTGAAGCTGGATCCGCTAGCCATTGAGGGTTTGCCGGCGCCGAAGCCCATGTTTGAGATTTGGGTTTACTCCCCGCGCGTGGAAGGCACGCACCTGCGCTTCGGTAAGGTGGCACGCGGCGGGCTGCGTTGGTCTGACCGGCGTGAAGATTTCCGCACCGAGGTGTTGGGCCTGGTCAAGGCGCAGACCGTCAAGAACGCCGTGATTGTGCCCACCGGGGCCAAGGGCGGCTTCTTCGCCAAGCAACTGCCCAACCCGGCAGTGGACCGCGGCGCCTGGATGGAGGAAGGGCGGGAAAGCTATAAGACCTTCATCCGCGGGCTGCTGGACGTCACGGATAACCTGGTGGCCACCGACGCCGGTGAAGTGGTGGTGCCGCCGGTGAACGTGGTCCGCCATGACGGTGATGACACGTACATGGTGGTAGCGGCAGACAAGGGCACGGCGTCCTTCTCGGACACGGCCAACGCCATCTCTGCGGAGTACGGATTCTGGCTCGGTGACGCCTTCGCCTCGGGTGGTTCCGTGGGCTATGACCATAAGGCCATGGCCATTACCGCCCGTGGCGCGTGGGAGTCCGTCAAAGCGCACTTCAGCGAGTTTGGTGTAGACACCCAGACCCAGGAGTTCACCGCCGTGGGCGTAGGAGACATGTCAGGGGACGTGTTTGGCAACGGGATGCTGCGTACCCGCCACGTCAATCTGGTGGCCGCTTTTGACCACCGCGATATTTTCCTTGACCCCAACCCTGTGGCCGGGGTGGCGTTCGATGAGCGCCAGCGCCTGTACGATCTTCCGCGATCATCATGGCAGGACTACAACAAGGAGCTCATCAGTGCCGGTGGCGGGGTGTACTCACGCACACTGAAATCGATCCCGATCTCACCGGAAGTTGGCGTGGCGCTCGGCCTGCCCGCCGGAACCACGAAGCTCAGCCCGCCGGAGCTGCTCCGGGCAGTGCTGCTGGCCCCCACCGATCTGCTGTACAACGGTGGCATTGGCACCTACATCAAGGCCAGCTACGAAAGCAATGCCTCGGTGGGAGATAAAGCCAACGATCCCATTCGTGTTGATGGTGCGGACCTACGGGTCAAAATCATTGGCGAAGGCGGCAACTTGGGCATGACCCAGCATGGCCGTGTGGAGGCTGCTCTGCATGGGGTCATTCTGAACACTGACGCCATTGACAACTCTGCCGGCGTGGATTGCTCCGATCATGAAGTGAACATTAAGATCTTCGTTGATCGCATGGTGGCTGCAGGCAAGCTGGACCCCGCCGAACGCACCGATTTCCTGATGTCCATGACCGATGAAATTGGGCAGCTGGTGCTCGAGGACAACATTGAACAGAACATCTTGCTGCTCAACGATCGTCAACGAGTGGTTGAGTGGAGCCCCAGCTATGAGCGCTTCATGGACTGGCTGGAAGATCACGGGGACCTGAACCGTGAGCTTGAGGCGCTGCCCAGCAACGCCGAACTGCAAGAACGCCTGGCAACCGGGCAGGGACTGACCTCCCCGGAACTTGCCGTGCTGCTGGCCTACGCCAAGATGGAACTGGCCAAGTCACTCACCAACAGTGACTTGGCCGATGATTCGTGGTTCAAGACAACACTGCGCCGTTACTTCCCCGCCCAGGTGGCGGCACGTTTCGATGCGGAACTGGACACGCACCCGCTGCGCCGGGAAATCATTGCCACCGTGGTGGCCAATGACATGGTGAACCTGGGCGGCATCACCTTTGCCTTCCGGGCCATGGAAGAATCCTCGGCCAGCGAAGTGGTTGTTGCCAAGGCCTTTGTTGCCCTGCATGAGATCTTTGATCTGAAGTCCATGACCACCATGCTGGGCGAACTCCCGCCCAGCTTCCCCACGGAGCAGTGGAGCACGGTTCACCTGGACATGCGCCGCCTGCTGGATAGGGCCGTGCGATGGCTGGTCAATGAGGGGATTGGGCAGCAGAGCATTGCGGAGCTGGTGCAACGCTTCAAGCCTGGGGTCAGCAACCTGGCCCCACGCCTGAGTGAGTTCGTCCAAGGTGTGGATGTGGAGCGGGTGGAGAACTGGTACAGCCAGGCCACATCCTTTAACATGCCGCTGGCCTTGGGCCGCCGCTGGGCGGAACTCTTTGAGACGTTCCCGCTGCTGGATGTTGCCAAGGTCAGTGAAGCATTGGCCGAACCACAGGACACGGTGGCGAGCGTGTACTACACGCTTTACAACCGATACGGGGTGGACTCACTGCTGGAACGGATCACGGCGTTGCCACGTAATGACAGGTGGCAGGCGCTGGCGCGTGCAGCCTTACGTGATGACCTGTACGCCACCACGGCGGACATGACCAGTAATGTTCTGGACCGGACCGAGAAGGGTGCCTCCACCATGGCGCGCATTGAAGCCTGGGAGGCACAGAATGCGGAGCAGCTGGAGAGGGCTGTTCGGATGTTTGCCGAAGTCAACGAGCTCGAACAGGACGACATGGCGTCCTTGTCGGTAGCATTGAGGCTCTTGCGTTCAATTGTGCGGCGGTAACCGCAGCACACCATCTGTGTAACTGGCGCCCTCGAATGCGCCAGGTAGTGCGGTGCCCGCTGTTTGCAGCGGGCACCGCCACCCATTTTTTAAAAGGAGCCCGATGGCAATTTTTGCCGACATGATCAGGGACAATCCCGGGCTGGCCCCGGGCGACGCCGAATGGCTGCACCTTTTGGTGGGGGACTGGCAGATGATTGCTGACCTTTCCTTCGCCGACCTGGTCCTGTGGTTCCCGGCCAAAACCGGCACGGGGCATGTGGCGCTGGCCCATGTGCGGCCTTCCACTTCTCACACCATGTTCCACGCAGACTTTGTGGGCGAACAGATTCAGCCTTCTCTGGAGCCGTTGGTGAAGGCGGCCTGGAAGAGTCAAAACATTGAGCGCTCGCATGAAACCAAAATCTGGAGCCCGGACATGGCCATGCGGGTTGAAGCCATCCCCATGGTGCGCAACGGGCGCACACTGGCTGTTATCACCACACATATGGACCTCTCCAGCTCGCGGATGCCCTCCCGGCTGGAACTGACGTACCGGCAGTGCGCCTACGATTTGCTGAAGATGGGCACCTTGGGTTTGTGGCCCGATTTTGCCTCGCCCACAGGATCCCGCCGCGGTGCGCCGCGTGTTGGTGATGGTTTGCTGCGTCTGGACGTTGACGGGATTGTGCAATACGCCAGCCCCAACGGCGTCTCGGCTTTCCGCCGGCTAGGAGATGGCGAGTCCTTGGAAGGCCGGTCCCTGGCCGAGGTGACCACGGGGCTGCTCAAGGACCGGCGCATGGTGGATGAATCGCTGCCACTGGTTGTCACGGGCCGCATGCCGTGGCGCACCGAGATTGAATCACGGGGCGTCAGCTTGTCATTGCGGGCCATTCCGTTGCGTGATGGTGTGGAACGCTTTGGAGCACTGGTACTGTGCCGCGATGTTTCCGAGCTGCGGCGCAGGGAGCAGGAGCTGGTGACCAAGGACGCCACCATCCGCGAGATCCACCACCGGGTGAAGAATAATTTGCAGACAGTGGCTGCCTTGCTGAGGATGCAGTCGCGCCGCATGCACAGTGAAGAGGGAAAGCAGGGGCTGGAACAGGCCATGCGCCGGGTCGCCACCATTGCGTTGGTGCATGAGACGCTGTCCCAGGGCCTGGCTCAGAACGTTGACTTTGATGAGCTGATTGACCGGCAGTTCCGGCTCTCCGCCGAGGTTGCCTCCCCGTCCCAGCGGGTGCGCACCGAACGCGAGGGTGCCTTCGGTGAGCTGCCCAGCGATTTCGCCACCCCGCTGGCACTGGTGATCAACGAGCTGGTGACCAACGCCGTCGAACATGGTTTGCAGGACCGGGAGGGGACGGTGTGGCTGATGGCGCACCGGTTCAAGAATGATTCAGGTGATGACGCGCTGACCGTGAAGATCGCGGACGACGGCGTGGGGTTGCCGCCGGGGAACATTGCTGAGGGTCTGGGGTTGCAAATTGTGCGGACCCTGGTGACCAGTGAATTAGGCGGCACCATTGACTGGTCTGTGCGTGAGGGTGGCGGCACGGTGGTTGAGATGCAGATGGCACTCATTTCCCGGCATTAAAAAACTGACCCGCAGCAATCTGTGATTGCTGCGGGTCAGTTGCCTATGCGCTTAGCTTGCGTGCGCTTAGCTTGCGCGGCGGGCGCGGGCTGCGCGGCGCTTCATAGCGCGACGCTCGTCCTCGCTAAGACCGCCCCACACGCCTGCGTCCTGTCCGGATTCGATGGCCCACTTCAAGCAGGTGTCAATCACGGGGCAGCGGCGGCATACGCTCTTTGCTTCCTCGATCTGCAGCAAGGCCGGACCTGTGTTTCCCACGGGGAAAAACAATTCCGGGTCCTTGTCGAGGCAGGCTGCGCGACTACGCCAGTCCATGCTGATCACTCACTCCTTTTAAAACGGGGGCGTCTTGTGAAAAAATTCACTTTAGGCCACATAAGAAAAGGCCCACAATGGGCCCTTCAGGTCATTTACTTAAGATTGTCATGTTAACTCAACGTAAACAAGGGGTAATGGCGGAAATAATTGTCTCTAACCGTGAGCGATGCGTCACAATGCCCCGCGGGTTCCCGGCCCCCACCCGGCAAACTCCGATAAGGTGCTCTTGTGCAAAACGATCCCCAAACCCCAGCTGACATGCCCCGCCCAGAGGACGCTGATGCGTTGGAAGCGAGCCTTAAACGCGGTGAGTTAGTCCGCCCGGCAGGCGTTTTTGTCATTGCGGGCGTGGTGGGATCAGAAGCGTTGGCATTGGCCGTGTTCGGCATCTGGTCGATCTTTTCATTGCTCACACAGCCGAGTAATTCCTTTGCGAGCGCCATATTTTTGACTCTCTTGCTCTTGGGACTGTCCGCAGGCTTGGGTGCGGTAGCGTTCAAGGCTTTCCATGGTTTCAGGTGGACACGCTCGGCTGCGTTTGTGTGGCAATTGCTTATGGTGGCCATCGCTACGCCGGCCTTGTTGGAAGGTGAGCTGATGCTGGGCTTGCTGCTCCTCTTGCCGCCGCTGGCGGTTGTTTACTTCCTCTTCACCCCCAAAGTGGTGGCCTTTTCATTGCGTACGGCGGCGGAGGAAACGGTCCTTTAGCTTCACAGTCCCGGGAACTGAAACCATTCCCGGTGGCCGCCGTTGATCAAGACTGCCCGCCCCGGTGGTTCTGAGCCGGCAGTGTCTAGGCGGATGCCGAACATCTCCGCGTCCATGGCCCGCTGGGGTCGCACAACCACTCCTTGGCTGGAGGTTCGTAAACCCCACTCCAAGGGCAGCCGTGACAGTGCGGGACCTGGATACGGCACTGCCACAATGAGGACAGCGCCGGCAGCCAGTAATTCATCCGCTGTATGAATCTGCTCGGCAGTGGTGGATAAGGGATTATCCAGCAACACCACGGAGCTCTCCGCGCACCGCACTGAAGCGGGGGTGCTTGATTCAAGCCAGCTTGCGCCATTGAGGTGAGCCAAGGTCTGCAGGAAAGTACTCTTGCCCGTTTGGGGCCCGCCAAAAACGGGCAGAACCGTTCCGGGAGGGAGGCAGACGCTCACGGGGTCGCTGCCGTCGCCGCCCAAGCCCAGGATCAACGGCGCGGCTGGGCCGTTGCCGGGCTGTGCCAGCTGAGCCTTCCGTTCCTGCCGGGCCAGAAGCGCCCAGTCAACTAGTTCATGCCTCTGTTGCGCTGAGATGGACACTGGTAACGTGCCAACGCGCAGGATCCCCGCCGCGAACCCTTCCGATTCAGGGGAGTCTGGCCCGGACCAGCGTTGGGTGCTCAGTTGCAGTGTGCTCGTCCCCAACTGGGCCACGTGCATGAGATTCACCGGTAGGTGGTTCCCCTGTTCTGGGTTCGCCGGGGGTGTGCCTGAGACTGTGGAGGCGCTGGCGTTGATGGGTCCATCCAAAGCACCCCGCCCGGGCATCGGGGAGAAGTGCGGAATGCGGGGCCACAGCATGGTGGTTTCGGCAGGGCTCCCATGACTGAGATAAATCCTGTTGGGGATGGCAGCCATGAACCCGGTGGTGAGCAGGTCACGGCTACCGCCTATAACAACTATGAGATTTTTTCCGCCGAAGCGGATCAGCTCGGACACGGCGTCTTCACCTTCGTGCCATGGCCCGGATCTGAAGGCCGTGGACCAGCGGCCCCAATCTGTCATGCACAAAATCAAAGGGCGAACACTACTGGGGGCAGCCTCGGCCAGCCTTTGCATAAGATGCGCCACAGTGCGCAAATCCGTGGGCGTTAAATAGCTGCCCACCCACGGGTTGTCCGCAAGATCCTTCAGGGAACCATCGGCATCGAGGAGGTACAGCACAGGGGCCGTGGAAAAATTTGCTGTTGCTGTTGCTGTTGCTGTTGCTGTTGCTGTTGCTGCGGCGGCTGTGAGCGCTGCGTGCGCTAGAACCCTGGTGGCCACAAGGGCCACGGCGCAAGAAGATTCCGTTACCGTCCCAAAGCACGCCAGATGTGAATGATCGCGGGGGTGCCATACAAGGGCTTTCAAGCATTGCTGTTCCGGCAGATCAACTATGCCCAGCACCACAGTTCCTGGTTGCCTTGCAGGATCTTCGCCAGATAGCTGAACGCTCTCCGTGCCTGGCTCAGCTTCGCCAAGGCCATCAAGGGCTATCTCGGTGGGTAGTTCAGGTGCCACTACGGCAGGGGCGCAGACTAGCGCGGGTTGGAGGGTGCAAGCATTGCGCCAGGCCTGATTCATGACTGCCACCACGGCCTCAACATTGCTGGTCACTGCTGAGCTGGTCATTCCTGACTTGGTCACTGAAGCGGCGTTTGGTGGTTCGCCCTGTTCTACCTGCATCAACTCAGGCACCACGGCCTCTCCTGACGGTGGCACACCCAGAACAGCACTTTGAAATTCCGTGGGAGTCCCGCCTGCCCTGCTGATGTAGGCGCGGCCGGGAGTCTCCACGGCGATCTCAGCGGCGGCCGCAGTGCCAATGACGTCAATGGAATCAAAACTTGACTGCACCCGCAGGCAAATTGAACTGGTCACATTGGCGCGGATGTCCGCATTGATGGCGCCTTGCGGACGCTGGGTGGACAGGATCAGGTGAATGCCCAAAGATCTGCCCACAGCGGCGATCCGCATGAGTTCTGCCATGGCGTCAGGGAATTGGTCAACAAGAACCCTGAATTCATCAACAACAATCACCAGGTGCGCCATACCGTAGCGTGTGGGCTCGTGGGTGTTGGTTTCTCTGCGAGTGGCACGGGCGCGGTAGGCCAGGCTGTCGGCAACATCTGCGGCAGAAAGCGCTGCTTCACGCCGGTGCAGTTCGGCACGCAGGGATGCCAACGTTCTTGCTACCCCGTGCCCTCCCAGATCGGTGACCAGTGAACTGGTGTGAGGGAGCTTGACCAACGCGCCCAACCCGGCACCGCCCTTGAAATCAATGAACAGAAATTGGAGATCGGCGGGGGAGTGTGAGGCGGCCAAGCTGCCCACCAGGGCCTTCAGGAACTCGGACTTTCCGGAGCCAGTGGTGCCACCCACCAGCAGGTGCGGTCCGTCATGCACCAAGCTGAACAAGGTGGGGCCCGTTGCTGAGCTGCCAATAGGGATGGCAAGTAGCGGCCCTCCGCCCGAGGCTTCCCATGCTGCTACCACGGACGATGCCGTGGACTGCCCCGGCCGCGGCACAAAATTGGTGGAGAGAGTTCCGGGAGCCTCTGATAGAGCAGAAGCGGCTGCCACCGCACGGCGGCGGGCATGGCTTGCAAATACTTGCGGCGGCACCCCGTCGGGAATGAAGTCATATCCCGCGCAGTGCCCCACAATCCGTAGGCCTTGGGCGTGGAGGTGCACACTGCTCGGGTCTGCGCTCGCATAGGCGCCGGGCTCGGTGGCGTCCACCATGACGTGGATGGTTCTGGTAGGGGAGGGAAGGGAAAGTTTGGTGCTGCCAGCACCTCCCAGCATGATCAGCACGTTAGTCGCTGGAGCGGCACCAACTCCGGGATCGGTACCAGCTGCGGTGGGCCATTGCATGGCAGCAAGTGCGTTCTGCGCAGCCGCAGTGCATTGAACAATTTTGGTTCGGGGAAGAAACCTTGCTGCCCAGGGAACGTCCTCCGGTGGACTCAGCACAACAACGGGAATGGCTGCGGCATCCAACTGCACTAAGAGAAAGTTCAGCAAAGCCTGCACAGCCCCGGAAGGCCCCCTAATGGTCATTCCCGCCGGTCCCAGTGAGACAGTAAAGGGCTGCGCCTGCACCACAGGAGCTATGAACCCCGGGGCAGGGGGAGCAGGGGCTACTTGTGCGCTGCGAGAAGCGGTTCCTAAACGAAGCGCCAAGTCCCTACGCGGCGACGCTGTAGATTCGCCTGCGCTGGTAAGTGTGCCCGTGAACGCCACAGCGGGTGCATTCGTGGGTACCTCCAGGAGCAATGTTGCAGCATCAGGAAAAGAACTGGCTGCCCGCTCGGCGTCCTGGACAACCGCACGCGCCACGTCATCACGGAATTGTCTGCGCCGTTTGGCACCGCCAAGTAGCGGAACCAAAACGGTGACGGCCCCCATGGCGGCAAAGGCCAAGAACATCATTGAACCGGTAAAAACTGCCAACGCGGTGCCCATCAGCAGGGGGAGCAGTCCGGTCAGCACCATAGCTAGGGAGGCGCGGGTGGAACCGGCCGGCTGTGGCACCACTAGGGGAGCAGGGTCAGCAAGGAACAACGGAGACGCGGCGGATGCCCAGGCTGATTCCAGATTGGGACGAGGTGCGGACAGTGGAGCAGAGCCGGTACCAAGAACCAGGCCAGTGCCAGAAACTAAGCCAGTGCCAGAAACAAAGCCGCGGGCAGAAAAAGAACCGGGGGCAGGAACCCCGCTAAGGTACTGCCCGGGCAGTCGCAGCTCCAGTACACTATTCCCGCAGATAATGCGCTTGCCGGTATCAACGGTGATGGTCCCTTTGAACGGTTGGGCGCTCGCCGTAGGGCCGTCTGTGATCTGGTGAATCAGGAATCCTGAGGAGCCGGGGGATGCCGTCAAGGTGATGCTCTGGGATCCAACAATCAAGGTTCCGTGATGCCTGGACAACGCAGGATCGGGCATAGGCAATCGGCACTTCCCGCGGCCTAGGCTGTAGCTTCCGCGATGAAGTGTGAAGATGGTCCCTGCCGCAGGACCAGCGGAAACACACAACAATGCCACAACCCCGGAACCGGAAGCCCAAGGATCAGCAGGATCTGGCGCTTCGCCTACGGATGCAGCGCCGGACGCAGCGCCAGTCCAAGCGCCGGAAGAAGCACCACGCGCGGGGACGGGTTGAGATCCGGCTCGGCAGGCAACCACTACCGCTCCGTCGCAGAGTGGGGCGCAGCCGGGACGCAACGTGTTCAGTGCTTCTCCGGAGACCGCAAATGCAAGCCCTGGCCATTTGGTTGCCAGTGCCCGAGCCAGGGAAGCCCCCGTGCAGCTCTCGAGGCCCACACCCGGTGGCCACAGAGCGCTGAGTTCAATAGGTGGGAACCAGCAACTACTCGGCTCACCTATTTCAGGTACTGCACTCCCCGTGGAGGCAGACGCAGTTGAGGAAGGCCCCGCAACCAGCGTGAATTCCAGCCGCATGGCACCTCCCCTCCAGCCTCTCTGGCTCTCCTACGCTTCCGGCGCTCCCACTACTCCAGCACTCCCCAGGCTGACATAGCGGGCACTGGCGCATCGGTCCAAAAATGCCCTCGCACGGCCGAGCCTAGGTGAGTTGGCAGCTATGGAGGGGCCCGGTGCCGTACTTTGTGGGCAGGATAGGGACGGGCGCACGCTGTGGGGGAAGAGCGCCGGGCTCTTGTGAGCATTGCCACGTATGCAGTGCCCTGAGATAACACTCAGGTAACCTAGGGAGGTAGACCATGGCACTGCTGTGCCCAATACATCGCTACCAAGCACCGCAGGAGAGTTTGTGAACGCTGACTTAGTCGTCGTTGGTTCGGGTTTCTTTGGCCTGACCATTGCAGAACGTGCCGCCACCGAGTTGGGGTTGAAGGTTGCTGTCCTTGACCGCCGTCACCACATCGGCGGAAACGCCTACAGCGAGAACGAGGCCCAGACCGGGATCGAGGTGCACCGCTACGGAGCGCACCTATTCCACACTTCGAACGAGCGCGTCTGGGAGTACGTGAACCGCTTCACCGCGTTCACCAACTACCAGCACAAGGTGTACACCTCCCACAACGGAGAGGTCTACCAGATGCCCATCAACCTGGGTACCATCAACCAGTTCTTCCGTTCCTCCATGGGCCCCGGTGAAGCGCGTGCGCTGATCCAGGAGCAGGCGGGCGAGCTTGCTGGAACCGATCCGTCCAACTTGAACGACAAGGGCATTCAGTTAATTGGCCGCCCGTTGTATGAGGCGTTCATCAAGCACTACACGGGCAAGCAGTGGCAGACGGACCCCAAGGACCTGCCAGCCGAGATCATCTCCCGCCTGCCTGTCCGCTACAACTATGACAACCGCTACTTCTCCGACACCCACGAGGGTCTGCCGGTAGACGGCTACACTGCGTGGATTGAGCGCATGGCGGACCACCCAAACATTGAAGTGGTGCTGAACACCGACTTCTTTGACGATGGTGTGTACGGCCGCAAGGCTGTCACCGGCCAGGTCCCGGTCATTTACACCGGCGCCGTGGACCGCTACTTTGACTACGCCGAAGGTGATCTGTCCTGGCGCACCATTGACTTGGAGCAGGAAGTTCTGCCCATCGAGGACTTCCAGGGCTGCTCGGTCATGAACTACCCGGATGAGGCGCAGAAGTACACGCGTATCCACGAGTTCCGCCACTTCCATCCGGAACGCGATTACACCAAGGACGCCACGGTCATCATGCGCGAGTACAGCCGCTTCGCCGAGAAGGGCGATGAGCCGTACTACCCGGTCAATACCAGCGATGACCGCAGCAAGCTGCTGGCCTACCGCGATCTTGCCCGCGGTGAGAAGGACGTACTGTTCGGTGGCCGTCTGGGCACTTACAAGTACTTGGACATGCACATGGCCATTGGTTCGGCACTGAATATGTATGACAACAAGATTAAGCCCCACTTCACCGGTGGTGCGAAGCTGCAAAGCGGAGGAGTTGACGCGTGAGCGTAGCGCAGAAGTTGGAAAGCACGACGGCGGCAGTTGAGTCCGAGCAATGGCGCACCCTCCAGCGGGTCATCCTGCCCGAGCAGAGCCAGATGGACACCGCGCCGCTGTACATGGATACCGGTAGTGCCATGGGTGTGCAGATCCCCACGGCTGGCGCTGGTAACACGATGCGCGATGCCAAGACGACTCAAACGGTAAGTGCCCCCACAAAGGAAGTCCATGTTGAGGATTTCCTGTCCAGGTACGCAACATCGGTCCGCCCGGGTGAGCGTGTTTCTTTCGGCACGTACTTCAACGCCTTCCCTGCCAGCTACTGGCGCCGCTGGACCACTGTGGACAGCGTGCGCTTGAGTGTTGCCACTTCAGGTGCTGGCGCGGTAATTGTCTACAAATCGAACGCTCGTGGCGCACTGCAGCGTGTTGACTCAGTCCGTGTTGAAGGCGATGCTGTCAGCAACTTTGACCTTTCGCTGACCCCCTTTGGCGATGGCGGCTGGTACTGGTTTGACCTGGTTGCAGGATCAGCGCCGTTGATCCTCCAGGGTGCGGAGTGGCAGGCCGAAGGCGATTTCAAGAAGCCTGGCACCATTACGCTGGAAATCACCACGCTTAATAAGACCGATTTCTGCATCAACAACTTGCGCCTTCTGGCTGAGAACCCCCAGGCTTTGGAACACGTCAAGGAACTGATCCTGGTGGATCAGGGCACACAAAAGGTGGCTGACGCAGAAGGCTTCGCCGAAGTTGCCGATGCCCTTGCCGGAAAGCTGCGCATCATCAACCAGGACAACTTGGGTGGTTCGGGTGGCTTTGCGCGCGGCATGTACGAGGCTGATAAGAATGGCAGCGACTATGCCCTTCTCATGGATGATGACGTTGTTGTAGAGCCGGAGAGCATCATCAGGCTCTTGACGTTTGCTGATCTGTGCAAAACCCCCACCATTGTGGGCGGCCACATGTTTGATCTATACAACCGCACGGTGCTTCACACCTTCGGTGAAGTTGTGAACCCGTATTCATTCCAGCCCGATCTGCCCAGCGGCGAGATGACTTTGGGCCATGACTTTGTCGGGTCCAATCTGCGTCACACAGGTTGGATGCACCGCCGTGTCGATGTGGACTACAACGGCTGGTGGATGTGCATGATCCCCACCAAGGTAATCCGTGAAATTGGGCTCTCACTGCCTGTCTTCATCAAGTGGGATGACGCCGAGTATGGCCTGCGTGCCAAGGCAGCAGGTTACCCCACGGTATCCATGCCGGGCGCAGCCGTGTGGCATGTTTCATGGATCGACAAGGACGATCTTGTTGGATGGCAAGCCTATTTCCATGCACGGAACAGGTTCATCGCAGCACTGATTCACAGCCCTTACGAATTTGGTGGGAAGGTAGTGCGCCAGTCGTACGCCTTTGATGTGAAGCACCTGGTGTCCATGCAGTACGCCACTGCTCAGGGCCGCATCATGGCTCTGCGTGACCTGTTGCGGGGCCCGGAGCAGTTGCACGGTTTACTGCCGGGGAAGCTGCCAGAAATCCGCTCCATGATGAGTGGTTACTCTGATTCACAGTTCTCTTCAGACCCCGATTCTTACCCGGCGCCGAAGATGGATAAGCCGCCTAAGCGTGGACACGGCGTTACCCCGCCTTCCTATGTGGGGCTACTGCCTTGGGCTGCCAAGACCGTGATCCGTCAGTTGTCACTGCCTGTTTCTGATTCGAGCAAGGAACGGCCCCAGACCAATGTGGCGCACCAAGATAACCGCTGGTGGCGGATGTCGCAGTATGACTCTGCTGTGGTTTCCAACGCCGAAGGAACAGGTGCTTCTTGGTACAAGCGTGATCCCAAACAGTTGCGCACCATGATGGCAGAAAGTGCCAAGTTGCACGCAGCACTGCTGAAAGATTGGCACAAGCTCAGCACACAATACAAGAACGCACTGAGCGAGATCACTTCCATTGCGGCTTGGGAAAAAACTTTCGAAGCCCACAGTGAAAAAAGCGAGAACTAGTCACACATGACACAAACGAACAGTGAACTGGTCCGCCCAGGAGTGAGTGGCGGACTGGCAGATGTGGTGCGGGCACGGTTCCTGCTCAAGCTCTTAGTGCGCAAGGAACTCAAGGTCCGCTACCGCGGCTCTGTGCTGGGTCTGTTGTGGTCCTACGTCAAACCCGGTGTCCAGTTCATTGTGTTTTACGTGGCGTTGGGTATTTTTCTGGGTCTGGAGCAAAGCCCCACCAACAGGGGTGGCCTGCCGAACTACGCCATTTACCTGTTTTCGGGAATCATCCTCATCAACTTCTTTACTGAAGCGCTTGGCAATGCCTCACGGTCAATCGTGGGCAATGGTGGACTGATCAAGAAGATCTATCTGCCCCGCCAGTTGTTTCCTGTGGCTTCGGTATGGGTTTCAGCAGTGCACTTCTTCCCTCAGCTGATGATCCTGCTAGTAGCCTGCTTCTTCTCAGGCTGGAATCCCAACCTGATTCAGTTGTTGGCTGCCGTGGCGGGTTTTCTGATCGTTGCTTTGTTGGCCACTGGACTGGGCTTGCTGTTTGGTGCAGCCAATGTGTATTTCCGAGACTCCGAAAACTTCGTGGATATGCTCTTGATGATTGCCACTTGGGCTTCCCCCGTTATGTATGCCTGGACCATGGTGCAGGCCAAAGTGGGGGATTTCTGGTTCACGGTTTACCAGATGAACCCCATCACCATCGCGGTGGAGACCTTTCACTACGCTTTCTGGCTTCCGACCACGGATGGGGCCCAAGCCATCCCGCCGCACCTTCTCTCCCTCTGGATCCCTGTGGGTGTGCTGATCTCCGCAGCGATCCTCTTGTGGGGACAGCTGACCTTCCGCCGGCTTGAAGGCCGCTTCGCGCAGGAGCTTTAGAATGACTATTGCCATTGAAGTAAAAAGCATTGACAAACAGTTTGTGCTGCGCAGATCACGATCAATCAAAGAGGTTTTTGTTTGGTTGATCAAAGGCCGCAAGGGTGAGCTCTCTGAGAAGTTTCATGCGCTGAAAGGCGTGGACCTGGAAGTGCAGCAGGGCGAGACTGTTGCCTTGCTCGGATTTAATGGATCCGGGAAGTCAACTTTGCTCAAGCACATATCCGGGGTCATGATTCCGGATAGCGGAACCGTGCGTACCCGCGGACGCGTTGCTGGCCTGATCGAAGTGGGAGCAGGCTTCCACCACGATCTCTCTGGACGCGACAATGTCTACCTCAACGGCGCTATTTTGGGCATGACTGAGGAACAAATCAATGAGCGGTTCCAATCGATTGTTGATTTTGCGGAGATCGGCCAGTTCATTGACACCGAAGTAAAGTTCTATTCCTCTGGCATGTACCTGCGGTTGGCGTTCTCCGTTGCGGTGCATACCGACCCGGAGGTCTTCCTTGTGGACGAAATCCTTGCTGTGGGTGATGAACCTTTCCAGAAGAAGTGCATCGCTAAGATTCAGGAACTGGCCTCAGATGGCAAGACTCTTGTTGTGGTCAGCCATGACCTGGACCTTGTCTCCCGGATCTGTGACAGGGGAGTGTTGTTGGATCACGGTGAAGTACGTTTTGACGGCCCCATCCATGAAGCTGTTGCGAAAATGCGCGGGCAGTGAGCCACAGCCCCGTCTATGAAACGGTAGCTGCAACAGCTCACACGCTGAAGCGCCCCAGGCGACGGCCTGCTGTTTTCCGTGCGGACATTCAGGCTCTAAGGGCCGTGGCTGTGGGGCTCGTTGTCTTGAACCATTTGTGGGCCAATCGAATGCCCGGTGGGTTCATCGGCGTTGATGTTTTTTTTGTTATTTCTGGATTCCTTATCACCACCCACTTGGTGAAGGAAGTCACTGCCACGTCCAAAATTGACTTGGCTCGTTTCTATTCACGGCGAATTAAGCGGCTGCTGCCAGCAGCCTTCGTTGTTCTGGCTGTCAGTTCCTTGGCCGTGTACCTTTGGCTACCATATGCGCAATGGGGGCCAACGGCTAGAGAAACGCTCATGAGTGTGCTTTACGTTGAGAATTGGTCATTGGCGGCCCAGTCTATTGACTATTCCGCGTTAAACAATGAAGCGACGATTGCCCAACATTACTGGTCTCTTTCAGTTGAGGAACAGTTCTACTTCATCTGGCCAATCCTCCTTTTCGGGATCTACTTCCTGGGTAAAAAACTGGGGAAACCTATCCTGGCGCTTGTTTTGGGCACAGGCTTGATCGCGCTTGGAAGCCTGCTATTTTCCATCTACTTTACCGCCTCAAATCTAAGCCCGGCCTACTTCGTCACGCCGGTGCGGGTGTGGGAATTTGCCGCCGGCGGGTTGTTGGCACTGCTAGGAAGCCGGGTAGCTCTCAGAAGCTCTTCAGCTCGCGTAGTCGCTGCTTGCGGCTGGTTAGCAATATTCAGTGCGGCCTTAATCTTCAGCCCAGCTACCCAATTCCCGGGCTGGGCTGCCTTACTGCCAGTCCTAGGTACCGTAGCTGTCATAGCTGCAGGCATGAACCAGACCAACGCTCCACTTGGTTTGCTGGTTGGATGGAAACCAGTGCAGTTGACTGGCGATATTTCTTACTCGATCTATTTGTGGCACTGGCCACTGGTGGTGATTGCCCCGTTCGCGTTGTCGACTGCGCTAAATTCCTGGCAGAAAATCGCTATTCTATTGGTTTGCTTCCCTGTGGCATGGCTGAGCAAGCACTTCATTGAAGATAAGGGAAAATCTTGGCGCATTTTGGGCAACAGGCCCCGTGCCACCTTTGCCGCCATGGGGATAGGCATTCTAGCTGTTGCATTGATCGCTGGGGGGCTCAGCCTGGGATCCACGCTAAAGCAGCAGCAGTCTTTAGAGGTATCACAGCAGCTAATCCAAAAGCCTTGTGCAGGGCCTGCAGCACTTCCTGTTTCCGAACAGTGCGGCGATCCGTTTGGACCAGCAGCAGAGACAGTCATGGGTGATTCCAACAAGTACTATGCCTCGGCGCCCGGATGCGCCGTTGACCCTGGACGTAAGCGCCCGGGTGTAGATGTTGTGGGGTTGTGTGATTATTCGGAAGGTAATAAAGACGCAGAGGCTGTTTGGCTGACTGGAGATTCCCACGCAGAACAGTGGAAATTGGCGGTTATACAGCTAGCTAAGGTAAATAAGTGGAGACTAAGTTATGCCATGTTGGGCGGTTGCCCGATGGCTGACGTACATTTCAAGGGCTACAGAGGAAAAGCTGACAAAAAGGCAAGCGAAGCCTGCATGTCTGGCTCCCAATCGATTGCAAAAATAATTGAGGAGGAACAACCTAGCAAGGTTTTCTACTCCATATTTGCCAGAGAACAGCAGCTTGACGATGGATCCCAGCGTAGCCAAGAAGAACAATACGTCACGGGATTGCCTAAGTTTTGGCTGCGGTGGGCAAGTGCAGGTAGCACAGTCTTTGTCCTTGCGGATCCTCCGTTGAACGGATCGGTTAGGGACCGCAACTGTGTAACCTCGAATCCTCAGGATCCGCTACGGTGCGCGGTTGATAGAGAAGTTGCCCAACCGGCTGACCCGCTCGTAGCCGCAGCTAAGTCACTAGACTCCTCACGAATAAAACTAGTGGATTTAACTGAACATTTCTGTGATCAGCAACTGTGCTACGCAGTTGTCGGGGGAGTTCCCGTCTATTACGATGCCGATCATCTAAACGGCGAATTCTCGACCCTCATGGCTCCGTTGATAGCGCGCCACCTATAATTTATTTTGCTTCCTCAGTAATCTGGGATTATCACCATTTACGGTTATCTCCCACTAGCTTTTTGCTGACGTAGATCAGTGATGACAGAACCATCCCTGGAGTAATGCCACCGTTTTGTTGGGGGTGCTGATCGCGCCGCCGGTTTCACGAGAAGAGCACAGCAGTCCCATCTAGAGAGATTGCACACCATCTAGCAGAAACAAGCGGTGCCACCTACCCGGACACTAAAGCCGTATCTGGCACGTTAAATGGCTCTCCGTGGTTCGTGGTGAAATCTGGTTTCGTGTCCTTGAACGAAGGTGACTCGTAGCCCTGTTGTGATGGATGTTCTGACGCATTCATCGATGACAGGACTACGAGCCTTGAACGAGCTTACTTTGCCGCACCCTGATGCTGCCACCACGATCTTCAACCTCAAGGATTACCGGGTTCTTGAGACTCAGATCCTTGATTATGGGCAACGCCGCGTTCATGTTGAAAGTACCGTCGAGTCAGGCTGCCCCGGGTGCGGGGTGATCGGTACTCGGTGCCATTCCAGACGCTGGCAGCGAGTCCGGGACATCCCCGTCGCTGGCCCGGTCGAGGTACTCTGGCGTAAGCGCCGCTACTTTTGTGATGAGTCAGTGTGCGAGCGAAAGACCTTTTCTGAGGCCACTGCCCAGGTTCCAGCCAGGGCTCGCTCTACCCGCCGGCTCCATGGCGCACTCGTTGATGCGGTGGTCTCTTCCGGGCGGGCAGCGACAGAAACAGCCATCGCCCATGGTGTCTCGTGGTGGCTGGTGCAAAAAGCCTTGAACATGGCGGCAACGAAGCTTCCTGACGTTGATCTCCTACGACCGCGGATGCTCGGTATCGATGAACACCGCTTCAGATCTGTCCGCTTCTTCAAAAACACCGAAACTAATACTTGGCAACGCATAGAGCCGTGGATGACAACGATCGTTGACCTGGATACTGGCCAAATCCTTGGTGTTGTTGACGGCCGAGACCACACAGGAGTCGGTGCGTGGCTGATCAAACGACCCTTGGACTGGCGCCTCGGGGTGCAGGTCGTTGCCATCGATCCCTCAGCAGCGTTCAGGAAAGCGTTGAGGATGTGGCTGCCCCGCACCGCCGTTTCCGTTGATCACTTCCACCTCATCCAGCTAACGAATCAGGCGCTGACGGAGGTACGCCAACAACTTTCCCACAAGGTGCGTGGGCGTCGTGGCCGGGCCGTTGATCCGGCCTGGGCACACCGGATGCTGCTCCTGCGAGCCGCTGATTCACTTTCGGAAGCAGCCAAGGCAAGGCTGGGGAAAGTCTTCGCAACCGACGATCCAACCGGCAAACTCAAGGCGGCTTGGGACGTGAAAGAACAAGTGCGAACACTGCTGCGCACCGGCTCGTTGGAAGACGCCGAACTAGCCAAGGCAGACCTTGAAAGACTTGTGAAGGAATCCAATCAACCTGAGACGACCAGGCTGTGGCGGACTATTTGCCGGTGGTGGAAAGAGATCGAAGTTCTCATCGTCACCGGCGCCACCACAGGGAAAGTAGAGGCCAACAACACCAGCATCAAACACATCAAAAGGACCGGCCGCGGCTTCGTCAATAGCACCAACTACACAACACGCATTATGCTCAGAAGCGCCGCCAGAACAGCGGTGAACTTTCCATTGCAATAAGGGAATTCACCACGAACCGCGGAGAGCCCGTTAAATCGGCTCGTAACCGGACTATGCCGCCAACAAAACAGCGCATGATCTCCGGGGAGGTTCATACCGTCATCTCAGATACAGGGCCTAAATGGAGACCTAACGAATCGGATCCGGGCCACTCGGCCGTCCCTAACAGGAGGTGAGTTCGTAAAGTTTTGCCGTACCTTGTCTGTCAACCAGGACAACTCGTGGTGATCCGCCTATATTGACGAATCCCGGATATAGCAAGGAACCCTCGTAGAAACCGAGGTAGCTTGGACCGAAATCCAAAATGTACCGAACATTTAGTGAGGCAGCCTGTTCGCAAGTGACAGATCCAGGCAGGGCATAGGCTAGATTGGTCGCCATATCGGCAATGTGGCTGCCCGGTCCTGACGACTGCAAACTGTATTGCGTCACTTTGCGTCCGGAAACGGCATAAGCCAAGGCGCTGCCATTGAACGGATTTACGGCAATGACTGCATCTGCAGGGACGGTTTCAGGCAGCCTTTCCATGAGGATTAGTTCATCATTTGAGACCCATGGATCTGCGTTTGCCCGCAATTCAGATGAAACCGGTGGAGTCAATGAGATTGGCAGGCTGGCGCTGCTTGGTTGCACGGCCGTGAGAACCAATGCACCTATGACCAAGCTCCCGGCGACGGCTTGGATCGTTGTGGTTTCCATCCTGTCGAAGCCAAAAGTGGGAATCCGCCGCAATCCTTCCGGAGCCGTGGCCACTCGTCGAGCGATGATTTCGGCAATGCCGGTAATGCCGGTTGATGCCAATACCAACATGAAGACCGGCACAAGCGCTGCCAATCGGGGGGTATCTTCGTACCAGATACCCACCAATACATTTCGAAGAGGACCACTCGGAGTTGAGGCAGCCACCACGTAGAGACCAGCGGACAGCGCGAAGGCTCCAATCATCCAGTACCCCTTTCGGCGTATGGCAATGAAAACAATTCCGGATAGAGCCAACACAGAGACAGGCCAGTTGAGACTGTTACTTGTCAGGCCGCCGGTGGCTACGTTCATGAGCGCTTCCAACACGGTTTCGCCGGGTTGCCATTGATCGTAGGAGAGCACCAAGAGACTCCAGAGCACACAATATGAGATCACGACCGGAACTGCGAGCGCGAGTCCTTGTAGCGGAACTGCAAACCGTGGCTTTTCCCGGTAAAAGCGTCGAAGATGCCGGACCCCAGCACCGATAAGCATCGGTACGGAAAATACCATCAATGCCGCAAATCCATTGGGTTGTGATGTGAACAATGCGGCACTGCCGATCATCATCATCATGACCAGAGCATAGGGGCTCATAATCTTCTGGTGAAGAAGCCGAAATATGCCTGCCAGAGCTATGACCACTAGCGGTAAAAGGCAATACGAGAGCAGATTTGGAAGCAGCGGACCACGCTGGATAGTTTGAAAAGGGAATACCCAGAATGTCGCAGAAAGAATTCCAGCCCCAACGAGAGTGATGGCTCTACTTCCAAGAAGGCTGCGTACAAGGGCAATGCAGGCAAATGGCCAAATTACGGAACTGACCACTAGTGTTAAGACGTTCTCAGCGACGAACACGTTGACATGACATAGCTGCACAATCAGCGCGGCTATGGAGTGCCACGCCGAGGGGTATACGGCCCAGACAGCATCCGCGTTAATCATTTGCCCAAGAGTCAACGACGAGGCGTTGCCGGTCTGCAGGATGTATTGGATTGCATTGAGATGGAAGGCACTGTCATAGGCTTGGATAAAGCTCTCCGGCGTCCCGACATCACAAATGTACCACTGGCCGATGAGCAAAAGAGGCACAAGCAAAGCCAACAGATAGACAAGGAAGTCTCGCAGCCTGAGCCGTTGTGACAGCGGCTTGGAGACCAGATGCGAAGGAAGTTGGGATCGAATCACCCAAACCAGTGCTGATGCCGCCGCAGTTAGAGCCGCCAAAAGCCAGATATTCCAAGGAAGGTTTAAGAGCCCTCCGACTATGCCAGCAGCACCAATAAGTCCGGTGGAAGCAACAGGAGCCATGGCTGAGAGGGCAATGTGACGTAAGCCAAGGGCCCAGCAGAGAAGTAAACCGGGCAATAGTAGTAATGCGAGAGCAACGAAGATGGAGGGCAGTGTCTGCCACCAGTTCATAAGAAAGTCTCGCTCCGTACTAGGCCAAAGGTTCAGAATACCTACTCGATGGCCGTTACTTGCCTAAGTTAGCGTGTGATCTTGCTCCCTCCCGTCTAATATTTGGATAGTTGCTGGTACAAAGTGACATATTTCGGGGCTGCTGGTGGCACCGTGGGCTTGTGAGATGAGTTTGGGAGTGGGTAAAGTCTGCGGTTCGGTTGGCGGTCTTGATCACAAATGAAAGTGCCGAACAACAAATCCCTATAATCTAGTACTTAAGCCCTGACTTCGACTGTCCAGCTCGAGGTCATCATTGCTCGAAAGAAAAGGCTCCTAAAAGTGAAGATTGCTGTCATTGCACTCGGCAAGATCGGCCTGCCCCTGGCTGTCCAGTTCGCCTCCAAGGGACATGACGTTGTTGGTGTGGACGTCAACCAGACAGTCGTAGACCTGGTCAACGCAGGCACCGAGCCGTTCCCGGGTGAAGCGCACCTGCAGGAACTGCTCTCTGAACTGGTACCTGCCGGTAAGCTGCGCGCTACAACGGACTATGCCGACGCTGTACCCGGAGCCGACGCAGTGGTGCTTGTTGTGCCGCTGTTCGTTGACAAAGATGCCAACCCGGACTTCGGCTGGATGGATACCGCAACTGCAGAGCTGGCCCGCCACCTCACTCCGGATACTTTGGTCGCCTACGAGACCACCCTCCCCGTAGGAACCACACGTTCACGTTGGAAGCCGGCTCTGGAAGCAGGCTCCGGCTTGGTTGAAGGAAAGGACTTCCACCTGGTGTTCTCACCTGAACGAGTCCTCACCGGCCGCGTCTTTGAGGATCTGCGCAAATACCCCAAGCTGATTGGTGGCCTTTCTGAAGCGGGTGCTGCCAAGGCCGTGGAATTCTACGAGTCTGTTTTGGACTTTGATGAGCGCCCCGATCTGAACCGCGCCAACGGCGTCTGGGACTTGGGCTCCGCAGAAGCGTCAGAGTTGGCCAAGCTTGCCGAGACCACCTACCGCGACGTAAACATTGGTCTGGCCAACCAGTTTGCTCGTTTCGCTGCAAAGACCGGCATTGACATCTACCAGGTCATTGCTGCTTCAAACTCACAGCCTTTTAGTCACATCCACCAGCCTGGAATCGCCGTCGGTGGACACTGCATCCCCGTTTACCCGCGCCTGTATCTGTGGAACGATCCGGAAGCCACTGTTGTGCGCGCTGCCCGGGCCGCAAACGCTGATATGCCGGACTACACCATTGGGTTGCTTGAAGGCGCCTACGGAGACCTGACGGGGGCACGTGTCGTCGTTCTTGGTGCTGCCTACCGGGGGGGAGTGAAGGAGACTGCATTCTCCGGAGTGTTCGACGCCGTTGAAGCCATCAACCGTCGCGGCGGCACCGCACTGGTTCATGACCCCATGTACACGGATGCTGAGCTGGAGAAACTTGGCTTCGTTGCCTACCACCTAGGTGATGCCGTAGACGCTGCCGTAGTTCAGGCAGATCACGCTGAATACCGGGAGTTGACGCCGTCTGATCTGCCAGGTGTCAAGGCCTTCATTGACGGTCGGCGTGTGAGCTCGGCTGAGAAGTGGGCCGGCGTTATTTACCGCGTCATCGGCAAGGCCTAAGAGTCTTCCTCTACCCACTTTGACGGCATGTCAGGAGAAAATACATGAGTTTTATAGCACCCACTGCAGACGTTTCAGAACAAGCCGTTCTGGGCGACGGCACTAAGATCTGGCATCTGGCACAGGTCCGTGAAGAAGCCGTGCTCGGAGCAAACTGCATCGTCGGCCGCGGCGCGTATGTTGGTACCGGTGTGAAGATTGGCGACAATACCAAGATCCAGAACTACGCCCTCGTCTACGAACCTGCGGTACTAGGCAATGGTGTTTTCATCGGACCGGCCGTGGTCCTGACCAACGACACCTACCCTCGTGCCGTCAGCCCAGATGGCTCGTTGAAGAGCGCCCATGACTGGGTTCCGGTGGGCGTCACTATTGAAGACGGCGCTTCCATTGGTGCGCGCGCGGTATGCATCGCCCCGCTCACCATTGGTCGTTGGTCCACCATTGCTGCCGGATCCGTGGTAACAAAGGATGTGCAGGCGTTTGCCCTCATGGCAGGTGTACCCGCCCGCCGTTTGGGTTGGGTTGGCAAGGCAGGTTTCCCTCTCAAGGCAGAGGGCGGTTTTTGGGTTTGTCCAGAAACTGGAGCAAAGTATGTAGAAGATTCAAACTCCCTGAAAGAGGCAGAGGAAAACTCATGAGCCAGGACTTCATTCCCGCAGCAAAACCGATTATTGGAGCTGAAGAGCGGGCGGCCGTAGACGCGGTCATGGCTACCGGCATGTTAGCGCAGGGCAAGCAGGTGGCTGACTTCGAGATTGAGTTCTCAGACGTCTTGCTCGACGGCCGTGCCAGCGTAGCTGTGAACTCGGGCACCTCCGGATTGCATTTGGGGCTTTTGGCCTCGGGCGTTGGCCCCGGCGATGAGGTCATCGTTCCATCCTTCACCTTCGCTGCCACGGGCAACTCGGTCGCATTGACCGGCGCTACTCCCGTGTTTGCAGACATTGAACTGGATTACTACTCGTTGGACGTAGCCCACGTCGAGTCACTCATCACCGACAAGACCAAGGGCATCATGCCTGTTCACTTGTACGGGCACCCGTTTGCGGCCGAAGCTTTTGCAGCACTGGCCCAGAAGCATGGCATAGACTTGTACGAGGATGCAGCCCAGGCCCACGGAGCGGCGCTCAACGGTAAAAAAGTGGGCACGTTTGGCAAATTCGGTATGTTCAGCTTGTACCCCACGAAGAACATGACCTCCGGTGAAGGCGGCATGGTTTCTACCTCTGATGCCACGGTGGAACGCAATCTGCGCTTGCTGCGCAACCAGGGAATGGAAACTCAGTACGAAAATGAGCTGGTCGGCTTTAACAACCGTATGACGGACCTGCACGCAGCCATTGGCCGCGTCCAGTTGACCAAGGTCATGGGCTGGACCAAGCAGCGTCAGGACAATGCCGCGTTCCTCACAGGAAATCTTGAGGGCGTGGGAACACCTAAGGTTGCGCCAGGTGCCGAGCACGTGTACCACCAGTACACCATTCGTGTCCCCGAAGGCCGCGATGAGCTGCATGCCCGCCTACGCTCGGAGTTCAACATTGGCTCCGGTGTGTATTACCCGGTTCCTAATCACCGCCTCCCGTCATTTAACCGTGTTGCGGACCTGCCGAACACTGAAATTGCGGCCAAAGAAGTTCTCTCATTGCCCGTGCATCCGTCAGTGACGCAGAACGACCTTGAACGGATCGTTACTGCTGTGAATACCATTGTGAAGGCAGGAGCCTAAGCATGGGTAATCTACGCGTAGGACTTATCGGTCTTGGCATGATGGGCCGTCACCATGCCCGCGTCATTCGAGAAGTTGAGGGTGTGGACTTGGTTGCCGTTGCGGATGCTTTCGGCGACCCTCACGGTGTAGCCAAGGAACTCCCTGTGCTTCACAGCGTTGAGGAACTCATTGCTGCTGGCATCGACATGGCCGTTGCGGCCGTGCCCACCGGAATGCATGAGGAAGTCGGCCTGGCCCTGGCGGCCGCAGGCATCCACACTTTGGTGGAAAAACCCATCGCGGCTAGCGCACCGGCCGGCCAGCGCCTCGTTGACGCGTTCGTGGCCAAGGGGCTGGTGGGCGCCGTCGGCCATATTGAACGCTTCAACCCTGCATTGCAGTCGCTGCGCCAGCGCATCGCCAACGGTGAATTGGGTGAGGTCTACCAGATTGCAACCCGCCGCCAAGGTCCATTCCCCGCACGTATCGCCGATGTAGGCGTGGTCAAGGACCTGGGCACGCACGACATTGACCTGACTGCTTGGCTCGCCCAGAGTCGTTTCGCGTCAATCTTTGCCCAGACCACAACCCGCAGTGGACGCCCGCATGAGGACATGGTTGTAGCCAGCGGCAAACTGGAAAATGGCATCATTACCAACCACCTTGTGAACTGGCTGTCCCCGATGAAGGAACGCTTGACTATTGTCACAGGTGAAAAGGGTGCATTCGTGGCAGATACTGTGACCGCAGACCTCACGTTCTTCGAAAATGGGACCGTAGCTACCGAATGGGAGTCCGTGGCTGCATTCCGTGGAGTTTCCGAAGGCAATGTCACTCGTTTGGCGATCGCGAAACCGGAACCGCTGCGCACAGAACATGAAGCGTTCCGCGACGCCGTCCTTGGCCTGCGTACTGACGTTGTCACGATGGCCGAGGGCCAAGATACCTTGGTTGTTGCTGAAGCTGTGTTGGAGTCCTCACGCACGGGACAGAATGTGAGAATTGCTGCACTGTGATTTCTTCGAAGTCCCCCCGGGTGGTTATCGTATCGAGGCTTTTCGCACCGGAAGTCGGGGCAGCAGCCTATCGACTTAAAGCGTTAGCAGAGGCATTGACTGCTGCGGGCGCCCAGGTGGAAGTGCTCTCGTCCAAGCCTCCCGTGGGTATGGAGCTGCAATCCACACAGTATCCGGTGAGCCGCTGGCCGGTGCTGCGGGACGCTGGCGGAAATGTCCGTGGCTACATCCAGTACATGAGCTTTGATATTCCAGTGTTCTTCAGACTGTTGTTTAGCAGGAAGGCTGATGTTGTGGTGGTCGAGCCGCCGCCCACCACCGGACTCATGGTCGCGGTCGTCACGGCTTTGAAGAAAACCCCCTTCGTATACTTCTCAGCCGATGTTTCCTCATCAGCAGCAAAGGGTATCGGGGTAAGCGGGGTTGTCCTAGGAGTCCTAACCGGCCTAGAACGTTATGTGCTTCGACGTGCCAAATCAATTCTGGCCGTTTCAAACGGCGTGAAGCAAGAAGTCGCGGCACTGACAGGGAAGTCCGGCAACATATTTGACGTTGGCACGGGCGTAGATACGGATACCTTTTCGATCCAAGGAGACGACAAGTCTGCGGAAGGAAAGTACTTTGTTTACGCTGGCACCATGTCCGAAATTCAAGGCGCCGGAGTTTTTGTTGACGCTTTCATCTCCATCGCTGATGCGAATCCGGATGTACGGCTGGTGATGATTGGGCAGGGAGTCGAACTCCCGAAGCTGAAAGAAAAAGCTGCACATCTCGGCGAACAGATCCTCTTCAAGGAACCTGTTGCTGGATCGGTTGTTGCACAATGGTCACGTAGTTCGTTGGCAAATTTGGCATCTGTTCGGCCAGGCAAAGGATATGATTTTGCTTTTGCTACCAAGGCGCTGGCGGGACTGGCTGCGGGTGCTCCCTCCATCTACGCTGGTGTTGGACCGCTGAAGGAGATCATCGCTGAGAACAACCTTGGCATAGGCTGTGACTGGGATGTGAAACAGGTTGCTCATGCAATGAGTCGAACCATTGAGAACCCCGTTTCTGCTGAGCGCAGAGCGGAGCTTTCTGCATGGGTGGAACTGAACCACTCGCTGTCAGCGGTCTCTCAGGCAGCTGCACTAATTGTCATTGCTGCAAGAAACAACTAAGGACCTCGTTTTCGCGCTGGCGGAGACGATGTCGTTCGAACTAGTTACTATGGGATACTGATTTTGTGAGTCGCACTTGGATAGTCATACCGATGTACAACGAAGCTACAGTCGTTGGCAAAGTCATCGAAGGTCTCCTGACGGATTTCCCCAACGTTGTCTGCATCGACGATGGCAGTTCTGACGGATCTCAGGAAGTTGCAAGAAAAGCCGGAGCTGTTGTAGTCCAGCACCCCGTCAATCTTGGCCAGGGTGCTGCCCTGCAGACGGGGCTTGAATATGCATTGTCAGACCCTGAAGTCGACGCCATTGTCACTTTCGATGCCGATGGTCAGCATCGGGTTGAAGACGCCAAAGAAATGGTCGCTCGGATCCTCTCTGGAGAAGCTGAAGTTGTTCTCGGCTCGAGATTCCTCGACGACAGGACAGTTGTTTCCAAAACCAAACGGTTGGTGCTAAAGGTTGCCGCTGTTCAATCACGTTGGGCAACCGGCATGGCTCTGACCGATGCTCACAATGGGTTGCGGGTTTTCAGCCCTGACCTTGCCAAGAAAATTCGCCTGACTCAGAACCGAATGGCTCACGCATCCGAGCTCGTTAATCAGCTTTCTGTGATCAAGCCTGTTTGGGTAGAACATCCCGTGGAAATTATCTATACAGATTACTCTCGGTCCAAGGGGCAATCTTTGCTCAACTCAGTCAATATCCTCGCGGATCTCTTCCTTAGGTAAGCAAGTGCAGATAATTGTTCAGATAGTTCTCATCCTTGCCGTAGTTTTGGTGTCCCTCGCTCTAATGCGCGGAGGATCCAATGCCAGGCATCTTGCGATACGTCGCATCCTGTTAGTGCTGTTCGCACTGGTTGCTGCTTTTTCGGTCTTCTTCCCAAGCATTCTGACGAGTGTGGCCAATGTCTTCGGCATTGGTCGAGGAACAGACCTAGTGCTCTATGCTCTCATCGTGACTTTCCTAGTCTTTATGGCCACCACTTACCAGCGCTTTCGTGGGTTGGAGACATCGTTGACTTTACTGTCGCGCCGAATTGCCCTCGATGAAGCCGTTCGGCCATGGGACGAGCAGAACTAAGCTCGCAAGACGCTACTTGCAGTGCTACACCACTTAGGTGAAGCACTGTGTGCAACACTTTCACCGACGCTGGTGGAACGTAAATTTTGAAGCCTTTCTGGTATTTAAATTGCCTAGAAAGGCTATTTAAGGACGGCCAACTGCCAATGGTAAAGCTCGTACGACGCACAGACGTTAGAAAAACGAGTGTGGATGGACTTTCCAAAAAGTGGGGATTTGCCCTTATGGGAACCCTCTCTCAAGGTTTGGTTAGATTCCTCTACAACATCCTGCTGGGACGGGTACTGGGGCCAGTTGCTCTCGGTACTGTGAACTCCGCCATGTCGGTGGCTTTGCTACTGAGCCTGCTCTGGCCGACCTCTGCCGGTCAGGCTGCCACTCGCTATGTTGCACAAAAGCGTGGGCAAGGCAATATGGATCAGGCTCAAGCCGTGGCAAATTACTTGGGCCGCAGAATGCTCGGAAGCGCCATCTTATTGGCAATGGCGACAGTGGGTGTTTGCCTGACCGTGCTCCATACGGAATTGGGAACCGCACTAAGCGCTGGGTTCCTCCTACTTGGCTATGCCGCCTGGTCTTTCACTCGAGGGGTTCAATACGGCGCAGGACAGATCGCGCATGCGGCAACGTGGGACGTGTTCAGCTCCATCGCCTCCATTATCATGCTTGTCCTTGTGCTGGGTTTTCAGTGGCACGCCATATTACTCATTCCGCTCGCTTTGTCCTACGGCGTTTATGGCATTGTTTGCTGGCCCAAAAAGGGCGCAGCAGAGTTGGACAAACCGTTTGTGAAGGAGATGAACAAGTTTGTCTTGTATGGGGTGCTGGGAACAGTATCGAGTACCGGTCTGCTCCAGCTTTCGATGATTGCAGCCAAGATTGTTGGTACCCCGCACGATGCCGGGCTCTATGCGGCGGCCCTTAGCCTGGCAACACCGGCAACCATGATGGCTCGAACTCTCAGCCAAGTCCTTTTCCCGACATTGGCAGAAGCTGGCGGCCGTGAAGATGATTCTTCCCTACGCCGACAAACAGACCTCGTTACTAGGGGCTTGGTCGTTACAATGATTCCTGTTTTTGGCGCCTTGGCTCTCGCTAGCCCGTTGCTCCTGAGAGTTCTGTATGGTGAGAAGTTTGCGGACGCTGGTCAGCTACTGCCTGTTCTCCTTATTGCGGTGATGTTCACTACGCTTCCGGTGGGAGGCGTGAACCGGCTAAACGCCAAGGGCATAGCCGGTGCCCGGTTTGTCTCTGTCGTGGCAGCTATGGGATTGTTGCTGTCGGTCCTGTTGTGGCTGCTGCTTGCACCTTCAATGGGCCTGATGGCTATTGCCGTGGGCTATCTGACCACAACTGTCTGTACTTCAGTTCTGCCAATCGCAAAAAGTTGGGCACTTGACAAACAGAAGTGGGCCGGATTATTCCTGCGTATGGCGGCCGGAGTCGGCATCGTGACAGTTGGACTGGCTTATACTTGGGTGACTAATCCGGACCTTTGGGTTGGTCTGGCCATTGCCGTCATCTTCGTCGGATTGTGGATCTGGATTTCTCACGGAGATATCCAAAAGTTAAGGTCGAGCCGCGCAACGGCGAAGGTCTAAGGCGGATTGCGCCGAACCCAATTAGTTGGGATATCAATGGAATGGACTGAAGGACTTCAATGAAACCCAAAATTCTGTGCATATCGTTTTCGGATATCAATGCGGATTCCAGGGTGTTGCGACAACTAAAAATACTGGCTGAATTTGGCGATGTCACGACTCTTTCCTATGGTTCGAGACCAACTGAAGCGGCCTACCATTTAGAGATCGACTCTTCGCTGCCCTCGCTCCCGCAGACAATCTCCGGCGTCGCGAACCTCGCCCTGCACAGATTTGAATCCGTCATGTTCCAGGCTCCCGCTGTACGCCAGGCTTTGATGCTCGCCGGTACTGATACTTACGATCTGATCGTCGCGAATGAGGCCAGAGCTCTGCCGCTGGCGCATCGATTGGCAGAGCTTACGAGCCCAGCTACACCCGTCTGGGGAGACATGCATGAATGGGCGCCGGAAGAGCGTACACATGTGCTTTCGTGGCGAATTTTAGTCAAACCGTTCATGACTTACGTGTGTGAGAAGTACCTGACCAAGTCCTACGCAGTGACCGCAGTCAATGGCTCCATTGGTAGCCTCTATGACGAGAAATTTGGTTGCACTTCCGAGATCGTCCGAAACGCTGCTCGGTTCCAAGACCTGAGTCCGAGCGAAATGGTGCCGGACACCATCCGTCTGGTTCACAGCGGTGCCGCAATTCCCGGTAGAAATCTTGAGGGCATGATTGAAGCAGCACTTATGTTGGGGCCCGGGTATACCTTGGATCTTTATCTAGTTAAGGGGCGTGACGGGGGGAAATATTGGGAATTCCTGAAGGGCAAGGCAGCCGGTTCACCCAAGATCGTCTTCCACGATGCTGTTGCTCCAGCTGATCTTGCCGCGACATTGAATCAATATGATATCGGAATTTTCAGTCTTCCCCCTAAAACCACAAATCACAGGTTAATGTTGCCTAATAAGTTCTTTGACTTTGTACAGGCCCGCCTTGCAATTGTTTTCAGCCCTTCCCCGGAGACAAGTTCATTGATCCAAGCGCACAATCTAGGTGCTGTTACAGAAAACTTTTCTCCGGAGTCACTGGCGGCCTCCGTGAGTTCTCTCTCTCGGGAAGACATTCGCTTTTACAAAGAAAATTCACACCGGGCTGCACAAGCCTTGAGCTCTGAGCAAGACGAAAACACTGAACGCGGCATCCTGAAACGTTGCTTCGGGATCCAACCCACCAACCAGAACTGAAAGGGGCGGTTGGTGTGAGGGTTGCCCTGACTAAGAGTTCATTGTTAATTCCTCCGACGTATTTTGCGGTTGCACACGCTCAGAAAATGACTGGTGACTTCGATTTTCGATTTTTCACTATGGCGGCGGAGATCCGTGATTCCGGGATTTCTGTTCCGATTGAGGATTTTGTCCCATTCCGAGATAAGCCCTTTGCTAGCAGGGAACGCTTTCTTCCGCTGGTCATGCCCGCCATGGCGCATTCTATCAAGCGCTTTGACCCAGCTGTGATTCACCAGCATTTCGCCACATGGGCTTGGCCCGCCATTCGAGCGGCGAAAGCGGAAAATATTCCACTGGTCACCACTCTTCATGGCTCTGATGTAGTCATGGCCGGTCGTCAAGCCACTACGGCCATGGCCAAGTGGCACCACCACAACATCAATCTTGCACAGAAGTACAGCAGCAAAATCTTGGCAGTAAGTGAGTATCTGGCAAATCAAGCGATCGGCAACGGATTTCCGAGTAAGAAGATTACTGTCCACTATCAGGGGATCGATACCGACGTATTCCGCCCACTGGACCAGTTGCGGGAGGGGCCGAACCATCGATCGTCGCGTCCAACTGTGCTCTTTGTGGGTGCGCTCAATGACCAAAAGGGTATTTTGCACTTGGCCCGAGCATCTGTGGAACTGTTTGGACTCTGTGAACATGAGCTAGTAGTGGTCGGTCGAGGTGTGCACCAGGAAGAACTTCGGCAGATGTCCCAGACCCATCCGCATATTAGAATGCTGGGACAATTGAGCCGTGACGAAGTCCTAGCACAACTGCAAAGCGCCACCCTATTGGTAGCGCCAAGCCGGTTTCATAACGGAGCAAGGGAAGCAGCGGGACTGGTGCTTTTGGAAGCTCAAGCAAGCGGGACACCAGTTGTGGCTTACCGCAGCGGCGGGACTCCTGAAATGGTAGGCCCCAACAGCGGTCGCTTAGTTACCGAAGATGACGTGGGAGGATTAGGTAACGCCATCCGCAGCGTCTTGGAACTCGATAGTGCCTCCTATGCGGCCATGAAGCATGCAGCACGCGAATATGTACTTTCTCAGCGCAGCTTGAAGCAAAGCGTGGAAGAATTGACAGAGCACTACTTGGAAATTGGTAAGTCATGACCGAACCAGTTGTTCCAGCCGACCCCGCGGAAATAAGCGGAACACAGAATCCAGACATTGACGTGGTTATTGCTGTTCACACAACTACACGACCGCTATCACGGGCTATTGCTTCATGTCTGAACGGTTCGCAAGGTCTCAGGATTCGGATTACTGTTGTCTGCCACAATATCTCTGCCGAAGAGATAAATAGAAGCGCTGATACACAGCACGACAATATTTTGCGGTATTTGGAACTTCATGATGGAAAAAATTCTCCCGCAGGACCTAAGAATGCAGGACTCAATAGCACGACGGCACCATTTGTCTGTGTCCTAGACTCCGATGACTTTCTTGAGCCGGGGGCATTGGCCAACTGGTATCAGCTGCTTAACGAGAAGAACGCTGATGCTGTCATTGCGCCGGTCCGGCACGAATCAGGCCCGATCATCAAGACTCCCAGAGTTCGCTTAGGTCGGACAGAGAACTTAGATCCGGTCAAGGATCGGTTGCCTTATGCGACAGCCGTGAGGGGACTGTGGCGCACGAACCTGGGGCGGTTTGGCGAGTTCCGCTATGTTGAAGGGTTACGCACAGCTGAAGATCTGGCTCCAGGGCTTCAACTGTACTTCTCGGGTGGACGGTTCCTCTTCCCGGCAAAGGGTCCTGCATATGTACTTGGAAATGAATCTGACGACAGGGTTACTAGTGATTTATTGCCGTTGGCGGAGGAGTTCTTGGCAATTTTTCGGTTGCCTGATGAATGGCTGAAGGAACTTTCCCCTGCTGCGCGTAAGGGGATCGCAGTCAAACTAGCCCGGACAAGTTTGGTTAGTGCCCTCAAGCGCAGAGGTTCTGGGGCGGATTGGGGGATTGATGAGAGAAGCGCCGTGCAGCAGTTGGTCGAATTCCTCACAGAGCTGGCACCGGAATTCCGGAAGCCACTTTCAGCTGCTGAAGATAATCTGATACTGGGGAGTTTGGTGGCTGCCAGAGAGCCTGACACATTCCTATCTGCCATTCAAGCTTTCGAGAACGCCAACGTGATCTTACGTACTTTAGGAAAACATCCGTTGGGTAATTTGGATCCCGACAGTGCGTTTAGGCAAATAATTCGTGCGGCCCTTGACCGTCGACAGTAGCCCGGAATCATCTCTTTTTGTCGTCAGGAGGGATAGGCTCCTTCCCCAATTTTGGGGACTCTTGTTCACACTGCGGCATTCTATGGCCCACCCGTGCAGATGGACTTCCAAGGTACACGGTTCGAAGTCACCCAGTATGACGGTGTGCCACACAATATTTCAGAACCAACGGTGTCATGGATCCATCACACAACTTAGTTTGTGCGCTATTTCCAGAATCCGAGTATACCCTCGTCTGTCCCGGCTGGCACGAATTCGGGTAGGGCGTTTAGGTTTACTGCAGTAGGCCCGCTATCTGGACACTGGAAGGGTAGCCGTCGGGTTCGCTTTGTTGGATATTTATCGGCACCATTAAAAGAAATTATAATTACAAGTGAAGAGCCAAGGTATGGATGAGAATATGTTGATTCGAAAAAAGCGAACAAAGAGCCCTGGGACTAAACCGGCAATGCAGCTAGCCAAAGGGCTCATCATTTCTCTGGCCCTGATTTCTGGATCTATAGTTCCTGCGATAGCAGGCCCCACCGAGCCGCCGGTCACAGCAAATACAGCGGCAAATCTGAATCACGCAACAGCGCTTACTAGCGCCGAACAAAGCCTTGATTCTGCAGCGGTGCCATCCGCTGAGCCGGCCCTTAAAACGTCGGCAGCTTCATCGGCGGAGCCAGTGGAAAAGACACAGCTTGATGACGTAGAAATAAGTGCATACATGAAGGCCGCTAAGGATGAGGTGACTCCAACATTTCAGGCCAGCATAGAGGAGCAACGAGGAGTTGCTGGTGCGCGCATGGGACAAGGGCTAGCATACGGTGACTCTTCTTCGCAGCCGGGCCAAGGAACTATAAAAAGCGGCGTTGCGGCCCCGTTCGCGGCGACGAGCTGGATACCAGCAGGCGTGCTCGGCGTCGATGTTAGTGGGCACCAACCCAATGTGGATTGGGCGCAACAGAGCCGCCTCGGAGCAAAATTTGCGTATGTAAAAGCTACCGAGGGAATTGACTTCAAGAGTCAAAAATTCTCATCTCAATACTCCGGCGCGTACAGTGCTGGCTTAATTCGAGGGGCCTACCATTTCGCTCTTCCAAATGAGTCCAGTGGTGCAGTTCAGGCAGAATTTTTTGTCAAAAATGGAGGCGGGTGGTCATCCGATGGAATGACTCTTCCGCCCTTGCTAGATATCGAATATAATCCGTACTCCAGCTACGGGAACAGCTGCTTTAATATGAGCGCAAGTCAGATGGTCACATGGATCAAAGACTTCTCGAATCGCATACTGGCGCTAACCAAACGACTTCCAATGATATATACAACAAGTGACTGGTGGCGTACCTGCACTGGTAACAGCGCAGCGTTCCCCAATCACCCGCTTCACATCGCGGCGTACCCTTTGGATCTAGCGAATGGATTCAAGCTGGGACCCGGTGGACTGCCAGCTTCCTGGAGTAACTATGACTTTTGGCAGTTTTCCGACTCTTGGAATCTGGCAGGTGATAGCAATGTGTGGCGTGGAACATACGCTGAGCTTCAGGCGTTTGCGGCTAAGAGCGACGTTTCAGTAACTCCGCCAGTTGCGAATGATTTTCTTCCTCAGTCCTTGGGGATTGGTGACTACAATTTTGATGGGGCTAACGATCTCTTACAGTCTAGGGAAGACGGTACTCTGTGGTTCTATCCGGGCAAAGGAAATGGAACATTTGGTACGGCTATTAGAATCGGAACCGGGTTCGGGGTCTACACAAAACTCACAGCTTTAGGGGATTTCAACAGAGATGGACGACCTGACTTCGCTGGGCTGCGGAAGGACGGTAGTTGGTGGTTCTATGCAGGAACTGGAGTGGTGAATTCAGCCAACACTGGGTATAAACCTGCTGTACGAACTACGGCAACTTTGACCGGCTTTACTTACGTAACTGGAATAGGCGACCTGACCGGCGACGGATTGGCTGACGTGGCCGCAATCAAGGCTGATGGTACGCTCTGGATTCTTCCGGGCACGGGTGTGGTCAGTGCCAAAAGCTCAGGGCTGGGTGCAGCTAAGAAGATAGGAAACAGCGGTTGGAATGCCTACTCATCGATCGTACGTGTTGGTGACGTTGACGAGAACGGAACGGATGATTTTGCCGCCGTTGGCAAAGACGGAACACTGTGGCTCTATCCAGGATCCGGGAAGGTCTCAACCACCAGTTCTGGCTATTTAGCCCGAGTAAGATGGGGCAAGTCCGGATGGAATAAATTTGCCGCCGTCATTGGAGCCGGTGACCTCAATGGTGACAGGCAGCCGGATCTAATTGGTAGGAACAAAGATTCATCGTACTCCTTCTATGCGGGTACCTTGGCTGGGAATGACGGGTATCGTCCAGCCAGAATAATTGGTAATTCAGGTTGGGATAAATTCAAGCAGGTTATCTCGGTTGGCGATTTCAACGGTGATAAGAATCCCGATCTGCTCGGGGTGCGCACCGATGGGCAACTATATTTCTATGGGGGAGACGGCGTCGGGGGTTACCGGCCAGCCATGGTGATAGGGTACGGCTGGAATATTTACTCTGGCATTTACGGCGTCGGCGACTACAACAAAGATGGTAGCGGAGATCTATTGGCCGTTCGCCCCGATGGAACGCTGTGGTTCTATGCCGGAACTGGGCGTATCGGTGGTTCGGACCAAGGGTACGCGCGAGCGCTGCAGGTGGGCCGAGCTGGGTGGAACGCTTTTACACAAGTCATTGGCCCAGGGGATATCTCTGGTGACAAGTTGGTCGACCTGGTGGGAATTAAGGCCGATGGCTCAGTATGGTTATATGCCGGAAACGGAAAAGTTAGTTCCAACTCCGAGGGATACTCGCCAGGAGTTAGAGCAAACCCGGAGACATTGAGGGACGCCCATACGGTTGCGTCTGCCTTTGACTTCAACGCAGATGGAAGCAACGACCTCTTGGCCACCAAAAATGATGGTTCGCTCTGGTTCTATCCAGGTTCTGGACGTCTTAGTGTGAAAGGCACTTTCAACACGGCCCGATTGATTGGCAAGTCGGGATGGAATGCCTATTCCTCCGTTGTTGGTGTTGGGGATAGCAACAATGACGGCTTGCCTGACATGATCGGGGTAAACAAGAACGGGACGCTTTGGTACTATTCCGGAACGTCGATGAGAGCTGACGGTATCAGTCCGGGAGTACAGAATGGATACATACGCTAGCTCCGTTCGCTGAGGATCAGGTGGTTGGACAGCTGGCGTGATGGGCAAGACTTTTCTATGTGGAGCTTCCCTCTGAAGAAATGACGCAGTAGATAGGAACCCATATAAAGTGGAACCATGAAGGTATTGGTTACCGGCGGCGCCGGCTATATAGGTTCACACACAGTCCTTTGCTTGATGGAAGCTGGGCACGACGTCGTCGTCCTGGACAATCTCGCAAACTCTTCTGCGGAATCCTTGCGCAGGGTTGAAGAGCTGACAGGCAAACACCCCAAGTTCGTTGAGCTGGACTTATTAGATGCAGAAGGGGTTAGCGCACTCTTCGCCAATGAAGCTTTTGACTCGGTCATCCATTTTGCTGGCCTCAAGGCAGTGGGTGAATCAGTGGCAGAGCCGCTGCGCTACTACCAGAACAATATTGTCGGCACCTTGAACCTCCTGGCATCTATGGACAAACACGGTGTGCGGACCATCGTCTTTAGCTCTTCGGCCACCGTGTACGGGGCTAGCGAAGAAGTTCCCCTGATTGAAAAGATGCCTTTGGACGCGACCAATCCCTATGGGCGTACTAAGGAACAGATCGAAGATATTTTGACCGATCTAGGCGCGGCCGACCCCACTTGGCGCGTTGCTCTCCTGCGATACTTCAACCCGGTGGGTGCGCATGAGTCGGGCAGGATTGGTGAAGACCCCCGGGGCATCCCTAACAACCTCCTGCCCTTTGTGGCACAGGTTGCCGTGGGACGCAGGGAAAAGGTCATGGTGTTTGGCAACGACTACCCAACACCTGACGGCACGGGTGTGCGCGACTACATCCATGTAATGGACTTGGCCGCGGGGCACCTAGCTGCTCTCGACTACCTTCCTTCGCGCCAAGGCGTATTCCGGTGGAACCTCGGAACCGGGAACGGGTCTTCAGTGCTGGAAGTCATCAAGGCGTTCGGAGATGCGGCAGGCAAGCCTGTGCCGTTTGAATTCGCACCCCGCCGCCCGGGAGACGCTGCAGTGAGTTATGCCGATCCATCGGCGGCCTTGGCCGATTTGGGTTGGTCCGCTCATCGCAGCCTTACCCAGATGTGTGAAGATCACTGGCGCTGGCAGTTCAACAATCCCCAGGGTTACGACGCCCAGTAAGGTCACTCAAATCGGGCAGGGAACACCTGGGCTACTGGTGATCCCTGCCCGGCTAACAACCAACTACTTCATACAATTTTGCATGATCCTGCTGGTCGATGAGCTTCAACGCGGGGGCGTTCTGTATCTCCACAAAACCGGGATATTTCTTAGCGGCCGGTACGTCAAGCATGTAGAAAGACCCAAAATCCAGCACAAAACGAATGTTTAGTTCATTTGCAAGTTTGCATGTCTCCGACCCGTGCGATGCTGTCGCAAGGTTTTGTGCCACGAGGAGAAGGTCTTTACTCGGACTCGGGTTGAGATGATACTGGGTGACTTTGCGTCCCGAAATGGCGTAGGCCAGAGAACCACCGTTGAAAGGATCCACAGCAATTACGGCGTTAGGGGGGACCTCACTGTCTAGCCGCGACATGAGGATGTATTCAGGGGAAGAGACAATCCAGCCAGGTTTGTATGACCATGACTGCGAAATTTTCTTCGTAATCATCTTCATGCCCTTTTGATTGGTTTGAAGTGTCAGCGGGACCATTACAGCAAGGCCCAAGACGAGGACTAATAATCCTGCGATGGACTGTAGTGCCGCGGAAGGCTTCTGGCTGAGACTAGCTGCCCGACCGCCGAACCGCAGGGCGAGCCGTTTGAGGAGCGAGCCCACACCAATGGCCAAACCGTCTGCGCCGACTGAGGCCAGCACGATAGTGAAAAGTGGCACGAGGGCGGCTAATCGGTATGGGTCTTGGTACCAACTGCCGGTGATTGTGTGACGGAAAGCCCCCATTGGTGCCCAAACTGCCGTGACATAGAGGCCGCCAGCGACGGCCATGCAGGCGATCATCCACCAACCTCGCCGTTTGATCAGGATAACCAACAGACCGACAGCCGCAAACATTGATGCCAACCAGGTAAAGTTTCGTCCTAGCAAACCACCTGTAGCGACATCTTTGACAGCCTCCCCCAAGCTTCTGGAGGGCTTCCAATCGTCATAGCCGAGAAGGAGTGCTTTCCAAATAATGACGAAAGTCACAAGTGCCGCAAGGCCCCAAGCTAGTGTGAGTAGTACATTTTGGGTGCGGTTTTCACTTCTAAGGGATTGAATGAGTGTCCGTATCCACAGCCCTAGAACCATGGGTACGGAAAATGCGAGCATGGCACTGAAGCCGTTTGGCTGGGTCAGGAACATGGCAGCCACGGAAACCGCGAAGAGGGTCACCACTGTAAACGGATCGGCCATTCGTTCACGAGTCAACCCAAATGCGGAGGCCAAGAGTAACACCGCAATGGGAAGAATGCTGTAGGCAAGCGTGTTGGGGAACAGCGGGCCCCATTGAATGATTTGGAAGGGAAAGACCCAAAAGCTTGTAGATAAAATACCGGCAACTACTGTGGCAATAATTTTTGGGCCGATTACTCCCCGCACCAATGCAATGCAGGCAAAAGGCCAAACGAGTGCGGTGACGGCTATGGTTACTGCGTTTTCCGCTACGAAAACGTTTACAGATGCTAGCTGTGCGACCAAAGCTGAAAGAGAATGCCAAACGGAAGGGTAAATAGAGATGCCCGAACGGCCAGTGGACATATTTCCCAACGTCAGCGACGATGCATTGCCTGTTTCGATGATGTACCGGATGGCGTTGAGATGGAAGATGTTGTCATAAACTTGGGCGAACGAGTCGGGTGTTCCCATCGCGGGAAGAAGCTTCTTTGCCACCATAGGGGCCGAGGTGCCCAATACCAGAAGAACTGTTGCCCAGCTGAGGACTGGCCCACCTGATGATCTCGCAACGGGGAGGAGCTTGTCTCTGAACAGCAGGCGCAAAAACCAGCCAGCAGCAGTGCAGGCAATCGTCACACCAGCAACGAGCCAGATTGACCACGAGATGTGTGTAACACCGCCAATGATGCCGGAGACACCTATGACCCCACACGATGCCAGCGGGGCCATAGCTGTACTAAAGAAACCTCTGGCTCCAAGCCCGCGGGCGAGGACGAAGCCTGGAACGAAAAATAGTGTAGCGGCAATGCAAATAGCCGGCAGCGCTTGCCACCACGTCATATATGGATTCCATTCATCGAGAAGTCTCAGCCAATTCTAACAACTCGGTTCGCCGCTATTTGTACAGTTCGCTGAACGCCACATCCATGAGCTCTGCGGCACGCAGGTCCAGACGGCGGGACTCGTCAAGATCCTGGTTAAGTGTCTCCACCACTCCGCGAAGGTCTCGCAGCTCGGTCTCTACCTGATCTAGCCTCTGCTGCAACGCTGTAATGGCTAATGGCTAATGGCTAATGGCTACTGGCTGATGCGCCATTGTGCGCAGGTTTTCAGCGCATGCCGGGCTGAGCGTTTCAACAATTTTTAGAACCATGTACTTGGGTCCTGTCAAGATACTCATTGCTGGCTGACCTTTCGAATGATGTAGCTGAGGGATGAGCCGGCTGAGCCCGGTTCAGTAATGAAGTTGGATTTAACGATTTTTAGGTTGTAAAACGCCAACCGGCTACTGAACTCCCAAGGGTCAACTAAAGCTTGGGCAGACCCGTCTGACGGTTGGCCATAGTTGATAAGGGTAGGCCCCCGTTGTTGGTGAGTGGTCCCGCTGGATCGTGGACAGGCCGATTGGCGCTTCGTAGGCACTGGACCAGGTACTCCATGTCTTGATTCACCACTTCGTGTACCCACGACCTCTTGACAGGCACTGGCGGTCGAGAACTTTTGCCGTTCGGTAAAGGTTCCCCGAAGACTGCGGACGAAGAGTCGATATCCTCACTCCACGATTTAGCGAGGTTGTGCACCAACTATGTGGACTGTGACTGCCAAATAGGGCCTTCAATTGCTTGCCTGTGAAGCAGAACTAACCTAGTGTCTCGAATACCATCATTCAACGGAAGGCGCACTGCCCGATGCAGACCAAGCGATTGATATCACTGTTGATCGCGGCTGTTGCCGTGGTGGGAATGACCATGGGCGGGTCCGTTGCGGCTGTTGCACAAACGCCGGACAATGGTGCCATCGCGACAAAGCACGCTTCAGGCGGCAATGCTGTTCGACTAGGGAATGCAAAGACACCACTGCGCTGCTCGTTGCCTCAAGGCGGCTGCTATCGCGATTATCGAAATGGCAGTATTTACTGGTCTCCGGCCTCAGGCGCCCATATTGTTCTCGGCGCCATCTCTGCGCGCTGGGCAACATTCAACTGGGAACGCGGACTCCTTGGGTACCCCATCAGCGACGAAAACTGCACACTCATCTCCCGTGGGTGCGTTCAGCAATACCAGGGTGGCAACATTTACTGGCAATCCTCTGTCGGTGCCCACACCGTTCGTGGCGGCATCGGCTCAAAATGGGGCCAAATGGGATTTGAACGCAGCCCACTCGGTTATCCGGTAGGTGAGGAGAATTGCGCGGGGAGACCAGTGAGCTGCCTCCAACTCTTTCTAGGAGGAACCATCACGTGGAAGGCAGGTAGCGCCGTCAGCGTCAATCCAAATGCTGGCAGTATCGGCATAGTTGTCAACAAGCGCCGTCCCAATGCTCCTATCAATCGCATACCTCCGGATCTCGTCTGGTCTGGATCTCAACTCATGCGCCGAGAAGCCGCCACCCAAATGTCACAGCTCATCTCCGGCGCATCGGCGATAGGAGTTCCTGTGACTTTGGTCAGTGGTTTCCGGTCCTATGACACTCAAGCAGGCCTTTACAACAATTACGTGTGGCAGTACGGGCAAGCGGTGGCGGATACTATCTCCGCACGCCCAGGGTATAGCGAACACCAAACAGGTTTGGTCATGGACATTGGAACACCCAATGGAACCTGTGCATTGCAGGCTTGCTTCGTCATCACTCCAGCCGGACAATTTGCTGCTGCCAATGCTTGGCGCTACGGCTTCATTGTGCGCTACCCTCAAGGATACGACTCCATCACGGGATACAGCTACGAGCCGTGGCACCTTCGCTACATCGGTGTTCGGGCCGCCACTGACATGCGCAATCGCGGCTTCAAGACACTCGAGCAATACTTCGGACTGTCCTCGGCGCCCAAGTATTGAGACGTTGCCAGACGGTAGCCACCTGTGGTTTTGCCGCTGATCAGACGGACAGAGCCCGGAACCTATACCAATCTCGAATCAGCGCCTAACTCTATGGTTGGCGACAGCCCCCAGCGGTAGTGGCCACGTCTCGATTTTCGGTTTGGAGCAAGAGGGTAAACTTACACGGGGGAAAATTTGAGGTGCGCAGTAGATGCACTGCTTGACCCCAACCATTTAGAGGTAAGAAATACATGTCGCTGATCGCCGAGGAGGCACCGAAAGTACGGGGCCGCCGCAGTGCCGCGTCTGATCCGAATTCCCAGCAGAACGGCGGAGACCGGAAATTCCTGCCGGAAGTGCAGGGGCTCCGCGCAGTTGCTGTACTGATGGTGGTGGCGTATCACGTTTGGTTCGGCCGGATCTCTGGCGGTGTGGATGTCTTTCTCCTCATTTCATCGTTCCTTTTGACGGGGCAGTTCACACGCAGGCTTGAAAGTGGCAAAGCGCTAGAGCTGTTCAAATACTGGGCCCACTTGTTCAAGCGGCTCTTGCCTCTCATTGCGCTTACCTTGTTGCTGACTCTGCTAGGTGTCTATGTACTCCTACCGGAAACTGTCTGGTCCAGCATGTTCGGACAGACCTGGGCATCCCTTATCTACTATCAGAACTGGTTCCTAGCCTCGGAAGCCGTTGACTACTACGCCACCGACCACAGCGCGGCAAGCCCGCTTCAGCATTTCTGGTCTCTGTCCATTCAGGGACAGATCTTCATCTTATGGCCCTTGGTGTTCGCGACGGCGGCAATCATCTCCCGCGCTGGAAGACTCCGAATTCGGGCCTTGCTGATCTATATATTTGGCGCAATTTTCACCATCTCGTTGCTGTTTTCCATGATCACGACATATACCAATCAGGCTTTTGCCTACTTTGACACGCGGACAAGACTTTGGGAGTTTGCTCTAGGGTCACTACTTGCGCTGATCCTGCCCTACCTATCCTTCAAACGATCCACCCGAATATTTCTGGGCTGGGTAGGCATTGTGGCCATTCTGTCCTGCGGATTCATCTTGCAAGTGGGCCAGAAATTCCCCGGCTATATGGCGCTCTGGCCTACATTGGCCGCTGCACTTATCATCGTGGCTGGCTTTACTAACAGCAAACTTGGGGTGGACAGGTTCCTGAGTTGGAAGCCGCTAGTTAGGCTGGGTGACAGTTCGTACGCCCTGTATCTTTTTCACTGGCCGCTCTTGGTGTTCTTCCTCGTCTTCACGGGCCGTGAACAAGCCGGACTCAAGGCTGGCGCCGTCATCATCCTTGTTTCAATTCTGGCTGCGATCATCGCCACAAAGCTTGTGGACACACCTATCCGGCGTAGCAAATGGATCGAGAAGAAACGACGCCGCGCGGTCCTGACCATAGCGATTTGTATTGCGTTAGTTGCTGCTCCGCTGGGTGCATGGCAAGGAAAGCTGAAAATTCAGGAATTACTTCAAGCGGCACAGTCCAAAGCCGATCAAGCAGAAGTTGTCCGAAACTATCCTGGCGCGCTTTCACTTCAGGACGGGTTTGTGGATACCGCTGATCCAGCTTTGCCAATGACGCCTCCGTTGACTGCACTAAATAAACAGTGGGTGAACCTAGGAAATGAATGTACGGAGAAATTCCTTCCAATTGAGCAGATTTTGGCCGATAAATGCGGCCAAACCGCACCTGTGAAGACGCCAAGAAAGACCATCGTGATTATCGGTGATTCGCATGCGGAGCAAATTGCTGGGGCACTCATGCCTGTGGCTAAGAGCAATGATTGGCAGCTAGTTTCTCTGCTTTTAGGCGGGTGTGACTTTGGAAGCGAGTCCGCCCCATCTGGCAGGAACGAGACATGCCAAGCGTTCAATAATGCCGCAATGAATTACGTGCTAAAGCTGAAGCCGGATGCTGTTTTTACGATTTCTACGGACGCCGTCCCGGATTCACCGGACGAGAGTCTCATTCCAGGGTATGAGGCAGCGGTACAGAGGTTTGCGGGCGCAGGTATTGACGTCATTGGTGTCCGAGACAATCCCCGTTTTAGCGACAGCAAGTCAGCCTGTGTGGCAAAATCAGGTCCTGACGCCTGCGCCTTCAAGCAGGCCGATCATCTGGCAGCAACGGACCCGGCAGCATCGCTGAATAGCATCAACGGCGCGCACATGATTGATCTCACTGATCAGTACTGCAAGGACGGGAACTGCCCTGCAGTTCTAGGTAACGTCCTTGTTTATCTTGATGACAACCACCTCACGTGGGACTTTGCCCGCACCATGGCGCCAGCCCTTGGGGAACGCATTGCCGCCTCAACGGGGTGGGACGTCAGGTAGCTCTTTCGTTGTATAAGGTCTTGATCTGCTGATGCAAGGCATGGAGGTCCGCGCCTTGGTTGAGGCAGTGGTCAACAACTCTGTCAACAACTCTGTCAACAACTATGGCGAACGCTCCATGCTCGGTGCGGTGCTGGCCCTCGCTCAAGCCGACGATGCCAAGCTGACGGTGTGCAACGCCGTCGCCGGTTTCGGTGCGCTGCAACCACTCCTTGAAGATCCAGATGAAGTCATGCATATTGTGCAAGCCGGAGGTCTCGGACGATTGGACACGACTTGGTTGGTTTCTCCGCCAGGAACGTTACTGGGAGAGGATCACCAGGGGCGCGCGCCGGGTGCTGCCCAGGAAACCACTCCATGCTGAAACTGTTGTTCGCAGTAACCGTTGGCGCAGACTTCATTCCAAATTGGGTAGCCCATTCGTCCATTGACTCCGCCTAGCTGGTTCCAGCGCGACTGTATGCCATTCTTGACGAAAACGGCTGTGCGAGTGTTTGGTGACCAGTAGTAACGACCGGTTTGGAATTGCTGATAACAACCTTTCTGGGCGAGTCCACAGATCTCATCACCCAAAGGGTAGCCCTCCGGGCCCAACCATCCAGCGAAGGCACCGGTGTGCGCTGCACCTATGGCTCCACGCGTTATGCGAGCACCCGAGGCTGCCGACCAAATAATGGTCCCTCCTTGAAACCCTTGCTTGCAGCCTCCGCGAGGAATCCCACACTGCTCCTCGGCAGTTGGATAGCCCAGGTAGCTATTCTGGGCGCCGACGCTTGTGTACCGTGACCCGATGGCTCCTCGAAGAGTCTTTGCTCCGGTTTTGGTAGACCAAGCTATTTGCCCGTTCTGGAAGTTCTGAACACAACCTTTATCGCGCAAATTACACTTTTCATCACTCAGTGGAAGGCCAAGAGTGCCCACCATGAATCCTGAATTCCAGTACATCGACCTGATGCCACCCCGGACTATTGTGGCGCCAGTCCTCTTTGACCAGATGATCTGCCCGCCCTGAAAAGACTGAAGACATGAAGGCGTTGAACCAAAACATTCTTCTTGATCAATGGGATAACCGAGAATGCCGTTTTGAGCAGCGGTGCTTACCCACTTGGACTTGATGCCACCTTTGATCAATGAGGCAGCTGATGTGGAGCTGGAGAAGATCGTCCCGGTGTCGAAGCTTTGGCTGCATCCCTTGTCCTTCAGGCCGCATGAAGCCTGGCCAATAGGGTAGCCAACAACGGAGATTCCACCGAGCCAGTTAAACCTGTAGCCGATATCTGTTCCAAGTGCGATTGGGATAATGCCCTGCAGAGCTCGCCAAGTGCGAACCGTGATTCCCTTGCCGTCGAAGGAGTCGAACTCTTGGTATGAGCCTTCTGTGGTATTAATTTCATCAGTAACTGGCACGCCTATTCCTGATTTCAATCCCCCAACTTCAAACCATTGGGGTCCAACATGCCCTTGACTTCTGAGCGCAACCGTTACGGTATTGCCTCTGACAACGAAGATTGTGCCACCCTCAAATTCTTGGCGGCAGATTCCGTCCTGACAGTTGGCATCTGCGGAGGGTTCCCCCAACACGCTTAGGGCTCCACCCATTTTCTGCCACTTCTCGGTCATGAGCTTGGTGAGGACGGCGGGCACCGACATAGGTGCAGCTGGTGGAGTCGCTAGCTTTGTAATTGGAGATGGAATCAGTACGGACGTTGGCTCCGGAGTGATCGGTTCAGGAGAGGCTGGCTCGTGGTCTGGAGAAAAAGTGGGGATGGCTGGTAGAGCTGACTCAACTGCAACCGTTGGAGATGGCGTAGGTGAACTCTCGCTCTCCGCCGAAGCTGGTGAAACCACCCAGCCGGTCATGACCATGCTCAAGGCTGCGACCAGCGCGATAGTTCGTCGTTTCACGGATTCCCCCGGGTGGATTTTACAAAGGCTTCCCAAATATATGCTTGTGATGCCAGCGGCGCAATACCGAACGACATGAAGTAGCCACCTGCAGCCCCTACTTATCCACAGCCGCACGATTGCCCCTAGCGCGTCCCTATTGAACGGGTCTAGGCTCCTGACCATTGGCAAAGGCGAACACCGCAAAGGGGCGGACGTGGTCTGATTGGATGCGCTGACACAAGTTGAGGATGAAGTCCGGGAGCTCATCCGCCGTAAAGGTCTTGATCCGCTGAGGCAAGGCATGGAAGTCCGTGCCTTGGTTGAGGCAGCGGTCAACGATTATGGCGAGCGCTCCCTACTCGGTGCGGTGCCAGCACTTGCCCAAGCTGCCGATGCGAAACGCACGGTGTTCAACGCCGTCGCCGGTTTCGGTGCACTGCAACCACTCCTTGAAGATCCGGACATAGAGGAAATTTGGCTCAACGCCCCTGATGAGGTGTTTGTGGCTAGGCACGGCGAATCCGAACTCACCAACCTGGTATTCACCGCAGAGCAAGTGCGCGATCTGGTGGAACGGATGCTGAAAAGTTCTGGCCGCCGGCTGGATTTGAGCAGCCCCTTCGTGGACGCTGCCCTACCGGACGGCAGCCGGCTGCACGTGGTGATCCCGGACATCACCCAAACCCATTGGGCCGTGAACATCCGCAAGTTTACTGCCCGGGCCAGCCGCCTGGACCATCTGGTGGAGCTGGGTTCCCTCACACCACAGGCGGCACGTTTTTTGGGGGCAGCCGTCAGCAGCGGGCTGAACATCCTGGTCTCGGGCGCAACCCAGGCTGGTAAAACCACACTGCTGAACTGTTTGGCCTCCGGTATTGGTTCCCGCGAGCGTGTGGTTACCGTCGAGGAAATATTCGAGCTGAAGCTTCCCCTGCGCGACGTGGTGGGGCTGCAATGCCGCCAACCCAACCTCGAGGGCATGGGCGAGATCCCGCTGCGCCGCCTCGTCAAGGAGGCACTGCGCATGCGCCCAGACCGGCTCATTGTGGGTGAGGTGCGTGAGGCGGAAAGCCTGGACATGCTGATCGCCCTAAATAGTGGTCTTCCCGGGATGGCCTCGGTCCATGCCAACTCTGCGCATGACGCCGTGGTGAAGATTTGCACCCTCCCGCTTCTCGCAGGAGAGAACATCACGGCCGCCTTCGTCCTGCCAACAGTGGCGGCCTGTATAGACCTGGTGGTGCACTGCGTCCGAGCCCCCAACGGGCGGCGGTCCGTGGGGCAAATCCTGGCCCTGGGCCGCCGTGTGGAAAACGGCATCATCGAATCGAGCCTCGTCTTTGACACGGTCAACGGCCGGCTGGAAGCCTCGGACACCGCTATGCCGGCTCCTGAGAAGTTCGCAGCGGCAGGCTACAACGTGGCTGCCTTGATGGGGGAGTCCTAATGTCCGCGGTCCTCGGGCTGCTGGCAGGCCTGGGGATGTTCCTGATCTGGATGGCCTGCTGGAGTGAACCTGCCCGCAGCGCTGTCCCGGTCCGGGGTAATAAGGTGGCCTCATTGCTCCACCGGGCCGGCGTTCCTCAAGTCAGCCCTGCCTCCCTGCTGGTCAGCACCGCCGTGTTTGCCGTGGTGGTGGTCCTGATTGTTGTGGTGCTGACGCGCGCCCCGGCCATAGCCTTGTGCTTTGGCTTGTTCAGCGCCTACCTGCCCTTTGCGCTGCTGGCGATGCGCGCACGACGCCGGGCGGCAGTCATGCGCGATCTCTGGCCTGACGTTGTGGACCATTTACGCTCAGCCATCAGAGCCGGGCTTTCACTTCCCGAAGCTCTGACTCAGCTGGGGAGCAAGGGTCCGCTCCAACTCCGTGAAGAATTCAAAGCCTTTGGTGCGGATTACCGGGCCACCGGGCACTTCGAAAGCGCCTTGCAAAGACTCAAAGGATCATTGGCTGATCCCGTTGCGGACAGGATCATTGAGGCGTTGCGGCTCACGCGCGATGTTGGCGGCTCCGACTTGGGCAAACTGCTGGGCACGCTCTCCGAATTCCTGCGGGACCACGCCAGAACCCGGAGCGAACTTGAGGCCCGGCAGTCATGGACGGTCAATGCAGCCCGCCTGGCCGTAGCCGCGCCCTGGATTGTACTGATGCTCATGGCCACGCGCCCCGAAGCCATTGGCGCGTATAACTCAGCGCCCGGGTGGGCGGTACTGGGAGGGGGCCTTGTGCTCTCCGTGGTTTGCTACCGGATCATGCTGCGCATTGGGGCGTTGCCAGAGGAACAGCGGGTGCTGCAATGACGGGGCAGCTGCTGCTGGTGACCGGCGTTGGGCTTGTCCTGGGGGCCGGGCTATGGCTGACGTTGGTGCGTCTTCCTGCCATGCGTCGGCCCAGCTTTGCCCAACGTGTGGAACCTCAATTGCTGACGGCTTCCAGGCGTTCCCGGCTTCTGGAGAAGGAAGAACAAGTGCCGCTCTTTGGCCCACTGGAGCGTATTGCGCGCCTGGTGCTCAAGGATGCTGTGCAGAGACTTGGCCGGAGCAATATCAGTGTTCACGGACTCAGTGCCCGTCTTGCACAGGCTGGGCGGCAAGAGAGTGCTCTGGAATTCCGCGCCGCACAGTTGCTTGTTGCCGGGGTGGGGCTGCTTTTAGGGGTGCTGTTGACGCTGTTCTTACTGTGGCAGGGCCGCCTGAATCTTCTGGGCGCTGTGGTGCTCTCTGTGGGGCCCATGATGGGCGGGTACGTGTTGTATGACTACCTTCTGAGCTCACGGATCCAACGCCGGCAGGCCCGCATGCTGGCAGAATTCCCGGCGCTCGCAGAGCTGATGGCTTTAGCGGTGGGTGCGGGGGAGAGCGCCGTCAGTGCGCTGGACCGGGTGGCCCGGTCCTCATCCGGGGTGCTTTCTGCCGAATTTGGCGCGGTCCTGGCTCAAACACGGACGGGGATGCCGCTAGTAGAAGCCCTGAACCAATTCTCGGCCAGAGTCAATGTGCCGGCCCTGGCCCGGTTTGTGGACGGCATCAGTGTGGCCATCAATAGGGGCACCCCGCTGGCCGAGGTACTACGGGCACAGGCTCAGGATGTGAGGGACGTAGCCAAGCGTGAGCTGATGGAATCGGCGGGACGCAAGGAAATCGGCATGATGGTGCCACTGATCTTCGGGGTGCTGCCGCTGACAGTTGTTTTCGCCGTCTTTCCCGGCCTGGCCCTGCTGCAGTTTGGTTTCTAGATGGGCAGACACGGGACTACACGCAGAGGAAAGACTTTAGCAAAACAACAGCATCAGCAAAAGGAGAGGAAACATCATGCACGTTTTCAACAAGGCCAGGCAAAGGGCAACGGCGCGGTTCAGGGCAGTGATGACGTTCAGCGGCGGGCTACACGTCCGCGCGAGGATGTGGATCAGTGTGGCGAGGGAGTACTTGGTACGGCAGTGGCAGCGGGCCAACTACCGGTTGTCCCTGCCACTGGCCCTGCGCCCAGCTACTGGCAGAAGCCAAGGAGACGTGCCCGGGTGGGTTTTAATAACCCTCATGAGCGCCGTTCTGGTGGCCGGGTTGCTGGCCATCGCCGGGCCCGCACTGGAGGGCCTGTTCAACCAAGCCATGGAACAAGTTCAGCCTTAGCTTCGGTGCGGGAAACCGGGGCTGCGGTGGTCGACTTTGTTCTGGTGGGAGCGTTGGTGACGGTGATCTTTGTGGCCCTGCTCCAGCTGGCGTTGGTGCTGCACGTGCGCAACACTATGGCTGATGCCGCCTCATCCGCTGCCAGATACGGTGCCTTGGGGGATAGGACCGCGGCCGATGCCAAGGACCGGGCCATCCACCTTATGGATGCTGCCCTGGGGCCCGGCTATGTCCAGGACGTGTCCGTCAGCATTGACACACAGGACGGCCTGGATATTCTCCAAGTCTCGCTCAATGCTCCCTTGCCGTTGATAGGACTCTTCGGACCGGCACGATCCCTGGAGATGACAGGCCATGCCGTCATCACCCGTTGAAGCAAAGCCGCCGCCCGGCGCTAAATCAGAAGAAGGCAGCGCCATTATTGAGTTCATCTTTCTCGCGGTGCTGCTCATGGTGCCCGTGGCTTACCTGATTCTGACGGTGGGACAGCTCCAAGGCGGAGCATATGCGGCAGTGGGGGCCGCAGATCAAGCCGCCAAAGTGTTCGTTTTACACAAGGAGGTCCCCTCCGCACACCAAGCCGCTGAGCGTGCCGTGCGGCTGGCCGTAGCGGACATGGGCTTTGACCCCGATGCTGCAACTCTGTCCATTACCTGCAATCCCGGCTGTTCCACCGCCGGAGCCATAGTCCGTGCCCACGTGCAGCTCACAGTGGAACTGCCCGTGGTGGGCTCGCTGCCAGGAGTCAATGCCACGGCCGCCACGGTGGAATCCACTGCCCAGCAAAAGGTGGGACGCTACAAATGAAAACCCGCAGGAAAACTGAAACATCTCCAACAACCAACACCGGAGAAGAAACCGGACACGTCATGATCCTATTGATCGGCTACGTCCTGATCAGCCTGTTGGTAGTCACCGTGGTGGCAGCGGCCGGCAGCATCTACCTAGGACACAAGAAGCTGCTGTCCATTGCAGACGGCGCTGCGCTCGCAGCCGCGGATACCTTTGAACTCAGCGGAGGCAGTGCCACCGCTGATCCCGGGACCTTGCTCACCGCTCACAGCGTTCTCGGGGCAGCCCAGGATTACCTTGCCGGGATCGGCTCCCCGGAGGGTTTGGGCAACATTGTCCTGGATTCGGCCACCGGTGTGGGGGACGGTAGAACAGCGGTGGTGGGGGTGAGCGCCGTCGTCCATCCCCTCTTTATCAACTTCCTGGTCCCGGAGGGGATCAGTATCAGTGTCAGCAGCACAGCACGGGCCAACTTGGTGCTATGAAAAGTGCTGTGACGCCCGCGCTGGGGCCCGCCGCATGCAGCCCTGCCAATGCCGTAGGCTTGAATATCATGGCAGAGATTGACTTTCCCGCAGAACTCCGGGCCCTACGCGCAACCTACACTTCCATCGAGCAGGTCTCCGAAGTGGAGAAACTCATGGAAAATATTGAGGATTTATCTGACCAGGCTGGTTCGCCCAACCTCTGGGATGATCCCGCAGCCGCGCAGATAGTCACCTCAAAGCTCAGCCATGCCCAGTCCAAGCTGGAGAAGCTGCGTTCCCTGGAATCCCGGATCGATGATCTTGAGGTCCTTGTGCAGCTGGCTCAGGAAGAGGGCGACGCCGATTCCCTCACCGAAGCTGTCAAGGATCTCGCCGGTTTGCAGAAGTCCCTTCAGGATTTGGAAATCGTGACTCTGCTCGCTGGTGAATACGATGAGCGTGAAGCCGTCATCACCATCCGTTCCGGCGCTGGTGGCGTGGATGCTGCCGACTTCGCCCAAATGCTGTTGCGCATGTACCTGCGCTGGGCCGAACGCCACGGATACCCCACAGCGGTTCTTGACACCTCCTACGCGGAAGAAGCCGGGCTGAAATCCGCCACGTTCGAGGTCAAGGCACCGTACGCCTTTGGCACGCTCAGTGTTGAGGCCGGCACGCACCGCCTGGTGCGCATCAGCCCCTTCGATAACCAGGGCCGCCGCCAAACCTCGTTCGCCGCCGTGGAGGTCATCCCGCTGATCGAATCAACGGACAGCATTGAGATCCCGGATAACGAGATCCGGGTGGATGTTTTCCGCTCCTCAGGTCCGGGCGGGCAGTCCGTGAACACCACCGACTCCGCCGTACGCCTGACCCACCTTCCCACCGGCACCGTGGTGTCCATGCAGAACGAGAAGTCGCAGATTCAGAACCGGGCGGCCGCCATGCGCGTGCTGCAATCGCGCCTGCTGCTGCTGAAGAAGGCTGAGGAAGACGCCACCAAGAAGGCCATGGCCGGTGATGTCAAGGCCTCATGGGGGGATCAGATGCGTTCCTACGTGCTGAACCCGTACCAAATGGTCAAGGACCTGCGCACCGAGCACGAGGTGGGCAACGCTGGCTCCGTGCTGGACGGCGAGATTGATGACTTCATCGACGCCGGAATCCGCTGGCGCGCCGATCAGCGAAACGCCGAAAAGCACTAGACCTTTCGAATTCCCCGTCACAATTGCCGCACAGCTGTGGCAGGGTAGCCGCCAGCAGTAATGTGACTGGCGTTACTCTGTCACACGGCCCGGAAGCCTCCGGTACTTCCGGACAGCATGGGGTGGCTGCGTGCTTGCAGCCATGGTGGGGAAATGGGAATTTGGGTCGGAAGCTGTTTGGCGACATATCCCCGTTGACCTATGCCCTCGCCGTGAAACGGCAGATCGCCCAACGCACGCTGCGCGATTTCATCCGCCTGTTAACGCTGGCCTCCACCCGCGGGCAACAGGACCTACCGGTGGTCGTGTACAAGCACAATTCCCTCATCCGGCGGAAACTGGGAAATGTGGATGCGGCGCTGCAGGAAAACAAGGCTGTCAGCCTGGGCTTGGCCGCGCCGCATGTGGACGGGATCCTGATCAAGCCCGGCGAAACATTTTCCTTCTGGCACCTAGTGGGGCATTGCTCGGAGAAGAAGGGTTACAAGACGGGCATGACCGTCAGTAGCAACGGCCCATCCTCCGGGATTGGTGGGGGCCTGTGCCAGTTCACCAACCTGCTGCACTGGATGGTGCTGCATAGCCCGTTGGACATTGTGGAACACCACCACCATGGTGGCATCGACTTGTTCCCCGATTTCAACCGGCAAATTCCGTTTGGCACGGGAACCTCCATTGTCTACAACTATCTGGACTACCGGGTGTACAACCCCACGGAGACCACCTTCCAGGTCAGGGTTTCGGTGACCGAGGAATACCGGCGCGGAGAACTGCGCGCCAGTGAACCACTGGGCGTGAAGGTCCATGTCAAAGAAACAGACTCCCATTTCCAGGAAGTGGGGAAGGACGTGTACCGGCGCAACAAGGTCTACCGCAGCGTCATCGACAAACGCACGGGCAATGAGATTGCTAAAGACCTTATTGTCGAGAGCAACGCTAAAGTGCTCTATGACCGTGAACTGATCAATGCAACGATCCACCCGGAGTGCGAGGCCTCGCACAGCTAAGGTCGCGCTGCCGGGTGGCCCGGGGAATAATAATCGCGTGTGCAATTATTATGAGTAACTAGACTTGCGGATAAAGCGTAGGCGCTCCCCGTTAGGCGACGGCAGCCAGAAATGGTGCGTTGTACATTGCCAGGATCCGCCGCTTCATTTCCTGCTGGTTGGCAAGGTCCTTCCATTCGAGCCGGACGAAACGCCAGCCCAATTCCATGAGCCGCTTTTCGCGCTTCCGTTCCTCCAAGATGACCTTGTCGGTGCGTTCATAGGCGAAGTACTTGATATCGCCGTCAAACTCGACGATCAACTTTTGCCTTTCCCAGAGAAAATCAGGGCGATAGATCCTGCCACCCGCAAGAAGTTCCTTTTGCAGGACTGGCTGGTCAATGGCCATGCCGGCAATGATCAACCGGGTCCTGCTCTCGCCCGGTGATTCCGAAAGACCGTCCAATGAACGCAGCACCCGGCGCGCCTTGCGAACGCCGCGGCGCCCCGGCATCGAATCGACCAAGGCCAACATGACCGCCATCCGGGCTCCCTTGGACAGTGCATGGTCACCAATAATTACCGCTTCTGCGAATCCGCCTGCCCTTGCACAATCAACGACCGTGCGCTCCAACGTTGTTACAGTCACGGACATGCCGGTGCGCAGAAGCAACGAATGGGAATCCGTGACGGGCACAGCCTCGTGGTGTTGGACAACGTCCCTGGCACCGCTTGTCCCGGAGCTGGCCGATGCCCCGGTGACATGAATGCGGGCATCACTGTTCCAGATGAACAGCCCGTGCAGCCGCGCGGCCGTGAAGTACGAGTAGACGGGTTCGCCCCGGACCGTCATGATGTGCGCCAGGATCCGGAGTTTGTCCTTGTCCCAGGGCTTCAACGCTGCCCAGTGTGCGGCTCGCACGTAAGCACCCTTCCGCAGCCTGAAAACTAGTCTCCTGTCCAAAGCGGTGGCTAGCACTCGTTCGCCAAAGCCCGCTTCGGCCAGCTGGGCAGAAGTGGCAACCTGATAGAACGCTGGCCAGGCCTGAACCAATCGTCGCTCCAATTTGTTCTGTTCCATGCCCCGAGTCTGTTGATGTGTTAAGACGTCTTCAAGGACACTTTGTTGAAACCACCCATTCTGTGGACAACGCAGCCCGTATGCCGCGTGAAATCATCAGCTTCTTCCTTGTCCACACCGCAGAAGCTATACCTTGACATGGCAGGGGCGTGAATGTCAGAGGAACAGAAAGGGCTTCCCTGCGGGAATTGAACTCAAACGGGGCCAACCCGCGAACCACCCCACAAGAAACGCCGTTCTTGCGGGGCGACACCGGTTTCGGGAGTATACGCAGCCCGGTCCCCTTCTCTCAGCAGCGTTCACCCGGCTTGGCCCCGTTCTCGCGGAAACGTGGCCGCGTCCCGGGGAGCGGGCCGGCCGCAGTGAGAAGCCTGAAGCCGGTGCCTCGGCACCGTCCCACCCTGGATTCACAGCAACCCCCAACCTCGACACACCGCTGTGGAACCAGCAATAGCGCGGCCACACGCCTATAGTCGTTAAGCTGGCGGCTTCTTCCCCCAAACACCTGCCCGGACGCCAGCATGCCAGCGAATTGCGCTGGCCGGGCAATGAAAAAGTCATGATTCGTTTTGAAAATGTGAGCATAGCTTACGATCGCAAGGATAAACCTGCGCTCGACGACGTCTCCTTCGATGTGGAACGCGGCGAGTTTGTGTTCCTAGTGGGCTCCTCCGGTTCCGGCAAGTCAACCCTGCTGCGCTTGATTTTGCGCGAATACCGGACACCACACGGGCAGATTTACGTTGCCGGACAGAATGTTGCCAACGTCCCCAGCTGGCGCGTGCCCAAGTTCCGCCGCGGCATTGGCGTGGTGTTCCAGGACTTCCGCCTGATCCAGACTAAGACCGTGTTCGCCAATGTGGCCTATGCCATGCAGGTGCTGGGCAAGAACCGGGCCGCCATCAAGTCTGAGGTGCCGCGCGTGCTGGAACTGGTGGGCCTGGAAGATAAGGCGCACCGCACACCCACGGAACTCTCCGGTGGTGAGCAGCAGCGTGTGGCCATTGCCCGCGCCATCGTGAACCAGCCAGGAATCCTGCTGGCCGATGAGCCCACAGGAAACTTGGACCCTATCACCAGTGCCGGCATCATGGCCATCCTGGACCGGATCAACCAAAACGGCACCACGGTGGTCATGGCCACGCACGACGATGACATTGTCAACACCATGCGCAAGCGAGTCATCGAGCTCCACCATGGCCAAGTGGTCCGGGATGAGGCTACAGCCCTTTACACCTCCGCGATTCCGGTGGTGCAAGCGGGCGCCGCGGGACCCGCTATGGTCCCCGTCAAGACGGACGACGCCGAACCCATGACCCGCCGTCGCCGCGCAGCAACTGCCGCGGCAGCAGAGGACGGCACTTCCACGGAGGAGAGCATGCCGCCACGCCTTGAACGCAAGCTGGGAACGCCGCTGGGGGAAGCGGCGCCAACGCCTGCCGATGAGATGAATGACGGGAACAAAAAGTGAGACTTGCCTTCATTATGAGCGAGTTGGGAAGTGGCCTGCGCCGCAACCTGACGATGGTCATTTCAGTGATTCTGGTGACGTTTGTGTCGCTGACGTTCGTGGGAACGGCCGGACTCTTGCAGATGCAGATTGGCCAGCTCAAAGGATTTTGGTATGACAAGGTCCAGGTCACCATTTACCTGTGCACCGACATTCCTGCGAACACCAACTGCGTTTCCGGCCCGGTCACGGATGAGCAGAAGACAACCATTGAGGATCTGCTGGAATCACCGGCTGTGAAGCCTTATGTGGAGACATGGACGTTTGAGTCCCAGGAGGAGGCGCTGGGCCACTTCCAGGAACAGTTTGCCAACTCACCCATGGTGGACTCGGTGGAAGCTGCCAACCTGCCATCCTCATACCGCATCAAGCTGACCGATCCGACGAAGTACCAGATCATCAACGAGACCTTCGCGGCAACCCCGGGCGTGGATTCCGTGGTGGATCAGCGCAAGGTGCTGAATAAGCTGTTCTCCTGGATGAACATTGCCACCTATGTGGCCATGGGAGTTGCTGCTCTCATGACCATTTGTGCGGCGCTGCTGATTGCCACCACCATCAGACTGTCGGCACAATCGCGAACCCGAGAGATTGAAATCATGCGCCTGGTGGGCGCCTCACGGACTGTCATCCAGCTACCCTTTGTGCTGGAAGGTGTCATTGCAGCCACAATAGGGGCGCTTTTGGCCTCAGGCGCGGTCTGGTCCATTGTGCACTTCTTCTTTGGCGGTTACCTGGCCTCTTCCAGTTCCGGAACCCCCTACATCTCAACGGCTGATGCCTTTGTGATCTACCCGGTCCTGATACTGCTGGGAATCGTCTTGGCAGGCATCGCATCAGCCGTTTCGTTGCGTAAAAATCTCAAAGTGTAAGGTAGGTAGGGGCCTTGTTACCGAGGAGGCCCCTGTGACTGGAGTTGTTAGTGTCAATCGTCAAGGAGCTCAAGGCATGAATTCGAAATCAAGCGGGGGAATTGGAACCGTGAAATCCCCCCGGCTTGGGCGTTCTCTGCCCGGGTCCCGAGCGCTGCGGCACCGTTTCGGTGCTGCCATTGCAGCTCTTCTCGCCGTGGGTTTACTGGGGCTTGTGCCCCCCGCCCAGGCCGACGATCTTGGCGATCAGGCCAGCGCCCTTGAACAGCAGGCTCACGATGTTCAAGCATCGCTTGAGTTTGTGGACTCCGGGATTGCCAAGTCTGCCGCGGATCTTGTCATGTTCCAGGGCCAGCTTCCAGGTGCCCAGGCGGCGCTGACACAGGCACAGAGCCGCGTGAGCGCGGCAACGGCTGAGGTTAACTCCCTCGCAGCACGGATGGATCTTGCCCAGCAGAACAAGGACAAGATCACAGCCCAAATAGCCACGGATGCCAAGAAGGCCACCGAAACAAAGGCGCTGATTGGCCAGATCGCCGCCCAGTCTTACAAGGCTGGCGGCTTGCCCGCCAACCTGACCTTGATTCTGGGCGCTGAATCCACCACGGACTTGGCTAACTCCATAGACTTGGCCGAACAGGCCTTGCGCAGCCAGACCGCGGCTCTGGAAGAGTTGACGGCACAGAAGGCAACCAACCAGAATGCCCAGGCTCGTCTGGTAGCGGTGGAAGCTGAAATCACTGACTTGAAGTCGCAGGCCGATGCGGCACTTATTGCCGAACAGAGCGCCCGTGATGCTGCCGCCACGCAAAAAGCCACAGTTGATAAGCTCATCACCGATTCAGCTTCACTGAATGCCAAATTAGAAGCTCAAAAGCCGCAGATCCAGGCCAAGCTCAAGGAAGTTCAGGGCAAAAAGGCTGCTGTTGCCGCTGAAATCGCGGAGATTCAGCGCAAAGAGCGTGAAGCTGCCGCGGCCGCTGCCAAGGCAGAAGCCGAACGGATTGCCCGTGCGCAGGCAGCAGCAGCCGCAGCCGCAGCAGGTAACAATAACGGTGGCGGTGGCGGTGGTGGCAATAGCTTCGTGCCTCCGCCCTACGTGCCGCCAGCACCGGGTAACCCCTCCGCGTTCGGACTCCAGCACCCCTTCTCCGTCAATGTCCCCATTACCTCCGGTTTCGGCTGGCGGCAAACACCTGCTGGCACCATCGACTTCAACGGCACGGGCGGCTACGTCCACACTGGCATTGACTTCGGCGCCACGTGCGGTACCCCCGTGTACGCGGCAGCAGCGGGCACCGTGGTCATGGCTGGCTGGGATGTTTGGGGAGGTGGCTGGGGTGTCAAGATCAGCCACGGTGTCATTCAAGGGAACGCTCTCCTGACGGCCTATTACCACAACACCAATGTCCAGGTCAGCAATGGCCAAAAGGTCAGTCGCGGCCAGTTGATCGCCATCTCCGGTGGAACAGGCAACTCCACCGGTTGCCACGCGCACTTTGAAACGTGGCTCAACGGTGTTGCTGTTGATCCCATGACCTTGCTCTAGGCTCTAGAAAAACCGCTTTTTGTACCACCCGGCAGGCCCGGCTGAGAGTTGCATGACCCTCAGCCGGGCCTGGCGTTGTTAGACTTATACCTTGCGCCGCTGATGCGGCACCCAACCATCCGTGAAGGAGCCAGCTGTGCCGAAGGAAAGTGGCCTGAAGGTAGTGGCCACCAATCGCAAGGCCCGGCATGACTACCTCGTCATGGATACCTTTGAGGCCGGGTTGGTCTTGATGGGCACCGAAGTGAAATCGTTGCGTGAAGGCCGGGCCTCCCTGGTTGATGGCTTTGCCACCTTCTACGGAGATGAACTATGGCTTGAGGGTGTTTACATCCCCGAGTATCTAAATGGAAGCTGGACCAACCACACAGCCCGCCGCCGCCGCAAGCTGCTGTTGCACCGTGAAGAGTTGGAAAAGATTGAACGTAAAACCCGCGAATCCGGGTTCACCATCGTGCCCCTGCAGCTGTACTTCAAGGACAGCCGCGCCAAGGTGGAAATTGCCATTGCTCGCGGTAAGAAGGATTACGACAAACGCCACGCCCTGCGTGAACAGCAGGACAACCGTGAGGCGCTCCGTGCCATGCGCGAGAAGAACCGCGGCAGCGAGTAGGCAAGCAGGTTAGACCATGACGCGTGCTGGGCTTGAGAGCCCATCTCACCGGACGGTTTTATGAGTTGTTTGTGGGTGGTGTGTCCTAAGCTGACAGGTGAAGCATCTGTGGCGGAAGGAGGATCGTGACTGCGCTAAAAGATAAACGCTGGTGGATCGGCGCCCTTGGGCTTGTTGTTGTTGCGCTGGTGGTATTTTTTACCCTCCAATTCTTTCGCAACAATGCCCCTCAGATATCGCCCGCCAGTACTGCGCCCGCCAGTACCGCGCCGGCACAGACCGGCCCACCCGCCACCAGCACGGCCCCGCGGTCATCGTCCCCAGGCAACGCCTCGGTGCCCCCAACGCAGGCAAGTGTGGCTCCTGCGCCACCTGCGCCAAGCTTGGCTGAGGCAAAACTGGCGGCTATGACGTTAGAACAACGGGTGGGTCAAACGCTCATGGTTTCCTCGCCCGTGACCGGGGCAGACGCTGATTCTTTGTACGCCTTGGACACCCTGTACGTGGGCAATATTTTCATGGCGGGCCGCAGCGCGGTGGGGCAGGCCGGGATTGGAGCGGAAGTGGCTGCCATTACGGGTCATGTTTCCGGCTCGAGGACAGAGGGTGCGCGGCCATTCGTTGCTACCGACCAGGAAGGCGGGTTCGTGCAGATCATGCGCGGGCCAGGTTTTGCGCAGATACCCCAGGCCATTGAGCAAGGTCAGCTTTCGCCCGCGGAACTGCTCCGTGAGGCCACGGTGTGGGGGCAAGAGCTGGCCGCCGTGGGGGTCACCGTGAATTTGGCTCCCGTGCTGGACACAGTGCCCAGCGCAGAGTTCGCGCCACTGAACGCACCCATTGGGACCTTCGGACGCGAGTTTGGTTACACGCCCGCGGCAGTTTCGAGCCACGGGTTGGCTTTTGCTCAAGGCATGATGGATGCGGGCGTAGAGCCTACTGTGAAACATTTTCCGGGTCTGGGGCGGGTGACTGAAAATACTGATGTCTCCGCCGGCGTAACGGATGGCATTACGGTGCGCAATGACACCTATGTGGCCCCGTTCCGGGACGCTGTCAATGCTGGAGTGCCGTGGTTGATGATCTCGAATGCCTCATACCCGCGCATTGATCCGAACAATATGGCCCCGTTCTCCCGGATCATTGTGCACGACATGGTGCGTGGGGACCTCGGCTTCAAGGGTGTCATCATCAGCGACGATATTTGTAACGCCGTCCAAGTCTCGTCAGTACCAGTCTCACAGCGTGGCGTGCTTTTCCTGGAAGCTGGCGGCACCATGGCGTTGTGTACCAATCAGGGATTGATGCCGCAAATGTATGCGGGCATGGTTGACGCTGCCCGGACGGATCCCGCTTTTGCCGCAACAATTGACGCTGCGGCGCTGCTGATTCTGCAGCAAAAGCAAGCCAAGGGCCTCATTGACTAGCCCGAAGGAATATATTTGGCCCCGCATGCGCTAACATGGATAGTCCACGGACATTTCCCAACGGGCACGGTGCGTGGAATTGAAAAAACAATAGGGGATGATCGGTTTCGACGGTGTTCGTCGAGACAGGTGAAGCGGGTCGAGGATACAGGGTTATCTCGTAAACGATCTCTGTAAAACAATAAGTGCTGAATCAAATCGCACTGACTTCGCTCTTGCTGCCTAAGCAGTAAGACAGTCCGTCAGCCCGGGAATGCTCTCGTCCCGGATCCTGACGTCATTTAGAGGGCCACTGCTTCAAACGCTCGTTGTAGGCGTTTGAGGGACTCTTATACAACTGGGCCTGGCAGCTACTTGTTTGCGAGATAGTTGGGGCCGAGAAAAACCGACGCAAACTGCACCCGGAGAAGCCCTGACAACACAACATCGGACGGGAGTTCAATTCTCCCCATCTCCACATCCCTATTGGGACCTGTTCCCCACCATAGCGGTGGGGGACAGGTTCTTTTTTGTTCCGAAGCTTGGTTTTGCGGGTGGGGATTAGCACTCCACCACGTTGACGGCGAGCCCGCCCAGGGCCGTTTCTTTGTATTTGGAGTTCATATCGCGGCCCGTCTCCCGCATCGTGACGATCACCTCGTCGAGTGAAACCCGGTGCTGCCCGTCGCCCCACAGCGCCATTTTCGCCGCGTTAATGGCCTTGGCTGCGGCAATGGCGTTGCGCTCAATGCAGGGGATCTGCACCAACCCGCCAATGGGATCGCAGGTAAGCCCCAGATTGTGCTCCATGGCGATTTCCGCGGCGTTTTCCACCTGCTCCGGCGTACCTCCCATGACCTCGGCAAGACCCGCTGCTGCCATGGACGACGCCGATCCCACCTCCCCCTGACAGCCCACCTCCGCACCGGAAATGGAGGCCTGCTCCTTGTACAGGACACCCACAGCCCCGGCCGCGAGGAGAAACTTAACCACGACGTCGTCCTTCTCCCGTTGGGTGGCAGTTGCCATCCCGTCGGTGTAGTGGGTGGCGTAGAACATGACTGCCGGGATGATGCCGGCGGCGCCATTAGTTGGTGCTGTGACCACCCGCCCGCCGGAGGCGTTTTCCTCATTGACGGCCAGTGCCACCAAGTTGACCCACTCCTGCCAGAACTTCGGGTCCCGGTGAGGGTCCTCCTGCTTGAGGCGGGCATGCCAGTCTGGTGCCCGGCGTCGAACTTTGAGGCCTCCTGGCAGCAACCCGGTGCGGGCCAAAGAAGCGTTCTTGCACTCCTCCATGACATCGCGCAAGTGCAGAAGCCCGCTGCGAATATCCAGGGCGCTGCGTTCCACTAGTTCATTGGCATACATGACTGCGCTGAAGTTCGCGCCGGCGGTGGCGCAATGGCCCAACAGTTCGGCCGCCGTTCTGAAGGGGTAGGGCAGTAGCGCCTTGGAACTCTCCAGCTCGGCCGTGGCGCTATCCACTTCGCCCTCACGCACAATGAAGCCGCCGCCCACGGAGAAGTAGGTGGCTTCGTGGATGGCACTGTCGGCGTCGTCGAGGACCGCGAATTTCACGCCGTTGGTGTGGCGCGGCAGGACCGTCAACGGGTGCAGGATCATTTCTTCGGCACCGTAGGCCAACTCGATGCTGCCGGCAAGCAACAAGGGGGCGCCGGTGGCAAAGGCGGCAAGCCGTGATTCCACCTCCGCAGGGAGGATGAGTTCTGGTTCTCGGCCCTCGAGCCCCAGCAGTACTGCAGTCATGGTGCCGTGGCCGCGGCCAGTGGCAGCAAGGGATCCATAGAGGTCAACTCGTATAGCAGCAACTCGTGTCAGTACCCCGGCCACTTCGAGTTCGCGGACAAAGGCTGCGGCAGCCCTCATCGGTCCCACGGTGTGGGAACTGGAGGGGCCAATTCCTACGGTGAACAGATCAAATACGCCGACGCTCATGGCAGGGCCTTCCGGGATCATTGGGGCGCAGAGTCCAGGGTGTTGACCTGCTTTCCCATGGTACCGCCACGCCACGCGCACAGCCCCAGTCCGCACTTATCAGAGCCGGTGGTGAGCTCGAAAATTCATAGTTTCAAGCTAATGGTCATTTGATGGGCCGGTGGAAGGCCCTGGAAACGCTTATTGAGATGGGCGCTGATTGCACGAAAATCGTGTTCCGCGTTGGAATCAGCGGCTTCTTTCCGAGTAAGACAAGCTCCTCAGCGTTACTAAGTGAAGGTCCATCAAAAAAGGCAAAGTGAGAGCAAAAAATTGAGTGGTGGTCTGGCTCTGCAGCCAAACCACCACTCACCCCCAAAGTTTCATGCGAACCCTCGCAACATCCCGTGTTCACACATTCATTATTATGTCAGAGACTAATGGAAAAGTGTACATCTGGGCTCGAAATAATACATCGAAGTGATTATCAGCGGACTTACTGCTGGGCGGGGCGGCGGATGAAAGAGAACCAGACAAGAGACATCCCGGCCGCTACGAAGAGAATGGAGCCAAAGGAAAGTAACTGAACAAGGCTGCCCACGGGTAGAGGCGCGAGCTTGAGTACCAGAGTTATGCACACGAGGAAGAACCCCATGGACAGGCAGGCAGCTGCACTGCGGTCCACCAGGGCATACCCTGCGGAGAGGGCCGTCTTGGCCGTCGCGGGAACAAGTATGGCCGCAGCATAGGCCGTATAGCTCAGTCCAATCCACATATAGGCCGCCACAGTGGGCTGGTCGCCAAAACGGGTCAATCCAGGGCTGGAGCCCTCCACCTCGGAGAGCAGAAAAGTGATAAGAATACCCACAGTGCTGGCGGCCAGCACCAGCAGCCCGACTGGCCCTCGGATGAGCTTGAGAGCTCTTGGTGATTTATAGGCCGCAGCGACTCTGGAGGCCAGTAGAAAAAAGACAGAAAACAAGCTCAGCCGCACAATCACATTCGCCAGATTGTGCCCACCCAAGAGTTTATCCACGGGAAAATAAATACTGGGAATGCTCAAAGCCACAGCGATGGATGCCAAAGCAAAGATCCAAAATAACCCACGGTTGTGTCCGGACCGTACGGCTGGAAGGCGCCAGGCAGTGCACAGGAGGCAAACTCCCAGCACCACCCACTGCAAGATTGAAATCATCCGAGATTCTCCCAAATACTTTGAACAGCGGCTCTGTCATCTTCATTGCGGCGCATGAGGCGGCCAAGGATTTCGAGCCGCTGAGCGGCGAGGCTAGCTAGAGCGCTGTTTGCGGTCTGCCTCAAGGCGAGTTCTCTAGCATCAGGAGCCCACCCTGCCTCTGTGGGGGAGAGAAAGCCGGTGGCAACCAGACCGTTGGTCAAGCCCACGTTGGCAATCCGGGCTGTGGCTACCGCAAGCTCTGCTGAGAGCCTATTGGCGCTGATTTGGGCTGAGAAGTTCTGGGGTGCCATGTCCGCATCCCGGGCCACTCTCTGACGCAGCTCACCCACATCCACGGCGTCGAGCCAGGCGCGCACTGAGGATCTGTGCGGCACTGATGTCAATAGCGCAGGCTTAGGGGCCAGGGCGCCCTCTACCTGCGTTTGCCGGTTCAAGATCTCTTGGAGCAGGTCATAATCTGAAATTTGGCTCAGCAGCTCAGCTTGCGTAGGCGCTTTGATGCCTGTGGCCAGGTCAGTGAAGAGGGGGAAAGTAGAGAGGGAGGCCACCACGGGTAGGTTCAAAGCACGGCTGACGGCGGCTACGGTGGCCACTGAAACCCGCCCCCGAACCAGCTGCTGGGCCAAAGTTGAGCGCTTAATGCCGGCGGATCGGCACACCGCTGCTTGGCTGGTATCGCCAGCAACAGTGCGCAGCCACTGCTGGAAGAGTTTGGCCGGAACTGTCACGTCAAAACTCTACTCGATGCAGGCCTGCAGCGCTGTGGCAAGCCGCGAACAAACCACACCACCCCCACGCCCCGTTGCCTAACTACTGGTCTTGGGAATCGACGATGCCAATAAAACGGCTCCCCACGCCGTCGTACTGGCTGCGACGAGAACCGGGCTCAGGCTCAGGCAGCTCCGAAGTTTCATGGAAGTCGCAGATGACATAAGTGAATTCCGGCCACCACTTTTTGGGGCGGGCCACTTCCAGGAAATCGCACAGGTAGCAGCGCAGATCCACCCAGACCGGACGTTTACCGGTGGCGTTAGCCCGGGATTGCGCCAGCCACGCCGGGGGATTGGTGTCAAGGGCGGCAACTTCGGCGGCGCTCAAACGCGAGGGGATACCGTTGCGGGCTGCCATCTCCGGCGGAATATTCAAAGCTTGAGCCACTTGCCGGCGGTTGAGCGAGACGCGGGGGGAATTGTTGTTTGCCATGGTGCTATCAAGAATAGGTCTAAGCCTGCGCGCTGGCGATTCCTGCTCTCCGGCAGGGCACCGCAAAAGCTGCGTGGAGCACGCCAAACACGCTCGGATGGCGCTCTATGGGGTCCAAACGGGGCCCTCGGGAGGGTGATAATCGCCACAAATTACCCGTGGCGCAGGGCGCCGTGAGAGCAAATTTTGCGAGAATACAACAAATTCCCATACCATCCCCTATGCTGTGGGAAAACATCGAGGAATTTAAGGCGCGTTTCCAGCTTTCTAGGGCTAGGATGGGGCGCTGAAAGACCCCGCCACTACCACGAGTACTTCAGGAGTTTGAAAACCGCATGGCAACGGATTACGACGCACCCCGCAACAAGGACGAAGACCACGAGACAGAGTCGCTTCAGGCGCTCCAGGTTCAGCGTGGCGGTGCACAGACGGCCCATATTGACGTCGAAGATTCAGACACCGCAGAGGGCATGGATCTGCCCGGCGCGGACCTCTCCAACGAGGAACTGGTTGTTCAGGTCATTCCCGCCCAGGATGATGAATTCACCTGCTCATCATGCTTCCTGGTCCGCCACCGCAGTCAGGTAGCACGCGAAAAGAACGGCATGCTGTTCTGCAAGGATTGCGAAGGCTAAAGAGGCCGGTACAGCCCGCGGCAGCCTAAGCACTGCCGTAGGCTCAGCTGCACTGCCGGCACGTAGCGTTCGTTGCAGCCGGGCGTCATCAAGCAGGAGAGCAAATCATGGTTGAGCGTGTTCAAGAGCTAGCGGCGCGGTTCGCCGCGCCCGGCGCTAATGCGCCGTGGCTACTGTGCGACAGCCATCCCGCTGGCGAGATTGCCTTCACGGTGATTGACGCAGAGTTAGAGAGCATGGACATCAGTTACGGCGAACTGCGAGCGAAGTCCACGCAGTTCGCCGCAGCTTTGCGCTCTCTTGGAGTCAAGCGCGGAGATCACGTGGCCACTCTCATGGCGAAGTCTGCCGAGCTGGTGATTGCTCTGCTGGGAATTTGGCGGCTGGGGGCCGTTGACGTTCCGCTCTTTACGGCTTTCGCCCATGACGCCATTGACTTCCGCCTTAAGTCCAGCGGTACGCGGCTGGTCATTTGCGATGCCGATCAGCGCCGCAAGCTGATGCCGCCGGGCGAGGTCCCCACCGATGCCTCCCTGCCGGTGGTGGTGGCTCACGGTGACGCTTTTGGTTACGATCTCTCACTCGATGAGATGGTGGCCGGGACCGGCGCCTTTGCCGAGCTGGGAGAACTTTCCGCTGCAGATACTGCCCCGCACGACGTCGGACCGGTGGCCGTGGGTGGGGGTGGAACGCTGGCGCAGTTGTTTACCTCAGGGACCACTGGCGCGCCCAAGGGTGTGCCCATTCCCCTGCAGGCGGTAGCTTCCTTTGCTGGCTACCACCACTTTGGTTTGGATGTCCGCAAGGACGATGTTTTCTGGAACGCTGCCGATCCCGGCTGGGCTTACGGCTTGTACTTCGCTATCTTGGGGCCCCTGGCCGCAGGTCACCGCTCACTATTGCTCCGTGCCCCCTTCACACCAGAGCTGGTGTGGGCCGTCATGGAGAAATTCTCCGTCACTAACTTTGCCGCAGCCCCCACGTTGTACCGTGCATTGCGCGCAGGATCCCCGGACGGGCTCCACCACCAGCTGCGCCGGGCCTCCAGCGCCGGTGAGCCGCTGACTCCCGACGTGATTGCCTGGGGCAAAGAGCGCTTTGGCGTGGACGTGCATGACCACTACGGCCAAACCGAGTTGGGCATGGTGGCCGGCAATGCCTGGGATGAATCCCTACAGGCACCCTTGCGGCCCGGCTCCATGGGCGTGCCGTTGCCGGGCTGGAGCGTGGACGTGCTGGCCGAGAATGTTGATGTGCCAGCCGCTGATGGGGAGCAGGGCCGCATAGCAGTCAATGTTCCACAAAGTCCCTTCATGTGGTTTTCCGGCTATGTGGATGCCCCGGCAAAGACTATGGAACGGTTCAGCGCTGACGGCCAGTGGTACCTCACCGGTGATGCCGGCCGCCGAGATAGCGATGGTTTCATTTACTTCTCTGCACGCGATGATGATGTCATCATCATGGCCGGGTACCGTATTGGCCCCTTCGACGTGGAATCCGTCATGGTGCGGCACCCAGGCGTTGGCGAAGTAGCGGTCATTGGCGCCCCGGATGATATTCGCGGTGAGGTTTTGGAAGCTTTTGTGGTGCTGCGCCCCGGATACCAGGCCTCCGATGAGCTCTGTATGGAATTGCAGCAGTTGGTAAAAACCGGATTTGCCGCCCATGCTTACCCGCGGCGCATTCACTTTGTTTCAGAACTGCCCAAAACACCCAGCGGCAAGGTGCAGCGTTTTGTATTGCGCCGGGACCGGGCAGCAATGACCGAGAAAAACTAGCAGGCGGAGAAATCTAGTGGGACGACGCAGGGTGGATGGGCCTCAGGGAGCACGCTTGGACATGGTTGCGTTGAGCCCTGCGCTCCGGGGCGCAAGCCAGGTCCTCGGCTTCGTGCTGGAGGTGGCCATGCTGGCCGCATTCCTCTACTGGGGGTTCGCCCAGGCTGCACCCTGGAACCTAGTCCTTGGCATAGCGCTCCCAGCGGTTGTGGTTGTTCTGTGGGGCGCCTTCTTGGCTCCTCGCAGCGAACGCTTTGTGGGGGCCCAACGCGCACTGTGGGCGGCCCTGCTCCTGTTCGTAGCCGCGGCTGTGGCCCTGTTCAGCGCCGGCTCAGCTGTTCTGGGCATCCTCATGCTGGTGGGAGCGGTGAGCCATTTTTGCCTGGCCCGCTGGCTCAGTGACCCGAAGGCTCAGTGACCCGAAGTAATAGCCGGGAAGCTGCCGGTCAGAGCCCGGAGATTCAGAGCCCGGACATGTGGGGGACCATCAGGGTTCCTCCCGTGGGCTCCTGAACGCAGCAGCCAGCGTGCTGTCCTACCGATGCCAGCCACAGCGAAACCGCAGCGTCAGGGCCCAAGGTGAGAGGGCCGGCGTCGTGCGTGGCAGTTCTCAGGCCCACCTGCCAGCCGGCGCCAAAGGGCAACTGGCCAACTACCAACAGCTCCGTGTCAAGCCCCAGCCCCTGCTGCTCAAAGTAGCGCAAAAGCTCAGGGTCATGATCGCTGATGCGGCTGATCCGGCCTACATGCCCAGGATCGAGCTCGTCCAGACGGTGTGAGGGGACCATGGCGATCTGGCCCTGCGCATCGGGGATGGGATCGCCATGAGGGTCACGGAACGGGTGGCCCAACTTGGCGCTCATGCGTTCAATGAAATGATCAGAGACGGCATGTTCTAGCTGCTCCGCCTCGTCATGGACCTCGTCCCAGGTGTAACCGAGCTCGTTCACCAGGTACGTTTCCAAAAGCCTGTGCCGCCGGACCATGGATAAGGCAAGGCTCAGACCCTTGGGTGTCAGGTGAATGGGGCTGTAGGGCTGGTGATCCACAAGGCCCTGATCCTTGAGCTTGCGCACCATTTCTGAGACGGATGAATTGGCAACGCCCAGGCGGGTGGCCAGCACCGAGGAGGTGATGGGTTTGTCCTGCCACTCGGTGTAGGCATAAATGACCTTCACATAGTCTTCGAAGCTGGAGGAAGTGGCAGTTGGTTTCACACTCTTCAGCCTACCCGTTAGCCCTGCCCCGTGAAGGTTAGCCACAGCAGCAGCGCGTTGAGAGCCACGATCAACACCACGCTCACCAATGCGGCCAAGCGCAGGAGCAGGCCGTCACGGTGTTCGCCCATCAGTTTTTTGCTGGCCGTCAGGCGTAGGAGGGGAATCAGCGCAAAGGGGATGCCGAAACTGAGCACAATCTGGCTAACAATCAGCGCCCACGTGGGGTCCACACCGACGGAGAGCAAGATGATAGCCGGGATCAGGCTCACCATTCGCCGGGTTTGCAGGGGGATGCGCACCTTGAGCAAGCCGTTCATGATGGTGGAGCCTGCGTAGGCGCCCACCGAGGTTGACGCGAGTCCTGACGCTAGCAAGCCCACGGCAAAGACCACGCCTATCACCGGCCCCAGACTGGCGACAATGGCGGCATGGGCTCCTTCAATACTGTCAGTTCCAGAGATTCCACCCAAGGTGGAGGCCGCTAGCAGTAGCATGCCAATGTTGACGGCGCCGGCAAGAATAAGGGCCAAGACTACATCGATCCGGGTCGCCTTGATGATCTGGCGCAGGCGCTCTGGGGTGCTGCGGGCATCCGTATGGCGGTCCTTGGCCAGCTGTGAATGCAGATAAATGGCGTGCGGCATCACCGTTGCACCCAGCATGCCAGCCGCCAGCATGATGCTATTGGCGCCGTCGAACCGGGGTACCAGCCCGCCGATCACACCTGCCGGATCTGGTGGACTGAGCACCAGGCCTGCCAGAAAACCAATGGTGATAATGACGAGCAGAACAATAATGACGCTCTCAAAATGGCGTTGGCCGCGTCTATTCTGAACTGTCAGCAGAGCCATGGAAGCCAGGCCCACAATGAGCCCGCCTATGGGCAACGGAACCTGAAACAGCAAGTGTAGGGCGATGGCGCCGCCCACCACTTCCGCAAGATCGGTGGCCATGGCCACGAGCTCGGCCTGCACCCAAAAGAGCCGGCGGTTGCGGGTGCTGAAGCGTTCACCCAAGTGCTCCGGCAGGGATTTGCCCGTCACCACCCCCAACTTTGCGGATTGGTACTGGACCAGCATGGCCATGACATTGGCTGTGACCAAAACCCACACGAGCAGGTAGCCGTATTTGGCGCCGGAGGTCAGGTTAGCGGCCACGTTGCCGGGATCAACGTAGGCAATGGCCGCGACAAAGGCCGGGCCCAGCAGCAGCATCATGCCACCGCGAGGCCTGCGCCGTGCTGTCCTCTTGGCAGTGTCGAGCAAGGTCTCGCCTTTCGATGATCCTAAGTAGTTTATTTAGGTATACCGAAATTCTAAAACGTGGCAGGGGTGGTTGTCGAGCCGGGAACGACTTATAGAAACTTTACGGGTGCCCGGGCCGCAGCTAGCGTTTTTGCGCCCGCCATGTTTGGGAGCTGTACGGTAGCTCAATGCTTTCACCGGGCGCGTGTTCCAGATGCTCATACAAGTACCACTGCAGATTGGTGATGACCTTGTCCCTGACCTGGTCTGTTGCCCTGAGGTAATAGCTGCGTGACTTTGCCAGATCGATGATCTCCTCAGCCGTGCGCTGCTGGGACCAACGGGAGGTGTGAGGCTGGGCAGGGAAGAATTCCGGACCAATCTGAGGGCTGAAATCTGCCTTGTGCACATCCCCTGCGTGCATGATCCGGGCCAAGCGGTGAACCCAGGGGAGTCCGACGTCCAGCTGGTTCCAAATCAGGCCCAAGGTTCCCCCCGGACGCAGTACGCGGGCAATCTCGGTACTTGCCGCGAGAGGATCCACCCAGTGCCAAGCCTGGGCCACCACGGCCAAGTCCATGGATTCATCCGGTAGGAGCAACTTTTCGGCGGTACCCACAACGGTGGTGACCTGGGGCAGCTCCGCGCCAAGTTGCGCCAGCATGTCCGCTGAGGGGTCCACCGCCGTCATCGAGAAGTTGTGAAGGGCCAACAGCTGCGTGTATTTGCCCGTGCCTGCACCAATGTCCACCACATCTTGGACGCTCCCGGCAGTTTCCAGCAGCCACGTCAAGGAATCCTCAGGGTAACCCGGGCGCACCAAATGATAATGCCCGCCGCCTTCCAAAAACGCGGCGGCCATGTGTTTGCGCCGCGCCGCATCAAAGACCGGTCCGCCGGTGCCTGCCATGGTGCTCCTGAAAGTTGTGCCGGTCAATGCCGTTCAACTTTACCCCCAGGTGCTCCCCGCCCCGCACTTCCGGACGCTACTGCGTCTGCAAAATATGCCCGAATCTAACCGAGCGCTGGTATGGGGGTGGGTTAGTGGATGCTGCAGGGGGCTGCCCCTGCTGTCCCTGGCGTGTTCGGGGCCCAGCTGGGGTACTCCCGGTTGTCATTGACGGGGACCCAGCGGCCGGAATCCACCACGTAGTCCCAGCCCAAGCCCTCCTGCAACAACGTTTGGATTCCGGCCACCAAGCGCTGAGCGTCCTCCAGCTGTGAGCCCACACCAAAGCTTGCGCGTAGGGAACCCGCGGGCAGGCCTAAGCGGTTAAGCAGCGGGTGTGCGCAAAACTTTCCGTCACGCACGCCCACGCCGTGCTCGGCGGAGAGGTATGCGGCCACCAGCCCGGCGTCGTACCCGGTGACCGAGAAGTTGACCACCCCAATGCTGCCGCAGTCCGGGTACGTGTCCGCGTCGCTAAAGAGCGAGTGGACAGTGACGCCCTCTAGCTCGTTGAGGCCGGCCACCAAGTGGGCGCGCAATTGCTGCTCGTGCTGGTGCCAGTCATCAGCATTCAGCGCAGCCAGCACAGAGGTGGCCTTGGCCAAGGTGGCGGCACCCAAAACGTTGGGAGTGCCGCCCTCGTGGCGGGCCGGTCCGGTGGTCCAGCTGATGGATTCAAGCCGGACGTCCTTCACGGCTCCGCCACCGGCAAGGTGAGGGTGACCGGCGTCGAGCCAGTCAGGGCGGCCCACTAAAACCCCGGCGCCGAAAGGTGCGTAAAGCTTGTGGCCCGAGAACGCCAAGTAGTCAATGCCGGTGGCAGTCAGATCGATCCGGCGGTGCGGCGCCAGTTGGGCGGCATCGAGAACAATCCGGGCGCCATAGCGGTGCGCCAGGGCAGTCAATTCGGCCACGGGCAGCACCTCCCCTGTCACGTTGGAGGCTCCGGTAACGGCCACGAGCAGCACGTTTCCTGCCCGCAGCGCCGTCTCAACACGGTCTAAGGTAGCGGCGATGGAGTCAGCGCCAACAACTGAACGGTGCGGCAGAGCCTGCCAAGGCAGCAGATTCGCATGGTGTTCAATGTCCAGGTAGAGCACCTCGCCGTGAACGTTGGAACGGCCCTCGGTGAAGCCCCTCTGTTGCAAAATCGATTCCACACAACCCGCCAACAAGTTCAGCGAATCTGTGGTGTTACGGGTGAAAATGACCGTGTCATCAGGCCGGGCGCCCACAAAACCGGCAACAATCTTGCGAGCATTTTCATAGACGGAGGTGCTGACCTGCGAGGCGAATCCAGCGCCACGATGCACACTCGCGTAGAACGGCAGCACCTCATTCAGGTGCGCTGCCACGTCCTTGATGGCCGGGGCAGACGCTGCATAGTCCAGGTTGGCGTAACGCACATGCCCGCCGTGAATCAAGGGGGCCGCCAGATCCTGGCCCACCACGGGCAGGAGCGGTGAATCAATGAGTTGTGTTGCATCCAAAACGGCAGAGCTCATGAGAAATTCCTTCGACACCAAAGGACCTTTTGGGGGTGCCAAGAAGTCCGCGCTTGCCAGAACCGAACAGGTTTGGCCAGGTCGTCACCCGGGGCACCCCACCGCGAAAGGAGGGTTGCCGGCCAGCAAACCGGGGTTTAGCGCTGGCACTCGTGACCTATGCCCAAAAGAGTAGCCCAAGATTTCTGCCGGTGCATCTATTACGTTTCATTTCGCACACCCTGGGTGAGGGCCGCGGATGGGGAAACAAAGAACGACGGCGGGAGGCCGCCGTCGTTCTTAACTCACTTGTACTTTATTATTTTATGCGTCCAACGGGTCAGCCCAACAAGTCATCCCAATTGGGGTTCAGACGTTGTAGAACTTCCGTGTGGAGGATGGAATTGGTGGCCAGGGCGTTGCCGCCGAAGGGGCCGTCGGCTCCCTCGAGCGAGGTGAAACGGCCGCCGGCTTCCTGCACAATGGGGACCAGTGCAGCCATATCATAGAGGTTCAATTCCGGCTCGCAGGCAATGTCAACACTGCCCTCAGCCACCATGCAATACGACCAGAAATCGCCATAGGCCCGGGTGCGCCAGACATCGTCGGTCAAGGAAATGAACTCATCACGGTTGCCACGTTCGGCCCAGCCCGTGAGCGAAGAGTATGAGAGTGAAGCATCTTTGAGCTCGGCCACATTAGAGACTCGGATGCGGGTGGCGGCGGCGAGCGACTTGCCCATGTATGCGCCCGTTCCTTGGGCCGCCCACCAACGCTTGCCCAGCGCAGGGGCACTAACAAGGCCGACTACGGGGACGCCGTCGTCAATTAGAGAGATCAGGGTGGCCCAGACCGGCACACCACGGACAAAGTTCTTGGTCCCGTCAATGGGATCGATAACCCAGCGCCGCGAACCGTGGCCACTGCTGCCGAACTCCTCACCCAAGACTGCGTCGCGGGGGCGGACCCGGGAGAGCTGGCTGCGGATGGACTCTTCTGCGGCCTTGTCGGCGTCGGTGACAGGGCTCAGATCCGGCTTGGTCTCGACGGCCAAATCCAAGGCCTTAAAACGGGACATGGTCAGGGAGTCAACACTGTCAGCAAGGACATGGGCCAGGCGGAGATCGTCGTTGTACGTCTGGGGTGCGAAGGTCATGGGTTCACGCTATCGCGGTTTAGGCCCAACACCCGTCAGGACGCCGCTGGGCCTGCGCACCATTTGTCCGCCAACGGTGCGCCACTCTTGAAGTGGAGCACCATTGACGGGTCAACCGTGCGCGGCACCAGGGCCGCGCTAGTCCGTGCTGCCAAGTTCCTTTTCTGCGGCCCGGCCTTCGGTACGGTCGCTGGTGCCCAGCAGGCGCCGCAGCGAGGCAAGCCGTGCCGGCCCCGATGCGCCCGCGTGCCCGGCGGCAACGTAGGTATCCACACAGCAATTGACGGCGGCGCTGTCATGTTTGCAGCCGCGCTCACAATCCTCCGTGCCCGGTTGCAGATCCGGGAAGGCGGCAATAATGCGGTCGGGGTCCACATGGGCCAGACCAAAGGAGCGGATGCCGGGGGTGTCAATGATCCAAGAACCGGGCACTGCATCTTGCAATTTCAGCGCCAACGCCGAGGAAGAGGTGTGACGGCCGCGGCCTGTGACGGCATTGACGCCGCCTGTGGCCCGCTGCGAACCTGTCAAGGCGTTAACCATGGTGGACTTGCCAACGCCTGAGTGCCCCACCAGGACGCTGACCTTCCCATCGAGATATCCGTGCAATTGTTCCACGGCGCCACCGGATAGGAGCGCGGAGTGGCCGTCGTCGCTGCGTGCGTCGATGCCGAAGACGCCGTCCGCGGCAGTGCGGCTGATGATGACCGTCATGTCCAAGTGCTCGTAGTTGGCCAGCAACTCTGAAGGGTCCTTGATGTCTGTTTTGGTGATCAGCAGCAACGGCGCAATTCCGGAGTCATAAGCGGCCACCAGGGCCCGGTCGATGAAGCCAGTGCGCGGTTCCGGATTTGCCGCGGCCACCACAATGACCAGCTGGTCTGCGTTGGCCACCACCACCCGCTCCACAGGATCGGTGTCATCGGCACTGCGGCGCAGCAGCGTGCGGCGTTCCTCGATCCGGACAAGCCGGGACAAGGTGTCAGGCTTGCCGGTGGTATCTCCCACGAGAGAGACAAAGTCCCCGGCCACCACGGGATTGCGCCGAAGTTCCCTGGCACGGGCCGCGATCAGGACACGTTGGCTGGGCAGGTCCTCATCCACAATGGCCGTGTACCGGCCCCGATCCACCGTGATAATCCGGCCAATGACGGCATCTTCATGGGCGGGCCGGTCCTTGGTGCGCGGACGGCTGCCCCTCTTATTGGCTCGGACGCGGACATCGGATTCGTCCCAGTTGCTGTAATCCCGTGCCATACCCTAAACCCCGGCTTCAACCGCCGCAGTGCTACCGGTGCCAGCGGACGGTTCGGCGGTTTGGGCCACCATATCCGCCCACATGGCAGGGAAACCAGGCATAGTTTTGGCCGTAGTGCCAATGTTTTCAACCTCGACGCCGGGCACGGCCAAGCCGATGATGGCGCCAGCCGTGGCCATCCGGTGATCGTGGTAACTGTGGAAGACGCCGGCGCGCAGCGGTGTCGGGGTAATGATCAGGCCGTCCTCGGTTTCCACAGCATCCCCGCCCAAGGCGTTGATCTCGGCAACCAGGGCGGCCAGCCGGTCCGTCTCATGCCCACGCAGGTGTGAGATCCCGCGAAGGCGCGATGGCGTTGACGCCAACGCGCAGATGGCTGCCGTGGATGGGGCCAGCTCTGATGTGTCAGAAATGTCCACACCGCGAATTTGCGCCCCGCCCGTAACTGTCAAGACACCGTTTTCGAGTGTCACCGTGGCACCGAACTGGGGCAGGATTTCACGCCACTTATCACCCACCTGGGTGGTGTTGGCGGGCCAGTTGGGGATACGGACGGTGCCGCGAGTAGCCAGCGCAGCCGCCAGGAAGGGGCCGGCGTTGGAGAGGTCCTGTTCAAGTTCCACGTCAAAACCGGCAATGCTGGCAGGCTTGACGAACCAGTGATTAGGGGTGGAATCATCCACAGAAACGCCCAAGGACCGCAGGATTTCCACAGTCATGGAAATGTGGTCCACGCTGGGGACGGACTCGCCAATGTGCTCAAGGTGCAGACCCTGGGAAAAACGGGAAGCAACCAGCAGAATTGCCGAAATGAACTGTGAGGAACCGCCCGCATCAACTTGCACATGGCCGCCGTGCACAGCGCCGGTGCCGTGAACAGTGAACGGCAAGAAACCATCCTCACCATCGTCAACCCGCACACCGAGCCCCTCCAGTGCCACCACAATCGGAGCCATGGGACGCACCAACGCCGCGGGATCGCCGCTGAACCTCACAGCACCGGAAACCAGTGCGGCCAGCGGAGGGACAAAACGCATGACAGTGCCCGCCAGGCCGCAGTCCACCAGAATCCCGGAATCGGGAGCAGAAAAATCGGCAGGAATGGGGGTGACCACCAGATCCGGGACATCACCGTTACCGGGAACTTCCAAGATGCCGGCACCCAAGGCACGCAGCGCGCCGATCATGAGGTCCGAATCGCGCGATTGCAGCGGTGCGCGCAGACGGGATTCACCCTCGGCGATGGCTGCGAGAACAAGATACCTGTTGGTCAGCGATTTGGAAGCCGGAATTCTTACAGTGGCATCCAGAGGCAGTGCGGAAAAAGGTGCGGGCCAATGGGCGGTGGTCATGGGTTCTTACTGTCCTGTCACATCGTGAGCGAGCGCGCGGACTTGCTTATCCGCATTCTTCAACTGGGTTTTGGCATTCTTTTTGCCGCTCGCAAGCAGTTTCTCGGTGCGCCAAGCAAGACCCGGACGCCCCTCGGTATCCATACTTGCCAGCAGAGCGCCGCCAATCAAGGCAATGTTGCTTGAGAGCTGATTGCGCCGGTGGGCACGGTTTTCCTTGGTGTCTGTGTTCGCATTGCGGTACTCAACCACAGTGGACAGCCCCGCCGTCAGGGCCAGCACGACGGCGGCGGGCCGGGAAAATTTGCCAGCGGCCAGCAGGACGCCGGCACCCACCTGGGCTGCGGCAAGTGCCCGGGCGAGAGTTTTCTCACTGACGTCAAGGGGCAGGGCCGCACTGAGCGGGCCCAAAACAGGTGAGAGTTGCTTGGCTGTCGTCTCTGCGTGGCGCAACCGGTCTAAGCCGGAAAAGATAAACGACGACGCGAGCATAGGGCGGGCGATTGCTCGGATAATGGACAAGGAGGCCTCCTTAGTGGTGCTGTCAGCCTTCCGTGGGCGGCCTGTGCCAGCCCGCGGAAGGCTCATGCTGTGTACAAGTCTCCCACGAGTGTTAGTGCTCATGCGCTCATTGCGGAATATCCCGCGCCGTTACCCAGTTTGAATGATTAGAGATGGTTCCAGAGAGCGCCGGGTAGGCGGAAGAAACGTGTGAAGGAAAGGCGGCTATGCAGACTCTTAGCCCTGTGGCGCGTGCGGCAACGGACGGGGAGCTGCGTCTGAGCATAGACTCATCAGTGATGAACACTTCCGAGCCTGAGCAAACCACCAGTACCGAAACTGTGAGCACGCCCACTGTGGCTATCACGGACGTTGCTGGTGTTGATGTTGCCAATGAGTCCATTGAAGCAAGGCGCGCCCGTTTTGAACGCGATGCCATGGTGTACGTTGACCAGCTATATTCGGCGGCCATGCGCATGGCGCGAAATCCTGCAGACGCCGAGGATTTGGTGCAGGAGGCCTACACCAAGGCGTTTTCAGCGTTCCACCAATATAAGCCGGGCACAAACCTGAAGGCTTGGCTGTACCGGATCCTGACCAACACCTATATCAACTTGTACCGCAAGCGTCAGCGTGAGCCGCTGCAATCCAATGCTGATTCCGTGGAGGATTGGCAGCTGGCACGGGCGGAATCGCATACGTCCGCGGGTTTGCGTTCCGCCGAAGCAGACGCCCTGGACCACCTGCCAGATTCGGACGTGAAGAACGCACTGCAAGCCATTCCGGAGGAATTCCGGTTGGCCGTGTACTTTGCCGATGTGGAGGGATTTGCCTACAAGGAAATCTCAGAGATCATGAACACCCCCATTGGCACCGTGATGTCACGGCTACACAGGGGAAGAAAACTATTGCGAGATATGTTGGCTGACTACGCCGTGGAACGCGGTTACCTCAAGGACGCCAAGCAACTAACTGAGACGGAGAAATGACCATGGGCGACTGCCAAAGCCTGGGCGATTGCGACGACGAACGCATCGCAAGGATCTACGAATACCTTGACGGCGCGCTGTCCTGCGAGGACCTCACCGAGATCAAAAATCACCTTGACGCCTGCACCGACTGTTCGCAGGAGTACGATCTGGAGTGCGTCATCCGTTCCGTGGTGAAGCGCTCCTGCAAGGAAGCCGCTCCGGAAACCCTCAAGGCAGCCATCCTGGCCCGCCTCCATGCAGGTAAGCCCGCCGCCGTTTAGCGGGCAGCCGTTTAGCTGACAGCCGTCTAGTCAGCAGGCGTCGGAGGACGCAGGGAGATGGTGCTGTACTGACTGGCCGGCCGGCCCGTCACGCGCCGGTGCAGCGAACCTGCGATCAGATGTGCCTGCACCTTCGCCATTTCGGCTTTCTTGCCAGCAAAGAGCTCGTCCACAGTGGCGGTCCATAACTGCAGCCAACGGTTGAAATGCTCCAGGCTCAGCGGTTCTTTAGCGTGGATATGGAAGTGGATCTCCAAGGCATTCCTGTTGTACAACCCGGCCTTGAACAACACTGTCTGCCAAAAGTCAGCCATGATGGGCAGGTGCCGCGGCAGGTCCATGTGCACCACATCGGTGAAGATGTACCCGATCGAAGCATCCGCGAACGCCTTGGTATAAAAGCTCTCCACCAGCATCAAGATGTCCTCCCGCGTGGTGATATCGGGGAGCTCCGCCGCGCATTTTTCCGTGCTGGAGGGGTTGTAGGCTGCCACGTTCGACGCCGTTCTGCCGGAGTTGCGTGCCGTGCGTTTCATGGGTGCCTAAGCCGCCACGGCAAGAAGCAGCAGAACGCCGGCTAGAGGAAGGGCAATGGCCTTGAGAAGTTCCGAGGCAATGTAGGTGATGTGCGTGATGGTGGCGACTTTGGCCTTCACCGCGGTACCGCCCGAGTGGGTCAGGGCCGTGTCCGAGAGTGCCTTGGTCCGCGCGGACATTGCAGGGCGCAGAACCAGGGCCTGTAGGGCCAAGGCAATAAGGGGCAGTGCCAATATAATGCCGATCGGCAAAGTTACCAGGTCCTGTCTTTGCGTCCATGCGCCCACCATGGCTACTGCCAAGAGCGCCTCCACCAAGTTCAGCACCTTGAAGACGAGCCTGCCAATGCCAACTCCCAAAGCGTGAGTCATACCCGGGGCCTTGAACTTCAGCGGCGTTTCTATGAATGAGATGGCGAAGATCATGCCAAACCAAACAAACGGAACTATGACCAGGACAACCAGCGCGAGCATTTCCCAACTTCCTTCGAGGGCGGCAAGACGCCGTTATTTCCAGCCTATCTTTAGAACAGTATTTTCCGTGATTAATAGGCTGGTGCGTAGCTCACACAGGGTTGGGGCGCGGCATGAAAAAGCCCGTCCTGCCGGTTGGCGGGACGGGCTTTTACTTATTACGTCAAGACTTACGTGTTGGGACGCTTACCGTGGTTTGCGCCGCCACTCTTACGATCCCGACGCTTACGTGAACGCTTCGACATAGCTGCCTCCAATCATCTGAAAAAAGATCTTCAAAACCGATCCGAATCAAGTTTCTCATAGGTGACACATCCGCGCCTAACCGGCGGTTCAGGCGTGGCTGCTCAGTGACGACGGCGGGTAAAAGGGCGAGGTGCCTGCTCCCAGCATCATGGCTGCTGCGTCGCCAGCGAGCCACCAGGAAACAGTGCTCACACCGGTGTGGGCCAGGTCCTGTTCAACCCCACCGGCAGGTGCTGTGCCAGTATGGGTGACTGGCCGTGGGTGTAGTTGCGGCGGGCGAGCCCGCATAAATGCTTGCAAAAGCGCCGTTGACCGTCACACCCCAGAATGCTGCCACAATGCGCTGGGGAACTTCCGTGGTAGCGGCAACGGCCGGGTATTTAGGACCGGCAACCGCCTCGCTGCCCAACTCATAGGAATTTACGCTCACTGGCCCGGAGAGACGGTCCTTGAGGCTCTTTGCAAAAAGTGCCGCTTGTTTGCTCGGAGCGCCCACAGTTTGGCCCGAGCCGCGGGCAAAGATCTATTCAACATGGGCGCAGGGCTCACCTAGTGCGCCACCAGCGGCTTGAGCGGCGGGAATAGTTAGTGCCCCTGGAGGGCAACTTCGTCCCAGATGACAGGCACGCACTGAAGGAAAACCCTCAGTGCGTGCCTGTACTTTTTAGTGTGCTTCGAGGCCGCCAAGCTCCGGATGATTCGGTACGCGCCTAGTTGGCTTCGGGAAGATCAAGCCACTGGTACCAGCCGCGGTGCAACACCAGCCAAGCCATAAGACCGTACCCGGCCTGGCCGGGCGCCCCTGCGTTGGCGGCTACGTCGTTGCGCCACTGCTCATGATTTTGCAACGGCGTGAAAGTATCAACGTAGTGGTGCTTGCGGCGGGTGGTGACATCAGCAAAGGCCGTATTCAACTCCGCCAGCTTGCGGTTCAGGGCAGGATCCAGCGACGGCGGTGGCCCCACCACGAACACGGGGATGTTCAGCTGGGTGGCGCCGTCGAGGATGTTCGCCAGGTTCAGCCGGCTGCGGGCAGTGGATAGCCCATATTCAATGTCACGGCCGGAAAGCCCAATGACCAGACGGTTCTCATGGAAGTCATCAAAGCGGCGCCCGGCCTCGTTGAGCCAACGCCCCGCTAAAGCCTCGGTGCCTTCCCGCGGGCAGGCCAAAACAAAAGGCTCTATTGAAACATCGTCGGAGGGGGTCCTTGCCAGAACCCGGCCCAACCAGCCCAGCGCGCGGGGATCGCCCACACCTGCCACCAATTCATCCCCGACAGCTACAATTCGCAGGTCCCGCTTCTCCACGGCTCCCCTTTCCTTCATGTAAAAAATCCGAAAGTCTAAACAAAAGATGCCCGGCCTGATAGTGCAGACCGGGCATCTTGGATGGGCTAACTACGCTCGAAAGCCTGCTTGATGAGCAATGTTTGCTCCACCGCGTGGGTCTTGGCGGACCCCGTAGCTGTGGCTGCAGAGGCAGGGCGGGAAACCCGGTTCAGTTTCTTCGCCAACTCCGGTGCCAAGTTCAGGCCCATGAACGGCCAAGGACCCTGGTTGGCAGGCTCGTCCTGTGCCCAGACCAGATCGGCATTGGGGTACTTGGCCAGTTCGGCCTTGATCTCCTCCAGCGGGAGCGGGTAAAGCTGCTCAACACGGATGATGGCAACCTTAGTGTCGGCGGCCTTCTCACGTGCTGCAATCAGATCGTAGTACAAGCGGCCCGAGACCATAATGACGCGATCCACGGCGTTGTTGTCCACCGCTGCATGCTCACCAATCACGGGACGGAAACCGCCCGTGGTGAAGTCCTCAACGGGGGAAGCGGCAGCCTTCAGGCGCAACAGCTGCTTCGGGGTGAAGATGATCAGCGGCTTGCGCGGGCGCAGGTACGCCTGGCGACGCAGCAAGTGGAAGTGCGAGGCCGGCGTGGTGGGGTTGGCCACGATCATGTTCTCTTCAGCACACATCTGCATGAAGCGCTCAATGCGAGCTGAAGAGTGGTCCGGTCCCTGACCTTCATAGCCGTGCGGGAGCATCAGTACCAGTGAGGAACGCTGGCCCCACTTCTGCTCAGCAGAGGAGATGAATTCATCAATGACCGTCTGGGCGCCGTTGACGAAGTCACCAAACTGGGCTTCCCAGACAACCAAGGCATCCGGGCGCTCCACAGAGTAGCCGTATTCAAAGGCCATGGCAGCGTATTCACTCAGGAGTGAGTCATAGATCCACAGTTGTGCCTGATCCTCGCTGAGGTCACGCAACGGGGTCCAGACCTTGCCATTGGCGCGGTCGTGGAACACTGCGTGGCGCTGTACGAAGGTGCCTCGGCGTGAGTCCTGACCAGCCATGCGGACAGGGACGCCTTCCATGAGCAGTGAGCCAAAGGCGCTGAGTTCACCAAAGCCCCAGTCAATGCCGCCTTCACGGGACATTGCCTCACGCTTAGCCAGGAGCGGCTTGAGCTTCTGGTGAATCTCAAAACCTTCCGGGATCTGTGTGTGGATGGAGCCGATCCGGGCCAGCATGTCTGCGCTGATGGCCGTGATCTGAGGATCGTTGACACCGGAGTCAGCCTGCTGGGCAGTGGGGCGCTCCAGATCCGAAATGGCCTGCGAATCCTTGGTGATGATGGGGATCGGGGATGTCTGAGCAGCATGCGTTTCAGCGAAGACGCGCTCGAGGCGTTCCTGGTAGTCGCGCAGCAGCTGCGTGGCTTCCTCTTCGGTGATGTCGCCACGGCCAATCAGCGCTTCCGTGTACAAGCGGCGCACTGAACGTTTGGCTTCGATCAGGTTGTACATGAGCGGCTGCGTCATCGAGGGGTCATCGCCCTCATTGTGCCCGCGGCGGCGGTAGCAAACCAGGTCAATCACAACGTCCTTGCGGAAACGCTGCTGGAACTGGTAGGCCAGCTGTGCGGCACGGACCACGGCTTCGGGATCGTCTCCATTGACATGGAAGACAGGTGCCTGGATCATCTTGGCCACATCGGTGGAGTACACCGAGGAGCGCGATGAAGACGGGGCCGTGGTGAAGCCAACCTGGTTGTTGACAACAATATGGATGGTACCGCCGGTGCGGTAGCCGCGCAGCTGGGACAGGTTCAGGGTTTCAGCAACAACACCCTGACCCGCGAAGGCGGCGTCGCCGTGCACCATGATGGGTAGCACGGGGAAGTTCTCGCCCTGGTCCAGACGGTCCTGCTTGGCGCGGACAATTCCTTCCAGGACGCCGTCAACAGCTTCCAGGTGGGAGGGGTTTGCAGCCAGGTAAACCTTGGTTTCGTTGCCGGCGTCGGAAGTGAAGGTTCCTTCCGTGCCCAAGTGGTACTTGACGTCACCGGAGCCCTGGACGCTGCGCGAATCCTGGGTGCCCTCAAATTCGCGGAAGACCTGGGCATAGGTCTTGCCGGCAATGTTGGTGAGCACGTTCAGGCGGCCCCGGTGGGCCATGCCAATGGCAACTTCATCCATCCCGTCATCAGCGGCATCGGAAATGATGGAGTCAAGCAGCGGAATCAGGGATTCGCCACCCTCCAGGGAGAAGCGCTTCTGGCCAACGAACTTTGTCTGCAGGAACGTCTCAAACGCTTCGGCGGAGTTCAGCTTGGAGACAATGCGTAGCTGCTCTTCGCGGCTCGGCTTGGAGTACGGGTGCTCCAGCTCGTTCTGGAACCATTCGCGCTGTTCAGGTTCCTGGATGTGCATGTATTCCACGCCAGTGGTGCGGCAGTAAGCGTCACGGAGGACGCCCAAGATGTCACGCAGCAGTAGTTTGGACTTGCCGCCAAAACCGCCAGTGGGCCATTCGCGGTCCAGATCCCAGAGGGTGAGGCCGTAGGTCAGCACATCAAGGTCCGGGTGCGTGCGCTGGACGTATTCCAGGGGGTCGGTGTCGGCCATGAGGTGGCCGCGAACACGGTATGAGTGGATGAGCTGCTGGATGCGGGCGACCTTGTTGATCTGGTCGGCCGGATCCACCTGCAGGTCCACACTCCAGCGCACAGGCTCGTACGGGATGCGCAGGGATTCGAAGATTTCATCATAGAAGTTCTCGGCACCGAGCAGCAGCTGGTGCACCTTCTTCAAGAATTCGCCCGAACCGGCACCCTGGATGACGCGGTGGTCATAGGTGCTGGTCAGCGTCAAAATTTTCGATACGGCGTTGCGAGCGATGATCTTGGGGCTGGCACCCTGGTACTCGGCCGGGTAATCGAGAGCGCCGACGCCGATGATGGCCGCCTGGCCCTTGGACAGGCGCGGCACCGAGTGCACGGTGCCGATCCCACCGGGGTTGGTGAGTGAAACGGTGGTTCCGGAGTGGTCATCAGCTGTCAGCTTGCCAGCACGGGCACGCTTGATGAGGTCCTCATAGGTACGCCAGAACTCGGCGAAGTTAAGCGTCTCAGCCTTCTTGATGTTCGGCACCATGAGAAGGCGGGTGCCATCCGGCTTGGGCATGTCAATGGCAATACCGAAGTTCACGTGCGGAGGCTGCACTGCTACGGGCTTGCCATCGATTTCGTCGTAGTAGACGTTCATCGAGGGGAATTGGCCCAGCGCCTTGATGACGGCGTAGCCGATCAAGTGGGTGAAGGAAACCTTGCCGCCGCGGGCGCGGGCCAGGTTGGAATTGATGACAACACGGTTATCGATCAGCAACTTCGCCGGGATGGCGCGCACGCTGGTAGCCGTGGGAACTTCAAGGCTCATGACCATGTTGGCTGCAATGGCCTTGGCCGGTCCACGCAACACAGTCTTGACTGCTTCAGACGGGACGGACACGTCCTTGGCGGACTTGGGCAGCTGGGCCGGGATGGGGGTGGTTCCCGTGCGTGCTGCATCCTTGGCCGGAGCCGGCGGACGCGGGGCAGCCGGCGCCTTGGGGGCCACGGCGGGAGCTGCCGGAACAACGGCGGCGGGGGCCGGCGTCGTGCTTGCAGCCGCGGTGTTTGCCGCAGAGGCAGCAGGCGCAGGGGCGGCAGGTTCAGCAGCAACAGGGGCAGCTACAACTGGAATCTGGGCGGTGATGGGGGCGGAATTGCTGGCAGTATGGCGGCCATTGCCGGCCGCATCATCAGCAGCGAAACCCTCAAAGAGTGGCCACCACTTGGTGTCTACTGAGTTCTTGTTGCCCTTGTAGCGCTCATACAGTTCATCGACGAGCCACTCGTTGCCGCCAAATTCTTCTGGTAGACGGTGGATGGATTGCTCTGGCACGTGTATTACGCCTCTTCCATGAGTTCTTGTTGCCCGCTGTGCAGTCATACGCGTGGCGACAGCACCCGAATCTGGCGGATGTTGACGGCGCAAACGTGCGAAGCCTATTCGTAAATGGTCAGGATCCGAGAAATCCCTTCCTCGAGCAAGTCTAGTAAGATTCACGGCCTGTAGGCCAATCTATGCCGCGGCGCGCCCGGGTGCTTCGTAAAAACATGCACGTTCTGGCGGTGAGGCGCCTCACATGGTGGCTAGACTCGGAGGCGGATGCTGCCAAGCTCAGAGGCGGCTGCCGGGCGCTGTGCGTACGCTGCCTAGCAGCTCTTCGGCTATCCGCCCGGGCATATACCACCGGCACGCGTGAAACAGGGAGAAAGATGCGTTTTCTGACCCAACCCACCACGGACCTGACCTATTCAGATGTTTTCTTGGTTCCCTCGCGCTCCACAGTCTCATCACGGCTGGATGTGGACTTGTCCAGCGGCGATGGCACCGGCACCACCATTCCACTGATCGTGGCCAATATGACGGCAGTCTCCGGGAAACGGATGGCTGAAACCGTGGCCCGGCGCGGCGGCATGGCAATCCTGCCCCAGGACATTCCGTTGGATGTTCTGCGTTCCGTCACCAGCTGGGTGAAACAGCGTGATTCGCTTTTTGAAACACCTCTGCTGATGAGATCAAGTGACATTGTGATTGACGCCCTGCACCTCATGGGCAAGCGCTCCCACAACGCCGTGGTGGTGGTTGACGGTCATGACTTTATGGGTGTGGTGCGCGGTGCCGATTGTGAGGGGGCAGATAGATTCGCCTCCCTAGCCTCAGTTATGCGCTCAAATGTTTTGACGCTGGAGTCCGCACCCTTTGACGAGATTCGCACGCAGGCCGACGCCGGTGAACTGGATTTTGCTGCCGCGAAGGCGCAGACGGATGCGGCCCTACGGTCAGCCTTCGCAGTCCTTGATTCGGCGGGGGCCGACTACGCCCCTGTCCTGCGGGCTGGGGAGGTTGTAGGAGTTTTGACCCGTTTAGGGGCGCTGCGTTCCACCATTTACCGGCCGGCTCAAGATGATTCGGGCCACTTGCGGTTGGGTGTGGCCGTGGGGATCAACGGTGATGTTGCCGGGAAGGCCGCGGCTCTTTTGGACCATGGTGTGGACGCCCTGGTGGTGGACACGGCACATGGTCACCAGGAAAAGATGCTGGCCGCACTGCGCGGTGTGCGCCTGCTGGGCCCATCCGTTCCGGTGGTGGCGGGCAACGTGGTCAGCGCTGCGGGTGTGCACGATTTGGTGGAGGCCGGCGCGGACATCATCAAGGTAGGGGTTGGTCCGGGTGCCATGTGCACCACACGCATGATGACGGCTGTGGGCCGGCCCCAGTTCTCTGCCGTTTTGGAATGTTCCGCGGCAGCCGCAGAGCTGGGTGCCCACGTGTGGGCCGACGGCGGTGTGAGGTACCCGCGTGATGTTGCCTTGGCTTTGGCTGCCGGTGCCAGCCAGGTCATGATTGGCTCTTGGTTCGCCGGCACGTATGAGAGCCCGGGGGATCTCCACCTGGACGCCACTGGGCGCCAGTTCAAGGAAAGTTTTGGCATGGCCTCGGCCCGGGCCGTTGCGAACCGTTCCTCGGGGGACGCCGCCTTTGAACGCGCCCGCAAGGGATTGTTCGAGGAAGGAATCTCTACTTCCAAGATGTATCTGGATCCGGCTCGGCCGGGAGTGGAAGATCTCTTGGACATGATCACGGCAGGGCTGCGCAGCTCATTTAGTTATACGGGTGCGTCCTCCCTAGCCGAATTCCGGCAGCGGGCCATTGTTGGGGTGCAGTCCGCGGCTGGTTATGAGGAGGGCCGGCCACTACAGCAAAGCTGGTAGGGGAGCAGCTCACCTGGGCTCCGGTGGGCTCATCCGGGGTTTCTGGCCCAAGGTTTGGTATACAAGAAGCTATGACTACCCCTGAAGATGCTTCACCTTCACCCACCAGCAGAGTGCCTGCTATCTCAGTGCCTGCTACCCGAAAGTCTGCCACCCGGATTGTGGTCATGGGTGTTTCCGGGGCCGGTAAGTCCACCATCGGCACGCTCGTTGCGGACGCCCTGAATGTCCCCTTCGTGGACGCCGATTCGCTGCATCCGCTGGGAAATGTCCGCAAGATGGCCGGCGGCACCCCGCTTGATGACGATGACCGCTGGCCCTGGTTGTACCTGGTGGGCCACGAATTGGCGGCCACCACGGCCAGCGGAATTGTGGTGGCCTGCTCGGCGCTGAAGCGGCGCTACAGAGACGCCATCCGGGAACAGGCGCCCGACACCATTTTCTTGCACCTCGATGGCACGCTTGAGGTGCTTAGTGCAAGGCTTGAGGGCCGCTCCGGGCACTTCATGCCGCCGAAGTTGCTCGCCTCCCAGCTGGAAGCCCTGGAACCGCTGGAAGCCGACGAGTCCGCCGTCGTGGTTGATGTGGGTGGGAGCATGAGCGAAATTCTGGACCGCGCCGTGAGCGGCATTCGCCAAGTGCACGGGCAATAACATGTCCGACGCCGGAGCAAGCCTCCGCGCGCAGGAACAGTTGAGCGTGGGCCAAGTTGCCCAACGTGGTGACGTCAGCGTTTCAGCACTGCACTTTTATGAGCGGCAGGGGCTTATTTTCAGTTCCCGAACCTCCGGGAACCAGCGCCGCTACCCCCGCTCAGTGCTGCGCCGTGTGGCTGTCATCCGGGCAGCCCAGCGTGCAGGCATTCCGCTGTCCCTGGTGCGCGGGGTCTTTGCCGAACTCCCTGATCACGGCGTCCCCACCCAGCAGGATTGGCAGCGCCTGTCCGAGCACTGGCAGAGTGAATTGGACGCCCGCATCGCCGCTCTGCAAAAACTGCGGGGCAGTTTGGGTGGCTGCATTGGCTGCGGTTGCCTTTCGCTGGCAGAATGCGGCTTCGTCAACCCTGATGATCAGGTAGCCGATTTGGGGCCAGGGGCGCGGGTGTTCGACGGCATCGATCGGGATGAATAATACAACGGTGTCCAGCGGTGTGAGGGGCCTCATGGCGCTCCGGCTTGACCTCAACTAAGGTTGAGGTTCTAGAGTCACTTGAGGATCTTGGCCCAGAGGGCAAGACGCGGTGAGAGGAATTTTGTTATGACTGTGCAGGCCCATCACGTTCAGCTCGGTGCACCGTTAACGCAAGAAACCATGACGGCGGGCTTCAAGGCAGCCTTCGGCGGGCACCCTGCCGGCGTTTCCATCATCACAGCCGATTCTGTGACGGGGCCAGTGGGCATTACGGCGTCGTCGGTGGCTTCAGTTTCCGCAGACCCGCCGCTTTTGGCCTTCTCATTGGCTGCCTCGAGCGGTTCGGCGGCGGCGATCGCCGTGGCCGACTCTGTTGTGGTGCATCTGCTCACTGCCGGGGATCTAGAGTTGGCCAAGACCTTCGCAAACTCCGGAGCTGAGCGATTCGCTGGAACAATGGCCTGGACCCGGCTGGAGACAGGTGAGCCGCTGCTGTTGCACGGTGGCTACGCGCTGCGCTGCAAGATCATCAGCCGTACCCCGGCCGGCGGCTCCTTACTGCTGGCGGCGCACGTTCAAGAGATCATCACCTCCGAAGATGGTGCGGCGCATGGAGACCATGTGCCCATGGTTTACCACGGCCGTAACTTCCATGCTTTGGGCGAACACACAATCTTGCCCCACTAGAGATTCACGGCAAACTCACGGCTTTTGTTCACCTGTTCGACACCGAAGTCTCAGCAGTCCCGGTGTGCACTGGGGTAGACTGAACGTCCAATGGAAAGTAAATCTAGGGGCCGGCGCAACGGCTTACAGGGCACTGAAGGTGCCACTTGTATTCACGTTGCTCATGCCGGCAAAACCCGTACACATGACCACAGTTCCCTCACCCCCGCAGTGGCCGGCCCCAGCGCCGACCACCCTCCGCCGGCGGTCAACCCCCCTCAACGGACAGCATGGCTGTCCGTCACATCTAGGGGGGTGCTGTAAATGGAATGGTTACTACTTGCAGCAGGCCTGCTGTTAATCCTTAGCACAGGATTCTTTGTTGCCGTTGAATTTTCCCTCGTTGCGCTGGACCAATCCACCGTGCAACGGGCCGTGAACAATGGGGACAAGGCAGCAGTTCCACTGCTGCGCTGTTTGAAGTCTCTATCTACGCAACTTTCCAGCTGCCAGCTGGGTATCACCTTGACTACTTTGTTGACGGGATTCCTGATGGAACCGTCACTGGGAGCCTTGCTCCAGGGACCGCTAGGCGTGCTGGGCATCCCCGAACTGGCTGTTTCTGGCATAGCGTTGGCCCTGGCCATGCTGATCGCCACGCTCCTGTCAATGCTGATTGGCGAACTGGTTCCCAAGAACATGGCCATTGCCAAGTCGCTTGAAATCGGCAAGCTGGTGGCCCGGCCGCAACTGGTGTTTACCGCCGTTTTCAAGCCCGCCATCATTGTCCTGAACGGCTTCTCCAACAAGGTGCTGAACGTGTTCGGCATGGAAGCCAAGGAAGAGATTTCCGGCGCCCGATCGCCGTCGGAGTTGGCCTCACTGGTGCGCCGTTCCGCAGCCATGGGCACCTTGAACAAGGGAACGGCAACGTTTGTGGCCCGCACCCTGAGCTTTTCCGAGCGCACCGCCGCAGACGTCATGACACCGCGCATGCAAGTTCAGACGATTGAAAGTACCCAGTCCGTGGCGGAGATCATTGACGCCGCCCGGCGCACAGGCTTCTCCCGATTCCCTGTCATCTCTGAATCGCCAGATAACATTGTGGGCGTGGTACACCTGAAAAAGGCTGTTGCCGTGCCCTCCCACAAACGTGAATCGCTCCAAGTTGGCGCCATCATGACTGATGTTCTGCGGGTGCCGGAAACTGTTCACCTGGACGCCTTGATTCTTGAACTCCGCGAGGGAAACCTGCAAATGGCCGTGGTACAAGATGAATATGGTGGCACTGCCGGCGTGACCACACTAGAAGATCTGGTGGAGGAAATTGTTGGGGAAGTTTCCGACGAGCATGACCGCATCAAGCCGGGCATTTTGCTCGGTGCTGACGGGACCTGGCTTTTTCCTGGACTCATGCGCCCCGACGAGGTCACTGAGCGCATTGGCCCGCTCAATGTTCCAGACGAGTCAGGCTACGAAACTGTGGGCGGCTTCATGATGGCAGAGCTGGGCCGCATCGCCGTCCCCGGTGACAGCGTCACTGTGGAGGGAGGGACTCTGGTGGTTGATCGGATAGAACAACGCCGTATTGACCGGATCCGGTTCCTTCCGGCACCAAGTCCCGACGGCGCCAAAGGTGGCCCCGGTGCCACCGAAGGTGCAGCCTCAAAGGAACGCGGTGAGCGAGCATGAGCCCCATTGCCGGAATTGCCTGGTTGGTGGTGCTGCTCCTGGGTAACGCCTTTTTTGTTGCCGCCGAGTTTGCCGTCATGACTGCGCGCCGCAGCCAGATTGAACCTCTGGCGGACGCAGGTTCCAAGCGTGCCAAGATCACCTTGGGCGCCATGGAAAACGTCTCGCTGATGCTGGCATGTTCGCAGCTTGGCATCACGGTGTGTTCGCTGCTGATCTTGAACGTCTCCGAACCTGCCATCCATCACCTGCTGGCCGCACCACTGCATGCCCTGGGTATCCAGGACAATGTGGCATCACCGGTGGCCTTCATCGTTACCTTGGCGCTTGTGACCTTCCTGCACGTGACGTTCGGTGAAATGGTGCCGAAGAACATGAGCGTTTCCGCAGCGGATAAGGCGGCCTTGCTGCTGGCACCGCCGCTGGTACTTGTCACTAAAGTGGTGCGGCCCCTGATTGTGGCGCTGAACTGGACTGCCAACCATATTGTGCGGTTGTTCGGGATCACACCCCAGGATGAGGTGTCCTCTACCTTCACGCTGGAAGAAGTGCAATCGATCGTGGAGGAATCCACCCGCAGTGGGCTGGTGGTTGACCAGACGGGTCTGATCACCGGTGCCCTGGAATTCTCGTCCCAGACGGCCCAGAGCATCATGGTGCCCTTGGCGGATCTGGTCACGTTGCCAGCAAATGTCACCCCCGCGGACTTTGAACGTGCCGTGGGTAAAACAGGCTTCTCACGCTTCGTTTTTGCTGATGAGGCGGGCGTGCTGATCGGCTATTTGCACCTGAAGGACGTGCTGCGGATTCCCTTGGAGCGCTACCAGATGCCCATCGGTGAAGCACGTGTGCGTTCCATGGTGAATCTGGCGGCCACCGAGGAAATTGAGGATGTTATGGCTACCATGCAGCGCACCGGCTCACACATGGCCAGGGTTATCGATGCCCATGAACAGACCATGGGCGTGCTGTTTTTGGAGGATGTTATTGAGCAGTTGGTAGGCGAGATCCGCGACGCTACTCAGACGCACATCCACGAGCGACGAAAAGCTTGATGCGAACGGTTCCTAATATGGGCTATGCTGGTCTTATTGGTAACAATTCTCATTAGCATCCCGTAAAGGAACCTTATGTCTTCACGTCGGCGCACATTTCTTGCCGTGGGCTCAATAGTGGCCGCCTCCCTCACCCTCGCCGCCTGTGGTGGTGGGGGAGGCGTCTCCACCACCGCCGCGGAGGGCACCATCTCGGTGGTGGCCTCTACCAATGTGTACGGGGATATTGCCCAGGCCATTGGCGGGGAGTACGTCAGCGTTCATTCCATCATCGCCAAGGCCTCGGCGGATCCCCACGGGTATGAAGCCAACGCTCAGGACAAGCTGGCGGTCTCCAAGGCGCAGATCGGCATTGAAAACGGCGGTGGCTACGATGACTTCTTCGCCCAGCTGGCCAAGGGGCAGCTGGATTCGGGAGAGATTGTCAATGTCAGCGAGCTCTCAGGATTGGACACCGGAGCGGACTTCAACGAGCACCTCTGGTATTCCGAACCCACCATAATCAAACTCGCCGATGATCTCGCAGCCCGCTTCTCAGCAGTGCTACCGGCCCACGCGGAGACTTTCACCACCCAGGCGGACGATTTTAAAGCCGGTCTGAAAGAGGTGGCAGATGGCCTGGCCCAGGTGAAGACAACCTTTGGTGGCGAGTCCGTGGCCATCACTGAGCCCGTGCCGCTGTACCTTCTAGAACAGGCCGGTCTGACTAACAAGACCCCCCATGAATTCACGGATGCAGTAGAAAGCGGCAATGACGTCCCGGCCGCAACTTTGGTGGAGATGAAAACTCTGCTTTCTTCCGGCACCGTTGCGCTGCTGGCGTACAACGAACAAACCGCAAGCCCACAGACCGAACAGGTTAACGCCGAAGCCGTGGCCGCCGGTGTTCCCGTGGTGGACTTCAATGAAACTCTTCCGGAAGGGTCCACCTACCTGCAGTGGATGCTTGCTAATGTTAACCACTTGGAACAAGGACTAAAAGCAGCGGCCGCCAAGTGAGCGAAGCCGCTGTCATAACACTGAAACGGGCCACATTAGCGTACGGGCCGCGAACTCTCTGGGAAGATCTCAACCTGACTGTGGCCCCCGGAGAATTTCTCGCCGTCCTCGGTGCTAACGGCAGCGGCAAAACCAGCTTTCTGAAGACCCTGCTGGGCATGACCCAGCTTAGTTCCGGCACGCTCATGCTTGATGGTGCACCTGCTCGCCGTGGCAACCGCACCGTTGGCTACGTTCCCCAGCAAAAGAATTTCGCGCCAGACACCCCCTTGCGGGCCAGGGATTTGGTGGGCTTGGGTGTTGACGGTGACAAATGGGGCTTCCGTCTCCGCGGCCGGTCCTACCGGGCGCGTGTGGATGAATTACTGGAGCAAGTGGGTGCCACCAGTTACGGGAATATCCCGGTGGGCATGCTTTCCGGTGGTGAGCAACAACGGCTGCGCATTGCCCAGGCCGTTGCCGCCAACCCGAAGATTCTGCTCTGTGATGAGCCGTTGCTCTCCCTTGATTTGAATCATCAAAAAGAAGTCAGTGCCTTGGTGGGCCGGCAAGCCAAAGATCACGGGGCCGCCGTCGTGTTCGTCACGCATGAAATCAACCCCATTCTGGAACACGTGGACAGGGTGCTGTACCTGGCAGGTGGAAAATTCACGCTCGGAACACCGCAGGAAGTCATGCGCAGCGAGGTGCTCTCGGAGCTGTATGGCACACGGGTTGAGGTACTCGCGCTGGACGGACGGCTCGTGGTGGTGGGCGGTCCGGACACGGTCCTGGATGGGCATGCGCTGGACACGCTGGGCTCCGTGACGGAACGGGAACTTTCATGAACTGGACAGATTTTTCTGATGCCGTCTTCAACTTCTCCAACTATGGCGAACTGCTGCCGCTGTTCCGGGACACGTTGCTGGCCGGTGCCATCCTCGGTGTGGTTGGCGGGCTGATCGGCACCTTTGTCATGATGCGGGATTTGGCGTTTGCGGTGCACGGCATTGCCGAATTATCCTTCGCGGGGGCCGCCTTTGCCTTATTGATTGGCGCGGACGTCATTTTTGGATCCTTGGTTGGCTCCATTTTGGCCGCCTTGTTATTGGGAGTCATGGGTGTCCGGGCCCGGGAGCGTAACTCGGTCATTGGCGTCATCATGCCATTTGGGCTGGGTTTGGGCATCTTGTTCCTGTCCCTCTATGAGGGCCGCTCCGCCAATAAATTCGGGCTCTTGACGGGGCAGATTGTCTCCGTTGATTCAACTCAGCTCTCCGTCTTGGCGGGCACGGCACTGGTGGTGGTGGTGGGGCTGGCCCTGATTTGGCGGCCGCTGACATTCGCCAGCATTGATCCTGACATTGCAACAGCACGCGGAGTGCCCGTGCGCACACTCTCGTTGGCGTTCATGTTCCTGTTGGGCATTGCCGTGGCGCTGTCGATCCAAGTGGTGGGTGCCCTACTGGTTTTGGCCCTGCTCATCACGCCCGCCGCCGCGGCCTTGCAGGTCACGGTGGCGCCCCGGAGGGTGGTTGTGCTGAGCGTGGCCTTCGCCATGATCTCCACCGTGGGTGGAATCATGCTGGCCCTGGGCGGCAGCATCCCCATTAGCCCTTACGTGACAACACTTTCCTTCGTGATTTACTTGCTGTGCCGGGCCACAGGGGCGGTGCGGCGCCGTCGTGGTTGGTCCCAGCGCCCCGCTTTGGCCGCATAGCTTCCCGGGTCCTCTGAAGCTGCACACGGTTTGGGCCCCAATGGTGCGCTACTTCAAAAGTGGCGCACCATTTGAGATCTTCCGTACGCACGTCCAGGGTAGGACGGGGCAGAGTGGTACAGGGAAAGGGTGCGCAGCAGAACGGCTTACGCGGCTGAGCACTCCGGGCACAGACCGTAAATTTCCACGGTGTGCTGGACTTGGGTGAAGCCGTTGGCTTTGGCGATGGCCGCCGCCCAGCTCTCCACCTCTGGTGCCTGCACCTCCACTGTTTTCCCGCAGTTGCGGCACAACAGGTGGTGGTGGTGGCTGGTGGCGGAACAACGCCGATACACGGCCTCGCCTTCGCCGTTGCGCAAGGTGTCCACCAGACCCTCTTCAGCCATCGAGGCGAGGATCCTGTAGGTGGTAGCGAGTGAAACCCGGGTTCCTTGTTCATGCAGCAAGCGGTGCAGTTCTTGCGTGCTGACGAAGTCGTCCAGAGTGTCCAATGCTGCGCCGATGGCAACACGTTGCTTGGTGACGCGCTGCTCCTTCACCGGGGCATCCGACATGGTGCTCTCTTACTCTCATAGGGGCCGTGTTCCAATCACCCAGCCTAGCGCACCAGCATGAAAAGTCCCGTGGCGCCGCCCATGGCCGGGGCGGCGATACGGGCATAGGCTGACAGCATGTTGCTAACAAAATACACCCACTCTTGTATCCGGCTCGAGCAAGACGGGCGCGTGCTGGTGCTTGACCCGGGGATCTTCTCGGAGTCCGCCACGGCGCTGGCGGGGGCTGACACCGTCCTGATCACGCATGAACATCCGGACCATTACGACGGCGATGCCCTGGCACACGCGCTCTCAACCCTGCCGGACTTGAGCGTTCACGCTCCGACCGGTGTGGCCCGCGACTTGCGGGTGCGGGCGCCAGAGGCGCAGGGCCGGATCATGGACGCGGCGCCCGGGGAGCGGTTCACGGCCGCCGGTTTTGCCGTTGAGTGCTTTGGCGGACAGCACGCCCTCATTCACCCCAGCATTCCCGTGGTGGCCAACGTGGGCTACCTGATTGATGATGATCTCTATCACCCAGGGGATGCCCTCATAGTCCCCGACGGGGTCAGCGTGGGCACCTTGTTAGTACCCGTCCATGCGCCGTGGTCGAAGGTGTCCGAAGTGGTGGACTTTGTGGTCTCGGTGCGCGCCCCGCACGCGTTCCAAATCCACGACGGCCTGCTCAATGAGCAAGGACTCGCGTTCACGGAGTCGCACATTGCCCGCATTGGCGGGCTGCACGGGGTGAAATTTCGGCACTTGCACGCCGGGCAATCCGTGGACATTTAGGCGTTGCGAGGTACAGGGTTTAGCCGGTCCTGCCCGCTTATCCGTCCAGCCCGTCCTGGCCGGTTTAGCCGTTCCAGAGGCCAGTGGCGAAGAAGTCTTCAATGACTTGTAGGTGCGGTGCGGGGTCCAAATCCTTCTCGCGCAGCCACGCCGCATTGTTGTAGCTACCCGCGTACCGTTCACCGCCGTCACACATCAGCGTGACAATGCTGCCCTTTTCTCCGGCAGCCACCATGGCCGCCACCACCTGCCACACGCCCCACAAATTAGTGCCCGTGGACGGTCCGGCGTGCATGCCGGTGAACTGTTCAAAGTGCTTCATGGCGGCCACGGAGGCGGCGTCGGGAATTTGGAACATGGCGTCAATGACCCCTGGCACAAAACTGGGCTCAACCCTGGGCCGGCCGATCCCTTCAATGCGGGAGGACGTGCCTGTCACGGTGTCCATGTCCCCGCTCTTCCATGCCGGGTAAAAGGCCGAACCTTCCGGATCCACCACGGCCAGTTGCGTAGCGTGCCCGTGGTAGCGGATGTAGCGGCCAATGGTGGCCGAGGTACCACCGGTGCCGGCGCCCACAACAACCCACGCCGGTTCGGGATGGCGCTCATGGGAGAGCTGGCTGAAAATAGATTCGGCAATGTTGTTGTTGCCGCGCCAGTCGGTAGCCCGTTCAGCATAGGTGAACTGGTCCATATAGTGACCGTTGGTTTCGGCGGCAATGGCGGCGGCCGCCGAATACACCTCATCGGCGTTGTCCACAAAATGGCAGCGTCCGCCGAATTGTTCAATCAAGGAAACTTTTTCCGGGCTGGTGGAGCGGGTCATGACGGCCACAAAGTCCAGGCCCAGCAACTGCGCAAAGTACGCCTCTGAAACAGCCGTGCTGCCGGAGCTGGCCTCCACCACCGTGGTGCCCTGGTTGATCTGGCCGTTGACCAGGGCAAACAGGAATAGCGAACGGGCCAGGCGGTGCTTCAAGCTGCCTGTGCGGTGGCAGGATTCATCCTTTACATACAAGTCAACGCCCCACGCCTGCGGTAGCTCGATCTTGTACAGGTGGGTGTCTGCCGAACGGTTGTTTTCGGCTTGAACCTTGCCTATGGCGGTGTTTGTCCAGGACCAGTCAGGCTGCAAAGTGTTCATGCTTGTCAGCGTATCGCAGTAGATTTGGGGAAAGTTGCATGCGAATCAATTTCCAGGAGCTGCCATGAGTGTCCTTATCACTGTTGACCAACTGAACGCCCGCCGCTTAGCCGGTACGCGGACGGTGTTGTTGGACGTCCGCTGGGCGCTGGGGGACCCCCACGGCCACGAGCATTATGTGGCCGGTCATATCCCGGGCTCCGTCTTTGTGGATTTGGACACCGAACTGGCCTCGCACGGGTTGCCAGCAGATGGCCGCCACCCCTTGCCCGCGGAGGCGGACTTTGCTGCCGCAGTGCGCCGCTGGGGTATCAATTCAGGTGACACGGTGGTTATTTACGACGACGCCGGGGCGGCTGCCGCTGCCCGTGCCTGGTGGCTTTTGCGCCATGGCGGCCTCACGGAGGTGCACCTGCTCGACGGCGGATTGGGCGCCTGGCGTGCAGCCAACCTTCCCCTCACGGAAGGCGAGGAAACCGCGGAACCAGGTGATGCAGTGGTACATTTCGGGGCGCTGCAAACTATTGACGCCGATGAGGCAGCCACCTGGGCCGGAATTTTGCTCGATGCCCGGGCAGGGCAGCGGTACCGGGGTGAGGTGGAGCCCATGGATCCGCGCGCCGGGCATATTCCGGGGGCGCTCAGTGCCCCAACCAGTGAGAATCTGGTGGATGGGCATTTTTGTTCCCCGGAGCAATTGCGGGCACGGTTTGCTGCCTTAGGCGTTATGGAGGGAACCGCCGTTGGCGTGTATTGCGGATCCGGGGTGACGGCTGCGCACCAAATTGCTGCCCTGGAGATTGCCGGGTTCACGGCGGCCCTGTACCCAGGCTCGTGGTCCGCGTGGTCCAATCAGCCGCAGAGGCCCGTGGCAACAGGGCCTTCTAGTGGCAGGGGTGAGAACGGCGATAGGGTGGAAGCATGACCCTTGTAAAAGCTTATGCAGCTGTTTCTGCCACGTCCGGACTCCGACCCAGCACTATTGAACGCCGCGAGCCCGGAGCGCACGACGTTGAAATTGCGATTGAATTTTGCGGATTATGCCACTCTGACGTGCACACCATCCGCTCCGAATGGGGACCTGCGAAGTACCCGCTGGTTCCGGGGCATGAAATTGTTGGAATTGTGAGCCGCGTTGGTGAGTCCGTGGAAGGGTTCACCGTGGGCGAGCGGGTTGGTGTTGGCTGCATGGTGGATTCCTGCCGCGAATGTGATTCCTGCCTGGAAGGCTTCGAGCAGTATTGCGAGGTAGGAAACGTTGGCACCTACAACGTGGCAGATCCACGCAATGGTGGTGCTATCACCCAGGGTGGCTATTCACAGGGCATTGTTGTGGATGAGAACTATGTAGTGCACATTCCCGAGGGCATGGACCCGGCCGCGGCAGCACCGCTTCTGTGTGCCGGAGTCACCACTTACTCACCGCTGCGCTACCTTGATGTCCAAGAAGGCGACAAGGTCGGTGTTGTTGGTCTGGGCGGGCTCGGTCACATGGCGGTGAAGATCGCCAAAGCTCTCGGTGCCACCGTCACAGTGTTCACCACCTCGCCCTCGAAGGCGGAAGCTGCCAAGGCCTTGGGTGCCGATCATGTAGTGGTGTCCACGGATGCGGCGCAAATGGAATCGGCGAAGAAGTCACTCAATGCGATCATCGACACTGTTGCCGCCGTGCATGACATCAACGCGTACCTGCGCACACTGGCCCGCGACGGGGCGTTGATCCAGTTAGGTCTGCCCTCAGAGAAGATGCCGCCCGTAGATCCGGGCCTGCTGATCCGTGGCCGCCTTGCCTACGGTGGTTCGCTAATTGGTGGGATTGCCGAGACCCAGGAAATGCTTGATTTCTGCGCCGAGCACGGCGTTGTTTGCGACATTGAGCTAGTGAGCGCTGATGAGCTTGACGGCGCCTATGACCGGCTGGTTGCTGGCGATGTCAAGTACCGTTTTGTCCTTGACGTTTCCACCCTCTAAACACACTTTTTCTGTTGTTATTCTCTTTCCTTTTGTGATTCTGAGGAGTCTTTTGTGAGCACCCTTTTTACCAAGATCATCAATGGTGATATTCCCGGCCGTTTCATCTGGAAGGATTCCGAGTGCGTTTCCTTCCTGACCATCGGACCGCTGACGGATGGGCACGTGCTGGTGGTTCCGCGGCAAGAAGTGGACAAGTGGACGGACGCAACACCTGAACTTCTCACACACCTGATGGCTGTTGCGCAGAGAATTGGCCAGGCCCAGGTGGCCGCCTTTGGTGCGCCCCGGGCGGGGCTGACCATTGCCGGTTTCGAGGTGGAGCACTTGCACGTGCATGTGTTCCCCGCGTATGGGTTGGAAAACTTTGACTTCGGCACGGTGAACAACCACCCGGACCCTGAGCTCATGGACGCCAGCGCAGAAAAAATCCGGGTGGCTTTACGTGATGCTGGCCACGGTGAGCACGTGCCAACTGCCTAGTATCCGCCCATCTGGGGAAAATACTCCAGTAGCAAAAAGCTCCCGGCTGTGTGTCCGCACCCAGAGACCGGTAACGTTGGCGTCCGTTAAGTTCAGCTAAGTTCAACTACACAACTTTTCCGCGGACGGGAACTCAAGCAATGCCACAAGTGCATAAAACTGGGCAGCATGTAGGCCAAGACGGTAAGCCGCACAAAGAGGACCACACTCTTTTGCAGACCATTGAAGAGAACTATCCCCACGATATTCATCCGGGTCTTGTGCCAGGAATTTCGGTGGATGAACAACGGTTTAAATACGGTACTGACAGGCTTGTCTTTAGCCTGGCTGCGGTGTTGATTCTGGGATTCATCGCTTGGGGTGTGATCTCCACTGACTCGCTGAAGAGTGTTTCAGATGCGGCTTTGAGCTGGGTGGTAGCCAACACAGGCTGGCTGTTCACTTCCCTTGTTTCGCTGGTTTTGGTGTTCATGATCTTCATTGGCTTTAGTAAATATGGCCGCATACCCTTGGGGACCGACGGGGAAAAACCGGAGTTTTCCAAGTTTTCCTGGATTGCCATGATGTTCTCCGCTGGCATGGGCATTGGATTGTTCTTCTTTGGCCCTTACGAGCCGCTGACGTACTTCATTACACCGGCGCCCGGAACAGCCGCTCCGGAAACAGCTGATGCCATTCACAAGGCCATGGCGCAAACCATTTTCCACTGGGGACTGCATGCGTGGGCGTTGTACGCGCTAGTGGGTGCGGCGGTGGCCTACGGCGCATACCGGCGTGGCCGGGTTCCTTTGATGAGCTCAATTTTCACCTCACTGTTTGGCAAGCGGCAAACTGAAGGTGTCCCCGGACGCTTGATCGACATGTTCGCCATTGTGGCCACACTCTTTGGAACAGCCGCATCCTTGGGAATTGGGGCCTTGCAAGTGGGCCGCGGTGTGGAGATTGTCAGCGGTATTGGCAAACTCCCCAACGCCGGGCTCATCCTCATTATTGCGATTCTCAGCGCGGCCTTCGTGGCCTCGGCTGTCTCAGGTGTTGGGCGCGGCATCCGCTGGCTCTCCAACATCAACATGACACTGGCCTTGGTGCTGGCCACCTTTATCTTTGTGGCTGGACCCACCTTGTTCCTGTTGAACCTTGTCCCAGCATCACTGACCGAGTACCTCTCTGAATTGCTGCACATGATGAGCAAGGGCCCCTCCTGGGGTGCTGATTCAGCTGACTTCTCAGCCACCTGGACCGTGTTCTACTGGGCCTGGTGGATTTCCTGGTCACCCTTTGTAGGGATTTTCCTGGCCCGCATTTCCCGCGGCCGGACCCTGCGCGAGTATGTGCTGTACGTTCTGGTTGTTCCCACCGTGGTCTGTGCGCTGGCCTTTAGCGTCTTTGGTGGAACCGCCATCTGGCTGCGTATGAATGGCGCCGATATTGGCACCAACGCCTCTCCCCAAGACCTGTTCTTTTCCGTGCTGGATCAGCTGCCACTGGCGCAGATCACACCCTTCTTGGCCATGACCTGCGTTGCTATTTTCTTTGTCACCTCCGCTGACTCTGCGTCCGTGGTGATGGGCATTCTCTCCCAGCGCGGCAAGGCGGAACCCGATAAAAAGATTGTGGTTTTCTGGGGCCTGGCCATGATGGGCATCGCCGTGGTGATGCTACTGGTAGGGGGCAACACGGCGCTGGAAGGATTGCAAAATCTGATCATTGTTTCTGCTTTGCCCTTCGCCATCATTTTGTTGCTCATGATGATTGCCTTCGCGAAGGACCTCCACACGGATCCCATGATGATCCGGGCGGAGTATGCCGAACAAGCCATTGAGAACGCGGTCAAGGCGGGAATTGATGAACATGGTGATGACTTTGCCCTGACCATTGAAAAAGCAGCCGTAGGCCACGGCGCTGGTGAAGACTTTGACTCCCACGGCAGCGGCGTCACCGATTGGTATCAACGCCATGACGAAGAAGGCGAACCTGTTGATTATGACTACAAAGCTGGGGAGTACGCAGACGGCTGGGTGCCCGAAGACGGCACCGAGCCCAGCATTGACTCCACGCCTGCCGATCCGCAGGAACAGGACCCGGATCCTGACGCGGAGTACGTCAAAAGCTAGAACGCGCGGGTGGTGCCGGCCTAGGCCATAGCCTTGGCCAGCGCCACCCGAACCCGCTTTTCCGAGACCGAATATGCGGTCCCTAGTTCAACCGCGAACAGGCTGACCCGCAACTCCTCGATCATCCAGCGCACATGTTCGAGCCCCGCTGTGGAGCGCTGCCCGGGCAGCAAAGCCGCCATGGCGTCGTCGTACTCATCTTCCAAACGCTGCACAGCCGCCATTGACTGCCCATCCCGGAACACATTGCTGGGCAACTTTTCCAACCGCTTCTCAATCGCGGAGAGGTAGCGCGGCAGCGCGCTGAGCTGGGCAAAGCCTGTCTTGGCCACGAAACCCGGGTAAACCAACAGTTCCAGTTGCTGCCTCACATCGTTGCAAGCGCTGATGAGCGGCAGGCTGGTGCTTGCCTGCAGTGCCTTCTGAATCCGGACCTTGGAAGCCAGGACACGTTCGACGACGGCCGTTACGGAAAACACCGAATCGACAAGTTCCGCGCGCACCACCTCATACAACGCGTCGAAATCCTTTTGGTTCCACGGCAGTGCTGCGGGGGATAATTTATCGATCGTGGCCAGTGTGCAATCGGCAATCAGCTCCGTGACGGAACCGTGCGGGTTCTGGCTGAAGGTGAGCTTTTCGGTGTTGTTCAAGTGGTCCAGTACGTACCTGTCCGGGGACGGAATCCGCAACGCGAGCAAACGGATCACACCGCCGCGCATGGCCTTTTCCGCCACATCCTGGCGTTGGAACACCCGGACGCCAGCCGTGGCACCCTCATCCACCAGCGCTGGGTAGCCCGTCACGGTGTGACCTGCCACTAGGCGCTTGATCTCATGCGGGAGTACGCCTACGTCCCAGGCCGTGATTCCCGAGCGTTCGGCAATGCCGGAAGAGCCTGTGGCTGGCGGATCCTCTGAAGGCCCTTTCTGCGCCCCGCTCTGCGCCCCGCTCTTCGCCCCGCCCTGCGGCGCTGTCTGCGGACCGCTTGACTTGGCCGAAACCTTGGCTGCCCGTGCCGGTGTGACGGTCTTTGGCGTAGCCCCCAGCGATTCGGCAATGGCGCGGCGGGTGGCGCCGGCTAGTTTCGCCTGAAGCCCGGACAGATCTTGATCTTCCTCCAGAATGCGCCCATTTTTATCCACCACGGAGAAGGTCATGCGCAGGTGGGAGGGCACTGCGTCCCAGTTCCAGGACTTTGGCGGGATGACGTGGCCCTTGATCCGGCGCAATGCCAGCTCCAATGAGGCCTCCAGCGTTTCTGTTCCGGGGTCAAAATCGGCTGCCAACGCTGCCGCAGCCTGCCGTCCCACATCCGGGGCCGGTATGAAGTTCTTCCTGATGGCCTTGGGCAGTGACTTGATCAACGCGGCCACCAGCTCCGCCCGCAGGCCAGGAATCTGCCAGCGGAATTGGGCTTCCTGCAACTGATTCAGGAACAACAGCGGCACCTGCACGGTCACGCCGTCGGACGGGTTGGGTGCGGCACCGGGCGCGGTGGGGTGGAATTCGTAGGAGAGCGGCAGCTCAAATTCGCCCTGCACCCACGTCTTGGGGAAGGCGGCCGGATCCAGATCGGGTTCCTCCGCCATGACCACGTGCGCATCGAAATCGAGCAGAGCGGCATTTTGGTGCCGGGCATCCTTCCACCATTTATCGAAGTGCAGCTCGGAGACCACCTCCGGGCCCACACGCTCGTCGTAGAACTCGAAGAGTGTCTCGTCATCCACACGCAGATCACGGCGGCGCATGCGGGTTTCCAGTTCCTCAACCTCGGCCAGGACAGCCTGGTTGCGGTGGAAGAACTTATGGTTGGTATGCCAATCGCCCTCCACCAGGGCATGGCGAATGAACAGCTCGCGGCTCAGTTCCGGATCAATGCGCCCATAGTGGATACGCCGGTCAGGCACAATGGGCACCCCGTAGAGGGTGACCTTCTCATGGGCCATGACCGAGCCCATTTTCTTGGACCAGTGCGGCTCACTGTAGCTGCGCTTGACCAAATCTGGGGCCACTTGTTCGGCCCACAAAGGATCGAACTTGGCGGCCGTGCGTGCCCACAGCCGGGACGTCTCCACCAGTTCGGCGGCCATGACCCAGTCAGGGGACTTCTTGAACAGGGCCGAGCCCGGGAACACCATGAACTTGCTGCCACGGGCGCCGGCGTATTCACGTTTGCGTTGGTCGTAGAGGCCAATGTGACTGAGCAGTCCGGTCAGCAGCGACATGTGGATGGCGTCATGATTGGCTACCGGGTCAATGTCCTTGCCGGAGACCTTAATATCCAACGACTTGCCCATTTGCTTGAGCTGGGCGAACAAATCCTGCCACTCGCGCACGCGCAGGTAATTGATGAATTCGGCCTTGCACAGGCGCCGGAACGCGCTGGAGGACAGCTCCGCCTGCTTGTCCTTGATGTAGCGCCACAGGTTCAAAAAGCCTGTGAAGTCCGAGTTCTCGTCAACAAAGCGCTTGTGCTTCTCCGTGGCAATTTGGGCTTTGTCAGTGGGGCGTTCACGCGGGTCCTGAATAGTGAGTGCCGCAGCGAGCACCATCACCTCGGCGGCAACACCGCGTTTGGCGGCCTCCACAATCATGCGTCCCAGCCGCGGATCCACCGGCAGTTGGGAGAGTTGGCGTCCCACACCGGTGATGGCACCGGCGGCGGTCACGGCACCGAGCTCGCGCAACAAGGTCACGCCGTCGGTGATGGCACGGGAGTCCGGCGGCTGCACGAACGGGAACTTTTCCACGTCCTTGGGACCCTTGGCCACGCCCATGGCCGTCATCTGCAAAATGACGGCGGCTAAGTTGGTGCGCAGGATTTCCGGATCGGTGAACTCGCTGCGGGCGGTGAAGTCCTCCTCCGAGTACAGGCGGATGCAAATACCGTCAGAGACACGCCCACAACGTCCCGAGCGCTGATTAGCCGAGGCCTGGGAGACCCGTTCAATGGGTAGGCGCTGGACTTTAGTCCGGTGCGAGTAGCGGGAGATCCGGGCCGTGCCGGGATCAATGACGTACTTGATGCCCGGCACTGTCAGGGAGGTCTCGGCAACGTTGGTGGCCAGCACAATGCGCGGGCGGTTACCGGGGGAGAACACGGCGTGCTGCTCGGCCAGCGACAACCGGGCATAGAGAGGCAAAATCTGCACATTGCGCAGACGAGGATTCGTTTTAACCCTGCCAGCCAGGGCATCGGCGGCGTCACGGATTTCACGCTCGCCGGAGAAGAAAATCAGGATGTCCCCGGGTGCTTCCTTGGAGAGTTCATCCACGGCGTCACACACGGCGTCCAGGGGATCCCGATCCTCCTCGTCGTTGCCGCCGTCGCGTTGCCGGTCACCCAAGCGATCCCTTGCCGAGCGGTCGGCACCCACGCCTAGTTCGTCGTCGTCCTCCCCATCCTCAGAGGCTCCATTGGCGGGGCCAGAGAGCGGGCGGTAGCGGATGTCCACGGGGAAGGTGCGCCCCGAGACCTCAACAATGGGGGCCGGGCCCTCGGGGGAGGCGAAGTGCGTGGCGAAGCGCTCGGGGTCAATGGTGGCTGAGGTGATGATGACCTTCAAATCCGGGCGCTGGGGCAGGATTTGCCGCAGGTAGCCGAGGATGAAGTCGATGTTCAGGGAGCGTTCGTGGGCCTCGTCAATGATGATGACGGAGTATTTGCGCAGGAGCCTATCGCGCTGAATTTCCGCCAGCAGGATGCCGTCGGTCATGAGTTTGATCTTGGTGGCCGGGCCCACATGACCGGTGAAGCGGACCTGGAAACCCACCTCCTGGCCAATTTCCACGCCGAGTTCACTCGCGATGCGTTCGGCCACGGTGCGTGCGGCGAGGCGGCGCGGCTGGGTGTGCCCAATGAGGCCCTTCTCGGCCAGCCCCAATTCCACGCACATCTTAGGGATCTGGGTGGTCTTTCCCGAACCGGTTTCGCCGGCGATGATGGTGACCTGGTTGGCTGCGATCGCGGCCATGATGTCCTCGCGGCGCTCAGAGACAGGCAGCGCGGGAGGATAAGTAATAGTCAAAGTCATGGTGCCACCAGTTTATGCCGTTATTGGTACCGGAGCCCCTTTGCGCACTGCGGCGCGGATACTGAGGGTTCTTTTGGCAGCCAGCACCAGAAGTACGACGCCGGATACTGCCACCGCCGCCCCGCCGGCAACACACGCCTGGCCCAAGTACGGGACGGGCTGCGCGGTCGCCTTGAGCAGCGCGCTCGCCTCAAGCAGCGCCAACCCGGTCATGATGGCCGTGCTGCCGAGCCCCGCCAACAGCACGCCGCTGGTGAACTGTAGGAGGTTCCCGGCAGTGCTCCGCCGCCATGAGCGGTCAAGGGATGCCATGCGGGGATCGGGGAGGGAAAGTGTGGTCATGATCCGGTGCAGGGCCAGTGCTGACGCGCCGCTGAACAGGACCGCCACTGCAGCCAGCGGGACGCCGTCGAGGTGTATTGCAACAAAGGCAGGGGCCAAAGCAGTAGCTGCCACAAAAGCAAGGAAGGCCAGCAACGCAGCGCCCGGGAGGATGAAGGAGCGGGCTGGCACAAGGGGCATGGATTCCTGGGCCGAGGCGGGCTGTTGCTTGGCGGGCTGTTGCTTGGCTGGCAAGGCCGAATAGAGCAGTAGCCCGCCACTGGCCGCGAGTCCTGTTGTCAATGCAGTTGCTATGCCCGCATTGGCTACCAACCCAATAGAGACCCTCAACAGGGCCGCAAACATGACCGCTGCGAATATGAGTCCGCCTACCATGCGCATTTGCGCCCCCAGCATGGCCTTGTCCTCTTCGCCCTGGCTGGGGGCAGACGGGGTGCGCCCGGGAGCGAGGGCCCTGGGTGCCTTCTTCTTCGTAATCCATGAGGCGGTTGCCGTAATGCCCCACGCCACGGCGGCCAGAACGGCGAGCAGAGCAATCAACTTGGTCATGGGGAAAGTCTTCCATGAATCAAGGGGCCCGTTGGTCCACGGAAACGGTCAGCTTGCTGCGTCGGTGATCTTCTCCAGCAGTTTCGCCAACAGGGCCTGTTCATCCTTGGAAAGCGTGCCGGTGATGGAACGCTCCGTGGCCAGGTGGGTTGGCAGAGCGGCCTCCACCAGATTCCTGCCGGCCGGCGTCAGCGAGACCAAGGTGCCCCGTCCGTCGTCGGGGTTGGCAGTGCGTGAAACCAGGCCCCGCGCCTCAAGTTTGTTCAGGCGCTGGGCCACGGCACTGGTGGAAATCATGGCATCGCGGGCCAGGACGGCCGGTGTAAGGCTGTGGGGGAGGCCGCTGCGCAAGAGGGTTGCGAGCACGTCGAAGGTGGGAGAATCCAGTCCCTGCGCCGCGAAATTCGCGGCGATGCGGGCCTCCACGGCCGATGCGGCACGGCTGAGTCGGCCAATGACGGCCATGGGCGAGACATCCAGCTGTGGCTTTTCGGTGTGCCACTGGGCAAGGATGCGCTCTACTTGGCTTGTCATGGAACCATAGTAGCAATTTGCTAAGCACTTAGTTATATTAACTAAGTGCTTAGCAAAAAACTTATTCTCGTCACTGCCGTTGCTCCCGCCCTGTGGGGGACTACCTATCTCACTACAACCTTGTTTCTGCCGGAGGGGAGGCCGCTGCTGGCTGCCGTGCTACGTGCCGTGCCGGCGGGGATTGTGCTGTTGGCCCTTGCCCGACAATTACCGCGGGGGTCCTGGTGGTGGAAGTCGTGGATTCTTGGAGTGCTGAACATTGGGCTCTTCTTTGCCCTGCTATTTGTGGCGGCATACCGGCTGCCCGGGGGAGTCGCCGCCATCGTGGGTGGAGCTCAGCCACTGCTTGTTGCGCTGCTGGCGAGCTGGCTGTTGCGCGAGAAGTTGACCCTGCAGCGGCTGCTGGCTGGCTGGGCGGGCGTTTTCGGGGTGGCTTTGATTGTGCTGGCGTCCCAATCGCGGCTGGATGCGCTGGGTCTCGCGGCTGCTGCAGGCGGCACCATATCCATGGCGACTGGCACGGTCCTGGCCAAGAAATGGGGCCAGCCTGCATCCAGGACGGGGCAGGCCGTGCCGCAACTGGCCACCACCGCATGGCAGCTGCTGGCCGGCGGGGCCACTCTGGCTGTTCTGCTCCTGGCGTTTGAGGGCCTGCCATCAGAACCGCTGACTGGGCGCAACGTGGCAGGTTACCTCTATTTGTCTCTCGTGGGGACGGCGTTGGCCTATTGGTGCTGGTTTCGAGGCCTGGCCGGGCTTCCTGCTGGCGCGGCGGCTTTCCTGGGCTTGCTCAGCCCCGTGGTTGCCATTGTGGTGGGGTGGGCCGTCGCTGGCGAGAAACTGGGCCCGTGGCAGTTGGTGGGTATCCTCGTGGTGTTGGCATCAGTTGTTGCCGGCGTGAGAATGAAGGGATCCGATCATGACCTTGGCAAATTTCGAGCTCGCAGACAGGACTTTCCTGTTGCGGCGGGCAGTGGAGTCCGACGTCGGGCCCCTCGTTGAGCTGTTGGCCAACGACCAGCTGCGTGCCGATGTGGATTCCGCGGACCCTGCACGTCAGCTCGGCTACCTGGATGCCTTTGCGGCGATCGATGCCGATCCTGCCCACTTGCTGTGTGTGGTTGAGGATGACTCGGGGGAGGCGGTGGCCACCATGCAACTGTCCTGCATACCGGGGCTGGCCCGCGGCGGATCCTTGCGGATGCAGATAGAGGCGGTTCGTGTCTCGGAGGGTTTGCGGGGTGCTGGGCTGGGATCGGCCATGATGGGCTGGGCTGTTGAAGAAGCCCGCCGGCGCGGTGCTGCCTTGGTGCAGCTCACCAGCGACAACTCGCGCACGGATGCCCACCGCTTCTATGAGCGGCTGGGCTTTGTGCAGTCACATGCAGGGTTCAAACTGCTGCTGCGGTGAGAGGTGCTGTGGTGTACTGTGCAGTGCGGTTTCCGCTCCCAGCTCCGCTCTTGATTCCTCCACAGTGGGGTCTGCGGTGGCGCCTGTCCACGAGGGGGAATCCACTGCTTTGAATGTCAGTGCCATGCCCTAGTCTGGAAGTACGAATTGGTTAGGGGTTACCCGTACAGAGATTCTTTCATTCGCCAGATGTACCGGCTTCAGCCGGAACGGGAGTTTCAGGCAGGTGAGCGGCATGGCAGTACCGGAGTGGTTCGACGAACGCGGCGGCATGGGCCGGTTCCGTGCAAGCGACCCGGCGCAGCTAGGCTCTGTCGCCGCCCCTGCCGCAGGCACTGTCGCCGCCCCTGCTGCTGGCCCCGGCGCGGCACCTACTAACGCCACTGAACTCAGCCCCGGTGCCGGCCCCGGCGCGGCACCTACTAACGCCCCTGAATCCAGCCGCGGAGCCATCGGGCTTGTGCATTGGGGAATGGATACGCTCCAGCGCTGTGGTGAATTTTTTGATCCTGTGGTTTTGGCTAATTTGGATGCCGCGCTGGCCCACGAACTGGCCAACCGTGCCAGCAGTAGGGCAGCTGACGCCGCACAGGAGCTGGAATTGGCCATTTGTGAGTCCCGCCCGGCCCAAGCTTTGGCACACTTTGCCCAGCAGCAGTCTTCCTCCAAGGCAACAGCAGCCAAGGCTCAGGGACGCGCTGCCGAAGCCACCGTGGTGATCACCTCCCTAGGCGGCGCGGCCACTGATCTCGGCTTTGACCCCGCAATCGTTGACGGTGTTTCAAGCGCATCGCTTGTGGACGCCATTTCCGTTTTGGAGGAAGCCAAAAATGCCTTGTCGGCTGTGCAAGCTCAGGCCCAAGCGCTTTTCGTTGCAGGACAACGGCTGGAACAGGCTAGGTCCGGGGTGCCCCAGGAAAGGTTGGGCCGGGGCATCATCCAACAGGTGGCGTTGGCCCGGCATGAATCACCGCACCGCGGACGGCAGCTGGCTGAGCTCTCAGAAGTCCTTGTCCGGGAGATGCCCCACACCATGAACGCACTGGTTCAAGGGAATATCAATGAGTACCGTGCCACCATCGTGGCGCGCGAGACGGCGTTTCTGTCCTTCGAAGACCGCGCGAAGGTGGACCAAATGATCTGTGGCGACGCGGACGCAGTTGCACTTCTCGGTACGCGGGAGCTTGCAGCCTCCAGTCGCAAGGCAGCCTATGGGCTGGACCCGCAGGCGTTTCTCAAGCGCCACGAGAAAGCGGTGGGAGACCGCTACGTCTCGCTCTGTCCTGCTCCCGACGGCATGACATTTTTGACCGCACTGATCCCGTTGAAGCAAGGGATTCGTATCCTGACCACCCTCACCAAGGTTGCAGATAGCGCCAAAGCTTCCGGAAACGAACGAAGTAAGGGCCAGATCATGGCAGACGCTTTGATGCACCGGCTCATTCAGCACGCACCCTGCGACGAAGGCGCAGGAACGTTGAGCGACCACCGCGGAGTGCCCGAAGAAGGAGCGCCAACGGAGGGCGCGTCAACAGTTGGTGTGCCGTCCCAAGCTGTGGCCGCTGAGGGCACAACAGCCGCCGGGGTTTCCGGGGCCGGCCACGCGGCTGGCACGTCGTGGACAACAGGTTCCCAGCCCTCTGCAGGCGGCGGCTCCATGTGCACCACCGTCAGTGAGCCGGACATCGCGTTGGAACTGGTCATGACGGACAGGGCGCTGTTCGAGGGGGCCAATGATCCGGCCGTTCTGGTGGGCTACGATCCCATCCCTGCGCCCCTGGCGCGCAGCATGGTTCTAGGTGATGGGGGCGGATTCTCTCCGCAGGTGTGGTTAAAACGGCTTTTCACGCATCCGAAGAGCAATGCGCTCATGGCCATGGACTCACGATCCCGGCTCTTCCCGGAAGGCATGAAGGAGTTCATCAGGCTCCAAGACCAGCGCTGCCAAACACCATACTGCGATGCGCCCATCCGCCAGTACGACCACTTCAAGGCTTACGCCGCAGGTGGGCTAACCACCATTGAGAATGGGAAGGGGCTCTGTGTCGATTGCAATCAGCAAAAGGAAGCACCCGGCTGGTCGTTTGAGCGGGGAGCCGGACCAGAACATGGCCTGCCCACCACAGAAATACGCACACCCACAGGCCACCGTTATGTCTCCACGGCACCTCCGCTGCCGGGAGGCACCCAGGGAAAGCCTTCACGACGGTCGAACGGGAAGTGGTGATGGGGCCACCTGCTCAGGCGGGCAGTGTTGGCAGGGCCTGGTGGGTTGCAACTGCCAAACGGTTCCAGACGTTGATGGCGGAGATTGCCATGAGCAGCATTGGCATCTCCTGGCCCGGAAACTGTTGAGTAGCGGCTGCCCAGACGTCGTCGGACACACCGCCCTCGCTAATCAGGGTGACGGCTTCCGTCAACGCAATGGCCGCCTGTTCGCGCTCGCTGAACAATGACTTGGCTTCCCGCCAGCCAGCACATCCAGGCGGCGGTTGTCCACGCCAGCCTCTCGGGCTTCCCTCCCATGCATGTCGAGGCAGTAGGCGCAGCCATTGATTTGCGATGCACGGATTTTCACCAGTCCCAGGAGGTCCTCGCCCAGGGAGCCACGGTGGATGTACTTTTCCATGGCGTACATGGACTTGTAGGCTTCGGGGTCGATTTCGACGATGTTCAGGCGCTCGGTGGTCATGGTGGCCGCTTCCTTCATGTGAAAGGTTTCTCAAGGGACATTTTCAGCCAACTCCTTACAGCCGGACTACGCAAGGGCCGGGGCCGCGGTCTACCCGACCATTGACGTTGTGATGCATGCCACGCATAATTCAAGACATGGCCACCTTAGACCCGGCCAATGCCAGCGTGGGGATGGCGGCAGCTGATCCCGCAGCCGCATTGGCCCAGCTTCCTGAGCATCCCCAGCCCCCACCGGTCAGCCGGTCGTGGCTGTGGTATTTCTCGCTCGCTTGGTTCGGCTTTTGGCTGCTGGTCATGTTGCCGGGCCAGTTCATGGTGGCCAAGATCAGCGCTATGGTTGCCCCAGAAGACAAAGTCAGTGTCACCTCGTTCTTGATTGCCGAAACGGCCATTGTGATCCTGTTGTCAGTGCCTGTCATTGGCGTGCTGTGCGACAGGAGCAACTTCCGGTTTGGCCGCCGTCGTACTTGGGCACTTATGGGCTTTGCCGTGGCTGCGGTGCCATTCTCCATCATCGGGCTGCAGAGCAACTGGGCAGTGATTGCCATATTGGTGGCCATTGTGGCGCTAGGTGAGGCAGCCGTCCTCGTGGCACTTTCGGCCATGATCGCCGACCAAGTTCCCACTAACCAACGTGGCCGTGCCTCTGCCGCCATGGGCGTGCCGCAAGTGCTGGCCCTAGCCATCGGCATGGTCCTGGTGACAATGCTGGTCACATCGGTGCCCGGCAGTTGGGCGCTCATTGGAGTGCTGGGACTGCTGTGTGCTCTGCCGTTCCTGCTGCGCTTCACCGAGCCGCCCGTCCCGGAGATTCCAGCAAGCCGGGCCACCTTACGCCATGCCATCACGCTGCCGCGGCCCAAAGCCTACCCCGGGTACTACTGGGCCATGACCTCGCGGGTGATGATCCATTCCGGAAACCTGGTGGGCACTACCTATCTGCTGTTTTTCCTCTCCGACGTCCTTGAGGTCAAGAGTCCCGATGATTCCCTCTTGGTCCTGATCTTGATCTACCTGGTGGCGTGCGGCTTCACGAGCTGGCTGGGCGGGGTGCTCTCCGACAAGTGGGGCAAGCGCCGGGTCTTCATAGGCATGGCGGCCGGGTTACAAGGCGCGGCAGCTTTGTTACTGGCCGTCCTGCCCACCTGGGAGGCCTCGATGGTGGCTGCCGTGCTGCTGGGATTGGGCTTTGGCATGTTCCTCTCCGTAGACCAGGCGCTCGTGACGGACCTGCTGCCCAACGCCGCGACCCGCGGAAGGGACCTTGGCCTGATCAACACCGCCCAACACATCCCGATCGCCCCCATCGTGGGTTGGCTGGTGCTCAGCTTTGCCGGCTACCGCAGCCTGTACGTGGTGGCCGCGCTCATCATGATTGCTGGCGGAATTGCCGTATACCGCATACGGAACGTGCGCTAGCCACACGTCCGCCGGTTTGCCCACCACATGCCCGCACCCGAACGCCGTCGTACTTTAGAAGGAGAATGCCACCCATGAAAGCCATTGTGATCCTGTTTGACACGCTCAACCGGAAATTTCTGCCGCCGTATGGCAACGACTGGGTGAAGGCGCCAAACTTCGATCGGCTTGCCGGGCGCACCGCCACCTTTGACAACTGTTACGGCGGGAGCATGCCGTGCATGCCGGCGCGGCGGGAGCTGCACACCGGCCGGCACAATTTCCTGCACCGCGGCTGGGGACCGTTGGAGCCCTTTGACGACTCGGTGCCGGAAATGCTCAAGCAGGCGGGCGTGTATACGCACCTGGCCACGGACCACCAGCATTACTGGCTCGACGGCGGTGCTACCTACCACCCGCGGTTCAACACCTTCGAACTCATCCGGGGCCAGGAAGGCGATGAATGGAAGGGACAGGTGGCGGATCCGGACATGGCCGGTGTGCTGCCGTATTCCAGCAACCAGGCGCTGCGCCGGCAAGACCACATCAACCGCGGGTACATGGAGGAGGAGAAGGACCACCCACAGACGGGAACCTTCGACGCCGGGCTGCACTTCATCGAGAGCAACCATGGTGAAGACAACTGGATGGTGCAGATTGAGACGTTCGATCCGCATGAACCATTCTTCAGCTACGAACAATACAAACAGCTGTACCCCCATGACTACGACGGGCCGGAGTTTGACTGGCCTGACTACAAACAGGTCACGGAGTCGCCCCAGGAGCTTGAGCACCTCCGCTACGAGTACGCGGCTCTGCTGTCCATGTGCGATGCCTCCTTGGGCCGGGTCCTGGACGCCATGGATGAACATGACCTTTGGGAGGACACCATGCTGATCGTCTGCACGGACCACGGGCTGCTGCTAGGGGAGCACGACTGGCTCGGCAAGAACGCCCCACCCTTCTATGACGAGAGCATCCATACGCCGCTGTTCATCTGGGACCCTCGCACCGGAGTCAGGGGCCAGCGGCGCGAATCCCTGGTCCAGACCATCGACCTGGGCCCAACACTGCTGGACTTCTTCGGCGTGGCACGGACCGCAGATATGCAAGGCCGTTCGCTGCAGGACACGGTGTCCCATGACGAGCCCGTGCGGGAGGCCGGTCTCTTCGGTATCCATGGCGGGCATGTCAACGTCACCGACGGGCGGTACGTATATATGCGTGCCTGCGCTCAACCCGGCAACCAGCCACTGGTGGACTACACGTTGATGCCCACCAGCATGCGCGGGCGGTTCTCCACGGAGGTCATGAGCCAGGCCGAGCTGGTGCCGCCGCTGCCGTTCACCAAGGACATGCCCGTGCTGCGCGTCCCCGCCTATAGTTACACGGACCCGCACAGTTTCGGCACTCTGCTCTTTGACCTCAAGAACGATCTGGACCAGCAGAACCCGCTGCAGGACGATGCGCTGGAGTTGAAAATGGCGAGCCTGCTGGTGGATTTGATGCGCAGCAACGCGGCCCCGCCAGAGCAGTTTGTTCGGCTAGGGCTGCCCGAACATGGACCGGTGGGCAGTGAGCACCTGCTGGTCGCTGCCCAGTGGGAGCAGGTGCTCTCCTCCCGCAGCGGGCCGGTCAATGCGCAGGAATTTTTCGACGGCGAGCTGAGTGTGAACCTGCCGCTTCGAGATTTACTGGCCAGTCCGGCGGCGCTCGCCGTACTGCGGATGCGGCTGGGTGCCCTCGTGGATAGCCCCCTACCCGAGGAGGCCATGGGCATGACGCTGGTGGAGATCACGAACCTTGCCTTCGGCATCATCCCGCACGAAGCCCTGCGTGGGATCGATCAGGACTTTCAGGTGCTTTCGCGTCGCTAGCAAGCCCTTGTGGTGGGTCCTTGCGGCATCACAGGTTGTAGGATATTTCCGCAGCACTGCTGCCTTCCGGAACCTTCACGCTGCTCGTGGCCTGGGTGGACCAGCTGCTTATCCTCAGCCCCGCCCACCAAGGGAAACCCATGTCTGCCATTCTGATTTGCAGTACTCCTGTCCATGGCCACGTCACGCCGCTGCTTGCGGTGGCAGAACATCTTGTCTCCGCGGGACACCGCGTGCGTTTCCTGACAGGAGCCAAATACCGCTGTGCGGTCGAGGAAACGGGAGCCACTCATCTGGCCCTGCCCGCTGGGGCCGATTATGACGATAGCGACATGGATGTCGCCTTCCCCGGCCGAGTGGGTAAATCTGGTGTGGCAGGGATTCGCTGGGACATTAGCAACATCTTCTTCAAGCCGGCTAAGGAACAATTCCACGCACTGGAAGCGGCGCTTGCGCAGGAAATTACAGACGCGATCCTGACCGAAGGGATGTTTGTCGGAACAGGAGCACTGCTGGCGCGGCCACGAAACTTGCGTCCCGCCGTCGTGCATTTGGGAATTATCCCACTGGGGCTAGGTAGCGTAGACACGGCCCCCTATGGGCTTTGTCTGCTGCCCAAGCCAGGGCTGGCCGGCCGGGCCCGCAACGCGATGCTGGGATTCGCCACGAAGAAGCTGCTCTTCGGCTCGTTGCAAAAGGAACTGGACGCCATCCTGCTGTCCCTGACGGGGAAGAAATTCACCATATTCTTCATGGACGGTGCGGCGCAAGCGGATGCCATTGTGCAGGCACTAGCTGGCGAGGATGTCTTGGTGGTTGTCAGTACGGGCGGGCGTGATATTGCCACGTTTGAGGCGCCGCTGCCAGCGAACGTCCGCGTCGCCGCGTACCTGCCGCACGATTTGCTGCTGCCGCTCACCAGCGTGTAAGTGAGCAATGGTGGGTATGGTGGCGTGCACTTCGCACTCAAGCATGGGGTGCCGCTCGTGGTGGCCGGCACCACCGAGGACAAGCCCGAGGTCAACGCCCGCGTGGAATTCACCGGCGCCGGCATCAACCTGCGTAGCAACCAGCCCAAGCCCGACACCGTAGCGAAGGCCGTGCGCACGGTGCTGGCTGATCCTTCCTATGCCTTAGCGAGCGCTCGAATCAGCGCAGAAATTACTGCCGCGACCGGGTTCGCTGGCTTGGAGGACGTACTGCAGGGGCTCATCGGCGCGCACACCCCGTAGGCGCTCGCTGCTGTTACCCTTCGGTGCTCTTGCTGGCCTTGATCAGCGCCTGGTACCAGTAGTAGGAATCCTTCGGCGTGCGCTTTTGGGTTTCATAATCAATGTGGACCAGGCCAAAGCGTTGGGAGTAGCCCACGGCCCACTCGAAGTTGTCCATGAGTGACCAATGGAAATAACCGCGCACGTCCACGCCGGCATCCATGGCTGCCTTGAGCGCGCGCAGGTGGGAATCGGTGTAATCGATGCGGCGTTGGTCCGCCACACGTCCGGTGGCGTCCGGGTCGTCATTGATGGCGGCACCGTTTTCCGTGATGTAGATGGGCGGCAGGGCATCGCCGTAGCGTTCTTTAAAGTTCAGCAGCAGGTCGGTGAACGCCTCCGGGACCACGGGCCAGTCGAAGTCGGTGCGCGGGTAGCCTTCAATCTCCCGCAGGGAGAACGGCAGGGAGGAATCGAGCTCATGTCCGTCAATAAACGCCGCCTCGCCCGCAGTTGGCGCGCCAACCAGGGTGGGGTTGTAGGAGTTGATGCCGTACCAGTCGATGGGGGAGGAGATGATCTCCAGATCACCGTCGGGAATGGGCGGCAGATACGGTGCCAGTTCCTCGGGGTAGGAACCCTTGAGGATGGGGTCGGCAAAGATCCAGTTAGCAATGTTGTCATACAGCCCGGCCGCCTGGAGGTCCTCTTCAGCCTCGCTGGCGGGCCAGGTGAGTGCGTGGTTGTTCGCGATGCCAATGTTGGAGGCCCCTGCCGCACGTAGCGCCTGGACCCCAAGGCCGTGAGCCAGCAGCAGGTGGTGGGCTGCGGGTAGGGCGTCGAAACCGAGCGCCAGCCCGGGAGCTTGGATGCCGGCGCCGTAGCCGAGCATGGTCAGCACGACAGGTTCGTTGATGGTGATCCAGCGCGGAATACGGTCCGCAAAATGCTCGCCAACAATCTGCGCGTAGTCGGCAAATCGCTCCGCAGTGTCCCTGTTGAGCCAGCCGCCTGCCTGTTCCAGCTCCAGCGGAGTGTCCCAGTGGAACAAGGTGGGGCTGGGGGTGATGCCCGCCTCGAGCAGGCCTTCCACGAGTTTGTCGTAGAAGCCAAGTCCGGCAGCGTTCACCGCACCTTGGCCACCGGGCTGGATGCGCGACCACGAGAAGCTGAAGCGGTAGGCGTCCACGCCCAGTTCCTTCATGAGCGCGATGTCTTCGGGGTAGCGGTGGTAGTGGTCGCAGGCAACCTCGCCGGTATCGCCATTGATGACGCGGCCAGGCTGGGCCACGAAAGCGTCCCAGCTTGAGGGGCCGCGGCCGTCATCGTTGACGGCACCTTCAATTTGGTAGGAAGCGGTGGAAACCCCCCACGTAAAGTCACGCGGGAAGGTGGGGAAGGCGGGCTTGTCCATGGAGACCTCTCATTGGTGGCTTGGCCTGAGCCTTTCGAATGCCCGCAGGGAAGTCAAGGTTTTGCAGCTATGAGCGCGTATGAGACGGACCGGTTGCGTAGCTGGAACGTAGGCGATTCGCTGCAGGCCAGTGTGGAGGGGGAGCCGTGAACCTGCGAGCCCGATAAGGCATGAATCTGGGCAGCAGGAGAAAACAAAAAATGGTGTCCGGCTTAGCGACTAAATTCGCTAAGCCGGACACCATTGCAATGTGCCCTCGGAGGGATTCGAACCCCCGACCTACGGTACCGGAAACCGTCGCTCTATCCCCTGAGCTACGAAGGCGCGGCAACCGTGGCTGCCGAAGGGAACGAGAAAGAGCTTAGCAGGTACAGGGGGCTCGATGTAAAACCGGGCCCTTGGGGGGGTGGTGATTATTACCAGAATCACAGCGGCCGTGGCAGTAGGTGGTGCGGAACCAGCGGGTAACGTTGGGGCAATGGTGACCACATGAGTGTGAAAAAGCAGCAAAAACTATGGCTTTTTGCGGCGGGCATAATCCTTACGGCGTTGACCCTGCGAGGGGCTGTGACGGTGGTGCCTCCGCTGATCTCAACAATCAACGAGGATTTGCCTCTCAGCGCAGCCACTATTGGCATTTTGGGTATGCTCCCCACGGCTGCTTTTGGCCTCTTTGGCTTCCTGACGCCGTATGTGATCCGCCTGGCATCACTGGAAAAGCTCATTGTGGCCGCCATTTTACTGGGCATCATTGGCCAGCTGGTGCGCGTCATGGTGCCAACCACCCCGCTATTCTTAGTGTTCTCCGTGGTGGCTTTTGGTGGGCTCGGTGCCGGAAATGTGCTGCTGCCACCGCTGGTAAAGAAGCACTTCCCTACGAAGATCGGTCTCATGACGGCCGTCTACGTCACGGCGATTTCCATTGGCACAGCCCTTCCCGCACAGCTCGCCGTGCCCGTGGCGGATGCCACTAATTGGCAGTTTTCCCTATCTTCCTGGGTAGCTCTGAGTACGGTGGCACTGATTCCGTGGTTCGTGGCACTCTTTTCGCCAAAAACTGTGGCGGGATCTGCTGGCGTGGACACAGTGGCCGGGGAACCGGCCGGAGGGGTGCGTGGAGAAACCGGGGCCACCACCAGTGCTGACGCGCTAATAATCCATTCTTCAGCCGTTGCCACGGCGCCACCGCCGAAAATGAACCTGTGGCGTTCTCCCACAGCCTGGGGGTTGACGTTCATGTTTGGTTGCACCTCACTGAATACGTACGCACTCTTTGCCTGGTTGCCGGAAATTCTTACCGAGGCAGGATTGGACCGGGCCCATGCCGGATCCATGTTGGCGCTGTTTGGCGCGCTGGGCCTGCCCCTGAGTTTGGGCATTCCTTTGATTGCGGCGAAACTTCGGAATCCCTTTCCTGCCGTAGTGGTCATGCTGGGCTGTTTTGTTGCCGGCTACTTGGGCTTGTTGCTCTCACCGGCTGATGGCACCTGGCTGTGGGTTTCCTTGACCGGGCTTGGCCCCGGTACGTTCCCGCTGGCCCTATTGTTGATCAACCACCGCACCCGCACTCAGGTGGGTGCTGGTGCGTTGTCAGGATTTGGTCAAGGCATGGGCTACACGCTGGCGTGCACGGGCCCGTTGTTCTTTGGGTTGCTGCGCCAATGGACGGGTTCCTGGACGGCCCCGTTCATGTTCTTGTTTGCCACGTTGTTGTTACTGGGTGCCGGGGCCTGGGTCATTTGCCGCCCGCGGATGCTCGAAGACGATTTCGCACCGCGCCTGGCCAGCTGATTTCGCCGTTCTCTCCCTTATGCGGAGCGGCAAGAGGTAGTTCTTAAGATCGGAGTACGGTTCACCGGCCTCCGATCTTAACAACTACCTCCTAGTCCGCCGTGAAGAACCATATGGACCGGATTGGGGGAGGACCCGGCCGGAACCGTACACTAAGAGGCGTGACTCCTGAAGAACTTTCTGCCGCCATTGCCACCTGCCTCAAAGATGCCGTCGACGCCGGTGACCTCACCGTTCCCGTCGAGGCGCTGCCCACGGAAGTCCGTGTGGAGCGGCCCAAGAGCCGCGAGCACGGGGACTGGGCCACCAACATTGCGCTCCAGCTGGCCAAGCCGGCCGGTGTACCGCCACGCAAAATTGCTGAAGTGCTGCAAAACCGCCTGAGCGAAATCCCCGGAGTGTCGAAGGTGGACATTGCCGGCCCCGGTTTCTTGAACATCACCGTTGACGCCGCTGCAGCCGGTGAACTGGCCAAGGCCATTGTTGAAGCGGGTGAAAGCTACGGTACCAACACGGCCATGGCGGGCACCAAGATCAACTTGGAGTTCGTCTCCGCCAACCCCACAGGACCCATTCACTTGGGCGGGACCCGCTGGGCCGCCGTGGGCGATTCCCTGGCCCGTGTGTTCCAGTCCCAGGGTGCAGATGTCACCCGTGAGTACTACTTCAATGACCACGGCAACCAGATTGATAAGTATGCCCGCTCACTGCTGGCCAGCGCCAAGGGCGAGCCCGCACCGGAAGACGGTTACGGCGGAGCGTACATTGAGGACATCGCCAACGAGGTGATGGCCAACAACCCCGCCATCCTGGAATCAGAGGATCCGCAGGAAGAGTTCCGCGCCCAGGGCGTGGAGCTCATGTTCGCAGCCATCCGCAAGTCTTTGCACGAGTTCGGTGTGGACTTTGATGTCTACTTCCACGAGAACTCGCTGTTTGAGGACGGCGCAGTAGATAAGCTCCTGGAACAGCTCAAGGGCTCCGGCAACATGTACCTCAAGGACGGCGCCTGGTGGCTGAACTCCACCGATTACGGCGACGATAAGGACCGCGTTGTCATCAAATCTGATGGCAACGCCGCCTACATTGCCGGTGACATTGCCTACTTCAAGAACAAGCGTGACCGCGGCTTTGACCTGTGCATTTACATGCTCGGTGCCGATCACCACGGATATGTGGCCCGGCTCAAGGCCGCAGCTGCAGCCATGGGCGATGACGCTGACCGCGTTGAGGTGCTCATTGGCCAGATGGTGAACCTGGTCCAGGACGGCAAGCCCGTACGCATGTCCAAGCGTGCTGGCACGGTTGTCACCATGGAAGACCTCGTAGAGGTTGTTGGCACCGACGCCGCCCGCTACCAGCTGGCCCGCTTCTCCTCGGACTCCAACATTGACATCGATCTGGATGTGCTGACCAAGAAGTCCAACGAGAACCCCGTGTTCTACGTCCAGTACGCCCATGCACGCACCTGTGCCGTGGCCCGCAACGCAGCAGCAGCCAAGGTTGAGCGCACCGTCTTCGACGCGAGCCTGCTGCGCCACGTCACCGAATCAGAACTCCTGGCGGTCCTGGGCCAGTACCCGGGCGTGCTCGCATCCGCCGCCGGGTTCCGCGAACCGCACCGGGTGGCACGCCACCTGGAAGTCATCGCTGGCGCCTACCACCGCTGGTACGACGCCTGCCGCGTCACGCCCATGGGCGAGGGCGCCGTCACTGACACCAACCGCACCCGCCTCTGGCTCAACGACGCCGTGGGCCAGGTCCTCGCCAACGGCCTTTCCCTGCTGGGCGTAAGCGCTCCGGAACGGATGTAAGTAATGACTGACACAACACAGGAAATTGCCGGCGCGCAGCTGGCCCCCGAATGGCTGCCCGCCGCCGGGGACCTCAATGAGATGGTGCCTGCAATGTGGGCGCACGACGTCGAACGCGGCCCAAGCGGCGAAGTCACCATTAGCGGCATTGCGGTCAGCGAACTGAAGGCACAGTTTGGCACGCCGCTCTTTGTCATGAGCGAGGACGATTTTCGCGCCCGCGCCCGCACCTTCAAGGATGCCTTCGACGAAGCATTCAAGGACATTTGCGGCGGCGTTGACGTCTACTACGCCGGCAAGGCCTTCCTCTCCACCGAAGTAGCACGCTGGGTGGACTCCGAAGGGCTACGCCTTGACACCTGCTCCGGTGGAGAACTGGCTGTGGCCCAGCGCGCCGGACTGACAGGGGAGAAGCTGGGGCTGCACGGCAACAACAAGTCCGCAGCAGAGATCAACCGCGCCCTGGATATGAAGCTGGGACGGATTGTGGTGGACAGTGTGCATGAGCTGGCACGTGTGGCGGACATCGCCGCCGCCCGCGGAGAAAAGGCCAACGTCATGCTGCGCCTGACCCCGGGCGTCCACGCACACACCCACGAATCCATCGCCACGGCGCACGAGGACCAGAAGTTCGGCCTCTCGATGGTCTCCACGGTGGACGGGGTCTCCGCAAACGGCCATGTCCTCAGCGCCGCGGAGTCAGCTGCAAAGCTTGCCGTGGACTCGGAGAGCATTAACTTCCTAGGCTTCCACGGCCATATCGGCTCGCAGATCTTTGAAGCTGAAGGCTTCGAAATTGCGGCCCGCAAGTTACTGGCCTTCACCCACAAGATCCAGGAAAAGTACTCCATCACACTGCCCGAACTGGACCTGGGCGGCGGCTACGGCATTGCCTACACCGCGGTGGATACCCCGCGCCCGGCTGCCGAGGTCGCCGCGGCAATGGCCGCCGTCGTCCGGGGTACCTGCGCAGAACTGGGGATGGCAGCGCCAAAGATTTCCATTGAGCCAGGACGGGCAATCGTTGGCTCCACCACCTTCACCCTCTACGAGACCGGCACGCTGAAAACCGTGCAGGTTGAGGTGGATGGCGGGGAAGATGTGACGGCCCCGCGCCGTTATGTGTCGGTGGATGGCGGCATGAGCGATAACGCCCGGCCAGTGCTGTATGAGGCCGATTATTCGGCGGTTCTGGCCAGCCGCTCCTCTCACGAGGCTCCCGCATTGTCCCGAGTAGTGGGCAAACATTGCGAGAGTGGTGACATTGTTGTTAGAGATGTATATCTGCCCAATGACGTGGCGGCCGGGGATTTGCTTGCAGTCCCCGGAACGGGCGCGTATTGCTGGGCACTTGCCAGCAATTACAACTACGTGCCCAGACCGCCCGTGGTGGCCGTGAAGAACGGTGCCGCACGCTTGATAGTGCGCGGCGAAACAGAAGACGATTTGCTGGCACGCGATTTAGGGGCCTAGAGACCTTTGACAGAGCGCAACACCGTGGACACTTCCGTGTCCGCAAACACTAAAACCTTGAAAGTGGCGCTGCTTGGCGCCGGAAATGTGGGCTCGCAGGTTGCCCGTATTCTGCTTACGGATGCATCCGCACTGGCCGCCCGCACTGGGGCCCGGCTGGAGCTAGTGGGCATTGCCGTGCGTAACGTTGATGCTCCGCGTGAGGTTGAAATTCCCCGTGAGCTGTTCACCACGGACGCCTCAGCGCTCATCCGCAAGGCGGACATTGTGATTGAGCTGATGGGTGGGCTGGAGCCGGCGCGCACGCTGATCCTCGAAGCAATCGAGCATGGCGCCACCGTGGTCACCGGCAACAAGGCGCTGCTGGCCGTTGACGGACCCACCCTGTACGAGAAGGCCGACGCCGCCGGTGTCCAGCTTTCCTACGAGGCCGCCGTGGCTGGTGCTATCCCGATCCTGCGCCCCATCACGGATTCGCTGGCAGGGGATAAGATCACCCGTGTCATGGGCATTGTCAATGGCACCACAAACTTCATTCTCGATGCCATGGATTCCACGGGCGCAGAATTTGCTGACGCTTTGGCCGAGGCTACCCGCCTGGGCTACGCAGAAGCAGACCCTACTGCCGATGTTGAAGGTCACGATGCCGCCGCCAAGGGTGCCATCCTGGCCTCGCTCGCCTTCCATACGCGTTTCGCGTTGGAGGATGTGCACTGCGAGGGCATCACCGGTGTGAGCGCGGGGGACATTGCCGCGGCCAAGGAAGCCGGCTATGTCATCAAGCTGCTGGCGATCGCCGAGAAAATTTCCGTCCCTACAGGTGGTCAAAATAATGACGATGGCGGCACCTTCACTACGGGTGTGAGCGTGCGGGTCCACCCCACCCTGATTCCGCGTGAGCACCCCCTGGGTGCGGTTCGCGGCGCCTACAACGCTGTGTTTGTCGAGGCCGAATCCGCCGGAGAGCTGATGTTCTACGGCCGTGGTGCCGGCGGTTCCCCCACGGCCTCGGCTGTCATGGGTGATGTTGTCTCAGCAGCGCGGCGCCTAGTATTGGGCGGACCGGGACGCAGTGACTCCACCATTGAGGTGCTGCCGGTGTTGGGCATAGATGCAGTGAAAACCCGGTACTACATCGGTATGGACGCGGCGGATCAGCCCGGAGTCCTATCAAAGATTTCTGCCTTGTTTGCGGAGAACGGGGTCTCCATTGAGACCATGCGCCAAACGGTGCACCGTGAGCGCGACGCCAGTGAGAACGGCAGCGCCGCATCGGCGGAGCTGCGCATTGTCACACACCGCGCCAGCGAAGCCGCCTTGGCGGCAACTGTTGAGGCCATCAATGGCCTTGACATCATTAATTCAGTTACGAGTGTCTTGAGGGTGGAGGGAGTCTAATGGCTCACCAGTGGCGCGGAGTAGTCCGCGAATATGCAGAACGCCTGCCGGTAACGGCAGAAACTAAGATCATCACCCTGGGTGAAGGCGGCACACCCCTGGTGTACGCGCAGCACCTCTCAGCCTTGACGGGTTCCAATGTGTACCTGAAGGTGGAGGGCATGAACCCCACCGGTTCCTTCAAGGACCGGGGCATGACCATGGCCATGACAGCTGCCGTTGCAGCCGGAGCCAAGGCAGTTGTCTGCGCCTCCACGGGCAACACCTCGGCATCGGCTGCAGCCTATGCCAAGGCTGCCGGATTGACCTGTGCGGTGCTAGTGCCTGAAGGCAAGATCTCCATGGGCAAGCTCAGCCAGGCCGTAGCCCACGGTGCCACCATTTTGCAGGTTGACGGAAACTTTGACAACTGCCTGGACGTGGCCCGCAAGCTTGCAGATTCCTACCCGGTGTTCCTGGTCAACTCGGTCAACCCTGCCCGTATTGAGGGTCAGAAGACTGGTGCCTTCGAGGTTGTTGACGCCTTGGGCGACGCCCCGGATTACCATGTACTGCCCGTAGGCAACGCAGGAAACATCAGCGCTTACTGGCGCGGCTACAAGGAATACTGCGCGCCCTACGAGTCAGCAGAAAATGGCACCCTGCCGGCAGTGTCCACGCACACCCCCATCATGTGGGGCTTCCAGGCAGCCGGGGCAGCCCCGTTTGTGGCAGGCCACCCCATCACCGAGCCGGACACCATTGCCACGGCCATCCGCATTGGCAACCCGGCGTCCTGGGACATGGCAATTGCCGCCCGTGACGAATCCGGGGGAGTCATCGAAGCTGTCACAGATGAAGAGATCCTTGCCGCCCACCGCTGGCTCTCCGCCAAGGAAGGCGTCTTTGTGGAGCCCGGCTCCGCAGCCGGTGTTGCTGGTCTGATCAAGAAGCATGCGGCGGGGGATGTACCAACCGGTAAAACCTTTGTCATCACCGTTACCGGCCACGGCCTGAAGGATCCTGACTGGGCCCTGAAGAACGCTGACGGCAGTTCCGCCGCACCCAAATCCGTGCCCTTTGACGTGGTAACAGTTGCCGGCGCACTGGGACTGACGGACTAGCCGCAATCATGACAGGGTCCACCATGACACCCCCGCTTTCAAAAAACCCGCTTTCAAAAAACCCGCTTTTGAAAACCCCGCTTTCGAAAACCACCGTCACGGTGCGCGTTCCAGGCACCAGCGCCAACCTTGGCCCCGGCTTTGATTCGTTGGGTTTGGCAGTTTCGCTCTATGACACCTTGAACATCACCACAAGTGATGTTCCGGGACTGGAATTTGAGCTCAGCGGGGAAGGGGAACAAGTTCTCCCTCGGGATGAGAGCCACCTCGTGGTGAAGACCCTTGACATTGCCTGGTCACGCCTTGGGTACAGCCGTGTGGGAGTACGGGTCAGTGCACACAACGTGCTCCCGCACGGCCGTGGCCTGGGCTCCTCGGCTTCGGCAATTGTGGCTGCCATCATGGCCGCCAACGCGCTGGTGGCCCCGGAAGATCAGCAGGACAAGGCGTGGGTTCTCCAGCTCGCCTCAGAGTTGGAAGGCCACCCGGATAACGTAGCACCGGCCATCTTCGGTGCCGTTGCGCTTTCATGGCAGGACGGTGAGGGATACTTCAGCGCCAGGGCCACCCCGTTGGAAGCGGTGGTTCCCGTGGTGGCCATCCCGGATGTGGAGCTCAAAACCGAACGGGCTCGCGGAATGCTTCCTGCCAGCGTCCCGCACGCTGATGCTGCAGCGAACTCCGGGCGGGCGGCGCTGCTTATGCACGCGCTGACCACCGAGCCTTCATTGCTGCTGGCCGGTACCCGCGATTATTTGCACCAGGATTACCGGGCGGAGGCCATGCCAGCTAGTGCCGCGCTCGTCGCTAGTCTGCGGGCCGCAGGCTACGCCGCTTTCATTTCCGGAGCCGGCCCCACCGTCATGGTGCTGGCCAACGGCTCCGAGCAGGCGCACGCCGCAGTCCAAAGCATCATCGAAGCTGGTGCTGTGGCATCAAATGCCAGCCAAGGCGGCGTGTCGTGGCGTGTAGAGCGGCTACAGGTAGACCTCGAAGGTGCTAAAGTGGAAGTGCATCCTTAGCCCACAAACACTTTCCCTGCAATGGCTGTTAGCCAGCTGATGCGGAATTGAACAATGTTTGTTTGGCTGGCGATGCCACTCTTGCGGCCTGCACGTTCTTGAGCGGTGCCCGTTGGAACAATCCATGGCAGCCGCCCGATTGATCTTAAGAATCGCTCCCATTTGAGAAAAGATTCAAAGAGTGAACTACACCATTCCCTGATAGATCCGGTATTTCGGGCACGGGAATGGAACCTCAGAAATTTCCCAATGCAAGCCAGTGCGGCAGCAGCGGGGAGTCTGACACTAATCATCGCGGCCCCAATCATTGGGCCCGCCATCGAGGGGGAAGGATCCTTCGTGACCGAAACTGTAACTTCAGCCGCCGCTCCCAAGGCCGCTGAATCAAACACCACCGCAGCACCTGCCAAGTCCACCGGCCTGGCCGGTCTAAAGCTTGCCCAGCTGCAGGTTCTGGCTGGACAGCTGGGCATCACAGGTGGTTCCCGGATGCGCAAGGGCGATCTTGTTGAAGCCATTTCAGCGCATCAGCGAGGTTCCTCCGTTGCAGACCGTCCTGCCACTGTCAAGGCTGGCACCGCCGCCAAGTCCGGCGTTGAGAACGGCTCCACCGAGAATGCGCCTGCCGCGCAACGTTCCAACACCCGTCGCGGTGCTGGCGCAAAAACTGCCACCGACGGCGCAAGCGAGACTTCCGTAGCCAGTGCACCCGCCGCTAATGCTGCCAGCAACGGCGCCACCGAGACCAGCACCGAAGCAACGGAGCGCCCGGTCCGCGGCCGTGGCCGTAGCCGCCGTGCTGCCAGCAGCGATGGCATCATCACCACTGACACGGGCACCATCTCCAGCGTTGTCACAGTGGAGAGCGCCGCTGCCGAATCCTCCACACAGACTGCCCAGGAAGCGCCCGCCACGGACGCAGGGGAGTCCGAAGGTGATAACCGCCGCTCATCCCGCACCCGCAACCGCCGTGCACAAGGTGGTGGCCGCCAGCATGAAGCCAGCTCTGAAGGCGCCGCTACAAGTGAGAACGCAACAGTTGAAGCCCCGGAAGCCTCCGAGGCAGACGCGGCTGGCGGCGAGAGCTCAGAGAACGGCGACCGCAATGGTCGCAACCAGCGCAACAGCAACCAGCGCAACCAGCGCAGTGGCAACGAGCGGACCAGCAATGACCGCGGCAACGGTGCCAACAGCGCCCCTGAAGATGAAGACGGAACACGGAACAACCGCAACCGCCGCAACCGCCGCGAGCGCAACTCCAATGAGTCCAGCGACCGCAGCAACAGTAATAACAGCAACAGCAACAGCAACAGCAACAGCAACAACAACAACAGCAGCGGACGCAATGATCGCAACGATCGCAATGATCGTTTCCGCGACCGTAACGAACGCCGCCGTGGCCGCACCCAGGGTCCGGACTTTGATGACACGGAACTGACAGAAGACGATGTTCTCCTGCCCGTAGCTGGCATCTTGGACATCTTGGAGAACTACGCCTTTGTGCGCACCTCCGGATACTTGCCCGGTTCCAATGACGTCTACGTCTCCTTGTCGCAGGTCAAGAAGTACAACCTGCGCAAGGGTGACGCCGTGGTAGGTGCCATCCGCGCACCCCGCGAAGGCGAAGACCGCAGCAATGCCCAGAGCGCCCGCCAGAAGTTCAACGCCTTGGTGCGCGTCACCAGTGTGAATGGCAAGAACCCGGATGATCTGAAGAACCGTGTTGAGTTCGCCAAGCTTGTACCGCTGTACCCCTCGGAGCGCTTGCGTCTGGAAACTGATCCCAAGGTTATTGGCACCCGTGTCATCGACCTGGTTGCCCCCATTGGTAAGGGCCAGCGTGGCTTGATTGTTTCCCCGCCCAAGGCTGGCAAGACCTTGATCCTGCAGGCCATTGCTAACGCCATCACCATTAACAACCCTGAGGTTCACCTCATGATGGTTCTCGTTGATGAGCGTCCTGAAGAAGTCACCGACATGCAGCGCACCGTCAAGGGTGAGGTCATTGCCTCAACCTTTGACCGTCCCGCCGATGACCACACACAGGTTGCAGAGCTTTCCATTGAACGCGCCAAGCGTCTTGTGGAAATGGGTATGGACGTAGTTGTCCTGTTGGACTCCATGACCCGATTGGGCCGTGCCTACAACAACTCCGCACCCTCCTCCGGACGTATTCTCTCCGGTGGTGTGGACTCCGCAGCCCTGTACCCGCCCAAGCGCTTCTTCGGAGCTGCCCGCAACATTGAAAACGGCGGCTCACTGACCATCCTGGCAACGGCACTGGTGGAAACCGGTTCCAAGGCTGACGAGGTCATCTTCGAGGAGTTCAAGGGCACTGGCAACATGGAACTTCGCCTGTCCCGCCAGCTGGCTGACAAGCGCATTTTCCCGGCCGTTGATGTCAACGCATCGGGTACCCGCCGCGAAGAAAACCTGTTGTCCCCCGAGGAAGTCAAGATCATGTGGCGCCTGCGCCGCGTGCTCTCCGGTCTGGAAATGCAGCAGTCCCTTGAACTGCTGACCTCCAAGATTCGTGAGACAGGCTCTAATGTTGAGTTCCTCATGCAGATCCAGAAGACAACACTGGGCTCCAAGGCTGAACACGACAAGTAGCTAAGCTAACTAAACCGCCTCTATTGTGAAGGGGCCCTGCACACTTCCCGGACGCCCGGAAGCGTGCACCCGGGGCCCCTTCACAACGACGGCGGTTTCGTGCGTTAAACAACCAACGTGTTTCGCTCTGACAAGAGTAATTAGACTTGACCAACGTCGAGAGAGGTTTTTTTAAATGTTTGAATCCATCCACGGTTTGCTTGATGAGCATGCCGAGCTGCAGATGCGCCTCAGCGAGCCTGAAGTACACGCCGATCAGGGATTGGCACGTAAACTGGGCCGCCGCTATGCCGAATTGAGCAACGTGGTTGAGGGCTACCACCAGGTGGAGACTTTGGGCGATGATCTAGAAGCAGCCAAGGAAATGGCCTCCGAGGATGCTGAGTTTGCCGCGGAGGTCCCCGTTCTTGAAGCGGCCTTGGCAGCGGCACAGGAGAAGCTGCGCCGCCTGCTCATCCCGCGCGATCCCGATGACGCCCGTGATGTAATTCTTGAAGTCAAGGCCGGCGAAGGTGGTGACGAGGCTGCCTTGTTCGCGGCTGACTTGGTACGCATGTACACCCGGTACGCGGAAAGCCGTGGGTGGAAGACTGAGGTCATCTCAGCCACCCACTCCGATTTGGGCGGCTACAAGGATATTTCCATTGCTGTTAAGGGACGCTCCAACGATCCCGCCGAGGGTGTTTTTGCCCGGCTGAAGTTTGAAGGCGGCGTGCACCGTGTACAGCGTGTGCCTGCTACGGAATCTCAGGGACGAATTCACACTTCTGCGGCCGGCGTTTTGGTGCTGCCCGAAGTTGACGAGCCTGAGGAAGTAGACATCAGTCAGAACGACCTCAAGATCGACGTTTACCGTTCATCGGGCCCCGGTGGCCAGTCAGTTAACACCACCGACTCCGCCGTTCGCATCACCCACTTGCCCACAGGCATTGTGGTAGCCATGCAGAATGAGAAGTCGCAGCTGCAGAACCGTGAAGCAGGTATGCGCGTGCTGCGTGCCCGCATCTTGGCCCACCAGCAGGCCATCATCGACGCCGAAAACTCCGCAGTGCGTAAGTCACAGATCCGCACCATGGACCGTTCCGAGCGTATCCGTACCTACAACTACCCGGAAAACCGGATCGCGGATCACCGTACCGGTTACAAGGCCTACAACCTTGACGCTGTCATGAACGGTGACTTGGAGCCGGTTGTGCAGTCAGCCATCGAGATGGATGAGCAGGCACGATTGGACGCCATTGGTGACTAGTCCCCACTCGCCGGCCGAAGAAATCGCTGGGGCGATTTCCCCGGAACCTGGCGAGCGTGGGCCCACCCACTCGCCGGCCGAAGAAATCGCTGGCGCGATTTCCCCGGAACCTGGCGAGCGTGGGCCCACCCACTTGCCGGCCGAAGAAATCGCTGGCGCCACCTTACTGGCTGACGCTGTCAAGGACGCAACGGCCGTGTTGGCTGCTGCTGGTGTTCCCACACCGGCTGTGGATGCGCAGCTTTTGGCCGCTCATTTGCTGGGCGTGAGCCGCGGTGAACTCGGTGCCATGCTTTTTGGTACAGCTGTGTCACCTGTTGGCTACGAGGAATTTGTGGCTCGACGTGCAGCGCGGGAACCGTTGCAACACATCACCGGAGTGGCGTATTTTAGGCACCTGGAATTGGCAGTTGGCAAGGGAGTTTTTGTACCTCGGCCGGAAACTGAATCTGTAGTTCAGCTAGGGATTGACTTTTTAACTCAGCTGCGCCAGGAACGTGGTGATGCGGCCAAGCTCATTGCCGTGGACCTTGGTACGGGATCCGGAGCAATAGCAGGAGCCATGGCCACTGAAGTGGCGGGCAGCTCCGTATACGCTGTGGAGCTCAGTGACGATGCCTTTGACTGGGCTGCCAAGAATTTATCCGGCACAGGTGTCACTTTGCTGCACGGCGATATGCGCGATGCCTTTGCGGAGCTCAATGGAACTGTGGATGTGGTGGTTTCCAATCCGCCATATATTCCTGCAGCAGCCATCCCGAGGGACCTTGAAGTACGGTTGCATGATCCCCACATGGCACTTTACGGCGGGGGAGAAGACGGTATGGAAATGCCCGTCGCGGCGCAGGCCACGGCCGCACGGTTGTTACACCCGGGTGGATTTTTTGTCATGGAACATGCCGAAGTTCAGGCAGCCCAAATGGCAGAACTCTTCAGTAAAAGCGGGCACTGGGATGACGTGCGCACGCACATGGATCTGACCGGTAGGGACAGGGCCACCAGCGGCATCCGGCGCTGAACATTGGAAGTAAACATGGTGATTGAACTGGCGCGTTGCACTCTGTGGACGCCGTGATGAAAGAATGGTCTTGTGAGTACCACTTCCTATAACTGCACCAATGAAGAGCAGCGCGCCGAGGGCCTGGCCCATGCGCAGAAGGCCATTGCGGCCAAGCAGACTGTCGTCATGCCCACAGACACTGTCTATGGGATCGCCGCGGACGCGTTCTCTCCACAGGCCGTAGCCACACTGCTGGCTTCCAAGGGCCGTGGCCGCAGCATGCCGCCGCCGGTTCTCATCCCTCGGATCGGCACCATGGAGGGTCTGGCCGTTGATATCCCTGACGACGCCCGCAAATTGGCCGAAAAGTATTGGCCTGGCCCGCTGACCATCATCTTCCATGCTCAGCCCACCTTGACATGGGATCTGGGCGAAACCAAGGGTACCGTTGCGCTGCGCGTGCCAGATGATCAGTTGGCCCTGGACCTGCTGACCCTCACGGGACCACTTGCTGTATCCAGTGCCAACAGGACCGGGCAGCCCGCAGCGCAGACCGGATCCGATGCCAGGTCACAGCTGGGCGAATCTGTGGAAGTGTATTTGGAAAGCGGATTCCGTCCGCTCGAAGGTACAGAGCCCATTCCCTCCACGATTGTTGACGCCACCGGTCTGCGTTTGCGCTTGGTGCGTGAAGGTGCGATCTCGTTGGCTGAGATCAAGACAATGATTCCCAGCGCCTTGGGCGCAGACGTGGACCCGGAAATGTGGTTGCCTTCAAATCTGAGTAGCCCCGACGCTGCGGAAGTCTCTGAGGTTGCACAGACCCCTGACGCTGCGGATGCTTCTGATGAGACGGATACTTCTGAAGAGGCGGATGCCGCAGCTGAGGTCACGGACGGCGATCGTGACGCTGTGAAACCGGCGCAGGACGGTCCCTCAGAGGTTTAGGGCCCGGGCGCATTGGTCACGGAAATCTCGGCGGAAGTGGGGAACCGTGCAGTGACCCAACCTAGCGGTAGCACGTTCAACGGCTCGCCCACAGACGTGCGTTGTTCTGGGGAACATCATCACCCTAGAAGACACGGACAAGCGCGTGTGGGTGGCTATCTCTCGAGTGACGATCATGATGAGAATTTCACTGCTGTTTTTATCTGTCGCAGGACTTCCGGACTGAATCTGAGATGCCACTCGGGCGGCACTGCCTGAGGAAGGCGTTGTTGCATCTAGACCGGCTGCCCGCAATGGGGATGCTTGTGGCTCATTCCCCCGGTGGGCATCTAAGGATGTTCACCCAGCCCAACCAACTAGCAGCCTTGATCGCCGCATTTCACGCCGAGGTATCCGGCTATGAATGGGGCGGAGGATAAAAATACTGTGCACCGTACCAAAATTCTGTTGCACAAGGGTCAGTAGATATCCAGGTATGTCCTTCATTCCTTACGTCAAAGGAAACCCACCATGAAGCTCTCTGCTAACGCATTCACCACTCTCGACGGGGTTATGCGAGGCCTTGGGGTGGGTTTCCAGGTGGCCGAATCCAGGGTCACGGGCCCTAGCAGTGCCCCTAGCAGTGCCCCTAGCACGCGTATCTGTCAGCGCAGGCTCAGGCGTGCCTGTTCCAGAACGTGGGCAATAGCCGGGGTAGGGATCAGGCCCGCCGATTCCGCCCAGCCTGGCTCTTGGCCCTGACCGAACCACATGAGTTCCACCCGACGGATGGGTCCGTGGAGCCGTTCGCCTAGCATGCGTGAGATAAAGTAGCCAGCGCTCAGCACGCCGTGGCAGAACCACTTCGGCAGGCGCACGGGTGCCCGCCCGCCGGCAGCCCGCAGTACTTCGCTGACGCTCAACCCCTCCCACGGTTGCAACACCAGTGGTGGGACAGGGCCAGTAAACAGCGCGCTCTGGACAACAAACCACGCCAACGCGTCGATGGAGCTCACGGGGGTGGGGGCGGTCCCGGGCGCCGCAACGGAGGCAAGGGCCGAGGAGGCCACCTTGACCAGCGAACGGGTAGTTGGACGGCAGGGACCCTGCACGGAGGTTGCCCGAATGCTCACAACGTTGCCAGGAGCAAGGCCACCTGTTGAACCAACTTCAGCGGTGGCGAGCAGTTCCAGAACTTCCTCACCCAACGCCTTGGTGCGGGAATAGGCTGAAAACGGCGCCCTCTGCCCACTTTCATCAATCATGCGGCGGTGTCCCTGGACGGAGGCGCTACTTAGGTGCACAAAACGTCTGACACCGGCCTGCCTCGCTGCCAGTGTAATGACGGCGGGTAGCAAGCCATTGGCACCCATCATTGCGGGGGAGCTGCCCTCTGCGGGTGTGGCTAAGCCAGCAGCATTAATGACAAATTCGGCTCCGGAGAAGGCCTCTGCGAGCGAATCGACAGCGGGGGAGTGGGCCGCCTCGGCAACGAGGGCGGCGGCATTTGATGCGTCCGAGCTGAGCCGGGGTGCTGCCATGGCCATGACGTGCTCCCCGCGGCGCAGCAGTTCCGCCACGATGGCGCTGCCCACAAAGCCGCTGGCACCCAGCACTATCCAGCGGGGCAATTTCCTGTGTGGCCCATCCGAGGGTGCACTCATCTTATGGTCACCTTTTTTAGGGCGGGCATGGGCTTAAAATCCGTGGCAGCCAGGATTTGCCGTGACTCCCGCCAGCCCGCAACAAGCCGGCCGCTGCCACGCAACGACTTCTCCACTGCCAGTAAGCGCACTACTTCCTTGGCTGCGGTCAACGCCGTGCCAAGCGCAAAGCCCACTGGATTGAAACGGCCGTGGAGGCGCAGATACTGCCCCAGAAGTCCACGGTTTCGCATGACATAAAACCGGCCCAAGTCCGAGGAATCATTGAGGTGCCGGATCCCCAAATCAATTTGCCGTTGGGCGCGGGCCTTGTGCAGGACAAATTCATTGACGTAGACAACAGGGCGGTCAAGTGAAATAAGCCAACCGTACGTGGTGTCATCCCAAGTCAGAAAGAAGCGCGGATCCGGCAGCCCCACAGCCGCCACTGCATCCTTGTGCAAGAGCATGCCCTCAAAGCAGCCCACATTCGTGGCAAATTCATCTGAGGTGGCAAACACGTCGCCTCGCACGGGAAGGGGGAAGCCCAAAAAGGTGCTGAAGTTGTTCTGCCAGTAAAACGGTTCGCCGGCGGCGTCGTAGCGTCGGCCCACCAGTGCGTCATATTTATCCATCCACGGCGCAAAGGCGCCGATGGCCCCGGGAACGCATGTGACGTCGTCGTCCATTAACCAGATCCACTGGGCACCTTGCGCCAACGCCCGCTCCACACCGGCGGAGAAACCGCCGGCCCCACCGGAATTTTCAGCCAGCAGGTGGTGGATCAGCGGAACAGGGAATTGCGCCCGGGCAGTCTCAATAACCGCGGCCGTGGTATCGGTACTGGCGTTGTCCACCACAATGACACCGTCTGGGGCAGGATTCAGTGCGGCCACGGAGTCCAACAGCCCGCCAAGGTAGTCGGCGCGGTTATAGGTGGTGATGACCAGGAAGAACTGCTCGTGCCGGGACAGGCTCAAAACTTTTGGTCCTCAATGGGGCCAAACTTCGCCCCGCGCAGGCCAGCGCCATAGGTGCTGGCCCATTTGGCTAAGCCCTTAACATCACCCTTCTTCAGGAAATACAGTGGATAACCCACCACATCAGCCACGAAGGAACGCACACGGCGGTGCTTGCGTGTGAGGAAACCGCGGTTGCGGTAGTAGTAGAAACGCTTGAACGGGGACTCCGGAACAAGCACATGCAACCTGTCGCCCAGCACCAGTTGAACCTCGCCCCACCCTGCCGGGTGCGTCAGTGCCACGGTGGTGACGGTGCCGAACTTGATCTTGGCAGCGCGCAGGCGCAGCATGAAGTCAATCTCGTCTCCGCGGATGAACAGGCGCAGATCGGGCAGGCCCACCTTGAAGAAAACATCCGTACGGATCAGCGCGCCGTTGAAGAACTGGCCAATGTCCTCAATGAAGCCCAGCGGCTCAACCACCGAACGCTCGTGGGTGAGGTGGCCGTCAATGCGGAACGGGAAGGAAAGCTTGGTTGGTTCACCGGGGGCCACAATCAGCGGCACCACCACTTCCAGATCGCGGGCCTTGGCAGCGGCCAGCAGTGTGGCCAAGCACTCGGGATCTTCCGGGTGAGCGTCGTCGTCCATGATCCAGACCCACTGTGCCCCTGAGGCGATGGCATTCAAGATAGCCAGTGAGAAGCCGCCGGCTCCACCCAAGTTAGCCAAGGAGCGCACATATGTGACCTCGGCCGGAGCCTCGGCGGCAATGTCGCGAACCTCCGCCGTGCCTGAATCAACCAAGGCAATGGCATGCGGGGTGTGGCTTTGCACGGCGAGTGCCCCCAACAGGGTGCGCACGTCCTCGGGCCGGTCAAAGGTGACGGCAGCGACTGCTACGGAATCTGTCAAAGGGGAGTCCTCTCGGCTGGTGCCTGCGGCATTGCGCGGCATCCGGCACGGCTAAACAGTGAGTAATCATCGGAAGGGATTACTATTCATGTGTACCTTCTTACTTTAGTACAGCCACCATCCGGCAGTTTGTTGCGCCGTGGACAGCAGCGCCGCCGCCGGCAACCTTGGCAGAATACGGAAATACGAATCACGTTGAATACCTTCAGTACACAGGCACCCGGAAAATTCGCGAGCACTTCACCCGAGAGTGATCGAAAGCCCCGGCTATGGCTTTGGTCACAGGCGATTCTTGATTCTCTTGCCTGGACCGTGGCCCTGTTACTGGCAGTGTTGCTGCGTTATGAGCTGGATATTGGCCTCATTAACTTCGCCGGTCTGGCGGCACTGGTGGTTGTGGCCGTGGCCACCCAGCTCATTGCCGGCTGGTACATGGCCCTCTACCGCGGGCGCTATACCTTTGGCAGCATCCACGAGGCCCGTGTACTGGTTGCCGTCACGCTGATAGTGGCGGTTGTCACCAGCATTTTCTTGTCCATCTTTATCAATGAAATCCATGTTGCCCGTTCCGTGGCCGTCATTGCCTTCCCCTTTGCCGCTCTGACCATGGCCGCCGTACGTTACGCCAAGCGGTTGTACGTGGAGGGCAAACCGATGTTCGGGGATGAAGCCCAAAAAACCCTGATCTACGGAGCAGGGTTTCTCGGTAATTCGCTGGTGACGCGCATGGTTCAGGATCCGGAATCCCCGTACGTGCCTGTGGGCCTCATTGATGATGACGCCGCCAAGAAGCACTTACGCTTAAGTTCAGTTGGGGTGTTGGGTAGCGGCAAGGACATAGCTGAGATCATCAAGCGCACCAAGTCAACCGTGATTGTGCTGGCCATCGCCCACCTGAGTGCCAAAAGGATCCGGGAAATCTCCGACAGCGTTTCCGGCCTAGGTGTGAAAGTTCTGGTTCTGCCACCTCTGCAGGAAATGCTCAGCCCCGACACCAATAAGGACAACCGGGGCGGGCTCACCGATTTCCGCGAGATTGATGTTGCTGACCTCATTGGCCGCACCCCTGTCGAAACCCAGGTGGAACTCGTGGCCGGTTACATCAGGGGTAAACGGGTGCTGGTGACGGGGGCCGGAGGTTCCATCGGGTCGGAGCTTTGCCGCCAGCTGCACGGCTTTGAACCTGCCGCCTTGATCATGCTGGACCGCGACGAATCCGGCCTGCAACACACTCAGCTCTCCATTGAGGGCCACGGCTTGTTAGATAACAAGGACATTGTGCTGGCGGATATCCGCGACGGCGAGGCGATGGCGAAAATCTTTGCAGACAGGCGCCCCGAAGTGGTGTTCCATGCCGCAGCGCTCAAGCACGCGCCCCTGTTGCAGATGTATCCGGACGAGGGCTGGAAAACCAATGTTTTGGGCTCGCTGAATGTTCTTGAGGCCGCCCGCAGCGTGGGTGTTGAAACGTACGTCAACGTTTCCACCGACAAGGCGGCCAGCCCCACCACTGCACTGGGCCACTCCAAACGTGCGGCAGAGAAGCTCACCTCCTGGATGGCTCAGGAGACGGGCATGCGCTACGTTTCGGTCCGCTTCGGCAATGTTATTGGCAGCCGCGGCTCCATGCTGCCCTTGTTCACAGACCAGATCAACAAGGGCGGCCCGGTGACGGTAACCCACCCGGATGTGACGCGCTTTTTCATGACCATCCCTGAGGCCTGCCAGCTGGTCATCCAAGCTGGTGCTATTGGGCACGGCGGTGACGTGTTGATCCTGGACATGGGTGAACCGGTGCGCATCATGGATGTTGCCGAGCGCATGATTGCGATGTCCGGCCGTGACATCAAGATCAAGATCACTGGCTTGCGCCCCTCGGAGAAACTCCACGAACAGCTCACAGGTGATGACGAGATTCAGAATCCTGACGGTCACGCCAAGATTTCCCACACGCAGGCCCGTCCCTTGGCCCCGAAGGACCTTGACCTTGGCCTGTGGCTCCAACGCTGCAAGGACGAAGCCGGGCCGGATGCGCCCAGCATTGACGAGTCCGACGGCGACGTTGCGGGCGGTGTCTGATGGAACTCTGGGCACAAATAACCGTTGGCGCAGTAGCCTTGGTACTGGCCCTGGTGCTGCCGTTGTTCGTGCGCCCGCTGCTGGCCCGGGCCGGGGTTCTTGACGTCCCCAACGAGCGTTCATCCCACACCGTACCCACCATCAGGGGTATGGGAATTACAACTGCGGTAGCCTTGCCCGCCGCTGTTCTGGTGGCGGTGTTCCTGCCCCAAGGCAAGACCGGGTTACAGGGGTCATTGACGCTGGTTGTTATTCTCGTCGTGGTACTGGGTGCCGCAGCGATTGGCTGGATTGAGGACATTCGCGGCCTGTCGGTGAAGATCAGGGCCGGGCTACAGCTGCTTCTTGGCGGTGCGGCCACCGCTGTGGTGGCCATCCTTGACCCCGGCCAACAACAATTGTGGCTGATTCCGGCCGGTGCCCTTGCCGTTGCCGCCTACGTCAATGTCACCAACTTCATGGACGGTATTAACGGAATATCCGGCACGCACGGCCTGCTGGTGGGTGGCTTCTACGCCTATGCTGGCTTCATGACCTCCCATGACTGGCTGGTCTATGCGGGCATTGCCATCTCCCTGGCCTTTGCCGGATTCCTGCCGTGGAACCTGAGCCGCAACAGGGTGTTTCTCGGTGATGTGGGCAGTTACCTGTTGGGTGCCGCCATCGCCATCACCGCCATGTGTGCGTTCCTGGCGGGAGTTCCCGTGGAATATATTTTCTCGCCCGTACTGATCTATTTGATTGATACCTTTGTGACGTTCCTGCGCAGGCTCCTGGCGGGGGAGCGCTGGTATGTGGCACACCGCCAGCACGTCTATCAGCGCCTGGTCATAGTGGGCCTGAGCCACATCCAAGCCACACTCGTAGTTGCCGCCGCAACCATTTTTGTCAGCTTTCTGGGCATCGCCGCGGCACAAGGGCATGAAGTGGTTCAGATTCTGGCCACCGCGGCCGGCTTTGCGGTGGTCCTGGCGTATCTGCGCACTCCAACCCTCTTCCAACGCTTCCTGCGTAAAATCAAAGAGCGCTCCTCCGCGGACGGCACACCAACAAGCACCGGCCAGGACTGAAAGGACCCGTATGGCGGAGAACCATGCACGTCAAATTCAAGTTCTATCTCGTGTAGAATTTCCTGTGGTGACATTCACTCTGCCCGCTGTTCAGCGAGGCGCCTTGCCCCAACCACTTCCCATGATGGAGTTCCCATGAAGGACACAAGCGCCCACCATAGCGCTGCGCGCAGGCCGTTGACGGCCTCCGGTCCCACTGCGAGCCCCAGCTGGAATATCTTGAAGAAGTGCCTGCTGGTGGACGGTATTGCCGTCCTGATCATGGTGGTTGTTGCTTATATTTTCACGGATGTTCACGGCGTCTTAAGCGTGCTGTTCGGCTCCCTTTTGGTGATTGCCTTTTTTGGCTTGAGCCTGCTGGTGGGCCACTTGTTCAGCAAGCGGATGCCAGGTGCTGTCATGGGTATCTTCGTGATGACGTACTTTGTCAAAGTGGTGGGATTCGCAGCGGTGTTATTTGCGCTGGGAACCCCCACTTGGCTAAACAAGCCCTGGTTCGCCGGGGCGGCCGTGGCGGCTGTGCTGCTATGGCAGGCCACTGAAGTGATCATCTTCAGCAAACAGCGTTTTCTCATCTTTGATGAATCCGCGGTGGAAGGCTCCCCGGCTGGGACAGCAACCACTCCGGACGTAACAAAGGATGTTGCCGATGACTAAGAAGACGCCCGACTCCGGCAAACCCGACCATGTGGTAATTCCACCTGCTTCTAATGCCGAAAAGCTGGACTACACCTACATTATTGGCGGAATCCTGCTCTGGGGTTTGATAGGGTGGGGACTGGACTTTTTGTTGGATACTGGCTGGCTATTGTTCGCTGCATTGCCCGTTGGGGCGCTTTGCGGATATTTTCTAGCCAGGCATCATCAAAGGCATGGCCGCCCAGATGATGACAAGAAGCAATGAATCCCACCATCAGACTTTCCTACGGTGCTAACCATCTTTTGATGGACCGCCACACTTGCCCTTTGACCGAAACTGCAGAGAGGACAGCGCGTTGACCGCGTTTGCGCTTCCGATGGCCTCGAATGACGGTGGCTTCGTTCCACCGACAATTAGCGATACCCACCTCCCCGACATCCTTCCCTGGATGACCGATTACGGCACTGGGCTCGGCAAGCAGATGATCATGATCATCTTGTCGGTGGTGTTGATCGTCTGGTTCTTCAAGGCTGCGATCCGAAATCCGAAACTGGTTCCGGGACGGGTCCAGTTCTTCGCCGAAGGCTTCTACAGCTTCGCCCGCAACACTGTTGGCCGCGACATCATGGGTGAGAAAAACTTCCGCCCGTGGGTGCCGCTGCTCTTCTCAGTGTTCCTATTTGTGCTGCTGAACAACATCTTTGGTGCCATTCCGTTCCTGCAGCTTCCTTCCTTCTCACACGCTGGTAGTGCTTACGCCATTGCCTTGATTATCTACTTCACGTGGATTGCTGTGGGTGTGCAGAAGCACGGCATTCGTTACTTCAAGCTGGCAGTGGTCCCCACTGGTGTTCCTGCTTGGATTCTGCCGCTGCTGGTGCCGTTGGAAATCATCTCCAACTTTATTGTCCGCCCGCTGACGCACTCATTGCGTTTGATGGCGACAATGCTGGCAGGTCACATGATTGTGGTTCTGGCAGGTAGCGGCGCCCAGTACCTGATTGTTGTTCAGGACAGTATCCTGCTCAACGCAACGGGTGTGGCCGTGATTGTTGGCTCCATTGCCATGTACTTCCTGGAACTGTTGATCATGGTCCTGCAGGCCTTTGTTTTCACCCTGCTGACCGCGATCTACATCCAGGGCAGCCTGGAAGCAGATGCGCACTAAAGTTTTCCCCTAGCATCACCCCTAATTTTTCTCGAATAAAAGAATCACCTCACAACCTGCCGGCACAACGCCGGTATCTTGAAAGGAACGAAATGGAACTCCACGGCTCGCTCAACATGATTGGCTACGGCCTGGCCGCAATTGGCTCGGCTATCGGTGTGGGTATGATCTTCGCCGCTTACATCAACGGTGTGGCCCGTCAGCCGGAAGCTCAGCGCATCCTGCAGCCCATCGCCCTGCTTGGCTTCGCCCTTGCAGAAGCACTGGCTATTCTTGGCCTGGTATTCGCCTTCGTCGTTGGCGTCTAGTCCAAAGACTCCTTGTTCCCTCTTGTTAGGGGACGAACCGTTCATGGACGAATATCAGATTAAGGATAAGTGAGAAATGGTTACCGCAGCAGTAATTCTCGCTAGCGAGGGTGCAAACCCGCTCCTGCCTAACTGGTGGGAAGTTCTAGTCACCGCTGTAGCTTTCGCTGTCCTGCTCTTTGTGGTGAAGAAATACATCGCCCCGATCTTCGAGAAGTCATACACGGACCGTGTAGAGGCTATTGAAGGCGGAATTGAGAAGGCAGAAGAAGCACAAGCTGAAGCTAACGCCCTCTTGGAGCAGTACAAGGCCCAGCTCATGGAAGCCCGCACGGAAGCCAATGGCATCCGTGAAAGCGCCCGTGCAGAAGGTGCCCAGATTCTGGCCGATCTGAAGGCGAAGGCTGCAGAGGAATCTGCACGCATCACCGCCCAAGCTCAGGTTGCGATCGAGTCCGAGCGCGTGGCCGCAGTGAACTCCCTCCGCAGCGAGGTTGGCACTTTGGCTACCGCGCTGGCAGGCAAAATCGTAGGCGAAGCCCTCGATGATGATGCACGTTCCAACCGGGTTGTTGAGCGCTTCCTGGCAGATCTGGAAAACCAGTCGAACGCGGGTGCAACGAAGTAATGGCAGGTGTATCGAGCAAGTCATTGGCAGCGGCTCTTGAGTCGCTGGAACCCAAGCTGGCCACTGCGTCCATCGCATTGGCGCAAGACCTCTTTGCAATCTTGGGACTTCTGGACAGCAACGCCGGCCTGCGCCGCGCCTTGACCGATCCCACTCGCGAGAGTGCGGACAAGGCTGCACTGGCCACCAAGCTCATTGCGGGAAAGGTCAGCGCAGAAGCTCAGCTTGTTTTCTTGGAGCTGGTTGCCGCACGTTGGAGCTCGGCTCGTGACCTGGGCGATGCACTGGAAACCTTGGCAGCAACGTCAGCGATCGCGGTTGCTGAAGGTCAAGGTGGCGGCTCCGCCAGCTTGAATGCTCTTGAAGAGGAACTCTTCACGTTCATTCGAGTTGTTGGGTCCAGTCATGATCTGCAGCGCGCATTTGATGATGCACAGGCAACGGGGAGCGCCAAGAGCGTTTTGGCGCAGAAGGTTGTTCCCCACGCCAGTGCTGTCTCAGCGTTGCTGATCCGCCAAGCTGTTGCAGCCCCCCGCGGGCTCAAGCCCACGGCCTTGGTACAGCGGTTCGTGGAATTGGTGGCCAAACGCCAGCAGCGTTGGATTGCCTACGTCAGTGTCACTCGTGACCTGAGCGCAGAGCAGACCGCACGCTTGCAGGCCGGCTTGAACAAACTCTATGGTCGCGATTTGAAGCTCAATGTCAATATCGACCCGACATTAGTCGGCGGAATCAAGGTTGTTGTGGGGGCCGAGGTTGTTGACGCAACCGCAGCGACCCGCCTGGCCGAGCTTCGCCGCCGGTTGGCAGTTTAGAAATCCTTCACAGGGTTTCAACAGCCAGTCCACAACTGACTGAATCAAAAATTTAGGTTTCCGGCACACATTTATTTAGCTGGCAACCACAACTTAGGAGAGCAGGGACTGCAGATGGCCGACTTGACCATCAATGCCGACGACGTCCGCAATGCCTTGAATGAGTTCGCAGCGTCCTATGAACCGGGCAACGCAGAGCGCGTCGAGGTTGGCCGCGTCACCACCGCAAGTGACGGCATTGCCAAGGTAGAGGGACTTCCCTCTGTCATGGCCAACGAGCTTCTTCGATTCGAAGACGGCACACTGGGCTTGGCCCAGAACTTGGACACTCGCGAGATCGGTGTTGTTGTCCTTGGCGACTTCGCCGGCATCGCCGAGGGCCAGCAGGTTCACCGCACCGGGGAGATCCTCTCCGTGCCGGTGGGCGATAAATTCCTGGGCCGTGTGGTTGACCCCTTGGGTCAGCCCATGGATGACCTGGGTGAGATTGAAGCCGAAGGCCGACGCGCCTTGGAACTTCAGGCACCCGGTGTCACCCAGCGCCAGTCGGTTACCGAACCGCTGCAGACCGGTATGAAGGCCATTGACGCCATGATCCCGATCGGCCGTGGCCAGCGTCAGCTGATCATTGGTGACCGCCAGACGGGCAAGACGGCCTTGGCCGTTGACACCATCATCAACCAGAAGGCCAACTGGGCTTCTAACGATGTCAAGAAGCAGGTTCGCTGCGTTTATGTAGCAATCGGCCAGAAGGCGTCCACCATTGCAGCTGTCCGCCAGACCTTGGCTGACAACGGTGCCTTGGAATACACCACCATCATTGCCTCCCCGGCATCTGACCCGGCTGGTTTCAAGTACTTGGCTCCTTACACCGGTTCGGCCATTGGCCAGCACTGGATGTACTCGGGCAAGCACGTTCTGATCGTCTTCGATGATCTCTCCAAGCAGGCCGAAGCTTACCGCGCTGTCTCACTGTTGCTGCGCCGCCCGCCGGGCCGCGAGGCATACCCGGGTGACGTGTTCTACCTGCACTCCCGCTTGCTGGAACGTTGTGCCAAGCTCTCAGACGAGCTCGGTGCAGGTTCAATGACCGGCTTGCCGATCATTGAAACCAAGGCCAATGACGTCTCGGCCTACATTCCGACCAACGTTATTTCCATCACTGACGGCCAGATCTTCTTGCAGTCTGACCTCTTCAACGCCAACCAGCGCCCCGCAGTGGACGTAGGTGTCTCTGTGTCCCGCGTTGGTGGTGCTGCACAGGTCAAGGCCATGAAGAAGGTTTCAGGTACGTTGAAGCTTGAACTGGCTCAGTACCGCGACATGCAGGCATTTGCCATGTTCGCCTCCGATTTGGATGCCGCTTCCAAGCAGCAGCTGACTCGTGGTGCACGCTTGATGGAACTGCTCAAGCAGGGCCAGTACGCACCGTTCCCGGTGGAAAACCAGGTTGTTTCAATCTGGATGGGAACCAACGGCTACCTGGACAACGTCCCGGTAGAAGATGTACGCCGCTTTGAGACCGAATTCCTTGAGCACCTGCGTATGCGCACGTCAGTTCTGACCACGTTGGCTCAGACCAACTTGCTGGAACCTTCGACTGTTGACGCACTCAAGTCCAACATCGTTGACTTCAAGAAGGGCTTCTTTGGGGATGGTGACGACCATTTGGTCGGCGCCGGACGTGAAGAGTTCGGTGCGCTTGCCGCCGAGGATGTCGACCAGGAAAAGATCGTTAAGCAGAAACGCTGACACCATCCTTTGAATAGCTTGCCGGCCCCGCGGGGCCGGCAAGCTAAACAAGGATAAGGAAAGGACAAACATGGGAGCCCAGATCCGGGTCTACCGCCAGAAGATCGCCTCGACCACGTCGATGCAAAAGATCTTCAAGGCGATGGAACTGATCGCTACGTCCCGCATTGGAAAGGCACGCTTGCGTGTTTCGGCTTCATTGCCGTATTCCAATGCGATCACCCGTGCCGTTTCTGCCGTTGCGTCCCAGTCCGAGGTCGACCACCCGCTGACAACCGAGCCGGATTCAATCCGTCGGGCTGCAGTGTTGGTCATGACTTCCGACCGTGGTCTTGCCGGTTCCTACTCCGCCAGCGTTTTGAAGCAGGCAGAGCACCTTATCGAATTGCTGCACGAAGAAGGAAAAGACGTCACGACCTACTTGGTCGGCCGTAAGGCACAGGCGTACTTTGACTTCCGTGGCCGCGATTACGCGAAGGTATGGACCGGTGGAACCGATGCGCCGGAATTTGAAACTGCACGTGAACTTCGCGAGGCTTTACTTGCGGATTTTGCCACTGACTTTGAAGAGGGTGGCGTGGATGAAATCCATGTCGTTTACACCCAGTTCAAGTCAATGGTTGTTCAGGAGCCGACCGTAATTCGTCTGTTGCCGCTGGAAGTTGTTGAGGAAGAAGTTCAGTCCTCAACCGACCTGTTGCCGCTGTACGAGTTCGAGCCGCAGCCCGAGGACGTCCTTGACGCCCTGCTGCCGCGGTACATTGAGTCACGCATCTTCTCAGCACTCTTGCAGGCGGCAGCTTCCGAGCTTGCAGCACGTCAGCGGGCCATGAAGTCTGCGGGCGATAATGCCAACGATCTGATCAAGAAGTACACGCGTCTTCGTAACAACGCCCGGCAGGCTGAAGTTACGCAGGAGCTCTCCGAGATTGTTGCGGGCGCCGACGCGCTCAACGCGTCTTAGCAGCCCAATTCATACTTATTCAATGCCATCTACACAAGTGAAGTGAGAGAGATGACTGCCCAACTCAACGAGCAGGGAACCGCAGCGAAGGCCGGTGCCACAGGCCGCATTGCGCGCGTTATCGGCCCGGTTGTCGACGTCGAATTCCCGGCTGACGGCATTCCCGCTATTTACAACGCACTCACCACCGAGATTACTCTCAACGGTGAGACGAAGACCATTACCTTCGAGACCAGCCAGCACCTAGGAGACGGCGTTATTCGCGCCATCTCCTTGCAGGCCACCGACGGACTTGTCCGCGGCAGTGTCGTGAAGGACCTTGGTAGCCCCATCACCGTGCCTGTTGGCGACGGCGTCAAGGGTCACATCTTCAACGTCCTGGGCGAACCCCTGGACGTAACGGATGCAGAGCTCGATTACACCGAGCGCTGGTCCATCCACCGCAAGCCCCCGGCATTTGCCACTCTCGAAGGCTCCACGGAGATGCTCGAGACTGGTATTAAGTCAATTGACCTTCTGACCCCCTACATCAAGGGTGGAAAGATCGGCCTCTTCGGTGGTGCCGGTGTTGGTAAGACGGTTCTGATCCAGGAAATGATCACCCGTGTTGCTCGTAACTTCGGTGGTACCTCGGTATTCGCCGGTGTTGGTGAGCGAACACGAGAAGGTAACGACCTTTGGGTGGAAATGGAAGAGTCAGGTGTTCTCAAGGACACTGCTCTAGTTTTCGGCCAGATGGATGAGCCGCCGGGAACGCGTTTGCGCGTAGCCCTGTCAGCTTTGACCATGGCCGAGTACTTCCGCGATGTGCAGAACCAGGACGTGTTGCTCTTCATTGACAACATCTTCCGTTTCACACAGGCCGGTTCCGAGGTTTCCACACTGCTGGGGCGCATGCCTTCAGCCGTGGGTTACCAGCCCAACCTGGCTGATGAGATGGGTCTCCTGCAGGAGCGCATCACCTCAACCAAGGGTCACTCGATCACGTCCATGCAGGCCGTTTACGTACCTGCTGATGACTACACCGACCCGGCCCCGGCCGCGACCTTCGCCCACTTGGATGCGACCACGGAACTTTCCCGTGAAATCGCTTCACGTGGCCTGTACCCGGCCATCGATCCGCTGACTTCAACCTCGCGTATCCTTGACCCGCAGTACGTGGGTAAGGCTCACTACGACACCGCAGTGCGTGTCAAGCAGATCCTTCAGAAGAACAAGGAACTGCAGGACATCATCGCGATCCTCGGCATTGACGAGCTCGGCGAAGAGGACAAGATCGTTGTGGCTCGCGCCCGCCGTATCCAGCAGTTCCTCTCGCAGAACACCTACACGGCCAAGCAGTTCACCGGCGTCGAAGGCTCCACGGTTTCCATCGCGGACACCATTGAAGGCTTCACTGCTATCTGCGACGGCGACGTGGACCACATTGCCGAGCAGGCGTTCTTCAACATCGGCGGTATGGATGATGTTGAGCGTCAGTGGGCCAAGATCCAGGAATCGACGAAGTAATCATGGCTAACCTCGAAGTTGAAATCGTAGCTGCGGACCATTTTGTCTGGTCCGGTGCAGCGACCCTCGTCAAGGGGTTCACCAGCGAAGGCGAGATCGGCATTTTGCCCGGTCACACCCCGATGCTCGCGGTTTTGGCGCCGGGCTTGCTGGAGATCGCTCCTGTGGACGGATCCCGCTTCCTTGTTGAAGTGGACGGCGGCTTCTTCTCGGTTGATAGCAACCGGGTTGTCATCGTTGCTGACAATGCGCAGTTGAAAGACAGCGCAACGTCAGGCGCAGGGATTCGCTAGCAATCAATTGATGAACGAACTCGGTATGCCGTTCATCGTGCTGGCAGGATTGCTCCTGCTAGTTGTTCTATCATTGTGCCTCTTTGGGGTGCGTCGCTTGGTTTTGCGACGCACCCTGGGCACCTTTGACACCTCCATGTGCCTGCGTTCAAATCGCTGGGCCATGGGGGTTTGTCGTTATCAGGAGTCAAATCTTCAGTGGCTGAGGACATTGTCCTTGAGCCCGATCCCAGTAAAAACCCTGCAACGGAACAAGATTGTGTTGGTTGGCCGCCGCGATCCTAGCGAAGCTGAGCTGACCCGGGTTCCCCCCGCCACCGTGATTGTGGTGCTGGACTATGAAGGCGCAGAGATCCTGCTCGCCATGAAATTCGGTGCTTACACCGGCCTCTCCTCATGGCTTGAAGCTGGTCCACAGCCCGGCATGAACACCCGGCGCTAACACACAGCACTTTCCCATACTTCGGCGCTAACACCCAGCGCTCTCCCATACTTTGGCGCTAACATCACTGTGCTCCTGCATTTGGCGGGCGTAAGTCTCAATAGAGTGCGGCGGCAGCATGCAAACAGTTCAAAATCTTAGCCTCATTAGCGGACCCATCCCCGTGCTATTTGGCGTTCTGGGGGTAGCCGCCGTACTTTTTCTGCTCTTTCGCCGATCGTGGCGCTGGTGGCTGTTTGCCCTGGCCGCCGCAGCAGTGGCCCTGCTGGTGGGCTTTGGTAGCTCGTGGCTGGTGATCCACGTCCTCTACTGGTGGCCGGAGGATCTGCCCACTGCTGTTGCCCTGTATGTTGCGCTCATGGTGTGGGCCCTGCTCATGGGAAGCGCGACGGCGTATGCCAGCTTTCGACGTCGCCGGCCAGTGAGTGCGCCTGCCGAGCGTGAGGGAACGAGCCGACAATTACGGCGAGCCGTTTCCCCTATGCGTGGCACTTTTGCCGTGCTGGCTGTTGCCGTGGTGGCTGCGGTGGTGGGCGTGGGCATCAACGCCGATTTTGGCCAGTATCCAACCCTTGGCAGCCTCATGAAGTCAGAGACTGAAATCTCCACGGCCGTGCTGCCCAAGCCGCACCAGGGCCAGGAGTCTCGTTTCATGAAGAGCGCTGTGTCAACGCGGTGGACGCCCCCTGCAGAGATGCCCGTGCGAGGCACCGTGCGTTTGGAGCCCATACCCGGGACTATTTCGGGCTTCAAGGCCCGCAAGGCCGTGGTGTATCTGCCTCCGGCCTACTCTGAGGCACAACGGCCGGTATTGCCCGTACTGGTTATGGTGAGCGGCCAGCCGGGGTCACCGGAATCGTGGCTGAGCTCCACGGGCTTAGTCAACCAGCTTGACGCCTATGCCGCCTCTCATGGTGGGCTGGCACCGATTGTGGTGATTCCGGATCCCAATGGCAGCACACAGGGAAATACAATGTGCATGGATTCGAAGCTGGGACAGGCTGATAGCTACATGTCCAAGGATGTGCCGACGTGGATCAAATCCAATCTTGAGGTAGATACCAACCCTGCCCATTGGGCTGTGGGCGGGTTCTCCTATGGAGCCACCTGCTCCTTGCAGATGGTCACCAGGCATCCGCAGATCTACCAAACGTTCATGGCGATTTCCCCTGAACGGGAACCGGCCCTTGCCGTGAACCGGTCATTGACGGTGGATCGGGCTTTCAACGGTGACACGGCTGCTTTTGATGCGCTCTTGCCACTGACGCTTATGGCACACAACACGTACCCGCAGATTCATGGCTGGTTTGCGGTAGGAAACGCTGATACCACGTATTCTGCCAATGTGAAGGTACTCGAAGCGGCAGCCAGCAAGGCCGGCATGAGCGTAAAAAGCGCATCCTACCCGGGAGGGCATTCCTGGGCTGTAGCCGATGCCGCTCTGCCTCAGGGCTTGGCGTTCGTCTTTGCCCGGGTTGGTCTTCCATGACCATGGTGGGGGCGACCACGAAGTCTGGGTGGGCCAGCCGCATGACGCCTGCGGTGCTGGGATGGGTGCGGCGGGCACCATTGAGCACCGCCTTGATGGCGACCATCATCGTGGGGCACGTGGCCTCGGGCGCCTTCCTAGCCAGGCTGCCAGGGCCAGTGGCACGTAATTGGGGCTTTCAGCCGGCTGATCTCAGTGATGGGCGCTGGTGGAATATTTTCAGCACGCTCTTTCTCAGTTCCAGCACCGCCGCCATGGTGTTGGGAATCGCCGTAGTGGCCGTGGTGGTGGGGATTTCCGAATTTACTGTGGGTACCCTGCGCACGGCCGCACTTTTCTGCGCAATCCAAGTGGCCGCCGTCGTACTTTATACGGTGATCATTGGGCTGGGCAGCACGCTCGGTATAGATTCCCTGGAGGGAGTGGATCAGGCAACACTGCTGGGTCCGTTTGCCGCCTCCGCCGGGACGCTGATGGCGGCAAGTCAGGGAATCTCACTGTTGTGGAGGCGCCGTGTGCGGGTCTCGATCCTGTCCACGGCGCTCATGCTCAGCGTGTATGTGGGGCATGCCCAGCACCTCTTCATCCTTGTGGCGGCGCTGATTGGGCTCGCCGCCGGGAAGGTGTTCTTCAAGGCCGCCGGCCGTGGAGGGACCAGGCGGTCAACAAGTCATGAAATACGCACCATCTTGGCCCTGGTGGTGGCCGTCTTTGCGGTAGGGCCGCTGGCCGCCGCACTGGCACACGTGGCGGTGGGGCCCCTAGCGATGCTGCGCACCTGGATCACCAACCAAGAACCCACACTTTCGCAATGGCAGGGCAGTTGTCATGTGGCTAATGCCGCCTGTCAGGGTATGGTCAAGGACCTTGGACTTTTTGGCTCCGGCGGTCATTTACTGGCACTGATGCCGATGCTGTTGCTGCTGGTTTGTGCGGAAGGACTGCGCCGGGGCAGCCGCCTGGCCTTGTGGGTGGCCGTCTATTTCCACCTGGTTATTGGACTGGTTTCAGCTGTCTACTTCCAGGTCTTTGCCGGGGTGGGCCTGTCATTGCGGCGCGGCCACCGCAGCCTGAGCATCAACGAATCAGTGTGGGAGCTGCTGCCAGTGGTTCTCATGCCCCTACTGATCGCCGTATTCTTGATCATCTTTCGCCGGCATTTCCGCGTTGAAACAGATCCAGTGCTGCGGCGCCGGGCACTGATCTACTTGCCGTTGCTGTTGCTTGCCGTAGTGACGCTCTACGCGGTGGCGTGGTTGGCCGAGGGGAATCTGGAGGACGGTGTGGGACTGCCCGCCCTGGTAGCGGCCATTCCACGGATCGTGCTGCCCTATCCCTTTCCTTTTAGCTATGCCGCGAATATTTATCCGCACGGGTTCTTTTCCCAACTCCTGTTCAGCTTTGGTGGGCTGGTGTTGTGGCTGGCCAGCACCGTGAGCATTCTGGCACTGTTTCTGAGCCGGCGCCTGCACAGCGGAGGTGTAGACGATATTGTGGCGGCGAAGGCCTTAGTGCGCAGGGGAGGAGATTCCCTTTCATGGATGACCCTGTGGGCCAAAAACCAATACTGGTTCAACAGCGCCGGGACAGTGGCCGTGGCGTACCAGGCGCACCGAGGGGTTGCGCTTACCGTAGGCGGGCCCATTGGGGAACCTGAGGACTATGAGTCTGCCGTGGATCAATTCCTTGATTTTTGTGCCGAGGAATCTCTCACCCCCTGCTTTTATTCCGTCAATGAAGCTCCCGCCGCCATGCTGGAGCAGCGTGGCTTTCGAGGAATTGTTGTGGCTGCTGAAACGCTCCTTGACGTTCGCAGCATGGACTTCAAGGGCAAGGACTGGCAAAACGTCCGCACTGCGCTGAACAAGGCGGCAAAACTGGAAATCACTGCGCAATGGTGCCATTACGGGGAACTGACCACAGGGCAGCGCACACAGATCCACGAGATTTCCGAGGACTGGGTCTCCGGCCAGGCGTTGCCCGAGCTTGGCTTCACCCTGGGAGGACTGGAGGAACTTAAGGATGAATCCGTCCAGCTCGCCCTGGCCATTGACGCCACCGGGCGGATTCACGCCGTCACAAGCTGGCTTCCAGTCTTTTCCCGCGGCGAGGTAGTCAGTTGGACCCTTGACTTCATGCGCCGCAACAGCGGCTCCTTCAATGGCGTGATGGAATACCTCATTGCTCAGGCTGTGCAGCATTTTGCGCTCACGGTCGATTACATTTCCCTCTCGGGTTCGCCCCTGGCTGGTTCGCCACGCTCAGGTTCGCCGCGCTCTGGGGCGGCCCATGTGGGTTCGGCCCTGGCGATGCCGGCCGGGCCTGGCGATGCCGTTGCTTCAACGGCTGCGCCATCACCTGCTGTGCCTTCACCTGCTGGAACTGTTGCTGACGGGCAGGAAAACACCCTGGCGCGCATGCTGGAACTGCTGGCCCGCACCCTGGAACCGGTCTACGGGTTCTCTTCCCTGGCCAATTTCAAACAACGTTTCAAACCACGGCACAGGTCCTTGTACTTGATGTATCAGGACCCGCTCTCGCTGCCTGCCATTGGCTGGGCCGTGGGCGAGGCATACCTGCCCAATGTTTCAGTGCGGTCGTTGACCAAGCTCTTGCGCCGGCAATAATAGCGCTGGCAATAGCGGCCAGCAATGACGGCCCCCGGCGCTATTGCTGGGGGCCGCTAAAGTTCTGGTGCGTGCCGTTCTAGTGCGTGCTAGAACACATCAGAGCGTGGTGACGCCGGTGGCCTGGGGACCTTTGCTGCCTTGACCAATCTCGAACTCCACCCGGGCATTTTCATCCAAGGTCTTGAAACCGCCGCTTTGAATTTCTGAGTAATGGACAAACACATCGCCCTCGGCGTTGTCCGGGGTGATGAAGCCGAAGCCCTTTTCAGCGTTGAACCACTTGACGGTTCCCTGTGCCATTGATTTCTCCTTGTGATGAACGTTCATGCTGTACCGCTATATGTACCGCATAAGGCGCCGAGGCAGTTGCTCCCGAGCCTCGTTTAGCATGACATGCGTCACATTCAAGGTCAATGAATGCTACTAAAGAGTCGCGATTGTTAACTAGCGCAGCCAGAGACCTGCACGCATGACGCGCTGCAGCTCCAGATCGGCATTGACAATGAGCACATCTGCCCGTAGCCCGCGGCGCAATGACCCCACTTCATCCGTGAGCCCCAACACCGCGGCAGGGACCGAGGTGGCTGACTTCAGTGCATCCGCAAATTCCACCCCGGCTGCTGTGGTGCGGCGCAGCACATCCAACAAGGTGGCGGTGCCTCCGGCAATGGAACCAGTTGCATCCAGTGTGGCCACACTGTTGGTGACAGTGACAGGGGAAGGACCCAGCATGTACTGGCCGTCAGCGAGCCCCGCAGCGGCCATGGAATCGGTGACCAACAGGATGTTCTCCGCGCCCACAATCTCAAACACCATCTTGACCGTTTCCGGGTCCAGGTGGGTGTTATCGCTAACAAGTTCAACGGCAGCATTCCCAGCTTTGGCGGCCCGCAGGCACGCGGCAACAGGACCGGGGGAGCGGTGGTGCATGGGAGGCATGCCGTTGAAAAGGTGGGTGACAGTGGGTCGTCCGGAGACGCCGTCGAACCCGGTGGAATCCAGGCCCTCCCGGGCCTGCTCCAGAGAGTTCGCAGCCGTCACGGTGTCGGAGTCCGTGTGGCCTACAGACGGGGTGATGCCGTGGCTGGTGAGCAGGTCAACCAGTTCCGGGGCGCCGGGCAATTCAGGGGCGTACGTCATGGTGGTGATGGTGCCGCGGCCAGCTTCAATGAGGGAAGTCATGAGCTCTAGGTCCGGGTCCAGGAGGAACGCCGGATTCTGGGCGCCACAGCGTGCGTGGGAGAGGAAGGGCCCTTCCAAGTGGATACCGGCCAGGAGGCCCTCGGCCGTCATATCAGCATAAATGCCGATGCCTTTGATGAGGTCTTCAGGGGATGCTGTGACCATGCTGGCCAGCAGCGTGGTGGTGCCGGCGCGGTGGAGGAAATCTACGGCAACCCGGGCGGAGGCCTCGTTTCCGCTGGGGAAGTCTCCTCCGTTGCCGCCATGATTGTGCACATCAACCAGGCCAGGGATCAGGCGCTGCCCGGCGGGTAAGGAAATAATGTTGGCGGCATCCATATCACCTGCGCCAAAACCGGGTTCATCGAAGTGGTCGGCACGGCCGGCGTACAAAATCCTGTCTCCTTCGATGGCGAGCAGTCCGCCCTCAATGACACCGTGGTCAGTGACAACGGCACCTTGAATCAGGTATTTGGTGGACGCGGGCGCGGAGCGTGGATCAGTCATGGCTTCAAGTCTAGTCAGGAAGGGGGGAAAACTTCTCTAAAATAGGCGTGAGGCGCTGTCATCCACGCCGCGCATGGCGTCGTAATCGAGAGTTTTGCACTCAATGCCTCGGTCTGTGGCGAGTGTTTTAGCCTGCGGCTTGATTTGCTGGGCAGCAAAGATGCCCCGCACGGGGGCTAACAAGGGATCACGGTTGAGCAGTTCCAGGTAGCGTGTCAACTGCTCCACCCCGTCAATGTCACCGCGCCGCTTAAGTTCAATGGCTACCGTGGCCCCGGCCGAATCGCGGGCTAAAATATCCACCGGCCCGATGGCCGTGAAGTACTCCCGGCGGATCAGCGTGAAGCCTGCGCCCAGCAAATGAAGTTGCTCGGCCAACAGCCGTTGCAGGTCCGCTTCCACGCCGTCCTTGATGAGGCCAGGGTCGGTACCAAGATCGTGGCTGGAATCATGGAGCTCTTCGTAGATGTTGATGATGAGCTGTTCATCAGCTTTGGTGGATTTCACAATCCACTGGGAGATGACACCGTCTTCAAGTTCGGCATCCTCCGGTCCCACAATCCGCAGAGTTGCCGGCGGGCTCATCCAGTTCAGCGGCTTGTAAGAGCCACCGTCTGAGTGCACCAGCACGGAACCGTCAGCCTTAACCAACAGGAGCCTTACGGCGAGGGGAAGATGGGCTTTGAGGCGTCCGACGTAATCGACGGAGCACTTGGCAATCACTAAACGCACGCCTGTCATTCTAGCGGTTACCGGACCGTGATGGGCCCCAGGCCCACTGAGGTGCGGCACAATGGAAGCATGCCCCGCTCGAACCACCCACGCCGCCGCACCTCCGCCGTCCGCGGCTCCAGCCAGTCTCGGGGACGCGGAGCCCAAGGTACCGGGCAGTCGGCGGGCGACGATGACGGCTTTGACCTGAACCGGGCCCGCCTGGGTATCGCCACAACGGAGTCAGCCTCGGACGGTCTCTGGACGGTTCGCACCATCACTGCTGGTAACGCTCAGAAGTCCTACACCTGCCCTGGCTGCCACCATCCCGTGAGCCCCGGCACTGCGCATCTTGTGGTGTGGCAGGAAGATGCCCTTTTTGGCGTTGAGGCAGGCTTGCGCGATCGCAGGCACTGGCACACCAACTGCTGGCGCGGGCGGAATTACAAATACCGGTAGGCTCAGGGGCATGGTTTTTGATCCCGCTTCCCTTGATTTTATTGATTCCGGCGTAGTTACCCCGGTCCGTGCCTCCACGATCTTGCCGGCCGTGCGCGAGAACATTGAACTGACCACGGCTGACGGACTGACTCTGGTGGGTGAATTGGCCTTGCCGGCCGACGGCGTCGTCCGGGCCACGTTGATCACGCTGCACCCGCTGCCTACACATGGCGGCTTCATGGACTCGCACGTGTACAAGAAGGCCTCTTACCGCTTACCGGCGCTGGCGGGGATTGCTGTGTTGCGGTTCAACACCCGCGGCACCGCCTCTGCGCGAGGCACGAGTGAGGGGAGCTTTGACGAGGGTATTGGCGAACGCCTCGATGTTGAAGCTGCGGTCCAGTTCGCTGTAGACCGCGGCCTGCCCAACCGCTGGCTGCTGGGCTGGTCCTTCGGCACCGAGCTGGTGCTCGAATACGGTGCGGTAGCCCCAGTGGCGCAGCAGGTGCAGGGGGCTGTGCTGCTCTCGCCGCCACTTCACCGGGCCACTGATACGGATTTGCTTGCATGGTCCGCGTACGGCAAACCACTGACCGTGCTTGTGCCGGAATTCGATGACTACCTGCAGCCGGAAGCTGCCACGGTCCGGTTCGCCTTAGTGCCCCAGGCCAAGCTCATAGCTGTTGACGGTGCCAAGCACTTGTGGGTGGGGGAGAAGTACGCTGCCCGAGCCTTGAATGAAATTGCTTCGAGCGTCTTGGGCACTGACGTGGAGTTGTCCGCACAATGGCACGGACCCGTGGCGGCACTTCCCGTTTAGCATGCGGCTGGCTTTTAGCGCTTGAATTCCAGAAGGAGGGGCGGATTCCCGCCCCTCCTTCTTACTTCTTTAGGATCAAAAAACGATCTCAGCCCAGAGGTGAACTTTAGTTCTTGTCCTGCCGGGCTATGAAGACTTCTCTCACCAGCAGCATCACCGCAGCGGCCGTGGGGATCGCAATCAGTGCGCCCAGAACACCGAGGAGTGTGCCACCGGCAATCACCGAAATAACGGCAACGGCGCCGGGAACCGCCACGGCCTTTTGCATGATGCGCGGTGAGATGAAGTACGCCTCAAACTGCAGGTAAGCAAAGTAGCAAATGGCGTAAATGATGGCGGTCTGCCAACCCGCTGTCAGGCTGACGGCGATCACCACAATCGCCGCGATCATGCCTCCCACCAGTGGAATGAATGCCAGCAGCGCCACAACAAAGGCCAGCAGGACGCTGAAGGGGATGCCCAGAATGCTCATGACGATGAAGGCAAAGGTGGCGTTGAGTACGGCCACGCACACCTGACCTATGACGTAATTGCCCACGCCGCGAGTGATTTCCTCGCTCAACTCTTCAACACGGGAGCGCTGTGAACGGGGTGCAAGGCGGTAGCCCCACTTCTTGATGGCAGGCAATGAGGCTAGAAAATACAGGCTCAGGACCAGCACAATAAGGGTGCCAAAAAGTGCATTAGCAATAGTGGTGCCAACACCTAGTACTCCGCCAAAAATACCGCCCACAGCTTGTGCGTCCTGGAAAAACTTGGCTACTTGCTCGTTGATCGTGTCAAGGACGTGGTACTGGACATCAAGTTGTTTGAAAAAATCCGAGTTGAGGAAGTCCTTGATCCATACCGGAGCCTTATTAATGAGCTGGGTAGTCTGCTCAACAATGGTAGGAATTAATGTGGCGAAGAACAACGCCACCACACTAAGCAGAGCAAGCAGAACCACAACTATTCCCAGAGGGCGCGGGACCTTGCGCTGCTCGAGCCAGCGGACCACTGGGTCCAACCCCAAAGCGATGAACAAAGCTGTCACAATCCACAACAGTAGGGATTGCGTGTTCGCCAGGATAGAGCTCAGAAACAAGGCAATGCCAACGCCCACGGTTCCCATAAAGCCAAAGTAAATAGGATGGCGGACCAAGCTGCCCCCGCTGGAACCTTCGTTGTTGCTCATGGGCGCGCCCGGTCCGCTCGGAGCCATCGGCAGGTCAAAGCGCACGCGAGGCTGTGCACCCGGAACCGGCTGCCGGATTTTGTCCGCCACCCAGCTGCGCCAACCCCGTTGAGCTGGTTTTGCTTCGAGAGATATTGAGGCGGCCGATGCCGCAACGGGGGCGGCCAACGTGGGGTTTGCTTCACCCTGCTCTTGGCGTGTTTCATTCCCGCCCTGAAGCGGAGCCGGAGTGGTTTCTTCCGGGAGCGGCTGTTCGCCGCTTGGATCTGGGGAAGAGTTCACTGTTTCTGCCTTAATGTCTGATGGATGGTGGCAAATTCTTCCACTTCCTTTAGTGAATAGAGGTTACCAGCGCTTGAGTGTTCAAAACGTGCGCCACGGGGATGCCAACGTGATAAAAGTCAAAGGAGAATGCCCATTAGATAACGGTTCAGTTACCCTTGATCTAACGATCACAGCAGTGTTCCGTCGATGTTAGGTAAGTTCTTGCGTTCAAAAATTGCGATTGTCTTGGCCATCCTGGGCCTCTTGGTGTTGGGTGCAGGCATTGGCCAGCGCACCATCTGGCTCCCTCCGGCCACGCTTACAGCCACAGCGCCGGCGCCCTCCGCGTCTGCACCACTGACTGTTATTGGTCCGCAGCTGCTCAATACTCGTGATGGCCAGTTCACCATGACCGTCAAGAGCGATGGGCCTCTGCAGCTTGCTGTGGCACGCCAGGACGATATCCTCGGCTGGGTAGGGAATGGCGCATATACCGAGATTGGTGGGGCCGATGCGGACTTTACTCAGCTGGCGGCCACCAGCCACAAGGGTGAGGCCACCGTGCCTAACCCTGCAGGCTCCGATATGTGGGTCAGCGAGGAAAAAGCCGATGGCGAACTCAGTTACACCTGGCAGGCTCCCGGCCGCGGGGACTGGGCCTTGCTCCTCTCTGTTGATGGCAAGGCCGCAGCGCCTACCGACATTTCCATCACGGTGGACAACGAAGCTGGCACCCCTTGGGCCGTCCCGCTGATGATCATTGGCTCAGCGCTGTTGGCTCTGGCCGCACTGATGTTCCTTATTGCACCAAACAAGCCCAAGGCAGAAGTTGCGGCAGGACGCCGTACTGCTGGCCGCGTCCCGTCCGATCCGGCCACCGGCGCACTGGAAGTGGACAAGATTGTAGCGTCCCGTTCAGCTGCCAAGCAGGCAGACGGTCCCGGCGCCCCTGCCACGATTGACGAGGCCCGCAAGGCAGAAGCCGACAAGGCAGGCCCAGACAAGGCAGGCCCAGGCAAGGCAGGCCCAGGCAAGACAGGCCCAGGCGATGATTCCACTGATCGCCCGGACAGAAGCTCAAGGCAGGACAAAGCTGCCCCCGTTCACGCAGTTGTTTCCGGCGATGCTACCTCCGCCCTGCCGCTGATGCTGTCTAAGACTGAGCCCCCCGCTGCGTCCAAGCCCAGCGACGCTCCGGTGGATCCGGTGGCCGTTGAAACTGAGTCCAGCTCAGATTCCGGCACCTCGGACCAGGCTGATCGGGACCAACCTGATAATGACCCCTCTGATCAGGACAAGCCTGATAACAACAAGCCTGATGACAACACGCCCGATAACAACAATGGCGGAAATAATATTGCTGGGGAGAACATTATTGCTGGGGAGAACATTGCCCGGAAGAACAAGCCTGCTAAGAGTAAACCTGCCAAGGACACGCCCGGTAAGGACCAGCAGACGGAGTTCAGGGCGCATGAAGGAACCATGGGACTGATGAACAAGCGCGCTAATTTCACCACCCGTTGGGGCGCGGCCTTGGCCGCAGTTCTAGTGGCTGGCAGCCTCAGCCCTGCTGTGGCTGCCGATCCCACCACACCGGCAACGAGTCCCTCAGCCACAGCTGCTGCCACAGAATCTGCGCCCGCCACGGCAACAGCCGTGCCGTCCACGCCAGGTTTCCCCGCACTGCTCGATAGCCAAGTGCAGCGTATTTCCTCGGCGGTTGCTGCTGCTGTGGCGGCTGGTGATAATGCAAAAAATGCTCAGGAACTTGAAGTTCGGGTTTCGGGAATGGCCTTGGAAGCCCGCACAGCCAACTACAAAATTCGGGCCAAGGTATCCAAGCAGGCGGCCATGGAACCGGTGAATGCCTCAACACTGCTGGCCAAGGTCGTCACCACAACGGAGACTTGGCCCCGTTCCAGCATGTTGGTTACACAAGGTGAAAACAATGCCCTGCCTCAGCTATTGACGCTGGTGCAGGCAAGCCCGCGGGAAAACTACAAGCTGATTCAGGCAACGCCTTTGCTGCCCGGTCAAACTTTCCCCAAGGTTGATAAGGAAGGCACCAAGGAATTGCCTCTTGATGCTGCTGATGGTCTGGCGATGAGCCCTGCTGACGCCATTGCGGCCCTGAGTGACCGCCTCACAAAGGCCGATAGCAAATTCAAAACCTCCTTCAATGACAGCGTCTACATTCAGAGCGTCCTTGATACCCAAGCCACCATCCTCAAGGAAGCCAAAGACGCCAGCTACGTGTTCAGCCACAAGGCAGACACCGGCCAGGTAGTAAACCTGCGCACGGCTGACGGCGGCGCCATGGTGGTAGTTGGATATAACTTCGGAATCGACGCTACGAGCAAGGAAAACGCCAACCTGACCGTGGGCGATGACGCGGCAGTATTCACGGGAGGCAAGGAAACCACCAAGGGCTTCACCCTCAATTACGCTGAGCCCGTGGTCATGCACATTCCGCCCGCAGGCTCGGATGGAAAAATCACCATCTTATCCGCTACCCGCAACCTGGTAGGCGGCAACTTCAAGAAGTAATTTCGCCTTGCACAGGGGACCCGGACGCTATCAGGAGTCTGAGTCCCCTTTGCCAGGTTTCACCCGCGGCGAGATTTAGCTAAGGCCGCCGCCTTGCCCAGTTAGAGTGAGTTCATGAGTCAAAACAGCCCCATGTCACCCAACGGCCTGTCCGGAGTTAACCTCCGTGGCGCCGTCGATCTTTCCGCCCTGAAAAACCGTGCCGCGGCCCCCGCGCCTGGCGCTTCCGCCAACGCCTCGCCCTATGCGGTGGACGTGAACGAGGCAAGTTTCCAAGAGTTTGTTCAGCTTTCGCAGCAGGTTCCCGTTGTGGCGGCGATGGGTTCTGGCCGCTCGCAGCAATCGGCCAACGTGACCGCCATGCTGGAAAAGGTTGTTAACGAATTCGGTGGCCAGTTGGCGCTCGGCCGGATCGATGTTGATAGCAGCCCGCAAATTGCTCAAGCTTTTGGCGTGACAGCGGTTCCCACAGTGGTGGCACTGATCAAGGGCCAGCCTGTGCCCATGTTTGAGGGTGAGCTTCCCGAGGAACAGGTCAAGGAGTTCTTCAATGAGCTCCTGAAGGTCGCAGCCAGCAACGGTGTTACCGGCAATCTCGGTGGTGCGCAGGACCCGGCGGCCGTGCCCGAGCCGCAACTGCCACCACTGCATCAGGCCGCCCGCGACGCCATTGAAGCAGGGGATTTGGAAACGGCGCAGAGTAGCTACGAGAAAGCCTTAGCTGAAAAGCCCAACGATTCCGACGCTAAGATCGGTTTGGCCCAGGTGCAGCTGATGCGCCGGACCGCTGGTATCGATGTGGTGGCGGCCGAGGAGCTGCGCACCCGGGCAGCCAGCGATCAAGACGATCTTGAAGCCGCCTTGGCCGTTGCGGATCTGGACGCGACAGGTGGTCATGTTGAGGACGCATTGGCACGGCTGGTGAAGTTCATTGCCACGCATTTTGGCCCCGAACGCGAACCTGCCAGGATCCGCCTCTTGGAGCTGTATGACGTTGTGGGCATCAGCGATCCGCGCGTTTCTGCTTCGCGGCAAGCACTGGCCCGGGCCTTGTTCTAAAGCTGCGTTCTCGAGCCGCGAAGCCGGCGGGTGGCTGCCGTGTCATTCTTGTGGGGCCAATTGCCGGAGTGACACGGAAGTGCCAAAATCATCCTTTGGGATAAGTCACATGCAACCTCAGGATTGCTAGTGTCGTCTTCATGAACACCTCGATTGCGCCCTCAGAGACCCGGCCACCTGCCCTGTCAATTCGCGGACTGGCGAAGCGTTTCGGCGAGAAGGTGGCCGTTGACAACATCAACTTGGATGTTCCTGCCGGATCCTTCTACGGTTTGGTGGGGCCCAACGGCGCCGGAAAAACAACCACGCTATCCATGGCCACGGGGCTGCTGCGCCCGGACTTTGGTCAGGTAAGCGTCCATGGTCTGGACGTTTGGGCACAACCGTTGGAAGCCAAGAAGCTCATGGGTCTGCTGCCTGACGGTGTGCGCCTCTTCGACCGGCTCAGCGGTGAGCAGTTGGTCACTTACGCCGGTCTCCTGCGGGGCATGGACAAAGACACCGTGGCGTTGCGTGTGAAAGACCTCCTTGCCGCCTTGGACCTGACCCGGGACGCCGGGACGCTGGTGGTGGACTACTCCGCCGGCATGACCAAGAAGATCGCCCTTGCCGCGGCACTTATTCACGCCCCGAGGCTGCTGGTCCTTGACGAACCCTTTGAATCGGTGGATCCTGTCTCCGCCGCCAATATCCGTGACATCCTTCATGACTACGTAAATTCCGGCGGCACCGTGATTGTCTCCAGTCACGTCATGGACCTGGTCCAACGCATGTGTGACCACGTGGCCGTGATTGCCGGCGGCAAAGTCCTGGCTGCTGGCACGGTGGATGAGGTCAGGGGCGAAATGAGCCTGGAAGAGAAGTTCGTGGAACTTGTTGGCGGCCGTAACCAGACTGCGGGGTTGTCATGGTTGCGCACCTCTTAAGACTAAAAGTTGCGCTGTTGCGCAACTCCATGAATCGCACGCCCTGGCAACTGGTAGGGCTCATCATTGGGGCCCTGTACGGGCTGGGCATCTTGGTCATGGTGCTGGTGGGCCTGGCCGTGCTGGGTGCCACTGATTCGGCGCTGGTAGGCACCGTCCTTGTCCTTGCCGGTGCGGCACTGTTCCTTGGCTGGCTTATTGTTCCGGTGGTTGCCGCCGGATTGGATATGACACTGGACCCTGCCCGCTTCACCACCTACGCCATCCCCATGAAGAGCATGCTGACCGGCCTGGCGCTCTCAGGTTTCATCGGTATTCCAGGTGCCATCACCTTGTTGGCCGCCGTGGGCACCGCCGCGGCCTGGTGGCGCCACCCGGTGGCAGCTGTTGCCGCCCTCATCTGCGGAGCCCTAGCCGCGCTGACCTGCATTGTTGCCTCACGGGCCATCACGGCCGCGAGCACCAGTCTGGCATCCTCCCGCCGTTTTAGGGACGTCAGCGGCATTGTGGTTCTGGTCCCGCTGATGCTTATGGGCCCCATCATTGCCGGCATCTCCAGTGGAATCACTGACTTTGCCGATTTCCTGCCCCAGCTGGCAAACACTGTGTCCTGGACTCCTTTGGGCGCCATCTGGGCGGTGCCGGCCGCCATTGCCAGCGGCGCCTATGGTGCTGCCGCCGTGAAATTCCTGATTGCGCTGGCAACCATTGCGGCACTGACCTGGGTGTGGAAGGTGTGCCTGGTCCGGGCTCTTGTGACCCCCGCGTTCTCCGGAAAAGCCAGGCGCAAACCGGGCAAGTTGGGCTTCTTTGCCATGTTCGCGCAAACCCCCACTGGCGCCATAGCTGCCCGCTGCCTCACCTATTGGTTCCGGGATCCGCGCTATAGTGCGGGGCTGCTCATCTCCCCACTTATCCCCGTTGTCCTGGTATTTGGCGGTTCTCAGACGGGGGGGATGGATGCAGTGGGACCCATCCTGAGCTATTCCGGCGCCATTGCAGCTTTCATGATTGCGTGGAGCATTTCCTCCGATATTTCCTATGACAGCACCGCGTTCGCTCTGCACTTGGCCTCCGGTGTTTGTGGAAAGGCAGATAGGACCGGACGTGTTCTGGCTGCTTCCGTCCTGGCACTGCCACTGGGATTGCTCTTTGCCATTGCCGGAAGCGTTGTCTCCGGAACCTGGGCGCAGTTCCCACCGGCCGTGGGCCTGATAATGGGTGCTGCCGGCGCAGGACTGGGCCTGGCCAGTGTGCTCTCATCCCGCTTCACCATGATGGCTCCCTTGCCGGGGGAGAGCCCCATGAAATCCAAGCCGGGCAATAGCTTCGCCACCGTGCTGGTTCAGTTGGGCGGCTTTGTCGGTGCGGGGGTACTAGCTGCCCCCGTAGCAGTGCTGGTCATCATTGGTGCCGTCACCGGCCAGCCACTGTTTGGCTGGTTGGCCTTGCTGGTTGGTCTGCTGCTCGGCGCCCTGTACGTGGTTTTGGGGATCCGCATTGGCGGGGCGCAATATGAGCGCCGTGGACCGGAATTGTTGCAGTCCGTTTCTGTAGATCGCTGAGACTGGATATGGTTAGAGCTACAAAGCAGACCCAAGGCAAAAGCGCCCTGTCAGCCACCGCTTGCGGAGTGCGCTGGCGGGGCGTCTGTGCACTTGCGCCCGTCTGCGACAAGCCGTTAGTCACCGCTTTCTGAGGGTGGCAGTGAAAGGAAGCGTGTTTCATGGAGGTCATCATCGTCCCCAGCAGCAAGGAAATTGGGGCGCTTGCCGCCGACTCGATCGAGGCCTTGGTGCGTAACAAGCCCAACGCCGTGATTGGCCTGGCCACGGGTTCCTCCCCGCTGCCCATCTACGATGAGCTGGCCCGCCGCCACGCTGACGAGGGGCTGAACTTTTCCGCGGTCAGCGGCTTTGCTCTGGATGAATACGTGGGCCTGCCCTCGGGCCACTTCGAGTCCTACCGCGAGGTCATTCGCCGCGAGTTCACGAACCGCGTTGATGTGGCAGCAGAGAACGTGCACGGCCCGGATGGCTCCACCGAGGATCTGTTGGGTGCCTGCCAAGCGTACGAGGATGCGATTTCTGCCGCGGGCGGCATTGACCTGCAGATCTTGGGCGTCGGCACCAACGGCCACATCGGCTTCAACGAGCCAGGCTCCTCGCTGGCCTCACGCACACGCATCAAGACCTTGGCCGAGCAGACACGCCAGGACAACGCGCGCTTCTTTGATCATCTTGACCAAGTTCCGCACCACGTGGTGACGCAGGGTCTGGGCACCATCATGGATGCCCGCCACTTGGTTCTGGTGGCCTTCGGAGCAGGCAAGGCCGACGCCGTACGCGACTTCGTTGAGGGCCCCGTGTCCGCAGCGTGCCCGGCCTCGATCCTGCAGTTCCACCCCCGGGCCACCGTCATCATTGACGAGGCTGCAGCATCGAAGTTGGCAGGTGCTCCAAGCTACCGCCACGCCTATGACAACAAGCCCGCCTGGCAGGGTCTGTAAAAAAGTAGGGCCACTGACGCCACGTCTGCGGTTGCGGGAGCTCACCTGAACGAAAAGGTGGGCTCCCGCAGCCGTCCCCTCCCAACGCTCCCGCAGTTTCGGCGCGTTTTCCAGGGACGCTCCCTCTCCTTCAGACGGAGTGTGATGTGGGAGCCACTACGGTGAGTCGCGGACGTGAAGACGGTAGACTGAATTTATGAGTTTGCCTCCAGACCCCTTTGAAAACGATCCGAACTACGGACCCGGCCAGACCGGTGGTTCCACTGCCGTGATTGAGCGCCAGGAACTGAAGCAGGAAGTCGAGCCCGGAGACAGCGAACGGTTCTCGCATTATGTCCGCAAGGAAAAGATCATGGAATCGGCCATGACCGGAGATCCCGTTGTGGCGCTCTGCGGCAAGGTCTGGACTCCGGGGAGGGACCCCCAGAAGTTCCCCGTCTGCCCCGAGTGCAAAGAGGTCTATGACGGACTGCGCCCCGAGGGTGGCGGCAAGGGCAAAGGCCCGAAGAAGCCCAAGAATTAGTTCGGGGCTGTAATTCTTTTTTGGGAACGGTTTAAAACCGTTCAATCGCCGTGCCCGGAAGTGGGAACGGAAGCGTGGAAGAAGTGACAAGGATGGCGGATAATTCGTGACGGAGACATTGTTTGGTGGCCCGTCGCTGCCTCCGGCCTATCCTGAGCGCGCCGCATGGGGTACAGCACAAAAGCTGCGTGCATGGCAGTCAGAAGCCATGGAAAAGTACTTCAACGAGAGCCCGCGGGACTTCCTGGCCGTTGCTACCCCGGGTGCCGGAAAGACCACGTTTGCCCTGCATATTGCCACACAGCTAATAAGCCGCGGGCAGATCAACAGGGTCACGATCGTCACACCCACCGACCACTTGAAAAAACAGTGGGCAGACGCCGCGGCGAAGGTGGGCATCGCGATTGACCCAAACTTTAAAAATGCTGATGGCCGCCACGGCAAGGGCTTCATTGGTGTAGCCGTCACGTACGCCCAAGTTGCCAGCAAGCCCATGTTGCACCGGGCCAAAACTGAGGCCGCGCGCACCCTGGTCATCATGGATGAGATCCACCACGGAGGCGACGCCTTGTCCTGGGGTGATGGCATCCGGGAAGCGTTTGACCCCGCCACACGCCGTTTGGCCTTGACGGGTACCCCGTTCCGCTCGGATACAGCGGCCATCCCGTTCGTGGAATACGCCGAGGACAGGGACGGCATTCGCCGGTCAAAGGCTGATTACACCTATGGCTACGGTGAAGCGCTCAAGGACCACGTGGTGCGCCCCGTCATGTTCATGGCGTATTCGGGGCAAATGCGCTGGCGCACCAGTGCTGGTGAGGAAATGGCTGCAACGCTGGGCGAGGCTGTGACCAAGGATGTCACCTCGCAGGCATGGCGCACGGCGCTGAACCCCGAGGGGCAGTGGATCCCTGCCGTCCTGGCCGCCGCGGACAAGCGCCTCACCGAGGTGCGCAGGGCAGTGCCTGACGCCGGTGCCATGGTGATTGCCACAGATCACGAGGACGCCCGCGCCTACGCCGCAGAGTTGAAGAAGATCACGGGAGAGTCACCTACCGTCATTTTGTCCGATGACGCCAAGGCTTCCGCCAAGATTGATTCTTTCTCGGCAGGGGACAAGCGCTGGATGGTGGCCGTGCGCATGGTCTCCGAAGGTGTTGACGTGCCGCGTCTTGCTGTTGGTGTGTACGCGACCTCGACGGCGACTCCGCTGTTCTTCGCTCAGGCCGTGGGCCGTTTTGTGCGGGCCCGCAAAAGGGGAGAAACGGCGTCGATCTTCCTGCCTTCAGTGCCCAACCTGATGGCACTGGCCAACCAGCTTGAGCTGGAGCGCGATCACGCGTTGGACCGTCCGGATAAGGATCCGGATGGCTTTATTGAAGAAGATTCCGAGATGGAGGAGGCCAACCGTGAGGAAAAGGCCTCCGACACCCTGGAGAAATTCAAATTTGAGGCGCTGGAATCACAGGCGTCCTTTGACCGGGTGTTGTTCGACGGCGGCGAGTTCGGTACCGGCGGCGCGATTGGCAGTGAAGACGAGCTCGACTTCCTGGGCATCCCAGGACTTCTCGACGCCGACCAAATGGGTTTGTTACTGCGTCAACGCCAGGCCGACCAACAGAGCCGCAAACGCAAGAAATCTCCGGCCGAACCCGAGGCGCCGCCGTTGGTGGACCACCGGCTGTTGATGGATCTACGAGGCGAGCTGGCCAAGAACGTCTCCGCGTGGAGTTCCCGATCAGGGATGCCCCACGGCATGGTGCACAGCGAATTGCGCCGCATCTGTGGCGGCCCGGCCGTGGCACAGGCTGATGAAACTCAGTTGCAGACCCGGTTGAAGAAGCTCCAAGACTGGTTTATTGGGCGGAAATAGCAGCCCGACAGCCCAACACTACGTTTCCGCGCCCGCCTCCCACATCCGCTACCGGTATACCGGGCGCATTTGTGGGGGACGGGCGCGGAAGTGAAGCGGACCGACGCGGCTACTTGACCTCTACTCCTGCGTCTTTGAGTTCCTCGAGAGCTTCCTCACTGGCGTCTTCGTCTACACCTGCCACATAGTCCCGCAACACAGTGGTGTTGTACCCGGCGTTGATGGCATCTAGGGCAGTGGCGCGCACGCAGTGGTCCGTGGCGATCCCCACAATCACAACATCTTCGACGTCGTTCTCGCGCAGCCAATCATCTAGGCTAATGGGGGCCTCGCCGTCCTCTGCCACAGATTCGTGGGCCTCACGTTCACCCACGGCAACCTCATCCTCAGGTGCCAGCAGGCCGTCGAAGCCAGAGTAGGCCGCATCAAACTTTCCCTTGCGAAAGTATGCGTCAATGTCCTCAGTATCCAGGTTCCGGTGCAGGGCTGCGCCCTTGCTGCCGGCCACACAGTGCACGGGCCAGCTGTTGAGAAAGTCCGGGGTCTCGGAGAAGTGGGCACCCGGGTCAATATGCCAATCCTGTGTGGCAACAACAAAGTCCAGGTCTTGGGCGTTTTCTAGGAATTCACTGATTTCGCTTGCAAGGTTGGCGCCGCCGGCGACGGCGAGTGAGCCGCCTTCGCAGAAATCATTCTGCACGTCAACAATGATCAGGGCCTTGGCCATGGGATGCTCCTTAGTTCTCTGCCGCAGGGACAGGTGCTGCTGTTTCGTATTCGGTAGGGATCACAGGCTCCCCGCGTTGGAGCCGGCGGGCGGCTCCGGGCAATTCGGCCATGGATGCGGCGTGCCGGGCGGTGGCTCGCACCACACCATCAGAACCGATCCACCCTGGTTCCAGCACGCCCTCGGTCATGAACCGTGCCAGCAGCGGGCGGTCATTGGTGTCAGCATCCGGGCGGTGACCAATCCCCACCACTTCGGCAGTAGCCACACCCGCGTTGTTCAGGCGGCGCGTGGCGTACTTGCGCCCACCCACACTGGTTTTGTTCTTGGAAGCCTTGGCAACAGCCACAAACTCACCGTTGTCACCTTCACGGGACACCAATTTATACACCATCGACGCCGTGGGCGCACCTGAGCCGGTCACGAGGGAGGTCCCCACGCCGTAAGCGTCCACGGGGGCTGCGGCCAGCGCTGCGATGGCGAACTCGTCCAGATCGCTGGTCACCGTGATGCGCGTGTTCGTGTTCCCCAGCGAATCCAGCAACGCCCGGACATCCCGCGCCTGGGCGAGCAAGTCACCGGAATCCAGCCGCACGCCGCCCAAGGCGGGTCCCGCAATGGCGACGGCCTTACGGACGGCGGCTTCGACGTCGTACGTGTCAACCAGCAGTGTGGTGCCGTTGCCCATGGAACCGAGCTGAGCACGGAAGGCATCCTCTTCGGAATCGTGCAGGAGCGTGAAGGAGTGGGCGGCGGTGCCCAGCGTCAGTACGCCGTAGCGCAGGCCGGCTTCTAAGTTGGACGTGCCGTAGAACCCGGCAATCACGGCGGCACGGGAGGCGGCCACGGCGGACTCCTCGTGCGTGCGTCGGGATCCCATCTCAATGCAGGGGCGGGCTCCGGCAGCACCGGTCATGCGGGAGGCGGCGGAGGCAATAGCGGAGTCGTGGTTCAGGATCGAGAGCACGTACGTTTCCAGAATGCAGGCCTCGGCAAACGTCGATTCGACGGTCAAAATGGGTGAATTGGGGAAATAAAGTTCGCCCTCTGCATAACCGTAAATGTCTCCGGAGAACTTGAAATCGGAGAGCCAGGCCAAGGTTTCGTCATTGACAACGTTGTTCTGGGCCAGAAAATTCAGCTCGTCAGGGCCAAAACGGAACTGCTCCAAACCTTCGAGCAGACGGCCCGTTCCGCCAACAACCCCATAGCGGCGGCCGTCCGGCAGGCGTCTGGCAAAGGCCTCAAAGACGCTGCGGCGATGTGCGGCACCCGAGTGCAGAGCAGCCTGGAGCATGGTCAGCTCATAGTGATCTGTAAACAGTGAAGTGCGGGGCTGTCCCCAGCTTATTGGCGTAGTCACGGAATTCACTTTAGTGGGGCAACACTAGAATGGACATATGAGTGTCAGCACAGCCCCGGAAACAGACCGGGAAGCATCAACGCGCGAACTCATCTCCCCGGACATCCCCTGGGAATTGATCGTGTGGAATGACCCGGTCAATTTGATGAGTTACGTTAGCTACGTTTTCCAAAGTTATTTTGGCTATTCAGAGGCAAAGGCGGCGAAATTAATGCTCCAAGTCCACACTGAGGGCAAATCCGCGGTGGCCCATGGTGCCAAGGAAAAGATGGAAGCCCACGCCGTAGCCATGCACGGGTTCGGCCTGTGGGCAACTGTTGTGAAGGGCGGCCCCCGTGGCTAAAGCTTTTTCCGCCGGCCGCCGTGGCATCACCGGATTCCTTGAACCCGCCGAGCGTGACCTCCTGCGCAAGCTCTTCTCCGACATCATCACCATGCTTGAACCGGCCACCCCCGCCCACGAGGATCCACTGGCGGCGCTGATCGGCCTGGACATGGATGTCCGTGTCCCCACGGACCCCGCTCTCTTGAGGCTCCTGCCGGACGCGCTCACGGGCGACGCCGACTCCGCCTTGGAGTTCCGCCAGCTCACCGAACGCTCCCTGCGCGAAAGTAAGATCGGTGCCTTGCGGGCAGCATCCTTGGGTCTGGACAGCGAGAAGCTGGTCTTAGATAGTGAGGGTGCCAAATTATGGGCCATGGCGTTGAATGATGTCCGTCTGGTGCTGGCCGAAAGGCTAGCTATCCGCACTGCCGAAGACGCCGAACGGATCCATGAGGTGCAGGACTGGGGCGATGCAGATGATGTAGAAAGTTACCTCTCGCTGGTCTATAACTTTGTCTCCTGGCTACAGGAAAGCCTGGTGCAGGCCATGCTCGTGGAACTGCAACGAACAAAATAGGTGGCCACCGGCGTCAAATATTATCTGTAGCCGGGCCGCAGGAACTATTGTTGAAACGATCATGAGCGCAAATCCAGCACGCATCACCGAAACACAGCCAGCCGGCCGCCCACCCTTGACGGACCGCCCCATCGGGATCTTTGATTCCGGCGTGGGCGGCCTGACCGTGGCCCGTGCCGTCATCGATCAGCTGCCTAATGAGTCGATCCTGTACGTGGGTGACACAGCCAACGGCCCCTACGGTCCGCTGCCCATAGCCGAAGTCCGGGCCAACGCCTTGGGCGTCATGGATGAGCTGGTTGATTCTGGCGTGAAACTGCTGGTGATCGCCTGCAACTCAGCATCGGCGGCGGTTCTGCGTGACGCCCGTGAACGTTACACGGCACGGTACGGCATCCCCGTCATTGAGGTCATCCAGCCAGCCGTGAGGCGGGCCGTGGCCGCCACCCGGACTGGAAACGTGGGCGTCATTGGCACGGTGGCAACTGTGGGATCCAGGGCATACGAGGATACGTTCGCGGCCGCCCCGGACCTGAGAATTACCTCCGTGGCGTGCCCTGATTTTGTCCGGTTCGTGGAATCGGGGATCACGGCCGGGCCAGAGTTACTAACCACGGCGGAACAGTATTTGGCGCCCTTGAAAAAAGCCGCCGTGGACACGCTGGTCCTGGGCTGCACGCACTATCCCTTGCTGACGGGCGTAATTTCCTACGTCATGGGGGACACCGTGACACTGGTATCCAGTGCCGAGGAAACAGCCAAAGATGTGTACCGGGCACTTGTCAGCCACGATCTGGAACGTGTCTCAGTGGCTGCTCCTACCCACCAATTCCTCTCAACCGGTGACGCCGCCAGCTTCGGCGTGCTGGCCAGGCGCTTTCTGGGTCCGGAGGTGCGCGGAGTGGAACAGGTGAGCCATGTTGCTGCGCATTACCCCACAGGATCTTTAGCCCGCATCACCCCGGACATGCTCGCTGCCGCCGCACAGAAACCAGGCGGTGGCGCAGTCACACAGCAATCCAATTTTGTTTTGCAGGCTTCCATAGGCAGACTTGCTGTTCCGGGAAGTATTGCGGGGGAGTAGCCATGAAGTTGACCATTGTTGGATGCAGCGGGTCCTTTCCCGGCCCGGCCTCGCCCGCGTCCTGCTACCTGCTGACAGCGCACGACGGCGTTCGGCCCTGGCGTGTGCTCCTTGACTTGGGCAGCGGAGCCTTGGGATCCGTGCAACGGTACATGGACCTAGAGGACATTGATGCCATCTTCCTGAGCCACCTGCACCCAGATCACTGCATGGACTTGTGCGGGCTGCACGTGGCCGTCCGGTGGAGTCCATACGGCTGGCACCGTGGACCGATTCCCGTATGGGGCCCGGCAGCCACAGCAGACAGGCTTGCCACCGCCTACGGACTGGACCTGGATCCAGGCATGCGCGAAGAATTTGACTTCATCAACTGGCAAGAACGTGAACCCGTGAGCGTAGGCCCATTCAAGGTCACCCCCTATTCAGTGAACCATCCCACTCCGGAGGCCTACGCGCTGCGCGTGGAAGTCACTGAATACGATGGCACCGGCATGGACCGAACCTCCGTTTTGACATACTCCGGTGACACCGATAGCTGTCAAGGGTTGGAAGACGCCGCACAAGACGCCGACTTCTTCCTCTGCGAGGCGGCCTTCGAAGAGGGCCGGGATGATCACATCAAAGACGTGCACCTCACAGGAAAACGTGCCGGAGCAGCTGCTGCCCGGGCTAACGTGAAGCGGCTGCTGCTCACTCACATCCCCGTGTGGACGGACACCAACAAGGTGGTGGCCGAAGCCCGTGAAGTGTATTCCGGTGACGTGGCCGGTGCCGTGGCGGGTGTGCACTACACGATCTAGGAGACCGGAGACCGTTGTTAAGATTGGAGGCCTGTGCACCTGCCTCAAATCTTAACAACGGACTCCGAAGACCGCGGCAGCCCGTGCACGCGAGGCTATAGGCTGGTATGCATGACAACAAATGAAACACTGCGCGCCGACGGCCGCAGCAATGACCAGCTCCGCGACATCACCATCACCCGCGGCTGGTCCAAGCAGGCCGAAGGTTCGGCCCTCATTGAATTCGGCAACACCCGGGTCCTGTGCACCGCGTCTCTGACCCCCGGTGTGCCGCGCTGGCTCAAGGGCGAAGGTACCGGCTGGGTCACGGCCGAATACGCCATGCTGCCGCGCGCCACCAACACCCGCAACTCCCGTGAATCAGTCAAGGGCAAAATTGGCGGGCGCACCCACGAGATCTCCCGCTTGATTGGACGCTCCTTGCGCTCCATCATCGATACCAAGGCCCTGGGTGAAAACACCATAGTCCTGGACTGTGACGTTCTGCAGGCCGACGGCGGCACCCGCACCGCCGCGATCACCGGCGCCTACGTGGCCCTCGCCGACGCGATTGCCTACGCCAAGGAAAACAAGCTGATTGCCAAGAACGCAAACCCGCTGATTGACACCGTCTCCGCCATCTCCGTAGGCATCATCGACGGCGTTCCCATGCTGGATCTGCCCTACGTTGAGGACGTCCGCGCAGAGACGGACATGAATGTTGTTGTCACCGGCTCGGGTAAGTTCGTTGAGGTTCAAGGCACCGCGGAAGGCGCCCCGTTTGACCGCGATGAGCTCAATCAGCTCCTGGATTTGGCCCTGCTGGGCACCACGGAACTGTCCCGTATCCAGCGCGAAACCCTCGCCAACTAATGGCGCCCAAGCTCATCCTCGCCACCCACAACCAGGGTAAGTTGCGTGAGCTCCGGGAGCTGCTGCGGGGCCAGATCCCGGGCCTGGACGTTGATACTGACGTGCTCGACGCCGGAGCCATCCACGCCCCGGATGTTGCCGAAACAGGGGTCACCTTCGCAGATAACGCACGTCTTAAGGCTCATGCCGTGGCGCAATTCAGTGGCGTCTTGGCCATTGCTGATGACTCCGGACTGGCCGTGGATGTCCTGGGCGGGGCCCCGGGGATCTTCTCGGCCCGCTGGGCAGGGACGCATGGAGATGACACGGCGAACCTGAATCTGCTGCTCGCTCAGCTTTCCGACATCAGTGCCGAACACCGCAGCGCACGTTTTGTTTGCGCCGCGGCACTAGCCAGTGCAGACGGGTCCTTGGATGTTGTGGAAGAGGGAACTCTTGAGGGAACTTTGCTCAGTGTTCCCCGCGGCGAGGGCGGTTTTGGATACGATCCCATCTTGGCGCCCTCAGGGCTGGAGGTCTCCTGCGCCGAGCTAAGCAGCGCGGAAAAGAACGCCATCAGCCACCGCGGCAATGCCTTCCGCGCACTGCTGCCGCACATAGTGAAGGCACTCTCCCACTGAATCTCGCCGCCACGGCGACTGCAGGCGCTGAGAATTCAGGCGCTGCGAATGCAAGTGGTGGGAAATAGAGGTGGAAAAACGAAGGCGACCCCGGGCTGATGCCCGGGGTCGCCTTCGTGGTGGTGGAAGAACTACGCCTGTGAAGCCCTCTTCTTATTGCGCTTGATCATGGCCTTAATGAATTCAATGCCGATGGGAATGACCGAGAGGGCCACGATGCCGATGAAAATTATGTCCAGGTTTTTTTGGACCCAGGGGAAATTGTCACCCAAGACGTAGCCGAGGTAGGTGACGCCGCCGGCCCAAGCAACGGCACCAATGGCGTTGAAGATCAGGAACTTGCGCATATCCATCTTGGCCACGCCCACAATGACGGGGACAAAGGTGCGGACAATGGGGACGAAGCGGGCCAGAATCAGGGCCTTGCCGCCGTGCTTTTCAAAGAAGGCGTGAGCACTCTCAACGTGCTGCCTCTTGAACAGTTTGGATTCTGGTTTGTTAAAGATGGCGGGGCCGGCCTTGTAACCGATGTAGTAGCCCAGCTGGTTTCCAAGGAAACCTGAAACAATCAGCATTCCCATGAGCACCCAAATGTTGACGGGCATACCGCCGGTGCTCACCAGCAGGCCTGCCGTAAAGAGCAGAGAATCGCCGGGTAGGAAGAAACCCACCAGCAGGCCAGTCTCGGCAAAGATGATGGCGCAGGCAATGATGACCACCCAAAAACCAAGTGCCGGGTGGTCCAACATGTTCATGGGGTCCAGCCAGTCGGGCAGGATGCCGAGGGACGGCACGGCCCCGTGTCCCACGAGCGCGGGCAGGGCGGAGGCACTCAATGCAGTAAGTATCACGATCCAAGATTACGTTACTTCCCTGTGCGATATCTCCACCCTTGGGACGATCTTTGGGGTTGACAGTCACCACTATGGTCGTATGGTTAGTTACATGAGTAATGAACCAACGAGGTTAGCGGTGGTCCTCGGGAACTGGGCGAAGGTGGTGGCTGCGTGATTGATGACAGCAAGCCGATCTTTGTACAGATCGCGGAATTGATTGAGAACAACATTGTTGAGGGCGTGCTCGCTGAAGAAGCCCAAGTGCCCTCCACCAATGAGTTCGCTGCCTTTCACCGGATCAACCCGGCCACCGCCGCGAAAGGTGTGAACCGGCTAGTTGATGACGGAATTCTTTATAAGAAGCGAGGCATTGGCATGTTTGTTGCTACCGGCGCGCGGGAGATCCTCATGAGCCGTCGCCGGGAAGTCTTTTACGAACAATTCCTCCAGCCGTTGGCCAGAGAGGCTCGCAAGCTGGGGATCGACGGCGTACAACTAGCGGCGATGCTTGCCAGGGAACAGATGCTGGCCAGGGAACCAGAGCTGGCCCCGCATGAACCGGCTCGGGGCAGCACAGCACAGTTAAAGGAAGGCGCATTGTGAGTACAACAGTTGTCAGCATGGAAAACGTGTCCAAGGCCTACAAGGACGTCATGGCCCTTGACGGAGTCAGTCTCAGACTCGAACAGGACAAAATTTACGGCCTGCTGGGACGCAACGGCGCAGGCAAGACCACGCTCATGTCTGTGTTGACGGCACAGGGATTCGCCAGCTCGGGGGAGTTTAGCGTCTTCGGGGAACAACCCCATGAAAACGAAAAGGTGCTGAGCCGGATCTGTTTCATCAGGGAATCGCAGAAGTATCCCGATGACTTCAAGCCCTTCCACGCGTTCAAGGCCGCAGCCATCTTCTACAAGGACTGGGATAACGCTCTGGCCCTGCAATTGGCCAAGGACTTCCAATTGCCCATGAAGCGGCGGATCAAGAAGCTCTCGCGCGGTCAGCTCTCAGCCGTGGGCGTCATTATCGGCTTGGCCTCGCGGGCCGAACTGACTTTTTTTGATGAGCCTTACCTGGGGTTGGACGCCGTGGCCCGCCAGCTCTTCTACGACAGCCTGCTGGCCGACTACTCCGAGTTTCCACGCACCATTGTTTTGTCCTCCCATCTCATTGATGAGGTGGCCAATCTGCTCGAACACGTGATCGTGATCGACAAGGGCAAAATCATCGTGGACGACGATGCCGAGAACCTCCGCGGCTCGGCCTTTAGTGTCGCCGGTCCGGCAGCCCGCGTTGAATCCTTCGCAGCAGCCCGGGCGGTGCTCCACCGCGAAGGGATCGGGGCGCTGCTTTCGCTGACGGTCGAGGGTGTGCTGAGCCAGGCCGAACGCCGGGAAGCGGCAGAACTTGGTTTGGAAGTTGGGCCCGTCTCGCTGCAGCAGCTCGTCATCAAAAAAACGCTCGATGCCGGCATTGCCGGCGTCCCCGATGGGGCAAGGGAAGAAACAGCCAAGGCAGCAAGGAAGAGCAGCCGGATGGGAGCATCACAATGAACCGTGCAGTGGGAGTTGCCAAAATGCAGCTCATAAGCAAGTGGACCTTCTTGGGCATTCCAGCGCTCATTATTGGGGTCTCCTTCGCCTTCAGCCTTCTCATCTGGGCCATGATCCCGGATTCGGTGGGGACCAAATACTCAGGTGCCGGCCAGGCAGTCATGTGGTATTTCTTTGGTCTGGGCATCCAGTCATTGACCTACACATTCCCGTTTTCCCAGGGCCTGAGCATCAGCCGGCGCAACTTCTTCTTTGGCACCGTGGGATTGTTCGCCGTTATTGCCGCCAGCATTTCGGTGCTCTACGTGCTTTTGGGGTTCGTGGAGGCAGCCACCAATGGTTGGGGATTGCAGGGGCAGATGTTCAGCCTCGGCTGGGTCTCCGAGCAGCCCTGGGGTGGGCAGCTGTTCTTCTACTTCGTGGTGATGATGTTCCTTTTCCTGGCAGGGTTCTGGGGTGCGACTGTGTATAAGAGGTGGCAGACAACCGGGCTGCTGGTGATGTTCATTTCTCTGGGAATCCTGCTGGTGGGTTCCGTGGCGTTGATCACCTGGCAGGGCTGGTGGGCCGCCGTCGGCAGCTGGATTGTGGCCCTGACCCCCGTCACGTTGGGTCTTCTGGCCCTGGGGCTCGCGGCACTGCTCGGTGTTGGCGCCTACCTGACGTTGCGCCGGGCAACACCCTGAACCGTCACGGCAAGTACGACGCCGGTGGGCCAGGTTCTGAGCGAATCTGGCCCACCGGCGCTGCACTTTGTGCGAACAAAGGGTGGGCCCGCTCATCTTCTGCTGGCGGTGTCAGTGGGGAAGGGTAGCCTTGAGAGGTGGCTCTGGACTTTACTGCAATTGATTTTGAAACCGCCAACGGATTTAGGGGATCGCCCTGCTCCGTTGGTCTAACAAAGGTCCGTGGCGGGGTGATAGTTGAGGAAGGCTACTGGCTCATGCGCCCACCGGAGGGCCACGACCACTTTGATTCCCGCAACATCACTATTCACGGCATCACCCCTGACGATGTGGCCACGGCCCCGCGTTTTGCCGAGGTGTTTCCGGCGATTGGCGCTTTCATTGGTGCGGATCCGCTGGTGGCGCACAATGCGGCCTTTGACCTGGGCGTGATCCGTTCCGCAGCAGAAGTCTCGAAAATCCCCGCACCTGCGTTCGACTATGCCTGTACCGTGATCCTTTCGCGCAAAAACTATTCACTGCCGTCGTATTCGTTGCCGTTTGTGGCCGAGGCTGCCGGTGTACCACTGCAAAACCACCACGACGCCACCGAGGACGCCCGCGCCTGCGCCGGGATCATGGTGGACATTGCCGGCAAACACGGCGTGGATTCCGTGCGCGGGGTATTTGAATCGATGACGTTGGCCATGCCGCACGTTGACGCCTATAACCCCTCCACAGATGAGCTCTCCAAAGCCACCCGCTCGGCGCTGGAGAGGATGGTGCAGATGCAGGCTGGGATCGCCGCTGGAACGGCTCGTGGCGGGCGCTCCAGCTGGTCCACTGAGGGTCCAAACCCGGAACCGAACACCCACGCTGACATCGCCCACCCGCTCTTTGGACAAACCGTGGTCTTCACGGGCGATCTGAGCCTGGGCCGTCCTGAAGCAAAAATCAGGGCAGCGGCTCACGGAGCCCAGTGCGCCAGCAATGTAACCCTAAAAACCACTGTGCTGGTGGTGGGCAGCGGCTTCACGGCAGTAGATTTACGCAGCGGACGGCTGACCTCCAAAGCCAAACGTGTCCTAGATCTGCAGCGCCGCGGACAAGGCATTGAGGTGCTCTCCGAGGGCGAATTCATGCAAATGGTTGGCTGAACCGCCCGCACTCCATTTTGGTCATGCTGGGCAACAATCTTTCGAAACCTCACAGGCACGGTTCTACTCTGAATTTATGAGCCAACGTGCCGATATCCCTGCAGTTACCGCCGCCGCCGACTTTGAGCGGTGGCCATTATTGCTGCCGGGTCCGCCCAAACGCTTTGCACAGCGCATTGGCGCGGTACTGTCCCTGGGCTGAACGGGTAGTTGAACTACTCTCCGGTGGTGAGCTTGATGAAGTTGGCTCCCAGACGCCGGATCAGGGAGGGTGCCTCGCACAGTTTCAACCACGACGGCGGCAGGGCAACTTCCCCGTAGAACGCACCTAGGATGTTCCCGGTGATGGCCGCAGTGGAGTCACTGTCTCCGCTGTGGTTGGTGGCAAGGCGGATGGCATCCAAGAAATGCCCCGCGGGCGAAAGTGCACCAGGCGCCGTAACCAGCACGGCGTAGACAGCAACAGCAAGTGCCTCCTCAGCTACCCAACCCAACCCCAGCGCGTCGGTGAGGGAATCGCCGCTGAGGGGTTCGCCGTCGTACGTGGACAAGGTCAGGGCCGCCTCAAGGCGTGCCAGCAGCTGGGCATCTGCACCAGGCTCGGCAACAGCCCGCTCCCTGGCGGATTCGGCACCGGCACGCAGCGAGAGCCCGCCCATGACCAACTGGTGGATGAGCCAGCTAAACGCCCCGGAGGACTGGCGCGCCGAGGGATGCCCGTGGGTCAAAGACGCCGCATCGGAGCTGATCTTGTACACCGTTTCCGCCTCGATATTAGGCAGCAATCCGTAGGGCGCCGAACGCATCACTGTCCCGCAACCCTTGGAATCGGGGTTGACGGGGCGGAAAATGGTGCCCATTTCCCCGCCCGCCAAACCACTCACGCACGCATTGCCGGGGTGGCGTTGGTGGTGGAGCACGCTCTGAGAATCAATCCAGCGGGGGGCCTGCTCCGGGGTGTGGCTGGGCACCTGCATATTCTGGGTCTTGAGCCAGCGCAGATACGCGAGCCATTGGCAGGCGTTGATATCGGCACCCACACCGCTATTGGCCCACTCCAGCACATCCAACAAGCCATCAAGGGTGTAAAGGCTCATCTGAGTATCGTCGGAAAAATGCGGTGTGCCGGACGCCTGGGACAAGTCCACCAGCAGCGCCGGACCATACTTCGCCTCAATGGCGGCGAGGGAATCGAACTCCACAAGGTAGCCGAAGGCATCACCTAAGGCGCCTCCCATGAGCGTGCCCTGGACGCGGCTGGCGAAGTCGGCGGGGGGAGCGGGCTGAACTGGAATGGTCATGAGACCAATTTACCGTTTCCGGCAGCGGATGCGGGCCAAGACAGCGGTGCGGCTGTGAGGAGGCGTACGGGGGCCGAAGTAGACTCAAAGGCGGTGCTTCTTGTGCGCCCACCACAAACTGCCCGAACTTTTGAGGAGATCCATGCGCGAGCCCGCCTGGCGACGGACCGGAAAAACACCTGACTACCGCTTTTCACTAGCCAATGAGCGTACCTTTCTGGCGTGGGTGCGGACCGCGCTGGCCCTCTTGGCAGGTGCAATAGCAATTGATCAGCTGGCCCCGGAAATTGCGCCGCCATTGATTCGTATCATCTTGTGCATGGTCCTTGCCGTGATTGGTGCCGTGCTGGCCATTGTCAGTTACCGGCGCTGGGCTCATCAGGAACAGGCCATGCGTAATGATGAGGAACTGCCGCACTCGTGGCTCATGCTGGGGATGACTGTCATTGTCTCGCTCGCCGCCATTGTTTTTGCCATCTTGATCCTGGTCCAGCCCTAACATGGCCTCCTCTGTGGCACCTGTCCGGGACCCCGGCCTGCAGCCTGAACGCACGGCCCTGTCCTGGCGCCGGACCATCATGAGCGCCGTGGTGGCCGATCTTCTCATTTGGCGCGGCTGGTTGCAGACGTTGACTGGCTTCGGTGGGGGCCCGGACACCGGACTTGGGCTTGGCGGAGCGTTGGGCGGATATTCAGCCCATGTGGTGGGAATGGGAGTCTGCGCGGCCGTGGCCGCCCTGACAACTATTGTTTTGGTGCTGTGCGCCGCTGCCCGGATCCGGCTTCTGCACTCCGGCGTTGCACCCTTGGAGTCAGAGGGGCATATTGCCGTTCCGGCTCTTATAGTACGTACAGCTTCGGCCGCTATAGTTACTCTGGCTGCCACCACGGTGTGTGCGCTGGCACTAGGCATGTGAGCTTGGCGAGTGTCCTGTTTGCTCTTCTGCCTAGCTTTCCTGTCAACTTTCTTGCCGGGCCCGCTGCTGCATCACCGTGTGAGCGCTAGCCCCCTGTTTTTGTTTCCCATTCGAAGGATTTTGCCCTCATGACTTCATCCGGAACAGCCAATGCCCCGGTGCATGCCTACCCGCTCAGTACCCGCGTAGCCCTTGAGGGGCTGGGCAGCTTTTTCATTGTCTTTGCCGGGCTTGGCACCGCCTTGTTCAGCTCCGGCGGGTCCGGTGCCACGGTGGGCTTCGCCTATGGTCTGGCCATGGTGGCCGCCATCATCTCCTTCGGTCACGTCACCAACGGTTACTTCAACCCCGCCTTCTCGTTGGGTATGGCAGTTGCCGGCCGGTTGAAGTTTTCTGCCGCTCTTTTGTACATTGTGGCCCAGACTATTGGCGGCATTTTGGCCGCGGCAGTTTGGCTTGCCATGATGCGGGTGATGCCCGCCGGTGCCACCCCTGCTATGCCCGAGCTCTTCGGTGCGTTGGCCAATGGCTTTGACGCCCACTCGCCTTCGCAAGTGCCCATGATCGGTGTCCTTATCATCGAAATGGTGGCGGTTGCCGTCTTGACGGCCATGCTCTTGGGCGCCACCTCGCCCCGGAACAAAACCACCATGGGCCCGGTTGCCATTGGTCTGGCTTTTGCGGTTGCCGTGGCCATCACCATGCCGCTGAGCAATGGTTCACTGAACCCGGCCCGCGCCACTTCAGTGGTTTTCCTGGCTGACTCGTGGGCGCTGGGTCAGCTGTGGCTGTTCTGGGTTGCACCTCTGGTTGGTGCGGCCCTGGCAGCCGTCATTTACCGCTACTTTGCCCCGGTCCGAACGGTTGACGTGCCGGTGAGGGACGCTTCCTCCTCCGCGCTGCTGACCTCTGGTGCTGTGCTCACCCAGGCGCACGCCGAGAGTACCGTTGAGGGCGCCACTGAGAGCGTCACGCTGGCAAAGGGGCGCACGATTGCAGGGATCGATGAGACTGACGAGGCCCAAGCGTTCTTCGACACACCCCAGAAGTAACCTCACAGCAGTGCCGAGCTGACCCCGGTATGGGGGCGAGAAACCGCCCCTACTACCGGGGTCAGCTGTGTTTGCGCCGGAGCCGGGTTAAGGTTAAAGCATGCTGATCTTCTCCCTTGTGTTCCTTGCCCTGTGTTCGGTGGGCCTGGCAGCACTGACCCAAGCGTGCGCCACCGGAAAGATCAAAGTGAACCCATTCGTGGGGATTCGCACCGCTAAGACCATGGTCAATGCCCAAACGTGGCGGGCTGGACACGGCGCGGCAGTCCAGCCTATGTGGGTCTCCGGGATTGCCGCAGCCGCTATTTCACTGGCCGGGCTGTTGTTTCTAGATGCCCCTGAAACCCAAATGATCATGGTCCTGCTGGCTTGTGCACTGCTGCTCTCTGCTGCGATCTATGGGGCAAAGTTGGCCAATACAGCCGCCGTTGAAGCCCTGACCGTGGAAAAAACCCGCCGCTGAGCCTGCCCGTGTCAGTGCGTGAACTGGTGCTGACCCCGCCGTTGGGTGGGTTGTGCTGGCTTACGCGGGTCATTGAATGTCTGTGCCCTCCGATACCTTTGAAGCATGAAGCTTCTGCACACCTCAGATTGGCATTTGGGCAGGTCGTTCCACGGCGTTGGAACCCTGAACGCACAGCGGCGCTTTGCCGACCAACTCCTTGACACCGTCCTGACGGAAAAAGTGGACGTGGTCCTGGTGGCCGGTGACGTATACGACCGCGCACTGCCCAGCGTTGACGTGGTGAACCTCTTTGATGACATCTTGGCCAGACTGAACAAGGCAGGGGTGCAGGTGGTTATCACCAGCGGCAACCACGACTCCGCCACCCGTCTGGGTTTTGGTGGCAGGCTCCTGGAATCCGCCGGTGTGCACTTGCGCACGCGGATTGCGGACCTTGCGGTGCCCATCCTGTTTCCTCTGGAACCCCAGGGTGAGGGGATGGTGGCAATTTACGGTATCCCGTTTCTGGAGCCCCGTCTCGTGGCCGAGGAACTGGGTGTAGAGACCGGCACCCACTTCAGTGTGACGGAGGCGGCCGTGCATCGAATTGCCGAAGACCTAGCTACCCGGCCCGCCGGCACCGCGTCCATTGTGCTGGCCCACACCTTTGCCAGCGGCGGCATCACCTCTGCAAGTGAACGTGATCTAGCCATTGGCGGTGTTGGGGCGGTGCCGCTGGACCTCTTTGAACCGTTCAGCTACACGGCTCTGGGTCACCTGCACGGACGCCAGAAACTGAGCGCAACAGTCCGCTACTCGGGCTCCCCCTTACCGTATTCCTTCTCCGAGGCGGCCCATGTCAAGGGCGGCTGGCTGGTGGAGATCACGGCGGACGGGCTGGGTGAGGTGCGCCAGGTTGACTGGGCTCCGGAAAAGTCGTTGAGCCTGGTCAAAGGCAAGCTCGAGGATTTGCTGAACAATCCCGACTGGGAATTTGCGCAGGATAACTACTGCCAAATCACGCTGACGGACAACGACCGCCCGGAACTGGCCATGGACCGGCTGCGCATCCGTTTCCCGCACACCCTGGTGCTCATGTTCGAGCCGGAGACCGCACGGGAGGGGGACGCCCAAAGCTATGGCGCCCGCATAGCCAAGGCCGCCGACGATCTGGAGCTGTGCTGCGGATTTCTGGACCATGTGCGTCATCGCGCCGCGAACAACGACGAACAGCAGCTTTTGCGTGCAGCCTTGACTGCCGTCCGTGAACAGGAGAGCGCCCAGTGAGAATTCACCGCCTTGAAATTCAGGCTTTCGGCCCCTTCGCGGGCCGAGAAATCATTGACTTTGACCAGTTGGGAGCGCAGGGCCTGTTCCTACTCAATGGCTCCACAGGTGCCGGGAAAACAAGCATTCTGGACTCCATTGCGTACGCCCTGTATGGGACGGTACCCGGGGCCCGGTCCAATTCCGCCAATCAGCTGCGTAGTCACCACGCAGCCGAAGGAGTGGGCCCGGAAGTACTGTGCGAGTTCACGGCCGGTGGGCGCCGCTTGGAGGTTAGGCGCAGCCCTGAATGGATGCGCCCCGTTAAACGCGGAAGCGGCACCACGCGTGAACAGGCAAGCACCCAGCTGCGTGAAAAGAACGCCGACGGCTGGGAAGTGAAATCAACCCGCAACGATGAAGCCGCCGGCGAGATTCAGCAGCTTCTGGGCATGAACATGGCCCAATTCACCAAGGTAGTGCTGCTGGCCCAGGGCGAATTTGCAGCCTTCTTGCGGGCCACCGCCGCGGACCGCCAAGCCTTGCTGCAACGGTTGTTCGGCACCGATGTGTATGAGGGCGTTGAAAACCGTCTGGCCGCAGAATCCCGCACAGCCCAGGGCGCCGTCGCCACCGGTATGGCGGAGCTGCTGGCTAAGGAGGAATTGGCACGCAGCCAAAGCAGGTCGGTGCTGGCCGCCTACGCCGCGCAACTAGCCCAGGCTAAGGAGGGAGGGCAAGCACCGGAGACTGCCGAACCGGTAGAACTTCACGGGATGGAGCTTTTTGCCAGCCTCGGGGAGCAGCTTGAACGCGCGTTGACCCTGGCCCAGGCGCATGCCCAAACGTCACAAGAGGAGTCAGAGGCACTCGTAACGTCCGTTGCGGAGGAGCAGAACCGGCGTACACGCCACCAGCAACTGGTTCAAGCCGTGGCCGAACAAGAGCGGCTGGCAGGCTTAGCCGATGAGGAAGCGCAGTGGCGCCACAGCTTGGAGTTGCACCATCAGGGACAGGTTTTGGCGGCCGTGGTGACTGCTGCGGCCAAGAGTGCTCGGGAAAGCACTCAGGCACAGGAGGCGGCAGCGAGAGCCGCCACAGTATTTGACAGCAACCCGGTGGCGGCGGCGCTCTTAGGCCAGCCGGGTGCAACAGCAAGTATTGAGGATTTACAGACGCTGGATAAAGAACTCATCAGGCAGTTGGCCGCCGTGGACCGGGCCCTACCTGATGAAACTCGGCACGCGGGGAAAAGTGCGGCCCTGGCCAAAAATGAGAAAGCCCTCGCTGATGCTCTGACGCAGCGCCAGCAACAAGATGCCGCGGCCACAGCGGCCAGAGCCCGTCTCACGGAGGTACAGGACCGGGCGGAGACGCTGCGCGCCGGGGCCGTCGATGTTGAGCACGCAGAACAAGCCGCCACGGCAGCTAAAACATTGGTGGGCACCATTGAGGAATACCAGGCACACTGCGTGGAGCTCGTGCAACTAGAAGACGCGGAACGTGAGGCGCGGGATAAGAGCCTGAATTGCCGGCAGAGCTGGCTAGAAGCCATTGAAAGCCGGCTCAGCCAGGCAGCCGGGGAACTGGCGGCCACGCTCGTGGAGGGGGAACCCTGCCAGGTCTGCGGCAGCACGGTGCATCCGGCGCCCTCACCACTTGCCGCTGCCGGGGCGGACCTCCTGAAGGCCGAGAGGGCAGCCAAGAAGCTCTCTGATACTGCCGAGGCGGCAGCTAAAGACGCCGGTACCCGGCTGGCCCAGGCCAGGAGCGCGCTCGCAGTCCTGGCCGAGCGTGGAGGCGAGGGTGAATTGGCCAAAGCACAGGACGCCGTGGTGCAAAGGCGCCAAGCACATCAGGAGGCCAAAGCGGGTGCCGCAGAACGCGATGCCCTCCACCAAGAAGCCGGGGAGTTGCAGGAGCGCCTGGAACAAGCCCGGGAAGGTGTTGTTGCGGCGGCCGGGCAGGCGGCGTCTTTGAGTGCAGCGCAAGCGGCCCTGGCAGAGGAAATTGCTGATCTGGGCCAGCAGCTGGAGCTGGCCCAGGACGGGTACACCTCGCTGGCGCAACGGCGGGTTGCGGTGCTTGCGGCCCAGCAGCCGGGGGAGGAGCTCCTCGTGGCACTGCGTAAAAAGGCCGCTGCCATGACAACGGCGCAGGATGCGGGCGCCGCGTTGGAGAAGGACCTCGAAGGTTCCGTTTTTGCCGATGCCAGCGGCGTGCAGGCAGCCTTGCTGGCACCGGGGACCGCGGCCGCGCTGGATGAAAAAATCAAGGACCACGCCAAGGCCGTGGCGGTAAACACTGACCGCCTCGCGACTGCTGAGATGCTTGCCGCCCGTGCGGAGACGGTGGTGGTGCTGGGGGACAATGAGCTTGCCGCGTTGGCGCAACAGAGCCGGGTGGCTGTACAGCTGGCAAAAACGGCGGAATTGGCTGCGGGTATGGCACGCTCAGCCGCTACCGAAGTGCGCCTCACACAAGCGGACTTCATGGCGTTGGAAGAGGGTGTTGCGCCGCTGCGGGAGAAGGCGAAAATGCTCTTGGGTCTGGCTGAGGCAGTGCGTGGACAAGGCGAGAACAAGTACAAGATGACGCTCAGCAGCTATGTTCTCACGGCCAGGTTGGAACAAGTCGCCCAGGCCGCTTCGGTGCGCCTGGCCACCATGAGCGACGCCCGCTATACGCTGCGGCACAGTGATGCCAAGAAGGGAAACCAAAAGTCCGGGCTGGGCTTGGAAGTAGTGGATGAATGGACAGGGATCAGCCGAGACACCGCCACCTTATCCGGTGGCGAATCCTTCATGGCGTCACTGTCGCTGGCCCTGGGTCTCTCGGATGTGGTGCAGTACGAATCCGGCGGACTGGATATAGAGACCTTATTTGTTGATGAGGGCTTCGGCAGCCTCGATGAGCAGTCCTTGGAGCAGGTCATGGATGCGCTCGAAGGACTGCGAGACGGCGGGCGCATGGTGGGGCTGGTCAGTCACGTTGCTGAAATGAAGCAGCGCATCCCCGTGCACCTGCATGTCCACAAGGGCCGCCATGGCTCCACCGTGGAGCTGAAAATGGCGGGAGCGCAAGCCTCGTGAACGGATAGACTGGAGCAGCCTTTGTGCCAGCAAAGCCCATAGCTGAGACGGCACCGGCCACCACCACAAATGATTTTTCGAAAGTAGCTAACCATCTCTTTGTCATTGCCGACCCCCGCTGCCCCTGCCCAGAAGGGCGGGCGCTATTCGGTGCTGCCCAGACTTGCGGGCACCAGCTACATTCCGCTGGGTCTTTTTGCCCGGGTGCCGTTGGCGATGCTGACCATCGGTGTGCTGACCATGGTCACGCAGGTCAGCGGGTCTTACGCCATCGGCGGTTTTGCTGCAGGCTGTATTGGCATTGGTGCCGCGGTGGGTTCGCCCGTGGTGGGGTATTTGGCGGACCGGCTGGGCCAAAAACGTATACTGCTGGTGGCCGCCGTGGTCAACGCGCTGCTTGTGGCGGCTGTGGTGATCCTGGCCTACACGGTCCTGCCTACCGACGGCGCCCAGATTACCGATGGCGGCACCCTGGCAGTCTTTGCTGCCGCGCTTATCTCCGGCGCCACCTCACCGCAGGTGGGGCCGCTGTCCCGGGTGCGGTGGATGGCTCTGAGTAAGAAACTACCCGCCAACCAGCGTGGTCCAGCCGTGGATACGGCGCTGTCCCTGGAGGGCACGGCAGATGAGATTACTTTTGTGTTGGGCCCGGCTCTGGTAGGTCTGCTCGCCTCGCTGGTGGCACCTTGGTTGCCGCTGGCATTGGCCGCCATTATGACAGTGGTTCTGGTGACCCTTTTTGCCTTACACCACACCGTGGAATCCGTGGGGCCGCGCACTGCCGCCAGCAGCACCGTGGGCAATGCTGGCTATGTGGCGAAAGAGAAACCCAACTGGCTCCTAGTTGCTGTCCCCGTGGCAGGGATGCTCGCCATGGGAACCTTCTTCGGATCGGCTCAAACTTCTTTGACTGCTTTTACCGGCGTTCACGGCTCGGTGGACCAGGCGGGGCTGATGTACGCCATCATGGGCTCCAGTTCTGCTGTGACGGCGTTGTCGGTGGCCTACTGGTCCACGAAATTCACGTACGCGTGGCGCTGGGTACTGATGGCCACGTTGATGGCGGGCGGGGCTTTCCTTTTCCTAGTTCCCCAATCTCTGGGCCAGATGGTGTGGGTGCTGCTGCTCATGGGCCTCCCCGTGGGCCCTGTCATGGTGTCCATCTTCAGCGTGGGCAGCATGGTGGCGCCGCAGCAATGGATGGGCACCGTCATGACGGCGCTCTCTAGCGGCATTGTTGCCGGGACCGCACTGGGATCAGCACTGTCAGGTTCATTGGCCCAGAATCAGGGGTATTCGGCGGCGTTTCTAGTCCCGATCATGGCAGCCACGGCGCTGGTTGTGCTGGGCCTGCTCTCCGTGATGGTGCTGCGCAAACGCCAGCAGGCACAGCACTCAAACACCTAGCACCTAGCTCAAGAAGCTCAAGGCGGCATCCTTGAACTCGCGTGAGGTCACCGTGTTGTTATGGGTTCGTCCCTGGATCACCAACTGGTTGCTTCCGGGGCTCAGCTCCGCCAACCGGGTCATGCTGCGGGCACGTTCATCGAGACTGCCGGCCACCAAAAGGATGGGCATGGAAGGTACGGCGTCGGTGGGATCAAACGGCTCCATTTTCACCGCCTGAATCAGGGACAGGAGCGCAAAAATATCGTTGGAGGGAATCACCTGCGCCATGTTCAGCAGCCAGGCCGTTGAAGCATCGGCAATGGGCGTGCCGTCATTGAGGAAGTCTTGTGCTGCCCGTAAATCAAAATCGGCCAAGGGATCCTCCGGGTTAGGGCCGCCCAACACCATCTTGCGCACCAGTTCGGACTGAGTTGCACCAAACTCCCACGCTAAGCGGGACCCCAGTGAGTACCCAATGAGATCGACCCCGCTGGTGGGGTCTGCATCGACTCGGGGACGCACACCTTGATCAATGAGGACTTGGAGCAGATCGGCGCGGATCTTCCCTGGTGTGTAGGAGTCCAGATCATAGGGTGCGGTGCTGCCGCCATGGCCTGGCAGGTCAACGCTAATCACCCGGCGCCCGGCCTGATTGAGGGCGGTGACCCAGCCTGTCTTGACCCAGTTCAATTCAACGGATGAAGCAAAACCGTGGATCAGCAGCACGGGAGGCAGGGGAACAGGCTCCGTAGCTTCAAAGCTAACAACGTGGAGTCCGGCTTGGACGCCTTCAATGCTGTGCGGAGAAGTTATTGCAGCGTGCTTGCCGGGTGAGGGCATCTTGCCTGGTGAGGACATGGGGTGAGCCTTTCCCGCAGCGGTCCGTGCCGCCGTCGTACGTCAACAATAGCGAAAACGTAGCGTGCCTGCCCTAGGTTCGCCTTTGAGTACAGTGGCGCAGGCGCCGCGTGGACCCGATCTAAGGCTGTGCGGCTGCCCGTGCCTTTTGGCGGCGGTGCGAGAAATGGCTGAGCAAAGCGATAACAACCACCAGACTGAAGGTGCTCAGGAGTTGCTTTGCACTGGTGGGATCGCTGAATCCGACGGCAAAGATGGCCGCCAGCAGCACCAGCCCGGCAATTGAAAGGTACGGGAATCCGGGCATGCGCAGTGGCAAGGGCGTTCCGTCACGGTCTGCCCGGCGGCGCAGGATGAATTGTGAAAGCAGCGCCGAACCCCAAATGATCAGGCAGGTGGATCCCACCAAGTTCAACAATGCCTTCAGGATGGTGTCGGGGTACAGGATTTCCAGGACAACTGTCACGAAGCCGAACGCCACGGACATCGCCACTGCCGGAACGGGGACTCTACGAGTGTTGGTGCGCGCAAAAAGCCGGGGTGCCTCACCGCGCTCGGCGAGTGAGTAAATCATGCGCGATGCCCCGTACAGGTTGGCGTTAAGGGCTGAGAGCAGTGCAGCCACGGCCACCAAAGTGATGACTGTGCCAGCCCATTGAAGTCCGGCAACGTTCAGCACGCCGGCAAAGGGAGAAAGCAATGCTTTGGAGGTCCACGGCAGAACGGCAATGATGACGAACACGGAGCCTACATAAAACACCAAGATACGCCACACAACAGTGCGCACCGCCACTCCAACGCTGCGTTCCGGGTTGGGCGTCTCGGCGGCGGCAACAGCCACAATTTCGGTGCCGCCGAACGCGAAGGCCACAACAAACAGTGCTGTTGCGATGCCCGCCATGCCGTTCGGTGCGAATCCGCCGTTGTTGACGAAGTTGCCCAGGCCAGGGGATGTGGTGCCGGGGATCAGGCCCAGCAGCAAGGCGATGCCAAAGAGCAGGAAAAGCACAATCGCGGAAACCTTGAGCAGGGCAAACCAGAATTCAAACTCGCCGTAGTTTTTGACACTTGTCAGATTGACGGCTGTGAAGACCACCATGAAGATCAATGTCAAGGCCCAGACCGGCAAAACCGGCCAAATCGTGACGAGTAGCGCGGCTGCCCCGAGCGCTTCGGCGGCAATCACTACCACCAGCTGCAGCCACCACAGCCAGCCGACCGTTGCCCCAGCCATCTTGCCCATAGCCTTTTCCGCGTAGACGGAAAAGGCGCCGGAGTTGGGGTTGGCTGCGGCCATCTCACCCAAGGCCCACATGACCAAAATGATCAAGGTGCCGGCCACCAGATAGGAAATCAGCACGGCCGGTCCAGCCTTCATGATCCCCTCGCCGGAGCCTAGGAAAAGTCCGGCGCCAATTGCACTGCCAAGACCCATCATGGTCAGTTGGCGTTGTTTGAGTGAGTTGCCCAGGCCTGTTGTGACAGACGCAACCGTGGCAACTTCCGTTTGGGGGTTCATGAAAGGGATGGCCTTCGTTAGTGGAGCTGGCCACATTTGGCCGACGATGAAAGAATTTTGATCCTTGTCAAGGGTAATTCACCTTTGGCTAACGGAATAAATTATGTGGTGCCGGTCCGGGTGCCGGTCCGGGTGCCGGTCCGGTTGCTGGTCCGGGTGCTGTTTGCGGGGATAGTCCAAGTTTCACGGGTTCCGGAGCCGCTATGGACGGGTCCTCTGGCGTAAAAGATTTGTTTCTAAGACACCTGTGGCCGTAGAATCAGTTGTAGTCAATATGACTCTAACTGGTTTGTTGGGTCGGGAAATGAGGTGAGCGGCATGGAACGAGTGCCCTTAGTGGCTGCAGCTAATGTCAGCGAACGCCTGGCGCAGCCCCCTGCACTGGCCATCTCGACCGTCATTTTTGCTCTCCGCCCCAGTGTTTCTTCAGGACGGCCCACGCTGTGGCTGCCGCTGGTCAAACGCATTCGCGAACCTTTTAAAGGGCTGTGGGCGTTGCCGGGCGGACCCCTGACACAGGCCGAATCGCTGCTGGATGCGGCGGCTCGGAACCTGCAGGACACCACCGGCCTGGCACCGAGCTACCTTGAGCAGCTCTACGCTTTCGGCGGCTTGCACCGTTCGCCCAGTCAGCGCGTGGTCTCGATTGTGTACTGGGCTCTGGTGCAGTCCACCGAGGCCGAACAGGCAGAAGAATCGGAGAACGTTCAGTGGTTCCGGGCCGACGGATTGCAAGAACTGGCCTTTGACCACAATGAGATCGTCAAATACGCACTGTGGCGCTTGCGTAACAAGATGGAATACGGTCCCATTGCGTACCATCTACTCGGCGAAAAGTTCACCTTGGCTCAGGTCCGTGAGGTCTACGAAGCCGTGCTGAACCGCAGCGTTGACCCGGCCAACTTCCGCCGCCAGCTCAAGCAGACAGCAGGCATTGAACCCACCGACGAGTTTTTACAAGGCGGCAAGCACCGCCCGCCCCGGCTCTACCGCTACAGCGGCACCAACAATCACCTGGTGAAAACCCATCTCTTGGAGCAACCCCTCCTGGAAAGAGCAGGCCCGCCAGGGCACCCGCCGCCCACCCTCTAGCCTCAAGGTCAACCCTCCCGCACCACCAGCAGGCACGGCCCAGAATCAAGTACCAGAATCAACCACCAGACTCAGCCCCACGCACGCAATCCTCACTGCCTCAACCCTTTGGAGCACGCCATGTCATCCGTGAACACCACCATCCAGCTCATAACCCGAGAGCAGGCCGAAGCTGCCCAGTCCCACATCCCAGGCCAGCCGGGCCGGGCGCAGGAAAGCTGTGACGAGGATCTGGCCCAGGGCCCTTGGGAGTTCGATCTCGCCGAGGCACTCGCCGGTACACCGGGCTATGGCCCCGGCGCCTCCAATGAGGACACGGCCCCGGCCTCCACTCCCGTGCAGGGGCAGCTGCCGCAGGAGTACAAGGACGCCTCTGACGCCGAGCTTGAGGGGCGAATCCGTGCCGCGAAAGCGGTACTTGGGGAACGCGTGGTGGTGCTGGGGCATTTCTACCAGCGTGATGAAGTGGTGGCGTTTGCGGACTTCGTGGGGGACTCCTTCCAACTCGCCAACGCCGCGAAGAACCGCAGCGAAGCCGAAGCCATTGTATTTTGCGGCGTGCACTTCATGGCCGAGACGGCAGATATGCTCTCCGGCAGCCACCAGAGCGTGATTCTGCCGAACCTGGCAGCTGGCTGTTCCATGGCAGATATGGCGGATCTACCTTCCGTTGAGGCGTGCTGGGCGGAATTGGAGGCGCTCTACGGTACAGAGCCCGACGCCGAGGGCCGGGTTCCGGTTATCCCCGTCACCTACATGAACTCCTCGGCAGCGCTCAAAGCGTTCTGCGGGGAGCGCGGCGGGATTGTGTGTACCTCCTCGAACGCCTCCACCGTGCTGGACTGGGCCTTTGAGCGCGGCCAGCGCGTACTGTTCTTCCCCGATCAGCACCTGGGCCGCAACACCGCCAAGGCCATGGGCATCCCGTTGGAGGCGATGCCGTTGTGGAATCCGCGGCTGCCCTTGGGAGGCAACAGCCAGCAGGTCATGGAGGCCGCGAAAGTAGTGCTGTGGCAGGGATTTTGTTCCGTGCACAAGCGCTTCACGGTGGCCCAGATTGAGAAGGCACGCGCGGACTTCCCCGGCCTGCGCGTGATTGTGCACCCCGAATGCCCCATGGAGGTGGTGGATGCCGCCGACGAGGCAGGATCCACAGACTACATTCTCAAAGCCATCCAGGGCGCCCCGGACGGCACCACTTTTGCCATTGGCACCGAGATCAACATGGTCAACCGGCTCGCGGCACAGTACCCGCAGCACACCATCTTCTGCCTGGACCCGGTGATCTGCCCCTGCTCCACCATGTACCGCATCCACCCCGGCTACCTGGCCTGGGTGCTGGAAGGCCTGGTGGCCGGTGAGGTGCGCAATCAAATCACCGTCCCGGAAACCACGGCCGTCAACGCCCGGATTGCGCTTGAGCGGATGCTCGCCGCCAAACCACGCAGCGCAGCACGCGCATGAGCGCCCGCCACCTGGTGGTTGTTGGCAGCGGGGTGGCCGGCCTCTACGCCACCTTGCTCGCGGCCCAGGCCGGGGTTCAGGTCACGCTGCTGACCAAGGGTGCGCTCGCGCAGAGCAACACCCATCAGGCGCAGGGCGGGATCTGCGCCGTATTGCCAGACGGCGCTGCCGCCCCGGGCGACACCGTCGAGGCGCACATTGCCGACACCCTCAAGGCCGGTGCCGGAGAGTGCGACCCTGAAGCCGTACGTATTCTATGCACGGAGGCGGCGGGTGACATTGCCGCGATCGAGCATTTTGGTGTCAGTTTTGACCGTGACGCCAGCGGTCGCAGGGCGCTGGGCCTAGAAGGTGCCCACTCCGCGGCCCGTATCCTGCACGCGGGAGGTGATGCCACGGGCGCCGCCATCGCCAACGGGCTGATCAAGGCCGTCCGGGCTGCCGCAGCACGCGGCGCCGTAACGCTTGTGGAACACGCCTTCGTGCATGATCTGCTGGTTCTGGAGGGCGCCGCCCTGGAGCGCAGTGTCAAGGGTGTGCGTTACCACCGCGAGCTCCCACAGGGTGAGCCCGGCATGATTGATTTGAGGTCCGACGCCGTGCTGCTCGCCACCGGGGGAGCCGGGCAGCTTTTCGCAGCGACCACCAATCCCGCCGTGGCCACGGCCGACGGCGTTGCCCTCGCCTGGCGTGCCGGGGCCGTGGTGGCTGATCTGGAATATTTCCAGTTCCATCCCACGGCACTTGCTGTGGGGGAGAATTTCCTGATCTCCGAGGCCGTCAGAGGTGCAGGGGCCGTTCTGCGAGATGCTGCGGGTGAGGCGTTCATGCTTCGGTACCACCCCGACGGCGATCTTGCGCCCCGGGATGTGGTGTCCCGCAGCATTGCCGCCCACCTGCGCAACGGCAGGGACGGCCAATCCGTCTACCTCGATGCAACAGGCATTGAGCAGGCGCAGGGGGCGGGTTATCTAAGCCGCCGCTTCCCCACCATTGCTGCCAAGACACAGGCGCTGGGCTTCGACTGGACACGGGAGCGGCTGCCCATCACCCCGGCCGCGCACTACTGGATGGGCGGCATCGCCACCAATCAAGATGGCGAAACTTCCTTGCACGGACTCTATGCGGCCGGAGAAGCAGCCTGCACCGGAGTGCACGGAGCCAACCGGCTTGCCTCAAACTCACTTCTGGAAGGCTTGGTGTTTGGCCGCCGAGCTGTGGATGCCTTCCTGCGTGAAATGGCTGCTGGCACGGGAAATGTTGGCGCCCAAAGCAGTCATGCCCAGTACAGTCACGTCCAGTACAGTCATGCCCAGATGCAGCTTGGCGGGGCAACGCCATTATCCGTCCACGCGGATGCGCTTACTTTTAGCAAGGACGCCTTGCAGGCCCTGATGAGTGCTCATGCCGGGGTGTTTCGGGATGCGCAGGGCCTGCGCCATGCCGCAGAGGTCCTGGCAGGGTGGCGCTCGCAGCGAGAGATGCCCGCCCGGACCGCGGTCCCTAGCCGTGAAGAAGCCGAGGCGTTGAACTTGCTCACCGTGGCGCAGCTCTTGGTTCATGCGGCACTGAGCCGGGAGAACTCCGTGGGTGCCCACTTCCGTGCTGATTTCACGGACCCTCCGATCAGGACCCGCACCGCCTCCTCCCGCACCGCCTCCTCGTCCCGTGCTGCGGCGAGGGATTTCCAGCACCGGGCTGCCACCGTCTCCCACATGAACCCCGTCAAATTCCAGCGTGAAAGCGAAACAGTATGAACGCCGTCGTACCTGCCGTAGAGGCCACAGACTTGCACACCACCCCGTGGCTTCCCCCGCTGCCAGGTAACGCCGTGGCGGAGATTCTCCTGAGGGCGTTCGCCGAAGACGCCCCGTATGGGGACATTACCTCGGCCACGCTGCTTCCGGCCGAGGCGAGGGCCACGGCCTGGCTGGTGGCGCGCGAACCCGGCATCTTCTCCGGAGGTGAGGTGTTCACGGCCGCCATGCTTCTGCAAGACCCGGGTGCGCACGTGGAACAGCTCACTGCCGACGGCGCACGATTCGCCGCAGGGGAGCGGCTCATGTCCGTGACAGGGCTGGCGCGCGCGGTGCTGACGGCGGAGCGGATTGCGCTGAATTTGACCCAGCGCATGAGCGCCATTGCCACCCAGACCGCGGAGTACGCTGCCCTCATTGAAGGCACCAAGGCGCGTGTCACCGATACTCGAAAGACCACCCCTGGACTGCGCATCCTGGAACGCTACGCGGTGCGCTGCGGCGGCGGGCACAACCACCGGTTCTCGCTCTCAGACGCCGTGCTGGCCAAGGACAACCACCTGGCCGTGCTGACCGGCGGGGACACCACCAAATTGACGGCGGCGCTCGCAGCCGTCCGTGCCCAGCTACCGCACACCGTGCATTTTGAGGTTGAGGTGGATGCGTTGGAGCAAGTTGAGCCCGTGCTGGCTGCTGGCGTGGACACCATCATGCTGGATAACTTCAGCAATGCAGAACTCGTGGAGGGTGTGGCGTTGGTGGCCGGCCGCGCCTTGGTGGAGGCCAGCGGCAACGTGAATCTTTCAACCATCGCCGGCATTGCCCGCACGGGTGTGGACATCATTTCCGTCGGCGCCCTGACCCACAGCGTGCGCGCCCTGGATCTGGGCCTGGATATTGCGGTGGAACTACAGTGATCTTCCTCGACGCGGCTGCCACTACCCCCGTCCGGCGGGAGGTCATCGAAGCCATGTTCCCGTTCCTGACCAACCAGTTCGGCAACCCCTCCAGCCACCACGAGCTGGGGGAGTTGGCAGCCTCCGCGTTGGCTAACGCTAGAGAGCAATGTGCGACGGCGTTGGGTTGCCACCCCGAGGAGCTCACCTTTACCTCCGGGGGAACCGAGGCAGACAATCTTGCCTTGAAGGGCATCGCGTTGGCCCGCCGTGCAGCCAACCCCCAATTGAACCGGGTGCTCATCAGCGCCGTGGAACACCCGGCCATTGTGGAATCGGCCGAGTTCTTGCGCCGCGTGCACGGTTTTGTAGTGGAAGTGGTGCCGGTGGATTCCAGTGCTCTGGTGGATCCTGGCGTGTTTGCCGCACTGCTGGATTCCGGCAGTGCGGGCGGGGTGGCTGTTGCCTCCATCATGTACGCCAACAATGAGGTGGGGACGGTTCAAGACCTTCCGGCGTTGGCCGCTGTGGCCGCCGCCGCAGGGGTGCCACTGCATAGCGACGCCGTCCAGGCGGCGGGCTGGCTGCCGTTACAGGTGGGCGCCTTGGGTGTCACAGCCATGAGCTTATCGGGGCACAAGATCGGTGCGCCCAAGGGGGTAGGTCTGCTCTATATCAAGGGCGGCACCCGCTATGAGCCGCTCATCCATGGCGGCGGTCAGGAACGCGGGGGACGTTCCGGGACAGAGAACGTGGCTTTTGCCGTTGCCCTGGCCACGGCGTTGACACTGGCGGAACAGGGGCGGGAGGCCGCGGCCATACGTGTCACTGCTCTGCGGGCGGAGTTCATCGAGCAAGTTCTGGGCGAGCTGCCCAGTGGGGAACTGACGGGGCATCCAACCAGGCGGCTGCCCCATGTGGCTTCCTTCTGTTTTGCTGGCACCAGTGGGGAATCGGTGCTGCTGGAGTTGGAGAGGCGCGGGATTGTGTGCTCATCGGGCTCGGCCTGTGCGGCAGGCTCCGATGAGCCGTCGGCAGTACTGAGCGCCATGGGTTTCGAGCGGGGTGTGGCCCAGACGGCCCTACGCTTTAGTTTTCCTGCTGACGTGCAGTCTGGTGAATTGGCGACGGCGGCCACCGAACTGGTGGCCGCCGTGGCGCGGGTATTACGGCTGAGCTAACTTCGGTTCGCTAGTTGGCGAAGGCCGGGGCCCTGTCCCAGTCGAAGCGATTGCGCAATATCCGATTCCAGCGGTTAGCCGGAAGATTGGGGTGGAGCAAGGCGATGCCCACACAGTACTTGCTCATGCTCAGGTCCCGGATGCCCATCTCGGCCAGGACCCGATCAGCAACCCCGCGCCCGTCGGCTGACTTTGTTTCAACCACCACCAGGTCAGGCCCGGCCACTTCCTGGTCCTGGTCTTTGCACACCAACTGCACATCGCAGGTGAGCCTTTCGCGGCTGTGCGGGTTGACGAGCGTGCCTCGGCGGTAGTCCACGGTCATGACCGGGTTCAGAGCGGGCATGGGGATCCCGTATTCAGTCTCGAGCAGCTCGGCCAAGAATGCCTCGTCGTCGTGGTTCATGGTGGTGCGCTCATCCAACGGGTGGGGGATCCGGTACTTGTCCGTTTCCCCGCGCAGACCCTTCAACTTGGCCTCAAACATGCACAATCCGGAATCCAGGTAGGTGCGGGTGCGGACCTTGAAACGGCGCCGCCGGCCCTGGCGGTGGGCCCGGAACTGGTCCAGATCTGGGGTGTCGAAGTAGGTGGAGCTGTAGCCGAAGATGCGGCGCTGGCCGATTTCCATGATGGCGAAATCGTCGTCCAAGGCCGCCATGAGGGTGGCCAGTTCGTTGCTGGTCAGCAGGAACTTTTTATCTACGCGGCGCTGCAGCGCAGCTTCCTCATTCACCTCCGCGAGGCTGATGGGACGGCGCTGGCCGGCACCGGCCTCGAGGACTTCTGCGCAGGTCATGAATGTGACTGCGCATGGAGCGGCGCTGCTGCTGAGGTGGCATCGCTCGCATCAAAGAGCACAGCCTCAAGGTCCGCCGTGCTCAAGGCCGGCTCTGTGCCCGCCATCGGATTGGATTCGGTGCTCCCGATGGATGCTGAAGACTTGGCGGCCAGGGCAGCGGGGGTGGGGGTCTTGTAGCGGACGTCGGCCACGGTCATGTCACGCACAACGTCCAACGAGATCACTTCGATGCGGGTGACGGGCCCGCCCAGCAATGACTCGAGTGCGTCACGCAGTTCCACCTCATTGGCGTAGGCGCGGTCCAAGGTGATGCTCTGGCGGCGGGTGCGCGGTGCGATCCGGGGATGATCGGCGAGGTAGAGCACAGCCACCAGTGCCGCGGAGAGAACGGGGGAGAGCCAGGCCGGGTCCGGGTGCAGGCCGTTCATCAAACCGAGGACCAGTGCGGCGAAGTAGTAGCCGATCTCGCCTTGGGTCAGGGTATCCGAGCGGAGCCGGATGATGGAGAGTACGCCAAACAATCCTAGGCCCAGGCCCATGCCGGCCCCACTGCCGGACAAGAGCATGGTGACTAGCATGATGCCCACGTTCAGGCATACGTAGGCGATGGCCAGGTCGCGGCGCTGGTAGCGGGGGAAGTAGACGGCGTAGACCAGAACGGTGATACAGACAAGGTTTGCTGCCAGTGCAATCCACAGATTGAACATGAGGGCTCCTAAACGAGTGATTGATTTCCTAATCACTACTGTTCAGTACGCGTATGAGAGAAAAAGGAGACGGAAATGAGAGACCTCTCATGAACTCCGCATCAGTCCAGTTTGAGCCTGTACCCCATGCCGCGGACCGTCTCAATGCGCTCGGCGCCGAACTTTTTACGCAGGTACCTGATGTAGACATCCACAATGTTGGAGCCGGGGTCAAAGTCAAAGCCCCACACCTGGGAGAGCAGCTGTTCGCGGGAAAGCACCTGGTCCCGGTGCCGGAACAAGGTCTCGGCCAGGGCGAATTCGCGGGCGCTGAGATCCTTGGCAACACCGTCAACTAGGGCGCGGCGGGTACGCAGGTCCAGGATCATGGTCCCTGCCGTCAAGACGGTTGCCTCTTCCATGACATGCCCGCGCAGGCGCAACCGGACCCGGGCCAGCAATTCCTCAAAAGCAAACGGCTTGGGCAGGTAGTCATCCGCCCCGCCGCCCAGACCGGCCACCTTGTCCTCCACGCTACTGCGGGCTGAGAGAATCAGCACGGGGATGTCCACCAGGTCTTGACGCAGCCTGTGCAGCACCGATAGCCCGTCCATGACCGGCAGGCCAATATCTAAGATCAGCAGGTCATAGGCGTAGGAGCGGGCCTCTTCATAGGCTGACTGTCCGTCAGTAACAACATGTGTGACATAGCCCTCGGCGTTCAACCCCTTTTGTACAAAGGTTGCGATGCGGGCTTCATCTTCTGCGATCAGGATGCGTTTCATTTAGTGCTCTCCGGTTTCATTAAAAATGTGTGCAAGTTCTCCAACGCGTGCTGTGCCCGGTTTCAGTGGCTCATCGCTTTCTTCCTGCGGAAGCTGGATGGGCAGTGTGAGGGTGAAGGTGGCTCCCGCGCCCGGTGCGCTAAGGACGGAAACCGTACCGCCATGGGCATCGGCAATGGATTTGACGATGGCCAGGCCCAGCCCCGCACCAGCGCTTTGACGGCGGCCAGAACCACGGTGGAAACGGTCAAAGATGCCCTCTTGTTCCTCCACGGCTATCCCCGATCCGGTATCCCGCACCCACAACAACAGGGTGCCGTTGCGGTGGACGGAATCAAGTTCTAGCTGGTGGGCAGGGTCCAGTCTGGAGCCAAAAGCAATGGTGCCGGTGTGCGGGGTGTGGGCCACGGCGTTGGCTGCCAACTGCATGAGGGCCTGGGTTAGACGCTGGCCGTCGGCGACCACTTGGCCCTCAGCGAGTTCATCGATGGCCCAGTGCTGTGGGCCGAGTATGCGGGCCTTGCTCAGCGCATCCACCACCAAGTCCATGAGCTCAACGTTTTGCGGCATGAGGAAATCGGGCTGTTGGGACTTCGCTAACAACAACAGGTCATTGACAATCCGGCTCATACGGTCAAGCTCATCGGTGACCAGGGCTACGGTGTCGGCGCGCTCAGCCGGGTCCTCACTCATCATCTCAAGGTGACCCCTGATCACGGTGATGGGCGTGCGCAACTCGTGTCCGGCGTCGTCCACGAATTGACGCTGTGTGGCAAAGGCCATCTCGAGACGGTCCAGCATGCGGTTGAACGTGCTGGCGAGGGCGGCAACATCATCACGGCCGTTCACCTCAATCCGGCCCTGCAGGTCAGTCTCACTGATGGTCTCGGCGGTCTCACGAACTTGCCGCAGGGGTGCCAACACGCGCCCGGCAATGAGCCAGCTGGTAATGCCGGCGCCAATGACAGCCAGAACGCCGGAGAGGGCGAAAATTCTCAGTGAACTAAAAAGCGGCGCGGCAAGTTCATTGCGGAATTGCACACTGATCACGGCCCCAAGCTGCGGATCGCCCTCCACCTGCACCGGTAGCACAGCGTAGGCTACTTCTCCGGCAGCTGACTTGTACCGCCCGTAAACAGGTTCATCATGGCCTCCCACGAGAGCTAAGAACACCGGGTCCCTGTCCAGACGCACGGGAGGGTCCCCGGCCATGCGCCGGTGCGGTGCATTCCCCAGCAGGCTAAAGGCAGTCTCGGCGTTATTGGGCACGGTGTCTTGTAAGTACCGGGTCAGCAGATCATCGGAGGTGAACTCGGAGTCGGCTGCCGAAGACGCTGCAAAGGTGCGCAAACTCGTGGCCGCATGAGTGAGCCGGCCATCCAGCAGCGCATCTATACGGGCATTGAGGATCTGTGCCGAGAGCACAATGGACGCCGCGAACGCGAGGGTCAGCAGCAGCACCATGGCGCCAATAATCCGCGCCCTGGCGCTCGGAGTACGAGGTTCACGAGCCGTTGGGTGCTGGCGGGGAGCTCGCCCGCCTCGATTAGTCATCATAATAGTCATCCCAATAGTCGTCCCAGTAGTCTTCCCAATCGTCATCGCAATCCTCGTCCCCTGCCAGCGGTGCGCAGACGGGAACTTCGATGGCCCCATTCGATGGTGGGAGGGGCCTTGCGGGCACCGGGTTCGGCGGTGGAACGATTATGGGTAAGGGTGCGGCCGGGAGCTCCGGTGGAAGATTGCCCTCTGTCGGGGTGCTGGAAGGGGACGTGCTCGCGGGCGGATTGCTGGCAGAGGGCTCACTCGTGATCTTCCCTGTGGGCGGGGTCCACGCGGGGGTGACCACGATGCTTTCGCCCAGTTCGGGTTCGGAACTTGAAACTAGCAGTGTGGTGGCCAGCGTGGTTCCACCCACCAGCACGGCCAGGAAGGTGATGAGGATGAACCGTGGAATCTGCATGCCCCAATCCTTTCGCATGACGGTGCCAGCCACATGAGGAGGGGATGAGAGTTCTCTCATCCAAACATGTTCCCTGCCCGTGGGGCGAATTAGAGCAAACTGTTGGCGGGCGTTAGAGGGGTTTTTGGGTTCACCGTGGAGTGGACCAGGCTGCAAAGTCACCAACCCGGTTCCCGCGGCGGCCTTTCCAAGGTTCTAATGGACCTTACGCAGGGTTGCCGTGGCGGACCCTGCGGAAAATCCAGTAGCGCAGCAGCAGAAACCGGCTGACGGCTGAGGCCACATTGCCCAGAACAATTACGGCAAGTACCACCACGAGGGAGGCCTGTGGGGCTATCTCATGGAGCGCCCACAGGCTGCCACTGGTCATGGTCAAGGCCAGCAGCATGACCCAGATTCCTCGGCGCTGGTCCCGCCACCACAAGTGGCGCCCGCTCACGCCAAAGCTCATGCGCCGGTTAAGTTCCGTGTTCAGGAATGAGCACAACACCAAGGAAATGACGTTGGCCCACTGGTTTCCCATGGTGGGGCGCAGGATGGCAAAAATCGTCATGGAGATGACGGTGCAAATGAGGGCAACAACAGCAAAGCCACGCAGTTGCTGGGATAGGGCAGGATGGTGCTGCCACCAGCTTTTGAGCACACCAGAAACCCCGCGGCCTGTGATGACAGGCTCGGCGGGGAGTGGCTCCGGAGTTGTTGTAGTTGCCATAACTAACTAAATTCTGCCAGCTGACTGTGTGAACTCCCAATCAGCACCAAGAACGTTGCCTGTGAGTTTCAGCCGTGAGTTTCACTGGTGGGCCAGAGGCCGGTCAGGGCCCAGCCACCACGGGGTTGCGCAGCTCGCCAATCCCACCCACACAGCAAACAACCTCGTCACCTGGGCTGATCTGCCGGCACTCGGCCGGGAATCCGGTGAGGATCACATCACCGGGCTGCAAGGTCATGAAGCTACTTAGATACACCAGGATCTCATCCACACCCCAGCCCAGATCGTCACTCGAGGCGGGGGCCAGCTGGGTTCCGTTGTGCACAATGCTGATGGGCACGCCGTCGTCCGCCAGGCCCACCACAATCCAGGGGCCAAGCGGGGTGAAGGTGTCCGGGCTCTTGGCGCTGATCCACAGTTCATCGGATTTTTGTGCGTCACGAGCGGAGACATCATTGCCAATGGTGAAGCCGAGGATGGCGCTGCGGGCACTCTCCAGCGACAGGTTCTTGGCGGGCCGGCCAATGACAATTGTCAGCTCGGCCTCAGGATCAACGTAACCTACCGTAGGGCTCAGCTTGATTGCCTCGCCTGGGCCAATCACGGAGCTGGCCGCCTTGTGGAACGCCTGCGGATCAAGGGCACGGCCGGGGGCGCCGGTGTTGTGCGCCATGCCAAAAACATTCACCGGGGCGCAAGGAGCCAGGAACGTGAATTCGTCCTCAGTGAGCGTTGCGCCCAGGGTCCAGCCCTCACGGGCGGCACTGTTCTGGTTGGCGGCGGAGGTGGGGAACGGGGTCTCCACGACGTGCCAGATCTGCCCTTCCGGGCTGGTGAAATCAGCCGCATCATTGCGGATAAAAAATTGCTCGGGCAGTGGGGGCGGTGCGGCACTGCGCCGCCCTGGGTTCTGCGCTGCGGCCTCAAGGGGGCGGACACGGGCAAGGCGGTAGGGCACTAAAGTCATGAGGACATCCTACCTCCGGCGGGCGGGTGTGCTCACAGTCACGTGGCATAGACTCCCTGACATGGCTAAGGGAAACACAAAAATGCTGAACCGTGCTTTGACTGCCGCATTCTCGGTTGGGGCTGCCGGTGCAGCAGCCGTCATCGGTGCCCGCGCACTCCGGGCAGGGCCGGGAACGCCGCCGGGTGACTTTGGCGCAGCAGAGCCAACCGGAGATATTGGTGCGCACTACGCCCAAGGTGCCGCAGATCAGCTCAGCGAATTGATCCGCTTCCGCACCGTCTTCTCCACTGCCCGCGATCAGATTGAGTTGGACCAGTTCACTGGCTTCATCGCGGCGTTGGAACGGTTATTTCCCAGAGTGCACTCATCCTTGACCCGGGAGTTTGTGAACGGCCAAGGACTCCTGTTCCGCTGGGTAGGACGCGGGGGGGATGCGCCGGCGCGTCCCACAGTTTTGATGGCCCACTATGACGTGGTTCCCGTGGATTCCCGTGATGCCTGGACGCACCCTGGATTCTCAGGACTTCAGACGGACGGCTATGTGTGGGGTCGCGGGGCCCTGGATGACAAGGGGGCGCTGGTGGTGATCATGAACACCGTCGAATCCTTGTTGGAGGAGGGGTTTGTGCCCACTGACGATCTCTACCTCTCCTTTGGCAACAACGAGGAAACCGCTGGCGACAGTGCCCAGGCGGCAGTGGCGCTGCTTTCCGCCCGGGGTGTTGCGCCGTGGCTGGTCCTTGATGAAGGCGGCGCGGTAGCTCTCGATGCGTTCCCTGGCTTGAAGGTCCCTGCGGCTGTCATTGGTGTGGCTGAGAAGGGCATTTTGGATCTGGAACTGCTCACCAGGGGCGCTGGCGGGCATGCCTCGACACCGCCGAAAATGGGCGCCACAGTTCGTTTAGCCCAAGCCATTGTGGCCTTGGAAGAGTCCCCCTTTCCTGGCTCCATGCCGGCGCCCATCGTTGAAATGATGCGGCGCATAGGACTTGAGAGCAGCTTTGCAATGCGGCTTGTGACAGAGAATATGTGGATGTTCAAGTCCCTGCTGACCCAGGTATTTGGGGTAGTGGGTGATGAGACCCGGGCGTTGACCCGCACCACTGTGGCCGTGACCATGCTGGAGGGCAGCAAGGCTGCCAACGTGTTGGCCTCAACTGCGCGCGCCAACGCCAACATTCGCATTGCCGTGGGGGAGAGTGTTGAGTCAGTTGTGGCACATATCCGCGCCATCATCGACGATCCACAGGTGGAGCTCAGAGTGATTTCCGGGCATGACCCCTCACCCATCTCTTCCTTCACCAACGAACAATTCGCCCTGCTCAGTGCTGCGGTAACACGTTCCTATCCGGAGGCTGTGGTGACACCGTACATTCAGACCGGTGCCACCGATTCACGCCACTTCACCACCATTTCGCCAGCCGTCTACAGGTTTTCACCGCTCCTGATGGACGCTGGCGACCGTGCCTCCCTCCACGCCGTCAATGAACGGGTCCGCATCAGTTCGTTGGGCGCGGGAGTTATCTTCTACCGGGAGCTGTTGCAGGGCCGCGAGCTAGCTCTGCGAGAACGCGAACGCAGCTAGCGGCTGGCCACCGACTCCCTGATTTTGTTCGTCAGCTCAAGCAGCGTGCGCATTTCATCGTCGGAGAGCGCCACTTCCATCAGCTCCATGATGTTCTTGACATGCGCTCGCCCTACCTCTTTTTGAAGCGCGGCGCCTTCCTCGGTGAGCCCAATCAGCACCCCGCGCCTATCGCCCTCCGCCGTCTTGCGGTGGATCAGCCCGCGCGCCTCGAGTCGGTCCACCATGCGGGAAATGCTCGGCTGGGTCAGCAAGACATGCTCGTTGAGCTCGTTGAGCCGCAGCCAGCCGCTGGGGCAGCGCGTTAAGTTATACAAAATGTCGTATTCCCGGCTGCCCAGTTCTTTGAAACTGGGCTCCTTGTGTAATTCGCGCATAACGGCCACTTGCGTGCGCAGCAGTGACTCCCAGGATTCCGTAGCGAGGCGGCGGTGTGCGGCGGCTGACATCTTTAGTTCACTCCTGCAGGATTGATCGATGTTGTTGAAGGCGCGACGCCGGAACTTACCGCCGCGCCCTGGCTCCGGGCTTCGAAGGTGGGTGCGTCGGGGACGGACGCGGGCCGGTTGGTTGCAAATTCTTCACGGAGGGTGGGGAGTACCTCAGCACCGAAGAGATCTAGCTGCTCCAAGACGGTCTTCAATGGCAGCCCGGCGTGATCCACCAAGAACAGCTGGCGCTGGTAGTGCCCAAAGTAGTCACGGAACGTCAACGTCTTGTCAATCAACTCCTGTGGGCTGCCCACCGTCAACGGGGTCTGGGAGGTGAAGTCTTCCAGGGACGGACCATGGCCATAGACCGGGGCGTTATCAAAGTACGGGCGGAATTCATTCACGGCGTCTTGCGAATTTTTGCGGATAAAGAACTGCCCACCCAAGCCAACAATTGCTTGTTCAGGTGTGCCGTGGCCGTAGTGAGCGTAGCGTTCGCGGTACAGGCCAATCAGCTGCTGGTAGTGCTCCTTGGGCCAGAAGATGTTGTTGGCGAAAAAGCCATCACCGTAGTACGCAGCAATTTCGGCAACCTGGGGTGTGCGGATGGCGCCGTGCCACACAAAGGGGGCAACGCCGTCGAGCGGGCGGGGGGTGGAGGTGAAGCCGCGCAGGGGTGTGCGGAACTTGCCCTCCCAGTTCACCACTTCCTCATCCCAGAGGCGGCGCAGCAGCGAATAGTTTTCCACCGTCAGTTCCACTGAATCCTGATTGTTCTTGCCAAACCACGGGTACACAGCGCCCATGTTGCCCCGTCCCAACACCAGATCCACGCGGCCGTCGGCCAGATGCTGCAAGGTGGCGAAATCCTCGGCAATCTTCACGGGATCGTTGGTAGTGATCAACGTGGTGCTGGTGGAGAGGATGATCTTCTTCGTCTGGGCGGCAATATAGCCCAAGATGGTGGTGGGGGAGCTGGGGTAGAACGGCGGATTGTGGTGCTCGCCGGTGGCAAAGACGTCCATGCCGATGTCCTCAGCGTGTTTGGCGATGGTGGTAATGGCTTTGAGGCGCTCGTGCTCGGTGGGGGTTCGCCCGGTGGTGGGATCCATGGTGATGTCGCCAACACTGAAAATTCCGAACTGCATGGTGTGCTCCTTGACTCCCGGGCGCAGGGGGCTCCGGGAGATATATGCGTTTGTATCTAATATAGGGCTAACCCGCTAGCAGTCCAAAATGTTCCCTGTGCCTTCGCAAGCCACCGCACACCACGCGCGGCTGACATAAAGGATGTTTCTGCGCGCTGGGTTACTCGCGGGTACTAGTATGCCCACAAGACGTACAGTGCCGTGCACCGGAAAAATTCGAGGCAAGCCATGGCTGTATTCCAGCGCGGCACGCACGGGCGGGGCCTGCGCCTGGCACCCACCGCCACAGCAGTTGTGGGATTCTTGGTGCTGGTTGAACTCACCAGTGGCATCCTTCAGGGGTACTACACGCCGCTGCTGACAGACATTGCCCGCCACCTTGGCATCCACGACGCCGACGTCAACTGGTTCGAAGCCGCACAGCTCATGGTCGCCGCCCTGGTGGTTCCGGTCTTGGCCAAGCTGGGGGACATGATGGGCCACCGCAAAGTGCTGTTGATTTCCACGGCATTGACGGCGGCCGCGTCCTGGGGTGTGGCCTTCGCCCCCAGCTTTTGGTTCTTTCTGGCGGCATGGGCATTGCAGGGATTCTACGTTGTCTGGCTGCCGCTGGAAATTGCGCTCATCTACAGCCGCTCCCACCACCAGCTAGACGGTGCCGCGCTGACACGAAAAGCGGCGGGGATCCTCGTGGCGGGTCTGGAATTGGGCGTGATTGTTGGCGCCTTGGCCGGTGGATTTATTGGTGGCGCCCTGCCGGATATGCTCTGGCTGACCCTTATGATTCCTGCCATCGCGGTCACCTTGTGCTTCTTTGTGATCCTGTTCGGTGTTCCCGAATCCGAGAGCCGCACGGGTGGCAGGCTGGACCTCATGGGCTTGACCCTGCTCTCCACCGGCCTGCTGCTGATCACCGCCGGCCTGACCTTCATGCGCATCAACGGCCCCGGCACCTGGTGGGCGTGGGCCGCCGTGGTGCTTGGAATTGCCGCCATGATTCCGTTCACACGCTACGAACTTGGCCACAAGGACCCGCTGATCGACATCCGCCTCCTGAGGAAGCCCAGTATGTGGCCGGTCCAATTGACCGCGTTCCTGTTCGGTGTCTCGGTATTGGGTGCGCAAGCGCCTCTGTCCACCTTCGCCCGCACCGCCCCAGCCGAGGTTGGCTACGGTCTCGGTGCCAGCGCTTCCGTGGTGTCGGTTCTGATCGGCGTGTACGTGCTGGGCATGCTGGCCGGTGCCCTCCTTTACCCCGTTGTCACCAGATGGACCACTCCACGAATCACCTTGATGGGCGCAGCATTCATGGTTGCCCTGGGATACCTGATGTTCCTGCCTTTTCACGATTCCACGGTGCAGGTGCTCACCAACATGGCGATCGCCGGCATTGGCAGCGGGGCTCTGGTGGCTGCCCTGCCTTCCGCCGCCGCGGCTGCTGCTCCGCTGACACAAACCGGAATGGCGACAGGGCTGACCAACGCCACAAAGACCTTGGGCGGAGCTTTCGCATCCTGCGTCTTTGGCATTGCACTTGCCGGACAGGCACTGGGTTCGCTGACTGCCGGTGCTGGCTCCACAGCTGCCCCGTTGGAGGGCTACTTGTTGGTGTGGACCATTTGCGGGGTAACGGCACTTGTTGCCGCGATCGCCTTGTACTTTGTGCCGAAGCTGGCTTTTGGCCCCACCCTCCCGGTGGACTAAGCTCCACAGCTTTCGCGAGGTTCTGCGTGAGTTCTGTTACCGAGTTTGAGTCCCGACACGCGGGCGGGTGCGGGCGGGCAGCGGCCGTCCGGTACCCTTTCTAAGGCGCACAAGAAATCTGGAAAGGCACATACATGAGCAACTACAACGGGGCGCCTCCGCCTCCTGCAAACGCACCGATTCCGGGTGGGCCAATGCCCCAGCAAGGGCCAGGGAACCGCAAGACTCTCTTTATAGTTGTGGGCGCAGCGGTTGTGGCGGTGGTGCTTGTGGTTGTGGTGGTGTTGGTCTGGGTCCTCCCTTCTTTCACTCAGTCCGGTAATGAGGGGAAATCAGCACCCACCGTGGCCGCGAGCCAGAGCGCTTCGAATAACGCCGGAAGGGGGAGCGGGGATGCTCCCTCCGAAGCCGCGACGCCCACCGGTCCCGGGGCAGGGAATGAGCCCAGTGATGGCGCCGTCACCATGCCAGAGGGTGCCGTTGCGTTGCCACAAGGCTGGGATGCGCTGGAGGGACCCACCGAGATTCCGGCGGAGGGAGATCCGCTGTTCTCCAAGTTCGTGACCGGAGAATCTTCCTTCCAGTACCTCAAGGCCTGGGATTATGACACCACGTTTGGCAAGACCACCGATCCCGAAACAGGCACAGAGATGCAGCAGGTGGCCCAGGGCACCAAGGACTTGGACGCTGACGGCATTTCCACGGCCTTTGCCTTCTTCGCGGAAAGTGATGAGGGCAAGCACGGAAGCGATCCGGCCACGGTGAAGGCTGCTATCAAGGCCACACAGAGCAAATTGGCTGGTGCTTCAACAACCGAGCTGACCCAGCAATTGGTGGGACACAAGTGCGCCTCTGACTTCACCTCCAGCACTCCGGCGATCCAAGATTTTCGCCGCGGCCAGGCCGTTGTCATCTCGTTCAGCTGCAAGAGCGCCAACGGTGAGGACATTCAAGCGATCAACCTTTTTTCTGTTACGCCGTGGGGAACGCCGCAGCGAGTGGGCGTCAGCGGCCACAAGAGTTACTGGGACGCCAACCCGGGCGTGTTTGAAAAGCTGGGCAATTCCTACCGCATCAACAGGTGGAAGCTCTAACAAACGAAAAAAATAACATCTCACGCCAAGGCGTAGGGAATAGTTGAGGGACGTTGAATTTTCAACGTCCCTCAACCATTCGGCGTTAACCCAGGTGCTGATGCCCTTGGAGCTGGACGGTTAGTCTGCGGCGCGGCGGCCGCGGACCTTCGGGATGGCCCCGGTAGTCCAGTCCTGGAAGCCAGCTCCCGCGTGAGCACCAGTATCGGTACTGCCCTGAGCGCCCGCGTGAGCACCCGCATGGCTGGCCGGTACGTGCACCACCTTGAGCGCCTTGATGAGATCGTGGCGTTCTTTGCGTCCTTCAACGAGTCGGTACAGCACCGGCACCAGGATCAGGGTCAGGACCGTGGAGGAGATCAACCCACCCACCACCACAACGGCCAGAGGCTGTGAGATGAAGCCCCCGCTTCCGGTCAGGCCCAACGCCATGGGGGTCAGCGCAAAGATGGTGGCCAGCGCGGTCATCAAAATGGGCCGCAAACGCTGCCGTGCACCATGTTCAATGGCGTCGGCCACGTTCATGGCGGGTCTGTCTCCGGCAGGTTGGCGGTACTGGTTGATGAGGTCAATCAGCACAATGGCGTTTGTCACCACAATCCCCACCAGCATCAACATGCCGATCAGTGACGGCAGGCCCAGCGGGATGCCCGTGATGAGCAGCAGACCAATGGCTCCGGTTGCCGCAAAGGGAATGGACACCAACAGGATCAGCGGCTGAATCAACGATTTGAACGTGGCCACCATGATCACATAGACAATGGCGATGGCGGCCAGCATGGCCAGCCCCAATTGCTGGAAGGATTCGGTCTGCTGCGTGGCCGCGCCGCCAATGGTAGCGATGGTGCCAGCGGGCAGCTGCATCGAGTCGAGCTTCTTTTGTACCTCGGCGCTGAGCGAACCCAAAGCGTTGCCCTCAGGCGTCACTGAAACTGTGGCGGTGCGCTGGCCGTTGGAGGATGTCACCGTGAGCGGGGCCTGGACCTCTTCAACAGTGGCCACCTGCGAGAGGGGTACGGGCCCTGTTTTGGTGGGGATTTGCGCGGCTGCTAGGGCCTTCACGGAATCAAATTGGGTGCCCAGACCAATCTGGACCTTGTAATCGGTGGTGTCAATGCGCACCGTGCCGCCGGGGATGGGGCTGACGGTGGCGGCCAACAAGCCCGTGATTTGTTGCTCATCCAGGCCGGCCGCAACGGCCTTCGCCCGGTTCACGCTGACCTGGACAACCGGCTGGGTGCCGCTGAGGTTGCTTTCCACCGACTGCGCGCCCGCCAACCCGGTCATGGCCTTGACCAGAGTTTCACTGGCCTGTTGAAGTTCCTCGCCCGTGGTGGCCTTGACAGTGATATCAACGGAGGAAGACATGCCAAAGCCGCCGCCCTGGGACCCCAAGCTGATGACGCCTGCATCCTTGATATCCTCGACGGCGGTACGTACGGTGTCCTGGAGCTTCACCTGGTCCGCATCGGGATCCGTGATGACCTGGAATGAGGCGCTGGAAGCACCGGAGGAGAGAAGCGCCGAGAAGCCGCCGGAGGCGTTGCCCACCGTGACCTGAACATCGGTGACGCCGTCAATGCCGCTCACCACGCTTTCAACTTTCTTGGCAGCTTCGTTGCTGGCTTGCAGGCTTGTACCCGGGGGCAGATCCTGCTGGATGGTGATGCTGTTCTGTCCGGTATCACCTAACAAGTTGGTAGGGAGCAGCGGTGTCATAGCCAGGGTTGCGGCCAGCACAATGCCACCGGCAATGAGCGTCACAACAGGATGTTTTTGGGTCTTGGCCAGGATGGGCAGGTAGCCGCGCTGCAACCAGGACGAACGTTCCTTCTCTTCCACAGCGGTCAGCAGCGCTTTCCCACGCAAGGGGGTGCCGGCGTCGTGCTCCGAGGCCGTGCCTGAACTGGTGTGCTCCACCGCGGGCGTGGACTTCAAGAACCAGTACGCCAGAACGGGAACAATGGTCAGCGAGACCAGCAGGGAGGCCAGCAGCGCAAAGGTGACAGTCAGTGCGAAGGGGCGGAAGAGCTCCCCGGCCAGCGAGCCCACAAACGCGATGGGCAAGAACACGGCCACGGTGGTCAGGGTGGAGGCCGTAATGGCTGCCGCAACCTCCTTGATGGCGGCCAGGATGGCGGTCTTCTTGTCCTCGCCGTAGCTTAGATGCCGCTTGATGTTCTCGATGACCACAATGGAGTCATCCACCACCCGGCCAATCGCGATGGTGAGCGCGCCCAGGGTCAGGATGTTCAGCGAGTAGCCGGTGGCCCAGAGGCCAATGAACGTCACCAGCAGGGACAGCGGAATGGAGATCGCGGTGACCAGGGTGGAGCGCACTGACATGAGGAAGATCAGGATCACGATGACGGCGAAGCCAAGACCCAACAGGCCTTCCGTGGCGAGATCGTCAATGGACTTCACAATGAACGGGGCCTGGTCCAGGACGGTGGTGAACTTGGTGTTGTTGCCCATTGATGCCGCCAGTTGTGGCAACATGGTGGCCACCTCTTCGGACACCGAAACCGTGTCTGCCTCAGGCTTTTTCGTAATGGATAGGGCCAGTGTGGCTTTGCCGTTGGTGCGGGTGATGGAGGTGGTGGGGTCATCCGCCAGCGTCACAGTAGCCACGGAGGCGATGGTGGGGATTCCCTCCGCTGCACCAGCCAGGGGCAAGGCCCTGACCGCGTCGAGTGAATCCACGGGGCTGCCGGCCTGGATGGACAAGGTGGTGCCACCAGTGTCCAGGGAGCCGACAGGGACCAAAGTGCCGTTGTTGCTCAGAGCTTGGGAGATGTCACCGGGGTTTACGCCCGCGGCAGCCATTTTGGCGGGATCGGGCAGGATTTGGATGTGCTGGGAATTGGCGCCGCTGACATCGGCGCTGCGGACGCCGTCGATCTTCATGAGCTGCGGCACGGCAATGCGTGCCAGATCCGTGTTCAGTGCAGCGAGGTCTTGATCCGAAGATACTGCCAGGAAGACGATCGGAAAATCGGAGATGCTCCCGGCGATCGGCTGCGGTTGCACACCGTCAGGCAGGCGCTGGCTGACATTGGAGATGGCACGGTCAATTTGGTTCCGGGCCCGGTCCAGGTTGGTGCCATAAGCGAAGGAGAGGCTAATGGTAGAGACGCCGCTGCGGGAGGTGGAGGTGCTGGATTCCAGCCCCTCCACCGCATTCAGCGCAGCTTCAAGAGGAGCGCTGACCTGTTTGTCCACCACGGCTGGAGAGGCGCCGGGCATGGCCGAGACCACAGTGATTTGCGGGAACTCGATACTTGGGATGAGCTCTTGTTTCAGCGATCCCAAGGTGATGACCCCGAACACCATGGCAAAAATTGTGATCAGCGCGATCAGGGCCCGGTTGCCCAACGACATTGTGGCCAATTTGAACATTAACAATCTCCCACTGCTTCTTGCCGGCTGATCCGGGCCCCAATCAAAAGAGCTGAAGGCCCCCTCGTTACTTCAACTGCAAAGAAGCTGCCGTGGCAGCCAGGCTCTTTTCAAAGAGTTCGGCATTTTCATTGAGCTTTATGCCATAGGTGGGCATCATGGTGCGCAATGAATCCTGCCAGTGAAATTTGTACTGGCGTGGGAAGCAGCGCTGCAACAGCTCCAGCATAATCGGCACGGCCGTGGATGCTCCGGGCGATGCACCGAGCAGGGCTGACAAGGTGCCGTCAGCTGCCGTGATGACTTCAGTGCCGAACTGGAGCACTCCGCCCTTCTTGGCATCCTTCTTGATGATCTGAACCCGCTGGCCTGCCGTGATCAGCTCCCAGTCCTTCCCGTCCGCTTCGGGGAAGTACTCGTGGAGTGCATCCACCTTGCCGGCATGGGTTTTTGTGACCTCGGTGACCAAGTACTTGACCAAGTCCAGATTGTCCTTGCCCACGGCGAGCATGGGGATGATGTTATTGGGGCGGATGGAGCCGGGCAGGTCCATGTAGCTGCCGGTCTTGAGGTACTTGGTGGAGAATCCGCCGTAGGGGCCGAACAGCAAGGAACGCTGGCCGTCAACGTAGCGGGTGTCCAGGTGCGGCACGGACATGGGCGGGGCGCCCACGGATGCTTGGCCGTAGACCTTGGCGCTGTGCTTGGCAGCGAGTTTTTGATCAGTGCAGCGGAAGAACTGGCCGGAGACGGGGAACCCGCCGAAGCCCTTACCCTCGGGAATGCCTGATTTCTGCAGCAGGTGCAGGGCGCCGCCACCGGAGCCGATGAAGACGAACTTGGCCTTCACCTTGCCGTGTTCGCCTGAGGTGGGGTGCTTGAGCCCAACATCCCAGCCGCCGTCAGTGGTGCGGGCCAGATCGGTCACGGTGGTGCCGTAGTTAATCTCCACACCGTTCTTGTCCATGTAGCCCATGAGCTCGCGGGTCAGAGCGCCAAAGTCCACATCCGTGCCTTCAGCGGCGCGGGTGGCGCTGACAACCTGTTGGGGATCACGGCCCTTCATGACCAGAGGCGCCCACTGGGCGATCTTCGCGGGGTCCTCGGAGTACTCCATGGAGGCAAACACGGGGTTTGCCGACAGCGACTCATGGCGGGCCTTGAGGAACTTGCGGTGCGCCTCACCAATCACAAAGCTCATATGCGGCACGGTGTTGATGAAGCCCTTGGGAGAGCCGATCAATGATTCGTCCACCAGGTGCGCCCAAAACTGGCGTGAGAGTTGAAATTGTTCGTTAATGCTGATGGCCTTGGCCGGGTTTACTGAACCGTCTGCGGCCGCCGGTGAGTAGTTAAGCTCACACAGTGCCGAGTGTCCGGTGCCCGCGTTGTTCCAGGGGCTGGAGGACTCCAAACCGGGAGTATCGAGCTGTTCAAAGAGCACAATCTTCCAGTTAGGTTCCAGCTGCTTGAGCATAGTGCCCAGCGTTGCGCTCATGATGCCGCCTCCAATGAGGACAACGTCAGCGTCTTTGGTGTTCGAAATGAAGGTCACAGTCAACTCCAGTAGAGGCTCTTCCTAGCGCTAGAAGCGTATCGCGGCAAGGACTCTAAGCATAAATCAGCACCGTGTTCCCCGCAGGGCGTGCCTTCGTTCCCGCCTGAAGTGCCGCGGCAGGCTGGTTCAGAATGCCTGCGTGCCGCACCGGGCTGGTTCAGCCTGGCGCAGGGGGAGCCAGCTGCACGGCATTGAAGACCTCATTGAGCACCGGGCTCAACGGATAGGACAGCACCCGGTCAGAGAGGGCAATGGCGGAGATGGGAAAGACGATGGGCACAGCCGGAACGGTGGCTGCAATTTGTTTGCTGATGGACTCATAAGCGGCCACACGGTCCGCTCCGTTGGGCATGCTGCGTGCCCGGGTGATTTTGGACACCAGCTGCGGATCCACCAGTCCCAGTTCGGTGCCCGGGGAGCCGAAGATGGGGCCCACAAAGTTGTCCGGGTCCGCATAGCTGCCGTTCCATCCCATGAGGCTGAGGGCATGATTGCCGTCTCCCGTGACGGCGGCCAGATAGCCTTCGTTCCACGGGATCGGGACGGGTTTGATGTTGAAGCCAACTTTTGTCAGTTCAACAGCAATTTGGGCGTAGACCTTTTCAGGGGTGGGCAAATAAGTGCGTGCGGCGTTGGTGGGATAGTAAAACCTGAGCTCTTCACCCTTGTAACTGGAGCCTGCCAGGAGCGTTTTTGCCTTCTGTGGATCGTAGCCAATGCCTTCCACGGCATTATTGAAGCCGCTGAGCTTGGGGGGGATGAACTGCGCGGTAGTGGCCGTTCCGCCAATGAAGAAGTTATTGGCAAGCGTTGCCTTGTCAATGGCTGATGCGATGGCCTCGCGCACCTTCAGATCCGCCAGTACAGGGACTCTCTGGTTGATACCCAGATACATGACAGAGAAGGGATCCCGTTGCAGGACCTGCTTTCCGCTCTTGATGAGCTTGTCAAAATTACTGGGCGTGACCGGGTCAAACCCATCGATGGAGCCCTCGTACAAGGCCGCCAGCCTGGTTTCGGGCTGTTCGAAGGTTTTGAAGTTCAAGACGGTGATCTGACCCTTTTCACCCCAATAGTTTTTGTTGGCGTTCATGGTCACAGACCCTGCGGAGGCCTGCCCAAAGGTGAACGGTCCGGTGCCCACAGGATGCAGTCCATAGCGGGATACCTTGTTCCCGGCGAAGGAGCGGTCCAGCACATTGGCGGTAAAGGACTTCAACGCCGTGGGGGAGGAGATGGCAAAGGCTGGCACGGTCAGTGCCTGCAGGAATCCGGTGAGCCGCGTCTTCAACCCCAGGGTGAGCGTCAGCGGGTCATCAACCGTACAGCCTTCATAGAGGGAGTTTTCCGGATCGTCGCTGAAGGCACGGAACACTTGTTTGAAGGTGGACGTGGAGCCGTCTGCGCGGATTGCCGGAGGCAGGGAGTACCAGCGCTCAAAGTTGGCGCACACGGCCGCTGCGTTAAACGGGGTCCCGTCATGGAAGGAAACACCCTTGCGCAGGGTGAAGGTGTAGTGCAGCCCATCCGCATCCTCCACCCATTTTGTGGCGAGGCTTGGTGCCGGTGCCCCTGTGACCGGATTGATGGTCACCAGCCCCTCCATGATCTGGCGTGTTACCCGGTACGACTCCGTGTCCGCAACCAGCGCCGGATCAAAACCCAGCGGGTCAGACCCCGTACCGAAATTGAACACGGTAGGCGTCACGGCGTGGGTGGGTGCCGCCGTGGTACTGGGGGATTGGGGCGCAGGAGCAGTGCAGGAAGTTGCGCCCAGAAGAACAATGGCGGCCAGGGCTGTTGCTCGCAGGATACTCAGGGGCACTGGGTCACCTTGCGCACTGGATTGGCAGGGCATGGCACGTTCGGGTTCTCCTTGCAGCACGGACTCTCCATCAGCCACTTATCATAGTGGCTGATTCTGGTGGCTTCCTCAGGGTTAGGACCGCTGTGGTTAAAACTACCCGGAGGAGACGGTAGTATTGTTCATGCTTCAATGCACATGCGCGAGTGGTGGAATTGGTAGACACGCAGGTTTTAGGTACCTGTGCCTTCGGGCGTAGGGGTTCAAGTCCCCTCTTGCGCACTAGAAAAAGGCCCCTTATTCGAGGATTCCTCGGTAAGGGGCCTTTCTCATGCTTGGGTCAGGCGGCTAGCCGGCAGCTGTTAGGCGGCGTCGATTTTCAAGTCACGGCGCAACTTGGCCACGTGGCCGGTGGCGCGCACGTTGTACTGGGCCACCTCAACGCTGCCGCTCTCATCGAGAACAATGGTGGAACGGATCAAACCTTCGTAGGTCTTCCCGTAATTCTTCTTCTCACCCCAGGCCGCGTAGGCGAGAGCAACGCTATGGTCCGAGTCGCTAAGGAGCGGGTAATTCAATTCATCCCGAGCCTTGAATTTTTCCAGCTTGGAGACGGGGTCGGGGGAGATGCCCAACACCTTATAGCCACCGCCCTGCAAGGAAGCAAGGCTGTCACGGAAATCGCAAGCCTGTTTGGTGCAACCTGGAGTCATGGCTGCCGGGTAGAAGAACAAAACCACTTTCTGGCCGGCGAAGTCTGCCAGCGAGGTAGTGCCGCCGTCCGCGTTGGGCAAGTTGAATGCGGGGGCCGGATCGCCGGGGACAAGACGTTCAGTCATGGGTGCTCCTGAAAGGTGGAAGGTGAAAATCTTGTTTTCAGCCTAGGTGAGGTGTGCTGAGGGCACGAATCCGGCCCTGTCAGCACTTTGGCCGCCGGTGCACCAGATGGGTTAGCGGGCCTCATGGGTCAGCCGGCCTGATGTGGTAGCGGGTTAGGGGCCAAATTGGCGCCGTGCGCTGCTGACAACTTCAAAAAGGGCAACAAAAAACCGCTCCAACCCCGGCGCTTGCCAGTGTTGGAGCGGTTTTACCCTGTGCACCCCTCCGGACTTGAACCGGAAACCCATTGATTAAGAGTCAATTGCTCTGCCAATTGAGCTAGGGGTGCGTATTTTTTTACTGCAGTAAAAAACCGTTCCAGCACTAGTTGTTACCAATGCCGGAACGGCCTTACTCTGTGCACCCCTCCGGACTTGAACCGGAAACCCATTGATTAAGAGTCAATTGCTCTGCCAATTGAGCTAGGGGTGCATCTTCGCTGCAGTGGCACTCAGCAGATTGTGTCTGCAGTGTTCTTTGCAACGACATGAAACTATACGGCTTTTTTGTGCGGGTGTGAAATCGATTAGTCGGATTTTGCCTCTTTTGCGGCAGGGATCACATTCTGAGGTCCTGAGATCCTTGTTATTCCGGGGAATTTGCTCAAATAAATTCTCTGCAAAATGCCGCTGGGTACATGCAAGCCCGGCTAGCCCCCACCAGCGCGAGCCGCCAAGCCGCCTCCAGTAACGCCACCGCCAGCAAACCTCCGCCAGCAAACCACCTAAAGTGGCGCACTTCACGCTTGCGCCATAGACTGGCGCCCATGAGCGTAGAGACGAATTCTGTTGAGCCGGAAGACACAGTTGTACGCACCGCCGATGGGCGCCCGGACATTAAACCCCGAAGCCGGGTAGTCACCGATGGCATCCATGCGGCCCCCGCCCGTGGCATGTTCCGGGCAGTGGGTATGGGAGACGATGACTTCCGCAAGCCCCAGATCGGTGTAGCTAGTTCGTGGAATGAAATCACCCCGTGCAACCTTTCTTTAAACCGTCTGGCCCAAGGCGCCAAGGAAGGCGTCTTCGCTGCAGACGGTTTTCCCATGCAATTCGGCACTATTTCCGTCTCCGACGGCATTTCCATGGGGCACGAGGGTATGCACTTCTCCCTCGTCTCACGCGAAGTCATTGCGGACTCCGTGGAAACAGTCATGATGGCCGAGAGGTTGGACGGCTCCGTTCTCCTTGCCGGCTGTGACAAGTCCTTGCCCGGCATGCTCATGGCTGCCGCACGGCTCAACCTTGCCAGCGTGTTCCTTTACGCCGGCTCCATCATGCCCGGCTTCGCCAAATTAGAGGATGGCACGGAGAAGGAAGTCACCTTGATTGACGCCTTCGAGGCGGTGGGGGCCTGCGCCGCCGGCAAGATGAGCATGAAAGATCTGGATTCCATTGAGCGCGCCATTTGTCCCGGTGAAGGTGCCTGCGGCGGCATGTACACGGCCAATACCATGGCCTGTATTGGCGAGGCCCTGGGTATGTCTCTTCCCGGTTCGGCTGCACCGCCCAGCGCTGACCGGCGCCGTGACATGTACGCGCGCAAGTCCGGCGAAGCCGTGGTGCATCTGCTGGAAAAGGGCATCCGTGCCCGCGACATTATGACGAAGAAGGCTTTTGAGAATGCCATTGCCGTCACCATGGCCTTTGGAGGTTCCACTAATGCCGTTCTGCACCTGCTGGCCATTGCCCGTGAAGCTAACGTGGATCTGAGCCTTGCCGACTTCAATCGCATTGGCGATAAGGTCCCTCACCTAGGCGATCTGAAACCCTTTGGCCGCTATGTGATGTTCGACGTCGACAAGATCGGCGGAGTGCCTGTCATCATGAAGGCATTGCTCGACGCCGGGCTCCTCCATGGCGATTGCCTCACCGTCACAGGCAAAACAGTGGCCGAGAACTTGGCCGAGATTAACCCGCCGGACCCCGATGGCAAGGTTCTGCGTGCCATCTCGAATCCCATCCATAAAACGGGTGGCATCACTGTGCTCCACGGATCGATGGCTCCGGACGGGGCAGTGGTCAAGAGTGCAGGCTTTGATCTGGACGTCTTTGAAGGTAGCGCCCGTGTCTTTGAGCGTGAGCAGGGCGCCCTGGAGGCGCTTGGCCGTGGTGAGATTCAAGCCGGTGATGTTGTGGTGATCCGTTATGAGGGTCCCAAGGGTGGTCCCGGCATGCGCGAGATGCTCGCCATCACCGGTGCCATTAAGGGCGCTGGGCTCGGCAAGGATGTGCTGCTATTGACCGATGGCCGCTTTTCCGGTGGCACCACCGGGCTGTGTATTGGTCATGTGGCTCCCGAAGCCGTGGACGGCGGGCCCATCGCCTTTGTCAGGGATGGGGACGCCATTCGCGTTGACATAGCGGCGCGCACCTTTGACCTCTTGGTGGAGCCAGCGGAGTTGGAGGCACGCAAGGTGGGGTGGGAGCCGCTTCCGGGCAAGTTCACAACAGGTGTTTTGGCCAAGTATGCCAAGTTAGTCAACAGTGCCTCCACAGGGGCCTATTGCAACTAGCCGCCCTCTGGCGGTTTGTGGGAAGCGGGGTAGATGGCACCACCATGCCCACAGGGTGGACACTGGGTCCACATAGTGAGATGCTAGAGTTGGCCGTTTGACACTCAAGAGCGTAAAACGGGAGACTAAACACATGCAACGAAAGCTCCTAGCCGTCATTAGCTAGCACGTGATGTGAAGCGACCACACCCTTGGTCGCTGACTTGTGGCTTTTACGAATGAGAAAACGTCACAACACGTGCAAACCCCTCGATGAGAGCCTTATGGGCAAGAGGGGTTTTTTTGTTTCCACCACCAGCGGCAACTTGTAACACTGCGTACACCATCCAGAAGTGGACGCAACTGCAGATGAAATACCCGAGAGCCAAGAGTTTCCCCGAAGGAAAGAACCGATGAGCAAAGGAACGCCCGCCAGCCCAGCGCTGATGGCAGCAAAGTCCCCCGGGCACGGTGCGCAAACGAGCAGCCACTCAGGCGTGGTCAGCACCGCAAACCAAGCCTCCGCCGTCCTGGGTCCCAACAATGTTGTGGCGCCTGTCCAGATGAGCGGCTCCGAGGCACTTGTCCGTTCACTTGAAGAATTGGGTGTCAAGGACATTTTTGGTCTGCCTGGCGGCGCCATTCTTCCCACCTATGATCCGCTGATGGCATCAGATCTGAATCACATTCTGGTCCGTCACGAACAGGGTGCCGGGCACGCTGCCCAGGGCTACGCTATGGTGACCGGTGAGGTGGGCGTTTGCATCGCTACCTCCGGTCCGGGCGCTACCAACCTCGTCACCGCCATTATGGATTCCCACATGGACTCGGTTCCTCTGGTGGCCATCACCGGTCAGGTCTCCAGTTCTGTCATCGGCACCGACGCTTTCCAGGAAGCTGACATTGTTGGCATCACCATGCCGATCACCAAGCACTCGTACTTGGTGACCGACCCCAATGACATTCCCCGCGTGCTGGCCGAGGCTTTCCACCTTGCCTCAACCGGGCGTCCCGGTCCCGTCCTTGTGGACGTTGCCAAGGACGCCCAGGTTGGCCAAATGACCTTCTCCTGGCCCCCCGTCATTGACCTGCCCGGCTACCGCCCTGTTTTCCGCGGCCATTCCAAGCAGCTGCGAGAGGCTGCCCGCCTGATCCGCGAAGCCAAGAAGCCTGTCCTCTACGTAGGCGGTGGCGTGGTCAAGGCCAACGCTTCCGCGGAACTGCTGGTTTTGGCGGAACTCACGGGCGCCCCCGTGGTCACCACCTTGATGGCACGCGGCGCGTTCCCCGATTCACATGATCTGCACGTAGGCATGCCCGGCATGCACGGCACGGTCTCCGCCGTGACAGCCTTGCAGCAATCCGATCTGCTCATCACGTTGGGTGCCCGGTTCGATGACCGAGTCACAGGGGTACTGAGCAGTTTCGCTCCCCATGCCAAGGTCATTCACGCTGATATTGACCCCGCGGAAATTTCCAAGAACCGCACCGCCGATGTCCCTATTGTGGGCTCCTTGAAGGAGATCATCCCGGACCTCGTGACGGCCGTCAAAGTCGAGTTTGAGAGCGGCGGAACCCCGAACCTCAGCGACTGGTGGGCGTTCCTGGGCAATTTGCGGGACACCTACCCGTTGGGTTGGACTGAACCCGAAGACGGGCTCATGTCCCCACAGCGAGTCATCTCACGCATTGGTGCGCTGACGGGCCCTGAAGGCGTCTACGCTGCAGGCGTTGGTCAGCACCAAATGTGGGCTGCGCAGTTCATCAAGTACGAGCGCCCCCGCGCCTGGCTGAACTCCGGCGGCGCCGGGACCATGGGCTACTCGGTGCCTGCGGCCATGGGGGCCAAGGTGGGCAACCCGGACCGTGTGGTCTGGGCCATTGACGGTGACGGCTGTTTCCAGATGACCAACCAGGAACTGGCCACCTGCCGGATCAACAACATTCCCATCAAGGTTGCCATCATTAACAACTCGTCCTTGGGCATGGTGCGCCAGTGGCAGACGCTGTTTTACAACAGCCGCTACTCCAACACCGACCTCAACACGGGCCATGACAGTATCCGTGTGCCGGACTTTGTGAAGATGGCCGATGCCTATGATTGTGTTGGCCTGCGCTGTGAACGCGTTGAGGACATTGACGCCACCATTGAGGCAGCCTTGGCCATCAATGACCGCCCGGTCATCATTGATTTCGTGGTTAGCCCGGACGCCATGGTGTGGCCGATGGTGCCCTCAGGGGTCAGCAACGACCAGATTCAAGTTGCCCGCAACATGACCCCCGTGTGGGACGAGGAGGACTAAGGCATGACTAGACATACTCTTTCCGTACTGGTTGAAGATAAACCCGGTGTATTGACCCGGGTGGCCAGCATGTTTGCCCGCCGCGCCTTCAATATCAACTCACTTGCTGTTGGCCCCACCGAGATTGTGGGTATTTCCCGCATGACGGTAGTGGTTGATGCAGACGGGGACTTGATTGAACAAGTCACCAAACAACTGAACAAGCTGGTCAACGTCATCAAGATCGTTGAACTCGTTCCAGAGAATTCCGTGCAGCGGGACCACATCCTGGTCAAGGTGCGTGCGGACGCCGCGACGAGACTGCAAGTAACCCAAGCTGCAGATCTCTTCCGTGCCTCAGTGGTTGACGTGTCTACAGACTCGCTGACCATTGAAGCCACTGGCTACGCTGACAAGCTGGCCGCCTTGCTCGCAGTCCTGGAACCCTTCGGGATCCGGGAAATCGTGCAATCAGGCACCTTGGCCGTTGGGCGGGGAAGCCGTTCCATGAGCGATCGGGCGCTGCGCGCTTCCTAGCGCACGGCCCACCAGGACCTGCAGGGCAGGTCCTGGATGAAATACTTTTGATAAAGCACCACACACCATTTATTCAAGGAGTTACACAGTGACCGAAATGTTTTACGACGACGACGCAGACCTGTCAATCATCCAGGGTCGCAAGGTCGCCGTTATCGGCTACGGCAGCCAAGGGCACGCACACGCACTGAGCCTGCGCGACTCCGGCGTTGACGTTCGCGTCGGCCTGAAGGCGGGCTCCAAGTCCATCGCCAAGGCAGAGGCAGAGGGCCTGCGCGTCCTCAGCGTTGCTGAGGCAACGGCTGAAGCTGACCTGATCATGATCCTGACCCCGGACCAGGTCCAGCGCTTCGTTTACGCAGAGGACATTGCCCCGAACCTGAAGGCTGGCGACGCCCTGTTCTTCGGCCACGGCTTCAACATCCGCTTTGGCTACATCACGCCCCCGGCTGACGTTGACGTTGCTCTGGTTGCTCCGAAGGCACCGGGTCACACCGTACGCCGCGAATTCGAAGCAGGCCGCGGCATCCCCGACCTGATCGCTGTTGAGCAGGACTTCACCGGTGGCGCCCGCGCCCTGGCTCTGTCCTATGCCAAGGGCATCGGCGGAACCCGAGCAGGGGTCATCGAGACCACCTTCACCGAAGAGACCGAAACGGACCTGTTCGGCGAGCAGGCCGTTCTCTGTGGCGGCGCCTCACAGCTGGTTCAGTACGGCTTTGAAGTTCTGACCGAAGCTGGCTACAAGCCCGAAATCGCCTACTTCGAGGTGCTGCACGAGCTCAAGCTCATTGTTGACCTCATGTGGGAAGGTGGCATTGCCAAGCAGCGCTGGAGCGTTTCCGACACCGCAGAATACGGCGACTACGTCTCCGGCCCGCGCGTCATCACCCCCGAGGTGAAGGAAAACATGAAGGCTGTTCTGGCCGATATCCAGAGCGGTGCGTTCGCCACTCGCTTCATCGAGGACCAGGATGCCGGCGCTCCCGAGTTCCTGGCACTGCGCAAGAAGGGCGAAGAGCACCCCATCGAGTCCACAGGCCGCGAACTGCGCAAGCTGTTCTCCTGGATCTCCACCAACAGCGACGACTACACCGACGGTTCAGTCTCCCGCTAGTCCCCATTCCCTCCCAACTGTTGGTTCGCTAGCGAACCAACAGTTGGGTCCCTCGGGAATGTGGGCCCAAGCGTGTGGGCCCAAGCGTGTGGGCCCAGCGCTCTACGTCCGGCTGCTGGACAAATGCGACTTAGATCATGTGATTTATATCGCTTGCGTCGAACTTCCCGCCATATATTACGGCACCGAAGCCGGTCTCCCATAAACTGGAGACCGGCTTTTGTCGTTGCTAGGGCACCACAAAAACCATTCACCAAAATCCCCACAAGAACACTAAACGACAAGCTAAAGAGGTCACAGGTGAGCGCCACCAAACCAGTAGTACTCCTCGCGGAGGAACTTTCGCCCGCAACGATCGAGGCATTGGGCCCCGATTTTGAGATCCGCCAGACGGACGGAGCTGACCGTGCCGCTCTGCTGTCCGCCATTGTTGACGTCGATGCGATCCTGGTCCGCTCCGCAACGCAGGTGGATGCCGAAGCCATTGCTGCTGCCAAGAACTTGAAGGTCATTGCCCGTGCCGGCGTGGGGCTGGACAACGTTGACATCAAGGCCGCAACGCAGGCCGGTGTCATGGTGGTCAACGCCCCGACGTCGAACATTGTTTCTGCCGCCGAGCTGACCATTGGCCACATCCTCTCCCTGGCCCGCCACATCCCGGCCGCCAGCACCGCATTGAAAAACGGTGAATGGAAGCGCTCCAAGTACACCGGCACGGAACTGCTGGAAAAGAAGCTGGGCATCATCGGGCTGGGCCGTATTGGCGCCCTGATCACCGAACGCGCCAAGGCCTTCGGCATGGAAATCATTGCCTACGACCCCTACGTCACCTCTGCCCGTGCCGCGAGCCTGGGCGTGCAACTTGTCTCTCTCGATGAGTTGCTGGAACAGGGCGACTTCATCACGATCCACATGCCGCGCACCCCGGAAACCCTGGGCATGATCGGTACCGAGGCCTTCGCGAAAATGAAGAAGACCGCTTACGTCATCAACGTGGCCCGTGGCGGTCTCATCGATGAGGCGGCGCTGAACATTGCCTTGCGTGAGGGTGAAATTGCCGGTGCCGGCATTGATGTGTTCGTGAAGGAACCAGCCACCGACGTTGACTTCCTGGGCCTGGATAACGTCATCGCCACCCCGCACCTGGGTGCTTCCACCGATGAAGCGCAGGAGAAGGCCGGAGTTTCCGTAGCCAAGTCCGTTCGCCTGGCCCTGGCCGGCGAATTGGTGCCCGACGCCGTAAACGTGGCCGGTGGTGTCATTGCCGCCGAGGTCCGCCCCGGCATCCCGCTGATCGAGAAGCTGGGCCGCATCTTCACCGCGCTGACCCACGCCTCGGTGACCCAGATCGACGTCGAAGTCGCTGGCGAAATTGCTGCCTTGGACGTTAAGGCACTGGAACTTTCAGCGCTCAAGGGCGTCTTCAAGGACGTAGTTTCCGAGCAGGTCTCCTACGTCAATGCCCCGATTTTGGCGCAGCAGCGCGGCATCAAGACCAACCTGATCACCACGCTGGAATCAACCGATTACCGCAACGTGCTGACCATTCGCGGCGCCTTGTCTGATGATTCTCAGATCTCCGTCTCAGGTACTTTGACCGGCCCGAAGCAGATCCAAAAGATTGTGGCCGTCAATGGCTACGAGCTGGAAATCCCCATGAGCGATCACCTCTTGGTGATCTCTTACGCTGACCGTCCCGGTGTAGTAGGTACCCTCGGCCGTATCCTTGGCGAGAATAATGTCAATATCGCCGGCATGCAGGTTGCCCGCCACACCGAAGGCGGCCAAGCACTGGCCCTCATCACTGTGGACAGCACCGTGCCGCAGGAGCTGCTGGATTCGATCAAGACCGAAATCGGCGCCACCATGGCCCGTGAGGTCGATCTGGAAGACTAATCCCCACGCCCTCCCAAGGGACCCCAGTGCCGAAAGTTGAAGTCGCGATTCCCGGAGCGGGGATGGATTTCCAAGGTCGCCCTGCGACCGCAGAAATCTTACTGCCCGCGAGGGGATCGCGACTTCGGCGTTTAACCGCAGAGTAGGTGCCGCCGTCGTGCGTCAACGGCAGAGGGGACACGAATCAACAATTCCCAGATTTCACGGTAAATTTAGGGGGTGAGCACTACTGACTCGGCCAAGACGCCTTACTACCTGACCACCGCCATTACGTACCCCAACGGCGATCCGCACATTGGGCACGCCTACGAGTACATCGCAGCTGACGCCATGGCACGCTTCAAGCGCCTTGACGGGTATGACGTGAAGTTCGTGACGGGTACGGATGAGCATGGCATGAAGATCGCGCAGACGGCCGAGAAGGAAGGCCTGAGTCCCAAGGAACTCGTGGACCGCAATGTCACCATCTTCAAGGACACGCACCAGGCGCTGGGCATCAGCTATGACCGTTTCATCCGCACCACGGACGCCGATCACTACGCTGCATCACAGGCCATCTGGAAGAAAATGGAAGATGCCGGGGATATCTACCTGGGCAAATATGAGGGCTGGTATTCGGTCCGTGACGAGGCCTACTACGGCGAAGACGAGACGGAACTGCGCGAGGACGGCAAGCGTTACTCCAAGGTCACCGATACGGAACTGACCTGGACCGAAGAGGAAAGCTACTTCTTCCGCCTCTCCAACTACCAGGACAAGCTGCTGGCCCTCTACGCCGACCAGCCGGAATTTGGTGCCCCACGCACCCGCTTCAACGAAGTGATCAGCTTCGTCAAGGGCGGGCTGGAAGATCTCTCCGTCAGCCGCACCACCTTCGACTGGGGCGTTCCCGTTCCGGGCAATAACAAGCACGTCATGTACGTGTGGGTTGACGCGCTGACCAACTACATCACGGCCGTTGGTTACCCGGATGTGGACTCCGAAGCCTTCAAGAAGTACTGGCCCGCCGATGTCCACATCATTGGCAAGGACATCTCCCGCTTCCACGCCGTGTACTGGCCGGCGTTCCTCATGTCTGCCGGGCTGGAACTGCCCAAGCGCGTCATGATCCACGGTTTCTTGCACAACAACGGCGTGAAGATGTCCAAGTCATTGGGCAACGTGGTGGCTCCGGCCGATTGGGTTGCCCAATACGGCCTGGACCAGGTGCGTTTCTTCTTGCTGCGCGAGGTGCCCTTTGGCGCGGACGGCTCCTACAACCATGACGCCGTGGTGGGCCGGATGAACTCCGACCTCGCCAACAACTTAGGCAATCTGGCCCAGCGTTCTCTGTCCATGGTGGCGAAGAACTGCGCCGGTGTAGTGCCGGCTCATGGCGAGTTCACCGAAGCCGATGAGAGCATTCTGGCCGCGGCCCGTGCCCTTTTAGAACATTCCCGCGCCACCTACCAGGTCCAGGATTTCCACGGCTCGCTGGAAAAGATCTGGCACGTTCTGGGAGACACCAACGCCTACTTCGCCGACCAGGCCCCCTGGGTGCTGCGCAAGACTGACGTCCCCCGTATGGAAACCGTGCTGTATGTGACCCTCGAGGTGCTGCGCATGGTCTCGATCCTCATCCAGCCCGTTATGCCGGACGCCTCGGCGAAGCTGCTAACTGTGTTGGGCCAGGGGGGATCGGCGGACGACGCCGTTCGCCAGTTCGCTGCCATTTCCACACCTCTGGTTCCCGGTACGGTACTGCCCGCTCCGGCGCCGATCTTTCCCAAGTACGAGGAACCCGCGCCCGTCGAGGCATAGGGTGCACGCATCTGGAGAATGGGACGGCGTTCGCGGATAAAGATGGTGTTAGCGCGCCGTCCTTATCCGCGAACGCCGTCCCTTTTCGCCGATCGGGCTACTGCCGCCGAAGTCCAGCCTCGTGCAGCACGCGAATGAACCGCTCCTGGTTCATGATGTCCTTCCAATCCCACCGGACAAACCTGACACCTTGTGCTCGAATTTGATCCTCGCGCCACTTTTCCTTTATGACCCGCTGCTGGGTAGTCAGTCCGCTACCCCAGTCAGCGCGCAGGTATTTACCCATGCCATCGAACTCGCCGGCAAGATTGAGTTCCTTGAACCAGAAGTCCGTGTACGCGTTGCTGCCGTCTCGCAGTATGAAGTGTTTTTGTAGCTCGGGTGCGGGGAATCCGAGCAGGTGCATCTTGGCGCGGCTGATCGATTCGCCCGCCGACTCCGACAAGGGAGACGCGAAATTGATGACAGCTAGAGCCCGCTTCTGTGCTGCCTTCGTTGGTAGTTCACCGGCGGCGGCAATGAGGTCTTCGCGCCGCAGCGCCGGCCCCTGCGGGTAAGTGCTCTGCCAGAGCGGCGTGCGTAGTGTCGGCTCCGCATCACGAGCGGTGAAGTGGTTGTAGGCTCGTTGGCGGTTGGAGGTGCGCAGGCTGGAGTCACAGATTGCAACCGCATAGGGAAAATCAAAGCTGAGGATCAACTGCAAGACGGTGTCCACTTTCCCGGTCAGCAGGAACGAGCCGCACCGTTGTACCCGCTCCGTCATGGAGCCGCGGTGGCGGTCCACCCCGTTTTCGTTCCGTCCGCCTCGCATTGCCTCAGTCATGACATGCAGACGTTCCGGTACGCCGACCATCCACAATCCCCAGAGGAGTGCTGCCGTTGCGTGGCAGAAAACGGGTTGCTGTGGGGTTGCTACCTGAAAAGCTGAGGCAGTCAGGCCGTACCGCTGCATTGGGCTGAGCTCGCGGAATTCGGTGCTGTTCACGTAAACGCCACGGTGCACCCGCGTCAGCTGGCCCTTGTTACACAGGTCCACCAGCTCCCGGCGGTCTCGGCCTGACTTTTCAAAGTCGGCGGGAATTATCAGTCGTGGCGTGCTCATGAATCAAGCGTCTCATCACGCAGCGTGCCGAAGCAGAGGCAGCCGGCCCGCCTGTGGATAACTTGTTGCGTTGCCCATGTACCTCAAATCGTGAAAAGGACGGCGCTTGCGGATAAGGACGGTCGTAGACGACCGTCCTTATCCGCAAGCGCCGTCCTTTATCCAGAGGTGGCCGCAACATACGCGGATTACCCGCCTCAGTCCATCGCTAAACCCTCAACGGGGGAGAGCTTCGCGGCCAGTCGGGCAGGGACCACGGAGGCCAAGAGCCCGGCAACTACCGCCACCAGCACCACTGTCAGGATTTGGCCCCACGGAATGACCGCCGTGACATCGGCAAAGGATCCCAGCGCTGCCTGCGCACCGCCCCAGCCGTATACGGCACCCAGGGCAGAACCAATGATCGCGGCAACGCCTGCAATGAGCACCGCTTCTAGAGCCAGCATGCCGCGCAACTGCCCACGTGTCAGGCCAAGCGCCCGCAGCAGGGAGTTCTCCCGGGTCCGTTCCAGCACGGACAAGGACAGGGTGTTGGCTACACCGATCAGGGCAATGAAAACGGCCACGGCCAGTAGTGCCGTGACCACAAGGAGCATCATGTCGATGACCTGGTTGAACGTGGCCTTTTCCAGCACGTCCCCACTGACCTGATATTCGTTGACGCCCAGCGCCGTAGCCAGCGAGGTCCGCAAATCCATCAGGGCGTTGGCCTCCAACGATTCATTCACGGAGATCCACAACGGTGCTGCCGCCTCCCGTCGCAGCGGGTCATTCGCTGCAACGGGCGGGAACGCGTCGAGGGAGACCACCGCCATCAGTTCATACGTTGTGGACGGGGTGGCGGCGATGTTGGTGGTCTGGGTTCCGGAATTCAACGTGGCAGTGGTGGCCTTGACATCTTTGGGCAGCACCACCGAGGTCCGTGTGGGACGGTTAGCGGAATTTGCCAGCAGAGCCGCCGCATCGGCGTCGTGAATCCCGTAAGCCGGAATCTGCAGGTCCCCGGCAGTCACCGTGCCCACCAAATCCAGCCGGGCGATCTGTTTGACGCCGGGCAGGGCTGCGGCGGCGGAGAGCTGATCCGCGGTGATGGCCGGCTCGCCGGGGTAGGCCTGCACCGACAGGTCCACGGGGTAACGGCTGTCCAGCTGGGAGTCGAAGGCCTGCCGGGCCGTGGCCGCTCCTGTCATCATCATGGTCACGAGCGTGACGCCAATGAGCAGGGCGGACGCCGTGGCCGTGGTCCGGCGCGGGTTGCGCACGGCGTTGGCAGCAGCCATCGTGCCTGGCACCCCGGCAGGCACGGCGAGGGTGCCAGCCAGCGCAACGAGCTTGGGCACGAACAGCGTGGCCGCCATGATGACACCCACAAAGGATGCCGCTCCGGCAGGCAAAGCTATCAGCAGGTTGGTGGAAATGCCGCCATACACAAGGCCAACGCCACCGGCCAGCAGGAGCACCACACCAACAACCAGGCGCAAGCGGCCGCCGGTGTTGTGCACGCTCGCATCATCAACGGGACGCAGTGCGGCCAGCGGGGCCACGGCAGTTGCGGCCCGGGCCGGGACCAGGGCGGCGAGCACCGTCAACAATGTGCCCACAACCAGTCCGGCAACAATGGCCGACGGCGGCACCGCCAAAGTGGCGAAGGCAAAGTTGGGATTTTGGCCCAGTAGGGTCAAAACGAGTGCCATGGTGCCGGTGGCGACGAGCACGCCTAGGACCGAGGCAATAAACCCAACAGCTATGGCTTCGACCATGACGGAGTTACGCACCTGTGCACGGCTGGCGCCAATACAACGCAGCAAGGCCAGTTCGCGGGTCCGCTGGGCCACCAGTACGGAGAAAGTGTTTGAAACAACCAGTGCCGCCACCAGCAGGGCAACGGCGGCGAACGCGAGCAGCACGATGGTCAGCTGGTCCTGGCCGCCGGTCAACAGAGAGACCTGCTGCGTAGTCTGCTCATCCGGCGTCAGGATTGTGTCCGCCGGCTGATCCAACGTGGTGGCCAGGGCTGCCTTGGCATCTGCAACAGACACGCCCGGTTTGAGCAGCACCGAGATGCCGGTAAAGCCGGAATCGGGGTAACTGAGTTTCTCCACAGCGGCTGTTGTGCCCACGAACTGTGCGGTGCCAGATGACATTGGGTCGAACGAGGCAGCCATGATGCCGGAGACTGTGGCGTGCAGTGAGGCAGGCTCCTTGCCGCCAGCATCCGCTGACATGGTGACCTTGCTGCCCAGGGAAAGTGAGTTGCGCTCGGCCGTGACGCGGTCAACCACCACGTCAGCATCCTTGGTAGGCCACGCACCCGAGAGCAGTTTCACTGGTTCCAGGGCCGGATCCGTGGGCACATCACGTAGTTGTGCGCCGACGGAAGCCTTGCCCAGATTCGTCTGCAGGAACAATGGACGCTGACCAGAGGAGGCGCCAACAACAGGTGAGCTCGTCACGGCGGCCAGTTCCGCCGTCGTCAATGGGGTTTGGGTGGGAGGGGAGATGACAAGGTCCGCCGAGGCGTAGGACTGGCCCAGGGATTCCTTCAGTGAGGCTTTCGTGGAGGCGTTGACCATGAGGGTGGCGGAGAGGAAGGCGACTGCCAGCAGCACGGCCAGGGTGATGGCGATGAAGCGGCGCGAATGGGATTTGAGTTGGCTCAGGGAAACTTGCAGCATGAGTTAGGCCCCCAGTGATGCCAGCGAGGCCAGCACCGAATCAGCGGTGGGGTTTTCCAGTTCGCCCACCAGCTCGCCGTCGTTCATCAAGACAACACGGTCGGCGTAGGAGGCGGCCACGGGGTCGTGCGTGACCATGATGATGGACTGGCCCATCTCACGAGAGGAGCGGCGCAGCATGCCCAAGACCTCGGCGCCAGAGCGCGAATCGAGGTTGCCGGTGGGTTCGTCGCCGAAGATGACGTCGGGGCGGGTGAGTAGGGCACGAGCCACGGCCACGCGCTGCTGCTGGCCGCCGGAGAGCTCGTGCGGCTTGTGCTTGAGGCGGTCAGTGAGGCCCAACGTGGAGGTGATGAACGTGAACCATTCATTATCTACGGTGCCGCCGGCCAGCGCCACGGGAAGGGTGATATTGGCTTCGGCACTCAACGTCGGGACCAAGTTGAAAGCCTGGAACACGAAGCCGATCCGGTCACGGCGCAGTTGTGTCAACGCCTTGTCGTTGAGGGCGGTCAGTTCCGTCTCGCCCAGGTGGATGGTGCCGGAGGTGACTGAATCCAGCCCGGCAAGGCAATGCATCAGTGTAGATTTACCGGAGCCGGAGGGGCCCATGATGGCGGTGAATTGGCCGGCCGGGAACTTCAGGTCAACGCCCTTCAAGGCCGTCACCTCGGTCTCGCCCTTGCCGTAGGTCTTGCGCAAGCCGCGGGCCTGAACCGCCAGCGTGCGCTGTGAATTCTCAGGAGTGATGGTCATGGAACCAGCCTATTTTGCTTGGCGGGCGCAGGGATCGGAGCCGGGGTGGATATCGCCGTGATGTTCGACGCCGGCCCCTCCTACCGTGGGTGGAGGTGCCTTGCGCTGTGGCGGGGCAGAGTCAGTGGACACTCGGGGCAGGGCGGAACTGTAGGCTCCATTACCATGGGGCCTGAACGTCAAAAAGTTCTACTACGGTGAGGACCGATTCGAGGTTAAGAGGCATACGCAGAAAGGTTGGCGCAGACATGAGGGAATGGCTCTGGCAGCACAAAATGATTGCCATTCCGCTGATGATCGTACTGATGGCTATGGTGTCAGTGCTCGTTTACGCGGCCAGCGGGAACGCTTGGTCCTATGGGATCTTTTCTACCCTGTTCAATCTTTTATGGTGGGGCGGACTGTCTTACCTGTTCGCCCGGGAATCACGGAAACGCAAAGCCGCCTTGGAGGAGCGAGGAATCTTCCTCTACCTAAGATATCCGGGGTCCCGTCCAGGGTCATTGCATGACATCTGGGCCGGTGGAACGGTGTCCTGCGAGCCACACCGAATCCTATTTCAAGAAGTCATGTCCGGCACAGAGGTCTCCTTGGGTCAGCCGGCAGTATTGGAAGTCATTAAAGTTTCTGACTCTCCGAAGCCTCTGGCAGGCAGCAATGCACGTCACTTGCCCCCTGGCTTGAAGGTGCTGACATTGATCTTGCCACACGGCAGTGTGGAGGTCGCCGCTGACCAGGCGGCCCTAGAAAAACTGCAACAACAGGTGTTGCATGATGGCTAGGCAGACATTGTGCTGCCACATTCTGGAGGAGCGGGGACTCACTTCACGCACCGTGGCAACTTCTTCACTGTCGAAAATGTTGAATGTCTGCCCCGGGAGCGGAACAAGTTGATGAGACCTGTCAGCGTGGAGTTGCCGCCGGCGGCGGCATGTGACTCCAAGGCGTTGCGGATCTCGAACAGTTCAAGGACATTGTCGAACAGGAAAAGATCCACGAGCAACGCGAAGCTCTTCAGGATTTCGGCCGGCTCCAGCGAGGAGACGGAGGTTCCCGAGCCAGCCCGCCACACCTACCCGACGGGCCGCAGCCGTTGTGCTCGGCGGGATAGCGTTCGGCAAGACCGCGCCAAAGGTGGGAGAGGGCTGGTGGTGGGGGAGCGGGGCTACCTTGGGGAGACGATGCCCGTCTCGTACGCGATGAGTACCACCTGGACACGGTCGCGCGCGTTCAACTTCGCCAGGATGTGCCCCACGTGCGTCTTCACGGTGGCCTCGGACACGAACAGTTGAGCGGCAATTTCCGGGTTGGAGAGGCCGTTGGCGATCAGCACAAACACCTCGTGCTCACGCGCCGTCAGGGAGGAAACGGCCGTGGTGTTGGCGTCGTTGGCTGGGCTGGGGGCAGAAAGCATGGGCGCCACATGGTCCAGCAGGCGGCGCGTGGTGGAGGGGGCAATGACGGCGTCGCCGGCAAAAACGGTCCGAATAGCCCCGAGTAGTTCCTCCGGCGGGGCATCCTTGAGCAGGAAGCCGCTGGCTCCGGCCTGGATGGCGGCAAGGGCGTACTCGTCCAAATCAAAGGTTGTCAGCACCACGATTTTCAGCTCCGAGAGCCAGGAACCGGCGGGCGCCGTCTTGGTCCGTTCCATGAGCCGGCGCGTGGTTTCCAGCCCGTCCATGCCGGGCATGCGCACGTCCATGAGCACCACGTCGGCCGCCGTGGCCGCGAGCCCCTGCAGTGCCTCGATGCCGTTGCCGGCCTGCAGCACCACCTCAAGGTCGGGCTGGGAATTGATCAGCATGCCAAAGCCGGAGCGGACCAATTGCTGGTCGTCAACAAGGGCCACGCGAATGGGGGAGGGGGTCATGAAAGTCAGTTCTCCGTGTAGGGGATGGATGCTGTGATGCCGAAGCCGCCGCCTGGCAGTGGGCCGGTGTGCAGGGTGCCGTCATACAGCTTGACCCGCTCGGTCATGCCGCGCAAGCCGTTGCCGCCGTCGGGCCCGGACAGTGCGCCGGATCCCTTCTCCGAGTATGACGCCGTAGCGCCCCTCCCGTTGTCCCGCACCGACACGTCCAGACCGCGCGCGGTCCAGTCAAGGGTGACGCTGGCCTCCGCGTTGGGGCCGGCGTGCTTCATGGTGTTGGTCAGGCCTTCCTGTACTACGCGGTAGGCGGTGAGTTCTGCGCCCGGGGGCAGAAGCCGGCGGGCGCCGCCCTTCACCTCAACCGTGACTGGCAGGCCAGCGGCACGGATGCCCAGTAGTAGTTCGTCCAAGTCAATGAGGCCGGGCAGCGGTCGGGTCGATGCCTCGGCGTCGCCGCGCAGCACACCCAGTAGGCGGCGCATTTCTTGCAGCGAGCTACGTCCGGTCTGGGCAATCGTGGCCAGGGTTTCGGGTGCGATCTCCGGGTTGGCCACGGCGGCGTAGCGGGCGCCGTCGGCCTGGGTGATGATGACGGAGAGGGAGTGCGCCACAATGTCATGCATTTCTCGGGCAATGTGGGCCCGCTCGTCACTGGCCGCGAGCTCGCGTTCGTGCTGTGCCTCAATCTCCAGCCGGTGTGCGCGGTCTGAGAGGGCCTGTTGCCGCAGCCGCTTGGTGCGGGTCAAATCCCCGGCTGTCCAACTGAACAGCACCAGCACCCAGACGGCTATCACAGTCACCACGCCGTACGGCAGGTCAGCCACGGAGCGGGAGGTGAGGTCATAGAAAAAGCGGCTGACGAGCATGATCGAGCCAATCATGGCCAGACCCAGCCCGCCCAGGCTGGCCCAGCGCGGGCCAAACGCCGCCAGCGCGTACACGATCACCGGCACGGCAATGTCTGCCGGCATGGGCTGGACGAACAGCGCCCACTGCAGGATCGCCACTGCCGCGATGATGCACCCGGCCATGACGGTTCGGGTGCGCCGCCACGCGAGCGGAAAGACAAGTGCCGTGGCGAAGAGGACGGTCAACCATGAGGAGGCGTAGTTGCCGTCGTACACGGAGGTCACCATGCTGAAGGGGGCCAGTGCCAGCCACAGTACGGCCATGAGGATAAAGTCCACGGCAAAGCGGTGACGTAGGAACCAGTCGTAGATGGAATGCATGAACACATCCATAATTCTAGAGCGCAGCCCACACGAGGACATCCTGCCGTGGGTGGAGATCTGCTGGCTCATCCAAATGCTGAGACACTTTGCCCATCATGTGGATACTTTGACTAGGCTGAATTCATGAGCGCATCGACTGAGACTGCTGTTATTGACATTGCTGTAATTGCTGGCGACGGCATTGGCCCCGAGGTGACGGCAGAGGCTGTGAAGGTCCTGAAAAAGGTCACCTCCGCCGAGGGCCTTGAGCTGGCACTGACAGATTACAAGCTCGGCGCCGAGCACTGGCTGGCCACCGGCGAGACCCTGCCCGAGAAAACCATCCAGGCCCTGCGCGGCCATGATGCCATCCTCTTCGGCGCTGTTGGCGCTGCCCCCGGGGACACGTCCATCCCCTCAGGGCTGATCGAGCGCGAGATGCTGCTGAAGCTGCGCTTCGCCCTGGATCATTACGTGAACTTGCGTCCCTCATTCCTGTACGACGGCGTGGCCTCACCGCTGGCGAACCCCGGCGCCATCGACTTCGTGGTGGTCCGTGAAGGAACCGAAGGTCCCTACGTGGGCAACGGCGGCGTGCTGCGCAAGGGAACACCTCACGAGGTTGCCACCGAGGTCTCCGTCAACACCGCCTTCGGTGTGGAGCGTCTGGTCCGGGACGGTTTCCGCCGCGCCAACGAACGCCCCCGTAAGAAGCTCACCTACGTGCACAAGCACAACGTGTTGGTCTATGCCGGGCACCTGTGGAAGCGCACCGTTGAAGCTGTTGCTGCCGAATTCCCGTTGGTCAGTGTGGACTACCTGCACGTGGATGCGGCCATGATCTTTTTGGTCACCGATCCGGCCCGCTTCGATGTCATCGTCACCGATAACCTCTTTGGGGACATCGTCACGGACCTGGCAGCCGCGGTCACCGGCGGAATCGGCCTTGCCGCCTCCGGGAACATCAACATGGACCGCACCGCGCCGTCCATGTTTGAACCGGTCCATGGTTCGGCCCCGGACATTGCCGGCCAGCAGAAAGCGGATCCCACCGCGGCTATCCTCTCAGCTGCCCTGCTGCTGCACCATCTGGGACACAACGGTGCTGCGGCCAAGATCGAAGCGGCCGTGAAAGCCGATGTGTCAACCCGCAACCCGGCCTCACCCAGGTCCACCAGCACCATCGGTGACGCCATTGCGGCGGCACTGTAACGCCGTCGTACGTGGTGGGGTGAGAGTATCTAGTTCGGCGCGAGAACGCAGCTGTGCAGGGGTACGCTTAACCAATAGAGTGAGTGCATATTAACCGAAGGGTTCTGCGCACCGCTGACGGTGCGCAGAACGGCACTAAACTCCTGTCTGACACCGGAATCGGCGAGGGCGGGCACAACCTTGTGGAGGAAGCATGACCGAGACAGCCAGTGAGCTGACCTTTTCCCAGCAGCTCAACGAGAACCCGAAGAGCGCAGCCGTGCGTGAGACGATTCTGGCGAACCCCGGATTCGGCGACTACTTCACGGATCACACAGCTGTGGTGGATTACAAGGTTGATGCACAGGGTGCGGGCGGCTGGTACAACGCACGCATTGAGCCGTATGGTCCCATCGCCATGGACCCGGCCGCCGCTGTGCTGCACTATGGCCAGGAAATCTTCGAAGGCATGAAGGCTTACCGTCACGCCGACGGGTCCATCTGGACGTTCCGTGCTGAGGCCAACGCAGCCAGGTTGAACGCCTCAGCCCGCCGGTTGGCGCTACCTGAGCTGCCGCCGGAAACGTTTCTGGAGTCCTTGCGCCAGCTGGTCTCGGTGGACCATGACTGGGTACCCTCCGGCGACGGCGACGCGCTGTACTTGCGCCCGTTCATGATCGCCACCGAGGCGTTCTTGGGTGTGCGCCCGTCCCGTGAGGTCTCCTACCGCGTCATCGCTTCACCGGCTGGGAACTACTTTGGCGGAGAGTTGAAGCCTGTCTCCATCTGGCTCACCACCACCTTTGCCCGCGCCGGCGAAGGCGGCACCGGTGAGGCCAAGTGCGGTGGCAATTATGCTGCCTCGCTCGCCGCACAGATGGAAGCCGAAGCCAACGGCTGCAAGCAGGTGCTGTTCCTGGACCCGCACAATGACAATGCTGTTGAGGAACTGGGCGGCATGAACATCTTCTTCGTGTTCAAGGACGGCACCCTGGTCACCCCCGAGCTCAACGGGCATATCCTGCACGGGATCACCCGCTCCTCCGTCATGCAGCTGGCTGCGGACCGCGGCTTGAAGGTCCAAGAACGCAAGATCACCATCGATGAATGGCGTGCCGGCGTTGCCGCCGGGGACATCACTGAGGTGTTCGCCTGCGGCACAGCAGCTGTCATCACCCCCATCGGTGAGCTCAAGACGGCCGAAGGCACCATCGCCTCACCAGCCCACGGCATTGGTGAGGTCACAGCAGCCATCCGCGAGCAACTGCTGGGCATCCAGACCGGCACGGTCGAGGACCTTCACGGTTGGCTGACGCGCCTGGCTTAGGAGTTTTTGCAAGACTTTCGGTTTTCGCGCCCTCCTCCCAGATCTGCGCCCGTTCTACAGGGCGCGGATCTGGGAGGCGGGCGCGGTTTTGTTTGAGCTGCTCTGCATATAACTAAGCGTGTGAGGAGCTCAACTCAAGAGTGGGCGCGGGAGCCTCGTCAGCTCCATTTCCGTCTGCTGTGCCCTTCTCCCACCGCTGACGCGGGATTGAGGCAGCATGCAGGTCCTGGATATGGGTCAGCAGGGATTCACGGACCAGGCAGCGCAGATCCCAGAGATCGCCGCTATCCCTGGCACTGACCACGATGCGCAGACGCACCAGTGCGTTGACGGCGTCGGTCACTTCCAGCTTGCCGGTGCGCCCGTCCCACAGGGGCGTGGCCGCCAGTGTCTGGATCAGGTGCTGGCGGAGCTGGTCTACGGGAGCCAGCCAGTCGACGTCGAACTCTACACTGCCCATGATTTTGGGACTATTCCGGGTCCAATTTTCAAAAGGTGTGCTGGTGAAATGGGTGGAAGGCAGAATCAACATCCGCTCATCCCACACGCGCACCACCACATAGGTCAAGGTGATTTCCTCCACCCGTCCCCACAGTCCTTCCACCACCACCACATCGTCAATGCGTATTGCATCGGTAAACGCCAGCTGGACACCGGCAAAAACGTTGGAGAGGGAACTCTGCACGGCCAGGCCGGCAACAATGGAGATCAGCCCGGCGGAGGCTAGGAGACCGGTGCCCAGCGTGCGTACCTCGGGAATGGTCAGCAGCAGTCCCGCCACGGCCAGCGTGATCAGCAAGGCCGTAATAATGCGCCTGCCCAAGGTGACTTGCGTGGTGAGCCGGCGCAGCTTGCGGTTATCCACGCTCTGGGCCGTGAAGTTACGCAGCAGCAGCCGTTCGCCGATGCCCAGGGTGACAATCGCCAGCCAGCACAAAGCGACGATAAACGCGGCCATCGTGACAAAATCCACGGCGGGGAACCAGCCCCTGCCTGATGCGGTGAGCGAGAGTGCAACGCGGACCCCAACAAGGGTAAGGACGCCAAAAACGGGAAGCCTGGCTTTTGCCGAGCGCCGAGGAAAACCAGGAACTTTTCGAAAGGCGTAGTTGGCGCACAGCCTGATGACCAAGGTCAGCAGTGCTGCCACGGCCACGGCAGCCAAGACCGCCAGAAGGGGCAAAATGTACTTATCGAATGAATCCATCTTCTGATGGTGTCAGAGCCTACCGGGGGTTTGTCCACCTGAGGCCGTGCACATTCACGTCATTTTCACGCCTTTGCGCGTCCCGGGAAGTGAAAGTTTCTGCCGATTCTTGGGGTCAAACGTGCCAGCACTGGCCTACTATTCTCACAGGGAGTTGCCAGTGCGGGGCGGCAGGCGCGTGGGCAAACACGTGGGCAGGCCAGTAAATAGGGGAGCTAAAAGATGGACGAGGATTCATGACGGACGAGGCACGCAGGCGGGAGCTGGGCGAGAACGATGCGGCGGTGGAGGAGGAGATTGAAACCGCCTTCGACGCCATCGTGGATGAGGGTGCGCAGCGGTTGCACCGTACATGGCCCAGTGTCTTAGTTACTGGTTTCTTTGGCGGCATCGAGGTGGGCCTCGGTGTCATGGGCTACCTAGCCGTGGAGCACGCCACAGGCAGCAAGCTACTGGGAGGGCTGGCTTTTGGCATTGGATTTGTCGCCCTACTCCTGGCCAAGAGTGAACTGTTCACCGAAGGTTTTCTGGTCCCCATTGCCGCGGTCGTGGCCAAGGAGGCCAGGCTGGGGCAGCTGTTCAAATTGTGGGGCGGGACGCTGGTCGGCAACTTAGCGGGCGGGTGGCTGTTCATGTGGATAGTGGTGCAGGCGTTCCCGCAATGGCGGGAGATGTTGATTGAATCTGGAGCTCAGTTTGCGCTGGCACCCTTCTCGGTGCAGACGGCCGCTTTGGCAGTCTTAGGTGGCAGTACCATCACGCTCATGACGCGTATGCAGCATGGGACCGAATCGGTACCGGGGAAGATTGTTGCCGCCATGGGAGGCGGCTTTTTGCTGGCTGGGTTGCCCCTGTTCCACTCGGTGCTGGATTCGCTGCTGATCTTTGGGGCCATCCATGCGGGAGCAAGTTATGGCTACCTCGAATGGCTGAGCTGGTTCTGGTATGCGGTGGTGTTCAACGTTTTGGGTGGGGTGGTGCTTGTAACAGCTCTTCGCTTAGTGCGTTCACTGGAGCTCATCAAGGAAAGACGCAATGACGGCGGTGGACGCAAGAGACAGGCCAGTTAGCGCGGGAACCACGTTAGCCAGCATTTCCCGATAGACTTTTACACATGCGTATAGCCCGTTTTGTAGTAGATAATGACCCCATGTACGGCATCGTGGAAGGGGCCGCAGGCAGTGAAGTCGTCACCGTCATCAAGGGCGACCCCTTCTTCAATGGTGTGGAAAAAACTACCATCCACTACCCGCTGGATGACGTGCGCCTGGTGGCCCCGATCATTCCGCGCTCCAAAATCATTGGTGTGGGCCGCAACTTCGCCGAGCATGCCCGCGAACTTGGCAACGAGGTCCCCGAAAGCCCGCTGCTGTTCCTGAAGCCCAACACTTCCGTAATAGGGCCCAACGAGCCGATTGTGCTGCCGGAATTCTCCGAAGAGGTCTCCTACGAGGCTGAACTGTGTGTGGTCATTGGCCGCATCTGCAAGGATGTCCCGGAGGAGCGCGTAGACGAGGTCATCTTCGGCTACACCTGCGGCAACGATCTCACGGCCCGCGATGTTCAGGCAGGAGACGGCCAGTGGGCACGCGCCAAGGGCTTTGACACCTCCGCACCCTTGGGTCCGTGGATCGAAACCGAGCTGGACCCTGAGGACATCTCCATCAAGGGCTGGCTCAACGGCGAACTCCGCCAGGACGGTAGCAGCAACCAGATGGTGCGCAGCGTCCGCGAAATTGTCTCGATCGTCTCGCACGCATTCACCCTGCTCCCGGGTGACGTCATCATGACAGGTACCCCGGCCGGCGTCGATCTCTTGCAGGCCGGCGACCGCTACGACGTTGAAATTGAAGGCATCGGGCGCCTCTCCAACCCGGTGGTGCGCCGCTAGCATCATCTGATTACCGCACCCGTCCCCGCGTTCCGCACCCGGTAGGACGGGCGCGGAACGCGGGGACACGTGCCTCGGGCGCTAAAAAGCGGTGCAGGAGACAACTTTAGTGAGATGTGGCGGCCGTTGCTGGAATTCTAGGCTCGAAGCATGATGAAAAATATGTTGACTGTTGTAAACCCATGGCGCACCGTGCTGCTGGTGATCTTGGTGGCGGCTACAGATGTGCTGCTGTCCTTATTGTCCATAGGCTTTGGTCTCCAAGATGGCACAGTGCCTGATTTCGAGCAGGTCTCCTTCGCTGTGTTGCGGTTCGTTCTGGCCCCGGTACTTGCCCCGTTGGGTGCCGTGGCGCTGATTTGGCGGCACCGCTTTCCACGGACAGTGGCCGTGGCAACGGCCGTCCTGGGAACGATTTCTTTAAGTGGAATAGCGTTCGTCATTGCGTTGTTCCTGTTGGCCAAACGGCGCCTTGACTGGTGGGTGGCGGCAGTGGTTGCCCTGAGCCTTGCCATGGAGGCCCTTGTTGGTCTCGAAACAACGGATTGGCAATACGTTGCCGCGCTGGGGCTGGCGGTCTACGGTGCCATTGCCGTCTGGGGTGCCTACCGCGGCCAAAGACGCCGGCTGTGGGAATCCCAAATGGCAGCCCTCAAGGACCAAGCCGCACACGCCCAAGCCGAACGTGTCACCGGTGCTGACCGTGCCAGGCTTGCCGAACGCCACAGGATCGCCCGCGAAATGCACGATACTCTGGCCCACCGCATGTCCCTGGTTGCAGTGCAGGCAGCGGCCCTGCAGGTTGATGCCGCGGATCCGGAAACCGCCAGTTCGGCTAGGCTTATCCGAGAGACCGCCCACGCAGCACTGGGTGAGCTGCGGGAAGTTCTGGGTGTGCTGCGCGAAGACGGCACCAGCGCAGATGAACGAAGCTATGCTGCTAACGCACCTTCAGGTGTTGGCGCACCTTCTGACGTCACCGCCCCTTCAGGTGTTGCAGCCCCTTCTGGGATTGCCCAAATTGCCGGCTTGGTGGCGCAGTGGCGCCTGGCCGGGATTCTGGTTGACTATTCGCAGTTGCCGGAAGATCCCGTAGTGATTCCCGACGCCGTGAGCCGTGCGGCATTCCGGGTGGTTCAGGAAGGCCTCACGAATGTGGCTCGCCATGCCCCCGGTTCCCGTGCACATGTGAATCTTGAATTACCCGCGGCCACAACCGGCCCGACTGAACTCCATGTCACGGTGGCCAATGGCGCTGGTGGACCCGGCGAGCCGGTTCCCGGTGCCGGCCTAGGACTCGTAGGTCTGGCAGAACGTGTGCAGATTTTGGGCGGCACCGTGGAACACGGGCACAACGCCCAGGGCTTTGAACTGGTTGCCTGCATCCCCTTCACCCCGGTGCTGCACAACCACAGAGCAGACTGCGAAGGGGCGAGCGCATGAGTAAAAAAATTCGCGTGATAGTAGCCGACGACGAGGCCCTTGTCAGGGCGGCACTGGTGAAGATGGTCAACTCTCGCCCTGACATGGAGGTGGTGGGGGAGGCTGCCAGCGGCCCGCAAGCGGTGAGATGTGCACAGACGCAACGGTGCGAGGTGGTCCTGATGGACGTGCGCATGCCCGGCGGCGACGGCATCGCGGCGACGGGACAGTTGCGCGCCCTGGCTGTACCACCGCAGGTGTTGGTGCTGACCACCTTTGATCTGGATGACTACGTGTTCGCGGCTCTCGAGGCGGGTGCGGCTGGATTCCTGCTCAAGGACACAGACCCGGAGAGGTTATTTCACGCCATCCGGGCCGTGGCTGTGGGGGAGGGGATACTGGCACCCACCGTAACGAGGCGGCTCATTGAGCGGACGCGGGAACGGGCGGAGGCTGCGTGGTCGAACGTGGCCGTGGCGCGGCTGGAACTGCTGACGGCCCGAGAAGTAGAGGTCCTTGATGTGCTGGCGCAGGGGATGAGTAATGACGGAATTGCTAAGGCACTTTTCCTCAGTGAGGGCACTGTCAAAACGCATGTCTCGCGGATTTTAGCCAAGTTGGGGCTAGAGAACAGGGTGCAGGCGGCGTTGGTTTTTAGGGATTCACGCCGCTGATGGCGTGATGGGGGAGCTCAACGCGCAGTGATCGGTGAGCGCAGTGATCGGTGAGCTCACCGCAGGGCACTGCCGACCCAAGGCCCCAAGGTTGGCGTAGTAGAATCGTCAAGTCTTTCGCGCCCCAGTTTGTGCGGCCCCGCAGAAACACGGGCATTACAGGGGTGGCGAGTCAGGACGTTAACCGACCTAAGGATTTTTTGCGTGTCACACAACGTCACAGACACAGTCTCACCTTCGCCCGGAAACGACGCAGTGAGAGCCGCTGACCGCGTTTCAGCTGAGGGCTACCAACAGACGTTGTCCCGGCGGCACGTGACCATGATCGCCATGGGTGGGGCTATCGGCGTCGGACTTTTCATGGGAGCGGGCGGGCGGCTGGCCAGTACCGGACCGGCCCTGATCTTCTCCTACGTCATTGCCGGGGCCATCGCCTACCTGCTCATGCGGGCACTGGGTGAACTGATCATGTACCGCCAAACCTCCGGCTCCTTTGTGTCCTATGCGGGCGAGCTTTTTGGCAAAAAGGGTGCCTACCTTTCCGGCTGGATGTATTTCATCAACTGGGCCATGACGGGGATCGCCGAACTCATTGCCATAGGCCTGTACTTCACTTACTTCTTCCCCGGCGTGCCCGTGGAGATCAGTGCGGTGTGTGCGTTGGTGTTGCTGGTTGCTGTGAACCTGCTCAGTGTGAAGGCGTTTGGCGAGTTTGAATTTTGGGCGGCCTGCCTGAAGGTGGGCGCCATTGTGATCTTCCTGGTGGTGGGTACCATCATGGTGGTCATGAACGCGCAGGTGGGTCAATCACACGCCGCTGTGAGCAACTTATTCCTTGGTGGAAGCATGTTCCCCAAGGGCGGGCTGGTCATGATCCTGGCCCTGAACGCCGTCATCTTCGCCTACAACGCGATTGAATTAGTGGGCATTACCGCCGGTGAGATGAAGAATCCAGAACGCGAGGTACCCAAGGCGATTCGCGCCGTGGTGCTGCGTATTGTGGTGTTTTACGTTGGCTCGGTTTCGCTGTTGGCCATGCTCATGCCTTCTAATCAGTACAAGTCGGGGGAGAGTCCGTTCGTCACGGTATTCGCCACGATGGGTCTGGATTGGGTGGGCTCCGTCATGAACTTTGTCGTGATCACGGCGGCGCTTTCCTCCTGCAATTCGGGGCTGTATTCCATTGGCCGGATCTTCCGCACCATGGCCAACAATGGGCACGCACCCGCCTGGCTGACCAAGATGTCCTCGCGGCACGTGCCGTATGCAGCCATTTTGAGCATTGCCGGCGTGTACCTGGTGGGCGTACTGGCAAACATTTGGCTGGGCGGATCCCACGCCTTTGATCTGGCCCTGAACACCGCCTCCATTGGTGTGATCTTCACTTGGGGCTCCATCTTCGCCTGCCAGATCATGCTGCGCCGAAAGAAGGGCAAGGTGTCCTCGCTGCCCATGCCCGGCGCACCGTGGACAAGCTGGATCGGCCTGGTTGCACTGATGGTCATCACGGTGCTCATCGGCTTCGACACCATGAGCAATCCCGACGGAAGCCAGTATCTGCTGGGCCTGTGGACCCTTGGCACTGTGCCCGTGCTGGCGCTGGTGCTCTGGTTCGGGTGGCAGTTTGTGAAGAAGAACGAGCCTAAGAACGCCCTCTTCACCTAGGGGACAGGATCATTTTGCGTTTGGGGTGCGGAGGCTAGCCGGCGAGGATGGCGTCGATCTGGCCCATTGCTTGGCTTATGCCTTCCTCCATACCCATGGCCAGCATCTTTTCCATCTGCTCGGCGCTTTCGAACGTTGTGGTGACGCTCATACGGGTCCCGCCGCCGGTGTTGTCGATGGCGACTGCCATGTGGGCCGAACCCATCTCGATCACGGGGGAGCCGTGCTCGTCGGCGAATCCGTCGTCGAGTTTAAGGCTGCTCGGCCCGGCCACTGCCGTGAACTTCCACCAGCCCCGGGCCTTGGTGCCGTCAGGGCCTGTCATGAAGTAGTCGGCCTTGCCGCCGGGATGGAATTCGTACCGCTCAAAAGTTGCCGGCCAGGTGGGCGGCCCCCACCAGCTGGCGCGGGTCCTCCCAGATCTGCCAGACGCGTTCGACGGCGGCACTAAACTCAGCCGTGATGCGCAGCGAAAGGTTCTCGGTGCTCTTAGTGGTATTGGTGACGGTCATGGGACTGCCTTTCCGTAGCTGTCATCGTGGGGGTCTTCGGCCAAGATTGTGGCGATTCGGTCTACTCGCGCTCACCAGTTCGCCTCGTAGTTCTCCAATAGACGTTGAGCCTTCTGCAGCCCGTTGCGATCGGCGCGCACTATCTGCTCCCGGCCGCGTTTCTCTTTGGTTACCAGGGAAGCGCGTTCCAACACGTCCACATGTTTCTGGACCGCTGCGAAACTCATGTCATAGTGCTGGCCAAGCCCGGAGACGGACAGCCCGTCCAAGCTGACCCGTCTGAGCATGTCGCGGCGGGTGGAATCGGCAAATGCCTGGAACAGGCGGTCCAGTTCAAGTTCTCTGAGCTCATCTACAACCATTTGTTTGTAGATTGGACCGGAACGGAATGCCGTGTCAAGGGGTGGGCCGGGCGGGAGCGGCGCCTGCGTGCCGCCGTGGTGCGTGAAATTGGGGTTCAGTTCGACACCGGCCACAGGGCGTCTAAACTAGAAACCATCATGACTAACGCCTCCGCAATCCCCACTGTCACCGCAGAAACCCCTGTCCGGGTACGCTTTTGCCCCTCGCCCACCGGAACGCCCCACGTGGGGCTGATCCGTACGGCCCTGTTCAACTGGGCTTACGCCCGTCACACCGGCGGGAAGATGATTTTCCGCATTGAAGATACCGACGCCAAGCGTGATAGCGAGGAAAGCTACCTCCAGCTCCTCGATGCGCTGAAATGGCTGGGTATCACCTGGGATGAGGGTGTTGAGGTGGGTGGGCCGCACGCGCCGTACCGCCAGTCGCAGCGTGGGGACATCTACAAGGATGTCATTGCGAAGCTGGTTGCAGGCGGGCACGCCTATGAGTCTTATTCCACACCCGAGGAAGTCGAGGATCGTCACAAAGCTGCCGGTCGAGACGTTAAGCTTGGATACGACAACTTTGACCGTGACCTCACAGCTGAGCAGATTGCTGCTTTTAAGCAAGAGGGTCGGGCACCGGCGCTGCGTCTGCGCATGCCGGATGCTGACATCACGTTCACCGATTTGGTCCGGGGCGAGATCACCTTTAGGGCAGGATCAGTCCCGGACTACGCCATTGTCCGCCCCAATGGGGCACCGTTGTACACGCTGGTGAATCCTGTTGATGATGCGCTCATGGGCGTCACCCACGTGCTGCGCGGCGAGGATCTACTCTCCTCCACACCCCGTCAGGTTGCCCTCTATGAGGCGCTGTACGCGATTGGTGTTGCCGAGTACATGCCGTTGTTCGGCCACCTGCCCTACGTCATGGGCGCCGGCAACAAGAAGCTCTCCAAGCGCGACCCCGAGTCGAGCCTGTTCCTGCACCGCGACCGCGGCTTCATCCCCGAGGGCCTGCTGAACTACCTCTCGCTGCTGGGCTGGTCGCTCTCTGCTGACGAGGACATCTTCACCGTGGCCCAGCTGGTGGAAAACTTCGATGTCCACGACGTCCTGGCCAACCCGGCCCGCTTCGACATCAAGAAGGCCGAGGCCATCAACGGCACGCACGTCCGCCTGCTTGAGGCCGGCGACTTCCGCAACCGTCTGGTCCCGTACCTGCAGGCTGCCGAGCTGGTGGGCGAGACGCTGACGCAGCGCGAGAACATCATCCTTTCCGAGGCTGCTCCGCTAGTTCAGGAGCGCATCACCTTGTTGGGTGAGGCGCCGGAGATGATGGCGTTCCTTTTCAAGAAGGACGACGCCGTTGACGTCGCCGAGGATGCCCTCAAGGGCATGCCGGAGAACCTGGGTGAAGTTTTGGATGCTGCTTTGGCGGCACTGGAACCCTTGGAATCTTGGGACGCCGAGTCCATTCAGTCCGCTTTGAAGTCGGCGCTGGTGGAGGGCTTGGGCATCAAGCCGCGGTTCGCCTTTGGGCCCGTACGGACCGCGATGTCCGGGCGTAAGGTTTCCCCGCCGCTCTTTGAATCCATGGTGATCCTGGGCAAGGAATCCTCATTGACCCGCCTGCGCGCGTTCAGGGGATAAGTTCCTTGACGCACAACGCACCACAAAACACCCTTGACTCCGTAGCTTTTGCAGCGCGGGTCAAGGGTGTTTTGTTTGACATTGACGAGACCCTTGTTGACCTCGTGGCAGCCATGTCAGAGGCCATGATCGCCGCGTCCGAGCATTTGCTGCCGCACTTTGGGCCGGAGGAATGGTCCCGTTTTGCCGCCTCATATATGGCAGACGTGCACAACTACTATGATCGCTACGTTGCGGGCGAGTTCACCTTCGCTGAACAGCGCGGACTACGGGCACAGGCTGTCTTTGAGGAACTGGGTTTCACCGGGTTTGACGCCGCCGTCCAGGCTCAGTGGATTGCCGATTTCGAAGAAGCCCAGCCACGCTCCATCCGCGCTTTTGCCGACGTCGTACCGTTGCTGGACGCGCTGGATGCCGCGGGGATCCCGTACGGTGCCGTCAGCAATAATGTCCACGATTACCAGCGAGCCAAGCTGGACCAAGCCGGGCTGGCGCGTATAGGGGTGCTGGTGGGAATCGACACCGTTTCGGTTGCAAAACCTGATCCCGCCATTTTTCGAGAAGGCTGCCGGCTCCTAGGGACCGCTCCTGAGCAGACACTGTATGTGGGGGACAACTTCATGGTGGACGGCGTGGGTTCCGTCAACGCGGGCCTGCACGGCATGTGGCTGAACAGGAAGGGCAAGGCAGTGCCCGAAGCGCCGGGCACCACCGTCGAATCAATTGTCACTATTGCCGGGTTGGACGAAGTCTCTGGCCTGCTGGGTCTGAACGTCCGGGTTTAGAACGGCTTCTTCAGTAGTAGCTCCACGTTCTGGTCCATACGTGTGCCAACGGAGTTGGCCGCGTTCATGGAGAGTTCGCTGCTGACCGCGGCCAATCCTGCAGCGGTAAACGGAGAGCTGTAGTCAATTTGGTAGGCATCCGAGTGGTCAATCATGACGCCAGCGATGGAAAGTGTGCCGTCTCTGTTGTCGATCACTTCAACTGACCGCGCTTGTTGCGGGAAATCAATATGGGATGCGGTGCTGACTTCCCAAAAGCCATGCTTACCGGAAGCGCTTGACCGGGGCCACACGACGTTTTTGTGTAGGTGGCCGTTCACCCAGAGTATGACGTTCGGGTATTGTCCGAGGAAGCGTTGAATGGACTCGGGGCTTGTGATGTCCCCTTTTTCTCTCACGGAGAGGCTCTTGGAACTGAACGTTGTCGAAGGATGATGGCTGAAGATGACGGCTAACTGATTTTTAGTTTCGGTGCTCACTTTGGTCCCATTGGCGGCATAGCGGATCCCGGAAATTGAATTGAGTTCCTTTTCCAGCCAGGCCGCTTGCTTGGCATCCAGTGATCCGTACCCGCCTCCCGTAGTGTCGGTGGTGTCAAGCATCAGTCCCACGATGCCCGGGGCCAGTTGGAACCGGTAATATGCGGTGCCGCTTCGCACATTTTCACCTGTAAAGCCGTGTCCACGAGGACCGTGCCTGCCGGGATTCATGACGTGAGCGCTCATGAATTCCGTTTTGGACATGGGGCGCCTCAGCGAGGAGGCCTCTACGGTGTTTCCGGGCATTGACTCCAGTAGCGCTTTGGCTTCTGTTGCGGTAGAGCTATTAAGCTTCGTCATGAAGTCAGAAAATTTGATTTTTGGCGGCAACCCGAGCGGTATCTTGTCTGAGGTTGACAAGGCGCGGTGAAAGCTCTCGTTGGGGGTTCCTAGCATCCCCACTCCGTCATGTACCAGGGCATCGTGGTTTCCGAATCCTGAATACCAAGGGACATTGGACCCATCTGTAGTGATGAGTTTGGAAGCGCTGGATAGCAAATGCTGGACAACAGGGAAGCCTCGCTCGTTGTTCCATAATGCTGAACCGGATTTAGGAGGCACTGGCTGCCAAATGAAGCGGGAGAGGGCATCAGGTAGTTCACCGCTGGATTGCAATCCACTGTAACGGCCTGGCAGCGCGAACGCTGATGTCTTCTGTCCGTTCATTGCATCGACGAAAGCATTGACTTCACTGGCCCCTCGATTGTCGCTGGAGTCACCCGTCGAGATATAGAAGTCGAAGGGCCTGCCGGATACGGGTCCGTTCTTTACTGCATTGAGTTTGCGCACCATGGCGTCCAGTACTTGCACTGTGAGTGCTTCCTGAGGCCGGAAGTAATAGAGTTTTCGCTGCATCTGGTCCATCGCAACAGTATTGAAAGCACCAAGTATCGTGTGCGCGGGGGACGTTGGATCCAGGATGTGAGTGTCGGTGATGTGCCCGAATGCTGCCAGTGCTTTGCGCGTACCCGCGCGGTTTGGGTTGCCCTTACATAGGTCTTCACGCACCACCAGTGCGTAACCATCATCTGCAGCCAAACGTCGATACGGCTTCGTAGGGTCCAGCTTCTCGCCGGGGACAAGCCTGGCCTCGAGCGTGGTCCCTGCGCCGGTAGGAGAGGTAAGAGTGGGAGTGGGTGCCGTGGTGGGCGTTGGCGTCGGGCTTTGGGCGCGGTCGCAGCCCGCCAAGGCTAAGGCTGTCAGTCCCAATGCACTGCCGGTGATAAAGGTCCTACGAGAAGGGAGGTGCGCTGAATTGTGCTGCATACGGTCGTTTCGAGTTCCTGATCTTTGCGGTCTGGCTTGCAACGCTACGTGTCCAATGGGTAGCGGAGCGAATTGGCTGGCCTCAGAGATGATCAGCTGGTGGCTGTCGCTTGTGAAGGAAGAGGCCTGCGCGCTGGCTGTGACGCACGACTCAGCCAAAAAAAGCGTTCTCGTTTTGGTGTTCAGCAAAACCTCAGGTATAGTTTTATCCCGGCGCGAGGGCCGCTGAAAGACCGGGGAAACCCGGGCGATTCACGGCAGAACGTAGCCATTGGGATATGGTGTAATTGGCAACACATCGGTTTCTGGTACCGACATTCTAGGTTCGAGTCCTGGTATCCCAGCGCTTATTCTATAAGCTGTTTTTTCGGTTGGCATGCGAGTAGTTCTTCAAGTAATATTCTTGAGGTTCGGTAGCAAAAAATCGGATGTATTAGGGCCCCATCGTATAGCGGCCTAGTACGCTGCCCTCTCACGGCGGTAACGCGGGTTCGAATCCCGCTGGGGTCACAACCAAGGCCGGAAACCTACGGGTTTCCGGCCTTCGTGCTTTGCACCCTTTTCTTTGGTATGGCAGTTTATTGCCACTTATTCCGGTACACAGGCCTGCCTTGAGACCCTCCATCATTTGCGGGGCATTTCTTCTTGATGCTCGCTCACTGCGCCGTCGTCCACTTGTATCTCCAGCTTCCGACACCGATCCCGCTTGTCGATCCCGGGATCGACAAGCGGGATCGGTGTCATATTCCTGCCGTTGGTCCTTTATTCCCGGTGCAGCCGGTGTTTGCGGTTGTAACGGGAAGCGAAAACCTGGCTAAACCGCAAGGCCCGACTTTTGCACGAATATTGAGGTGGCAGTTCCCTTGCTGCCCCGGAGCTGAGGGTGCGTTCGTGAAAAACACCCCTTATGTGATGGAGCGTTCGGAAGGGGAAGGACGGAGCAGTGGCAGGCACTACAACCCCCAACACAACAATTTGGCACCAGGACACCGGCAATAGCCTGAAACTCGCACCACAACTGGCATGATGAAGCTTGTGAACCCCACCGATTCGAGTCAAACAGGCGCCAACGCCGCAGCGGCGCAGCAGGAAGCCGCCGTCGAGCTTCTTGAGCGGGCCCTTGCAGAGCTCGCCGGGTTGGAACTTCCCCTTGAACTGCCCGCAGCCGATGAGGCGCGTGCCACGGCTGTCAACGCTCTCGGTCAGCTCGAGGACTACATCCTGCCGCGATGGCGCAGCCTCGACGCTCCGCTGTTGGCCGTGGTTGGCGGCTCCACCGGCGCCGGCAAATCAACGCTTGTGAACGCATTGGTAGGGCACCCTGTCACCCGTTCCGGGGCCATCAGGCCCACCACTCGACAGCCCATCCTGCTCCACCATCCTCACGATGCGGACTGGTTCACCTCCACCCGGGTGCTGCCTTCGCTGAGCCGTGTTCAGGGCGAGCTCATCAAGGAGAACACGCCCGCCTCGCGCGCCGGAGTGGCCCCGGATGCGCGCGCCATGACGTCTCTGGTGCTGGTGGCGGATCCTGCAATACCGCAGGGCGTGGCCCTCTTGGACGCCCCGGATGTGGACTCCATTTCCGATGACAACCGCCAGCTCGCCGGGCAGCTCCTGGCCGCTGCGGATCTCTGGCTTTTTGTCACCACGGCCAATCGCTATGCCGACGCCGTGCCGTGGAAACTCCTCCTGGACGCTGCCTCACGCGATATTACCGTGGCCGTCATCTTGGACCGCGTTCCGGCCGGTGCCGAGCGGGAAGTTGCCGCAGACCTGCACGCCATGCTGAACCGTGAGGGGTTGGCCGGGGCTCAGTTGTTTGTGGTGCCAGAGACAGAACTCAATGAGCTTGGCATGCTCCCGCCGCCAGCTGTTGCGCCCATCAACGCCTGGCTGGCCAACATCAGCGAAGATACTGCTGGCCGCGCGGAGATTGTCCGCCGCACCCTCAACGGCACCGTCCGTTCCCTTTCCGGGCGGCTTACCGCGCTTTCCCAAGCTGTTCAAGACCAGCACGACGCCGGTGCGCAGCTTCGCGACGACGTCCAGACTGCTTTTGCGGACGCCGGGACCAGGATCAGCCAGTCCACCTCAGATGGCACCCTTCTCCGGGGCGAGGTGCTGGCCCGCTGGCAGGACTTTGTTGGCACCGGCGAGTTCTTTAGGGCTCTTGAAAGTAACATTGGCCGTCTCCGTGACCGGATTGGCGCCTTCTTTAAGGGCCAGCCGCCACCTGCTATCAAAGTTGAGTCCGCCATTGAAACGGGGCTGCAGGCAGTCATCCTCGATCAGGCTGCCCGTGCTGCGGAGGACGCGGATCAGCGCTGGCGGGCGGATCCTGCAGGACGCCAGCTCCTTGGACTTGAGGATCTCTCAGGCGTCACCGCGGAATTCCCAGCAGAAGTGGCCGCTGAAATCAGGGCCTGGCAGGGCGAGGTACTAGAACTCATTCGCTCCGAGGGCGCCGCCAAGCGTTCGCAGGCCCGCTGGCTCTCCTTCGGGGTCAACGGATTGGGAGTGGTCCTGATGATCGTTGTTTTTTCCTTCACCGGGGGACTCACGGGAGCCGAGGTGGGGATCGCAGGAGGCACCGCCGTCGTGGGTCAGAAACTGCTTGAAGCGATTTTTGGCGAGGATGCTGTGCGCCGTCTGGCCAAGGACGCCAAAACCGCCCTCGACACCCGGTGCGCCCGCCTCTTGGACGGCCAGCAACAGCGATTTTTCGAGTGTCTGGCACCCACACAAGCGGATGCCAGACGTCTTGGCGACCTCGCGGGGCAACTGGCAGAACTCGGTACGCAGGGAGGTGCTGCATGAGCCGCCACCGCGAAAGTCGCGCCGAATCCACACTGGACCGCCAGCTGATTGCCCTCAATCAAGCCCGCGAATTGGGTGAGGGCCGCCTTGACGACGCTACGCTGGATGCCGTTTACGGGGTCCTGGAACGGGCCTCCTCGCGGCGATCTTTGAGCGCCGATCACACGGTGGTGGGTTTCTTTGGGGCAACCGGAAGCGGGAAGTCCTCGCTGTTCAACGCCGTCTCTGGCGCGGATGCCGCCCGGGTTGCCGTGCGCCGCCCCACCACCAGTGAGCCGCTCGCCATGGTGTGGGGCCTGGACGGCAGTGCTCCGCTGCTCGATTGGCTGGAGGTGACTGACCGCCGTGAAGGCACCCCGGTCCCGGACCTGGTGGACAACTCCGGCGGGCTGGTCTTGTTGGACCTGCCGGATTTTGACTCGGTCCAGCTGGGCAATAGGGCCATTGTGGAACGGTTGGCTGGGCAGGTGGATGTTCTGGTGTGGGTTCTGGACCCGCAAAAGTACGCCGATGCGGCCATCCACAACGATTTCATCCGAGCTTTCTCAACCCATGCAGACGTCACGCTGGTGGTGCTGAATCAAGTAGACAAACTGGGTTCAACGGAAGTTAAACCCGTGCTGGAATCCTTGGCCGCTATTTTGGACCGTGACGGGCTCCCCAATGTGAAAATCTCGGGTGTCTCCGCGACCACGGGACTAGGTGTGCCGCAGCTGCGTGGGCGGATTGCCTCCGTGGTCAAGGCTAAGGCAGCCAAATCTGCCCGGCTGGCAGCTGACGTGGCTGTGGCGGCGCAGCATCTGGCTGATGCGGGCGGAGTTGGTGATGCCGCGGGTGTGCACCAGCAGGATCGCAAAATGTTGGCTGCGGGGTTGGCCGGTGCGGTGCACGTGGAAACAGTAGTCGATGCCGTGAAGACGTCTTACCGTTTGGAGGCCACCAAGCGGACGGGCTGGCCTGTGACGCGGTGGGTAGCGCGCTTCCGTAAGGATCCACTGCGCCGCCTGAGCCTGCGGCGGGAAGGTTCTTCAGAGGTGAACCGTACCTCGCTGCCTCCGGCCGGGGCCGCCGAACAGGCCCGGCTTGACACCTCCGTGCGGGACTTTTCCGATGCGGTCAGTGCCGGGGCTTCCGGTCCGTGGCGGGCTTCTATCCGGGCCGCCGCACGCAGCAACCGCAAACAGCTTCCCGATGCACTGGATCAGGCAGTGGCCGGCACCGATTTGAAGGCGAACACCCGGGCGTGGTGGTGGCCGGTATTCTCACTCATCCAATGGCTGGCATTGCTGGTGGCGGTGGGCGGATTGGGGTGGCTGGGCTCGCTGGCCGTGCTCGGCTACCTGCAGTTGCCCGTCCCTGAAACCCCGCAGGTGCAGGGTTGGCCGCTGCCTACCTTGATGCTACTCGGGGGAGCGGTGCTGGGGATATTCCTGGCAGTCAGCAGCAAATTCATAGCACTGGCTGGGGCTAACGCTCGCGCAAACCAAGCCCGACGGCGGTTGCGCGAGAGCGTTGCTGCCACAGGTGAGCTCCTGGTGGTAGCCCCGGCCGAGGCTGAAATTGCATTCTCACGGCAGTTCCAGGAAGCACTCGCGGAAGCCCGCTAAGTTGATTTCTGATCCCCGCGGCTAGATCTGTTGGACGTCACGCCGGTTCAGCCGGCCAGGAAGTCCTGCGCCTTGAGCAATGTGCGCAAGTTGCGAGTGGTTGTTGTGCTCTTATAGCGAGCTTTCGCGGACAGTTTACTAAACGGGCTGTCCAGGGTGCTTCCGGCAGTTGCCGGCCACGCGATGGCCTCGGGGCTGAGGCGCACAAATTCAGCCCCGGGGATTTCACTGGCGTGCCGGGCCAGTTCATCAAGTGCCGCGGGGTCTGAGCTGAGCGTGACATAGCTTGTGGTCTGCGCGTCATCGGCCGGGTAGGGGCAGGCATCGATGATGGATTCCAGGGTGGGCGCTTCGATGACCACAACCCAGGCGTCGTAACGGAACCGCTCGCGCAAGAGGGTCTCAACCATGGATTTCAGTTCATCTGCGGTGACTTCGGCGGAGCAAACAACGTTTCCCGAGGCCAGCAGAGTCCGCACCTTGGACAGGGGGAGGGTGGCCAGTGCTGCTCGGAGCTCGGCCATCTTCAAGTTGATGCCGCCCACATTGATCCCGCGCAGGAAGAGCGCATATTTGCTCATGCGCAAACTCTACCCGACGGCCAGGGAGCCACTGAGGCGGAGCTGCGTTAACGTACAAACGGTGTGCCAGTCCAAGAGTGGCACACCGTTTGAGCGTAATGGAACGCAGGCATCGAGGGAGGCCCGGCGCGGTTTGGGTGATGCTGCTAGAAGTTCTTAGGACGTGCTCTTGCGCAGGGCTTCGGTCAGGATCCGGGAAGCGTTGCACACAATTTCCGCGTGCAGGCGCCCTGGCTGACGGGTCAGGCGCTCAATGGGCCCTGAGATGGAGACGGCCGCGATCACCCGGCCGGACGGGCCACGCACCGGGGCCGAGACCGAGGCAACTCCAGGCTCACGTTCGCCAAGGGACTGACCCCACCCACGCCGTCGTACTCCAGCCAAAACGGTGGGTGTGAAGCGGGCGTTATGCAAGCCCTCCAGCAAACGCTCGTGGTCCTCCCACGCCAGCAAAACCTGCGCGGCGGAACCGGCCTTCATGGTCAGCTGCGTACCCACAGGAATGGTGTCGCGCAGGCCGATGGGCCGCTCGGCCGAAGCCACGCAGACACGGGAATCGCCCTGGCGGCGGAATATTTGTGCGCTCTCACCGGTGGAATCACGCAATTGCAGCAACACCGGACCGGCGGCGGCAATCAGCCTGTCCTCGCCAGCGGCCGAGGCAAGCTCAACGAGCCTGCTGCCCAGCACAAACCTGCCCTGCATGTCACGGCTGACGAGCCTGTGATGTACCAAGGCTAGTGCCAACCTGTGCACGGTGGGCCGGGCTAGTCCGGTGGCCGCGACGAGCTGAGCCAAGGTGGTGGGGCCGGCTTCTAATGCATCAAGCACAAGAGCCGCTTTGTCGATGACGCCAACGCCACTAGAATTGTCCATGTACTGATATTACCGTCTCATTATGTGAGATGCCAATCGAAGGATTGGCATCCTCCCAGATGGGGCTGGAACAGTGGTCATATACAAACCAGCGAACACGCCTGACGTTCCCGTCACATTCTACGCGACGGGTTTTTGCGGCAGGGGTTCAACAAGTGAAGGGAGCTGCTGTGAGCGAGTCAATCACTCCCCGCACAGTGGACAATGCAGCAGTGGATAAGGCTATGAGCGCCCCGCGCAAGGAAGCGAAGACGCTGGCCGAAAAAGTGTGGCGTGATCACGTTGTCCGTCAGGGTGAAGGCGTGGGCGATGCTGCCCAGCCTGATCTTCTCTACATTGATCTTCACCTGATCCACGAGGTCACCTCCCCGCAGGCATTCGAGGGTTTGCGGTTGGCTGGGCGTCCGCTGCGCCGCCCCGACCTGACGATCGCCACGGAGGATCACAACACTCCCACGTTGGCCATTGACCGTCCTATTGCTGATCTGACGAGCCGTACGCAGATCCAGAC
>NZ_QHLZ01000008.1 GCF_003185915.1 Arthrobacter psychrochitiniphilus
CCACATCACCAACACCCCTGTGGAGGAAACAACACCGCCACCACGGCCGTCGAGATCCGGAAAGCGGACCACTGACTACCGAATTGGAGTCTGTCAGCCAGAGTAGAGGGCGCCCAGAACAGTTCAATAGCTGGGCTGTGGATAACGTGGTGGCGTGTCAGGCGGCTGCACTGTATTTTGGAACCAAGCCAACCGCAACGACTTCAACGGGGAAGCCGCTGTCAGGCAGCAGACTTGGGGGCAGGCGATGCGCCACACTGAAGGTGGACGTCCGGGCGGGCGTCGAGCCATTCTGGGGCTGTCAGTAATAAGCATATTGATCTTGGTTGGTTGCTCATCAGCACCGAAAGAAATGGCAACCAGCTCACCAGGGGCGCCCACTGTTGTCGGCAGCCAACCGGCCATCACCTCGGAACCAGCACCGACTCCAGCTGTCTACAAACCCGCTACGGACAAAGGTCCTGCCGAAAACGTACCTGTCCCAGTTTTGCCTGACAAGGCCACAGAGTTTACCAAAGACGGGCTGATTGCCTTTGCTGAATACTGGTACTCAACCCTTGGTTATGTCTATGAGACTGGCGGTTCTGGACCGATGATGGAAATTACTGAACCCGCTTGTAAGCCCTGCATATTTGTCAATCAACCGATCGCGGAATTGTATGAGAGTGGAGGCTGGATTGCTGGTGGTCGGATGACAGTGCATCAGTCAACGGCGTCTTTCGAGCAGACACCCGACGGGACCTACCAAGTCATCCTCATGATTCAGCAGGCGCAGGTTCGGGCCTATGATGCAAACAAGATTCTGCGGAGTGAGCGCCCTCAAGGTGGCGCGCGGGCCAACATCGTGGTCGCAAGATTTATAGACAACCACTGGCAAGCCCAGACAGCCGAAGCGGTTGCAAAACAGTGATCATGAAACGTTTCCTAGCGACTTCACAACAAGCAATGTTGATAATCTCGATTGTTCTTCAGCCGCCAATTGGGCTGGCATTGGGTGAGATTGACATTCCGAACTGGGACGATTCAGATCTCGTCACCGAGGGATGGAACCCGTCCGGAGGTGGAGACTATTTGGAGCAGACTCCGTCGGCAGGTCCAGCAGATCCCTTTCTCTACGAGGCCCGGGTTGCTTGTACCTCAGGCGATTCCGCAGTGTTTCCGGAATGTGCTGCCGTAATGCCAGAATGTGGCGGCGGCGATGGTGGAGAGCCTGGAACCGTGGTCTATTGGTATTCGACATTAAAGAATGCTGCCCAGAAAGTATGGGCATTTCATTCTGGTCCTGTGTGCATCTTTGGCGAAAAGCCGAGGGATTTACTTGCCGAGATTGCAGGCCAGATCGCTCACGAATTTCAGCGAACCCCAATAGCCGCGGCAGAATTCGGCAGCCAGCCCGGCCCTCATACCCTCCGCGGGAAGGAAACTAACGTTTGGGCTGCGGCGAAAACGCAGACATTCAACCTGAGCATGCTGGGCCAAAACGTCACCATTACTGCTACGCCTGCGGGCTACACCTGGGATTACGGCGATGGTACAACTTGGGGCCCGACGCCCATCCATGGGGCGCCACTACATGCCGACCGCATCGGTGAACAAACACAAACCAGCCACGTCTACACCGAAACTGGACGGCTGACAATCGGACTCACAACACACTTTAATGGCAGCTACTCGGTCAATGGTGGCCCGGAACTACCCATCCCCGGCCAGGGAAACATCGCCTCCCCAGCACTGCCGCTCACTGTCTGGCGTGCCGAAACCCACCTCTACGCCGACGATTGCATTGTCAACCCCCACGGCGTCGGCTGTTAGGGCACGCCCCAAACAAAACTAACCCCAGCAAGACGTACGGCGGCGGAATCAACCCGCCGCCATACGTCACAGACAACTACTTCTTGGCGGCAGTCTTTGCCCGCTGGATCAAAATCTTCTCATCTATAGGACCATCTGAGCTGGCACGCAGCTTACGGTAGTAGTCGCGAGCTTCATCTTGGCGCTCACGCTCAATTCCCGTGGCGATGGTGGCGCGCAGGTGTTCTGGACCGTAGCCGAAGGCATCCACCAGATCCAGTGCATGCGGCCGCAACTTGCTAAGCACTCGGTTAATATAAGGGGCAAGGGTGCGGGCGCGCAACATGGAAATTCGGCCGTTCATCAAGTACCAGTCCAGGTGCTTTTCAATCAAGGACAGGCCAAAAAGGTCCCGCAGGCGCGTCATAACCCGCTTGGTTCCCGGATCAGAAATCCTGCCAAGTGCTGCCGTGAACGATTCCCACTGCAACAGTTCAGCATGGGCCCGGGCAGCTTCAATGAGATCATTCTGGTGGTCATTGAATATCTGTGCACCCTTATCCTTCGGCTGCTTCGCAGCTTCCTTCAAAGCTCCAGCAACTTCGGCCACCATGGTCTGCACCCGGTCAGCCAGCATCTGGTGCTGTGTACCGGCATCTTTTAGCGCCTTGGCCGACTTTTGAGCGGAACCCGTGTCAGAAACAAACTGCGCCACCTGACGCAGGCCTGTCTTGTTAAGGGTCAGATCAGCGGCCGCTCCAGCCACGAAACGAGCAAGAACGCCGAAGTCCAGGTTACGGAACTCCTTGCTGTAGTCAGCCAGAAGGCGCTTGGCCACCAACTGCAGAAGTACCGTGTTATCGCCTTCAAAAGTGGCGTAAACATCAAGGTCTGCCCGCAACGAGGTAAATCGGTTTTCCGCCATAAAGCCAGCGCCACCGCAGGCCTCGCGGCATTCCTGCAGCGTCTCCAAGGCGTGCCAGGTGGTCAGTGATTTGTAGGCGGCCGCGAGAGTCTCCAGATCCTGCCGGTCTTCGTCGGTGTCATGCGCACCGGAGAAAACATCATTGAACTTCACCAGAAGATCCTCATGGGCGAACGCGGCCGCGTACGTAGTTGCCAGCAGTGGCAATAGTCGGCGCTGGTGGCGCTGGTAATCCAGCAGCACTACTTCTTCAGTGTCTGAGGCTGCGTTGAATTGACGGCGTTCAGTGGCGTACTGAATGGCGATCTTCAAGGCAACTTTGGAAGCAGCAACGGCTGCACCGTTGAGAGAAACACGGCCCTGGACCAAGGTGCCCAGCATGGTAAAGAAGCGCCGGCCGGGGCTTGCGATGGGGGAGCTGTAGCTGCCATCGGGGGCCACATCGCCATAGCGGTTGAGCAGGTTGGTGCGGGGGATGTGAACGTTGTCGAAAGCGAGCCGCCCGTTGTCAATGCCGTTTAGCCCGCCCTTGATGTTGTCATCACGGCCCTGTATTCCGGGTAGGAACTCCTTGGTTTTGGGGTCGCGCAGGTCAACGTAGAACGCATGCACTCCGTGGTTGACGCCCTTGGTGATGAGCTGGGCAAACACCACGGCAGCAATACCGTCTACGGCCGCGTTTCCGATGTACTCCTTCCACGCAGCGGCGAACGGCGTGTTGATGACGAACTCCTGGCTCGAGGCATCATAGGTGGCAGTGGTTGCGATGGAGGCTACATCGGAGCCGTGCCCAATCTCCGTCATGGCGAAAGAGCCGGGGATGTCCAGATTCATGATGCCAGGCAGCCATTTGTCCTGGTGCTCCTGATTACCCAAGTGCAGTACTGCGGAGCCGAAGAGGCCCCACTGGACGCCGCCCTTGATTTGCAGGGACGGGTCGGCAATGACGAGTTCCTCAAAGCCGGCAACATTGCCGCCATGGTCATCGCTACCGCCAAGACGGGTGGGGAAAGCACGGTGGACGCCGTTTTGTTGCACCAAAATGCCTAGCTGTTGGAAGACCCGTTTGCGGTGCTCGGTGTGAGTGAGCCCCTCAATCTTGTGGAGTTCCGGGTTCCCTGCCAAGGCGCGGGCTGCAAGACGAACATCGGCCCACTTGCCTAGGAGTAGTTCACCCAGCGCGGCAACATCGACGCCAGCGTCGCTGTTGTTGGCTGCGGGCGAAAGCGGATTCATTGTCTGCGTCATGATTTTCCTTCTGCTGCTGTTGTTGAACGGTGAGGGGGCGTGAGGGGGACAAGCTGCCCCACGCCGTCGAACAGCCAGGCCGAAATTTGCCCAGCCATGGTTGTGAAATCTGGCTTGTTGTCAAGATCCGGGGTCTGGAGCCACAATTCCCCTGCCGTGCGCACCATGCCTATGGCTGCTTGGGGCCAGTAATCCACCAGCGGGGAGTTGGGATCGCCCAGCAGATGCCCCATCGGCTCGGTGATCATGGCCGTGACGCTGTCAAAGAACCCCGTCAACTCACCAGAGGGCCGGGCTTCACCATCGTCTGGAAGCGTGGCAAAGAAGTAGACGTTGGGGGAGGTCTGCGCCATTTGAAGGTAGGCGGAAATCATTGCGGTCACCCCTTCGCGGGGGGAGCTTGCACCTTGGCGGGCCGCGGCAATGGTTTGCTGCATCTGCCGGATCACTACGGCTCCCACAGCGTGGCGCAACCCTGACTTATCGCCAAAGTAGCGGTAGAAAACAGACTTTGACGTTCCTGCCGTGACGGCTATCTCCTCCATGGAGGCGTCTGCCCCCAGCCTGTGGATGGCCCGGCGGGTTGCCTGAATCAAGGAACGACGGCGTTCCTCACGGTGGGATTCCCATCGCACCGAACGCCCGTCGAGGGAGGCGTCAGCGGCCTTGGCAGGTCCGGGCAAGGAGGAGTCCGCGGAGCAGGCCAAGGAAGAAGGCGAGGAGGAGTGGGAGGATGCTGTTGGCTCTTGCTGTAACGAGTTCACGATACTCAGCGTATCAGGTACGCTGAGTATCAGTAACAATCGGTGTCCCCGTAGAAGAGAGCCTCATGACAAACCACTCAGCAGCAGAGAATCAGCATTCCGTTGACACGAAGCATGGAGCAAAGGTGGCCTCTGCCCCCACGTCCCGTGCTGCCCTGCGTAAAGCAGTAGTTGTTGGTGGCAATCGAATTCCCTTCGCACGTTCGGGCGGCGCATACTCGCATTCCTCTAACCAGGACATGCTGACAGCTGCCCTAGATGGTTTGGTGGCCCGGTTTGGTCTGGCTGACGAGGAAATTGGTGAAGTTGCCGCCGGCGCAGTACTGAAACATTCACGAGACTTCAACCTCACCCGGGAAGCCGTACTGGGTTCCGCACTATCTGCAACCACCCCTGCCTATGATCTCCAGCAGGCCTGCGCCACAGGAATGGAAGCCGTGATTGGACTTTCCAACAAGATCAAGTTGGGTCAGATTGATTCCGCCATTGCCGGCGGGGTGGACTCTGCCTCGGATGCACCCATCGCCGTCAGCGAAGGTCTACGTGCCATCCTGCTTGATCTGAACCGTGCCAAGACCATGGGGCAGAAGGCCAAGATCATCAGCCGCATCCGGCCCAAGGATCTCTCCCCGGATGCACCCTCCACTGGTGAACCGCGCACGGGACTTTCCATGGGTGAGCATCAGGCACTCACCACGGCACAGTGGAAGATCAGCCGCGAGGCCCAGGATGAGCTCGCCCTTGCCAGTCACAAGAACCTTGCGGCAGCCTATGACAACCACTTCTTCGATGACCTCATCACGCCCTTCCGCGGACTGAACCGTGACTCCAACCTGCGCGCCGATACCAGCATGGAGAAGCTGGCCAAGCTCAAGCCGGCCTTCGGCAAGTCCCTCGGGGATGCCGCGACCATGACGGCAGGGAACTCCACCCCGCTGACTGACGGTGCCGCAACTGTGCTGCTGGCCTCCGAGGAATGGGCCACCGCACGCGATCTGCCCATTCTGGCTGACATCGTTGACGGCGAGGCGGCGGCAGTCGACTTTGTCCACGGCAAGGACGGGCTGCTCATGGCTCCCGCGTTCGCGGTCCCGCGCCTGCTGGCCCGCAACGGATTGACGCTAGCCGACTTCGACTACTTTGAAATTCATGAGGCCTTCGCCGGTACTGTCCTTTCCACACTGGCAGCGTGGGAGGACGAGGAGTTTAGCAAAACCCGTCTGGGCTTAGATGATGCCTTTGGTTCCATTGACCGGACCAAGCTCAACGTCAACGGGTCCTCGCTGGCTGCGGGTCATCCCTTCGCCGCCACAGGGGGGCGCTTGGTTGCCTCGCTGGCTAAGATGCTCCATGAACGCGGTCAGGTGGATGGCCGCCCGGCCCGCGGCTTGATATCGGTCTGCGCCGCCGGCGGCCAAAGCGTTGTCATCATCATGGAAGGGCGCTAATTCCATGAACCCGCACAATAAGACTTCGCGACCGCAGCAAAATTCAGACAAGTACACAGAGTTTGTCAGCCGTGGCCTGGGTAAGGATCTGGCAAAGCGTTTGGGTTTGCCGCAGCCGGCCATCCTGCGGCGGTATTCGCCTCTTGCCCCGCTGGTTGAGGGCCCCATTCTGGTTGTTGGCCAAGGAGCAGGGGCCGACGCCGTTGCAACAGTGTTGCTTAGCTGGCACCAAGATGTTCGCCGGCACACCGCGCCCAAGGAAAAGTTGGGCGCCATCGTGGTGGTCTTGGACGAGCTGGGGCATCCTGAGCAACTTTCCGCGCCCATGCTCAGCGTCGCCGCGGCCTTGCGTGGCCTGAACCGGAACGCCCGGGTGGTCAGCATCTCCCGGCAGGCTTCCAGCACAGACACCCCCGCAGTTGCCGCGGCACGCAACGGGGTGGACGGAATTGTGCGCTCACTGGCCAAGGAACTGCGTGCCGGGGCCACAGCCAATGGGATTGTGCTGGCAAACGGTATTGCAGCGGACGCACCCAGTGCCATGTCGGCGCTGCGTTTCTTCCTTTCGGGCCGCTCGGCATTCGTTGATGGACAGTTCCTCACTGCATCCTGCGCAGGATCCGTCACCGAACCGGATTGGACCAAACCACTGACCGGATCCGTTGCGGTGGTCACGGGCGCGGCCCGGGGCATTGGCGCAGCAATTGCGCGGACACTTGCCCGCGACGGTGCAACCGTTTTCGTCGTCGATGTGCCAGCAGCTGGAGATCACCTGGCAGCGGTTGCCAATGAGATCCATGGCACGGCACTGCAGCTGGATATCACTAGTGCTGACGCCGGGGAGCGCATCTTAGAACACGCCATCTCCCGCTACGGGCGCCTGGACATTGTGGTGCACAACGCCGGAATCACCCGGGATAAGTTGTTGGCCAATATGGATGGTGCCAAATGGGACTCCGTCATCGCCGTAAATATTGCCTCGCAACTGCGCATGAACGAGGTGTTCCTCGCCAGCCCGGCGTTTGGTAACAATTCACGGATCATCAGCGTTGCCTCCACCAGCGGTATTGCCGGGAACCGGGGTCAAAGCAACTATGCGGCGTCGAAGGCAGGGGTTATGGGCATGGTCTGGTCTACTGCGCCGTTGTTGGCCGAACGCGGAGGTACGGTGAACGCCGTCGCACCTGGATTCATTGAAACGGAGATGACGGCGAAGATTCCCTTCGCCACACGGGAAGTTGCCCGGCGCCTGAACAGCCTTCAACAGGGCGGCAAACCCGGTGATGTTGCCGAAGCGATCGCCTTCTTTGCGCAGCCCAACGCTGCCGGTGTCACGGCGAATGTGCTGAGGGTGTGCGGGCAGAACTTGGTGGGGCAATGAGCGAGGAAACGTTGTTGACAGAGATGCCATCGCTGTCCAAGCTTTACATCAATGCTGCTGCTGCTGCGGCTAAATCCAAGCTGCTCCGGGCCCAACCCGTTGTGGCGTTGCCGTCTCGCGCTGTGGAAGTCCGCGGTGTGCAGGCCAACCTTGCCAAGGTCACAGAGTTTGCCCACCTGATGGGAGAGCCGGCCCGTGATGTGTTGCCCTCCGGCTATTTGCACGCACTGGTGTTTCCCGTGGCCATGTCCGTCATGGTCCAGGAAGACTTTCCGCTGCCACTATTGGGAATGATTCACCTGCGCAATCAGGTGGAACAGCTGGCTCCCGTGCTCTTCACGGATAAGTTGACCGTCCGGGCCTGGGCGCGGGATCTGAGCGGTCACCGAAGCGGTACTCAGGTGCAGCTCGTGAGTGAAATCCACACTGCGGACGGTACGGAATTGTTGTGGCGGGGAATTTCCACGTACCTGGCCAAGGGTGTTTTCCTGCCTGGGCTGGACAAGCCGACGGCCGCTCCCATGCGGGAGGACTTTGTGCCGCCAGCACCCACCGCAGAGTGGCGCCTGGGCGTTGATACGGGGCGTGCCTATGCAGCGGTATCGGGCGATTTCAACCCGATCCACCTGAGCGTACTGACGGCCAAGGCGCTGGGCCTGCGGCGCTCCATAGCCCATGGCATGTACGCCGCGTCCCGCGTTCTGGCCACGGTTCCGAGTTCCAAACCGCATTCCTTCAGCTGGGACATCAGCTTTGACTCGCCCATCTTCTTGCCTGCCACCGTCGCCTTAGAGGTCCTTGACCGAGAATCTGAGGATGGTCTCTGGCTGGGCTCGGAGTTCACCGCATGGAACGCCCGCAGCACCAGACGCTTCTTCAGCGGCACCGTAACAGCTGACTAAAGGCTTGTTGGCTCCTGATACGGGTAGGCTGCAATGATCCCCTGAATCCGCTCGACGGCGGACTGGTCCAGGCCACTGGGGGAGACCCCATTCCAGGCCTGGACCGCCACCTCACCAAAATTGTGACAGTGACGGGCTGGAACAGCCTCTCCCATGAACATGTCAAAGGCCACCTGCAGGGTCACCGCAGCAAGGGCAGCTGCCTGAGCAGTGAGTACGGAGGTGGCAGCGTGCGTGGCGTCTGAAGCCTGAGTAGTGTGGCCAGCCTGCTGGGCCCGCCGCTGCTGGAAGGTATCCTCGGTTCGCCACAGCTAGGACGCAGCACGATACGCCAGCCTAAAAGCTCAAACCGCCAGGAATCCTTGAAAGAGTGCCTGGCGTGGGACAAGAGGCGGTGTGAGGGCCAGAGCCACGGCAGCTACGGACGCAACGAACCCGGCAATCCGAGCTGAGCTACAGTGCGCCATGGGTGGTTGCCTTCTGCTGCCTGATGAATGTCGTGGCTAGCCTATCTTTTCAGCTTTCTAAAGTGCGGCGGCCGGGCGCACCTACGGAGCTGTTGACTCTTGCCAAGGTGCCCGCGTAACTGCCTGCTGAATGGGCGCTGGGGGAGCCCATTGACATGGTGTGGCGGCGTGCCGGGCGAATCGCCGGGTACAACACGCTGACATGCTCATCTGCACGGTCACGGCGGCTGCTCAGTACCAGTTCATTGCCGGAGCCGTCCGTTGCTACCTCGGCACTGTAAATGGACTCAATCCTGCCAGCAACTGTCATAAGAAAACCCAGTTGAAATTGCCTGCGCTCCAGAGTCTTTTCATGGGCGCTCAGGAAGTCCTTGTTCAGATATGAGATCCACCAGTTCGTCATGGCTGATTCCACTTGCAGTCGTAACGAAACCAAGAGCCGCACAATCTGCGCCACATCGGATTCGGCTCCGATCAGGTAAAGGACTTTTTTACTGCTACCAGTGGCCTGCAGGACCCGGACAGTATTAAACGCCAAGGCGATCATGGTGAAACCGCGCGCCTGACCCACCCGGTACTGGCCAGAAAATTCCACCCGCTCTTCCACCATGAGCTCTTGTGGCTTGCCTGACTTTCCGGCTTCTGCATCGATCGTGGCCTGCTCTATTCCGTAGCGGACCATGAGCCGTTCGGCATGTTCTTGAAAAGCCTGGGCTTCGGCGGGGAAGGGCGTGTTGGCGGCCTTGGCGAGCAACTTGGTGATGAGTTTGAGGGTTTTCTCCGCCTTGCGGCCCGGTTCCTGTTCCGTTTTCATGAGGAGGCTCCTTGTGCTGGGGCTTTTGCCCTGGTGTTGGGCCGTGAGTACCTGGTGTGCCTGCGGTCCAGGAAACGGTGGACGCTTCCTTACCTGGGACTCTAGCGAGAGGCACTGACATTGAAAGCATGAAAGTAAAAAGGATGAAAGCAAAAACTATGAAAGCCACAGCAGGGAAGCCAGTGATGCCAGTGATGCCACCCAACTTCAGCATGGTGACGTTCGGCACATAGCTACCTTCTCTGGGTAGTTGGCTACTGACCCTGTTTTTGGGCAAACAAAAAGACTCCCTGAGAACCGTGGTTCCCAGGGAGTCTGTCAGTGCGCGGAAAGGGACTTGAACCCTCACCCCGTTTCCAGGACTAGCACCTCAAGCTAGCGCGTCTGCCATTCCGCCACCCGCGCAGGTGATCGCAGGAATCTGATTCTTACTCTCGTTTGAATCGTTGTTCCCTGCAGCAGCGATGAAAACAATAGCACGACTTTTGCCAGAAACAACAATCGAGTCCTGCCCTACGGTTTTGGGGCACGCCGGGAGCTAGAAACGTCACAAAAGGTAGGCTGGATCAAACGCACCAGTCAGAGGAGTTATGCCGTGAATACCGTCAGGCCCGAGGATGAAGTTGCAGGCATCTGTGCCGATCTCATTCGCTTCGACACCAGTAACTACGCCGACAATGAAGGTCCGGGGGAGCGGGCCATTGCCGAGCATACCGCGGTGCTCATCTCCGAGGCCGGACTCGCACCGGAGTTGTATGAGTCCTCACCCGGGCGTGCCAATGTGGTCACCCGAATTGAAGGAGAGGACTCGTCCCTTCCGGCACTTGTGGTGCACGGGCACTTGGATGTGGTTCCGGCACTGGCCGCGGATTGGAGTGTGGACCCTTTTGGTGGTGAACAGCGGGACGGGCTGATCTGGGGTCGGGGTGCCGTAGACATGAAGGACATGGACGCCATGATCCTTTCCGTCATGCGGTCTATGGGCCGTGAAGGCCGCAAACCCAAGCGTGACATTGTCTTTGCGTTCTTTGCCGATGAGGAAGCTGGCGGCACTTACGGGGCCCGCTGGTCCGTTGACAACCGTCCGGACCTCTTTGAGGGCGCCACGGAAGCAATCTCCGAGGTGGGCGGCTTCTCTACGGAGATCAATGGTCAGCGCGCGTACCTGCTGCAAACGGCGGAAAAGGGTCTGGCCTGGCTGCGTCTGACCGCCCACGGCAGGGCAGGGCACGGCTCCCACATCAATACGGACAACGCGGTGACCCGGTTGGCCCGTGCCGTCACCCGGATTGGTGATTACACCTGGCCCATCGAGTACACCGACACCACCCGCGCATTCCTTGAGGGCGTCTCGGAGCTGACAGGCATTGAATTTGATGAATCAAACCCGGACACCTTACTAAGCCAGTTGGGTACTGTTTCACGCTTTGTGGGCGCAACCTTACAAAATACTGCCAACCCCACATTTCTTTCCGGAGGTTACAAGGCCAATGTGATACCCGGCACAGCCGAAGCCATGATTGACATCCGGACCCTGCCGGGCCAACACGAACAGGTTCTGGAAATTGTGCGCGAACTGGCAGGAGAGGGGATCGATATTTCCACTATCCACAATGATGTCTCGCTCGAAACACCGTTCGCCGGCAACCTTGTGGACGCCATGATTGACTCCCTTCACGCTGAAGACCCGGGCTCCACGGTCCTGCCGTACACGCTCTCCGGCGGCACTGATAACAAGTCGCTGAGCCGCCTGGGGATCACCGGTTATGGCTTCGCCCCGCTACAACTGCCCCCGGAACTGGATTTCACCGGCATGTTCCACGGAGTGGATGAGCGCGTCCCCGTCGATTCTTTGAAATTCGGCGCCCGCGTCCTAGACCGTTTACTCAGCACCTACTAAGAAAGATCACCATGAGTACGCAGCTGCACGAACTACTGCCGGACGATTTACTGGAGCGCTTCCGTGACCGCGCCAAAGGGTACGACGAGCGTAATGAGTTCTTTCATGAGGACTTGGTTGAGCTGAAAGCGCAGGGTTATCTGCGCATGTTTGCCGCGGAGTCCGACGGCGGACTCGGCTTTGGCTTGGAAGCGGCGGCGGCCGCGCAACGCAGATTGGCGACGGCGGCCCCGGCCACCGCTTTGGCGATCAACATGCACTTGGTGTGGACCGGCGTCGCCCACCTTCTACACGAGCGTGGGGATAACTCACTCCGCTATGTGCTGGAGGAGGCCGTGGCCGGGGAGGTGTTTGCCTTTGGCAACTCGGAAGCCGGCAACGATTCGGTGCTTTTTGATTCCAATACGGTGGCCGCACCTCTGAGCGATGGCAGTTATTCCTTCACGGGGACCAAAATCTTCACCTCGCTCTCCCCGGCCTGGACCCGTCTAGGCATCTTCGGCAAGGATGAAACGGGAGAAGCGCCGGTGCTGGTGCACGCCTTCATCACGCGGGAAACACCCGGCTACAGCATCAAGGATGACTGGAACACGCTGGGCATGCGAGCCAGCCAATCGTGCACCACGGTGCTTGAGGGTGCCACCGCCCCGGCGGACCGCGTGTTCAGGAAACTGCCTGTGGGGCCCAACGCTGACCCGCTGATCTTTTCCATCTTCGCCTGCTTTGAAACATTGCTGGCCGCCGTCTACACGGGGCTGGGGGAGCGGGCGCTGGCGATCGGTGTGCAGACGGTACACAAACGCCGGTCCAAGAAAACGGGCAAGAGCTACGCGCAAGATCCCGATATTCGCTGGCGCATTGCTGACGCAGCCTTGGCGATGGACGGGCTGTATCCGCAGCTGGAATCTGTGGCCCGCGACGTGGACCAGTTAGTCAATCACGGCAGCCAATGGTTCCCAAAAATGGTGGGGCTGAAAATCCGTGCCACGGAAACCGCGCGCACTGTGGTGGATCTAATGATCCGTGTCAGTGGTGGTAACAGCTACTTTGCCGGCAATGAACTGGGCCGGCTGTACCGGGATGTTTTGGCGGGAATGTTCCACCCCTCTGACGATGAATCCGCCCACAGCACCATCGCCAACGCCTGGCTGGGACCGGTGGAGGACTAGAAACCGGCAATTCAGAGGCTGGTGCAGTTCATCAGTGCCTAGTGCAGCTCAGAAATTGAGCGCAGGGAATGCTTGCAGCCGTTGCAAGGGTGGTGCGTGCTTAATAAATGTTGAGGGTCCGTTCCACCCTCAACACCTTGCGGCGCATCACGTATTTACGCTGTCCACCCATGTACAAGGTGCTGCGCGCCAATTCCCACTGGCCATATTCTGCATGTTCACGCAGGCGCTGGTAAGCGCCGGGGACTGATTCACCCGGGGTTAGCGTTATCTCGAGGTATTCGTAATGATGCAGGGGAGCCCCGCGCCCGGCAGGGGCTCTCTTGAGATTTTCACGCATGAACAGACCTTCCTCTGGGCCGTGACGGCAGCTTGTATATCCCAAGCTACCCTTTGCCGCGCTCAGAGGAAGGCCTCCACCCGGAATAAGGACTTTCAAGTTCCCTAACTCACTGGTACCGTCAAACGCATGAGCATCGATCCCCGCACAGCACTTAGTGCACTGACCACAGCCTTGGAAGAACACTTGGTGGCTGCATCAGCTCGCCGCGGGGAGGAAGATCCCATTGTTGAAGCAACGTTCCTAGGCATTATTGACGCCTTTGAAGCCTACGAAGAAGCTCTCTTCGACGCCTTCGATGAAGTGACGCCCCTTGTGATCTACGGCGAAGACGGCGATGACGGCGAATTTGACGACGATGATTTCGACGGCGACGGTACCAGTGACAACAGCGACAACGGTTCGGACTCAGCGCAGAACGGTCCCATCAGCGACTAGAGCCTTATTCGGCTGACTTTAGTGCGGCTGGATTGGGAGCGGCTGACTTTAGTACAGCTGACCGGGGGCAAGCACCCGTTAATCCTGCCGGGAAACTTCACAGAGGACACTTACTATTTGTTCGGGCAGCTGATCCAGTGACGAGCTCAGAATGTCCTGGAGTTGTTCTTGTGTGCGCGGGCCAACCACGGCGGAGGCAACGGCGTGGTGCTCGAGGAGCCAGGCCAGCGCCACATCAACGGGTGAGCGGCCCAATCCTTGAGCGGCCGTCACCAGCGCGTCAGTGATCCAAACCGGGCGGCCTTCCAAATACTTTTCCACGTAGCTGGCCATGGTGCTGCTGGCTCCGCGTGAGTCAGCTGGAATCTGGCCACGGTACTTTCCGCTCAGGACACCGCGTCCCAGTGGAGCCCAGCACAAGAGCCCTGCGCCCACGTGCTCTGCTGCGGGAATGATTTCCGCTTCTGCCTCCCTCGCCACCAGGGAGTACTCCACCTGGTTGGCCACTATTGTGGCCTCGGATAGGGACGCGGCGCGTGCCAGCTGCCAGCCGTTGTAGTTGGACACTCCCGCATAGCGGACACGTCCGCTGCTGACAGCAAATTCCAGGGCGCCAAGCGTCTCTTCCAACGGAACGTTCTCATCCCACACGTGCGCCAACCACAAATCCAGGTGGTCCGTGCCCAACCGCGCCAATGAGGCATCCAGTCCGGCCAGCATTGCACGGCGTGAGGTATCCACCATACGTCTGTCATTGCGGTGGCTAATGCCTGCCTTGGAGACCAGGACAACATCGCTGCGCGGGACTACATCGCCGAGCAACTCGCCCAGAATTGCCTCACTGCGCCCCTCAACATAACTGACGGCAGTGTCCAGCGTGGTGCCCCCGGCGTCGATGAAATCGCGTAGTTGTGCCCGTGCCGTATCAGCGCTGGTTTCATTTCCCCAGGTCATTGTGCCCAGTGTCAGGGCAGAAACGCGCAGTCCGCTGGTGCCCATGAATCGTTGTTCCATAGCTGCAAGCTTACGGTGAATTAGCTGTGTGAATTGCCCGGCCCGGCGCCCCTTGGCCGCCACGGCCCCGCACATGCTCTAGGCTAAAACCCGTGAACTGGTTTGAAGCTGCCTTCTTAGGCCTTGTCCAGGGCCTGACTGAATTCCTCCCGATTTCCTCAAGCGCCCACCTCTTTGTTGTTGGCAAATTCCTGCCCTCCGACGCCGATCCTGGGGCGGCCTTTACGGCTGTCAGCCAGTTGGGCACGGAAACTGCAGTGTTGCTGTACTTCTGGCGCGACATCGTGCGCATCATCAAAGCCTGGTGGGGTTCGCTGCGGGGGCGGGTGCCGCGCACCGATCCTGACGTCCGCATGGGCTGGTTGGTCATTATTGGCAGCCTCCCCATTGCAATTTTGGGTGTGGTGTTTCAAAGCCATATTGAATCCACGCTGCGAAACTTGTGGCTGGTTGCCACCACCCTCATAGTCTTTGGCCTGTTTCTGGCGGTAGCTGACCACGTGGCCAGCCAGAAACGTGGGCTCAAGGATCTGAGCTACAAGCACGGCATCCTGTACGGCTTTGCCCAGGCGCTGGCCCTGATTCCCGGGGTTTCGCGCTCAGGCGGCACCATCACGGCAGGCCTGCTCATGGGATACACCCGCGAGGCGGCGGCGCGTTACGCATTTTTGCTGGCCATTCCCGCAGTCTTTGGCAGCGGCTTCTATGAGCTGTACAAGATTTTCGGTAAGCATGAGGGTGCGGCGGGCCCTTTTGGCATAGGCGAAACAATCCTCGCTACGGTCATTGCGTTCGTTGTGGGATATCTCATCATTGGCTGGTTCCTCAAGTACATCTCAACCAAAAGCTTCCGGCCCTTTGTTTGGTACCGTATTGGGTTGGGTTTGCTGTTGTTTATCCTCCTAGGTACCAACGTCATTACCCCCTAACATCCTGACAGTTTTGGGAAGCCGCCGGGGTAGTTCACAGCAAGCTTCGTGTTGTTTGTAAGTTGCGAGCTATATGCTGGTGCCTGTGAAAACTTGGAAGACCCACGCCCTGCCTCAGTTGCCCGGCGTCATGCCAGCCCTTTCCCTGCATGAGACCACACGCCAACGCGTAGTTACTCTGGCAGATACCGGTCCGGCCAGCATCTACGTTTGCGGCATTACCCCTTACGACGCCACCCATATGGGCCATGCCGCAACTTATGTGGCCTTTGACTTGTTGAACAGGGCCTGGCGTGATGCCGACCGCACAGTCAACTACGTTCAGAACGTTACGGATATTGATGATCCGTTACTGGAACGGGCCAACCGCGACGGCGTTGACTGGCGTGAGCTGGCAGTATCCCAGACGGAGCTGTTCCATGCTGACATGGAGGCTCTGAATGTTCTGGCACCGGAGCACTACATTGGTGCCGTCGAATCCATTGAATGGATCGTCCCAGAGATTGAAGACCTGGTGGCACAGGGGCTTGCCTACGCTGTTGAGGGCAGTGCAGGAGAGCCCGACGGCGATATTTACTTCTCCGTGGAAGGCGCCTCATCGGCACAAAAACTTGCCGAACCCGAATCGCCGTGGTGGCTGGGTCAGGTTTCGGGCCTCAGTCAAGAACAAATGCTCCCAGTCTTTGCCGAACGCGGTGGGGACCCCGCCCGCCTTGGCAAGCGCCACCCGCTCGATGCGCTGCTGTGGCGGGTAGCCCGGGACGGCGAACCCTCATGGAATGGTTCCTCCCTGGGTGCCGGACGGCCGGGCTGGCACATTGAATGCACCGTCATTGCCCAACGCTTCCTACCCAAGCCCTTCACCGTGCAAGGTGGCGGCAGTGATCTCATCTTCCCGCACCATGAAATGGGTGCCGGTCACGCCTACGCACTGAGCCACACGCCCATGGCCTCACATTACGTGCATACCGCCATGGTCGGTTTAGACGGCGAGAAAATGAGCAAGTCGCTGGGCAACCTGGTCCTCGTCTCGCAACTTCGTGCCGACGGGGTAGACCCAGCCGCAATCCGGCTGGCCATCCTGGCCCACCACTACCGAAGCGACTGGTTCTGGACTCAGGAACTGTTGGAAGCCGCGCAAGACCGTTTGGACCGCTGGCGCAAGGCAGCACCTCGGGCCGCCGAAGGCTCCGCAAAGGTGCTGCTCGCCGAGCTGCGAGCAGCCCTCTCACAAGACCTGGATGCGCCGCGGGCACTGGCAGCCGTGGATGCCTGGGCAGAACTATCCACAGTCAGCGACGCGAGTAAAGCATCAGACCGTGATGCCGATCTGGTCTCCGACACGCTCGAGGCTCTGCTGGGGATCGAACTCTAAAGACCGTTGCACAGCGCCGGCAGCTAATGGAGCGCTACTGCTGCTCGTTACCACGCCGGCGCAGATAGCGTTCGAATTCCTGGGCGATGGACTCCCCGGTGGCTTCGGGGAGTTCCGCAGTGTCCTTGGCCTCTTCGAGCTGCTGGACGTAGGCGGCAATTTCCGCGTCTTCTGTGGCCAGATCATTGACGCCGCGTTCCCAGGCGCTGGCATCCTCGGCCAGCTCGGCGGTGGGAAGGGAAACCCCCAGGTAATCCTCAATTTTATTGAGCAGGGCCAGTTCCGCCTTGGGGGAGGGCGCCTGGGCCACATAGTGAGGTACGGCTGCCCACAGGGAAACGGTGGGCAGCCCAGCCAGAAGGGCCACCTCGTTGAGCACACCCACAATTCCTATGGGGCCCTCATATTGGGACGGTTCAAGGTTCAAGCTGGTGGCGAGCTGTTCGTCGTCGCACGTTGCTGTGACGGGGATGGGGCGGGAGTGGGGAACATCTGCCAGTAGGGCTCCTACCAGCACCACGTAGTCAACGTTCAGTTCGCCGGCCTTGGCCAGTAATTCCGCCGTGTAAGCGCGCCAACGGTAGGACGGTTCAATCCCGTGCACCAGGACCACATCAAGAGAAGACCCGGGCACGGAAGCTTTGGCGATCTTGGTGACGGGCCACTTGATTTTGTGTCCGCCGGTGGACGTCAGACGAACTTCAGGCCTGGTGAATTGGAAATCATAGTATTCATCCGGTTCAATCGAACCCACCCGTTTGGCATCCCACAGGTGGTGGAGGTACTTCAGGGCATCGCTGGCCGCATCACCGGCGTCGTTCCAGCCCTCGAAGGCGGCCAGCAGGACGGTAACGCGCTGCCCGCCGGCTGCCGCTCTCAGGAACGCTGCCGGTTGCTTGGCTTGCTCATCATTGAATCTGCTCACCTGCCCAGCCTACGGGCCGAAGCTGTTTGCGGCATCACCCACCACGCGCGGCTGTGGAAAAGCGGCTCTTCACGTCCTGCCACGTAGACTAGGGGCATGCTTTCACCCACTTCTGCCATGAACCTTCACGAGACTTCCGCCGCTCTGGTGCTTAAAGCCGTCCTGTGGGACATGGACGGGACCTTGGTAGACACCGAACCTTATTGGATTGCCGCTGAAATCGAGCTGGTGACGGCCCATGGCGGGTATTGGGATGAGGAAATGGCTCACGCCCTGGTTGGCAATGCGTTGGATTCCACCGCCAAGGTACTCCAGGGTGCCGGTGTGGACCTTTCCGAGCGCGAGATCATCGACTACCTCTCCAACTCCGTGGTGGCCGGGCTGCGCAGAGAACTTCCGTGGCGCCCGGGCGCTCGGGAATTGCTGGCTGAACTGCATGGCCGGGGCGTGCGCTGCGCCCTCGTGACCATGAGCGAACGTCATATGGCGGCGGAAGTGGTGGCCGCTCTGGGCGAGGAATATTTTGAATTCCTGATCACCGGCGATGAAGTCACGCATGGCAAACCGCATCCCGAACCGTATCTGCTGGCTGTGAAAGAACTGCAGCGCAGCGATCCCGGCCTGACCCTGGCCCACTGTGCGGCTCTGGAGGATTCCGTTCCGGGAGTCGCCTCGGCCATTGCGTCAGGGATGGCCACCATCGCCATCCCCAATGCCGTTCCGTTGGGTGAAGATGCCCGCCGCACCACCTGGGATACGCTTGCGGGAAAGAGCCACGACGACGTCCAGGCAGTTCTCGCCGCACATGCAGCTTCTCTCGCTGGTGACGCAACCTCGGCCGGGGCTGCTTTGTGAACGGTTCCACCGGCAGTGTGAAGCAACGGCGTGAAGGAATGGTGCTGGGCTCCGTCAAGGGAACACCCATCATCTTGGCCAACTCCTGGTTCCTCATCGCCACCATTACTGTCTTGATCTTTGGCCCGCAGCTACAAGCCGGGTTTGGCGGCTGGGCCTATCCGGTTGCTTTTGCCTACGCGCTGCTGTTGCTCTTATCTGTTTTTATTCACGAGTTGGCCCATGCCGTGGCGGCAAAGATGTACGGCTGGCAAACCCACAAAATAGTTTTGAATCTCTGGGGTGGCCACACCGAATTCGATTTCAGCAAGGCCACTCCTGGCAAGGCCTTGGTAGTAGCGTTTTCAGGGCCCGTTGCTAATTTTGTGTTGGCGGGGCTGGGCTGGCTTGTCAAGACTGCGCTGCCCGTGCCGCTCTCGACTGAGCAAGTCACCCTGGGAGGGTCCATTGCTTTCCTCTTGGCCAATATTTTCATTTGGGCGAACCTGCTGATTGGTCTGTTCAACATTTTGCCCGGCTTGCCGCTGGACGGTGGCAGGCTCGTGGAGTCAATCGTGTGGAAATCCACAGGCAGCCAGGAAAAGGGTACCGTGGCGGCTGGTTGGGCCGGGCGCATCATTGTGGTGTTGATTGTTGCCGTGGTGTTGGTAGTGCCGTATCTGCAGGGTGCGCAGCCGCAACTGACAACGTCATTCATTGTGATCTTGCTGGCGGGTTTCCTGTGGATGGGAGCTTCTGCCTCCATCAAGGGGGCAAATATGCGCCTGCGCCTGCCCGCCATCACTGCTGGCGCCCTGGCCGCACCCGCGGTGAGCGCTTCCCTTGAATGCACCGTGGCCCAGCTCTGGACGCTTCGTGGACAGTTTCCTCAAGAGCCCATAGTTCTCTTTGGCCGTGACGGCCGTCCTACGGCAGTGGTTGACGAATTTGCTTTGGCCCATGTCCCGCCACAGGCTGCGCTGCTCACCCCGGCCAGCGCGGTGGCAAGGACCCTGTCCAAGGGAGCCTACGTTCCGGAGGCGGCCTCAGGCGTGGAGCTTGTCTCCTACCTGGCCCAACTTCCGGATAAGGAATATGCGGTCATTAACCTGGAGGGGAAAGTCACCGGCCTGCTGAGCCAGGCGAAGGTTGTTGCCGCCATGACCGGCAAGGGCACTGCGTGAGGGCCGGCAAAACTCGCCAGCCATAAACCTCGCCAGCCTGAAACCCCTTCGAGCTCTTCCACCTTTTCCAGCTTTTCCAGCTTTTCCAGCTTTTCCACTATTTTTCCGGCCCGCCAGGCGCGGGCTGCAAACGCTGAACTTTGAGAACCAAACGTGAGGATCCATTTAGATGAAGCAAGACCCAACAGCTCAAGATGCCGGCCAGGCGCCGCACGGTGCGGCTGCCCGCCGCGGTACTTTCCGCCCCGGGGAGCGTGTACAGCTGACTGACGAGCGCGGCCGCATGAACACCATCACCCTGACACCCGGAACGGCGTACCATACGCACAAGGGCTTTTTGAATCATGATCTGCTGATCGGCTCTCCCGAGGGATCCATGGTAGAAAGCAACGTGGGCCAGCAATACCAGGCACTGCGCCCCCTGCTCTCTGACTTTGTGCTTTCCATGCCCCGCGGTGCGGCAGTGGTGTACCCCAAGGATGCCGGACAGATCATCACCATGGGAGATATCTACCCGGGTGCTCGTGTAGTTGAGGCAGGTGTGGGATCCGGCGCGCTGTCCATCTCGCTACTTCGAGCCGTGGGAGACAACGGCTATTTGCACTCTTTTGAACGCCGTGAAGAATTTGCAGATATTGCCCGCGGCAACGTGGAAACCATTTTTGGCGGCCCCCACCCGGCCTGGAAGATTTCCCTCGGAGACTTCCAAGACCAGGTGGTGGCACAGGAAGCTCCCGGCAGCATTGACAGGGTTGTTTTGGACATGCTGGCACCGTGGGAATGCCTCGACGCGGTAGCCACAGTGTTGGCGCCCGGCGGCGTCTGGATCAACTATGTTGCCACCGTGACTCAGCTCTCCCGCACGGCCGAAGCCATTAGGGCAGATGGCCGGTTTACCGAGCCTGACGCTTGGGAATCAATGGTGCGCGGCTGGCACCTTGAGGGCTTGGCCGTCCGCCCGGACCACCGCATGGTGGCTCACACCGGTTTCCTCATGGTCACGCGCCGGCTCGCTGATGGTGTGACGGGAATGTCCCCGAAGCGCCGCGCGTCGAAAACCGATTTTGCGCAGGAGGACCTCGACGCCTGGACACCTGCGGCTGTGGGCGAACGGTCCGTCTCGGACAAGAAGCTGCGCCGCGCCGCACGTGACGCCTCTTCCACTGTGCAGACCAAGCGTAATCAAGAGCAGTCACAAGAAACAGAAACCCGCCAGGACGGTTTCGGCGAGCAGTAGCAGTATGCTCGGCACTACCGGTTAGCCACGGCTGCGGCGGGATACGCTGCGGAAGGACACAAGGTCATGAACGACTCAACGCACTCCACACCCGAAGATCCGCACGATGGCACCACGCCTACTGCGGTTCCCCCCGCGCCCGGCTCTCACGGCTCGGCCTATTCGATCGGTCCAGGCCAACAAGCGCTCCTGGAGCGTCAACTCAATGTGCTCCGGGACAAGGCCCGCAACCTTGACCGGGCGTTGGCCTCGGCCACAGCCAATAACTCCAAGCTTGTGGCGGTACTGGAAACAGCCAAGTCTGAAATCCAGAAACTGCGTTCGGCCCTGGAGCGTGACGGTGAGCCGCCCTACAGTTTCGGCACCATTGTGGCCTTGAACCGGGCCACGCCCACCAGCGGAGCCAGCACCGCGGTGACCTCGGAAAGCATTGACGTATATGCCTCAGGGCGCAAGATGCGGGTAGGCATGAGCCCGCTGCTGCGCATGAACGAGCTCTCCGTGGGGCAAGAAGTGCTGCTTAATGAGGCGTTCACCGTGATTGCGGCGCTGGGGTGCACCGATGTTGGGGAACTTGTCACCGTGAAGGAATTGTTGGGCACGGACCGCGCCTTGGTCATTGGCCGCTCCGATGATGAACGGGTGCTGCGGCTCGCTGGTACCTTGCATGGCGCCGTCAGAGTGGGGGACGCGCTCACCATGGATGCGCGCACCGGCTACGCTCTGGAAAAGATCCCGCGCTCCGAAGTGGAGAACTTGATACTGGAGGAAGTGCCGGATATTTCCTATGCGGACATTGGTGGGCTTGCCTCCCAGATCGAGCAAATACGTGATGCCGTGGAACTTCCCTTCCTGCATCCTGACCTCTACCGCGAACACGGGCTCAAAGCGCCCAAGGGCATTCTTCTCTACGGCCCGCCCGGCTGCGGAAAGACGCTCATTGCCAAGGCTGTGGCCAATTCACTGGCCAAGCGGGCGCGGGAACGCTCAGGTGTTAAGGATCAGAAAAGCTACTTCCTCAACATCAAGGGACCTGAACTGCTGGATAAATATGTGGGGGAGACCGAGCGCCAGATCCGGCTGATCTTTAGCCGGGCCCGCGAAAAGGCCTCCGACGGCAGCGCCGTGGTGGTGTTCTTTGACGAGATGGATTCACTGTTCCGTACCCGCGGTACGGGGGTTTCTTCCGATGTGGAAACCACCATTGTGCCCCAGCTGCTCAGCGAGATCGACGGCGTTGAACGCCTGGATAACGTGATTGTCATTGGCGCCTCCAACCGGGAAGACATGATTGATCCAGCCATCCTGCGTCCCGGCCGTCTTGACGTCAAGGTCAAAATTCAGCGCCCGGACGCAGAGTCTGCGGCGGATATTTTTACTAAATATGTCACCACATCCTTGCCGTTCCACGCCGATGACGTTTCAGCGAACCACGGCAGCCTCCAAGAAACCGTTGACGCAATGGTTCAGCGCACGGTTGAGGCCATGTACGCCACGGACAAGGGCAATGAATTCCTTGAGGTGACCTATGCCAACGGTGATACTGAAATGCTGTACTTCAAGGACTTCAACTCCGGTGCGGTGATTCAGAACGTGGTGGACAGGGCCAAGAAATATGCCATCAAGGACCTGCTGACCAGTGGTGAGAAGGGCATCCGGATTGAACATATGCTGCGCGCGGTGGTGGATGAGTTCCGTGAGCATGAGGATATGCCCAACACCACCAACCCTGACGATTGGGCAAGAATTTCCGGGAAGAAGGGTGAGCGGATCACCTACATCCGCACCATCGTCCAGAGCAAGGAAGGCCAAGTGCCTGGCCGGACCCTGGAAACCCTGCCAAACACGGGGCAGTACCTGTGAGTGCCGTCCGTGTCATGGGTGCCGAGACGGAATATGGCATCCATGCTCCCGGCACCCAGGAGTTCAATGCCACGTGGCTTTCCGCCCAAGTGGTCCATGCTTACTCACGCGAAACCAGTCACCGGGCGTCTGCTGGCGGGGAAACCCGTTGGGACTATACGGACGAGGACCCGCTCGCGGATGCCAGGGGCTGGTCCATGCCCCGGGCCGCAGCGGACCCCAGTCAGCTCACGGATAGCGAACCGATTCTCACGGCAGCCCAAATCGCTTTGGAGGGCGGGGATGTAGGTGATCACGGGTGGAACACGGGGGCGCCCATGATGAACATGGTGCTGGGCAACGGGGCGCGGTTGTACGTGGATCATGCGCACCCGGAGTACTCTTCACCGGAAGTCTCCAACCCGTTGGATGCCGTGCGCTGGGACGCTGCCGGAGACTTGGTGGCGCTGGCCGCTGTGCGCAGAATTGCCGCCACGCCCGGCATGCCGGGCATTAATCTGTACAAAAACAATACGGATAATAAATCCGTCTCGTACGGCAGCCACGAAAATTATTTGATGCCACGCAGTGTCCCCTTCAAGGACATTGTGAGCGGCTTAACAGCATTTTTCGTCACTCGCGCACTCATGTGCGGAGCTGGCCGTGTGGGCCGGGGGCAGGACGGCTCGGGCCTTGGCTTTCAACTGAGCCAGCGCGCGGACTTCTTCGAAGCGGAAGTGGGGCTGGAGACCACCATTCGGCGCCCCATCATCAATACCCGTGACGAGCCACACGCCACGGCCACTAAGTACCGGCGCCTGCACGTCATTATTGGTGACGCCAACTTGTGTCAAGTATCGAATTTTCTCAAGTTCGGCACCACCGCCCTGGTCCTGGACATGATTGAACACGGATCGGCACCAATGATTGAATTTGCCGACCCCGTAGCAACTCTGCAGGCCGTCAGCCACGATTGGGAACTCAAAGAACTCCATCTACTGAACAATGGTGAGCTGGTCAGCGCCCTGGAAGTGCAGTGGCGCTACTTACACGCCGCCAAGGAGCACTGCGCCACCAACGGCTCCAGCCACCCAGAGACCGGTGACGGACACAGCGCGCAGGTCCTGGCCAAATGGGAAGAGGTTCTCACGGCGCTGGGGGAGGACCCCATGTCCCTGGCCGGACAGTTGGAATGGGTGGCCAAGCTTAACCTGCTTCAGCAATATCGTCTCCGCGACACCATGGACTGGGATGATCCCCGGCTGGGTCTGATAGACCTGCAATGGTCTGATATCCGCCCTGAAAAGGGACTGTACTACAAGCTCTTAGCGCATGGCCGGATCGAGCGGATGGTCAGCGATGAATCAATTGCCGCCGCAGTTCTGCAACCGCCCACAGACACTCGGGCCTATTTCCGGGGCCGCTGCATTCAGAACTTTGGCCCGCACGTTGTGGGTGCCAGTTGGGACTCGGTGATCTTTGAACTCCCACAGCAGCGCAGCCTGCAGCGGGTCTCCACCAAGGAGCCACTGCGCGGGACGGAGGCGCTGACGGGTGATCTGTTTCGCACCCACACGGAACTGCCAGATTTCCTCGCCGCATTGTTAGCCGGCGGAAACTAGCCCACACGCTGGCTTGGGTGCACCACGGCCCGCCCACTACACGCAAACCCGGCGGGTCCGTGGCAGGATGGTAACAGCTAGTACTATCAGGCTCCGAGCAATCAGTTACGAAGGATGCATCATGGCTTCTCAGGAACAGAAAAACGTCTCCTCCCGTGCCGAGGAAGAACACGTCGACGAGCTTCCCGTACCAACCCCGGCCCCGGATTCGGCAGCAGCCCAGGTAGCCACTTCCGGTTTGGATGACCTGCTGGATGAGATAGATGGGGTGTTAGAAGTCAACGCCGAGGAATTTGTGCGCGGCTTTGTCCAAAAAGGTGGCCAGTAGCGGCCATGGCGGGCACCCGGCACAGCGGTTTCCCCCCGCTGGAAGGTGAGGGCTCCTCGTCGTCGTTCCTTGATTTTGTGAGCCGGAACAATCCCGGACTATTGCCCTTTGGGCGCGATCTGCCCGCTGGCTCCATGCCTGCAACCCCGCACGGCACCACCATTGTGGCGTTGACATTTGCTGGTGGGGTGCTCATGGCGGGCGACCGCCGGGCCACGATGGGCACCATGATCGCCAGCCGCCACATTGAAAAAGTGTTCCCCGCTGATAAATATTCGGTGCTGGGCATTGCCGGGACGGCCGGGATCGCCATTGATATGGTGCGCCTCTTCCAGGTGGAATTGGAGCATTACGAAAAAATTGAGGGAACGCGGCTTAGTCTCGAGGGCAAAGCCAACCGCCTCGGGGCCATGGTACGGGCCAACCTGCCCATGGCGCTGCAGGGACTTTCGGTGGTGCCACTCTTTGCCGGGATTGAATACGGAGCAGCCACTGGACGCTTGTTCTCCTACGACGTCACCGGTGGCCGCTACGAGGAACTTGAACACCACAGCGTGGGTTCCGGCTCGGTGTTTGCCCGCGGCGCCCTAAAGAAGCTGTGGCGCCCGGAGCTATCCGAGGAGGACGCTGTGGCTGTTGCCGTGGAGGCGCTCATTGACGCTGCCGATGATGACAGCGCCACGGGTGGGCCGGATCTCATCAGGGCGTTGTGGCCCGTGGTCTATACCGTGAAGAACGACGGCGCCACCCGGGTTTCCCAGGAGGCATTGGCCGCCGCCGTGGCCGGGATTGTGACGCACCGCAGCATCGAACGCAGGGAGGCCTGAGATGTCGCAGCAATTCTATGTATCACCTGAACAAGTCATGAAGGACCGGGCCGATTTTGCCCGCAAGGGCATTGCCCGGGGCAAATCCGTTGTGGTGCTCAGCTACCGCGATGGCATGGCACTTGTGGCCGAAAACCCTTCACCGACGCTGCACAAGATCGGTGAGATTTATGACAGGATTGCCTTCGCCGCGGTAGGGAAATACAACGAATTTGAGAGCCTGCGCCAAGCGGGGGTGCGCTACGCGGATGTGCGCGGCTATTCCTATGACCGGGTGGATGTGACGGCCCGCGGGCTGGCCAGTGTCTACGCCCAAAGCCTGGGCACCGTCTTCACCGCCGAGCAGAAACCCTTTGAAGTGGAGCTGGCCGTGGCCGAGGTGGGTGTCTCCGAAGCAGGGGATCACATCTTTCGGCTCAATTTTGACGGCTCCATTTCTGATGAGGCCGGCTTTCTGGCGATGGGCGGGCAGGCCGATGCCGTGCAGTCCACCCTTGAACGGTTGTGGGTGCCCGGGGCGTTACTGGCCCAAGCACTGCACTGGGCTGTAACCGCCCTGGCAGCGCCCCGCATCTCCACCGGCGCGTCCGAGACCGGGCGCATCCACTTACTTGATGCCACAACGCTGGAGGTTGCCGTGCTGGAGCGCAACGCCTCACGGGTGCGCGGTTCGCACCGGGCCTTCAGGCGCCTGGGCGCCGCTGACGTGGCAGCGCTCCTGGCGAGCGGGAAGCAACCCCCAACGCCCTCACCGGCGTAACGCCCAGCAAGCTGCCCAGCAAGCTGCCCAGCAAGCTGCACATCATTGACTCAACAACTGCAAGGAGAGAAGACCGGTGGACCGGCGGATATTTGGCATTGAAACCGAATTTGGCGTTACTTACTCTGCGCCCGGGGCTAAGCCCCTCTCACCGGAAGAAGTAGCCCGCTACCTGTTCCGCAAGGTGGTCAGTTGGGGGCGCTCTTCCAACGTCTTCTTGCCCAACGGCTCAAGGCTGTACCTGGATGTGGGCTCACATCCGGAATATGCCACGGCTGAATGTGATGGCATAGGCCAGTTGATTGCCCAGGACCGTGCGGGGGAGCTGATCTTGCACGATCTGGTGCAGGAAGCCCAAGGACAGCTGGCACGTGAGGGATATGACGGGAAGATCTTCCTGTTCAAAAATAATATTGATTCAGCAGGTAACTCGTACGGTAGTCATGAAAACTATCTGATTACCCGCAAGGGCGAGTTCAACCGCCTGGCGGATATTTTGATTCCTTTCCTTGTCACCCGGCAGCTGATCGCCGGTGCGGGCAGGGTGCTGCCCGCACAACAAGGTGGGAAATTTGCCTTCTCACAGCGGGCTGATCATATTTGGGAAGGTGTCTCCTCAGCTACCACCCGTTCCCGGCCCATCATCAATACCAGGGATGAGCCGCACGCCGATGCAGAGCTGTTTCGCCGCCTGCATGTGATTGTGGGGGATTCAAATATGTCAGAGACCACCACCATGTTGAAGGTGGGCACCATGGATCTGATTCTGCGCATGGTGGAGGCCGGCACCATTATGACTGACATGAGGTTGGAAAACCCCATTCGCAGCATTCGTGAGATCTCCCATGACCTCACAGGAACCCACCCCTTGAAGATGGCTGATGGCCGGACCATGACCGCTGTAGACATTCAGCGCCACTATCTGGGGAAGGTCTCCGATTTTGTCCGCTCACACGGGGCCCACAACAACCTTGTCCCACGGATTCTGGATCTGTGGGAAAGGACCCTTGATGCTATTGAGGCTGAGGATTATTCAACTATTGACACCGAAATTGACTGGGCTATCAAGGCAAAACTGCTAGGTTCCTATGCAGATCGGCACAATCTTTCCTGGGGTTCCCCGCAGGTGGGGCAGCTTGATCTGCGCTACCACGACATTGATCCCCACCGTGGCCTTTTCAACATGCTCGAGCGCCGCGGTGCGGCCGCTAAACTGGTGGATGAAGCGGAGATTGTGGCAGCAGTGGACATGGCGCCGGCCACCACCCGGGCCCATCTGCGCGGCAAGTTTGTCAACGCCGCCCGGGAATCCGGGCGGGACTACACGGTTGACTGGGTGCATTTGAAACTCAATGACAGATCCCACCAGACTATTCTGTGCAAGGACCCGTTCAAGAGCGTTGACGAGCGCGTTGATGAGTTGATTGCCTCCCTTCACGAGCAATAGCTAGTGAACCGACAGCTTTCATTCAGCTTTAAACGATAAGCTGGACCCGGCCCGGTGTTACCCATCACATGGGTGTGCTGTGACCGATTGAACTTCTTGCTTGATGTCATGGTTTCCTTCACGTGGCGCCGGCACCTGACCTGATTCATCCCGCCATCGAAAGTGTTTCTGTGCGTCGACTTCTTGCACTGCTTCTTCCGCTTCTGCTTCTTGTGACCGCCTGTTCACAAGAAGCCAACTCCTCATCACCGGAGGCAACAGCGAATGCCTCCGCGTCCGCGCCGGCGGCCAATGCCGAACTTCTTGCCTCGGTCAAGGCCGTTAGCGAAGGTGATGGGAAAGCCCCCAAGGTAACCTTTGACAAGCCCCTGAGTGTCCCGTCCGAGGCCATGCGCTTGGTATCCCCTGGTGACGGTGCACAGATCAAATCCGGACAGTCCGTTGAATTCCGTGAAATATCCATGAACGCCGCCACAGGTGACCTCCTCGGTGAAACCTTCAGTAAGCCCAGCGGTGGTTCCATCGTGTTGAACGATTCCTTCAAGGATCAGTTCGCTGTTGTCTACAACACCTTCACTAGCGCCAAGGTGGGCGCCTACATCGCCTACGGCATCCCGGGCACTGCGGCAGTGGCAGCCACCGATGAAGCCCCCGAGCAGCCGGCCCAGCCCGCCAGCTTGAGCGTTTTCCAGGTCATGTCCGCCAAGGATGCCCCGCCGGCAGCCAAGGTCATGAGCAGTGAGGACGTCAAGGCACTGGCCAAGGCTGGCAAGCTGCCCACCGCCAAGTTTGATGCCAAGGGTGTCCCCAGTATCACCATCCCCAAGAATGACGCGCCAGCAGATTTGGCCGTTGAGGTTCTGACGGAAGGCACCGGTGCGGTCCTGACGGCGAAGGACACCATCTCGGCGTTCTACACCGGCTGGACCTGGGACGGAAAGTCCTTCGATTCCGCCTATGAGCGTGGCTCCGCCAGCGAATTCCCGCTCAACGGTGTCATCCAGGGCTGGACCCTGGGCTTGACCGGCCAGAAGGTTGGATCCACAGTGCTGCTGACCATCCCCGCGTCCATGGCGTATGGCGAGAATGCGGCAGCCCAGGGCAAACCGGCGGGTCCGCTGGTATTTGTTGTTAAGATTGAATCGAAGAAGTAAACAACCATGTAGAAGGAGCACCATGTCTTTTGGAGCACGCAGTTTTGACCGCACCAAGCCGGAAATTGACTTCCCGGCACACGCTGTCCCCACCGAATTGATGATTGAAGACATCATTGAGGGCACCGGCACCGAAGTAGTGCGCGGCAGCACCGTCTCAACCCATTACGTGGGTGTCGCCTTCTCCACCGGCGAGGAATTCGATTCCTCCTGGGGCCGCGGCACGCCGCTGGACTTCAAGGCCGGTATTGGCCAGGTCATCCAGGGCTGGGACCAAGGCCTGTTGGGCATGAAGGTTGGCGGCCGCCGTCGTCTGGAAATCCCCTCGGAGCTGGCCTACGGCTCGCGAGGCGCCGCCGGCGCCATTGGCCCCAACGAAGCACTGATCTTCGTGGTGGACCTGGTAGCAGTTCGCTAAGTCGCCGCTTCAGCAAGAATGCCGTCGTTTGACGCAAATGCCAGGGTTTGAACTGTGGCATTTGCGTCAAGCGGCGGCATTTTTTGCTCGTAACGTGGGTGCAGTCCTGACCGGAAAGCCGGGACCCGCCTAGTACGCTGACAAGGTGCCCACAAAAATTGATGCCACCGAACGCCTGTTGAACCTGGTGATCGCCCTCTTGGGCACCAACCGCGGCTACAGCAAGTCCTATATCCGTAGCCATGTCAACGGTTATGCGGGAGAGGGCGCCACGGCTGCACAAGAGAGCAAGGTGGGGGTGGCTTTTGAGCGAATGTTTGAACGCGACAAAAACCAGTTGGCCGCCCTCGGCATCCGAGTTTCGGCTACGAACAGCTATGACAACGAGCTTGAGGAGCAGTACCTGTACCGGATAGACCCCAAGGATTACCAGGTGCCCCAACTGCGCCTCGATGAGCCCGCCATGAACCTGCTGGCGATCGCTGCGAACTTGTGGTCGGAGGCTACCTTCGGGGCAGCAGCACAGTCGGCGTTGCGCAAGATCGCCACCCGGACCGGGACCAGCTGGTATGAGGATGAAACCACCGTCAGCTCACGTGTCCGCACGGCCGAGCCCGCCTTCGAGCCGCTGTGGGATGCGTTGCGCCAACAGAAATTGGTCAGTTTTGACTACCGTCGCAGCGGAGCGGAGGAGGGCACCACCCGCACTGTGCAGCCATGGGGGCTGGGCAACAAATATGGGCAGTGGTATCTGGCCGGTTTTGACGTGGACAAGGGTGAAGAGCGCAACTACCGACTGAGCCGGTTCACTTCCGAGGTAAAAGTCCACACTGGACAAAGTTTTGACCGCCCCACCGCCTTCTTCATTTCCACCGTGTTGGAGCGCCTTGGTACGGGGGACCCTTACTCAGCCCAGGTTGCCGTCCCGGACGGTGCTGCCCATTCCCTGCGCAGCCGGCTTGGGACAGTGGTGCTGGACACTCCGGCCCGGCCCGGTTGGCAGGTGCTCCGGGTGGAATACCGGGAACCGGAATTAATGGCCGACGACGTTGCCGCCTTGGGAGCCCAGGCACACGTCGTGGCTCCTGCCGGACTGCGTGAGGCGGTGGCCGGGAAGCTGCGCCGGGCGGCGGATGCGGCAGCCAAAGGCCTAGTGGCTGGTGCTAGCGCAGCTGCTCCAATCCACTGGGACAAGCCGCTGAAACTGGGCAAGGCCAAGCGTAGGGACACCCCGGACCGGCTGTTGCGGCTGCTGTCCCTGGTCCCGTACTTGGTGGCCAACCCTGGTGTCTCGGTGGCGGAAGTTGTTGCGGAATTCGCCATTACGGAGAAGCAGTTTCAGCGTGATCTGGATACGCTCAACGTCAGCGGCAAGCCCGGCTACTTCCACGGGGACCTGATGGATGCGACCACGGAAGCCGGGCAGGTATTTATCCGTGACGCCGAGACCCTCGCCAGCCCCCTGCGGCTCTCCCACGAGGAGGCCTGCTCTGTCCTGGTGGGTCTGCACGCGCTCACGGCTGTGCCGGGTAGGGGTGAGGCGGCCCTGGCCCAAGCCACGGAGGCGTTGCGCAATGTGGCGGGCGAAGACGCATGGCTGGCGGACGCCGTGGGGCTGGAATTGGTCTTGGGGCCTGAAATGGGTCACCTGGCAGCACTGCAGCAGGCCATCAATGACAGCCGATCCTGCGCCATCCGCTATCTGGTGGGCTCCCGGGACGAGCTCAGTGAGCGGATCATTGAACCGCTGCGGCTGTTCTCCATGGATTCCGCCTGGTATGTGCGGGCGTGGTGCCAACAGGCGCAGGATCGCCGCAGTTTTAGGGTGGATCGGATCGAGATCCTCAAGGACGCGGGGGAGCAGAAACATGGCCTCGGGGACCAAACCGGATGGCAGCCGGGGGCGGGAATTTATGATCCCGGCAGTCATGACCTGCAGGTCTTGCTGGTAGCGGATCCTGCCACAGCCCAACGCCTGGCGCCTGCCTACAATGCTCGCATGTTCGACGGCGGCCCGGACCAGGTGGGTTTAGCCATCTCCGTCGGCGATACCGCCTTGATTGGGCCCCTCATGGCTCGGCTGGGCGGGCACGCACGCGTAGCCGGACCCGAGGCGTTGCGAATAGCAACGGCCACATGGTTGGCGGAAGCAGCCAGCCACTATGACGCTGTTGGCGAAACCGTCCCGGAAACTCACAGGGGCGATGGATAGACTAAGCAACATGCCTTGGTGGTCTTGGATTTTGATATGGATAGCGCTGCTTGCCGTGTCCTTGCTGTTTGTGGCTTTTTTGGCTTTCAAACTCTGGCAGGGAGCCATGGCAACCATGCGCACCTTCTCGCACGTCTCAGCCGAGGTCACCCAGAACTGGGACTCCAGCTTAGAACGCGCCGAAGTGCAGCACGTCACAGAACCGCGTAATGTAGTTCCGGGCGCGGCAGTTTTTGCAACGCCTGAAAAAATGAAGCATGATTACCTAGCTGCCAAAGAAGAACGGCGTTTTGCCCGCCTTCAGCGGCGCGTCGCCCGCAGGAAAGAACGCGGACAGCTCCAATCCTTGCGCGACATCGAAGCTTTACAAGACGTAGGATGAACCAAAAGGAAAGGCGTTACCGTGGGAAGACTTTTTGAGAGCCCCTGGGCTATCACCATCATCATCATTGTTGTCCTCTTGCTGTTCGCAGCACCGAAACTTCCGGGCATGGCTCGCAGCCTGGGCCAGTCCATGCGGATTATCAAGTCCGAGGTCAAGGAAATGAAGAATGACGGCAAGGACGAGACTCCTCCGTCCGCTCCGCCCGCCGCGCCGCAGAGCACTGATGTGCCTTTCGAAGGCAAGATCGTCAATAACCCAGCACAGGGCGACGGAACCGGTACCGGTACCGGCGCTCAGTCATAGAAACCGTCGCTGAACCGGTGAGTGCCACCAAGGGGCGTAAGGCCAACCCTGAAGGGCGGATGCCTCTCAAAGCTCACTTGATTGAAGCGCGCAACCGCCTCTTCAAGAGTGCCTTGGCCATGCTCCCTGGGGTTGTCATTGGCTGGATCCTCTACGATCCACTGATGTACGCCCTGACGGCACCCTTGCGTGATATCAGCCAAATGCGGAACATCAACGCGTCGTTGAACTTTGAGGGCGTCACAACGTCCTTTGATTTAAAGATTCAAATCTCGCTGATCCTTGGCTTGATTATTGCCTCACCCGTATGGATCTATCAGCTTTGGGCGTTTATCACTCCGGGGTTGACCAAGAAGGAACGCCGCTACACGCTTTCCTACATGTTTGCCTCGGTGCCATTGTTCTTGGCCGGAATTTTTGCCGGCTGGATCATTTGGCCTAACATTGTGCGCGCCCTGACGTCCTTCACCCCCGCGGGTGGCAGCAACATCATGAAGGCCATTGACTACTTGCAGTTTGCCCTGCAGTTGATGCTCTTCATGGGTGTCGCCTTCCTGGTGCCGGTGCTGCTTTTCGCCCTGAACGCCATCGGCATGATTCGGGGCCGGACGTACCTAAAGGCCTGGAGATTCACCATTTTGGGTGTGACGATTGTCTCCGCGATGGCCGCTCCTGGTTCTGATGTGATGAGTATGTTCTTCTTGGCCGCACCCTTGCTGGTGCTGTACTTCGGTGCCATTGGGCTGTGCATGCTCAATGACTTGCGCAGGGACAAACGCGCCGCCAAGAAAATCGTTGAATCTGAAGTGAACGCTGATGTTCCAACACCATCAACGGATCTGGAAATACTCTGATATTTTGACCGGTGCGGCTGGCGTAGGCTTGTACTATGCCTTCCACTGACATGCCAAGCCCTTCCGAACGTTACTTGGCAGCCAAAGTGCGGGTTCAAGACAGCAACACTGACCTTGGTGACTTCAAGGCGGGGCTGAATTTTGAACTCGATGATTTTCAAGACACCGCGTGCCGAGCCGTCCAGGCCGGCCGCGGTGTTTTGCTTGCCGCCCCTACCGGAGCCGGAAAAACCATTGTGGGTGAATTTGCCGTTCATTTGGCGTTGCAGCGCGGTAATAAGGCTTTCTACACAACTCCCATCAAGGCCCTGAGCAACCAAAAATTTCGGGAGTTCTCCGATAAATACGGGGCAGAGAACGTGGGTCTGCTGACCGGAGACACCAGCATTAACTCAGAAGCCCCCGTGGTGGTGATGACCACCGAGGTGCTCCGGAACATGCTCTACGCCGATTCCCACACGCTGGCGGGGTTGGCCTATGTGGTCATGGATGAAGTTCACTACCTGGCCGACCGCTTCCGCGGTGCAGTGTGGGAGGAAGTCATCATTCACCTGCCCAGCGAAGTGGCCGTAATTTCCCTCAGCGCCACCGTCTCCAACGCCGAAGAATTCGGCGCCTGGCTGGGCACGGTTCGGGGAGATACCGCCGTGGTGGTCTCCGAACACCGCCCCGTTCCGCTATGGCAGCACGTGATGGTGCGCCGCGATCTGGTAGACCTCTTCGCTGAGAACGTGGCCTTCGACGAAACCGCCCCCGGAACCCCCGGAGAACGTGCCCCTGCACCTGCCAAGATGCCGAAAATTAATCCCGAGCTACTCAAACTGGCCCGCAGTGAATCGGTCAGCACGGGCAGAGACACGGTTCATGGCCGCAGAGGCGGCAGCGGTTCCCGCGGCCGCGGATACCAGGGCACCCCCTACCAGGAGCGTGAGAACCGCTCCAGCAGCCCCCAGGGGTGGGCTCGGGCAGCCTCACGTCCGCAAGTCATCAGGGCCCTTGAGAGCCAAGACCTGCTACCGGCCATCACCTTTATTTTCTCCCGAGCCGCCTGTGACGCCGCCGTGCAGCAGTGCGCGGCCGCCGGGATGTGGCTGACCACGGAGGAAGAACGGGAGGAAATTGCCCGCCGCGTAGACAATGCCTGCGCCGAACTTCCGGATTCCGATAAGGAGGTACTGGGCTTTTGGGGTTGGCGTGATGGATTGTTGCGCGGACTTGCCGCCCACCACGCTGGCATGCTGCCCAGCTTCAAGGAAGTGGTGGAAGACCTCTTTGCGCACGGCCTGGTCCGCGCCGTCTTCGCAACAGAAACCCTGGCCCTGGGCATCAATATGCCGGCCCGCACTGTGGTGCTGGAAAAACTGGAAAAGTACAATGGTGAAGCCCACGTGGCCATTACCGCGGGTGAGTACACCCAGTTGACGGGACGTGCTGGACGCCGCGGCATTGACGTGGAAGGCCATGCCGTGGTGCTGTGGCAACCCGGCACCGACCCGGGCGCCGTGGGCGGGCTGGCATCCAAGCGGACGTATCCGTTGAATTCTAGTTTCCGCCCTACTTACAACATGAGCATTAACTTGATTGCCCAATTTGGCCGCACCCGCACCCGCACCATTTTGGAATCCTCCTTTGCCCAGTTCCAAGCAGATCGTTCCGTGGTGGATTTGGCTCGCCAGGTCCGCTCCAGGGAGGAGTCACTGGCTGGCTATGAGAAGGCCATGACCTGCCACCTGGGTGACTTCAACGAATATGCCAAGCTGCGCCGCGAACTTTCCGATCCCGAATCCGGCGCTTCCAAGTCCAAGGCCAAGCAACGCCGTGACGCCGTGGCACACTCACTGGCCAACCTGCGCACAGGCGATGTGGTGATGGTGACCGGCGGGCGCAACCCGGGTTACGCCGTCGTGCTTGACGCCGATGGCAAGGCACGGGTTCCCCGGCCCGGGGTGCTGGGCCTGGACAAGGAGTACCGCCGGCTGAACGCACACGAGCTCGCAGGTCCGGTGGAGCCGCTGGGCCAAGTGCGGGTTGCCAAGGGGTTCAACCCCAAGGTGCCCAAGGACAGGCGCAATCTGCTGGCGGCTGTGGAGGCCAAGCTGGCCCAACCCACGGCGGCGCTCCCGGACCGCTCCGCCGCCTTCAATCTGACCGGCTCGGCAGCGGGCGACGATGAAGCCATTGCCACGCTGCGCCGGAATCTGCGCGCCCACCCCTGCCACGGTTGCAGCGAGCGTGAAGATCACGCCCGCTGGTCTGAACGGTGGTGGAAGCTGCGTAAGGAGACCGATGGTATTGTGCGGGCCATCCAGTCCCGGACCAACACGATTGCCCGCACTTTTGACCGGGTCATTGACCTGCTGGCAGGCTACGGCTTTGTTGTAGCGGATCAGGCCGGAAATCTGGTGCCCAGCGAGGATGGCCAGCGTCTGCGCCGCGTATACGGTGAAAAGGACTTGCTCATTGCTCTGACGCTGCGCAAGGGCTCCTTCGCCGACCTTGACGCGGCTGAACTGGCGGCTTTCGTCACTACCTTGGTCTACCAATCCAAGCGCGACGCCGAGGGGAGCCGCCCGCGGATGCCTAGCGTGAGTTTGGAACAGGCGGTAGAAGATGTGGTGGTGCTGTTCTCGCACCTGCAGGCTACTGAAGAGTCTCACAAGCTGCCGCTGACCAGCGAACCTGAGATGGGCCTGGTCTGGGCCATGTACAAGTGGGCCAAGGGCCGGAGCCTGCACGATGCCCTTAATGGCACGGATTTGGCCGCGGGTGACTTTGTGCGGTGGACCAAGCAGGTCATCGACCTCTTGGGCCAGCTCTCTTCGGTGCCAGCTGCGCCGCCAGGATTTTCCAGCACCTGCCGTTCCGCCGTTGCATTAGTGCGCCGCGGCGTTGTCGCTTACACCACGGTCGAGAACGAGCCGGTGCAGAGCTAGCCGGTGCAGAACTAGCCGGGGGTGTGCCAGCCCACCATCGCTTCATCGCACGGGTGCAGCGCCCCGATTTTTTTCAGTGAAATATTTTAGTTGCTTTTGTCCCTCAGGGACATTGTGAAAGGACCATGTAGCCATGTCATTGACCCTGTACCGCAACGGTTCGGTATACAGTTCCGCAGACCCCCTAGCCACAGCCATGCTGGTGGATGGGGACGTGGTGGCGTGGGTAGGATCCGAGCACGCAGCCACCTCGCTCCTGGACTCACGTATGCGCGAGGTGGACTTGGCAGGAGCCTTGGTGACACCCGGCTTTGTGGATTCACACGCGCACATCACCGAGACCGGCTTGGCGATGACGTCAGTGGACCTTTCCGGGGCACGCAGCGCCCGCGAACTGTTGGATTTGGTGGCGGACGCCGCGCCTACAAGCACTGGTGTTTTGTTGGGTCACGGCTGGGACAACTCGCTGTGGGCTGATGCCCGGCTACCCCTTGCCGGTGAGCTGGAGAACGCCGCAGGAGGCCGGGAAGTGTATTTGGCCCGGGTGGATGTTCACTCGGGCCTGGTTTCGCCGGCACTGGCACGGCGCTGCGCGCTGGCCGGTATGATCGGCTGGGATGGCGAGGGCCTGGTCAGCGGCGGCGCACATGCTACCGCGCGTGACGCCGCCCGGGACCTGTTCCCCGAACAGCGTGAGTCCGCTCAGCGGAAGGCCTTGGTTCACGCAGCTGCCAATGGGTATGTGGCTCTGGCGGAAATGGCGGCGCCCCATGTTGGCTCGCCGGAGGACCTTGCAGCGCTCGTGGCGCTTGGCCAGGTACAGGGTGGACAAGCGCTTCCGCAGGTATTGCCCTATTGGGGGCAACTTGTCTCCAGCGCCGAGGAAGCCCGCGCCTTGCTCGCTACCCTTGGCACCGATGTCCTGGGGTTGGCGGGAGATATCAATATTGACGGTTCCCTCGGTTCCCGCTCCGCCTTCTTACGCCAACCTTATGCGGATGCGCCCGGGAATTACGGCAGCGCCCAGCTCACCGTGGAGCAAGTGGGGGACCACTTCGCGGCAACGTCTGAGCTTGGTCTGACCGGGGGATTCCATGTGATTGGCGACGGCGCCATGGAAATCGCCGTGGAGGGACTGGAACGTGCCGCACAGCGTGTGGGCATCGACCAGGTCCGGGCCGCCGGGCACCGGCTGGAGCACGCCGAGATGGTGGATGCGGCTGCCATGGACGCGCTGGCAAAATATTGCGTCACAGTTTCAGTGCAGCCGGCTTTCGACGCACAGTGGGGAGGCGTGGATGGCATGTACGCCCGCCGGCTGGGTGTTGAGCGAGCCAAGGAAATGAACCCGCTGGGCCGCTTTTATGCCGCCGGGGTGCCGCTCTGCTTCGGATCGGACACGCCAGTGAGCCCTTTGAACCCGTGGGCCAGTGTGCGCGCAGCACTGAACCATCACGAAGCAACATCCCGTATTTCAGCCCGTGCCTCCTTCATTGGGCATACTCGCGCTGGTTGGCGTGCGGCAAAGAACGAGAACCCCTTCATGGGCCAGCTGGTCCCCGGCGCTCCGGCCAGTTTTGCCATTTGGGATGTGGAGCAACTCATGGTGCAGGTGGCCGACGAGCGCGTGCAGTCCTGGTCCACTGACCCGCGAGCCCGCACACCACTTCTGCCGGCGCTAGATACGGGCAGTGATCCCCGTTGCCTACAGACGGTGCACCAGGGCCGGGAACTGTTTGTTGCCGACGGATTTGCGCTCTAGCCTCCGCGGCCGGAGGTAGCCCTCAGTGAGTAACAGGCGGGCTTTTAATGCGTAAAAAAGATTACTGGAGACTCGCGGGGCTGACCTGCACGGATACGTGTCTGCGCAGGTCAGAGCCGTGTTGACAGGCTAGCTATAGGGAATTAGCTTTAGGGGAGCGGTGAACCTCCCACGGGAGGTTACCGGTCGGTACGGATTTGAGTTCTGCCGACACTTTGGGGATAAGTTCACGCGCCAGTAGAAAACAAATCCGATCGCCACCATGGTGAACGTCGCATTTGGTCCGAAGGCGCGTGAACTTATCTTTTCCCCCGGGCCCTCGCCTATACTAGACACTTGGCGCTACCCGTCTGCCACTGTGGCTTGATGGCACTTGCCCGCCCGGGCGGAAGCTGAGGTAGTGCCCCTCACCTAAAAATCATTACGGAAAGGCACCAATTGCTGCGTGTCCTGACGATCATTCCCACCTACAACGAGATCGAGTCACTGCCGAAGACTCTGGCGCGTCTGCGGGCCGCAGTGCCACATTCGGATGTGTTGGTTGCCGATGACAACAGCCCCGACGGTACCGGAGCATGGGCGCAGGAATATGCGGACAATGATCCGCAGGTCCACGTCCTCCACCGTGCCGGTAAGGAGGGACTCGGTGCCGCATACCTTGCCGGTTTCACCTGGGGCCTCGATGCAGGCTATGACGTGCTTGTTGAAATGGATGCTGATGGCTCCCATCAGCCCGAGCAGCTACCGCTGCTCCTGGACGCCATTGAGCAGGGCGCAGACTTGGTGCTTGGTTCTCGCTGGGTCCCCGGCGGCAAGGTTGTCAACTGGCCGCTGCACCGCAAACTGATTTCCACCTGCGGCAGCCTCTACTCACGAGTGATTCTGGGGATCTCCATCCGCGATGTCACGGGCGGCTACCGGGCCTTCCGCCGTGGCACCTTGGAAGCTCTTGACTTCAACTCCGTCGAATCAGTGGGTTACGGATTCCAGGTAGATATGCTGTGGCGTGTCTGCCAAAAGGGCATGAAGGTGGTTGAAGTTCCCATCACGTTCGTGGAACGCGAATTCGGCGCCTCCAAGATGAGCGGCAACATTGTCCAAGAAGCCATGGTCAATGTCACCAAGTGGGGATTGAGTGCCCGCTGGAACAAGCTGACCGGTCGCAAATAATCCGCCCCCTGGCAGCGCTGTGATAGTTGTTCCCACCTGCCTTAACAGATAAGGGTGCCCCCGAGGAGTATCTCGGGGGCACCCTTATCTGTTAACGCAGGTGTTGGCTAGACCTTTTCCCCACGCTTTTCGCGCAGGATGGTCAGGCGGTCCGCCAGGATGACTTCCAGTTCAGGAAGGGTGCGGCGCTCCAGCAGCATGTCCCAGTGAGTGCGGACAGGCTTCTCGTTGGATGTGTCAGGTGCCTCACCGTTGACCAGCAGGGCTTCCTTGCCGGTCTTGGACATCCAAGTAGCTGGCAGCTCGGCCTCGGCTGAGAACATGACAAACACTTGCTCACCATCTGCACAGCGGTATTCCACACGTTGGCGGGGAGCCGGCTCCACGCCTGATTCCGTCTCCATGCTTTGTGCGCCCAAGCGCATGCCACGCAGGCTGCGATCGCTCATAACTTCTCCCTCAAGTTGATTACTGCTGTTTCAACGCTGCACGTCCGCCAGTTGTTCCTGCTCTGCCGGGATGAAGCAAAAAATCCGGCCGGGCAAACGCCGCGCGGCCAATCACCCATTATACGTGATTGGCCGCGCGAGGTTTGCAGGGGTACGTTGGGTTATTGCCCGGCACCTGCGAGAGGATCGACGGCGTCGTCCGTGTCAGGGGTGGTAGTTCCCAGAACGTTGCCAATGCCCTTCAGGGCCTCACCCACTTCGCTGGGAATGATCCACAGCTTGTTGGAGGTTCCGGAGGCAATCTTGGGCAGTGTTTGCAGGTACTGGTATGCCAGCAGCTTCTGCGTGGGATTGCCCTTGTGAATGGCGGAAAAGACCTTCTGGATCGCCTGAGATTCACCGTCGGCACGCAGGATGGCTGCCTTGGCATCACCCTCAGCCTTCAGAATGGAGGACTGGCGTTCACCTTCAGCAGTCAAAATAGCAGACTGCTTGGTTCCTTCAGCTGTCAGAATCGCGGCACGGCGGTCACGCTCTGCACGCATCTGCTTCTCCATGGAATCCTGGATGGACAGGGGCGGGTCAATGGCCTTGAGCTCAACACGGCTGACGCGGATACCCCAGCGGCCCGTGGCCTCATCGAGCACGCCACGGAGCTGGCCGTTGATCTGGTCGCGGGAAGTCAGTGCTTCTTCAAGGTTCAAACCACCCACCACGTTACGCAACGTAGTGGTGGTCAGCTGCTCCACAGCCTGAATGTAGTTGGCAATCTCATATGTTGCCGCACGCGGATCCGTGACTTGAAAGTACACCACGGTGTCAATGGAGACCACCAAGTTATCTTCGGTGATGACCGGCTGCGGGGGGAAAGAGACTACTTGTTCACGCAAATCAAGCAGTGGTAGCAGACGGTCCACGAAGGGGATGAGGACTGTGAGTCCAGGATTGAGTGTGCGCTGGTACTTACCCAGACGCTCCACCACACCGGCGCGGGCCTGCGGAATGATGCGTACTGAACGCACCAGAACAATAACTACGAATATCAGCAGGACAAGAACAACAAATAGCCACACGATTGTGCCGGCTCCGTCTACCATGAAATCCCCTCTTTTCTGTGTAAAAAACGTGTCTCTACACCGGCCAGCTCACGCAGTTGCGGGCCCGCTCAGCGTAGAAATACTTAGGCTGTTGTGGCGGCCGTTCCGGACGCTTTGTGGGTGCTGGGGTGGGTGATGACGGCTGTGGCCCCATCAATGGCGGCAACTTCAACCGTGGCGCCTACAGGAATCTCGGTGCCCCCTTGGACACGAGCACTCCAAATATCTCCGCCAATCTTGACCAGCCCACCACCGGTACTCACAGCTTCCAACACCACTGCAGAGCGCCCAATGAGGCGGTCCACGTTGGAGAGCTGGTCAGCTGGACCGCGGTGCAAATGGCTTAGGGCCAAGGGCCTGATGAGAACTGTCGTGGCGAGGGCCACAACGCAGAAGATGACAATCTGTAGCCACAGCTCGGCACCGAAGAGGAACGCCACGAGTGCGGCGAGGGCTCCGACAGACATCAAGATGAAGTACAGACTCAGCGTCAGCATTTCGGCCACTGCCAGGAGCAGAAAAACCGTCAGCCAGATGATCCAGCCGAAATCATTGATCCATTCAAGCATTGGGTCCCCCTTAGGGCTTATTTCGTATCTACGACACTACTACGTTGAGCTGAAAGTTTCCGGTTAGATTACTGCCTGTTGGGGCAATCTTAAGGGTTCTGAACCGACGTGGCCGGCAATGTCGCTCAGGATCGCCACGCCGTGACGTAACTGGGTGCTTTCATAGCAAAAAGGCAGCCGCAAATACCGCTCAAATGCACCATCGAGGCCAAAGCGCGGGCCGGATACTAGAGCCAATCCCTGCGAGCGCGCTGCCAGTGCCAGGGCGGAACTGGACATTGTCTCGGTGTTGATCCATAGTGACAAGCCCCCGTTGGGGATGTTAAGGCTCCACTGTGGCAGCAGTTCTTGTAGGAGTTGGACCAGGGTGTCGCGTCCGCGCCGAAGTTCCCGGCTGCGGCTGGCAGCCATGGACGGCAGATCCTTGAACAGCGCCAATGCTGCAAGCTGTTCCACGATGGGGGTGCCGAGGTCTACGGCGGGTCGGTTGCGCAGGATTCTGGCCTGCATTTCGCGGGAGCTTCTGATCCAGCCAATTCGCAGTCCGCCCCAGGCGAGCTTGCCCAGTGAGCCCAGCGTGATGATGTTGGGGGAGAAGCTCGCCATGGGGGGAAGCGGCCCGCGGTTGATGTCCAGCAGGGCAGTGGTTTCATCGACAACCAGAATTGTTCCTTCTCTATCCGCGGCGGCTGCTAGGAACTCCCTTTCGGCTATGGACATGCTCAGTCCTGTGGGGTTGTGAAAGTCCGGCATCAGGTAGGCCATGCTGGGAGCCGCGCGACGGATTTGCAGGAGCGCCTGCTGCACATCCCAACCGCTTTCCGCCCGGACGGGGAAGGCGAGAATGCGTGCGCCGAGAGAGGTGAAGGTATCCAGTGCATGAGGGTAGGTGGGTTGCTCAACCAGGATCCGTTCCCCGGGGGAGTACAGGGTGCGGGCCACTAGATTCAGCCCGTGTTGGGCCCCAATGGTGACCATGATTTGATCCGCCGAGGTGGGCAGGCCCCTGTCAGCGAAGTGTTGAGCGATGGCCTCCCGCAGATCCGGTAGGCCAACCATGTCAAAACCGTCATGGGAGAGATAGTTGGGAAGTTCGGCCAAGGCGGATGCATAGGCGCACTGCAGACCTGGGTAGGCGGGCGCTGTTGCCTTCGTGAAGTCAAAAGGCAGGCCGGAGTGTAAAGAATGCTCGCCCCGTTCCATGCCGGGCAGGCACAGGGTACTTCCGGAACCACGAACACTCTCCAAAAAGCCGTCCTCGCGGAGTTTTGAGTAGGCGGCCGCAACCGTGGTACGGCTCAAATCCAGTGCCTGGCTCAGTTCCCGCTCAGCAGGCATGCGCGCACCACTAGACAACCGTCCGTCAAGGAGCAGAACCCTGATGCGTTCGGCCAGTGACTGGTAGGCGGGGGCGTTGCCGCGCCACTCGCCCAGTTCTCGGGCTAGCCGGTGACCCGTGACAAAAGTGTTCATGAGTCCACATTAGTTGAATTGGATCTATCTTGTCAGGCCACTTTGCCTAGACTTGCAGTATGAATTCTTCATCCGCATCTTTTCTCACCACTCAAAGACTCTCTGCCCGGCTTGTGCGGCTCGTGGCCGGCTTGCTCTTGTACGGTGTGGCGATGGCGTTGATGATTCGGGGCAATATAGGCGCTTCACCGTGGGATGTCTTTGCCCAGGGCGTATCCCGTACAACACAGATCTCCTTTGGCATGTGCACCATCATTATCAGTGGGGTGGTGCTGCTGCTGTGGATTCCGCTGAAGCAGCGCCCGGGGGTCGGTACCATTGCCAACGCCGTTCTGGTCGGGGCTTTTGCTGATGTAGGCCTGTTTCTGATCCCGGAGGCTCATCACTGGGCGCTACAGGTACTCACCTTCAGCTCCGGCTTGTGCCTTATTGCCTTTGCTACCGCACTGTACATAGGAGCTGGCCTAGGCCCGGGCCCGCGGGATGGGCTGATGACGGGACTGGTTCGTGTGAGCGGAAAGCCAGTATGGCTGATCCGGACCGGCCTGGAGTTTTCGGTGGTGGTGATTGGCTTCCTGCTCGGCGGGGTAGTGGGGGCAGGTACGGCGGCGTTTGCGCTAGGGGTGGGGCCACTCACCCAGGTGACGCTGCGTTGGCTCCATGTTGACCTGCACGCCAAGACCCCGGGCAGCGCCGTGACGGCGGCGGCCCCTGCGCCTGCACCTGACATTGCCCCTGCGCCTGCACCTGACATTGCCTCTGAAACCGACCCTGCCCCTGCCTCTGAATCCGCCTCTTTGCACAGTCGTGAAAGAGAACGGGACGTGCGGCGGCAACAAGGCGCCGAGCCGGAGCCTCTGCCGGCGGATTAGTTTTGCTTTCCAGTGAACTTAGTTTTGCTTGGCCGTAAATGTGGAGATTCGGAAAGCAGCAGTCGCTGCGCTCAGTGCTGGCAGGCCAGCAAGGTGCGTACTGGCCTCCTTGGCCTCTAGGTGGTGGCCGGCTGGGCCCATCAGGGCCACATTGGCAATGTCCGCCGGGCCCAGCTGCAGGGGAACGACTAACTCACAGTTCCCTGCCGGGGTGAAATGAGCCTCGAGGGAATGGTTGAGCGCGGCTTCCTTGTCTTCTTGAATTCCTAGCAGAGACGCCTCCTGGGCGATCTCGGCAAGATGACTTGCCAGTGGGGTCACCACCACCAAGGTGCCACCGGGTTTGAGTACGCGGGCAAACTCTTTGGCATTGCGGGGCGCAAAGACCACCAGAACCACATCGGCCGTGTTGGCTCCCAGCGGCAAGGCACGCCACAGGTCCCACACGATGTTCAGTGCTTCGGGGTTACGCCGAGCAGCCCGGCGTAATGCGAACTTTGAAATGTCCATGCCCACCGCGAACGGGCTGCGAGCGCCGCCGGAATTCTCACAGCCGCCCTTTGGCCAGTGGTGATCTTGGTTCCCAGCCGGCGAATTCTCAGTTTCTGGGTGGAAAGCTGCCAGGATCTGTTGAAGGTACCAGCCGGTGCCGGTGCCGGCGTCCAGAATCATGTGCGGCCCGGGCCCTGGCAGGAGCCGGCGGATAGTACTCGCCAGCGCGTCGCCGAGAGGGCCGTAGTGGCCGGCGTCCAGAAAAGCGTCACGGGCCGCCACCATGGCGGCCGTGTCCGGAACAAACTTGGTGCCATGGCCCGTGAGTAGATTCAGATATCCCTGGCGTGCAATGTCAAAGCTGTGGCCGCGCTCGCAGCAGAGGGCGCCCTCCCACTTTTCGGGGGCTGTGAAGCCACCTCCGCAGTGGGGGCAGAGCAGTGCGTTCAGTGCAGAGAATTCCATGGCTCCAATCTTAGGGGTGCCACCCTAGAACCCCAGCCCCTCCCTGGCGGCAAGAATGTCCGGATTGGCCCAGTGCTGACTGTATTGGGCGTTGCTGGCGAGCGAGCGGGTGTGTGCCTTGTCTATATAGAGGGTGCCGAAGAGGTGATCACTCTCATGTTGGACTATGCGCGCCTGCCACCCCGAAAACTGGCGGGTCTGCGCAGTGCCGTGCACGTCGTCGTACTTCAGTTCAACAGCGCTGGGGCGCTCAACCACCGCCTGCCACCCCGTCATGGACAGGCAGCCCTCGTAGTGGGCCGCCAACTCCGTGCCAAGTGGCGTGTAGCGAGGGTTGATGAGAGTGAATGGTTCTAGAGGTTCGCGCTGCCGGGCGGTGGCATTCTCCGCACTGACTTCGAACATATCTTCGATTACGGCTAGTTGCAGCGGTATGCCGAGCTGGGGTGCGGCCAATCCAACCCCTGGAGCTGCATGCATGGTAGCTCGCATGATCTCGATGAGCCGGGCAAGATCCGTGTCACTGACTTGACCCGTGAAGGGAAGGGCGCGGGCACGCAGGGTGGGGTGGCCTGCCTGCACAATCTCGGGCAGCCCAGCGGATTCCAGCACGGCGGCAATAGATTCGCGCAGGTACTCCTCGGTCAAAACATGCCTCATGTTGCTGCCCTCCAGTGGATTATTCACCATCTCATTGTGTCAAGCCTTTGCCCACCCCCTTGCCATTGCGTGGGTGAGGGCTATGGTGGCTTAAAGGGCTCGCAGAGATCAGAGGATTGTCATGTCTTCCAACAGTTTCGATGCACGTAGTGAACTCACCGTTGACGGTGAGAGCTACCAGATCTACCGCTTGGACAAGGTTCCCGGCTCGGCCAGGTTGCCGTACAGCTTGAAGGTCCTGCTGGAGAACCTGCTCCGCAACGAGGACGGGCTCCTGGTCACGGCCGAGCAGGTCCGTGCCGTGGGGGAGTGGGATCCGGGGGCCGAGGCGAGCAAGGAGATCCAGTACACGCCGGCCCGGGTACTCATGCAGGACTTCACCGGCGTCCCTTGCGTGGTGGATCTGGTGGCCATGCGTGACGCCATGGCGGAGCTGGGCGGGGACCCGGCCAAGATCAACCCGCTGATCCCCGGCGAGCTGGTCATTGACCACTCCGTCATTGCTGATGTCTTCAACCGCCCCGACGCTGTCTCGAAGAACTCCCAATTTGAATTCCAGCGCAACCAGGAGCGCTACCAGCTGCTGCGGTGGGCCCAACAGTCATTCGCCGACTTCCTGGTGGTGCCGCCAGATACGGGGATCTGCCACCAAGTGAACCTGGAATACCTCTCCCGCGTGGTGTTCACCCGCGAGCGCGACGGCGTGAAGCAGGCTTACCCGGACACTCTGGTAGGCACGGACTCACACACACCCATGGTGAACGGCTTGGGCGTGCTGGGCTGGGGAGTGGGTGGCATTGAGGCGGAGGCCGCCATGCTGGGCCAACCCATGAGCATGCTGGTCCCGCAGGTGGTGGGTTTCAAACTCACCGGTGAGCTGCCCGAGGGCACCACCGCCACGGACCTGGTGCTCACCGTGGCCGAGCTGTTGCGCAAGACCCGTGTGGTAGGCAAGTTCGTAGAGTTCTTCGGTCCCGGCGTGGCCAATGTGCCGCTGGCCAACCGTGCCACCCTGGGCAACATGAGCCCCGAGTACGGCTCCACCTGCGCCATCTTCCCGATCGACGCCGAGACCCTTGACTACATGCGCCTCACCGGCCGCAGCGAACACCAGATCCAGCTGGTGGAGGCTTACGCCAAGGAACAGGGCATGTGGCACCATCCAGAACACACCCCGGATTACAGCCAGGTGGTGGAACTTGACCTCTCAACCGTGGAGAGTTCCATTGCCGGTCCCAAGCGCCCACAGGACAGGATCCCGCTGCGCAGCGCCGCACGTGCCGTGCGCGGACTGCTTGCGGGGGAGTCACAGGAAGTGGCAGTCATGGCAGGCGGACTCGACGACGCCGGAGATGAATCCTTCCCCGCCAGCGACCCCGTGGCCATCAGCGCTCGCATCCAGCGCGATGAACCGCCCCACCAGTACTTGGACGACGCCGGGGAAGGGCTCGAATGGCCCAGCGACCCCGTTGAGATTGTGCTCGACGGGGTGAAGCACAACCTGGACCACGGCGATATCGTCATTGCCGCCATCACCTCCTGCACCAACACCTCCAACCCCTCCGTCATGATCGGCGCCGGGCTGCTCGCCAAAAAGGCCGTGGAACTTGGCCTGGACCGCAAGCCGTGGGTGAAGACCACACTGGCCCCCGGATCCCGCGTCGTCACCGACTACCTTGACCGGGCAGGGCTCAGCCCGTACCTGGACAAGATTGGGTTCAGCCTGGTCGGATACGGCTGCACCACCTGCATCGGCAACTCCGGACCACTCATCCCCGAAGTCAGCGCTGGCGTGAACAGCAAGGATCTGAACGTTTCCGCCGTGCTCTCCGGAAACCGTAACTTTGAAGGCCGCATCCACCCCGAAGTGAAGATGAACTTCCTCGCCTCACCTCCGTTGGTCATCGCGTACGCGCTCGCAGGCTCCATGCATGTGGACCTGTTGAAGGAGCCACTGGGAACTTCCTCCTCGGGGGAACCGGTGTTCTTGAAGGACATCTGGCCAACGACGGCGGAGATCAAGTCCGTGGTAAACGCCAGCCTTGAGGCGCAAATGTTCACGGACGGCTACGCGGATGTGTACCACGGAGATGAAAACTGGCGCGGTATGGAGGTGCCGGAGGGCGACATGTTCGCCTGGTCTGACGAGTCCACGTATGTGCGCAAGCCACCGTACTTTGATGGCATGGGACGGGAGTCGGAACCTGTTCAGGACATCGTGGGCGCGCGGGTGTTGGCTCTACTGGGGGATTCGGTCACCACGGACCACATCTCCCCGGCTGGGAACATTAAGAAGTCCTCTCCTGCCGGTCAGTACTTGCAGGCGAACGGTGTTGCCCAGGCCGACTTCAACTCCTATGGCTCACGCCGTGGCAATCACAACGTCATGATCCGTGGCACCTTTGCGAACATTCGCCTACGCAACCAGCTGGTGCCTGGCGTCGAAGGTGGATTCACCAAGCGCTCACCTAACGGGGACACGGAGACCATTTTCGAGGCATCCAACACCTTCCAGGCTGAGGGGACGCCGTTGGTGGTGATTGCGGGGACTGACTATGGATCCGGCTCCTCGCGTGACTGGGCTGCCAAGGGCACCATGCTGCTGGGGGTCAAGGCCGTCATTGCCGTGTCCTTTGAGCGTATCCACCGCTCCAACTTGATTGGCATGGGCGTGCTGCCTCTGGAGTTTAAGGAAGGCGAGACGGCAGAGTCCCTGGGCCTGACAGGCTTTGAAACGTACTCGATCACGGGCTTGGCTGGTGCCAACCCGTTGCCGCGCGAGGTCACGGTGCGCATCGAGTCAGAGGGGGAAACCCGCGAAGTCGCCACCAGGTTGCGCATCGACACACCTGCCGAGGAAGCGTACTACGTCCACGGCGGTATTTTGCAGTACGTATTGCGTCAGTTACTGGAGGCGTAACCGCCACGTCCCGCAGTGGCGTTCTGTCTGCGCCGGCCCGTCTGCTACGAAGGCGCCACTTATTCACTGGCGCATGATGGGGCTCTTGCCGTGCGCATAATATAAGTGGCTTGCCTGCGCCTCTGCCACTGCCTCTGCCGCTGAGGCTTTTGTTACGTAAGCGCCTACCCATGAATCCGCAGCACACCAGCAGTTTTCGATCAGCCGTGCATAATGTGTTAATGACAAAAGCTATTAGTACCGAACGCCTTATCCTGCGTCCTTGGGAAGAAACCGATGTTGACTTTGTCTTTGACTTGTACTCCCGGTGGGTAGTTCAGCGGTTCATTGGAACTGAGCCGACGGTCATGGACAGCCGTACCCAGGCAGTGGCGAAGCTCAAAAGTTTTCAGGCCCTGGACCATCCAGTGCACGGCATCTGGGCCGTGACTCGCAAGGATGACGGCGTGCAGGTTGGCACGTTATTGCTCAAGCCCATCCCGAAGTCCGGCGAGGAGCCCACGGAACCGTCCGGGGACGTGGAGATCGGCTGGCACTTCCACCCCGACCACTGGGGCAATGGCTTCGCCTCGGAAGCGGCAGAGGCTGTCCTTGAGCATGGTTTTGCCTCCGGTCTGGAGCGAGTAGTGGCCGTGACGAACTCCGCGAACACGGCTTCCCAAAGTGTCTGCCGGCGCATTGGCATGGAGCACAAGGGCACTACGAAGAAGTACTACAACGACACCTGTGAGCTGTTCGTGGTGGAGAACACGACCGCCGCGTCCTGATCACCCACCCCACCCAGCAACCTGGAAACACGTTCGCCATCGAACGCGATGGCGACACCGTACTGCGCAACGCCGGCCCGTGGACGCCCCCGGTGCACCGCTATTTGGATTACGTGGCCGCGGCCGGTGGGTGGGCTGGGTGTGGCAGGACACCGTCCTGACCGACGACGCCCACTAGCAGTCACCGGTCAGGATGCCCGCCGAGGTTATCTCCCACAACGACTTCGCCCCGCAAATGGACCACGCACGCAGGCGTGTCGGATTGCTGCTGGACTCCTACGGCTCCAGCGCCACCTAGGATGAGCTCCTGCACGTTGCTATCATCCGCCTGCGGGAGCTGGGCAAACCGGCACTGGCGGACGACGCCGGAGCGTACCTTCGCGACGCAGCCCAGCTGGCGTCGCTGGTGGACGGGGGAGAAAGCCGTGGCTGAGTACCGGCGCCAGCCCGACGTCACCCGGACCGAACATATTGGTGGGGTGGAACAGCGCAAAATCGCCGTAGTTGACTATGATCTGAAGCGGCCTGACCGCTACCGGTTCGAAGAGCAAAAGATCCTCGCAGTGTTGCAAGACGCCAACGTGCGGGTGCGGGGACCGGGTCACCGCATGGTGCGTACGTCCGCTCTGGATGTGCACGTCCACGTCATGGAAGCGGCCGCTCCCGCAGCCGACGCCTACCTGCTGTTGCGGAACAGGCTGCGCAGCGACCCTGCGGACCGCAGGGTGTATGAGGAGACCAAGCGGATCCTGGTCAGTCGTGACAGGCCGGACATGAACGTCTACTCCAACGCGAAAAGCGCAGTGATTGCAGGCATCCTGCACCGGGCAGGACTGGAGAAGTGAGCGCCGGCTCCCCACATGTAAACTAGGGCCGGCAATGGAAGATGCCGGCCGCCGTCGCACATTCCAAGCACCCTGACCCAGTGAATCGAGAATCCATGCACACGTCCTCCACCGCTTCCTCCCATGGCGTGCATCCGGCTGATCGCCACGAGATGATCCGGGTGCGGGGTGCGCGGGTGAACAACCTCAAGAACGTGAGCATCGAGATACCCAAGCGCCGGCTGACGGTGTTCACGGGAGTGTCAGGTTCGGGTAAAAGTTCACTGGTGTTCGGCACCATCGCCGCGGAATCCCAGCGGATGATCAATGAGACCTACAGTGCGTTCGTGCAGGGGTTCATGCCCACGCTGGCGCGCCCCGACGTTGATGTTTTAGAGGGCCTGACCACCGCCATCCTCGTCGATCAAGAGCGGATGGGCGCCAATCCGCGCTCCACCGTGGGCACCGTGACGGATGCGAACGCGATGTTGCGGATCGTTTTCAGCCGCCTAGCCCAGCCGCACATCGGCTCACCGCAGGCCTACTCCTTTAATGTTGCCTCGATTTCCGGCGCGGGCGCCGTCACGATTGAGAGGGCGGGGGAGAAGGTCAAGGAGCGGCGCAGCTTCTCCATTACCGGCGGCATGTGTCCGCGCTGCGAGGGCATGGGCAAGGTCAACGATTTCAACCTAGACGCCATTTTCGACGCCGGCAAGTCACTGTCCGAAGGCGCTCTGCTGGTCCCCGGGTACAGCATGGACGGCTGGTACGGGCGCATCTTCGCCGGCTCCGGCTTCTTTGACATGGACAAGAAGCTGGGAAAGTTCACGAAGAAAGAGCTCCACGATCTCCTGCACAAGGAGGCCACCAAGATCAAGGCCGAGGGCATCAACGTCACCTACGAGGGCCTCATCCCCAAGATGCAAAAGTCCATGCTGTCCAAGGACGTGGACGCCATGCAACCGCATGTTCGCGCCTTTGTGGAACGTGCCGTGGTGTTCACCACCTGCCCAGAATGCGCAGGCACCCGGCTGGCGGAGCACGCCCGTAATTCCACCATCGACGGCGTGAGTATCGCCGATGCCTGTGCCCTGCAGATCAGCGACCTAGCCATTTGGGTGCGTTCGGTCAAGGACCCGTCGGTGGCCCCGCTGCTGAAGGCGCTGGGGGAGACCCTTGATTCCTTCGTGGAGATCGGCCTAGGGTATCTGTCCCTGGACCGACCCGCCGGAACGCTGTCCGGGGGAGAGGCGCAGCGCACCAAGATGATCCGCCACCTGGGCTCCTCCCTGACGGACATCACCTACGTTTTCGACGAGCCGACGATCGGCCTGCACCCGCACGACATCGCCCGCATGAACAAGCTCCTGCTGCAACTGCGCGATAAAGGCAACACGGTGCTGGTCGTGGAGCACAAGCCCGAAGCCATCGCCATTGCCGACCATGTGGTTGACCTGGGACCGCTGGCCGGTTCTTCCGGGGGAGAGGTGGTGTACGAAGGAGACCTTGCAGGTCTGCGCGCCAGTGGCACCATCACCGGGCGGCACTTGGATGACAAGGTGGGGTTGAAAGCATCCTTCCGCAATGCGGGTGGTGTGCTGGAGGTCCGCGGCGCCAGTGAAAACAACTTAAAAGACGTGGACGTAGACATTCCCTTAGGCGTTCTGACGGTGATCACAGGAGTGGCCGGCTCGGGCAAGAGCTCCCTCATTCACGGCTCCGTATCCGGGCGTGAAGGCGTAGTGACGGTGGATCAGGGCGCCATTCGCGGCTCCCGGCGCAGTAATCCCGCCACCTACACGGGACTGCTTGAGCCTATCCGCAAGGCTTTTGCCAAGGTCAATGGCGTCAAACCCGCCCTGTTCAGTGCTAATTCTGAAGGCGCCTGCCCCACCTGCAACGGCGCCGGCGTCATCTATACAGATCTTGGGATGATGGCTGGCGTCTCCACCATGTGCGAGGAGTGTGAAGGCCGCCGCTTCCAGGCTGCCGTGCTGGAATTCCACCTGGGCGGGAAGAACATTAGCGAGGTGCTGTCCATGAGCGTGGACCGGGCCGCGGAATTCTTTGCCGACGGCGATGCCAAGCTGCCTGCGGCCCACAAGATATTGGTGCGCTTGTCCGACGTCGGGCTTGGCTACCTCACGCTGGGACAGCCGCTGACCACGCTGTCCGGAGGTGAGCGCCAGCGCATCAAACTGGCCACGCACCTGGGGGAGAAGGGCGGCATTTACGTCCTAGACGAGCCCACCACAGGCCTGCACTTAGCGGATGTTCAGAAGCTGTTGGGCCTGCTGGACCGTCTGGTGGATTCGGGCAAATCAGTCATTGTCATTGAGCATCACCAGGCCGTTATGGCTCATGCTGACTGGATTATTGACATTGGTCCCGGTGCCGGGCACGACGGCGGATCAATAGTTTTTCAGGGAACGCCTGCTGAGCTTGTGGCTTCGCGGCAGACGCTGACTGGCCAGCATTTGGCAGCGTACGTGGGGGAGTAACCGGGACGGGCTGCTGAAGTCTGGAAGAATCTTTTCCCGCTGATTGAACAGGTCAACAATGACCGTATGGCAGTGCAAATCACTTCGAGAAAGGGTGACGCCGTCCCTTTGTCTCGGGATGAATATGACGCACTTGAGCAGACAGTCCACCTACTCAAGGTGCCCGCGAATGCAAGCCGCCTGAGCGAAAGTCGCCAGCAGTCAAATGCGGGTATTTTAAAAGAGCCTGAGCTCAGTGAATCAGGTTGGTCCTCGCACCGCATGGTCCAGGAGAATCACCAAGGAGCGCCGCCTCGGCTATCTTGTGCAGGATGACGACACGGTTGTCCTGCAGGCATGGTTTCACCACAGGTAGTGCTCGGTTTACCTGGAAAACCCGACATTTCAGCACTCGCAATATTGCGCCGATAATCTACATTATGTCAAGTAACGTCAAATCGCACCTTCCGAACCGGTAACTGGTGGATACAGGGTGGATCGAAAAAATGCACACCTCGTGGGTCGAGACCGGCGCAGGAGCACCCTTTGAACGCTACAGCTTAGCTGCATGGCAAGGTCCAGGGGCGTGCTGGAGTCTGGACGGCAACTATGGGCACTTACGTGATCGTCGCCGTTGGCTCAGTCTTAGACTCTCAGCTATCGCAATCGACAATCATGCGCCCGCTATTGCCGCCAGTAAGCAAAGAAGCGAACGCCTCAGGGATCTTGGCGAATCCAATGACGAGGGTGTGGACGCTGCGAACCTTTTCTGCGCGTAACCAGGTGGCAACCTCGGCTTCGAATTCTGGGCGCAAGTCCTCGTTTGATGTCACGTCAAAGCCGCGCATGGTCAGCTGCTGGTAGACCATGCGCAGGTAATTCGAGGGGCCCTTGACTTCACTCCCCCTCGCGTATTGCGACGCGCCACCGCAGATCACCGCGCGCCCACCGAAGCGCAGGTGCTCCAGCGCGGCTTCCAGCGCTTCCCCACCAACGTTGTCATAAAATAGATCGATCCCAGTTGGTGCCGCAGCACTGAGCAGATCCAGTACCGCGCCGTCACGGTGATTGAAAGCGGCATCGGCGCCCAAGGTGCCCAAGAGCTTAACTTTCTCGGGTGAACCCGCACTGCCAATGACGGTGGCGCCAACGGCTTTGGCGAACTGCATGGCGCAGCTGCCCACTCCGCCGGCCGCCCCGGAGACAAAGACCGAATCCCCCGCTTGTACCTCACCAAAGCGCATCATTCCGGTGTACGCGGTGAAGCCGGTATGTCCAAGTATTGTCAGGTGGGCCTCCAACGGAATGCCGGACCCCAGGGCTGGAATACTGCGCAGCTCATCCTCTGCTGCAATGTCAATACTGCGCCACGGTGATTTTCGCACCGCCAAATCGCCCGGTTTAAACGCCGCGCTGCGGGATTCCAAGACCTCCACCACGCCGTCACTGGCGGGCACGTCTCCGGCTTTGATGCTTGGCCCGTAGGGGGTGTCCGGACCCCCAATCCTGTTAGCGAGCCCGGCATTCAGGCCCAGCCTGCGCAGCCTCACCAGCACTTGCCCTTCATGGGGCTCCGGGACTTGCCTCGTTTCGATCCGAAAATGCCGTGCCTGTACGGTGCCGTCCGGGTAGCTGTCAAGCTGTACTTCTTGTGCATCCATGGCACCAGCCTAATCCCCTCAGTGCCCAACTACAGTGCACCAGTTCGTGGGATGGCTTGTCTGCAGGTGCTACTTTTTTGCCGGATCCAGGGGTATGGCCCGGTTAGCTTTCCTCGGCCCGGGACTGGCGAAACCAAGAAGCGGTGCAGCTAGCGTCGACGTGTGAAGATGCGCCAGAACCGGCTTGTGGGGATGAAGGCCGCCGCGGCAAGAATGAGAGGAACCCATAGTGCAGCTTTTCCGCTCCAGCCAATGCCCACTCCGTTGTCCCCTGAGAAGGCCAGGACTTTGACGAACAAGAAATGAGCCTCAAATTCCCCTCCTGTTTGTCCCACAATGGCCAACATTCCGGCGACGAAGGTGGAAAAGAACAGCCAGTAAGCCAAGAGTATGATCATGGCTGCGGCTACCCCCGTTCCCCACAACGGCCCAGAAGTATGCTCCCCTTCGGCGTAGCTAGCTGCCAACTCCCCCGGCCTGCCCAATCCAGCGAGGACTTCTTGCAAACTGCAGGTATGCGTTTCGGCGTCAATACGGGGTGGCTTGTGAAAAAGTGAAATATCCGACGCTAAGGTTTTGTCGAGCGCCGTAGTGGTCTGTATTTGCCGCGTTTGATCTGGTTGTTGCGGGGCCAGGTGTAGTCGCCGGTGAGGTTGATGTGTTCCCATCCCAGGGGTGAGAGGAACCGCAGCAGGTCGGGGTCCGTGGCGTTGCCCTCCTGGTTCAAGGTGGTGATGGTGCGGTCGAGGTAGACCGTGTTCCAGAGAACGATGGCCGCGGTGAGAAGATTCAGCCCCGAGGCCCGGTAGCGCTGTTGCTCGAAGGATCGATCGCGGATCTCTCCCAGACGATTGAAGAAAACGGCACGGGCCAGGGTGTTCCGTGCTTCTCCCTTGTTCAGCCCGGCTGTGACCTTGCGCCGCAGGTCGGGATCTTGGAGCCAGTCCAGCAGGAAGAGAGTTCGTTCCAGTTTGCCCAGTTCCCTCAGTGCGGTAGCGAGGCCATTTTGGCGTGGGTAGGCGCCGAGTTTGCGCATCATTAGGGAGGCGGTCACGGTGCCGGTTTTGATGGATGTGGCCAGGCGAAGGATTTCGTCCCAGTGTGCGGTGATGGTTTTGGTGTTGATGGTGCCGCCGATCAACGGAGTTAACGTCGACAGTCCCGGATCGTTGGTGGGTGTGTAGAGGCGGGTGTCGCCGATGTTGCGGATCCGGGGTGCGAACCGGTATCCGAGCAGGTGCATGAGGGCGAAGAGATGGTCGGTGAACCCGGCAGTGTCGGTGTAGTGCTCCTGGATCGCCAGATCGGACTCGTGATACAGCAGCCCATCCAAGACGTAGGTCGCGTCGCGGTCCCCGACATTGATCAGTTTGCTGTGGAAGGGCGAATATTTGTCAGAGACATGCGTGTAGATCATCCGTCCGGGCTCGGACCCGTATTTCGGGTTCACATGCCCGGTGGATTCGGCATGGCTACCGGCGCGGAAGCGCTGCCCGTCCGAGGAAGAGGTGGTGCCATCGCCCCAGTGCGCGCCGAATGGGTGTGCGTGCTGGGTATTGACCAGCTCGGCCAGGGCGGCACTGTAGGTTTCATCCCGGATATGGGAAGCCTGCTGGCGGTCGAGCTGGGCGTAGGTGACGCCGGTGCATGACTCTGACATCTTGGTCAGGCCCAGGTTGATTCCGTCGGCCAGGATTGCGGTGAGCAGGAGCTGCTTGTCCTTGGAGGGTTGGCCGGACTTGAGGTTGGTGAAGTGGCGGGTGAAGCCCGTCCAGCCATCGACTTCCATCAAAAGGTCGGTGATTCGTATTCGCGGGAACATGGCGCTGGCCTGATCGATCAGGGGTTGGGCGTGTGGTGGCACGATCGTCTCGAGCGGGGTGATCTTCACGCCGCTGGCCGTGATCAGCACCCCGGGCAGCTCATCACGGGACGCCAGGGCGTTGACTTGGTGCAGCCGTTCACTAAGCAGGGCAAGACGGTTCTTGAGATATTCTTCGCCGCCATTGGCTGTGACCAGGGGAAGGTCCCCGGCGTTCTTCATGGCCGTGTAGTCGGAGCCGGCCAGCAGGTAGTCATCGAAGTCACGGAATTGCCGGGAGCCGGTGACCCACATGTCTCCTGAGCGCAGCGCATTCTTGAGTTCCGCCAGGGCGCAGAACTCGTAGAATCCACGGTCTGTGCCGTTCTCGGTAAACACCAGTGGCTTCCACCTGGCCCGGATGAACGACGTGGGTGCATCCTCCGGGATCTTTCGGGCTCCGGTGGTATTCATTGTGCGGATGACCGTGATTGCGGCCACCAGGTCTTGGGCGGCGGGGGCTGCTTGGAGGTCGAGGACGGCAAGAAATGCCGGGGTGTAGCGGCGCAGCGTGGTGAAGTGGGCGCTGACGAGCGCGAGGTGGTCCTCGAGGGCTGGCCGGGTCAGGTCCTTGGCTTGGGCGATGCTTTCAGCCAAGGACTCCCAACCGATCGCAGTTTCGATCGCGGCGAAGGGATCTTCACCGTTCTCCTTGGCTGCGATCAGGGTATCGCCGAGCTTGGAGTGCAGGCGCATCATGGCTGCGACGGTTGCACGGGAGGCCAAGGTGTTCTGGTTTTGTTTGTTCCGGGCGGTGCGAATGATCCGGCCAATAATTCGGTCATGTAGATCGATGATTTCATCGGTGACGGTTGCCATACTTTCCACGGACATGGCGAACAGAGTCGCGTACCGGCGTCCGGGCTCGAACTTGGCTAGATCTGCCGCGGTCATCGAGGCGCCCTCGCGGGCCAACTTCAGCAACCTGTTCCGGTGCACCAGTTTGCCGGCGTCCCAGGGCAGGTCAAGTGCACGCCAGGTCGTGAGTCGGTCGATGTGCTCGTTCATCGACCGTGCGTTGGGTCGCAGTGGTGCCTGCCGCAGCCAGCCGATTTCGGTCAAGGAACTATCGGTGCGGCGAAGCAACAAACCATCCAGACGCCCTCGGTGCTCCTGGGAGAGTTGGTCGCATAAGATGGCGTAGATTCGCCGGTTCGCCCGGGTCAGGGCCTGCGCGCAGGCCCTTTCAATGACCCCCACCCCGGGCGAGGCAACCTTCCTTGAGCGCAGGAAGTCCCGCGCGCCTTCGACCAAGACGAGGCCCTTGTCTGTTTGTGCGGCCACCTCGTCGACGTGTTCCACGATCTGACGGAAGTCCTTGATACCGAATGCGGACATGCCCAGGTACGCGCGAATCTCCCGTCCATGTTCTTGCCGCGTTTCCCCACGTGTCCCATATTCATCCCAGGCCTCGGCCGGGATGGCCAGGCGGGCCGCGACCCAATCGATCATTTCAGGGGGCACTTCGGTGTCGTCGGCCAACGCGATACCCGGGTGCCGAAGCAGACACAGCTGGATGGCAAAGCCCAACCGGTTGGCATCCGCACGTCGTTGGCGAATCAACGACATGTCTGCTTCGCTGAGTGTGTAGTGGGCAGCGAGGACCCCGGCACCGGTGGGGATTTCAAGGACTTGGCCGCGTTCGGCAGTCGTGAGCAAGGAACGAAGGACCATGTTAGAAATCCTTAGTTAGTTGGAAGGCCACGAAGTACGGTCTTGTCCTCGCGCTGCTGCGGAGAGCCATGCCCGCGAGTCATGGTTTGGCCAGGTGCCGGTAGATGGTGGGACGGCTGACGCTGAATTCCTGGGCGATGTGCTCGACGGTATGGGCACGTTTCCCGTCGGCATCCTTTTCCTCATACATTTCCCTTGCCAGCTTGACCTGGCGGGGACCGAGTTTTGGTTTCTGCCCACCGGTGCGCCCTCGTGCCCGGGCGGCGGCTAGCCCGTCGCGGGTCCGTTCGGACATCAGCGCGTGTTCGAACTCGGCTATTGAGCCGAGGATCTGGAAAAACATACGTCCGGCGGGTGATGACGTGTCGATGCCCTGGTCCAGGACCACCAGGTCCACGCCGCGCTCCTGCAGCGTATTGGACAGGTCTATGAGGTTTTCCAACGACCGCCCAAGACGGTCCAGCTTGGTGACAACAAGCTGGTCGCCGGACCGGTTGGCCGAGAGCAGCGCCTTGTCGAGTTCGGGCCTGCGGGCGAGTTTTCCCGAGGCGGTGTCGAGGAACACCTGCTCGCAGCTCGCCGCGCGCAGGGCGTCGTGTTGGGCCTCGGGGTGCTGATCGCGTGTTGAGACACGCCCATATCCGATTCGCATCACCAAAATGTATCACCAACCCGGTTGAGCGTTACATTGACGCGTACACGGCAAACGTTACAAAATCGGCTGCGGCAATCCGCGGGCCACGAAACCGAAGACAGAATGTCTCGCGAACGTTCGTTACCGGACATCGTGGAGGCTTGGCTTGGCCCGGATACTCGACGAATTCACAAGCCACCCCAACCACAACATGTACGCCCGGCAGTGCGCTTGTGATGGCTACTTTGTCTATCTGGTTCTTCCTGCTCAGTCTGCTGTTTTTCCTGTCACGCGAGACCCGAACTTCCGGGGACGTGGCCATGCACATCCAAGCCGGCTCCCAGCCCTACTCGGAGTCGCTACCAGTAGGCGACCCCAACAAATGCCCCGCCGGGACCAGCCCGGCGGGGCATTTCACTGACCAACCTTCGTCAAAAGCCGTCACGGCACCATCGTGAAACAACGGGACGGTCAACACCTAAGTTGTCCTGTTAGGAGACGAGAACCCCCCGTTTGGACAGTCGAGATCTCGTCAGTTGTCACCACCATCGTTCTTTGCTGCCAATTCCTCGCTGGCTGGGTCTATGGGACTAGTGCGCGGGATTCAAGGACAAGACTGGTGTCGCATCGTGATTCGACGTGATCGTTATGGGTGGCGATGAGGATGCTTGCTCCCTTTTCGGCCAGATAGCGAAGGGTACTTATGACCATGTCTGCGTTGTCGTCATCGAGGGCTCCGGTGGGTTCATCGGCCAGGATAAATACGGGCTTTTTTACGAGCAACCGAGCGAGGGCCACTCGCTGTTGCTCGCCACCACTGAGTTCGTAAACTAGGTCCCTGGAACGTCCAGTGAGTCCAACATGTTCCAGCGCTTCTTCGTAGACCTTGTGCTTCTCAGTGCGGCTTAGTTTGCGATTCTCTCCGCCGGCCACGGTGAGGTTGTCGTGAATGCTCGTGTTTTCAATTAAGGCGTAATTTTGGAATAGGTAGCCGAGGGTATCGCGGCGAAAGATGCGCTGTTGACGCTGGTTGTAAGAGGTGGTATTGGCACCTTGTATCAGCACGTGGCCAGCGGTGAGGGGCTCGAGGAGACCAAGGCAGTTTAGTAACGTGGATTTACCCGACCCACTGGGTCCGCGGACGGCCATCATTTCACCGCTATTGACGGTGACATCGAGTTCTTCCCAGAGAGTGCGTTGGCCGATCGTCTTTGTGAGTCCGTGTGCAGAAATCATCGAATCCTTCCTTTCTATGCGTCCGCCGAGTGTGAACGGATCAGTGAAGTTTTATAGCCCCGCAGCGCGAGTAGGGTGAATGTGACGCTGAGGAGTGCAATGGCTAGGGCGATGGTAGGCGCCCATTGTACGAGTGGTTGTGATTCTCGAAGGATAGGTGAGGTGGCTCCCGTAGATCCGGCGGCTGTCGCTGCTGCGTCCTTTGCTGCCAGAGCGATCCCATAACCGATCAGTGCAATTGCTGCGGCGGACTCTACGGCTAGCAGCCACGCGTTGACTTGCCAAGACTGCCAACCGTGGATGAAGCTAACAAAGATTCTTTGGGCGTTCTTGCGGGTGTAGACGAGAGCGGCGCCCAGGGAGGTGACCAGCAAGACCAAGAGTGCTGCGCCGATGCTGAAGAGGTGGTTGCGGAAGGCTGCCGCATCCTTTTGGAAAGTGGCACTTGCGTCTAGAGCTGCTGGGCGGAATCCTGTGACAAACCCTGAGGCTCCCGCCTGATCGGTTCTGGCGATCATGTCTTCCGGATCAGTGAACAGGAGCCCTCCACTGGTTGCGTACGCGTAGTAGTCGCCATCGGGCATCCATGTACCGCCGGAGGGCACCGCAAGGACGACTGCATTGGGAAAAGATGTGTCCGCTTGAATGCCGTCGAAAGAGGAGAAGGCATTGATGCGCTGGTCGTCTGCAATGAGGACGGTCTCTTTTACGGGGCGATCCACGCCAATCGAGAACGAAACCGTTTCGGAGATCTTTTCCAGCTCTGGTTTCAATGAATTCGGTACCAAAAGCCGGACAGTGTCTGATGGAAGGATTCGTTGGCCCTGAGCGTCAAGCACAGTTTCGCGTTTGAGATAGGTCGAATTGACATACACCACCGGCGGTCCCGACACGGGGGCGACCGTCCCATTCGGGTCATAGGACTGGAGCGCCTCAAAGGGGAACATTTGGGCGAAAACCACGGTCCCGTCTCGGTCGGCCTTCCTTGCAGCTTGACCAAAGAGCTGACCGTGCTGCATGAATTCTTCCTGCGACAGGTTGGTTTTGAACTGAAGCATGGAGAGGTCGCTGTTGGCGGCCCAAACAGCCTTGCTTTCTTGCTGCCCCAGGACCTGTCCGCCCAAGACCAGAGTCGCCGAAACGATACCAAAGGCAAGGAAGGAAGCGACGATCTTGACTACGTAGACGGCGCCGAGGGTGCTCTTCGCAGGGATTTGTCCCTTTACGGCAGCTATGAGGGGAACCCTCCAAGCAAGCAGCAACACCCCACCATGAGTCAATAGGGCTGCTGTCGACAAGCTGGCAGCCACCAGGGCAGCGAACCAAGCGAATCCAGCAACCTGATGGAGTGAGTTATAGAAGTACAGTGCGACTAATGTGATCACAGCGAGTCCAGCGTAAATCGGTGTTGTGAACCGTGCCAAAGCAATTAGATCCCGACCGAGGGATGTCCAGTACGAGCCACCCTGGAGCCGCTGAATAGCGTAGCTTCTAGCATTGAGGATCACCCCGGCTCCGGCGCTAACAATGACTATTAGGGCCAGGACCATGTAACTGTTTCCGAGCCCCGATGTGGATAGGAACCATTTGAAAGTCTCCAATGGACTAACGGACGCTGTACTAACTTCCAGTCCCATGCCCTGAAGCCCGGTGATTACTGCTTGTTCCAAGGAACTAGATCCAAAAACAACATATTGACCGCGGACATCCAAGGATGAGATCTTCGCGAAGGGCTGCACCGTTGTGGTCATAGATCGCGTAAAATCCGGATATCCTTTCTCAATCCATGAAGCAGAACTGGCCGAACTAGCTCCCACAGCCAGATATAGATTGCGGTGAGAGGTGGGGTTGCGCAGATCAGGAACAAGCCTGGCAATATTTCCCTGATGTTCCAATGCTGCGGACTGGATGAATGCCGAGGCAGCGCGCATATCAACATTCTGGACGTCACCCCCAACGGTGAGATTCATATCCGCACCTTGGAGCACGATCTCGTCCGAAGCCGACATGAAACCTAAGGCAAGTAATACTGAAAAGACTGCAATTACAAAGTGAACAAACCCAATAATCTTGTGAACCATCAATGCTTCTATCGTTCGGAAGAGGAATCTACGCAAAATATACGATGACAACAAAAATAGCCCTTGCCACCCGATGTCAGCGCGGCTACGGGGGGGCGAGGGCTATTTTAGAGTTATTTAGCAGAAATTGTAGAAGTACTGGTAGCTGACGCCCGGGATTTGGGTAACGGACTTGAACGACCAAGCATTGGCCACAGTGCAGCCTGAACTATAGTTCGCCCCGTTGGCCTGAACGGTCGAGTAGTGGTTCATTCGTGCATGGAAGTAGTTAGAATAAGCCACTGAACCGTTGGTTCCATACTCCAACACACCCCCTCCAACGTTCATGGATGCCGCCATGGCGGGCGCAAGAGCACCAGCCGACAAGGCCGCCGTGAGACCAAGAAGTGCAAATTTCTTCTTAAAGGACATTTCTCCCCCTTGGGAACATCGCTTGAGTAGTAACTTGAGTAGTAAAGAGCTGGCGCGGATAGAAGTAGGCAGAGTCACAGACCTGGCTCAAAACTCGGACGATCGAAGACCTACCTCTTGAGATTTGCCGTCAGTTCACCTTGACTATAACAACTCACAGCAGGCTTGTCGGAATTGAGTGAGATATTTCTTGGAAATTTCTTTTACTTAATTTCAAGTTCCGGTATCTCTGATTGTTTATCGTGCACAATAGCCACGAATCTCCCCGTGGGCCTGTCCACCATTCGCCTAGATTGTTGATTTCCCGCCATATAGCAGCCATGCACAACTAAGATACACCCGCAATGGTTTTGACGGATTACCAATTTCACGCGGCAAGGCGCGGTCGGTGTCGTACCCTCGAAGCAACAAGTTGGCGGAGCAGTGGAGTTGCTGGCGGGAAGCAGGGGTTGTCGTTTTCGGATCGGGCGGACATCGCTGTAGGCATCCTGGCTGGCAAGTCGGATCGGCAGATCGGTGTTGATCTCGGCCGGGACCACACCACTATTTGGCGCGAACGTCGATGGAACTCGACGAAGACCCGTGGCTACCGGCCCGTGAGTGCTGCCTGCTCTGCCGGGCGGTAGCGCAGGCGCCCGGAGACACGGAAAACCGAGACGAACCAGATCCTTGCCGCGCGGCTGAGGGAGGATCTGGGGAGGTCCAGGACGCCGCGGCAGATTGTGGGCCGTTTGCGTTTGGCTATACATCTGCTAAATCGCCATGTCGGGAGTCCTGAGCCCTGGAGATGCTCTCACCCCTGGGATGGGAACACATCAACCTCACCGGCGACTACACCTGGCCACGCAACAACCAGATCAAACCCGGCAAATGCAGACCACTACGGCGCTCGACAGAACCTTAGCGTCGGATATTTCACTTTTTCACAAGCCAACCCAATACCCTCACGCAGATCAGCGAGAATACTCTTTCGGCGACGCCCTGATACTTTACTCTCCAGATACCACTCAACTTTGAACAGATACCAGTTCCTGCCCATCGCATGCCGGACTCCCAGCCGCTTCGACTTGCTCAAGGCACCGCTGCCACCGAAGAACTGTTGGGTTGCATTGTCAGAGTTTTTGTCTTCGATGTTCATGCCATGTTCCGCTCTGATTCAGGGCCAGGGTGCGTTCCGGCCGTAGCTAGTCCCCTATTGGCTACTTCAACAATTTCCCGCCACTTGCGAACTGCTCCCATACGGGCCTGTTCGCCGGAGTTAGTGAGCGCATAATACTTGCGGGCCGGACCCGAAGTTGAAGGCTGCAGGTAGCTACTGAGCCACCCATCACGCTCAAATCGGCTCAGCACCGGATACACGGCACCCGTAGCCAGCCCGGACAGGCCCACCGCGCGCAGCCTCTCAACCAGGTCATAGCCATACGATTCCTGCTGGTGCAGCAGCGACAGAATCAGCATCGGCAGCACTCCCCTCAGCAATTGGGGGTCATGGGGTGAAGTAACGTAATCCATGCCCGCTAGTCTGCCATAACTATTAGTTACAAACTAATAGTTATGGACCGTTAGTGCGTGGCGTCCTAGATAGGGAAAGTTCGGCGGCGTATCCCCCGCTGGAGCGTCTGCCGCCACGCCAAGGGGCATCCCGGATAATCCTTACCGGAGCAACTTTCTGCCCATCAGGGCTCAGCCGCGCGGCCCGCTCTCGGGAAGCACCACGGCGGTGGACGGGTTCCCGGCAACCTTGCGTCCCTGCGGCTTGAGTTCGCTGACCAGCACGCTCAGGACAATCAGCGCAGCACCCACTAGCGCAAGGCCAGGCAACCGGTCCCCCGCGATACGGCCGAAAACGCCCGCCCAGAGAGGCTCCCCGGTGTAAATGATGGTTGCCCGGGTGGGGTCCACAGATTTTTGCGCCCAGTTCATAGTCAGCTGGATGACGCAGCTAGCCAGGCCAAGCCCGGCCCCAGCGCTAAGCCATATCCAAGAGAACTCCGGAACAGCCTCACCCACAACCGGCATAGACGCGAAAGCTAAAAGACTGCAGACAAGGAGCTGCACAACAGTCACGCGGCCCAAGTGGACCCGGGTGGCAAAAAGGCTGATCAGAACAATCTCAGAGGCAATCGCCACGGTACTAATCAGTGTCACGACCTCCCCCTTACCCAGACCCCCCGAGAAGGCTTCGGGCCCTGCAAGGAGAACTAGCCCAGCGAAGGCCAGCGCTGCTCCGGCAAAGGCCATGAGATGCGGGCGTTTTCGGAACACCGCCCACTGGAGAAAGGGCACCATGGGCACAAACAGCGCCGTCAGAAACGCGGAGGTACTGCTGCTGATGGTCTGCAGGCCCACGGTTTGCAGACCATAGCCAAAGAAAATCGTGATGCCAATGGCGGCACCGGCGCCCGCATCAGCCAGGGTCATGCCGCGCAGGGTGCGATGGAAAATAAGGCTGGCAACAAGTGCGGCAACACCGAAGCGGACACCCACGAAGAACATGGGTCCGCTGTATTTCATGGCCAAATGAATCACCAGATAGGTCCCACCCCACAGAATCGTGATGAACAGCAGGGCAAGCTCTGGCCAGCTCAGGGAAAAGGGGCGTGGTCTACGCGCGGTGGGCACCATTCTGTCCATATTAAGGCATACCCAGGTCTGTTGACCTCACTTCCAATGCGCTTTCAAGAAGGCTGCGTGCGGCCTCATCACCAAGCCCCAAGGACCGGATTTGATGGACGTAGTCTGCGGCCGCTTTTTGGGCCTGGTGCACGATGGGATCCTCATGAGAGCAGACAAAGGTACCGTGGCGCCCGCGGGTCTCAATGACGCCATTTAGTTCAAGTTCCCGGTAAGCGCGGGCCACGGTGTTGGGTGCCAAGGCCAAATCGGCGGCGAGTTTCCTTACCGTAGGTAGCCGTGTTTCTGGTGCCAGCGATCCCTCATTGATGAGACGCAAGATTTGTGCGCGAAGTTGCTCGAAGGGTGGCAGAGCTGAACGAGGGTCAACGGTGAGCATCATGGTTGGTACGGGGTGCTCGGGGCAGGGCCCTGTGTAGTGGCAGCGAAAGCAGTGTTGGTCCACAGCCGGTGGCGGAAGTAGTTGTAGGCTCCGCCGTAGCCGAAGAACATGACGATGGCGATGAATCCCCACGAAATGGCCAGTTCCCCATAGGGGGACCAGAGTGATGAAGTGTGGGATGGGTCGATTGCCTCGGCTAAACCGAGTCCGGCGGCGGCCAGTGCCAGCCACGCCAACCCAGCACTCAATTGGCCCAACTTCCGGAATGTGTCCGCCCGCAGGGCGTCATCCCACGCCAATTCCAGGGGATCGCTAACAGGTTGGGGCTGTTGCAGCATCCTTTGGGAAACCAGTTTGGATCCTGTTGCTACCACTAGGGCGAGAACCAGGAAGGGCAATGCCATACTTTGCAAGAAGGCGCCTCCGTTGACCTTTCCGGCCGCTCCCATGGCGAGGACGGTGACGTCCAGGGCAACTGCCAGCGCAAGGAGAAGTGGTGCTGTTGCTCGCCGCCAAGGGCTCATGTAGTCGGCAGCATCGACAGCCGCCGCCCTGGCCATGCGTGGGGAGTCCTCACGCTTGGTAAAGAGGGAGTCCCGCAGCGCCAGGGCAACGTCAAAGGTGGACATGCCGATGATGAACGCGGGAAGTACCACGAGCCACGAGAAACCAAAGATGGGCCCAGGCGTGGGTGTCAACAGCAGCACGGTAGCGGCAACCAAGGTCCCGGCAAGGCCACCAAGCCACTGTGCCGTGTCGCTGCGGTGAAGCCTGCGGGCAACGGAGGTATTGATCTCATCCGTTCCCATGGGAAGGCCCACTCGATCCCAAAACCTCTGCATTTGGCTCTGCCTGAATCGGCGGAACTGCGAAGCCGCTGCCACGCTTGCCGCGAGCAGTGCGAACATTCCTAGCAGTACCCAGGAAACTCCTACATCAGTTGACATGACTCCCCTTAGTTCTGATTTCTTTGTCTCAATGTATCATTACAATGAATTGAGGCAATACCGACAGCACGGCTGGCTGGCAGTGGGAGCCAGCGCACGGCCTCGGACTAGTTCTCCCACTACCCCGCCGCGTGGGGAGCGTCGTGAAGGTGGGCTCGTTCGCCGTCGTGGTTGAAAATGGAGAGGATCTCCACAGGACCCTCGTGGGCGCAAATGGCGTGCGGGACCATGGTGGAGAATTCGGCCACCTCGCCCGGGTGTACCAGGATGGTTCGCTCCCCCAGTTCCAGCCGCGCAATCCCGGCTAGAACGGTAAACCAGTCCCGACCGGGGTGCACTCCGAGCTGGTGGGGCCGGTCCGGGGTGATGCGCATTTTGGCGACGGTCTTGCCGTTCAGGCCGTCTCCCGTGGAAAGTACCCACGTGGTAAGGCCTTGTGAGTGGCCGGGCTGAGGGCGGATGACCACATCCTGATCGTCCGCTGTCTCCACTAGAGCATCCAGAGTGGTGCCAAAAGCGCGGGCGATGGGTACCAGCTGGTCCAACGCTATGCGCCGATGCCCGGTTTCAAGGCGGCTGAGGGTGGACTGGCTGAGCTCGCACCGGGAAGCGAGGTTCTCCAGCGACCAGCCGCGCGCCAGTCGGAGGCTGCGGATCCGTTGGCGGATCAGGGCATCAACATCAGATTCTTGCGTCATACGCAAAAGTGTATGCGTTATCAGCACTGGAAAGCTACCGTGGAAATATGAGCAACCACGAACACGAAAAACACGCCCAAGGCCACGCACACCCTCACACGAACGACGCCGAACTAGCGCAGACACTCAACCTAGACGCCCGCATCCTCGGCTCCTACCTGACAGAGGCCACCGCCTGGGCAGCATCCCTTGCTGCGAAGGAGCCGGAGACAATGATTGATGTGGGTGCCGGATCCGGTGTGGGCACGGTTGCGTTGGCACAGCAATTCCCGCATGCAGCAGTCACCGCCCTAGATAAGTCGGCGCAGATGCTGACCATGACCCGTGCGGCGGCAGCCGAGAATGGGGTCGGGGCTCGCGTGCGTGGGATCCAAACCGATCTTGATGAAGCCTGGCCGTCGGAAATAACAGCGGATCTGTTGTGGGCGTCCTCCTCCCTGCACGAGGTGGCCGATCCCTACCGCGTTCTGACGGACATGTTCGCCGCACTGAATCCAGGCGGTCTGCTGCTAGTCCTTGAAATGGACGGGCTGCCCAGCTTCCTCCCCGAAACTCTGCCGGCAGGCTCGCCGCTGGCACCGGGCCTGGAGCCGCGCCTCCATGAAATCCTGGCCGGCATGGGCTGGAACCACTTCCCGGACTGGCAGCCCGTCCTGGCAAGCGTGGGATTCACAGTCCAGCGCCGCCCGTTCCCCACCGTGGGAAGCTCGACGCCGGAACTTGCCGCCCGCTATGCCCGTCACTTCCTGGCACGCATCCACCAGACGCTCGCTGACACCGCCTCCCCAACTGGCGCTTACTCCCCTACCGACGCGGCCTCCTCCGCAGACATGGCATCTCTCGAGTTGCTGCTGGGTGACGGACCGGAGTCCTTGGAACGCCGTGGAGACTTGCAGGTGCGTGGACACCGTACCGGTTGGGCTGCCCGCAAGCCGTAAAGACATCGCTAGTGTGGGCCTGTCACTGCCGCCGCACGTGGATTAGCCTGAAACCATGACAAGCATCGTTTGGGCACCCGCAGACCTCATCATTGCCTCGAACCAGGGCGTTGCCGTGCGCTTTGCAGGGGTTGAAGTTACTTCAGAGATCCTCGAGCTCATGGGGCCCGTTGCCAATGGACGCGGTATCAGGGTGCACCTAGCCGGAGCCAGAGGCCAAGCCACCATGGAACGTGACAGCGCCTATGTCACTGCGTTGGAGGCGTGGGCGAAGGAACGCACGGCCCACGGCAAGGAGGAGGCCGGACCGCGGCCCATCATGCCAGGAGAAACGGTACTTACCCCGGTCCAGGCTGTCATTACGGACAATCACGAGACTGAATACCGCCGGGTGGGCGGACGAGTTGCAGGAACCGGAACCGAATGGTCCGCTTCGTGGGACTTTGTGCCCGAACCACCGCCCGGGGTCAAGCACCTTTCCCTCGAATTCACACTTCATGGCGAACTGACAGGCAAGAGCGTCCGCATCCAGCTGGACTGACGGTGCCGGTAGGCTAGGGCCATGCCACAAAATCGCCGTGTTCTGGAACCTGCCGCTCTGCTCGCCGGGCCCCGTGGCCGGCGGCTTTGTTTGGAGCTTGCGGGCTTGGCCGCCGATGCGGTAGCCACGGAATCTTGCGGCACAGGGCAGGATAGTGGCGGCTTTGGGTCGGCCAGATTCTACGCCGCCTACAACCGCGACCCGGATCGCGGCACGTCAACTGTTCTCTTCGGACCCGGCGCCGAGCAGCCGGTTCCGAACCCCACGGCCCAGGACGTGGCCGCTCTACTGGAGGCGGTGCCGCTGCCCACGCTCACGGAGTCCCTTCTTCTGGAAGCGCTCAGTTCTACAGTCAACTCGGCCCGTTACTGGCAGGAGCCGGACGGTGACGACGTCCTGGCCGCCACCCCCGCAATGCGCCGCGCCTTACATCGCTTTGCCCAGCAGTTAGCGGATTCGCCGCTGACGCACTGGTGGACGTCTCCCCTGGAGCCTGCAGCCCAGTGGAACGCTGCCTTCGTTGCGGACCCGCCACGTCCGCCCGCGCCAAAGGGAAACACCGCCGAGACGCTCACACAGTGGCGGCTGGAAACTCCTCAGGACGAGGCCAACGCCGTCCGTGAACGCCCCAGCGACCCCACCTCGAACTGGAGCGGGGATTGGTGGTCCCGCCCGCCCTGGGCACTGCCCACCAGCACCCGCATGATGCATGGGACGGAGTTGGGTCCCGTTCGGTTGGGCCCCGTTGGCCTGTGGCTCGTAGAGGACGGCTTCGGCGAGGATGAGGCCGTCCTCGAAGCGCTCATTCCGCCTGCCAAAGCCCGGATTTACGAGATCGACTCCCCCGAAGACTGGGCCAGGCTGTGCCGCGAGCACTCACTGGAGGTGACGGCCTCCAAGCGTCAGGATTGGTACCGGACCACGGGGCGCAACGGGAAGTGGCTCATGCCGGATTGGTCCATGCTGAAAGAGAAGTACGACGCCGTCCACCTCACCATGGGTGGGTACCTGACAACGGCCGGGCGCGAGATCACCATCGATGAAAAATACTCGTCCGTATTGGCTGGCTGGGATCCCGACGCAACCTACTGGCTCTGCGAGGTTCCGGCGGATGCGCCATCGCGGCAGACGTGGCGTCAGGATCCGGACGGTCTCTCCTGGGCGCCCCAAGGTGACCGGCCCCGCTGCCGGACGGCACCGGAACGCGGCCAGTGGATCTATAACGTGCAGGGCTACCGGGTCTCCGAGGTGACCACTGTCCTGGGCCACGGTGAGGAACTGTGGCAGCGGGCATCGAAGGACGTGCTGACGTGGAAGGTTAAAACCCGCAGCGGCTTCAGCGTGGACACACCGGGCCCCGTGGTGGAGGGCCAGAACGTCAATGTCACCGCATCCTTGCTGGGTGTGAAGGTTGTGGAACCCGTGCAGGTGGTTGCCGTGGTGGACACCCCTGACCGCTCAGGCTTCGCCTACAGCACCCTGCCGGGACATCCCGTCAGCGGAGAGGAAGCCTTCATTGTGCACCGTGACGGTGACGCGGTGCACCTGAGTATCCGCTCCCTAACGCGTGCCGCCCCGCAACAACCGTGGCACGGGCTGTTTCCGGTATTGCTAATGGTGCAGAAACTCGTGCGGTGGAGGTACTTCCGCGCCCTGCGCTAGCCACCAGTTCGTCGCCGTCACCATAGGCGTACTTGCCGCCCCGCAAGGCGGAGGCCACTGCTGCCACCAGACAGGCCACGATGGCGAAGCCAAAGGCCACGGCCAGCCCGTCGGCAAACGGGCCGGAGATCAGAGTCGGGAAGAACCCGCGTCCGGTGAGGAAAGCAGCGTCGGCCGCGCTCACCCCATGGGCCATCAAACCGGTATTTAGGGTGGCTGGCAGGGTCCGGGCCAGTCCCGTGACCATGAGGAAGAAGAAGCCGATGGAGAGCACCATGGCCGAGTTCTGGAAGGTGGTGCTCATGCCAGCACCCACGCCACGGCGGTTGGGCGGCAGCGCGTTCATGATGCCGGCCCGGTTGGGGGCGGCGAACAGGCCCATGCCAATCCCGTTCAGCAGCAGTGCCAGGGCAAAAGTCCAATACGCAAAGTTCACCGGCAACAGCAGCAGCCAACCAAAGCTCAGAGCCGCCACCACCATGCCGCCGGTGGCCAGTAGTCGGGCTCCGTGCTTATCGGAAATAGCGCCCGAGATGGGCCCAGCCACCAGGAAACCGGCGGTGAGTGGCAGCATGTAAATCCCGGCCCACAGTGGCGTATCCACAAAACTGTAGCCATGGCGCGGCAACCAAATACCCTGCAACCAAATGATGAGGATGAACATCAGCCCGCCACGGCCAATGGCGGAGAGCACCAGCACCAGGGCTCCCCCTATCACCGCAGCCAGAACCCACGGGTTACTCCACCCCATGGTGTGAACACCGTAGGGCTGAATGCCGTAGGTGATGCCCACCAACACGGCAATCAAGCCCACCGCGAAGCTCACGTTCCCCCACCAATCCAGACGTGCGGGCGTCCGCGCTCCGGTATCGTGCAGCCGCAGGTACGCTCAGACTGTGCCGAAGAGCCCTACAGGGACGGACACTAAGAACACCAACCGGCCAAAGCTGACAACCAGCACGGCTGTGACCACCATGTAGCCCATGATCGACCACAGCAGCAGGCTGGTGTTTCCGGGGGCCAGGGGGTTGATGCCCACACCGCGGAAAATATCGGGCAAGGCGATCAGCAAAATGGAGGCGTTGATGGAGGCCATGAGGACGCCAAGAGTGGTGTTGGAAAGAACTATCCACTTGTAGTGCGGATTGGCTAAGTCCCTGACCCGCCAGCTTGCAGCTTTGCCGCCACCACGCACTCTCGCTTGTTCCACAATGCTGCGCCCCTCATCAGAATTTGGGGCAGGGGAATTCATTGCCTCTGCTAACTATCAATGCTAGTCCTGTGTGAGCTGTGGGGACCTGAAAGGTTGCTGGGAAGACTGTGAAGCCCGCTTGGCGTAAGGCTCGCTCCAGTATTGCTTCCGCTCAATCCAGTCCTCGATAGAGTGAGTGCATGAGCCCTCGCCCGAGCCCCGATTGCGCCGCCGCCAGCTGGATCATCAACTCTGAGCTGCCGTGGCAGCGAGTTCTCACTTTTGGCCCGGCGGCGTTTGACAGCCATGCCCGGCTGCGCTTCATCCCGGATCCCACCCGGGCCGGACAAGACGAAACTGACGGCGCTGTTGCTACCGGAGGGCTTTCCGAAACGGAACAGCTAAACATTGTGGTGTCCACTTTGCTTAGCTACACCACAACACCTCAGGAACTCTTCTTCGCATTTTGGGACGGTTACGGATTCCCCATGCCCGGCGCCCGCTTCGAAACCCCGCACCGGGAATTCTTCCTCTATCACGGGAGCGTTTCGGAGAACGGAAGCTGGGACATTGCCACAGAGGATCAGGCTCCCGGACAGCCGTGGCTGCCAGAGCCTGCCTACATCTGGCCGGCAGACCGGTCATGGTGCATTTCCAACGATGTTGACCCGCACTGGACCGGAATTGGGGCAGGAGCGGAAGCCATCGAGGCCCTCTGCGAGGATGAACGCCTTGATGTTATCCCTGCCGATCCGGCCCAACCCCAGCCCTTCTACACCTAGGAACCCCATGATCTTTGGGCAAACACCCCTTCACCATGTGGGCATCAACGACTTCAACCAGCCCAATCCAGACATCTGGCCCGCAACCTTGGCCCCCGTGCAGCACATACTGCGCGAGGGCCTGGATCTGGGCCGCGCCACGGTGTTCGTGGGCGAGAACGGCTCCGGGAAGTCAACACTTGTCGAGGCCATCGCCATGGCCTACGGGGTGAACCCGGAGGGCGGCTCCACCGGCGCCATGCACCACAGCCGCCCCACCGAATCCGATCTCCACTCCTACCTCAAAGTGGATCGCAACATTGGCAGCAGCAAATACGGCTACTTTCTGCGCGCCGAAACCATGCACGGCTTCTTCAGCTACCTCGAGGACAACCCCTCCACCGGCATCCCTGACAGTAACTATCACGAGATGTCCCACGGCGAATCGTTCTTAGAGCTGATCGTGAACCGTTTCCGGGGCGGCGGACTGTGGATCCTAGACGAGCCCGAATCCGCACTATCCTTCTCCGGCTGCCTGTCCCTGCTCAGCGTGCTCACCGCGTTGATGGACGACGGCGACTCCCAAGTCATCCTCTCGACCCACTCCCCGCTGTTGGCATCCCTGCCGGGAGCCGACATTTACGAGGTGGGGCCGTGGGGGTTGCGTCCCAACAGCTGGGAGGAGCTTGAACTCGTGCGGAACTGGCGCTCCTTCATGGATGCGCCGGAACGCTTCCTGAAGTACATTTAGCCAGCTAGTTCGCGCACCAAATGTGGTTCCACCAGTTCGGCGTAGCGGGCCTTGACCGTGTCAACGACCTGCGCGTAGGGCAGGTTCCAGATGTCCTCGTTGAAGATTTCCACCTCAACAACGCCGTTGTAGCCTGCCTCGGCAACCCACTGGCCGATGGAGGCGAAGTCAATCACGCCGTCACCCATGAAACCGCGGGACAGCAGCGCATCGGCGGCGATAGGCAGGTTGAAGTCGCAGACCTGGTAAGACGCAATGCGGCCCGCTGCGCCGGCTCGGGCGATCTGCTCGCGCAGGGACGGGTCCCACCAGACGTGGAAGGTATCCACCACAACGCCAACAGCCTCGACCGGGTGAGGCGCGGCCAGATCCAGGGCTTGGCCTAGGGTCGAGAGCACGGCACGGTCGGCTGCATACATGGGGTGCAGCGGTTCCAGCACCAGGCGGACACCGTGTTCCAGTGCGAACGGCACCAGTTCGGCCAGACGGTCTGCCACGCGCTGGCGGGCCAAGACGATGTCCTTGCCACCAGCCACGGCGGTAGCTTCACCGCCCCCGTCAACGGCGCCGGGTGAGACGCTGAAGTCCGGCAGCCCACCCACCACCATGATGATTTCGGTGGTGCCCAGGGCCTTGGCCTCGAGGATGGCGGCCTTGTTATCGGCCAGCGCTGCGGCCTGACCAGCGCCATCGGCTGCGGTCAGGAAGCCGCCACGGCACAGGCTGGAAACCTGCAGACCGGAGGCCTTGACCAGCTCGACGGCCGTCTCTAGGCCAACTTCGGCTACCTTGTCGCGCCAGAGCCCAATGTGTTTCAGGCCCGCAGCCACGCTTAGCTCAAGGGCCTCGGCCAGTGAGGCCTTCTTAATGGTGGCGGTGTTGATGGACAGCTTCTCAAAGGTGCTCATGCTTGTGCTCCTTCCAGGACGGTGGACTCGGCGCCCTTGGCCACTGAGGCGACCCCGGCCGCGTTCAAGAAGCCTGCCATGCGGGTGGCTGCCTGTTCGGGGTTGAGCAGCAGCCCGGCTGTGTTGGCCAAGCGGAACAGCTTGACCAAGTGGTTCAGGTCCCGGCCTGAGTGCAGGCCGCCGACCATTTGGAACCCAGCCTGGTAGCCGTTGAGCCAGGCAAGGAAGGCAATACCCGTTTTGTAGTAGTGCGTGGGTGCCTCGAAGATGTGCAGGCCAAGATCCCGGGTGGAGTCCAGGATGGCGCGTGCTTCTGCCGAGCGGCCGGCATCGTACTCCTGCAACGCAGTGGATGCGGCAGGGGCAATGGCGGCGAAGATGCCCAAGAGGGCGTCCGAGTAGTGTTCGCCGTCCCCGTCGATCAGTTCCGGGTAATTGAAATCGTCGCCCGTGTACAGACGCACGCCCTCAGGAAGGCTGGCACGCAGCGCAACTTCATGTCCGGCGTCGAGCAGGGAAACCTTCACCCCGTCAACCTTGGAAGCGTGGGCCTCAATCAGCTTCTGGAATGTTGCGGTGGCTGCGGCGACGTCGTCGCTCCCCCAGTAGCCGGCCAGAGCCGGGTCAAACATGGTGCCCAGCCAGTGCAAGACCACGGGTTCCTTGACCTCGGTCAGTAGGGTGCCATAGAGGCTCAGGTAATCATCGGGACCGGAGGCAACCTTGGCCAAGGCGCGGGAAGCCATAATGATGACCTTGGCCCCTGATGCCTCGACCACGGCGATCTGCTCTCGGTAGGCAGCTAGCACTGCGGCTAGCCCGGCCTCGCCCGGCTCCACCGTGGCGGGATCCAGCTGGTCGGTGCCGGCACCGCAGGCCAAAAGGTCACGCACGGTGCGTTCCGGGGTGGCAATGAGCGCGGCCTCGGCGGCGGAGCGGTTGATGAGCTCCTGCGTGGCGGCCCAGTCCAGTCCCATGCCGCGCTGTGCGGTGTCCATGGCGTCGGCAATGCCCACGCCCCAGCTCCACAGCTCACGGCGGAATGCCAAAGTGGCGTCCCAGTCAATGTCAGCCGGGGCGCCGGGGACGTTGTTGCCCAGCACCTTCGGGGTGACGTGCGCGGCGGCGTAAACCTTGCGGGAAGTGATCAGCTCGGTGGGTTTGCGCCAAGGACCAGTGGCGTTCAGCGTCAGGTTTTCTAACTCGCCGCGGGGCAGCGGAAGGGTAATTGAGAGTGTCATTGTTAGAGCTCGATTTCCGGGATGTCCAGGGTGCGGCGCTCGGCGGAAGAGGCCAGGCCCAGTTCGGCCAGCTGCACGCCGCGGGCAGCGGAGAGCAGACCGAAGCGGTGTTCGCGGCCGGCCACAACATCGCGCAGGAACTCTTCCCACTGCAGCTTGAAGCCATTGTCCAGGTCTGCGTTCGCGGGGACTTCCTGCCACTGGCTGCGGAAGGATTCGGTCACGGGCAAATCCGGGTTCCAGACGGGCTTGGGTGTGTTGGCGCGCTGCTGGGAGACGCACTTGTTAAGGCCGGCGACGGCGGAGCCGTGGGTGCCGTCGATCTGGAATTCAACAAGCTCATCGCGGTAAACGCGTACGGCCCAGGAGGAGTTGATCTGGCCAATGACGGCGTCACCTTCCGGGGTTTCGAGCTCGAAGATGCCGTAGGCGGCGTCGTCCGCCGTTGCCTTGTATTCTTTGCCTGCCTCGTCCCAGCGAGCCGGGATGTGGGTTGCAGTCTTGGCGTTGACACTCTTGACCTTGCCGATGATGCCCTCAAGGACGTAGTTCCAGTGGCAGAACATGTCAGTGGTCATGCCGCCGCCATCTTCCTTGCGGTAGTTCCAGGAGGGGCGCTGTGCGGCCTGGTGGTCACCTTCGAACACCCAGTAGCCAAACTCTCCGCGGATCGAGAGGATGCGGCCGAAGAATCCCTCGTCAACAAGACGGCGCAGCTTGACCAGACCCGGTAGGTACAGCTTGTCATGCACAACGCCTGCTGTGATGCCGGCGTCCTTGCCGATGCGGGCCAGCTCGATGGCCTCTTCGAGGGTCTCCGCTGTGGGCTTCTCGGTGAAGATGTGTTTGCCATTGGCCATGGCCTTCTTCAAGGTGGCGGCGCGCAGGCTGGTCATGGAGGCGTCGAAGACGACGTCGACCGTGGGATCGGCGATGATCGCATCCAGATCGGTGGTCCAGTGCTCAACGTGGTGCAGTTCCGCCAGTTCGCGGACCTTCTCGGCGTTGCGGCCTACCAAGATGGGCTCAATGCCAACTTTGGTGCCATCTTCTAGCGTCAGCCCGGTTTCACGCAGGGGCAGGATGGAACGCAGCAGGTGTTGGCGGTAGCCCATGCGCCCGGTGATGCCGTTCATGGCAATGCGAATGACGCGCGGCTTGCCGCCGGCGACGTTGCTGGCTTCGTTGCCAACAGATGTGGACTGTGCAGTTGCCTGCTCGGTGGATGCTGTCAGAGTCATGTGAATCTCCCGGATGGTGTTGTTGGAGAGCCGGACTGCCCGGCGTGGCCTGATACTTGGAAAGCGCTTTCCATCTGCTGTTCAACATATCATTGGGGCAACCCGTTCACAAGACCAAACCGCGTCCTTCATGACAAGGAAAATGCTGTGCCCGTCAAACTCACTGAGGTTGCCCGCCTTGCAGGCGTCTCGCTAGCCACTGCATCACGCGTCTTGAATGGTTCCTCGCGAAACCCGGCCGCCGACATCACCGAGCGGGTCAGGGTTGCCGCCGAAGAGTTGGGGTACGTAGCCAATGCGCAGGCTCAGGCGCTGGCCCGCTCAACCACGGGCCTGGTGGGACTGGTGGTGCACGACATCGCCGATCCTTACTTTTCCGCGATTGCGCACGGCGTTCAGGAGGTTGCGCTGAAGTCGCGGCGCCAGGTGCTGCTGGCGGGGACAGATTTTGGCGGCGGTGACGGGGCCACTGACGGTTCCACTCACAGCGCCACTCACAGCGCCGAACTAGCGGCCGTGAATGCATTCATCTCTTACCGCACAGATGCCATCATTCTTGCCACGTCACGCTTCCTCGAAGAGGACCCTCTGCTGAGCCGGAATCTGGAGCGGTACATCAAAAATGGCGGCCGGGTTGTCACCTTGGGAGCCACATCCATCCCTCATGCCAAAGTGATTTCCATTGGCAACTTTGAAGGTGCCCGTGATCTGGTTGCTGCGCTGGTGGACCGGGGACTGGTGCGCTTTGCCATTCTGTCCGGACCCCATGACAGGAACACTGCGCGATCACGCGTGTCAGGTTTTCACCAGGCCTTGACTGAGCGTGAATTAACTCCCCTGGCCGTTGTGGAAGGCGAATTCTCGAGCCGCGGTGGGTTTAACGCCACCCTGGAATGCCTCGATACCTTGGAGATCGTTGCCGCAGGTACCTCCCTGGACTCACCCCTTTGCATCCTTGCCGCCAACGATGTCATGGCTCTCGGAGCAATGACTGCGCTGCGGTCCAGGGGACTAAGGATTCCCGAAGATGTACAGGTTGCAGGATTTGATGACATTCCCACCCTGCGGGACCACTTCCCAGGACTGAGCACCTACCGGCTGCCCCTTGAAGAAATAGGGCGGCTGGCGGCAACCCTGGCGCTAGAGGCGGAAACGCAGACCGGATCGACAGTCACAGGGACGGTAGTGCTGCGGGAAAGTGCTGGCACCACCGCCAGCTCGGCGAATGGTGCATAATCACAGTATGAACAGTGAAGAGCATCCGGGTCAGGTTATGGGCGAAGAGGAAGCCTGGCGCTTCCTCGAACACACACGCTTTGGGAGGTTGGCACTGAGCGTGGGAAACATGCCAGACATTTTTCCAATCAACTATCTGGCCCATGATGGGAAACTGTTGATGCGTACCAATCCCGGGACGAAGTTGGCGGAGCTAACCATCAATGATTCCGTGGCTTTTGAGATAGACGGACTTACCGAAAGTGAAGCCTGGAGTGTGGTACTCAAGGGCACTGCCCGGGTACTGGAATCGCAAACAGAGATTGACGCAGCCAGCGAACTGCCTCTTACTCCCTGGCTACAAACCTTGAAATACACCTTCGTGGAGATTCTCCCCCAAAGTGTCCGGGGATTCCGGTTCGCCCTAGGCACTGAGCCAGAACGGTACTAAAGGAGCTCTACGCTGCGTCAGCGAGGCCCAGAAGCTGCTGATCTTGAGCCCGTAGGATCGCCAAACGAGTCAGAATGGCGTCGTCTTCCTCGTCGTACGGCGTGGCCGCCGGAGGATCGGGCAGAGTATCGCCACCCCAGCAATCCTCGGTCAAACCAACACCGTCCCAGCTCTCGCTGTCCCCTACAACACCGTCCCAGGAATCGTTGCTTCTCTCCTGCCTCGCTGCGGCAGCTAACGGCTCGCCAGCTAAGATTCGCTGGCCAATTTGCCCACCACTGGGGTGCTGCCCTAGCGAGCCCTGGATAATCTTTTTCAACCATTTCGGATAGACCGGCGGTTGCTGTTCCGGGGGATCTGGCGGGCAGTAACGGCCTGAAGGCGATGTCCACGAGATGGTTCCGTTTTCTTCCACGCGGGGCGACCAGCCACGGAGCCGAAGGCTCTGACGCTCGGGTTCTGCAATGCAGCGCCGCCTACCATGCCTGTCTTTGTCATCTTTGAAGTGCTTAACCCGATGGTGGTGACCGCACAGGTGCTCTAAGTTGTTATAGATGGACCTGCCACCGCTTTCGAAGCTCTTAACATGGTCTACATCGCAATTAATAGCTTTGGCCATGCAGCCGGGGAACTGGCAGTAAACATCTCTAATCAGCAGCATGGTCCGCATGGCGCGGTCGATCCGATAACGGTCCGGATACCGATCGATGGGTCTATTAGTTAGGGGATCAACGAGGACTCTGAGGAAGCTGCCGGCCTCTACGGCCAAGCGTTTGGCGACTTCCATACTTATAGGTCCGGTTCCCTCCATCCATGCCGGCTCATTGGTCACGCCGAGTAAGGATAGCGCCGGAACTAGTAGGACAGGAGTGACTTGTGGCAGCGGTGGCCATACTTCACCACTGACGGTGCTTGCAATACTCAACTCTGGCAGCTGGGAATTGCAAAGCCATTCCGGGCGGTTGCGAGGATCCGGCTCGTGAAACAAGGGGTCGTAGTAGTTGGCATCTTCAAAGACTGGAACTTGCCACGGGTGGAGCAGGGCCCCACCGCGATCAGGGTCGGGGAAAAGCCCCTCCCCACATGCATCTGGCTCCGGCCGCAGCTGCCATGGAAGCAGATCGAGACTAGCGCCGGAATCACCGCCAGAAGCCGAGCCGTCCATTTGTCCCCAATGGCCACGGGTACTCTCAGTGTTTGTCACTACGGGGTTTGCAGGCACCGCGTTTGTGGTTCCGGCCTGTGATGAGGCTGGTAAATGGATGCCGTTCTCGTCCATACTCTGCCTCAGCAGCAAGGCGGCCGCCACGTCTGCGCGCAATTGCGAGAGCGTCCGGGCTTCATGATCGCCCCGGGCGGCTTGTGCCGTATAAGTGCACTGGTCCCAGATCCCCTCGATAGTAGGGGCTGGACCGTAAAGGCTAAACCAGGACATACCGTCAAATCCACGGTGGACACGCACATTCCGGTCAGCATAAGCACGCCTGGTCCGCGCCACGATGGTCTCGGGATAGCTGCGCTCTCGCAATCTGCGGGCGGTAGAGCGAAAGCTTGGCAGAGTTTTATTGCCGGCATGCTCCAACAGACGCTTCTCGAAAGAATCGATGGCTTCCTGCGGGATCTCGGCTTGGTGTAAAAGGCTGGTTTCCTCCGCAATGATGAGCGCAAAATCCCAGCCCAATTCCCCTGCTGAGAGCAGTTCCATGGAGGTGGGAAGTTTCCGCACTAACATCATTGACTTCTCGATCAACACTCCAGCGACACTCTCAGGGACATGCAAAATATTGGCCAACTCGGCGCTAATCTGGTCCAAGGCGCAGCCTTTCTGCCACCAATCGAGCGTCAAGAGCCCGCCTTCCAGCATGGCTGCAGATTCCAGGCGGTCCACCATGAGTGCTACCAGAGCTGCACATTGGTTCTGATGCCTCCGCAGAGCTGAAAGTGCTTCGCCACAGCCGTCTATCAGCGCCCGGACACTCTCAAGCTGCGATTGGGGCGCAGCAATTTCCGATGGGCCCTCATCAGGCTGCGCACTGTTGGTTCCGGGAATGGGCAGCGGCGGTAATCCCTGCATGGAGGAAATGAACCACGACAGCGGTTCAAGGGTGGGAAGAGCGAGCCCGTCAATGAGGTCCGCCGCACTGAGTGGGGTGGATGACGCGTCCCGATCCGCCGGGACTTCCCTCGAATTACCCATACCACAATTATAATATATAGATATGGCTAGATCAATGGATACCTGAATCTATACGTATATAATTACGATTATCTCGATAGGCAAAGCCGCCCCGAAGACCGAGCCGGCGGTCAGGAAAAAGGTGAGTGCCGCCGTCGTACTTGAAGAAGTACAACAGCGGCACTCGAGACTTCCAACAGCGGCGGCAGGTGCCTACCAGCGGTGCGCCACGTCAATAATGATGCGGGAGGTATTGCCTGGTCCGTTCAGAACAAACGCCGTGAAGGGGAGCCTGGCCCGGACTCCTAAGGCCAAGGTGGTGGTACCTTCAAAGCTGCCTGCTAGGGCTACCTGACGGAAGGTGGCATACCCGGCTGTATTGACCAGCTCGTTACGGTTGGCGGGAGTGTAACTAGCCGCGCCACTACTGGTGTAAGCGGGAGCTTTGACGGTTATTTTTAGATCGGCCGCGCCCCGCACGGGAACTGCCACGCCGCTGCCTGGCCGCACCACTTCAGTCACATATTCAACGGTGTAGCCATTGGCTTGGCCCTGGAGATCCACCACCAAGCGGTCAAAGCACGCGTGCTGACCTGCGCGAACGTTGGCTGCTGTGGCGTTAGAAGCGCTCCCTGCCGTCTTGGCGAGAGAGCCCCACGTAATGCCACAGTAGGGCGCCGCTTGTGCGGGCGCGGGTGCTATAAGGATAAATGCGGCCAGCAACCCCACAACTGCTAGCCAGGCTTTGATGTATTTCATGGGAAACACCCTTTCCGGAAGTGACAATATTTAGCTCATATATGAGTTATTTCACGGTAGATCTTTGTGGCGCTCCTCGCAGCAGTCCGGGCAGAAAGAACTCCCAACTGTTACAGCCTGCGTTCCAGAGCAGATAATCGTTACCTAGGTCTCCATAGCTGATGGTTTGTGACGAGCCGCGATACGCTGGTGAGAATCACCGTTCACTCTTGGAGTTGACCCATGGCCGTGCGCAGTTTTTCCGATCCGGGTCAGCCGGACCATCTAGACGTAAGCACCATTTTTGACGGTACGACGCACCTGGATGGTAAAGACAGCGCATTGGCTGCCCGTGCCACAGGATCATCATGGCGTGCTTCGGTACTGCGTTATTATTCGCTGACCAAACCGCGGGTGCTGTATGGAAATGTACTCACGGCGGCCGCCGGGTTCCTCTTTGCCAGTCCTGGCGCGCTGGACTGGTTCCTGTTCTTGGCAGTCTGCATCGGCACCACCTTGGTCATTGGCTCCGCCTGCGTTCTGAACAATGTTCTTGACCGCGATATTGATACGTTGATGGCCAGGACTAAAAAGCGGGCCACTGTCACGGGAGGTGTGGGGGCACGCAATGCTCTCATTTACTCCGCCCTTCTCGGTCTAGGCGGCATGGCCGTACTAGTGGCGTGGACCAACACATTAGTTGTGTTCGTGGGATTGGCCGGCTTTTTAGCTTATGTGGTGCTCTACGGCATGCTTTCCAAACGCCTGTCCATCCACGGCACCTTGGTGGGCAGCGTATCCGGGGCCGCACCCATTCTGGGCGGCTATGTTGGAGCCAGCAACGAGCTCGACGCCGGCGCAGCATTAGTCTTCCTCATACTATTTTTCTGGCAGCTGCCAGCGTTCTATTCGATCTCCATTTACCGGCAGCAGGAATATGCCCGAGCCAAGGTGCCTGTCATTTCAGTTGTTCGAGGTATTGCCAACACCAAGGTTCAGATCCTGGTGTACACAGCCGTTTTCGTGGCTGTTTCACTTCTCCCCCAGCTCTTTGGCTATACCGGCTGGTTTTACACAGCCCTGATGGCAGTCCTCGGAGCCGGGTGGCTCGTCCTGGCCGTTCGCGGGCTTCGCACCACGGATAACGATCGCTGGGCACGACTCATGTTCCGCTACTCACTGATCATGATGTTCGCTATTTCGGCGCTACTCACAGTTGGCCCGCGCCTGCCCTGAGCAAAAACTCTCCCCCGATGAGTCCTAGACCGGGGCCGGGCCTTGACCGTGAGTAAAAATCGGCTTCCAATTGAGGTAAGGGCTTATTTAATTTGGCCCTGTGCGTGCGTCCGGACGGGGCAGTCCGGCCAAGGTGCCGGGAGGTCGAGACAAAATGGTGTTCCTTGTTCTTGCAGTTCTAGTAGTGGCAACCACTGCAGCCACCGTATGGATGGCAGGCTCAGCAATCCGCCGCAAAGATGATCCCGACGCAACGTTTTGGTACACGTTCACGGGCCTGTGCATGGTGATGCCCATGATCTTGATCCCGGCGATGAAGACGCCTGCACTATCTGGTGCCTTGGTTCTGGTGGCGGCTGCCACGGCCGTTGGAACACATTTTTATGCCCGTCGGCACGCACGTCACACGGCCGCCAACAAGCGAGACTTCGCACTTATTTCAGCTCTTAATGAGACCTCGGCCTGGCATGAGTCACTGCTCGTCCAATGGAGCCGTTACGAATGGGACCCGGCGGCTGCCATTGATTTTCCGGATATGAGCGATGTTGGCGTTCCCGAAACAGCCGCCCTCATCAGAGCAGTGGCTGTTGCGGGACGGCTCTCTCCCGCACCGAGTAGTGAGCCTCTGACGGAGCAGCAGATAGGGCCATACCAGCAAGCCGTGGCCCAGCTTGCGGCTGCCTTGGAGAGGGCCGAAGCTGCGGCGCAGCACAGTTCCTACTGAACCTGGAGCATTACTGAACCACAAGTACGGGAACGGGCGATTGGTTGACCACTGCAGCGCTGACGGAACCTAGCAGCAAGCCCATGATGCCGCCATGGCCACGCCTTCCCACAACGAGCATGCGCGCACCTTCTGCAACGGCGGCGAGCCCACTGGCCGCCGGTCCCTTGATGAGTCGGGCTGAGACAGAGTCGGGTACGTTCTCACCAAAGGCCTGGAAGAGCGCGTCGCGCAGAACCTTTTGCGCACCTTCCTCAAAATTCCCAATGCCCAATGCCGCGTAGCTGGCGTGTTTGGTGGGCATTTCCCAGACCGCTACAGCGTCCACTGCGCCACCTAGCTCTGCTGCCAACCGAGCACCTTCTTTGAGTGCGCGGACGGAGGCTGGCGAACCGTCAACACCAACAACAATACGGACCTCTGGCGTAGCTTCAGACACGAACTGCTCCTTACGGTTGCGGGCGATTCCCGATATTCCTATTCTCCCGTAGAAAGCCATAATGACGTAGTTGGCCTGTTTTTGGGCTCGCCGCAGAAATCGGATAAATCCTACGCTAAGTGAAAATTGAGCCGCTCTTTCCCGGGAGTCGTCGCGGCTGCAGTAGATCATCCTGTGGAGGTCACCCGGAGTGACAGTGAATCTCTGGTGCTCATCTCAGGTAGTGCAGACCGAGCGCGTACTGCCCTGCTGGAGCTGGCAGCTCAGCTTGTTGCGGTCTCAACGAGCACCACCGGAACTCTCATCAGGCGCTTGATCGGCCGTTCACGGCGGATGCTGGCACTGAGTACGGCTGATCAGCAAACCTGCGCCAACGATGTCCTGTCCGCGGCACGCGGTTCGTCCACCTGCGGGACACCTAGGTGTTTTTTAGTTGAGTCGTGCTTTTGTCTCAAGTTGTTGATTCCCGTTCGCGTTTCGTCGGCCTTCGCTTGCGGGTGCGTGGCCCTATGGTTCCAGACTCCACATCCTCGCGGACCCGATATGAAGAAGGTCCCGAAGGTGTCGCTCTGCGGCGGCGGAGTAATGAATTTCAACGGTTCAACGCGGATTAAAATGAGTGATCGCAATGGCAAACCCGACCCTATTGTCCTCTTGGTCGCGCCAGATGCCAGGTGCGGGGTTTTGCATCCTCGTACCGGGCTATTTTCGGTCACTTCGTCTTGCGTTGAATACCAGGCGGCGAATCGAGTAAACCAATCAGGTTCCCAGTCACCGTTGAGGACAACCCGAACAAGTACCATAGCGGCAAAAGTCCGGACTGCCACACGGGTGTGTGAGAGTCGCTCTACTAACTGCGCCTCCAACGCACCCAGCTGTACTTTCGAGAGATTAGCAGAATCGAGTGTTTCGCTGAGCTTGCCCAATGATCAATCGTCCCTAACTGCAGGGTCAGGAGAGCTTAGATCGTTGCGTTCGAATCAAAGAAGCGGTTTTGATTCCCGAGAAACCTTCGTTGGACAGCTTCGAACCATCAACAGCGGCAGCAAGATCGGTGGCGTTGTCCGCCGGAGGAACGGTTTACGGGACGCTTTCAGGTGAGCAATGATTTGGAATCGATTCCGTCGATCGTGGATCGTCTACTAGCGCTTCTTCTGCTTGCCCGTGGCGCGGGATGTTCTACTCGATCGCGCCGGGCCATGGAGTGGGCTTCGATCGATCATCGGTGCTTAACACACCCGCTAATGCTAGGTCGTAGATGGTGCCCAGACGAACAACGGCGCCCCGCCTGTGCCCCTCCCAACTAAAACCGACTTTCTGCGCAACACGCGCGGAAGATCCATTGATCGAGATGGATTCCCACACTATACGGCTGAGGCCGAGACCGTCGGGGGGAAGCAGCGAAGCCGACCGCGACAACGCGCGCGGCCGCTTCCGTCATGACTCCCTGCGCCCGAACGAGCGGGTCGATCCAGTACCCGAGTTCTGCGGCGCCGTCCTGGACGTTGGAAAGCGAAACCACGCCGAGTAGCTGCGGGGGTCCTTCAAGTAAATGCCCCAAACCAGAGAACTACCGGTGGACCAGCCGGCGGGAATGACACTGCTGACGAACTGGGTGGCACTCTCGAGACGATAGGGGTGTGGAACGGTGGTGAGGGAGGCGATGTCTGCGTCTTGGCAGATAGTGAAGATGCGATTGATGTCCGCCTCTGTCGGGCATCGAAGTATTTGACGCGCCGTCTCGAGCTCCACACATTCCATCCGAGAACGTTATCAAACCAGTGACACTGACCTCGTGTGTCCGTAAGCCGGTCCTTGAGGGCACCTATCAAGGCAGCGTGCAGCCCGAGCATCTCCAGGCGTACTTGGACGAGTTCGTGTTCCGTTTCAACCGACGCAACTTCCACACGAGGGGCTAGCTGTTCTTCCGACTACTCGAATCAGCAGTTGCCGGCTTAGCCGCCCCCTACACAAGCGTGGCCGTCATCCACCGAAAGCCGAAGGATGTCCGCATCCTGCCACCGGCGCCCCATCCACTACCGTGCACACTCGCCGGAACACCGCTCGAAAGATCCTGGCGAACCCCACAGGCCGCATAATCACGGCAGTTACATGGATAGCCAATTCCCTAATTTTGCGTAATCCGATAGTCACCGCCAGAACGAGCGCAACCAGCGCGGCGAGGATCGCTGAGGCTGACCCGGCTCTTCGCTCGTTTCCTTGGAGCGTTTCATGCAACGCTCGCATTTACACGGGAAAAGATTCCAAGAGATCAGTTGGTGGACGGTAGTTATGTTCGCTGATGTAATGCAAAACAAGAGTGGGGGCCAGCCACACTCGTTGCTGACGATCGGTAACTTTCAAGCAAGCTGAACCCAGCTGAAGCTGGCCGCCGTGGAACGTCCGGTAGGATATGGGACCAAAACTGCCTGAAGAAGCTGAACAATACTGGCACATATGAAAGCCCCTCGTGACGAAGACAGGATCCATTGCAGCCACTTCAAGAGCCTGGACAAAGGTTTCTGGAAAGAGCCCGGCCGTGTATTCAGATCCTGGTTCAAGCCAGCCAAAGGCGATCCATTGACCAAAGGTGGCTGGAATACCGGAGAGTCCAACAAGTTCTTGATGTTTACTAGGACGCTTCACACGCCCCAACCTCCCTTTAACTTGCGGCTCACCTACCGTTGTTCCATCAGCGATATAGGGCAAAACTACTCCATTCATCAGTTGCTATGGGCTTGGGCTTGCAACATTTCGACAAGGAGCCCAGCCGGAACTTCTACCATTTTTAACGAGCTCGGATAGGCGTGTTGGAGTCTCAACTGTTACCGGGCTACCCACGATTTTCAGCCCTGCTGGCGGATACAGCAGGTAGTCAGGGACGATATCGCCGGGCCGGGCAACTTCTGCGGCGCGTTGTGTAAACGGCCAGCGAGGAGATAATTCGATTTTATTTCCAAGAGAATCAAAAATTGACTCATTATGAGGTCCATAAAAACGAATCTTGGTTCCAGCTGGAACTGTCACTGTACTCAGGTCACCAGCGAGAATTCCACCGTACCCAGACAATACCTGTGGATTTTTCCCAGCCAGCGCTGCGATCCCATGACCGGCCGAGTTCCCTGCCCCACCGGTGAATAATCGGGGTCTGAGGATGAGTGGTACGGAAATTCACGCTAAGTGGGTTATGTCCGGGTCGGATCATCCTTGATGTGAACATGCCACGCTCGTAACGGGACCCTTCACCGGGATGGCTGATGCTTTGGCTATGCTCTGTCGGCTAGCTCTTTCATCCGCAGACGCTGCTCTTTCCACTGATCGGGCGTGAGGTCTGGAATGTTCGGCGCGGATGGGCGCAATCCGATGAAGCCGTCTAACTGCTCGCGCACGATATCCAAATGTCCGGCATGACGGTGAGACTCGGCGATCATGTGCACCAGGAGGCGTTCCACCGTAGTGTGCCGATGCTTCATCCACCACGGCACAACGGCCGGGGAATCCAGTTCCAATTCGTCGAGTACTGCATCGGCTGCGGTGGTTGTCTCCCGATAGATCTTAACCACATCGACAAGCGTCATATTAGGCGGAGGGAGGAAGTCTGCCTGAGCGTCCTCGGCTTCGATGACGCCCCGGATAACGGGGTCCTCAATTTCCCGTCCAAGACATGCAATGAAATATTCGGATTCGGTGACGGCCAGATGGAGCAGCAGGCCCATGACATGGGTGCCGGTTGGAGTCAAGGCAGTACGTGCTTGGGCATCACTCAAGCCCTCACATTTCCACAAGATCGCTTCGCGGGCATCGTTCAGAAATTCACGAAGCTGCGTCCCGCTGGCATTTTTATCAATTGGCATGAACTGAGTCTAATATTGCTGTCATTCTCAATACCCCTCAGCACAGCCCTCGCCTGTCAGGAGGGGAACCTTGAGCGGGACAAGATAGTGCCGGGCATCTGCAGCAGCTTCGATCCCCGCCAATTCAGCCCAACTTTGGCTACTGAGCGCCCCGTAAATCGGGAATCCCGTGTTCATCCATAGATACTGCTGCGATGATCAACATCAATCACCAAAATGACCAGGCGTGCATCTTGCAGATCGCAGACAATTCGAGAATCGCCGACGCGATACCTCCACAGGCCGGACATCCCTCCAGTGAGGGCCTTGCCTCGGTCCCGGGGGTTTTCGAGCGTGGTGATCGCTCGGAGCGCGGCACGAATACGCCGGGCATTCTGGAGGTCAGCTTTCCGAAACCACTTCGCTGCGTCGGGCGCTAGCTCGACCTCCCAGCTCACTGGATCTCATCCAAAATGCTGGCATCAACCAAGGCATCTTTTAGCCCAAGCTCGCCCTCTATCACGGCAAGAGGCACAGATTGGACACGGCCCGATCGAAGATCCGCAGAACGAGCAATGATGCGCTGTTCCCATTCCAATTCCGAAAGGTCTCGCTCCAATACCTCGCGTACAACGTCGCCTAGGCTGCGCCGAGTTGCTTTGGCGAGCGCTTCAAGACGCTCACGCAGATCTTCAGGAAGCCGTACCGAGATGGGCCGGCCAAGAGGCGATACAGTGCTCATATAAACATTGTAAACGATGTTTACATTGACTAACAGTGCTCCTGCTCTTGCCTACCCGAGCAATGCTGCTGACGAAAGATACTTCTGTACAATTTCACATTTCCCAAACGACACCTCTACTGAGTGTCCGCGACGCTGCCCGGAGGCGGAACCCTCAGCGGGAACGCCTGACACGGCCGCAGCTCGATTAGCGGCCGGGTCACAGGTCATCCTCCTCCGGGGAGGTGCGCCCATGGTGCCGGTGCGCCGCGAAGACTACGCTTTGGGGCATGACCGGTTCGAAGATGTCTCAGAACTACACCGACGGTGCCCGGCGGGCGGTGTTCATGGCTCAGGAAGAGTCAAGATGGATGATGCATGACTCGTACATCGGTCCTGAGCATCTACTATTGGGGCTTTTGCACGCTTATCCAAACACGGTGCAGACGGCGCTGGGCGTCTGGCCGGACGAGATGCGCGATGCGATAGTGAGTTTCGCCTCCCCTGGTCCGGAGGACACCTCAGAAGAGTTGCCGTTCACCCGCAAGTCTCTGGAGGCACTCAAGACCGCGCAGCGCACCGCGCGGGAGCTTCACTCCGATCACGTCGGGACCAAGCACCTATTGTTCGGGGTGCTAAGTGTCCATAGCGACCGCCTGGATCGGGCGCGGGTAGCTGCGGGTGTGGATCGAGACAGTGCACAAACGCGGGTAATGGCGGCGCTTACGCAAGGGTGACTGGTTGCTCAGAGCTGGGCAACAGGCAGCGATCCCCCACCGCACTATCCTCGCAAACACCCGCAAGGGTCCATCCGGATAGGCATTTCGGAGTGTCCCGCAAGCCGGTCCGAGACTGACCTGCGGATTCATCGGCGGGCTGGAGCTGAAGAGTCGCCCATGACAGTCCCGGGCGGAACACACTCTAGATTCCGGCGGGGAACCCTGGAACTCAAGGGTTATTTCTTAAGCCGCCAAGCAACCAGCGAAGGGTAAAGAGTGCATATCGCAGCTAAGGGCCGGGCGCGTAGACTGGATACCAGAAGTATTGGGTGGCTAAGGACCAGCGATCATGGCAACACTGAGGTTGACGCACAAGGCAATCGGGGTCGAGGTTCGGCGCGCGCCATATGAGGTCGAACTCGACGGCGACGCAGCCGGGGCGGTCGCGATGAATGAGTCGATCGAGATACCGATCGCAGCTGGCGATCACACTGTGCGCATTCACAGTGGGCGTGACTCGAGTCGCCCCGTGGCCTTCGCCGCAGTTGCGGGCGATACGGTCGCTTACCGGTGCACGGGCAAGAGGTTTCTGCCGCTTTTCCTGGCGTCCTTCATTGATCCCGCATTGGCCCTGGTGCTCGTCCCAGAGCATGAGTAAGAGGGCCACGAGGAGTAGCGGCAATACGGCGGCCACCTGAAGAACCTCCCGCGGGTCAGGGACAGGAACGCTTTTTGGGCAGCAGCAGTCCTTTGCTAAGACGATCGTTTGAGATCCTGATTGTGGGATTTCTACCCATCACCAAGGATCTGATCCTCGGCCCTATCAGCGGTCACTTGGTTGTGACTGTGCACAATTCCCTCGCTCGTTGCCGTGTGTACCGCCCCGGCGCGTCCGGAAAGTTACTCAAACGGTTAGCCTGACGGGTGCATGACTCTGATGGTGATCAGGGTAGACAGTTTCCAGCTCTGCTGGGGGTGGCGCCGCCGCACACGCTGATCCGGCGGTGATTGGGCCGGAAGGAGTCTATGACATCAGGCCTCACTCCCCCTGGTTCTCCAGTTCCTTAGTTCTGGAGAGGAGCGCCCATGCCCCATCATTCAACGAATCCACTTTTGGACTCATCAGCCAAAGACGCGCCCACAGGTCAACGCCGCCAGGAACGGCATGGGCAGATGCAGGCCATTGCAGCGTGGTAGCCGACCTCAGCGTAGTTCTCCCTTCTTCTGCGGCAGCGCCCCATCGTCAAGAATCTCGAGAAGGAACAGACTTGTCCCTCCCAGCTGTGCAGGGTGGATCAAGGCTGTGCAGCCGGTTTGCTGGGTTCAGCCGGCGCTGCCGGGGAAGAAGGCGCTGCTGGGACTGTGGGTTTCTCCGGCGTCGTTGGTTCGCTCGGGACGGACCCTTGCAGAGGATTGGCAGGTTGTAGTGGAGCCTGCTCGGTGCCAGGAACAGGCAACTGCACATCCCCTGGCTTGGGGTCGTTGACCCCTGCAACGTAGGGCGCAGTAGGTGCAATCATGCTGAAGGGAGGCGGGGTGAGAGGCTTTGGCCCATAGCCTTGCGTAGCAGCCGCGGCATTCATGACGGCGGCCCAGTTACTGCCAGCGAGTTGATTGCCGTCAATGTTGGGGTAGTAGATGCCGTTGATGGTGATGTTCTGGTTGATGTACTTATCGTCATTGCCCTGGTAGCTGCCAAACCAGGCCGCTGTGGAAACTCCGGAGTTCCCGCCCACGGTCCACGTCTGGATATTGCCATCCGTTGTGCCCGTCTTGGCGAAAGAGGAGTCCTTGTTGTTGAGCGGGATGGCGTAGCCGGAACCGTTGGTGAGCATATAGTTCAATGCGTGTGTGACACCGGCTGCCACCTCCGAGGTCATGGCTCGCTTGCAGTCGGCGCCCGGAACCGGATACTTTGTGCCGGCCGCATCTGTGACCGAGACCAGTGCGACAGGACTGCAGCGCACGCCGTCGTTGGCAAAGGTGGCAAACGCCGTCGCCATGTCAATGGGGGCCACATCGTGGGTGCCAATCAGTGCCGAGATCTCGGAGAGGTCGTACGGCTTGTTGGTGTGCCCGTCCTTAACCCCTGCGGCCGTGGCTATTTTCTGAATGTTGCAAAAGTCTAGGGCCGTGGCGGTCTGGAAGGTGACCGTGTTGATGGAAATGGCCAGCCCAAGGTACGCCGTCATCGAATGGTAATCGTTGGGCCCGTCATTAGGGAGCAGGCTCTGACCAGGCACGGAAGGATCGTAAGAACCCGTGGTGGTGCCGCAGGAGTTCTTCCACGGATAGCCCACAGGGTATTCCTGCACGGCACCGTTGATGGAGGTCATCATGGAATGGCCGCTGTTGAGCCACTCAGCAAACACAAAGGGCTTGAACGTGGAACCAATGGCGAAGCCACCGGCACCGTGGAGCGGTTGGCCACTGGCGTCATTGACGGGTAAGGCAAAATTGCCCATGTAGTTACCCGGAGCGGCGGCCGGGTTGTAGACGGTGTTTTGGGCCATGGTGAGCACCTTGCCGGTGCCTGGCTGAACACTGACTACGGCGGCACCGCGCTGCAACGGATCGGCTGCGGAGATGGTGTTGTTAACTTGTTCCTGCGCCACCTTTTGCAGTGCCGGTTCCAGCGTGGTCTTGATGCTCAAACCGCCTTGATAGAGAAGCTTGGTGCGAGCCTCTTCCGTGGCACCAAACGTCTTGTCATTGAGGATGAGCTGTTGCACATAGTCACAGAAGTAGGGTGCCATGGTAGCGGCTGTACAGCCTTGGGCAGATCGTGTTACGTGCAGGGTCAATGGAGTCTTGACAGCCGCATCGTGGTCTTTTTGGCTGATTTTTCCCTGCACGAGCATCTTTCCCAGCACATCGTTACGGCGGTCAACCAGATGCTCCGGCTCGGTGATGGGATCGTAATAGCTGGGGTTGTTCACAACTCCCGCGAGTGCAGCAGCTTGGGGAAGAGTCAGGTTAGCCGCTGTGGAATTGAAGTACAGCTTGGCGGCGGCTTCAATGCCGTAGGCCCCATTGCCAAAATAAATGATATTCAGGTAGCCGGCAAGGATCTGGTCTTTTGACATGGTCTTTTCCAAGCTGATTGCCAGACGCATTTCATTGACCTTGTCGGCCATCGTCTTTTCCAGACCGAACTTGGCTTCGTCGGTTTTACCATCAGCCACGAGCTGTTCAATCAGCATGTTATTCACGTACTGCTGGGTGATGGTGGAAGCACCCTGACGGCCGCCGTTGACAGTGGCTACAAGCGCACGCAGGATGCCCGTGGGGTCCACTCCGCCATGTTCGTAGAATCGGGCATCCTCGATAGAGACAATGCCGTCTCTGATAAAGGGTGACATGGCCTTCAAATCAACGATCTGGCGATCTTGTGCATACAACGTGGCGATGGTTGAGCCGTCGGAAGCAAGAATGGTGGTTGCTTGGGGCGGGGCCGCCATATCCAGTGCTGCTGGAGCATTTGTAATGAAATCCTCTGCCCCGCGCATGGCCGTTGTGGCAATGGCTGCGCCCGGTACGAACATAACCGCGACCAATGTTCCTGCTAGAGCGCAGATGGCGAAGAAACGCCCCAACTGGGCCAAGGACCTCCCGGCACCCAGCTGCCCGGAGGGCACTCCGGATGGTTTCCTAGCGGGGCCTGGTTTCGATTGTGCGTCCTGGGCCATGGGCTTTCCCCTCGTTAGCTGCGGTGGCTCGTGCCGTTTCCTCTGCCGGACCATGGTTGGCAACCGACGGCATAGGCACTTTTCAGAGTGCACCTTAAAAATGGGAATTAGCTGAAAGCCCCCTGTCCGCAAATACCTGGCACTCCCGAGAAACAGGCTTATGGCCATAATTTGGGGCAGTCCGGCTATTTCGTTATTCGAGCCCTGGATTGCCCAATTTGGGTGGCCATGTGGGCGTGACCGCAGCCTTTAAGCCCGGCTATGACTCCGGGAATGTCCGCCTCGGCGCGGTTTTGGCTGAGCTTCTTCTTCGCATCGACCCTAGTGATAATCAACTCGATGCCAACAATGGCTCGCAGCTGAGCTGTGATGAATTTCTTGGGCGCATCCTCAACGTTCCAAGGATGCTCTGATTCGGCTTCATTGACGGCGGTCAGTGCGCGGATGTGGTTGCCAAGCCAGACTGGATCCTCGTAGATCACAAGGTTGCTGTGTAGGTGAACGGTTGAATAGTTCCACGTTGGCACAACGCGTCCAGTGGGCTACACCTATGGCTACGCCTGCCAGACGGAAACAGCCTCGAACGGCTTGCCAGCGATTGTGAGAGAGCCGGAGTCATTAGTGCGCCCGGCGACGAGTGGTTCCCCGCCGAGCCCGCCGGCCCCTTCGTTCGCCTCAACTACTCAGGACCAAATCCCGGGGCCTATGCACAAGGCGCCCGCATCCTGGGCCAGGCCCTAAACCGCAATAGCCAAAAGCTGGGGTCTGGGCAGAACTGGAATAGGGCCATCCTTCACTTACAGAAATGCGTCCTGCAGACAGCAATGGTCCTTCTCCTCGGCTCACACCACCTTCGGGAGGAGATTCGAGCCCGCCTGGGGGCTTCTGGCGGCAAACGTAGTGACGGTGCCCCGATGGGCAGGAAAAACGCTCTTGGAATGTGGGTAATGGCGGCGGTGCGAGCCGCGGGGTCGTATGCTCGGGGCATGGCTAAATTTTTCGATATCCACCCCCACGATCCGCAGGCGCGTTCTGTCAGCCAGATTGTGGCCATCTTGCAATCTGGCGGTCTCATTGCCTACCCCACTGATTCTTGCTATGCACTGGGTGCACAGCTGGGCAACCGTGAGGCATTGGAACGCATCCGCACCATCCGCCGCCTCGACAGCAAGCACCACTTCACGCTGGTCTGTAAAGATTTCGCACAACTGGGCCAGTTCGTCATGGTTGACAACGATATTTTCCGGACCATTAAGGCTGTGACTCCCGGTCCCTATACCTTCATCCTGCCGGCCACTAAGGAAGTCCCGAAGCGGCTGGCACACCCGAAGAAGAAAACTGTCGGGGTCCGCATTCCGGATAGCCGCCTGATCCACGACATCCTCGAAGAACTTGGCGAACCCATGCTTTCAAGCACCCTGCTGCTGCCTGACGAGGAAGAACCGTTGACGCAGGGCTGGGAAATCAAGGAAGCGCTGGACCACGTGGTAGACGCTGTCATCGATTCGGGTGACGTTGGCGCCGAACCCACCACCGTGGTGGATTTCTCCAGCGGATATGCCGAAGTAGTCCGCCGCGGCATGGGGGACCCCAGCCGCTTCGAATAGGAGGTCTCTCAGCTGGATGTTCCTCAGGCAGGGCGTTTAGGCCAGCGTGCCTTGCTGGCACAAAGGCAAGGGCCGCCGTCGTGTTCCCTCAAGAACGTCCGACGGCGGCTCTTACCTTGTGCGATTAACCCTGGTTCTCAGCCGGGTATTGCAGGCAGCATCTTAGTGAGCGCGTGCCCCTGAGCGTCGATTCCTGCGCGTCAGCCCGAAGAAAGCGGCCCCACCGAGCATGAATAGCGCCGCGGTGCCGAGGAGCATGTTGCTGGAGCTACCTGTCATGGCCAGGCCCGTCCTGGCCGTTGGACTGTTGGCAGGCACCATGGGCGCTGCAGTTGTCGGTGCTGCAGTTGTCGGTGCTGCAGTTGTCGGTGCTCCAGTTGTGGGCGCTGCAGTTGTCGGTGCAGCCGTAGTCGGTGCTCCAGCTGTGGGCGCTGCAGTTGTTGGTGCCGCCGTCTCCGGCGCCGGGTCAACGAGGGATACCTCCGCGTTCACTGCTGCAGGGGCAGCCCCCAGGCTCCTAGCAAGTGGTTCAAACGCAGCATAGCTGGCCACCAATTTTGGTGAGCCCCACATTTGCTGCGCGAAGGAATCCTGCCAGGCAAGGAACGCCGTTTCAACTTGCTGTTCTGTCAGCGCGGCAGGGTTGTCCGACCAGATGGAGAGGTGGGCACCCATCAGCGGCTTGTCCGCAGGGAGGTCATAGTCTCCACCATTGCCGGCAACTCCCATGAAACGCCGCGGATTCCAGCGCTCGTAAATACCTTCGGGGTTCTTATTGGGGCCTGTGCCCACGCCGTCGCCCGTCAGGATGAAGTACAGGTAGTCGCCATTGGCGTTGACCATGTCATAGCCGGCATCGGAGATCTGGCCTGCGTTTGGTTTGGAGTTGTTCCAACGAATCCAGCCCTCAACCTCAGCTAACTTATCCAAGTCTAGGATTCCTTCACCGGGATAAACATCATCATTCCAGACCTTGGCGGTCTTGTTCTTAGTCTTGAGCAGGGCGATCAGATCATTCATGTACCACTCATAACCATCAAGAATAGTAGCGCCAGGACCCACCTTTTCGGCAGCGAAACTGAGCAGCTGTGGCGCGGAACTTGCCGTCACGGTGTCAGGGCCATTGCCCTGCCAGGGTGCGGGGAAGAATTCGTCGCCCCCTAGATGGAAGTACTTACCGGGGAAAAGATCAGCCATTTCGCCCACCAATTCCTTCATAAAAGCCCGGGCTTCAGGGATGGAGTAGTCAAGGTGGCTATTCAGGGTCTGGCCGTTCCTCAACGTCAGCCGCCACTCGGGGTGCACCTTCAAAACGTGATCCAAATGGGCTGGCGAGTCAATGTCCGGTACCACCTCGATGTGGTACCTGGCAGCCGTTGCCAGCAGGTCCCGCACATCGTCCTGGCTCCAATGTTCAGGGGAGACAATCTCAGGGTGAGTTTTGGATTCAATCCGGAACCCCACGCCGTCGTTCATGTGGAACTGCAAGGTGTTCAGCTTGCGGTAGGACATGCTGCGCATGAGCTGCTCAGCCCACTCCGGTGAGTAATACTTGCGGGCCATGTCCACCATGACACCGCGCTGAACATAGGCCGGCCAGTCGGTGACGGTGCCCGAGTAATTATCCTCAGTTCGGAGCACCTGCAGCAGCGTCCTGCTCGCGTAAAAGGCCCCGGCGGCATCACTTGCGCGGATCTGGAGACCGTCATTGACGGTGATCTCATAGGCTTCCGCCGTGTTGTTGTGGACTTTCGCCAGGGTGAGGTGGATGTCATCCGCATCGACGGGCCCGCCCAGTACTGTCTGGGCAGGTGCACCCAGGTGTCCCTCAGAAGCCAACTCATGAGCCAGCGTGGTGGCTTCTTGGCCAAGCTCTGTGGCGAAGGCCGGGTCCACCACAATCCGTGTGCCAGGCAGCGGGCTCCACGCCGTGACGCCGGGTTCAAAGGTCTGCACATTGGGAACCAGCGCCGCCGGAGCGGGCAGGGTCTGCTCCGCAGCAAATGCCAGTCCCACCGGAATGCTCGAGCAGGCCAGGACAGATGCTGCGGCCATGATGGCCAGCTTTCGATTCAATGAGGGCATGCGGGCAACTCCTGAAAGCCAACGACTAAAAATGTGGCACTAGATGATCAGATATGAAACATTCATAGTAAAACTACGGTCTTGCGATCAGGAAGGTGCAATTGTGACGTGGGCAACTAGACCCTATTCCGGCGGTGCTGGTGAGTGCACGGTTCTTCCCGCGCCGCCCAGATCCCCAGGTGCTGATCAACACCGCGCTGCCCAGACTGCTGAGACAGGGCTGACACATTGGAGCCCGCTATTGCGTGGCTCTAGATCTTCGGCTCCGTTGTGGTTAGCGTGGGAGTGGTTGGAATGAATGCTGCTCCGGCCTCAAAGAGTCCACACGAGCATCAAAGAACAAGGGAGTTGCCATGGTCACCAAGAGAACAGCCCATGCGGGATACACGGTTCCGGGCCTTACGTTGCAAGACGGCCATAAGATGGCCACCTTGCTTCAGCCCCGTCTCCACGCCCTGAACGATCTGCAGTTAACGCTCAAGCATGCGCATTGGAATGTGGTGGGCAGGGACTTCATCAGCGTCCACGAGATGCTTGACCCCCAGATTGATCTGGTGCGGGCCATGGTGGATCAGACGGCAGAACGGATTGCCACCTTGGGTGTCTCCCCCAACGGCCTGCCCGGCGCTCTCGTGTCCGCACGGTCCTGGGACGACTACTCGATTGGGAGGGCGCACACCTCAGCCCACCTTGCCGCACTGGATCTGGTGTACACCGGCTTCCTCAAGAGCCACCGCGAGACTCTGGCGAAGGTGGGCGCCCTGGATCCGATCACCGAGGATATGCTCATCCAGCAGTGCGCACAATTGGAGTTGTTCCAGTGGTTCATGCGCGCACACTTGGAGGACGACGACGGGGACCTCGCCAGTGCCGGGAGCAAGACCGAACGTTCGGCGGCGGCCAAGGCGCCAAAATAGTGCCGATTCAACACACTGCCGCAGGTGCCCGTACCGATTATCCACGCACCGCCATTGTTACGGGCGCCGACTCTGGCATAGGCAAGGCCACGGCCATTGCCTTGGCCGGTGCGGGGCATGATGTTGGGTTTACTTGGCATGACGACGAGGCCGGAGCCGCCGATACCGCCAGGAGCATTGAAGCCCTGGGTCAGCGTTCTCATGCCGCGTGGTTGGACACGAGGAACTTCGCAAGCTGTGCCCCCGTGATCACGGATCTGGCTACTGCGCTGGGCTCGTTGGGCGTGTTCGTGAACAATGTGGGCATTGGTTTGAACAAGTCCGTCATAGACACTGAACTCCAGGAGTGGCAACGGATTCTGGACACCAACCTCAACGGCGCTTTCTTGTGTATGCAGGCAGCCGCGAAGATACTAGTCGCCGGCGAAAAAGGGGGCCGAATGGTGGTGGTCACAAGCATTCATGGCCATCAGCCACGGTTTGGCTTTGGTGCGTATTGCGCCTCTAAATACGGTCTGGACGGCTTGACCAAGACGCTCGCCTTGGAACTTTCCGGCCATGGCATCAACGTCAACGCCGTGGCACCGGGTGAGATTGCCACGCACTTGCCTGTGACTGAGAGCCGGCATCCGCATGAGATCCCGCGCCCGGGAATCCCTTTGGGCTATGGCGGTACAGCCGAGGAGGTGGCTGCCGTCATCACCTTCTTGGCCTCCCCCGCGGCAAGTTACGTCACGGGGGCCAGCTGGGAGGTAGACGGCGGCATGGCCGAAGTGGGCGCCCAAGCCAGCTCGCACTTGACCAACAACGATTGGCGGGAGGCCACAAGAAGTGGCACCAGCCAAGCTTCCGAGGAATGAATCAGAACAGTGTGAATCTAAACAGTGCGAACCGGAACAGGCTGATTCAGGACATGCGCTTCTTGACCTTGGCGGTTGCCGGAGCGCTCCATGGATCTTCGGGCCAGGGATGTTTGGGATAGCGCCCACGCATCTCGGCCCGGACCTGTGCGTAAGGACCACTCCAGAAAGAGGCTAAATCACCCGTCACGGCCAGCGGCCTGCGCGCGGGTGAGAGCAGATGGAACAGCACCCGCACCCTGCCGTTGACCAGATGGGGAGTCTCTGCCAGCCCAAAGCATTCCTGTAGCTTAACGGCCACCACGGGAGGGCCCTCCTCGGATACTGCGGGGTAGTCGATCCGGATCTGGGAACCGCTCGGCACGGCCAGCGATTCAGGGGCCAGCTCGGCCAGACGCGATGCCTCGGGCCACGGTAAGAGCCTGCGCAGCGGATCTGTCAGTGAAAGCGCGGACAACGCACGTCCCCCGGCAACAGCCTCAAGTTCCGGCCCGAGCCAGTCCGGCAGGCGGGCCAGTAGCGCCTTATCGCCAACGTCCGGCCACGGGGATCCCACCACACGGTGCAGCAGCGCCATGCGGCGGCGCAACATATCCGCGCTGCCCCGCCAGTTCAGCAAGCCTAGGCCCTCCTTGGCCAGCGCTGCCGCCACCGCCTCACGTCCTTGCGCGGCGGTCGCCTTCACGGGGGTAGAAGCGAGGATGATCGCCCCAAGCCGGCGCTCCCGCCGGGCCGAGACCCTACCGCTGTTAAACGTTGCCACCACGGAGTCCTGGAGCAGATGTGCTGCCACGATTTCCACGAGCCCCTGATCCAGCGGCGCCGCAGAACGGATGATGGCGCCCGTGCCAGCAGCATCACGGCCCTGCGCACGGGCAACATCAGCCACAGCCAACCACTCGTGCCCCGTCAGTGCACTGCCCGCAGGCAGGCCGGCCCGGGTGCCGGAGGAAAGCAAATATTGCGCACCGGCGGCGTTGGGGACCAGCCGCGCCACCTTATCTGGAAAGGCCAGCCCGACGACGAACCCCACCACATCAGCCCGCCCCACCGGTGGAATTGAACCGGTGGAAAGAGGCCCAGCGGGCATGGAGCCAGGGAGGACTGGATCGGCGGGGATGGAACCAGCAGTACTTGTGCCTGCGGCCGTGTCCTTCTCCGGCTTGCGGGCGTCCTTGTGCACGAGTTGTTCGAGCCGGCGCACTTCCTGGTTCCAGCGGCGTGCAGCGGGGTCCCCTGATGAACGCAGGCCGGAGCGCATGGTGGAAAGTAGTGCCTGCAGATCGGCGCCGGGAGCCCTCCCGTCACCGGATACCAGAGCCACAATTTCGGCGGCCGCCGTGGCGCCTACCACGGAGGCTCCGTTGAGTAGCGCACGGGCCAGGCGGGGATCTGCGGGAATCTCCGCGAGTGTCTTGCCAAGCGCCGTGGCGTGCCCTGTGGTATCAAGGGCACCCAGGCCCGTCAGGGTGTCCACGGCCGTAGCCATGGACTGAGCGCTGGGGGCATCGGGCAGCCGCAGGCCCACTCCCCCGGGGGCACCCCAGCATGCCAACAGCAGGGCTGCGGCACTGAGATCGGCAACAGCAATCTCAGGCATGGGGTGGGCCGGTGCCGCGGCAAAAGTCTTTTGGTCGTAGCAGCGCACCACGGTGCCAGGGCCCAGCCGGGCTGCGCGGCCCGCACGCTGTTCGGCCGAGGCTCGTGAGGTGGAAACCGTAACGAGCCCCGTCATCCCCCGCACCGCGTCACGGCGGGGCTCGCGTGAGAGACCGGAATCAATCACCAGGCGCACCCCCGGTACCGTCAGCGAGGACTCCGCCAAGGAGGTGGAAACAATGATGCGCGGGGCTCCGCCAGGTTCCCGTGCCGAAACGGCACGGTCCTGCTCCCGGGCCGAGACCTGGCCGTGCAACTCCAGCACCTCGGTTCCGTGAGCGGATGAGCGCAGGCGGGAGGCTATGTGGAAGACTTCCCAGGCGCCGGGAGCGAACACGAGCGCGTCAATCTCGTGGTTCTCGGCGAGGGCGCGTGCATGGAAGGCGGCGGCAGTGTCAGCAACATGGTCAAGGAAAGCGCGGGTGATGCCGCGCTGGTCAAGACGGGGCTGGGCAGGAGGCGCCCATTTAACCTCGAGGGGGAACAGCGCCGAGGGGCAGTCAACCACGGGAGCCGGGGACCCGGCGTCGTCCGGGCCCAAGAGCCGGGCAAAACGGGCCGCATCCAGCGTGGCTGACATGGCCACAAGGCTCAGATCGCCGCGTAGTTGCCGGACTTCGCCCAGCAGGCCCAGCAGGAGATCGGTGTCCAGACCGCGCTCGTGGACTTCGTCAAGGACCACAGTGCTGACGCCTTCCAGCCCCGGGTTGTGCAGCAGGCGGCGTAGCAGGATCCCAGGGGTGAGGAATTCAATGATGGTCTCGGCGCTCACCCGGCTTTCCCCACGCACCGTGTAGCCAACCTTGCTTCCGAGAGCGCTCCCATCCAGGCTCGCCAAGCGGCGGGCGGCGGAGCGGACGGCTACCCGGCGAGGCTGGGTCACCAGGATCCGCTGTGAAGAACTCGCAGCGAAAACGTTGGCTGCCAGGGGCGGCACCAGGGTGGTTTTACCCGTGCCCGGAGGTGCCTGAACCACGGCAGAAGCACCCCCGTCTGCGGCGGAGGCGAGGACGGTGGCCAGCTCGGGCAGTGATTGGGCAAAGACCAGCCCCTGCCCAATCGCAGTAAGGTTGAAGGGCCCCTGCGGGAGATGCCCCACAGCGGGCGTAGACAGGGAACTCAACTGATCTGAAGTTCGCCCATCTCGCCCCAGGAATCCCCCTCAACCTTGCGCGAAACAATCTTTGGGGTAGAGATTAGTGCCGGGCGCATGGTCTCTAGCCCTGCCTTGAAGTGGTCGCTGTTGACGTGGGCTCCGGCGGCGTCGTCGTCCAGGAACGCCTCAATCAGGATGAACTCATGGGGGTCAGCAACGCTGCGTGTCCAGTCAAACCAGAGATTGCCCGGTTCGGCGCGGGTTGCCTCTGTGAAGGGGGCCACACGCTCCATGAACGTGGCGGCGGACTCGGGCTTGACTTGAAATTTCACAACAATGAAGTACATGTTGACAAGTCTAGGCCAGTGCCGGAGCCACACCCTGCCCCTTGCTGGCGTTGTAGCCCCGTTGCGAGCTAGCTGGCTACGTTCTGTTCACCAGCCGCGCTCTCGCCACTGCGGCAAGGAAGACCGTTCGGCACCCAGAGTGGTGCCATCCCTGTGTCCGGGAAGCACCTGTGCGGAGTCAGGATAGGGGGCGAAGAGGCGGTCCTTGACGTCGTCAAGCAATTGTGTGAAGCGCACCGGATCCGCTCCCGTATTCCCTACGCCGCCAGGGAACAAGGAATCACCGCTAAAGATGATGGGGGCACCGCCCTTCTCGGCCGTCAGGACAAAGGCTATAGAACCCGGTGTATGGCCGCGCAGATGAACTGCTTCCAGGGTGATGCCGTCCACGGAAAGGATGTCACCATGGTGCAGGGGGCGATCGGTAGAAACCCCGCATTCTGCGGCGATTCCCTCAACATCTTCAAATCCAGCTGCCGTTGGCACCCCTGTTTGGGACACGAGCGCCCCCAGCGCCCGGACATGATCCCAGTGCTGGTGCGTGGTGGCGATCATGGCCAGGTGTGGCACTACCCCGCCCGGGGAATCGTGTGCAGCGTCCGCAATAAGACTATTGATGGCGGGGAGGTCATCCGCGGCGTCAATGAGAATTTGTGCACCCGTTGCCTTTGCCGTAATCAGGTAGACGTTGTTGGCCATCCCGGACACCACGGTGCGGCGCACTGTGTGGGACGGCAGATCGTAAAGAATAGAGGCAGCTTCAGTCATGCGCACCAGCTTAGCCGGGCATCCGCGGTTGCGGTTGCACGCTGGGCCAACTCGACGCCATGCACTCACTGGACCTAACCTGTGGTGGAGTCCTACCTGGGGCGGAAACGCGGGCCTTGCCAATGCCAGTGCTGCAGCAGCCCTGGGCGTGCCATCAACTGTCTTTGTCCCGCTCACTGCTCCGGCAGTGAAGGTGGCCGCGCTGGGCAAGGTGGGTGCCGCCGTCGTACAGGAAGGCACAGAGTATGTGGACACCTACCAGCGGGCCATGGACTTTGTGGCCGCCAGCGGTGCACTCTATTGCCACGCCTACGATCAGCCTGAGATTGCCGCTGGTGCCGGAACCATTGGTTTGGAACTTGAAGAACAGCTCGACGGCGTGGACACTGTCCTTGTTGCCGTGCGCACCGGCGTTAAAAGTGTTCTGGTCAGTAATGAGCAGATCGCTGCGGCACGCATTTTCCTGTGGGAAGACTACCGCATAGTGCTTGAAAATGGTGCCGCCGCGGCCTACGCTGCCCTGCAAACCGGAGCCTATGTACCGCGCAGTGACGAACGTGTTGCTGTCATACTGTGCGGTGCAAACACCGATCCTGCAGGGCTGTAGACCGCGGCGCAGTGGAACGTGCGCGGCGGCTAGTTCCGTTCCGAGTTCAGGTCCGTGGCAATGCCGCCGCCCTCATGACTCTTGCCGTTCTGAGCGTTCTTGCCAACCATGCCCTGAATGAGCCCAATGATGTCCAGACCCGTGGAGTCCTTGATCAGCTGGGTGGTTTCTTGGACACCGCTGGAGACATTCTTGCTCAGCTGGCTCGCGCCGTCGTTGGAAATAACTGTCATGTCCTTGATGGCAGCCATGGGAGCTGCCACCTCGCGGGCCATGGCCGGGAGCACTTCCAGAACCTTACTGAGAATGGCTGCCTCGTTGAACTTCTCGTAAGCTTCAGCCTGCGCGGCGATGCCGGCGGCCTCTGCCACACCCTTGGCCTCGGTGGACTCGGCCTCAGCCTGTCCCCTGGATTTGATGACGGCGGCATCTGCGCGTCCGCGAGCCTCGATGACAGCTGCGTCAGCGTTGCCTCGCGCCGTGTTGGCTGCAGCGTCAGCCTCGGCAGCCACCCTGTCACCCTCAGCGGTCAGTTTACGCTTGGCAAGTTCAACCGTGGCCTCAATTTCAGCGGCTTCAGAGGCGCGGCGCCGTTCCTCCAACTTGGCATCAGCTTGTTGGATCAGACGGTACTTCTCGGCATCTGCGGGCTTGCGCACCTCAGTGTCCAGCTCCCTCTCGCGCAACTCGGCACGGCGCAGGGCAACCTGCTGGTCCCGAATGATAACCTGCTCCTGCTGCTCGGCTGCAGCTAGCGGACCGGCGGCGTCGGCTCGTGCCTGGCGGGCATCTGCAACTTCCTTGAGTTCGGCACGCTTGATGATCAGCTGCTGCTGTGCCAGGGCCACTTGTTCATCAGCAATGGCCTTGGCCTGCTCGGCTTCTTGGAGGAACTGGGCCTCTGCGATCTTGGCATTCTTCTCGGCCAGGGCCGCCTCGGGGCGGCCCAGATTGCGCAGGTAGCCGGTCTCGTCATCTACCGACTGGATCTGGAAGGTATCAATCTCCAGGCCCTGGTTGTGCATGGAATGCTCCGCCTCTTCCTTCACGCTCTTGGCGAAGGTGGCACGGTCCTTGATGATGGATTCCACCGTCAAGGTGCCCACAATGGAACGCAGCGAACCCGAGAGGGTCTCTTGGGTGTAGTGGTCAATGGCATCCTGCTGATTCAGGAACCGCTGGGCAGCTTTGCGCACGGAATCTGCGTCGCCACCGACCTTCACCTGGGCCACACCCGTCAGATGCAGCTTGATGCCGTTCTTGGAAATAGCCTCGATCTTCAACGAAACCTGCCGGGAGGCCAAGGACAACGGGTAGGCGCGCTGGGTGAAGGGGTTGATGAAGATCCGGCCAAAAACCACACGTTGGCTGTTCGGATCCGGCTGGGCCTTATTATCCTTGGAAGAAATAACCAGGGCCTGGTCCGGGCTGGCAATATGCAGGGCCATCCGCGAAATGATGGCTGCAATAATAGCGAGCACCACCAGAACGCCGAGCCCAATGAACAATGGAATGAGCGTCAATACTGAGGACATGACACCTTTCAAATCTCGCGGCGGGCGCTGCTAAGACACTGACGTCCCGCCTGGTTCCTCCAATCCTACGGACACCAGAGGATTTCTCCACTTAGTGGAGTAACATGCCCCCGTATTGCTATTTCATACCGGCCGCCACGGGCACGTGCTCTACTGCGTTGCGCCGGTGGATGTTCTTGGCGTTGCGGTTGAAACCCTTGACATCCATGTTGTTAGCCAAGCGGAAATCGGCAAGCGCCTGATCATAGATTTCATTCATTCGCCGGCCCGAGTATTCCCCTGTGGTGCCGTCGGTGAAGCTGATGGAAATCATGGTCTGCGCAGGAAAGTGCCTGCTCATCCGTACATATCCGTCGGTGTCTTGTGTGAGCTGAATCAAGGAGTTCCGTTCCATGGGCTGCGAGGGCGTGGCGAGTGTGGTGTTTGTTGCTTTTGTTTCGTTTGTTGCGGGCGCTGTGGGCAGATCCTGCTGGCTTGCACTACTGCTGGCGCGAACTACTGGAGGCGCGTGCGCACCATATCCGAGATGGCCTTGCCGTCAAAGCGGCCCGCGATTTCGGCCGTAATGGGCTTCATGGCCACACCCATTTGACGCATGGACAGCTCGCCCTGTTCAGCTTCAAGACCGCTGATTATCCGGTCCACGATTTCCTGTGCTTCGCCAGCGCTGAGAACCTGGGGCAGATAAGCCTCGATGACGCCGGCTTCAGCCAGCTCGGCTGCGGCCCGGTCAGATTCCCCGGCCTCAGTATAAATCTTGGCCGTATCGTGACGTTTGGCTGCTTCCTTCTGCAACAAGGTGATGACCTGGGCGTCATCAAACTCGATGGGGGTCTTGCCACCCTTTTCACGCGTTTCAATCTCACCCAAAACGTTCCGGACAGTAGTCAGGGCAATCTTGTTGCCGGCTTTCATGTGCGTGATCACGTCATTCTTGAGTTGCTGCTTCAGCGTGGACATTCTCTCCCCTAAATTTGTCAGGCTGCCGCTATGTGGCCACCGCTATCCATTATTCCACTCTGCGCCGGCCAATGAGTTCCGAACCTAGCCTGAACGCGGAAGTGAGAGCGGGCCCCAACACCGGGCAAGTCATGGCTGGTAGAGGCCGGGCCTCTTGTACGGTGCCGGGCTGGGGAGCGCCGGGCGGATTCAGGGAATGACGCTGTGTGAGGTGTTCGCGCCCCTCTCTTGATGAGTGCGCGGCCCTCATTTGATGGGTGCGCGGTGATACGGTGCCGGCTGATAGTGAACCTCCACGCCCAGCGCGGCAGCCGCCCGCAGCGGAAAGTTGGGATCACGCAACAATTCACGCCCCACCATGACTACATCGGCCAGCTCTGTGGCCACGATCTGCTCTGCCTGCTGGGCACTTGTAATGAGCCCCACGGCGGCCACCGGTATTTGCGCTGCTGTTCGGATAGCCGTGGCCAAGGGCACCTGGTAGCCGGGGCCCACAGGGATGCGTGCGGGAACGTTTCCGCCTGAGGAAATGTCCGCGAGGTCCGCACCGTGCTCGGCAGCCCAGCGCGCAACTCTCGAGGTGTCCTGAAGCCTCCAACCACCGTCCACCCAGTCAGTCGCCGAGAAGCGCACCAACACGGGTATGGAGGGGCCGACGGCGGCCCGGACGGCGTCGATGGTTTCCAGTAAGGCACGGGCTCGGTTACGCAGCGAGCCACCATAGTCATCGCTGCGCATGTTGGTCAAAGGTGAGAGGAATTGGTGCAGAAGGTAGCCGTGGGCGGCATGAATTTCGATCAGTTCAAACCCGGCCTCAACAGCCCGTGCGGCAGCGGCACCAAAGGCTGCGACTATCTGGGCAATACCTTCCGCGGTGAGGGCGGTTGGTGTGTCATAGCCGGGAAAGGCGAGTGCACTGGGCGCTAGGGTGACCCATCCGCCGTCGTCTTCGTGGACGGTCCCTTGACGCTCATCCCACGTGCGGAAGGTGGACGCTTTGCGTCCGGCATGTGCCAACTGGATGCCCGCCACCGCGCCCTGGCTGCGGATGAAGGCCACGATCCTGGCGAAGGCGTCACGTTGGGCGTCATTCCACAGGCCCAAGTCTTGCGGAGAGATGCGTCCTTCAGGAAGCACGGCCGTGGCCTCGGTAAACACGGCACCGGCACCGCCTTTTGCGAAGGATCCCAAATGCACCAGATGCCAATCCCCAGCCATCCCGTCCTGTTGTTCCGCCGAGTACTGGCACATGGGGGTAACCCAGAGCCGGTTGCGGACGGACACACCGCGCAGGGTGATCGATTCAAACAGTGCGCTTCTCATGGGGGAATACTACTGCGATGAGACTGGGATAAAGCCTTGAGAAACGCATGTGAGCGGCACCGCATGTTTTCTGCAGGCGCACTGAGTGTGAATGTCAGCCCCTACACATACCCTTGGTGCAGCAGGTTTTGTCCACGTAATGCGGGTTCAGAACGAAGACCCGAAAATGCAAGGACGTGCCCTCATGATGGGAGCCCACCACGCCGCCAGTGGAGCTGCCGCCTGGCTGGCCCTGACCACCTCGTTCGAGGTAGGACTAGGGCGCCTGGGACAGGTGGTTCCGGCATTACCGGAGACAGTCACCATTGGCATGGGCATGATGGATTTGACTCCAGCCTCTGTCATTGCCGGGGCCCTGGTGACCGCCGGTGCGGCCCTGGTGCCAGATGCTGACCACCGGCACGCAACCATAGCCCACTCCCTTCCACCGCTGTCTAACATCTTGTGTATCCAGGTGGGAAAGTTCTCCGGTGGCCACCGGCACGGCACACACTCCCTCCTGGGCCTGGCCGTCTTCGTTGCCATTGCTGCACTGGCTGGCATGTGGACCATGGAGCTGCCGGGCCACGGCATCATCTATCCGGGGGCCGGTCTGCTGGCTGTTCTACTAGCCTCCTTTGCCGCGAAGGCCCTGAAATTCATTCCCGACACCATGCGCAAGTTTCCCTGGGTGGTGGGGATCGGCGTCGGAATCTTCGCTACCCTCTTTGCGCCGCAACACGCCTATTGGTTTCCGCTGGCTATGGGCTTGGGCGTCATCATCCACATCCTGGGCGACATGCTGACCACAGGAGGGTGCAATCTTATTTGGCCGCTGCGGATCAAGCCGCCGCGATTCCTGCGCAAGGTCCCGTTAGTGAAGAACATTTGGCGGCCCAACGGCAATATTGCGATCCCGCTTTTAGGTAACGCCGGTTCCGTTCGGGAATGGCTGCTCCTGATCCCCATCAGCGCCTATGTTCTTTGGAGTATCGCCGCCACCGTATTCTCCTAAGTATTCTCCTAAGCGTGAAGGCATAGGCTACGCTACGGCCACATCCGCAACCTCAGCACACCGAGAATATGCACCTTCAAGATAGTCGGTGGAACTTAACACTGTTAACATGGCAGCTGAGCCAGCGTCGCTATGAATAGGTCCGGGCACCATCAACGAAGTCAGCATCAACGAAGAAGGAAGCGTGCACGGATGTATGTCAAGATTTGTGGTCTGCAAACGGCTGAAACCATTGCTGCGGCTGTAGATGCCGGTGCCGACGCCATTGGTGTTGTCTTTGCTCCGGGTAGTCCACGGACCGTGAACGCAGAATTGGCAGCAAAGCTGGGCCGCGAAGTACCGGCGGGCATTGAGATCGTTGGCGTGTTCCGGAACCAGCCCATTGACCAGGTTATAAAAATTGCGACTACGGCCCAAGTAGGCACCATCCAGTTACATGGCGAAGAGACGCTCCAAGACATGGACAGGATCCACAACGCCGGATTCCAATCCCTGCGGGCATTCTCCGCGCCTTTGTACAACAGCCTTAGCCCTGATGAAAAGATCGCGTGGGATGGTGAACGTCTCTTGCTGGACGCAGTTGAACCGGGTGCCGGCGTCACTTTTGATGCAGCCGTGTTGTCAGCAGGAACGCCACAAGGGTTCTGGCTATTGGCTGGCGGTCTCAATCCACACAATGTTGCTGCGGCTGCCAAGGCCATGCAGCCCTCTGGAGTGGATGTCTCTAGCGGGGTGGAATCGAGCCGGGGCGTTAAGAGCATCCAACTAATCCGTGACTTCATCACTGCGGCACGCTTAGAAATTACAACAGCAGCTGCCTCAGGGGTGACCCAAGGATTACCTGAGGAATAAAGACAATAGACTTTACATAAATAGCTCGCCCTGGTGCATAATGATGATTAAGGGGCACGGATTGCATCTTGCCCCGTTGAGATGAATGGGAAAGAGGGGACGTGCTTACACCTGACGACAGCGCCCTGCAGGCAGTCCGGCGCCGCCATGAGTTGCGCGTCTTGGAATCGCTTGCCACACACGGCAACCGCACACGGCGCGAACTTGAGACTGACACAAAGCTCTCCCGAACAACGCTTTCGGCCATTGTGGGCGAGTTGCGCGCCAGAGGAGTCATCACCGAAAGTGATCAGGAGTTCCATGGGCCTGGCCGCAGCGGGCGGCCCACCAAAGCCCTCACTCTGAACCCTAATGCGGGCGCTGCCGTTGGCATCGAGCTGGGCCGGCGGCGCATCAGTATCTCGGTCATGGGGTTTGACGGGTCCACCACCGCACGCGTCCGTAAGGACATTTCCTCGCTCCTGCCGCTCGAAGGCAAAGTCTTAGCGGCTGCGGATATGTTGCAAGAACTCATTAGCGCAGGCCGCATCAACGCCGAAACCAATATTGGCACAGCCGTTGGCATTGCTAGCCGCCACCCAAATCCCGCGTCACTTTCTGACGATCTTGAATTGCAAAGCGACCCGCAAGGCGCTTCGCTGGCCCCTCTGCGAGAGCTACTCCCCGCCCCCCTCCTGTGGGACAACAATATTAGGCTGGCGGCCATGGCTTACCGCAATAACAGTCAGGACCTGCTCTATGTGGTCCTCTCAGCGGGCCTTAGCTCCGCCGTCATCTCCAATGGATCGCTGATGCGTGGAGGCAACGGCATCGCCGGAGAGCTAGGCCATATCAGCGTTGACTTCGCTGGACCTCCCTGTTGGTGTGGCCGTCATGGCTGCCTGGAGAGCTATATTAACGAAGCAAACGTTCTGCTGGAGGCCGCACACCGGGGGCAAGCCTTTTCAACCATCGAAGCTATGGCATTGGCCGCTGCACAAGGCAATGGAATCGCCATCAATGTGGCCTCGTGGGCTGGTGAGCTTCTGGCTCGCGCCCTGATGAGCGCGTGTGTTTTGCTCGATCCCAGCCGCGTTGTCATTGCAGGTGAGCTTTCGCAATTTGGTGAACTCCTTCTTGAGCCCGCACGGCGCGCCTTCAGTGAGCAAAACCTTGACCTCGGACCGCAGAGCACAGAGATCAGCACAGCACCGTTTGCGCCCAGCGCAGGAAGCGACGGTGCAGCTCAAATGGCCCTTTTGCACTGGACCCAGGCCATCCTCAATTAGCGATGCGCAGGGCGCTTAGTAGCGCCGTTTCACTGAATACCAAAAGCTAAGTTTCGAACCCGTTCAGCCGCACACCACCGCATAACTGATAGTTATGTAAGGAGTGTTGACATCATGTGATCCATGCCATAAGTTTGATCCATGGCAGCAAAAGATACCTACATCGCGGTTGAAACACCACCCCTCGCTAGCGGCAGTCCAGCACCTGAAAACTCGCAGCAAAAACCCAAACCAGCATCCAGGAAGAGCCCTGCAACAAGCGGGCGCAAACTTGGCCGCAAGGCATTGCTGGCTATCAACTTTGGCTCTGTAGCAGCCGGGCTCGGAGCATGGACTGCTCTGTCAGCCGCAGGAGTTGTTGGCCTGCCTGGCCCCGTAGAAGTGCTGATCCGGGCCGGAGAGGTATTCGCTGACGGTACTCTCGCTGAAGATACCGGAGCATCCCTTGCCCGCGTTCTCAGCGGCTTCCTCCTTGGCAGTCTGCTTGCCGTTCCTGTTGGCTTCTTGATGGGTTGGTACCAGGTAGGCCGAGCCATCATTGAACCCTGGGTACAGTTCTTTAGAACCATTCCTCCACTGGCCCTACTTCCCCTTGTTATGGTCACCATGGGTATCGGTGAAACACCGAAGATCTTCGTCATCTTCTTGGCCGCATTCCTCTCCTGCGTGATCTCCACCTACCAAGGCGTGGTCAGCGTAGATAAGACACTCATCAATGCCGCCCGGGTTCTGGGCGCTGACTCAATGATCATCTTCCGCCGAGTGGTAGTTCCCGCATCCTCACCGTTCATCCTGGTAGGTATGCGTATTGGCCTCGGAGCAGGCTGGGCCACCGTTGTGGCCGCTGAACTGATCGCCGCCCCCAACGGTTTGGGTATGCGCATGCAGCAGGCCCAGCAGTTTTACGACATGCCCACAATTCTCGTGAACGTAATTGTCATCGGCATTCTCGGTCTACTCATGGACCGCTTGCTCTTGATGATCGAGGCCCACCTGACCCGCTGGCAAGAACGTCGCTAAGGAATAACCATGACAACCACCACATCAAAAGCCATGATCCGCTTCGAGGATCTACGCCAGGAATTCACACTCACCGGCAACACCTTCACCGCTCTTGACGGCGTGAGCCTAGACATCGCCGACGGCGAATTTGTCACCGTAGTGGGCCCGTCCGGTTGCGGAAAATCCACCATGCTCAATGCCGCAGCAGGACTCCTTGACCCCACCAGTGGCCGGGTCATGGTTGATGACAGAGAAGTTGACGGACCGAGCACCCGAACCGGTGTCATCTTCCAGCAATACGCGCTTTTCCCGTGGCTAACCGTACGCAAAAACGTTGAGTTCGGGCTGGAGCTCAAGAAGGTTCCCGCCAAGGAACGCCGCGTCATAGTGGATCACTACCTTGAACTCGTGGGTTTGACCCGCTTCGCTGAAGCACTGCCGAAGGAGCTCTCCGGTGGTATGAAACAGCGGTGCGCCATTGCACGCGCCTATGCCGTGAACCCAGAGATCCTCTTGATGGATGAGCCCTTCGGTGCGTTGGATGCCTTGACCCGTGTGCACATGCAAGAACAGCTACTCAAGACCTGGACCCAAGAACGCCGCACAGTCATGTTCGTTACGCATGATGTTGACGAATCAGTTTTCCTAGCATCGCGAGTGATCGTCATGGCTGCCCGGCCGGGTCGCATCTTCAAGGAAATCAAGATTGACCTTCCCTACCCGCGGACCGAGGAAATGCGCCTCTCAGACGAGTTCGCTCGCCTACGCACCCAGGTTTGGGAAGCTGTCTACCACCAGCCCGGTGTGGCAGAAGCCCACCAATAAAAACTCGCTTCCCGCCTAGATCCCCTCATACCCCCTGCCCAGACTTGGGCAAAACTCTTCAGGAGAAACCATGAACAACCACGTCACACGCCGCAATGTCCTGCAACTCTCTCTGGGTGCCGCAGCAATCTCCCTACTAGCAGCCTGCGGCGCTAAGGCCGATGATGCCAGTTCTTCGAATGCAGCCAAGGAGCCCGTGGAGATCAAGGTTGGCTACATTGCCGACTACAACGGTGCAGCACTGATGGCAGTTGCCGATCAGGAAGGTTACTGGGCCAAGGCTGGCCTGAAGCCCAAGTACTTGCCGTTCACCAACGGCCCGCTGGCCATCCAGGCACTGGGCACCAACAACGTGGACGTGGTCTACATTGGCTCCGGCGCACTGTGGCTGCCCGCATCAGGAAAGGCTGAAATCTGGTCCGTTAACTCTGTCTCCAACGCGGACCGCATCATTGCACAGCCCGGGATCAAGACTCTGGCTGAGCTCAAGGGCAAGAAGGTTGCAGTGCCTACCGGTACTTCCGGTGACCAGCTGTTCAGCCTGGCCTTGGCCAAGGAAGGCCTGAGCCGCGAAGACTTCAAGGTCACGGCCATGGAACCGCCGGCCATTGTTGCAGCATTCGCTGCCGGCCAGGTTGACGGTGCCGCCTTGTGGTACCCGCTCATTGACAGTGCCAAGAAGGGTCAGCCGGACATGGTTGAGCTGTTCTCTAACGAGGACTTCATCGACACGCTCACGTTCCCCTCCACGTTCGTAGCCGCTCCGGGCCGCGCAGCAAAGGATAAGGACCTTGCCACCGGGTTCATCTCCGTTGTCAAGAGCGCCAACGACTACCGGCACAGCAACCAGGAAAACACCATTGCCCTGACAGCTAAGTTCCTCAAGCTTAAGGAGGAAGACATGGCAGCCCAGGCCAGTGTGGCCAAGCTGTTCACCTCCCAGGAACTGGACAAGTTGTCCTCGGACGGCACCATCTACACCTGGTTGGATGGTCTCCAGCAGCAGTTCAAGAAGGATGAGAAGATCACCGAAATCTCCGATCCCAAGTCCTTCTACAACTCTGAACTGTTCGTCAGCACCCCAGCGGTCTAAGCCTCAGTGACTTCTGTGAACACCACTAAGCGCCAAAACATGCTGTTCCTCATGACGGATCAGCAACGCATCGACACCCTGGGATGCTACGGCAACACCTCACAGCACACTCCCAACCTGGACAGGCTAGCTGCGCGCGGAACAACTTTTGACCGGGCCTACACGCCTACGGCCATTTGCACCCCTGCGCGTGCCAGCCTGCTCACAGGCCTGCAACCGTTCGAACACGGATTGTTGGCCAACTACGAGTGGAATTCAGGCCACAGGGAGGAGCTCCCTGACGGGCTGCCTACTTTCTCTGCGGCGTTGACTGAGCAGGGATACCGGCTCGGTCACGTGGGCAAATGGCATGTTGGCAAGGATCGTGGACCCGATTACTACGGTTTTGAAGGAATTCACCTGCCGGGTGCTCTGAACGTCTTTGACGATCCGGGATACGAAGGCTGGCTTAAAGCCAACGGATATCCGGATTTCCACATCTCCAACCCTGTCTACACCACCCGGGCGGACGGCAGCCAAGGTCACTTGATCGCCGGCGTGACGGATCAGCCCACGGAAGCCACCTTTGAGGCGTTCCTGGCGGATCAGACCATCGCTAAGCTGCGTGAATTTGCTGCAGGTGCCTTGCAGGAAGAGTCAGGTGCAGAGGACGGCACACCGTTCTTCTTGTCCTGCCATATCTTTGGACCGCACCTGCCCTACCTGATTCCGCAACAGTGGTATGACATGGTTGACCCCTCCACCATTGAGCTGCCCGGTTCCTTTGCCGAAACGTTCCACGGCAAACCGATGGTGCAGCAGGCCTACGCCGAATACTGGTCCACGGACTGCTTCACCGTGGATGAGTGGAAGAAGCTCACCGCTGTGTACTGGGGCTACGTTGCCATGATCGACCATGAAATTGGGCGGATCCTGGACGTCCTTGACGAGCTGGGCTTGACGGACAACACGGCCGTCATGTTCACCGCTGACCACGGTGAATTCACAGGTGCTCACAGGCTCAATGACAAGGGCCCTGCCATGTATGAGGACATTTACCGCATACCGGCCATCCTGTCCCTTCCTGGCGAGCAGGAGCGGCGGGAAGACCGCTTCATCAGTTTGCTGGACTTCACTGCCACCTTCCATGACATTGCCGGGGCGGATGCCTCCGGTGTCCGTGGACGGAGCCTGCTGCCACTGGCTCACGGAGAAGATGTGGAGGGCTGGCGCGAGAATATCCTGTGCGAATTCCACGGCCACCACTTCCCCTACGCCCAGCGCATGATCCGCAACAAGGAAGTGAAATATATTGCTAACCCTGAAGGCATCGACGAGTTTTACGACATGATCGCCGACCCTGACGAGCTCACCAATGTCATCAACGTCCCGATCTACAAAGATCGGGTTAGCACCATGCGCCGGGCAATGTACCGCCAACTCGTTGAGCGCGGCGACAAATTTGCCCAGTGGCTAGCTTTTGCAGGCGATATCCCGGCCCATGAACGTGTGCGCCCGGCCACCGCCGTCGAACGATTCATCACTGTGTAGTCTCACCCACTAACGGATGCCTCTTGCGGTCCAAGAGAAGTAAAGCGAGTATATGGATTGAAAGCATTGAAAAGAACGACGACGGCCGGGCTCGCCTGCGCTGCCGCCCTCGGTTTGTTTGCTGCGGTGCTACCCACAGCTTTTACCGCTCCCCCGGCCCAAGCGGCTCCGATTGTGGTGCCTCCCAGCGTCCCGGTGGAGTACCCGTCCAACCTGGCACTAACCGGAACGGTTACGGCCTCAAGTGTGGAGCCGGGGGCTGGGGCGGGGTTCACAGCTAACCTCATCAACGACGGGAACACAGGCACCCGATGGTCCTCAGCCTACGAAGATAACTCCTGGATCCAGGTGGAGTTGGAACAGGCCGGTCCCGTTGATCATGTGAAGATCGTCTGGCCCAATGCCGCAGCCCGTGACTACAAGCTGCAAACTTCTCTTGATGGCACGTCTTGGGCAGATGTGAAGACCATGACCTCCACTACCGGGCCGACCCGCACCGACGAGGTCACCCTGGGCGTGCCGAACACGAAGTTCCTGCGCATGCAGGGCGTTAAACGCTGGTCCACGTACGGATACTCGATCTCGGAGTTCGAGATCTATGCCAAACCCCAGCCGGTTCTCCCGGACAGCTTGGCTCTTGTGCCGATGCCGGTGGCCTCTGCTGCTACCGCTGATGGCACGTTCCAGCTGCTGCCAGGAAGCCGTATTGTGGCCTCAGGTGACGCCGTAGATGCTGCCAACTACTTCGCAGAAAAGGCACGCAAGAGCACCGGCTTCGCCTTGCCCGTGGTCAGTGGTATTGCTTCGGCCAGTGATGTTCAGTTCACGGTGGGAGCCGACCTCTCCGATGCTAAACCGGAAAGCTACACGCTGCAGGCTGACAGCAACGGGGTGAAGATCGCTGCGAACACTTCAGCCGGTGCGTTGAATGGTGTGCAAACACTGCGCCAGCTCTTCCCGCAATGGATTGAATCCGGCACCGCGGTCAACACCCCCTGGACCGTGGACAGCGTGGTCATCAGTGACTACCCTCGCTACGAACACCGCGGTGTGGGCATTGATGTGGCCCGTTCCTTCTACACAGTGGATGAAATGAAGGAGCACATCGATAACGCAGCCCAGTTCAAGATGAACGCCCTCCACATTCACCTCACCGATGACCAAGGCTGGCGAATCGCCATGGACCAGCCAACGGTGAACCCCTCCGGAATCAAGTACACGGACCTGACGGACATCTCCGGCAAGACCGCTATGACCACCAACCCGAGTCAGAGCGAACCAGGGCACACAGGCTTCTACACCAAGGACGATTATAAGGAGATTGTGAAGTACGCCGGGGACAACGGCATGGTGGTCATCCCGGAAATTGACATGCCAGGTCACACCACCGCGGCCCTGCACGCCATCCCGCAACTGAACTCAGCCAAGTCCGCCCCCAAACCGGCGCCCGGCAACTCCACACCTAACTCACAGGGCACAGGTGATGTAGGCGTCAGTTCCTTCGATTCGGATAACGACGCTACCTACGAATTCACCAAGGAAGTCCTGAAACAGCTTGCTGCCCTGACTCCTGGCCCGTACATCCACATCGGCGGAGACGAGTCCCATGTGACATCTACTGCCGACTACAACAAGATGATCGGCGCGTTCACCAAGCAGGTCACCGACGTGAACAAGCGTGTTATTGGCTGGAACGAATACGGTTCCGCTAACTTGCCGCCAAACTCCGTGATTCAGCTATGGGTTGGCGGTGGCCAGGGCGAATCAGACAAGATCATCAAGAATAACGCCAAAGTCATCCTCTCCCCCGCATCCAAGACGTACATCCCGCAGAAGCAGGATAATTCCGAGCAGTTTGGCGGAACCTGGGCCTGTAGTGGTGCACCTTGCACCTTGCAGACACACTATGACTGGGACCCAGCAAAATTCCTGCCCGGCATTGGCGATGACCGCATCCTAGGTGTAGAAACAGTCCAGTGGGGCGAATGGATCCGCGGCATGAACCAGACTGAAAGCTACCAATACCCGCGCACCCTGGCCACGGCCGAGGTTGGCTGGTCTCCGCAAGCCAACCGCAACTACGCAGACTTCACCAAGCGCGCGGCAACACTCGGTGGCCGCATGGCTCTTGAAGGGTTGAATCACTTCAAGACCCCTGGTATCAACTGGAGCACCGCCCCTGCAGCCCCTGAAACCGCCCCAGCCTTGGTGGATCCGGCAACACTTCCAGAGGTATCCCCCGTTGATTTAGGTGTTCCCTCCACCGAGTTCGACGGCGGCGAATACCTCACCTTGAAGAACCTCCCGGTCAATGCTTGGCTGCGCGTGGCCATCCAGAACACTTCCGCCACTGAACCCACGGCTCCAAAGAGCCAGTGGGTCCGCTCCAACGAGGCCGGTGAAGCACCGCTGGAGGTTCCCACCGGTCTTGAAGGCGGCAACTATGTGGTGACCGTTCAGAATGCTGCGGGTCAGCTCGCAGGGTTCGCCGCACTAGCCCTCGCAGAAGAAGCAGCGCCGGAAACTACTAAACCGGCAACTGCCCCAGCCACCACGGCGCCGGCAACCACGGAACCCACTAACGAGGCAACCGAGGAAGCCACCACGGCGCCGGCAACCACGGAGCCGACTAACGAGGCAACCGAGGAAGTCACCACGGATCCAACCGATGAGGCAACCACTGCTCCGGCCACCACGGATGCCACGCTCACCAGCCCGGCCACGGGCGATACCGGTACCGTTCCCACCCGCGTGACGACGTCGCCCACGGCGTCGCCCACGGGAACCAGCGCAGATGAACTGGCCAGCACTGGCGCCAGCTCAACACTGCTGATGGGTGGTGCAGTCTTGGCGCTGCTCGCTGGTCTGGTCATCATGGCCGGATCACGCAGGCGCTCCAGCCAGCACTAAGTTACATCCCCACAAAGGGGCCGGTGTTTCAGACAGCCTTCCGTCTGAAACACCGGCCCCTTTGTGTTTGGGTGCGGCTGCTCGTTTCGACTTTTGTGGTGCCAATAACTGAAACCATCATGAAAGTGACGCTGCCTAAGCTGATCGTTGAATTTCGCATCCCTCGGTCCGGACTGTCTTCGGGCTTGCGATGAGGCACATCTCGGCTCGCATGCCCTGAGCCGGACCGGTGGCATTCATGTCGTAGCCGGAGTTTCGCTAAGGATCGTGGTGGTTGCCACGTTCATGGGCAATTCTGAAGCAGAAGCTACCTCAAAACAGGATCGCTCCTACAGGCGGTACTTGAGACTTTTGGGTTCTTGCATGGCACGTAATGGTCAGTGCCACTAGCTGCGGCGAGCACTCCATGCCCACGCGACAAGTGGTACCTGCAAAGGCAGCCGCACGCTGTGTACGCGTTTGGCCGAGGCCGTCCCCCCCGGACCATACGCTCGCCGGAGCGCTGAAACGTGACCGGCGGTAAAGCCCATGAACATGATCGCCGTGGTGGTGGCCGCAAATTTTCGTGTGGCTGGGATCAACAAGCCAATGGCAGCCAGCGCCTCGGGCGCGGAGGAGACGATCACCCATTGGTGGCGGGTCATGAGTCCCAGTTTCCCGGCCTTGTCACTGCACAGGGATGGGGGAACCACCGGGTAGTAAAACTCCGGAGATCTAAGGTGATTCACTGAACTAGCGGCAAGCAGTGCCGCAAGTGCCCAAGCATTGAGTGTGGCTGGCTTCATGTCTCCATCGTTGCACGTCTACAGTGAATCCTGCACCGCAACCAGGCCATTTTCTCCATGAGAAGTCCCAACGCACCCCAACGATAATTGCAGGGAGGGAACCGAACTACCAACAGCATGGAAACTACTCGTAGCTCCAATTCCCTGCCCGCTGTAGCGGTTGCCCACCGTATGACCGGGCGGCGCATCCACCGGCGATTCGCTGGGGATGAGCGGCAAACCCCCGATTCTCCCCCACGGCAGCAGATGCCTCAACTGTGACGCTTGCGCTGCCTTCGAAGGTCACGGCATCGATGAAAAAGGGTGGGCAAGTGCCAGCCACGGGGATAGATTGAACGGGTGAGCGATCGCTCTCCGTATCGTCTGCCGAAAGGTTGTTCCGATGAGCTACAAAGTGGGCGTTTTCGTGGGCAGCCTGGCCTCCGATTCCATCAACCGAAAACTTGCAAGGGCGCTGTTGAAGTTGGCTCCGTCAGAACTGAGCCTGATCGAGATCCCGATCGGTAAGTTGCCACTGTACAGCCGCGATTACGACTCCGACTACCCACCGGAGGGGCGTGCATTCAAGAACGCCGTGGCCGCCGTAGACGCCCTAATTTTCATCACCCCGGAATATAACCGCAGTATCCCGGGCGCACTGAAGAACGCCATCGATTGGGGTTCCCGCCCCTGGGGCACCAACTCTTTTGCAAAGAAGCCTTCTGCGGTCATCGGAGCATCGACAGGGCAGGTTGGCACGGCTGTGGCGCAACAGCATTTGCGCAGCATTCTCTCCTTTGTGAATTCCCCGGAGATGGCGCAGCCGGAGGCATACGTACGGTTCACCCAGGGCTTGATCGACGACGACGGTAATGTCGCCACCGAGAAAACCACCGATTTTCTGCGGAATTGGTTGCAGGAATTTCATATTTTTGTGGTCCAAGTGGTTGGTGCACAGCGGATTACACTGTAGCGGCAGGACAGGCCCGGTCCTGAATGAGATGCTGGCGCGAGTCCCTCCGGCACGCAGCTGTTGTTGAGCACTAGGCGGGCACCTTGGCCGGGGACGTCAGCGCCCACGGCAGGCACTAGCGAAGGATTTCCAGTGCCGCTCCCAAGTGCACGGATGGTCCGTTCCAATGTCTAGGCCAAGTGGACTAGATCCTCTTGGCTCGAGGGTCGCTCACCTTCGGCACCTCAAACGGGCGTATGTCGCGGCTTCAGGGTAGGTGCTGGCTCGTGAATTTTTATAGAGCCCGGTCAGCGCCGGACGGCCGACCCCGAGTACTCAGCGCCGCCTTCCAGGTCCACACTGTCCTCGATGTCCTCAGGGCCGCTCAGGTCCACCTCCATCAGGGGAACCAACTGGGATTTGCTGACGAATCGGTGAATCAGCCACAAGCCAAGGAACATGGGGATGCCAATATAGGAGGAGAGGACTTCCATGCCGCGGCCGGCTAGGACAGCCTCGTAGTTCTGCCCGGCAATGACCAAGATCAGCACGGCGAAAGCCAGGAGCGGACCAATGGGGAAGAAGGCTGCCCGATACGGCAGGTCCGCAACCGCGTTTCCTTGTGCGAGGAAGGCTCGCCTAAAGCGATAATGTGAGAGGGCAATCCCCGCCCACACGATGAATCCGCACAGGCCGGAGACGTTAATCAGCCATGCGTAAGCAGCTCCCTGACCCACAAGGGCACTTAGGAAGCCAAACAGCCCGACGGCGGCCGTGGCCAGCAAGGCGGCGATGGGCACTCCGCGTGAATTGGTCGTCCCAAAGATTTTGGGTGCCTTGCCATCCTTGGCCATGGCATAAAGCATCCGTGTTGAGGCGTAGAGTCCGGAGTTTCCTGCCGAGAGAATTGCCGTCAAAATGACGGCGTTCATCAAGCCAGCAGCAAAGGCAATACCGGCACGTTCAAAGACCAGAGTGAAGGGTGAGGCCCCAATATCAGCCTCCCCTGAGGAGAGCAGACTCGGGTCAGTCAGCGGAATCAGGCAGCCGATCACGAAGATAGCTCCAATGTAGAAAATCATAATGCGCCAGAAGACTGAACGTATGGCGCGCGGAACTTCACGCCGTGGGTTCTTCGCTTCACCGGCGGCCACACCCACAAGTTCGGTGCCTTGGAAGGAGAACCCAGCAATCATGAAGACGGACAAAATGGAAACCCATCCACCGTGAAAGACGTCTTCCCGGTTTTGCCAATTGCTCAGTCCTGGCGCACTATCTCCCAGAACACCAATAATCATGAGCACACCGGCCACGAGGAACAAAATGACGGCAGCTACCTTGATCAGGGAGAGCCAGAATTCGCTCTCACCAAAGGCTTTGGCTGAGAGTGCGTTGATGCCAGTCAACAGCAGCAGAAATCCACCAGCCCAGACCCAGCCGGGCACTTCAGGAAACCAAAAATCCATGATAATCCCGGCAGCAACCAATTCTGCAGCCACCGTAATGGCCCAGTTAAACCAATAATTCCACCCAATAGCGAAGCCAAACGAAGGCGAGACAAAACGGGTGGCATAGGTTTGGAACGAGCCGGCTACCGGAATCTTGGCGGACATTTCCCCCAATGACTGCATGAGCAAAAACACCATCAAACCCACCAGGGCATAGGCAAGCAACGCTCCGCCAGGACCAGCCTGCGCGATGGTCCCACCGGAAGCGACGAAGAGCCCGGTGCCAATGGCGCCGCCAATGGCGATCATCTGCAGATGGCGGCTGCTGAGCCCACGCTTGAGCTCGTTGTCATCTGGCACATAACGTGTCTGCTTACCCAGCCGGGGACCACTCTGCCCTTGTGTTTCGAGCCTCGGATCGAGCGAGAGTTTACTCATGGGTTGCTCGTCACCCCAGCACCGGACAAGTGGCTAAAAAATCGGGTCCTCGTAGAGGCTGAGGAACAGTACTTCTGATGCATCTGCAACTTCCTGCTTCGTGGCCCCCAACGAGTCGAGGCCACGCTAAATGAGTGAATATGAGCCCAAGGTCGGCAGTATGCTGGAAATTCCCTGCTGTTCTCGATAAGGCCGACAACAATCCATTATGACGGCGAACTGTCATAATGCTGAATCAGTGCTCCACATCACTCTGTTTGGCCGAATTTATGAGCCATCGCCATAGAATTTGCACCATTCATAAGCATTGCTGTTGCTCAGCAATTGCTTTTTGGAGATGCAGGACAGCCTAGGCGGCTACGCTAGCGCCGGCCAGATGAGGCTCCCGCTTTGGCCCTTTCAGTCAATAACCATTTGTGGGCGCGGGTCAGGAAGTCTAGATTCCAGCCAGTTGATCAGCTGCGCGAGTTTGGCCAAGGTTGCGTTGTCTATACCTTCGTCGGCATGGATGACGCGATGCCAGCGGCCGTAGGCGGCCGTAATGGAATAGCTAAATCCGTCGTAGTACATTGGACCGGATTTGTCCTCCGTGAGCCCAAAGAAATCGACTTTACTGAGCCAGTGCTTTACGGTTGCCAGCAATGCCGCCGCACTTCTTGAATTCCACCACTAGTTCGGTATCCATGGGCGGGAAGCAATTTCCACTTGCTGGACTTTACCGCCAGGCCCTACAAAATACGGTGATGTTCCGCGCAAAGACACCAAATAGCCCACTTCGCCTTTGGTGCCATGACTGCCGGATGTTCCTGTGATGACATGACAGCCACCTAGAGAAGATGACTCACACGCAAGTAGGGCTCATTGTAGGCAACAAGAAGACGGTACGCCATGATCAAGGTGTGCTTGAGGTGCCGCCGCTAGTGATGGAAATTTTTGTACGCACCATGGGTGGCGATCAATCCCATGATGACAGTGATGATGACGATGCATCCGATGACAATGGCTAGTCCCCACATGCTCATTTAGCTCAGCTCCTCGGTTCGACGGCGGCTAGGTGGCGAATGTTCAAGGCACAAATCCTTGTTCGCCTGCTTCCATCATGCACCCACTCCCCCAATGTCTCTAGTGCCACCGGAAGTAAGGAGCCATCAGGCGGGCGTTCTGCGCAAAGCGGCCCGTGTAAGACTTGAGCCATGGACTTGATGGTTTCGCCCACGCTCACCATTCCCGCGGTGGAGCTTGGCTGGCGTTTTTCACGCTCCTCGGGACCCGGTGGCCAGCATGTGAATACCTCCGACTCCCGGGTGGAGCTGCTGTGGAATATTGATGAATCATTGGCGATCTCCGAGGAACAGCGAATGGTTCTGCTGGCCCGGCTGGAACGCCGGCTGGTGAGCGGGGTGGTCACCGTGACCGCGCACGAGCAACGTTCGCAGCTTCGGAACCGGGAAGTTGCGCTGGTAAAGCTGGGTGTACTTGTTGCCGCGGCGCTGGCTCCTCCGCCCGCGTCACGCCGGCCCACCAAGCCCAGCCGTGGCTCAAAGCGGCGGCACCAGGCGGCAAAGCAGCAGCGCTCTACAACGAAACAATTGCGCAAGCGCCCGCCCTCGGATTGAGCACAGCTAGAGTTGGCCCATGGCTGAGATTTCTCCCAGAGGAGGCACCACGGCGGTGCTGCTAGCGGCAGGCGCCGGAACCCGCCTAGGGCTGGGCCCGAAGGCGCTGTTGCCCTTTTGCGGCACCACCTTGGTGGCGCATGCCGCTGGCGAATTGTTGCGCGGTGGCTGCTCACAGGTGATCGTGGTCATTGGGGCCGGTGCGGATACAGTCCGGCAAACATCGCTACCATCGGGGTGCACAGTAGTGGTGAATCCTCGCTGGGCCGAAGGCATGGGCACCTCCTTTGCCGTGGGCGTCCGCTGCGCGTTGGACCCTGGCTTCGCGCTGGATCTTGACGTCGCGCCGGACACCAGTGCCGCCGTCGAGCCTGAACATGGGGTTCCCGGACCGGCGGCCGGCCAAGGTCAGGCGGCCGGCCAAGAGGTAGATCCTGCGGAGGAACGGGCTCCTGAGCAGGTGCTGGTGGCGCTTGTGGATCAGCCCGGTATGACTGCCCGGCTCGTGGCCCGGCTCATTGCGGCCCACCTCCCTGGACGGATCACTGCAGCTGGATACCGCTCCGAGTACGGGGTTCGCCCCGGCAGTAGTGACGAACCCAGCGCACTGCGCCGCGGCAACCCCGTCCTTTTCTCTCCCCGGCACGCCGGGCTGGCCGCACGCTCGGCAAGCGGCGATGCCGGGGCCCGGCACTATCTGCGTATTCATGCCGACGCCACAGACCTCGTGGACTGCTCAGATCTCAGTGACGGCGCCGATCTGGATACCCCCGAACAACTTCATCTGTTGGAGCGGCCCACACCCTGACGCCGCAACCGCACAGTCGTCCGGGAATAGCCGGTGCGGTGCCTGTGTTGTGGCAGGGGCAGCTTATCAACGAAATTTTTGGAGATGTCCTTGAACCTGTTTTCACCCGTCACCCTCGGCAACCTTGAACTCCCCAACCGAGTGGTCATGGCCCCGCTCACGCGCTCCCGCTCCGGCGAGGACGGCGTGCCCGGGGACATTGTGGTTGAGTATTACCGTCAACGAGCGACCATGGGGCTGCTGACCAGCGAGGGCGTCTACCCCAGCTTCGCCGGACAGGCGTTTGCGCGCCAGCCCGGGCTGGTCACCGAGGCGCACATCGAGGGCTGGCAGCGGGTAACTGATGCCGTGCATGCCGACGGCGGGCGGATCATCGCCCAGGTCATGCACTCCGGGCGCGTCACCCATCCGGACATCAACGGCGGGCATCAGGTGGTTGCCCCCAGCGCCATTGCGATCGACGGCGTGGCCCGGACCAAGAATGGCAAGTCACCCTTCCCGATACCCCACGGTTTGGCAGGCGATGAACTCGCCGGCATGATCGAGGAGTTTGTGCAGGCCTCCCGCAACGCCATGACCGCAGGCTTTGACGGCGCCGAACTTCACGGCGCCAATGGGTACCTGCTGCACGAGTTCCTGTCCCCCGCGTCCAATCAGCGAAGCGATGGTTATGGCGGCAGCGCTGAGAACCGTGCCCGCTTTGTCATTGAGGCGGTGACTGCGGTCGCCGAGGCCATTGGTGCCGAGAATACCTGGTTGCGTATCTCCCCCGAGCACAATATTCAGGACGCCTTGGAAACGGACGCGGCAGAAACCCTGGCAACGTACACGGCCCTGGTGGACGGTATTGCGCCCCTGGGCCTGGCCGGACTGAGCATTTTGCACAAGGAACCCTCCGGACACCTGGTCCAGAGATTGCGCACCCGGTTTGGCGGGCCTGTCCTGCTGAACACCGGCTTTTCCACCATCACCACCTTGGCCGACGCCCAGGCCATGGCTTCTATTGCGGACGCCGTGGTGGTAGGGCGCCCGGCGCTGGCCAATCCTGACCTGATCCGCCGCTGGTCCGAGGGTCTGCCGCTGAACGAACCCGATGCGCGCACCTTCTACACCGAGGGCGCGGCCGGGTACACCGACTACCCGTTCTGGGCGAACTAGCGAGGCCTTGAGGTTCCGCGCTTCAAATCCGGTTCATGAGGTTCGTTCTTGAGCCCGGTCCATGAAGCTCGGCTCCGGGAGGCCCGACGCCGGGAGGTCGCCTTCCTTTTACGGGCGGCCTCCCGCTGGTCTGCTGGAGTGCTCGGGTCTGCGGGAGCGTTGGCCAAAAACCCACCGTTTCTGCGGGAGCGTTGACTTGGGGTTCTATGCTGGTGCCATGACTTCCACGTCCATCACCTCGGCCGCCGCGCTGGCCGCACTCTTAGCCGAAACCGGGTACTTGGCCGATGAGGGCCTGGCCACCATCGGCTACCTGGCCTTGGCCATGGAACGGCCCCTGCTGCTGGAGGGCGAACCCGGCACTGGCAAAACCGCGCTAGCGGAGGCCCTCGCCCAGGCATTGAACATCCCGCTGATCCGGCTCCAATGCTATGAAGGCATCGACGCCTCCCAGGCGCTCTATGACTGGGATTTCACCGCCCAGATCCTGCACCTGCGCAGCGTGGAGGCAGGAAGTGACAGGGCCCCCGGCGCCAACAGCCTGCGCACAGCGGAACTGGAAAACTCGCTCTACGATGAACGCTTCCTACTGGCCCGGCCAGTATTGAAAGCGCTGCAGCAAAGCCCGGCCGTGCTGCTGATCGATGAAATTGACCGTGCCGACGACGAATTTGAGGCGTTCCTTCTCGAAGTCCTCTCCACCTACCAGGTTTCCATTCCCGAATTTGGCACGGTCAAGGCCGCAACACCGCCCATCGTGGTGCTGACCTCCAACCGGACCCGGGACCTCCATGATGCGCTCAAACGCCGCTGCCTGTACCACTGGATCGATCACCCGGGGCTGGCCCGCGAGGTGGAGATTGTGCGCACCAGACTCCCACAGGTTCCGCCACCGCTGGCCGAACAAGTGGTCCGTGCCGTGCAGCAAATTCGGGTCACCGAGAACATCATGAAGCCTCCGGGCGTGGCCGAAACACTCGATTGGGCGCGTGCCCTTCACCTTCTAGGCAGCCCCGAACTGGACCTGGCCTCCGCCGCAGCCAGTATCGGCGCCTTGTGCAAGTACCGTGAGGACACCGAACGGGTCTCCGCCGCCCTGGCCCGGATGCTGGGTTGAACCATGGCGCAGGCGGAACCGCGGTCAAAGCGGCAGCAAAGCGGTGCGGGGCTCAACGCCACCGCCCATTCGGCCGAGGAAATCCTGCTGGCCTTCGCCGCGGCCCTGCGCGCTGCCGGGGTGAAAGTCACCGCTGACCGCTCACGCAGCTTTCTCGAGGCCGTGTCCAGACTCTCGTTAGAGAACCGGGCGGAGGTTTTTTGGGCTGGCCGGGCCACACTGTGCGCCGCACCGGAGGATCTGGAGCGCTACCAGCGCACTTTTGAGGCCTGGTTTGCCCCGGGCCATGCTCCCGCCACCCACCAAGCGGGCGCTCCCACCACCGTGAGGGCTGCCTCTCTGACGGACGAGGGCGCAAGCGGCGGCGAAGAAACCGCCGAGGAGGCGTTGCGGGCGGTGGCCAGCCGGCGGGAACTGCTGCGGCACCGGGATATTCCAACGCTTGATCCGGCCGAACGTGCCCTGCTGCAGCGGATGTTCACCGAACTGGCCGTGACGTTGCCAGCGCAGCGCTCCCGGCGCCTTCACCCGGACCGGCATGGGCGCATCGATAGGGTGCGGACCCTGCGGGACCAGCTGCGCCGCGCTGGAGAACCGGGTCCGCTGCGCCGGTCCAAGGCACCGCCCAAACCACGCAACGTGGTGTGGTTGGTGGATGTTTCCGGTTCCATGGCCCCCTACGCGGACAGCCTGTTGCGACTGGCACACCGCGTCCTCCAGTGCGGTCCGCGCCAAGTGGAGGTATTTACCCTAGGCACCCGGCTGACACGGGTGACCGCTGCCCTACGGATCCCCGACCCCGACGACGCGCTGGCGATGGCCGGGCGCACCGTCCCCGACTGGTCTGGAGGCACCCGGCTGGGAGAGGCTTTGCGTGCGTTCAACGATAGGTGGGGCCAACGCGCGGTGGCCCGGTCCGCCGTCGTAATTGTGGCAAGTGATGGGTGGGAGCGCGGGGACCCCACACTGCTGGCTCACCAAGTGGAACGTCTGCACCATGTGGCCCGGTGCATTATCTGGGCCAACCCGCACCGGGGCAAAACCGGTTATGAACCCGTGCAGCAGGGAGTTAAGGCCATCCTGGAGCACGTTGATTATTTTATTGGGGGCCATTCGCTGAAAAGCTTCGAGGAGTTGTTGGTTGTGATGGGCAATGCGTGAAGTGTTGAAGGATTTGATCGACGCCGTTGAGGCCGGGCACACCGTGGGGCTGGGGACTGTGGTGCGCACTTTCCGCTCGGCGCCCCGTCCCGCGGGTGCGTCCATGATGGTCGACGCCGATGGCCGGGCGGTGGGTTCGGTCTCGGGCGGCTGCGTGGAGGGCGCTCTCTACGAGTTGGCCACGGGGGTGATTGAGAGTGGCACCCCCAAACTGCAGCGGTACGGTATCACCGACAATGACGCCTTCGAGGTGGGGCTGACCTGTGGGGGCATCATTGATGTGTTCGTGGAGGCCGTTTCACTGAAGACCTTCCCGGAACTGCCCGGCGTGGGCGCTGATGTGGACGCCGATGTTCCCGTTGCGCTGGTGAGCGTGATAGAACACCCAAACCCGGCCTGGCTGGGGCGGCACCTGGTGGTACGACCTGACGGATTTGAAGGGAGCCTGGGCAGTGACCGCGCCAACCACGCCGTCAGCGATGACGTTATGGGCCTGCTGGCCGCCGGGCGCAACACAACCCTGATGTACGGTCCTGACGGGGAACGGCGCGGGGACGGCATGCGGGTTTTTGTGGCCAGTTTTGCCCCGCAGCCGCGCATGCTGGTGTTCGGTGCCATTGATTTTGCCGCGGCCGTCGCCAAACAGGGTAGCTTCTTAGGCTACCGAGTCACCGTGTGTGATGCCCGTGCCGTCTTCGCCACGAAGGCCCGCTTCCCCGTGGCGGATGAGGTGGTGGTGGAATGGCCGCACCGGTACCTGCAAGGCCAAATTGATGCAGAACTCATTGACCCGCGGACAGTAATTTGCGTGCTCACCCACGACCCCAAGTTCGACGTTCCCCTGTTGGAGGTGGCGCTGCGCCACGAGGTTGCCTATGTGGGGGCAATGGGCTCACGCAAAACCCACGATGACCGGATGGACCGGCTGCGCGAGGCGGGACTCAGCGCAGCCGAGCTTGACAAGCTCTCAAGCCCTATAGGACTGGATTTGGGCTCGCGCACACCGGAGGAAACCGCCGTGTCCATTGCGGCAGAGATCATTTCACTGCGCTGGGGCGGGAAGGGCGGACGGCTGAGCCACATGGACGTGCGCATTCATCACGTGCCCCTCGCCGATGCCGACCATGAGGGCGCCGAGCGCCCGAACCTTCAGCTTGAACCCGCGGAAGAATAGCACAAGGGAGCCGATTTTTCGCCCTAACGTTCTGCGATGCCGTCATGTAACGTAAGAGCCATCATGGGCTGGAGGCTGGCTATTGGGCTGGGTCTCCACAGCGATTAGGAGATCTCAATGGCGAGTTCCACATCCATCAGCGTTGAAGTTGACGGCGTTAGTTACACCGATAACGTCGAACCCCGGCTCTTGCTCGTACAGTATCTCCGTGAGCGGCTGGGCAAAACCGGCACGTTGATTGGCTGCGACACCACCAACTGTGGGGCCTGCACCGTCCATCTTGACGGGGTCAGCGTGAAATCGTGCACCATGTTTGCCGTCCAGGCCGACGGACACAAGGTCACCACCATTGAGGGGATGGCGCAGAACGGCAAGCTGGCACCACTGCAGGAGGCATTCCACCAGTGCCACGCCCTGCAATGTGGCTTCTGCACTCCGGGGATGATCATGCAATCGGCGTCACTGCTCAAGGAAAACCCGCATCCCACCGAGACCGAGATCCGGGAGGGTCTGGAGGGGAATCTGTGCCGGTGCACCGGCTACCAGAACATCGTGGCTGCCGTGAAATCTGTGGCTGACGGTGTGGAGTACGGGGATTCAGGAGTCTGCGTGTCCGAATCCCTGACCCACGAGGTGGCTAAGGAACTCACCGACGAACTCACCGACGATGATAGCGAAACGGCAGGTGTGTCATGAGTACCACAACAGAAAGCGCTCACTCCAGCGGGCCCAGCCCCGAAATTGGCAAGTCGCGCCTGCGCAAGGAGGATGCCCGCCTGATCACCGGCCGCTCCCGGTACACAGACAACATGGTGCTGCCGGGAATGTTGCACCTGGCCATGGTCCGCAGCCCCTACGCGCACGCCAGAATCACCAACATTGAGCTCACCGAAGCAAAGGCCGCCCCCGGCGTTTTCGCGGTCCTGACCGGCACCGATCTGGCCGCTGAGCAGGGTTCATTACCCAACGCCTGGCCCGTGACCCCCGATCAAAAGGCGCCGGCACACCCTGCCGTCGCCATTGAGGAAGTCGCGTTTGCCGGGGAGATTGTGGCAGTAGTGATCGCCCGCAGCGCGGCCGCCGCACGGGACGCAGCTGAACTGGTTGATGTGGACTATGACGAGCTGCCTGTGGTCATGGACTTGGAGGAAGCATTCACGGATGCGGTCCTGGCGCACACTTCACTGGAATCCAATAAGTCGGCCACCTGGGTTTTTGATTCGGCGGAAGCTGGCACGGGCACCTCTATTGAGGATGCTTTGGCAGCCTCTGATGTGGTGGTGGAGCGGACCCTGTACCAGCAGCGTCTTATTCCGGCCTTCATGGAACCTCGCTCCACCGTGGTTGACCCCACGGGTGAGCAGATCACCATGTACTCAGCCACCCAGATCCCGCATATCCTGCGTGTGATGCTGGCGTTGACACTGGGCATCCCGGAAAGCAAGCTCAGAGTCATCGCACCGGATGTGGGCGGCGGTTTTGGTGGGAAGCTGCAGGTCACCCCGGAAGAGATCATCACCTTGCTGGCGGCCCGGCGCATGGGCAAACCGTGCAAGTTCACCGAGACCCGCAGTGAATCCCTGCAGGTGGGCCACCACGGGCGGGCGCAGGTACAGAGGATGAAGATCGGCGCCACGAAGGAGGGCATTGTCACCGGACTTTCCGTGAACCTGCTGGCGGACATGGGCGCCTATCTGGGCTTGATCACCTCCGGTATCCCCATCCTGGGCGCTTTTATGTACAACTCCATCTACAAGTTCCCGGCCTACCGTTTTGAGTGCAACAACATCTTCACCAACAAGCCGTGGACCGACGCCTACCGCGGAGCTGGCCGGCCCGAGGCCACCTTCGCGATTGAGCGGATGATGGACGAGCTCGCCACCGAGTTGAACATGGACCCGCTGGTGCTGCGTGAAAAGAACTGGATCAAGCACACCGAATTCCCGTTCGCCACGGTGGCCGGGCTGGAGTACGACACCGGCAACTATGAGGCTGCCACAGCCAAAGCAGTGGCTCTGTTCGACTATGACGGGCTGCGCGCCGAGCAAAAGCGCCGCCGCGACGCCGGCGCCACCATCCAACTAGGCATCGGTGTCTCCACGTTCACGGAGATGTGCGGTCTGGCCCCTTCCAGAGTCCTGGGTGCCTTGAACTATGCAGCCGGCGGCTGGGAACATGCCCAGGTTCGGGTGCTGCCTACCGGGAACGTGGAGGTTGTGACGGGTTCCTCGGCCCACGGGCAGGGACATGAAACCGCCTGGAGCCAGCTGGTTGCCGACCGCTTGGGCGTGCCCTTTGAAAACGTCGAGGTGCTCCACGGTGACACCCAGGTCTCCCAGCGCGGCCTGGACACGTACGGTTCCCGCTCCCTGACGGTGGGCGGCATGGCCGTGCTGGCGGCGGCGGACAAGGTCATTGAAAAAGCCAAGGTCATTGCCGCACACCTGATGGAGGCCAGTGAGGAGGACCTCGACTTCACCAATGGCGCCTTCACCGTCCGCGGCACGGATACCTCAACGTCCTTTAGCGAGATCGCCTTCGCGGTGTTCTCCGCCCACAACATGCCGGACGGTGTGGAACCCAATCTGGACTCCGAAGCCACCTTTGATCCTGTCAACTTCTCCTACCCCCATGGCACCCACTTGGCGGCCATGGAGGTGGACACTGAAACCGGACAGGTCAAGGTACTCAAATATGTGTGCGTGGATGACATCGGTGTGGTGGTGAACCCTATGATCGTGGAGGGGCAGGTGCACGGCGGCCTGGCCCAGGGCATCTCTCAGGCACTGTATGAGGAGGCCGTCTACGACGACGCCGGTACCCTGGTTTCGGGTTCCTTTGTGGACTACCTGGTCCCCGGTGCTCCCGATCTGCCGCACTACATCACGGCCAGGACCGAGACCCCGGCCACGAGCAATCAACTCGGCGCCAAGGGCGTGGGCGAGGCCGGCACCATTGCCTCCACCCCCGCCATTGTCAACGGGGTGCTGGACGCCATCCGCCACCTCGGCGTCACCGACATCAAAATGCCGTGCACACCCTCGCGTGTATGGCATGCCCTGCAGGAAGCCAAGTCCACCGGAGGTGTGCAATGATCCCCAGCGCATTTGATTACGCCGCGCCCACCACCGTTGAGGAGGCCCTGGCCCTGCTCGCAGGAGCCGACGCTTCCGGGGACGATGTCAAGCTGCTCGCCGGGGGCCAAAGCTTGATTCCCGTCATGAAGCTGCGCTTGGCAGACCCTTCCCTGGTGGTTGACTTGGGGCGTATCCCGGGCCTGTCTGGCATTACGGATAATGGTAGTTCCCTGACGATTGGTGCCATGACCCCGCACCATGTGATGGCCACCGACCCCCTGATTGCCGCCCACGTGCCGCTACTTTCCCAAGCGGCGGCCACGGTGGCGGATCCGCAGGTGAGGCATCGCGGCACCTTCGGCGGCGCCTTGGTACACGCCGATCCGGCCGGTGACATGCCAGCACCCGCGTTAGCCATGGATGCTGTTTTCAATATCACCGGCCCCGCTGGCCCCCGCTCCGTAGAAGCGGCTGGCTTCTTCCAGGGCTACTTCACCACGGCCGTGGAGGAAGGCGAGATCCTCACCAGCATCACCGTGCCAAAGTTCGATGGTTGGGGATCCCACTACGAAAAGTTCACACGCGTGGCCCAGCAATGGTCCATTGTGGCCGTCGCTGCACTGGTCCGAGTCGAGGGCGGCGTGATCGCCGAGGCCCGCCTGGGGTTGACCAACATGGCCAGCACTCCCCTGCGGGCTTCTGCCACCGAGGCCGCGCTTGCAGGGTGCGCCGTGGATGCGGAGGCAATTGCCGCAGCCTGTGCACACGCCGCAGAAGGAACTGATCCGGCCAGCGACCTCAACGGGGATGCCGCCTACCGACGCCACCTCGCAACCGTGGTGGCACGGCGCGCGGTGCTGGCCGCCGTCGGGCTTCAAGGGACAAGGGGGTAAGGGCATGGAACTCAACCATCACTTCGCTGTGCCGTCGTCACTGGAAGCCACGTGGCGCTCCTTCAACCAGCTGGAGGAGATTGCCCCATGCTTTCCCGGGGCCACACTGACCGGGGTGGACGGGGACACGTTCACCGGCACGGTCAAGATCAAATTGGGGCCCATCGCCATGCTGTACGCCGGGACGGGAGAGTATTTATCGCGCAACGAGGCCACACACACCGTTGTCATCGCGGCCACGGGGAAGGACAAACGCGGTAATGGTACCGCCGGCGCCACCGTGACGGCTGTGCTGAGAGCGGACGGGGACGGGACCACGGTGGATGTCTCCACCACCATGAATGTCACAGGCAAACCTGCACAATTTGGCCGTGGCGTCATCCAGGACATCTCGGACAAGCTGCTGGAGCAATTTGTGCAGTGCGTCATCAGCAAGGCAGAAGGCCCGCCCGAAGATGCGGTAGAGCCCGTTCCGGTGGTGGAAGCTGACGCGCTGGCCGAGCCTGCCGAAAGCAAAACACTCGCCCCGCCAACAACCCCGGCCTCGGCGCCGGAACTGGACTTGGGCCAGGCGGTATTGCCAGTGCTGGCCAAACGGTTCGGCCCGGCGGTGCTGGCAGCGGTGGCGCTGTTGGGTATAGTGCTGCTGATCTGCGGACGACGGAAAACGGAGAACTGACGCTCGGTTAGTTTCGGGGCAAAATTAGCCAACGCTCAGTTATTTTCGGGGGTATATTCGTTAACGCTCGGTTGCTTTCGGGCCAGTGTGAGTCCCGGAGAATATCAGCAGAGCGATGTGAAAAAAGTTGACGGGTAGACACAGCCCGATCACCGCTTTCGCGCTGATTCCAACTTCAAAGAACACCGACGCCCACGAGAGTGACTCATGCCCACTACACCCACCCCGCCAACCCGAGGCTTACTACCGCAGGACCGGGTGGGGATCTGGCGGGATGGATTCGGGCGGACCGCGATCCGCTCGGCGCAAGCATTACTCATTCTGACCTTCGCCTCGGTTGTCCTCTGGGCAGCCACGAGGGTTCCGGTGGTTATCATTCCGGTCCTCATCGCCCTGATTCTTGCCTCGGCGATCAGCCCGCTGGTGCATTGGCTGACCAAGCGCCACTGGCCTAGGGCGCTGGCAGTTCTTTCCGCGTTCGTTGGGATCCTGGCCGTCTTCGGCGGGGTGGTCACCGGCGTTGTCTTCCTGATCCGATCACAGGCCCAAGACTTGGTCTCGAGGGCAGATGATGGCATCGATCAGCTCCACAGCTTCATGAACAACGGTCCCTACCCCATTTCCGACGCACAGATAAACTCCATCCGGGAATCCGTGCAGAAGTTCATCACCAGCAGCGCCTTCGGAACAGAAGCGCTGACGGGACTGCGTGTTGCCGGAGAAATAGGTGTTGGTGCGGTCCTGATGGCCGTCATTTTGTTCTTCTTCCTCAAGGACGGGCAGAAGATCCGTGATTTCCTCTTCGGCTTCCTCCCTCCCCGCCAGCGCAGAAAAGCTCATACGGCTGCCGAACGCAGTACCGTGGTGCTCGGCGGGTATCTGCGCGGAACCTCCCTGATTGCCCTTATTGACGGTCTTATTGTGGGCATTGCCGTGGCCATCATGCAGATTCCCCTGGCCGTGCCGCTGGGCGTGTTTGTCTTCATTGGGGGCTTTATCCCCATCATCGGCGCCACAGTCGCCGGCTCCTTGGCAGTTCTCGTTGCCTTAATCTTCAACGGCCCCATCGCGGCAGTGGTTGTTCTTGCGATCATCGTCGGCGTCAACCAGCTTGAACACCATCTGCTCCAGCCACTGTTGATGGGCAAGGTGTTGAGCATTCATGGTCTGGTCATCCTTCTGGCCTTGGCGGCGGGTTCCACCCTGGCCGGGCTGGTGGGAGCCTTGCTGGCAGTTCCACTCACCGCTGTTGGCTGGACCATCATCAAGACGTGGTTGGAACAGGAAAGCCCACCGGCGCAACGCTCACCCGTTGCCCACCCGGACAGCTGATACGGCAAACTGAATGGGGCCCACATTCTCGGTGCGGGTATAGGATCGTTCTTGTGTTGTTTTCATCAGTGAGTTTTGGCCCCGTGGGTCGTTTGGAGGTCGCCGGCTGTTCTTGCGCCGGCGGCAGATAGCCTTCCCTTCCCCGTATTCAACTGCTGCGCTGTGCGCACAGTTCCCCGCCTGTACTTCCATGTGCGCCCCTGCGGGATCTCCTCAACTCTTGTGCCAGCCACTGCTGTAGGCAGTGCACCGGCCGGACAGAAAAGGCCCAGCACCCATGCTTGCCCTGACAGAAACCCAGATTCGCGCTTCATTCATGAACGCTTCCCAACGAGAGCGCAACAACCTCAACCTCCCAGAAAACTTTGAATCTCTCCAGTGGGACGGACAAGATTTCATCGGTTGGCGCGACCGCAAATACCCCGCTCTTGGCTATGTGATCGCGTGGGTTGACGGCACCCCGCGGGGTATCCTCTTCCGCCACGTCGAGGGCAGGATTCGTTCGCGCGCCCAATGCGCCTGGTGTGAAGACGTAACCCTTCCCAACGACGTTGTGTACTTCACTGCCAAGCGTCCCGGCGCCGCTGGACGAAACGGAAACACCCTTGCTACCCTGATGTGCGCCAACTTTGAGTGCTCCACCAACGTCCGCCGCGCGGCGCCGCCAGCCTACCTTGGCTTCGATGTGGAGGCGGCGAAGGCAGAACGCATGGCCGCACTGCAGGTGCACATCGAGAAATTCATGCACACCATGGCGCCCGGCCTCGATTAGGAGCTGCGACGTGTAGGCGTGCGCTTCGGCCGTACTTTGCCCGGCGCCCCCTACAATGTTGCCATTCCGCGCTGCACATTCTCCTGTTCCGGCCCCTCTATCTGTTCCCATCATGAAGGCACAGGACCTGGCGGATGAAAAGACGGGGCCGATCCCCATGACTTCGGAGGCTCGGCTCATCGGCTCAACTCCCCCGGGCCGGTTGATTCTAACGATGCCCACGGCATGAGTCACTTGGGTGGAGATGATTTCGAAGTTTTTCGTGCCGCTAGCGGAAGGCGGGTATGCCGGTGATATGGTTCCCCAGAATCAAGGTGTGAACCTCGTCGGTGCCCTCATAGGTGCGCACCGATTCAAGGTTGTTAGCGTGGCGCAGCGGCGAGTAGTCCAGGGTGATTCCGTTGCCGCCCAGAATGGCCCGGGCATCGCGGCAGATCTTGATGGCCTCGCGGCAATTGTTCAATTTGCCGACCGAGATCTGCACAGGTTCCAAAGTTCCGGCGTCCTTCATACGTCCCGTGTGGATGGCCAGCAGGGTGCCCTTTTGGATTTCCAGGAGCATGTCAACGAGCTTTTGCTGCGTGATTTGGTAGGCGGCCAGTGGCTTGTTGAACTGCTGGCGTTGCAGTGAATAGGCCAGCGCCGCTTCATAACTGTCCCGCGCGGCACCCATGGTGCCCCAAATAATCCCGTAGCGGGCCTCGTTGAGGCAGGCGAAGGGTGCGCGCAGGCCCTTGGCACCCGGGAGCAGGGCCTCGCCGGGCAGCCTGAGGTCCTCGAAGCTAAGTTCACATTGAATCGAGGCCCTCATGGAGAGTTTGCCTTGTATGGGAGTAGCTGTGAAACCCGGGGTGTCAGTGGGCACCAAGAAGCCGCGTACGCCGTCGTCCGTCTGGGCCCAGATCACCGCGATCTGGGCTATCGAAGCCAAGCCGATCCAGCGTTTGGAGCCGTTCAAAACCCACCCATCGCCGTCTCGACGGGCAAAGGTTGCCATGGAGGAGGGATCGGATCCGGCAGTGGGCTCGGTCAAACCAAAGCAGCCGATGATCTCACCTTTGGCCATGCCGGGCAGATAATGCTGCTTTTGCTCTTCGGAACCCCACTTATGGATGGCGCTCATGGCCAGAGATCCCTGCACGCTGACAAAGGTTCGCAACCCAGAATCGCCGGCCTCCAACTCCATGGCGGCAATGCCATATTCGACGGCGGAGCGGCCAGGACATCCGTACCCCTCCAAATGCATGCCCAGCAGGCCCAGAGCCCCCATTTCCTGCACAATTTCCGTGGGGAACACGGCGTCCTCGTACCACGTGGCAATGTTGGGCCGGATGCGTTCATCGACAAAACGGCGCACTGTGCGCCGTAAGTTCAGTTCGTCCTCGCTGAGCAGCGCATCGAGGTTCAGGACGTCCGAGAGTTGGTCACTGCCTGTTCCGGTGCGGGAGGTTCCGGCTGGTTCGGTGTTGTTGCTCATTGTGCCTCTTTAGGGGTTTCGGAGGAGATAGTGAAGGGGCGGCTCTAGCAACCGTGGCAGCTGTGGTGGTGGCAAAGCGGTAGAACAGACCGGCGATCACGGACGGGCGCGCCCGGATGCGTTCGCTAGGTGGGTTCTGGTGGATTCATCGCCGTCCTAGTGAACGTGTGTTGAGTGTGTGAGTGTGCCTGCGTGAATCAAAGTGAACTTCCGTTCACTTTTTATGAGCTTAGAGTCAATTTCTGATCGCATCAAGTTGCGCAGCTCACATTTCACGCACCCAATGACCGGCTCCCGCACAGACCCCGAAGCCCGGCCACTAACCCACCGTGGAGCCAATCTCACCCTTTTATGAGGCAGCCCGCGCGGGAACCTTCGAGACAAACCGTTGGCTGGCACGCACTTTTCACACCGGAACTGTAGCCTTGGACCATGCCCCACTTTGACCTTGTAATTATTGGTACCGGATCCGGCAATTCTATTCCCGGTCCGGAATTCGAACACTTGAACATTGCCATTGTCGAGGACGGCTTGTTCGGCGGAACCTGCCTGAATGTGGGCTGCATCCCCACGAAAATGTTCGTCCACCCCGCTGAACTGGCCGACGCCGCACGGCACGGACGTGCGCTCGGCGTTGACGCACAACTCAATGCCGTGGATTGGCCCGGCATCCGGGACCGGATCTTTGGCCGCATCGATGCCATTGAGGACGGCGGGCGCGCATACCGCGAGGGCCCGGAATGCCCCAATATTACTGTTTTTGCCGGACGTGGCCAGTTCACGGGGCACAAGGCCCTACACATTGACCTGCACCACGGCGGCACCGCTGCGGTGACCGGCGACCGCTTTGTTTTGGCCGCAGGTTCCCATGCCGTAGTTCCACAGCTTGCGGGCCTGCCCACCGGCGCGGAGTTGGCCATGAGTAATACGGTTCATACCTCGGACACCATCATGCGTTTGGAGGAGTTGCCAGCGAGCATCGTGATTCTGGGCGGAGGCTATATTGCTGCGGAATTTGCGCACGTCTTTTCCTCCTTTGGCGTTCACGTTACCCAGCTGGCTCGTGGGAAACGCCTGTTGAAGTCCCAAGATGATGAGGTCTCCGCCCAGTTCACAAAGGAGGCCGCGGCACGCTACACGGTTCTTCTGGAGACCACGGTGACAGGTTTTAAGCAATCGGCGGACGGCGTGGTGCTTGAGGTAACGGGGCCAGAAGGGCCAGGCAAGGTGGCGGCGGATGTGCTGCTGATCGCCACCGGACGCAAGCCGAACGGGGCGCACTTGGACGTGGAGAAAACCGGGGTGGTTCTCGATGATCAAGGCCGGGTGGTGGTGGATGAGTATCAGCAAACCGGGGTTGACGGTATTTATGCGCTGGGTGATATTTCCTCCAAGTTCCAGCTTAAGCATGTGGCGAACCATGAGGCCAAGGTGGTCAAACACAACTTGGCGAATCCTGACACGCCGATTAGTTCAGACCACCGTTTTGTGCCCGCAGCCGTGTTCACAGATCCGCAGATCGCCTCGGTGGGACTCACCGAGGCGCACGCGCAGAAGGCTGGCATCCCCTATGTGGTGAAGGTGCAGGCTTATGCGGACATTGCGGCGGGCTGGGCACGCGAGGACAGCGGCCATTTCCTGAAGGTGCTGGCTGATCCCTCCACGGGCCTGCTGCTAGGCGCGCATGTGATTGGGCCGGAGGCGGCCACCGTGATTCAGCCACTAATTCAGGCAATGCACTTTGGCCAAACCGCCAAGGAGGTGGCCCGCGGGCAATACTGGATCCATCCGGCACTGTCCGAGCTGGTAGAAAACGCACTGCTGGGACTGCCAGAACCACGCTGATTGAGCGTTCTGAGGCCGAGCAAGTTTGTTCAGATCCACGGGTCTTCATCCATGGGTCTTCGGGGCAGTCAGCTGCTGGGTACCCAGGCGCCGCTGGCCACGTGGACTGCGCCTGGGCGGACTTCCACATCGCCCCATGCCAGCGACGGCGAACGCCGGGCCCAGTCAAGGGCCGCATCCAAGGTGGGCACCTCAATGACGACGAGTCCGCCCAGAGCCATCGTTGTCCCCGCCAACGGACCGTCTTGTGCATGTGCAATTCCACTGACCAGGGTCAGTGTGGTGGTATTGGCAGAGGGCTGAAGGATTTGGGCTTCCCGCAAGATTCCGGCCTGATGGAGCGCGGCCGCGTACCGTGACATGGCTTGCTGAGCTTCGGCCATGGCCGCCTCATCGAGATCCTCCGGGTCTTGTTCCGGATAGTGCAATAGAAGTGTGTAGCGCATAGCTAATTCTCTCTCCCCCGGGCCGGCTGGACCAGCCCCTTTTCATAGGCGTGCACCACGGCTTGGCTTGGACACGGCCTTGTACCCCTAGTTTGCCCAAGACACGGGCCTCATTTGTTCGGGCGTCCGGCCTTGGGCCGGCGTAGGCCGAGCACCACAAGGATGATGCCGACTCCCGCGACGATCAGCCCGATGGAGAACCACATTCGGTTACCGGTCATAAAACTTCCCGGGATCAGGTTCATTCCCTGCCCGGCAAATACTCCACCGATGATCACAGCGAGCAGACCGATGGCGATGAGGGCGATGCGCCCGAAACTGCTGTTCATGTTAGCTACATTACCCCTGACCACTTCGCGCTCAACGGTGACAGCCAACAGTTCACGGCTGCAGTCCGAGCCCTGCGGCAATCAGGCCGCTTCACCCAAGAGTCCAGCAGACCGTTGGGCTGACGGGACTAGTCGCGTTCCCCTCACAGTGGGTTGGCCCGTAGTGGAACCACCGAGCATGAATTACCGTTACCGTATGCCTGCGATCCCCACCCGGCGATGTCCGCGAGTGCACTATCTTGAAGCTCGGCTCTTCGAGTGCCATGCTCACGGCAGCCTCCTCCGCGGTGTCACGGTAGCGGGTCCAGGCGGAAAGGAAGACCACCGCGTTGGCCATATCCGTTTGTTGGCCCAAGTGTCCCAGCGGGGTCAGCCTCACCACGGAGCCCACGGCTGTTTCCATATGAGGGAACAATCCAATCTCTACGACGTCGGTGGCTAGCTTCATACCTATGGGGTTGCCAATCAGCCCCGGGTAGATGCAGTTGACCTCAAGCATTCTGCGCAGGTCCTCCGGATCAAAATCAATCAGCAGGCTTGTCACCTCCATGCCTGCATTGTTCACCAGTATGTCCAGCCCTCCCAATGCTGTCACCACCTGCGTCATGGCCTCATCACAGCTGGCCTCGTCACGCACGTCCAGATGGACAAACGTGGCGCCGCCTTCACGCAAGGCTGCGGCGGTGGCTTCTCCGGCTTGGACATTCACATCCCCGAGTACCACCGCGGCCCCGGCCTCGATTCCCTTGCCCACCTTGGGACCAGTTTTGGACAGCAGTCCAGCATTATTTATTCGCGTGGATAGAGCCCGTAACTATGCCTCAACAGTACTTTTTCCGAGCTCTTGCGGCTGACTACCCGGGCTTTAGTTCCTCTAGAGGGGAGTCTGCGGATGAGTGAGCAAACAGCAACCGCATCAAAATTCGAACATAGCTTCGAACATAGCGGTTTCGGTAAGTTCTCGGTGCGCCGGAGCGAGCTTGCGTGAAATTGCCCAAAATGGGGCCTCTCTCACCGGGTTTTCACTAGTACTTCGGTGACAAGCTGGATCTCATCACCAACTTTGTTCGTGAATACAAGGCCGCCATACATCGCCTCTGGTACGACCTGTGTAACCAGAGCCTGTTTGCCAGTGACTTCCAAGCCGATGCAGCTGAGATCGACGCGAGTTTGGAACTGATGATCTGGTGCATAGTCACCGCCTTCGCAGCCCTAGCTGGCGCTTCTGTCACCCTGCCACAAAGCACCGTCTACCCTCACCGGCCTCCAGTAATTTTCCTGCTCCGCTGCTCCTGAGCCTTGGGTCCATACGGGTAAACGCCTACTTGGGGCTCGCTGGCCAGCGTGAGGTTTTTCTTGTCCTCGTCACTTAGCACCAGATTCGCCGCACCCAGATTCTGGGACAACTGCGTAAGGGTCCGCGCGCCCAAGATCACCGAGGTGACGGTGGGACGGTCCGCAAGCCAGGCCAGTGCTACCTGTGATGAGCTGACACCGTGGGCAGCGGCCACCTGCGCTACGGCACCCACCACCTCCCACGTATGCGGGTTCGCATTGCGTTCCGCCCACGCTTCCATGCCACGCTGCGGGTTTTCGCCCAACCGGGTAGCACCGGCCGGAGCCACATCCCGTTGGTACTTTCCACTTAGCCATCCACCGGCCAACGGCGACCACGGCAACAGCCCAACACCAGCATCCAGAGCAGCCGGGACAATCTCCAGCTCAATCTCCCGGCTCAACAGGCTGTACTGGGGCTGCAATGTCAGCGGCGGGTTCCACCCGTGCGCAGCAGCCACATGAACCGCCTTGGTCAGCTGCCAGCCCAGAAAGTTCGAGAACCCGTAGTGGCCGATCTTCCCGCTACTGACAGCATCGTTGAGAAAGCGCAGCGTCTCCTCCAGGGGCGTGATGGGGTCCCAGGCGTGCAATTGATACAGGTCAATCTGTTCCACACCGAGCCTGCGCAAGGAGGCATCCAAGGCGCGCGTCAAATGCCGGCGGGAGGTTCCGACGTCGTTCGGGGCAGTGCCTGTGGGGAACCTCCCCTTGCTGGCAAGTACGACGGCGTCCCTCGCCTCGGGGCGTTGGGCCAACCAACGGCCTATGATGCTCTCCGAGGCTCCGGCCGTGTAAACATCGGCGGTGTCGATGAAGTTGCCTCCTGCACCAACATAAGTGTCCAGGATGGAGTGGGAGGTGGCCTCATCGGCCTCGGCTCCGAAAGTCATGGTGCCCAGCGCGTAGTTGGAGACTACGGTGCCGCTGCTGCCCAGGGTGTGAAACTTCATGGTGTTCCCCTTGTCATCGGTGTTCACTGTGTTCTGAAACAGCTCACTGTGCCAACTATGCCCCAGCAACGCCTCAATGGGGAGGTTTGCGGCTATCAGCTTAGGGCTGTATCAGTATCCCGATGACTAGATCACAAGAGGGATGCCACGCGCCGCACACCCACGCCAATCTGGGCGATCGAGGCAGCACTGAACGAGAGACGAATGTGGGGTGCCGTGGGCTCATCCACGTAGAACTGGCGCCCGTCACCAATCATCACGCCAGCTGCGTGGGCTGCTGCCGTGAGAACCAGCGAATCACTGCCCTCCGGCAGACGCACCCACAGATGGATGCCGCCGGTGGGAATGTTGGTGATTCTAGCCCCGGGCATGGAGGCATGGACCTCGGCCACCATGGCGTCCCGGCGTTCGAGTAATCCTGCACGCAGCCGTTTCAGGTGCCGAGGCCAGGCCCCTGAGCTCAACAATCCCAAGGCGATTTCCTGTGCCAGCGGTGGCACACACATGTCATCGGCAATCCGTGCCGTGCGAAGGCGTTCACCGGCAGGGCCCCGTGCCGCAATGGCACCCACGCGGAGCCCTGGCGCGGCGGGCTTGCTGAGGGTGGCGATGGAGACCACGTGCCCGTCAGGATCCTGGGTGAACAGAGGTGGCGGGGCGGTGCCCTCCAGAGCAAGGTTCCTGGCCCAATCGTCCTCAATGATGAAGGCACCGTACTGTTTGGCCAGAGCCAGCACCTCAACCCTCCGCTCCGGGCTCAGCACCGCTCCTGTGGGATTGGCATAGCAGGGCTGCAGATAGATGAGCTTGGCGCGGGTGCGTTCCAGTGTCTCGGCCAGATGATCGGTGCGAATGCCGTTGGCGTCGGAGGGTACCGCGGCTAGGTTTAGCCCGGCTGCCTGGGCTGCGATGGTGGCACCGGGGTAGCTGGGACTTTCGGTGATCAGTGTGGTGCCCGGATCGGCGAGGGTTCGCATGGCAAACACGAGCGATTGCTGGCCCCCGGGCATGATGAGCATGTCTGCCACATCGGCACCGAGTTCCGCGGCAAACACGCGGCGCAAGTCCGGCAAGCCCATGGGAGGCGCCATGGTCCAGGCCCGGTGGCTCTTGGCGCAGCGGGCCCCCAAGGTGCGCAATTCATCAAAGGGCTGAAGTTCGGGTGCCAAATAACCCCATGACAGCTGGACATGATCGGCGCTTCCCTGGGCGTTAAGCCGCCCGGCGCGGCCAGCATCAACCCGTGAACGGCCCAGCGCCGTGGACTGCCAGGCGTAGTCGGATTCACCCGCTGTGTTATTTCCGCTCACGAAGGTTCCACGGCCTGGTTCAGCACGCACCACACCTAGTGCGGAGAGCGCGGTGATGGCCTGTGTGATGGTTACGGGGCTTGCGCCGTAGGTTTTTGACAGCTCCCTGACTGAGGGAAGTTTATCTCCTGCACGCATCAATGCGGCCTGCTGCTTTAACATGCCAGCAATTTCCTCGGACCTGTTACTGATAGACATGAAACAACTAGATAACGTTACTTCCCATATCGCAAAAGTGTTACCCACTATTGCGCGAAAGATATGGGGTTCGAGGAGGATCGGTACGGAAACACGTTGAGGGTATGTCGATGCTTAGTCTGGCTTTGAACGGTTACACCGGCCGTCGGGATCCGTAGGATCGCGGATGGGGCCGCTGATGCTTAGTCTGGCTTCGTGCTGAGTGGGCTCCGTCAGAAGTCGACCGCACAATTATCAGGAGCGTAATGGTTCGGCTGCCCTGCGTTGTCCGCGTTCAACGGCCCGGTAGATGGTGGATTGGCTGATGGAGAATAGTTAGGCCATTTCGGTCATGGCGTATTCTCCCGCATCGTGCAGTTCCGGGAGCTGGGCCTCTTGTTTCACGGTGAGTTTTGGCTGGTTACCCCGGAGTCCGCCGTTGGCCTTGGCAACCTTCATCTCTTCGCGGGTGCGCATATTGATGAGGCCAGCTTCAAACTCAGAGACCATGGCCAAGACGTTGAAAAGTAGTTTGCCCATTGGGTCGGCGGGTCATGTATGGAGCCACCAATGCTGAGTTTTATTTCACGACCGGCGAGGTACCCGGCTACTTGGTGGGCGTCCGGGACGGATCGGGCCAAGCGGTCGAGCTTGGTAACCACGAACGTGTCTCCGGCCCGGCCCGCGGCCACGGCCACGGCTTCGCGAAGTCCTGCGCGATTCTTGTTTCTGCCGTTAGAGCAATGATCAAAATAGATTCGTTCCGACTCAACACCAAGGGCAGCCAGGTCTTGCGCCTCAATTGAGACGCGCGCGTAGCCAATCAGTATTTTAGATATGAGAAATAGTGTGTCGTATAAAGCCCCGTTACCGGTCACTTAGCCGGATGGGTCATACGGGACGGCGCAGGGCTGAATTTCACAATGATGCAGGTCAGGAGCTCTATGTTGGCCGGTGGTGGACCGGCTTGCGGGACGGTTCTGAACTCCGATCCGGACAGACCCCTTACCGGACGCAGGTGGTTGCTTTGGCCCTGCTCCCGTTCCTTTTTAGGGGTATAAACCTGGCACTATGGTTGATAGTTCTCAAATTCCCAGTAGCCCAATCTACTCAGTTGTTCTGCGACCTCGCTCCACGTCGGTCCTTGGCAGGCATTCACATGGCCGACTATATACGAACGAATGCGTTGCCAATTGAAGCCATCCACAATGAGATGATGCCTTCCATTCCAAATACCATCACGGGCAATCAGCTCATCAATCCAGGCAGTGCTGCAGACCGTAATATCGAAGGACTCTTCTCCTGGTTCTTCCAATGGTCCGGCCAGAAGCCGAATGCCTACTGACCAACTTTCTTCCTTGGGTCTCCAAGAGTCCATGTCATCGACATCGAGGCTACCAAGCCAACGAATTGCAGCTCTCATCAGTTGATCTCCGTAATATTCAAGTGCACATTGTCGATTAGCTCGGGCGCATTTTGTCCCTAAACCCAGCTTTCGAAACACGAGGGGAAGTTACCCAACATGGATTCCAGGATGGTGCCGTAACTCTACAAGTTCATCAGCGCCCGCAGAGAGCCCGAATTTCGGGGCATCTCCAGGCTGTGCAGACGACTTCTGAAAATGACAACGTAGTCCTGATACAGGTCGCGGCTCCCACTTGGGCAAGGAAAATTCCCGCTTAGATCCTATTGGCCATTTCAGTCATCAACCGGGCTACGCTTACAATTCCAAGCAGCGCCAGCGTCGTAGGCATCCAGCACTGACAGAATAGATCCAATCAGACGTGATCCTCACGTAGCGCAGTCACCCATCGACAGATGACCGCAGCCTTGATTCATAGATCCACGCGGGTAAGGCAGCTGCCAACATCCATCGGGTCAGACAAGTAGATTCATTCTTCGCTTGACTTGTATTCATGTTCATCCATCAAAAACAATTCAAAAAAACTTGCTTTGTTTTCCTTCAGTATTTCGGCAAATGGACGAATCTGACGAGCATTTTCTTCGACAATATCACCCCATGAACCACTAAACTGGAAGCCACAAACAATTGCCTCCATATCGGGAACTATATAACCTTTCTCACACCAAAACCCTTCAAGAGCTGTAACGCACAAGCTCAATTTCTTAGCGATGTCAAACGCCTCAGCAAGGCATCCTACTCCAACCCATAGAGTATCGGCGTCAATCATAAGCATCCCTGGGGGGTTTTGCAGTAGATATTCCCTAAATGTCTCGTCTGATCCCATCATGCGCTCCAATATATTCAATAACGATCAATTAACTGAACATTGACACCACTTAAATAATTCTAAGTCACACAAGGTCCACGTCGGGAAAATAGCCCGCGGGCGGTCCGCCTATAGGCCCCTCAGGGACGTGCAACCAAGTACTAGATTCTGTGCAGATGATTCTGAAAATGACAACTTTACCGCATTGTCAGGCAGTGCCGAGTTCGTGTGCGCTAACCCGACGAAGCCTGGCTAGCAGCTCGGGTGAAACGGAAGAAAACCCCGGAATCCGGATCGCCAATTGGGATATAAATCGATATTTTCGAACCTTCTTCTTCGGTATACAATTTAAACAATGCAATTAGATCGATGAAGTCAGCAGAGATGTAGGAATAGTTTGCTGACTCATTAAAACCTGAACTCCATGATCCCGAAGCGTTCAAAGTGTCAGTCCAGTCAAGTTCATCGACTGAAAATAAAGACGCATAATCTGGAATTACTTCACGTGGAACATTTGTGATTTCAATCGACATATCTTCGTTCAAGTCCATTGAAGTTTTGTTCCCTTTGGAATCTTGATGGACCCAAGTGCCGAAAAGTCGATCTTCTGGAATGGGATAATTTTCCTTGAAAAAAGAACATGAGGTCACCAAAATCATGATACTGAGTAAAATCGATGTCATCCATAGCATCTTCCCCTGAGAGCGATGGTTTGTTACCAAGAGACATCCTCCTTCCAGTTGAAGGTTTGCTTTTGCTTTAAGAGAGGACAATATTCCCTTGCCCATTTGTTCAGATACTCACGCATAGACGGAGTTGGACCAATCGCCGAGCTAAGTGCCATGCCGCCCCCCAACTAATTCGGTGCACCTGAAATACGGTTCAGCAAAGCCTACACGGTGACTAATTCCACCCAGCGCACACAGATTCGCACGTCCTTACCGCGTAGGTGACACAAGGACTAGCAAACCATCCCGCAGAGGGTTCGGCTTACGAGACTTTGAAATCGTCTCAACAGGACCTTCGAAAGTGGACTCTGCATGCGACGAGCAGGCGGGCGCAGAGTCTGTCAGAGGCTCCCTATACAGTGGGTGACATGAAGATGCTTCTATTGTCACGATTTGTCGGTGCCGTTCCAGAGTTCCTGGGTGGTGTGGGTACCGGTTCTCGAGCTGACATTCGTATCGCCTACATTGATGACGCTTCCCAGCCCCTTGGTGATGCCCCATTCGTTGGTCGGGAACGCACCCAGCTCCAGGACCTGGGCTACTCCGTCGTCCCGGTGACGATTGGCGATGGTACTGCTGCTGACCTTGCCACCGTTCTTGACAGCGTGAATGCCGTATACGTTGCCGGTGGCATGGCAGACCATCTGATGGATGTTCTGCGTCGTACAGGTGCTGACTCGGTTCTGGTCGAACGGGTCCGCGCTGGCCTGCCCTATATCGGGGCTAGCGCCGGCGCGATGATCGCGGGAACAAGCATTGACCCGGCGATTGCCCTCGACGGCCATACTGAAGGAATTTCCCTGGAGGATCGCAGCGGGCTCGGTCTCGCGGACGTGGTGATCTTGCCCCATGCTGATGGGCAGCTGCCACCCTATCCTTCCGAGACAATCAACGAAGTGGCCGGTCGGCTAAAAGGAACGCCCGGCTTGACGCTGCTCGCTGACGACGCCGGTTTGCTCGTAGAAGATAATCATCTGCGCCGTGTGGATTCTCCCTCCACTGCGTAGTCGCTCGCGCTACACCGCACCATTTTCCTGACGTGGGTAGGGACGCCGGACGAACATCGATTTGAGTCAACCCTGCCCCGGTGAGCGTTCCCCTGGGGCACATTGTCAATACCACCGACGGCTGCGGACATGAATTCTGTTAATCGCATGATTCATGCGTGAACGATAGAATTTGCGGCCCCTACTTGGTAGCGTGACCGTAGCCATCGCTACTAGGGGGATAATTGGGCAACTTCGAAACATCGGTTTTTGCGTCAGGATCGTGGAAGACCGAAGAAGGAACGGACTGGCGACTGCGAATTTCTGTTCACGATAGTGACTTTGCCACCGTGGACTACCGGCCCGTTCCCGGCTCATCCGGTCGATTCTATTTAGGATTCCAACCCCGCGACTACTTTGAGGACCCGGCAGCGAGTGCCCCTGTCGATCTGCAGGCAGAATCGTCCGGGTTTTCCCAATGGGCGTCAGCCGTCCTCGGTACCGATATCGCTGCAACAGAGTTGCTTGCCCTCATGGCACCAGAGGGCGTTGAAGACCCCATGGACGTTGTTGTAGAGGACACTTTGGTTCGACTGCTCAATCTACTCGGCATGCCTATGCCCACGTGGTTGGCACCCGAGGGTCCGTTCGTAGAGACAGCACTGGCTGGACAAGAACCTGGACGGGACTGGGCGGAAATAGCTCGGGAATTAGCTGGCAGCCTCGAGGAAATGACTAGTCTCGAGTACTTACTGGTTATCTACGACATCGGACTTAGTGAATACTCTGTCTACGGTCAGTTCGCCATCAACGAGGGCAACTTTCAATGCGAGGTCGTCTCCGAGCAGTTCTTGCCAGCCGACGTTTGGCCAATTAATGACGGCTACCTTCGCCACAGCGGTTGGTCTGCGCCAGAAAATGGAAATCCCAACTGGTCTATGCGGCAAGACAAACCCGAGCGAGCTGCCGATTCTGTGCTGACCGCCATGCGATCCGGCCTCGGATGCACCGACCCACAATTGATCAGTCTTACCGTAGGCCGTTTCTAGTCCGTAGAAGGTTCCCGTTATGGGTACGTGTTGGCTGTGTAAGTGGCCACTGAAAATGACGCACCCGGATCTGTCACCAGCTATGCCCAACCACTCACGCCCTAGAATCGAGTGATGCATCACCTTCTGCGCCTAGATGATTGGACCCCTTCAAACCTGCATGAACTGTTCTACGTGGCTAGAGAATTCGAACAAGGGCGCGCGCCACGCTTAAAAGGCTGCGCGGTGCTTTTCTTTCCGCCATCCAGTCTTCGCACGCGGGTATCGTTCGAGCGCGGTGCCTTGCTGATGGGGCTGCAACCGATAACTCTCCCGCCCGCAACGCTCGACAAGCCGGAGGCACTGGTCGATGTAGCGGGCTATCTTGGGCAGTGGGCGGATATAGTGGTCGCCCGCCATCCCAGCATCGCGCTTCTTGAGGAGATCGCTGCCGCGAACGTCCTTCCGGTGGTGAACGCCATGACCGATGTGAACCACCCGTGCGAGGTCTTGTCCGACTTGTATGCTCTCTCCGTGACCAGCGATCCATTGGAGCTGCGCTACCTTTTTGTGGGGGCCGATGGGAACATCTCCCGGGCGTGGCAGGAAGCTGCACGTGCCTTTGGGCTCGACCTGGTCCAGTGTTGTCCGCCCGAGTTGTCCAGCCCGGGTACTGTGTGGAATGGCGACCTCAAGGACGCTTCAAGCCGCGCTGACGTGATCATTACCGACGGCCCTGGCAAACACGCAGAAGCCCTTGCCCCCTATCAGGTGACAGCCGAGGTGTTGCATTGGGCACCCGATGGGGTCCGGCTGGCTCCTTGCCCGCCGTTCGTGCGTGGGCGAGAAGTCTCCGCCGATGCAATCGCTAGCGCGTCCTTCGTCGGTCACGGATTCAAGTCGGCCTTGCTGCCGGTACAACAGGCCATAATGTCAATGCTTCTAGACTCGGCTCGTGAATAACCGTTCAAGGTTCGGCATACGAGATGGGCACTGCGGACGATCGTTTCGATCCTCCGCATACCCTGACGCTCGCTATATAGGATGGTGCGATGTCCGAAACTTTTACTCTCACAAGCAATCGAGTATCGCTCCAGCCATTCACTGAACATCACCTTGATGCCCGAATTCACTATCAAGCGCTGCCGGAGGTTGCTCGCTATCTCTACCGCTCACCGCTGACTCCTGAGGCAACTCGCGAGTCGGCTTTGGCCAATAGAGAACGACGTTTTGAGAGTCCTGGGGATCGCCTGCTATTCGCCGTGGTCAGGAACGTAGACAACATTCTCTTAGGCGAAGTCGTTGCCACGTTGGAGAATCCTCACGCCTGTCAAATTGAGATCGGGTGGATCTTTGACCCAGGCAGCGCGGGTCGGGGTTACGCGACAGAAGCAGCGAAGACGCTACTTACCTACCTGTTTACAGCTGAGAACGCTCATCGGGTATTTGCTCGTCTGGACGCAGAGAACGACGCCTCTCGACGATTGTGTGAGCGTTTGGGAATGCGAGAGGAAGCCCACCTCATCGAGAATGACCGCGACGGCGATCGATGGGGTTCGGAGTATGTTTATGCGATACTTGCCCGCGAGTTTGAACCGGCACAAGCCCAGAAAGAGTGCATCGCCGATAGCTCATCCGGATCGTCAATGCCCTATCCACCCCTGAAGATGAGCGTCCAAGTACATCCTCTACCGAGAATCCTGTCCCACAGACCGCTCCCCTCTGGAATGCGGCCAACAGCGATCCATCAAAAGTGACGCCGCGGTCCAGCGAACCGCGCACCGACCGGCTTATGGGCATCAGTGAGGGCGGACTGAGGCAACCGCACATGGCGTTGCTACGAACATCGCCGGGGCGACAGAGGGCAGGTCCGGTGAAAGAAGCCCATCGGTAGGATCGACCTATGACCCGTAAGCCCTGGATGACTCTTGGTCCGCCTGCCCATATAGTCGAGCGTTTTTTCGAAAAGCACGGACGGGCTGGCTTGGTGCTACCAGACGGTTGGTACGGGAGGCCTTTAGATTCCCTCTTCGCACTCACCTCCGCCGTGGATCTTCCGGATGGACTCAAAATCGAGATTGAAGGTGGAAGGGAACTGATTTTTGAAGGCAACGTGACCATCGTCAAGACGGAGTTCGAGAAATATCCGGCTTTGAGGATTGAGGGATTCAAGTCGGCTTCATGGAACCCCCACGATGGCGTCGTACATCGGCAGACGTATGGCGAGCCAGGTGCGGTCGTCTTCGTTTCCTAGGTGGGGCAGTCACTTCTGGCGCTTGGCGTTCGGTGGCCCACCGGCTTGCGGGACGCACTGGCAGGTCTACACGGGACGCACCTTGCGGATGTTACGACGGGGAAAACCGGCTATATGTTGCGTTGACCGTTAGTGCGCTGATCGAACTACAGACTGGACTTCCTCGCTTGGGGAGTGGATTTCATCTTGGACAGCCTTAACGGCCCGTCGCTTGCTACTCATGAACTATTCCCACGGACCGACCCAGTCCATAATCGGCCCCTACCCTCTGGTTTGCCCTCAGAGTTAGTATGCTGGACAGGCGCCACAGAGAATGGATTAAAGGTCTCCTCACGATGAATGCCCACATTCGGACAACAGCTCGACCGAAGCCGAAGAGAACCCTACCCAAAGAACAGCGAGGGAAGCGCGCGGCCTTCCTAGTCCAGTCCTTTGCCGCAGCCGTGTGCATAGCTGTAGTGCTGTTACCTGGCATCTGGTTAGCCACGACCGTCGTCGGGAAACGCCAGCTTGCGCAAACAGGAATACAAACAACGGCCACGATCACCAAGCACCACAGCAAGATCAGGTACGGGGCCACGGGTAACAGTGGTGTGGACTTTTTGATTGACTATACCTTCACACCTGACCACCAGAGCGAGGAATGCAGCACCGATGTAGATTTGCCCTTGGACCTGTGGGAAACGGTTCAGGTTGGCTCGAAAATTTCGGTAACGTACAACGCCCCTAACCCCTCCAACAACCAGCCAACGATGACACTTGGACGCTATTTACCGGCATTGACTAACATTGTTGGGATATTTGTGGGCGTGCTCTCCGCGGGGATCTTCCTCTGGGTGTGCCGGGTAGTCACTTCACGACGGCGAAAATCCCAAGACTCCGAGCCAAGAACCGACATAGATGAAGGCGGCACCGCTAAGCACGACAGATCGAAAGAACACAGAGTGCAGCGTGACGCGCCCAAAGCTCATTTGGTTGAAGGACTGATCTGGGTTCTGGCGATCTTCTCAGTGTCCGTTGGCATATTCGTAGTAAGCATAGTGTTCCTCGGACCACTTGTCGTGGAATTGTTGGAGAATGTTCTGCTATGAGGTGTGCTGATTTTGAGGCAAGCACCATTACTCGGCGGGAAGAAACTGGCCCCGCGTCAGCACGGGGAATGCTCCGATTGGTCAGTTGGAAGGATGCAGGAATGAACTCACAGCACGACCCGCAGTGGAGGGTATCTGCTGTTGGCGTCCGGCATTATCTGGATGCCGCCGACTTTGAAGAGGCACATTCAAATAGTCTGGGCGATTGAAGGCAGCGGTACTCTCTCTCGGCTGCTTCTGTTGGGACCAACTGGCCTCTCAGAATGACTATGAACACCAGCGCACGAGGGTAGCTTGGGTATGTAGAATCCGCCATGTTCCGTATGCCGTTCGACATTCGTTCAGTCGCCCTCGGCGCCATCGCCCTGATAGCCGGCGAGTATCCGGATGACCTGCTGGCGAACTGCATTCGGGTCGGCCCCAAGCTTCACCAACACTTGCACAGCTACACCTTCACCGCCGCGGATCAGGCCCAAAAGGATGTGCTCGGTGTCAATGTAGTCGTGCCCGAGCATCATCGACTCGCTCAGCGAGAACTCCAACACCGCTTTGGCATGCGCGGTGAACGGGATGCTCCCATTGGAGGGCAGCCGTCCCTGCCCAACGATCTCCCGCACCTGTTCCCGGACGTCATCGAGGAAGTCATTCGAGGATTCAAGGGCCTTCGCGGCAACACCACCGCCTTCACGGATGAGGCCAACCAGGATGTGCTCCGTCCCGAAATGATCCTGGTTGAGCATGCGGGCCTCTTCCTGGGCCAGCACCAGAACACGCCTGGCCCGATCCGTAAAGCGCTCAAACATTTCCCCACACCCCTAACCATGCCTTCCCCTGATGCTACCCAGTAGCCGGCCTGCGTTGGGTCTTTCGTTCCATTTATGGTTCCGCTTACGGGCCCGGTTTTGAGCAGCCAGCTGTAGGTCGCTGTGGATGGGAGAATGGGCAACATGACAGCAGTGATGCGTAGTATTTCCGTGGTGTTGTTTGACGGGTTCGAGCTTTTGGACGTATTTGGCCCGGTCGAACTGCTGAGCCGTCTACCCGAGGTGTTCTCTGTGACGCTGATCGGCCCAACGGCGGGGCTGGTTCGCAGCAGCCAAGGCACCGAGATCGTCGCGACCGTCGGATACGCCGACGCGGTAACACCGCAGATCGTGATGGTCCCTGGTGGCATGGGAACACGCCGGTTGGCGGAGGATGCCGAGTTCCTGGCCTGGTTGGCCTCGTGGTCAGCGGGCGCAGAATTGGTCACGTCTGTATGCACAGGTTCGGCACTGTTGGCGGCTGCCGGTCTGCTCGACGGTTACCGGGCCACCTCGAACAAACTCGCTTTTGCATGGGCATCCGGTCACGGTCGAGATGTCACCTGGGTTCCGCAAGCCCGCTGGGTGGAGGACCGTACTCGATGGACGTCCTCCGGGGTGGCGGCTGGCATGGACATGACCGCTGCGTTGATCACGGCTCTTGTTGGATCTCAGGCCGCGACAGATGTCGCCAGACAGATTGAACTGGAGGTTCATCCCGACCCGGATTGGGACCCATTCGCTCAGCAATACGGCCTCATCTGAGGTTCCCTTGCGCCACAAGCTGGCAGTGATTGGTCGCCGAGCATATCAAGGCTAGATCCGCGTTCGCAGAGGGTTCCACCTGCGGGTGGATGAAGAGAAGGACTCAGTCGTGTTTGGATGAAGCATGAACTTCCAACAGATCCGGCTCCTGCGTATCGCCGTCGTCATGCTTGCGCTTGGGTCGATCCTGACCCAAGTTTTCATCACGCCGCACGTCGCGAGGTCCTTCGCGGAAGCGTATCCTGAGGTCGCCTACCTGGAGCGCCCGTACACTATCGCCGTCATCGTTGCGATCGCCGGCTTTGAGCTGGCACTGCTGGCGATCTGGCAAATTCTCTCGATTGTGAAGCGGGGAGCAGCGTTCACCAGGTCACCAATGCGTTGGGTCAATTTCATGACAACCAGCTTCCTCTTCACCGCAGCAACATTGATCGGCATCATCATGCACGCCACTTTCATCGCAAAGATTGGCACCCCCGCTATGCTCTTCGGGCTTCTCGTCACTATCGCTTTCGGAGCAAGTGCAATCTTCTTCAGGGCAGCAGTGAAGCGAGGACTCCTAACTCGGATATTCCACGACGACCCTGAGCACGACATCCCTGCCCCGTAGACCGAAGAGCTTCACACTTTGGATGCCCGTAAGTTCTCTGGTGCCGTCGGATATGTTTCGTCTGTACCGGTCAGGGTTCCCCAGTGGAACTTCACGGTAGCGCCATGCTCGCGCGCGAGGAGTTCCAGATTCAGAACATTCCAAGGCCCTTGATAGGTTGGCCATAACACCACTGATCGCGAAAGGTCCCCTCATGCTGTACGCTCCCTCGATCGACCTGCGCCCATTTCACGTATCTGATACGGCATTCTTCGCGCGCTTGGCCTCCGACGAACGGGTAACCCGCTTCATTGGGAATGGACAGCCATGGGAGCAACAAACCATCCAGGACCGCGTTACCGCAGCGCTGCGGCAAGACCCGCTCGACATGGTGGGAGCCTCCCGCTGGTATTTGGTCACAGAGGCAAATGAACCTGTCGGTATCGTGGTCTCCTCGCTCAAGGACGAGGGCGTCGAGATCGGCTACTGGGTATCGCCGGATCATTGGGGCCGCGGCATCGCCGGGGCCATGGTCGATGGAGCCCTGGCCACCATTTCCGAGGTCTACGGAACCAGGCAGCTTGTAGCCCGCGTGGACCCGGCCAACGCTGCATCTGCGAAGGTACTCACCCGCCGCGGATTCCAGCTCAGGTCCAGCCACGATGAGCTTGACCTCTACACTCTGGCTTAGCGACCAGGCCAAGGCGCGAGACCAGAGCGCACCCGCACTATCACCGTCAACGTTCAAAGATTAGCCCCGTACAGCATCCCCACGGAAGGGTTTCCGTAATGCCATGTCACTTGACGACAGGCAGCGGAAGCTACGTGGTCTAGGCAAAATAGACATTCGGACACTAAGGAAGAAAACATGCACAGCACCTCAACATCAAACCCCTCCGGAGGTAAGTTAGATCCTCGCGATCGCTACCTGAAGGTTCCCCTTGTGCAGATCGACGCCTTTGCTGATGCCCTCTTCAAGGGCAACCCGGCTGCCGTCATGCCCCTGCCCCACTGGCTACCGGACGGGGTACTCCAACAAGCAGCAGAGGAAAATAACCTCTCCGAGACGGCATTCCTAGTGAAGACCCTGCCCAACGGAGTCCAGGCACCAAAGCCCGCCCATCCGGCATACCATTTGCGCTGGTTCACCCCTGCCGTCGAAGTCGATTTGTGCGGGCACGCGACCATGGCAGCGGCTTCCTACCTGTTTGACGACGAGCACCCCGAGGCCAAGGAGCTCCAGTTCTACACTCGCAGCGGCTGGCTCTCGGTGACCCGCTCCACCGACGGGCAATACACCATGGACTTCCCCTCCGAAATTCCCGTGCCGGTGGCAATTGAACCCACCTTATCCAAGGCGCTAGGAGTCCCCGTGATTGAGGCGCTACGAGCCACCGACCTGATCTACATGGTCGAGGATGCCCAAACCGTCATCGATCTTTCCCCGGACCTCGCGGTTCTGGCCGCACTGCCGGTTCGCGGGATGATTGTCACCGCTCCGGGCACCGGAACCGAATATGATGTGGTCTCCCGCTGGTTCGGTGGTGAAGCGGGCGTCTCAGAGGACCCTGTCACCGGCTCCGCCCACTGCCAGCTCGCTCCCCTATGGGCCGAACGACTCGGCAAGAATGAAATGCTCGCACGACAGGCATCAGCCCGGGGCGGAACCGTGCGGATCAACTTCGAAGGTGAGCGCACCTTACTGACGGGTCGCTGCGTCCGCTTCATGGAAGGCACCGCCTTCCTTCCTCGCTGAACCCCACGCCTCAGGCCAGCCCTCGACGGCTGGCCTGAGGTAAGCCGCACGATTCGGGTGCCCCACCAGCAACACCCGTTCTCATACCGCTTCCTACCGCATGGTGTTTCTTGGTAGCTAGCTGAGGAGGAGCGCTTTAGCCTCCCGCTGAGAGACTGCGAGTCTCTTCGGCAATCTTGATGACGCGGTCGATCACGGTACGCGTGCTAACCCGGGTTCGCGCTTCAGGCCTCGTCAGGATATCGATGTGCCGACCCAGGACAAGGCCCTTAATCGGGCGCAGCACCACATGCTCCCGAAAATATGGAATCAATCCGGTGTACCGAGGCAGCAAGCCCACCATGCGTGTCTTGGCAATAATCGCCGCCACCAAATTGAACTCATTCACACGATGCGTAATCTGGATCGGGGTGCCCGCAGTGGCGAACATCGCCTGGACAATGAGTGGTTCCAAGGCGAAGCCCTCGTGCGCGGCCACCCAGATTTCCCCCACCAGATCAGTCAGGGACACCGTCTCCTGTTTCGCCAATGGATGCTCCCGATGGATCGCCAAGTCGATCGGTTCTTGCAGCACGGGTGTGACATGTACCCTGCGGGTCGGCCAAGGATCTGAGGCTATCGGACGGTGTGCAATCACCACATCGTGGTCGCTGACTAAATCGACGAACCCGTTGATCGATACATCCTCGTCCCGGCAACGCACCATCGGCCCGTCGGAATCGCTGAGGCTGCTTGCGATGAGCGCCGGAAACCAGGCCAGTCCGGCACTGTGAAAAGCGGTGACTGAAACAGGTTCCTGGGGTGATGCCAAGTACTCGTTGACAGAATTTTCCGCACGAGCTAGGGACTCCAGCACATCCCCACCGGCCTCGGCCAAACGTTCACCGGCAGGCGTCAACACTAATACTCGGCCTCGCTGCTCGGTTAGTGGAATCTGAACGCCCCGTTGCAATGACGCAATTTGCTGGGAGACCGCGGACGGTGAGAGGTGCAGCGCCTGTGCCACTGCAGTGACCGAGCCCCGGTCCCTGAGCTCACGTAAAGTTCGAAGATGATGTACTTCCATGAAGCTCACCTTACGGGATACTAAAGATAGTGCCCGTTGTTCTGTACGAATCCGCTCCCTACAGTAAAAGCATGTCCTTCAATCCCCCTTCAATCCGCCGTCTGCTTCCCGACTTCATTCTCCTGATCGTCGCAATAATGTGGGGCGGTAGCTATCTAGCAACCCAAGACCTGGCGGTGGCCTCGTCTGCCGCCGCGGTGATGTGTGCCCGCTTCGTACCCGCAGCAGTGATCTTGCTGCTTGTTAACCTCGCGCGACCAAAAGTTCGGCTCCGTGACTCGACACTCCCCGGCATCCTGCTTGGAACCCTCCGTGCAGCGACCATCGCTCTGGAAACGATCGGTGTCACGCTCACAAGTGCCACCAATGCAGGACTCATCATCGCTCTGTCCATTCTTCTCACCCCGATCCTCGAATCCACGCTCACCAAAAGACGGCTTTCACCATCCCTCATCGCAAGCATCCTGCTCGCCGTCATCGGCATCACGCTCCTCGTGGGCGGGCAAGGCTTCTCCGGGTTCAACCTCGGCGACGGGCTCATGCTCATCGCGGCAGCGACCCGGGCCCTGCTCGGTGTTGCCGAGGCACGGTTTACCGTCGGCAGGAACACCGACGTACTGGGATTGACCACGGTCGAGATCATGTTCGGCGCGGTCATATTTGCTGTGTGGGGCGGAAACTCCCTGCTGGAGCATCTCCCTAGCTTTAGCGGCGAGAATTGGCTCACCATTGCCTATCTGTGTCTCGGCTGCACCATCTTCGCGTTTCTGGGGCAACTGTGGGCAACGAAGCACACCTCAGCCTCGCGTGCAGGCATGCTTCTGGGCACGGAACCAGGATGGGCGCTCCTGGTCGGAGTGCTCCTCGCCGGAGACAAGATTGGCACACTCGGATACATCGGTGCCGCAGTACTCCTCGTTGCCACTTGGTGGGGTGCACGCGCCGAACAGCGTTGGCGCGGAAGCCATCCGTCTCCCCAAAGTAACCTAAGGTCGATGGTGCGAGAAACAGCCGATGAATAGCCTCCTCCATGGGCGGACGTGACACCCCGGACATTTCCTGCGTGATACCAGACCTCCGTACTGCCTGTCACGTTCGCTTAGCATGCGGAGGCACGAGGCACCCTCGGCATTTCAGGAAGCATGGCCGGAACCTGGCCGCGCACCGACGTTTCAGACGCACCTTTTGTCTTCCTCACAAGCGACGGCCTACATCAAGCGGCTCCTAAATGAAACGGCTTCAGCCACCGGAAGAACCGGGACCTGTCCAGATGAAGTGAAACTGCTTTTCGACCATATCTCCAGTGTCTGTCCAAGGTTCCTTCGCGGACACGCGAGCCGCTGTCCTGCTCTGATGGGCAATGAAGTCGTATATACGCGATGTTTAGCGATCAGAGACGAGGAGGTTGTCTGAGATCTTGATCCAGCCCGATTCGATTTTTCCAGTGTCGGAGTCATCCCCCAGAAGAATCGTTGAATACGGTCCTTTCGCCGACGACACATTAATAATCTCACCGCTGTTTCTAGTCTCGCCGCAACCTACATGCCAATCGTTCTCGTCAGGCGGAACAACTGCCACACAGGTCGTTCGGGCATCGTCACTTTGCACAGCGAAGTACCGCACACCATCTTTGGTGGCTAGAAGACGTGAGCTGTCCCTGTTCACTTCTTCCGACAGGGTGATAGAGGACGGCAAAGAATCCTCGGGCGTGGCATCCCGCTGCAGCGCCTTTAACCCCGCCTGACCGGAACAACCAGTCAGCAGTAGACCTGCAATACCGACAACGGCAATAAAAGGAAATGATCTGCGCTTCATTGTTTTCCCCCAATATCGATTTTCATTCGAGGCTACAGTATGTGCTCCACAGAGCAACAAGTAGCCAAAACATTCGAAGTGCGTCAGACGTCCCGTATGCCGTTCGACTTCCGGGCACGGGGGTAACGTTCAGAGCTACGAAAAAGCCGCCATTTATTGCTGCGATCCACAAGTGTGGTCATCACGATCCACACTGCTATCTCGTCCCGCGACCGTTGATCGACGTCCGTGATTTCCTCACTACTGTCTGGTTCTTCCGTATCGGTTGGTTCAGGGAGGGCCCCGTTCCGGTCTAGGGAGACCTCACTCAACTTAAAATAAACGTATCCTCTGACCTTTGGGTTGAAACCTGGGGGTCATACTTTCCGGAGATTTCCTTCAACACCGCCTGAAGACGGGCATCGACATCGTTGGCGACCTCGCGAGTCGCGTCGCCCGGGCTGAGCTGGACCATGGTTTGCGGGTCGATTGCTTCAATGGTGGTTTCCGCTGCATCGGGGGTGCGACGCACCACGACGTTGCACGGGAGCAGCTGCGGTTCGGCGGCGATGCCGCGCTGGGCCAAATGCGGGTTGCCCCCGGATGATGTAGTCCCCCACGGCGTCCCCGGCTTCCAAGCTTCCCGGCCCAGTTTCCGGGTGAAGGTCTCTTTCACATCGATTTCCGTCAGGACGCCGAATCCCTGTTCGGCAAGGGCGCTGCGGGTTCGGTCAACGGCGTCTTGCCATGACATCGGGACGATGATGGCGTGGGAGTAGTCCATGAGTTTCTTTTGGGGGTGTAGTGCGACCCCGTGCCGTGGGAAATACTCGGTCGGCGGTGGCAGGGACACTCAGTTCTTTGCTCATGCTAGGTGCTGGCGTGATGGGGTGGAAGCGTTGCGCGTGCATCCCCCTCATGGGCCGGTGCTCTGGGTGGTAGGTGCGTTTCATACATTCTGCCCGCGACGGCAAGGGCTGCGGCGGCGCTGAGTGCGGCGGCCATCCATACGGCCGCTTGCAACCCCAGCCGGTCGGCGATGATCCCGCCCATGATGGCGCCGACGGCGTATCCGAGATCACGCCAAACCCGGTAGACGCCCACTGCCCGTCCCCGCCAGCTGGGGTGTGCGACGTCGCCGACGGCGGCCAGCAGCGTGGGGTAGACCATGGCGGTGCCGGCGCCGAGCAAGACGGTTCCAACCGACCACGCGGCAACCCCGTGCCCGAGCGCAATCACGGACAGTGCCGCGGCCTGGGTGAGCATGCCGGCGGTGATCAGGTGTTTGCGTCCGATGCGGTCCGAGAGTGCGCCGGTGAACATTTGGCCGATTCCCCAAACCCCCGGGTACAGTGCGAAGAGCATGCCGATCTGGCCCGCGCTGAGGTCCGCGGTGGCGAACAGGAGCGGGAACAAGCCCCAGGAGAGTCCGAAGTTCAGGTTGTTCACCAGTCCGGCCATACTTGCCGAGGACAGTGCCGGTTCCTTGAAGCTGGTCAGTGCAAAGATCTGCCGGTTGGTCGGTGCACCGGCGGTGCCGCTCGGTGCCGCAGGTGTGCGCCCAGGATTCAACTTGGCATCCAGCAGCGCGTGTGGGCGGGTGTCCTTGACGAATGCACCGGAGAGCAGGATGGCCAGGGCCGTGTAGGCGATCCCCAGGAGGAACGGCGCGGGGCGCAGGCCGAATTCCGCGGCAAGGCCCCCGGCCACCAGCGAGGATATAGCCACGGCACCGTAACCGGCTGCCTCGTTCAGGCCCATGGCCAGGCCGCGCCGGGCAGGGCCCACCAGGTCGATCTTCATGATGACGGTGGTGGACCAGGTCAGTCCCTGGTTGATGCCCAGCAGCACGTTCGCGGCAATGACCCAGCCCCAATCCGGTGCTGCAATGAGCATCAGCGGCACCGGGATGGCAAAGAGCCAGCCTGCCAGCAACACCGGCTTGCGCCCGTAACGGTCGGAGAGGGTTCCGGCGAACCAGTTGGAGGTCGCCTTGGCGATCCCGAAGGCAGCCACGTAGGTAAAGACAAAGGTGTATCCGCTGAGGCCGAACTCGCTCTGGGCGATCAGTGGCAAAACCGTTTGCTGTTGCCCGACCATGGCGCCAACCAGTGCGTTGACCGCGACGAGCAGGGCAAACTGGGCTGCATTGGCGCGCAGCCCCAGGGTGGGCAGGCGCCTTGCTGTTGACTGCTTCATGCTAAGACTCCTGGGTGGCCGGGTGGAAACGGGGGATGTTGCGTTTTGCGCTAGCGGGCCTCGGTGGCCGTGTGCTCGGCGGTCGCATGCTTGGCGGTGGAGGTGCCGGATGCACGTCGGAGCGGGCACCCCGGGATCAGGAAACCGCACAACACGGCCAGAACCCCGATGCCGGCGGCCGAAAAGCCGAGGATGAGGTTGGCCGGTGCCGGGAGTTCCTGGACGAGCACGAAGACGCCCATGGCGAGCACGAAGTAACCAAAGCCCTTTCGCAGTGCCGCTTCGGGGATGCGTCCGGCCAGGCGGGCGCCGATAAAGGAGCCCAGGATGGCTGCGACGGTGACGCCGCCGACCAGTGCCCAGTCCAGGGAGATCGTGGTGAGGTAGCCGCCGAGGCCAGCGAAAGACTTCATGGCGATGACCAGCAGCGAGGTGCCTACCGCCACCGGCATCGGCAGTCCGCCGAGCAACGCGAGTGCCGGGACCACCAGGAAGCCGCCGCCGGCGCCCACAAGTCCCGTTACCAGGCCCACAACAAGTCCCTCAATGGTGACCTTGAAGACCGGGAGGTCATTCTCCTGGGCCTCGGGAGTGTGGTCCTTGCGTCCGCGGATCATGGCCAACGAGGTTGCCACCATCATCAGCGCGAAGGCGATCATGAGAACCGTGGCGGGGATCCGGCCCCCGAGCAGTCCACCGCCGAAGGCCCCGACCATGCCCGCGGCTCCGAAGATCAGCCCGGTGCGCCATTTGACACGCTTCTTGCGGGCGTGGGTGACCACGCTGACGGCCGAGGTTGCGCCGACCACGAAGAGCGAGGCGGCGATGGCTTCCTTGGGGTTCATTCCGGCGACATAGGTGAGGATTGGGACGGTGAGGATTGACCCGCCGCCGCCGAGCAGGCCGAGGGAAATTCCGATCAGCACCGAAAGCAGAAGGGTTAGTACGAGGGTGAGCGACATGGGGTGGTGGTCCTAGCGGATTCGGTGGATGGAAAAACCGTTGAGGAAGGTGCTAGCCGGTTGGCAGGCCCGCGCGCTGCCAGGCGCTCATGCCGCCGCCCATGGTGTCTGCGTTGTAACCGGCGGCCGTCAGCGCGTCGGCAACACGGGCGCTGCGGTTGCCGCTGCGGCAGACCACGATGACCGGGCGGGACTTATCGAGTTCGGCCAGGCGGCCGTCCAGCTCACCCATGGGGATGTGCAGGGCACCGGGGATAATGCCCTCGGTGACTTCGAAATCCTCGCGGACATCGAGGATATGGTCCTCGGCGCGGCGCTGGTTTGCATCGTTGATGGTGATTTCAGGCATGGTGGCTCCTTGGCTGGGTGACTACAGTGGGGGTGGTTTCTCGGCCCCGGCACGG
>NZ_QHLZ01000009.1 GCF_003185915.1 Arthrobacter psychrochitiniphilus
TCTGCGCCCACCTCACCAGCACCAAAACCCGCTACCCCGGCACCAGCCTGATCCTCAAATACGCAATCAAAACCAAGGCGCCGGCTCTCATCAATTAAATCGTGATATCAGGAGCCCTGGGTCTACGTCTTCACGTTTAGAAGTAGACCCGCATTCCCCATTTTCCGACAAGAAAACTCTGAACTTTTAGTGCACGTTTGCTCAAATTGGTCCATCCCACAGGAGGTTCCCTTGCGGAACGCGACTGAAAGAGTCGTCGCGATGGCGCTGAGCTGGTTTCGATGACCCGTGTGCCTACCGGCTTTGCGATGTATCGTCCACCCCAGTTGGGGGCTACGTCGCCGCTTTCAGCGTCCTGGTGCTCGGGTTTTGATGTGCCACTGATTACATCTAGCCTGTTGTCATGTCGTATGACCTTGCCGTGTACATGCCGGAAGCACTTGACCTTGACGCCCTGACCGCTGTGGTCGATGAGTCCCCGGGGCTGCGACTAGAGGAAAGTGTTGACACAGACTTGTCCGGGCCCCAGTTCCTGCGCCTGCTCCGCGGTAAGAAAGCGGCCTACTGTTCCACCCTCGAAGGCCCTTTCGATGTCGAAGTAGATGACATTCCGGATGAGGTCACCGCCTCGGTCCTTGGCGTAGGAACCATGTACAGCATTCTGGTCGAAGGTAGCGATCCGGTCGCCATCCCCCATGCTGTCCGGTTCGCAAAACGCCTAGCCAAAGCAGGGCAAGGTGTGGCCATGGATCTTCAGACGGATGAGCTCTGGCCCAAAACCAGCATTCGCCGAGCAGTCAAACCCGAGAAAGACGCCATAGTCGACTTGGTAGAGGTGCGCTGGTACCACCTCATGGACGAAGCCCCAGACGACTTCCCGCAGCGATACCTTGACCTGGCCCGGCAAATCCTTCCCGAGGCGGTACCTACGCGCTTCGGCTCCTTTGAACCATTGCAGGGGAATCTGGCCAGGGATGTCGACTCAGCTTTCACTGCTGCTTTCGCAGACGAATATGGGAACAGTGTGTTTACGAAAGCTACGTTGCCGGTCTCAAGCAGCTTCTTCAACGGCGTGTTCGGTGGCAACACAGATCAAGACCGTGGCTACCGCGACGGCGACGTTCAGACAGTATCCCTCAGCGTCCACAGAGAAATACTGGAGGATCCTACGTGGCGCAAAGCCTTCGAACGATTCGTCGTCGCCGTGGCCACCGAACTGCGCAGCTTTTATACCACCGTGGAGGTGGACCCCGGCTGGCACTGGAACGGGCGCTCACTATGGACGACAGCATCCAAAACCCATCGGTACTACCAAACAACTAGTTCGGGTCGCTGGCAAGGTCTTGCCCCTCACCCGACCTGGTTGTCGTGGTTCTCTCCGCTGTACGCCGACCTCGTCCGGCCCCACCTACAAGGCACCCTTGTGGAATACCCCGATGGGTTGCTGCACATCTTCGGGGACGGGCCGCTGGACAGTCACGAGATCATCGAACGCTGGCCCAATGTGGCCCAGTGGCTACCCGCAGAGCTCACGGTCGTTGCAGACCCCAGTGACAAGGACCAATTCGCGGATTTGATGCCTGAAAGGCTCACCCAGATGCTGGTAGCACCGCCCACCAAGCCGAAGTTCATCTACGAGGTATATCGACCAGGCGAATGACCCGTATGCGAAGCAACAGTACAGAGCGATTCTGGGCACAGTTCCTCAAATTCTCGCAGCTGGACACATCCAAGATGCAAACTGCCAACCAATCGCTCTGGTTAGGAACAGAACGCCGCTAGGAGCCCAGGTGATCACAACGACGCCAAACCAAATCAAACCAGTCCCGCGGGAGGTTCGACTTACGGCACTCAGCTTATGGAAGACTGAACGTCATGTCTTTAGACGATGAGCTTGACCGGATCTTTGCCGCCAGGGACCGGAATAACATGCAGCCGACCATAGATGCAATGCTCCCTCTCTACGCATCCAATCCAGATAATGCACGAGTGCTCTACGAGGCAGGAGGAGCATACGACACCGGTGGCCAGGAAGAAGTGGCTCGGGGATTCTATGAGCGGGCTCTCGCTGCTGGGCTGGAAGGCGACCTGCTGCGCCGTTGTTATGTTCAGTACGGCTCAACGTTGAGGAACGTAGGCGAATACGAGAAGTCACTCGACGTCTTCGCAACCGCTCGCAACACATTTCCAGAATCGCCTGCTCTGGGCATTTTTGAAGCAATTACCCTCCACGCCGCAGGCCAACCAGATGCGGCCGTTGCAGCCCTGCTGGACTTGTTGGTGGATTTCGTTCGCACATCAGACATCGAGAGGTACAAACCAGCGATCAGCGGGAACGCAGCATATATCCGTTCACTGGGAAGAAACGGATCAGACGTCTCCACCTAATCCCGCAACAGGTTCCCTTATTTGGACGTCCGCTCACCCCGTAATCGGGATGCTGTCATCACGAGCACATCGACGGCTTTCCGCGACGGCTTGCAGAATGGTGTCGTAGAGGTCGCCACCAAGTAATCGATCGTTGAAGGCCCGCCCCACGTCGTCAAAGGAACCGGGCGTGGAGAACCGCAGATCATCAAAGTAATCGTGCTCCCGCTTTTCGGGAGCCACGTAATCCCAACGCATCAGTTCGTCGATGAGTTGCTCCCGGGTCAGCTGCCCCACAGCGTACCGTTGGCATACCTCGTAGGGGTCAGCGCCTGAGAATCCTTGCCGGACAGCGATCACCGTTCCTGCCGTTTTCAGTGCCGAAGACAAGCTGGGCTGGCTGATGCCCAGCGCTCTGGCCCATTCCCGCTGCGTACCACCCAGGGACGTCAGACGGGACAGCTCCCGCCGATAGTCCAGCTGGTTCAGGTGCACCTGCTGCCGTAGCGTCCTAGCGCGTCCCGCCTCTATAGAGTAATCAGTTATGGCCACTCCAGCCACCTCCTATAGAACACCCTATCAAGGGAGGGCAGAGGTATCTATATTCAGTCGAAACCCGACTAATTTGATGCGGACCGAAGGTTCAGTTCACCATCCTCACGTAGGAACCCCGCGCTACCGCGAGTCTTTCCGCAGAGGGTTCGACCTGCAGGCACTGTACGGCCTCGCTTTCGGCACCAGCGGCCCGAGTGTTCTCTCTGTGGCCGCACGTCTCGAGGGACTTGGGGGTTACCAGGGGTTCAGCGTTATCTCGCTGTCCAGCGGCCCGCGTCCGGCTAACCATGCCATAAACAACCGCCGACTATCAGATGAATCGAGTCGCTCGGAGGCGGTTGCAAGCAATGCCGGAAGTTCCCAGTCCACATACTCATCCGGCCAACCCAACGGGCCGTAGCCCAGTCCGAGATCGACGTGGTGCATCTCCACCTCACGGAGCCTGTGTGCCGGGCAACCAGCCACACCGTAATGCCCTCCGCCAAGGAAATGCCCGTTGGGCCATCCTGCAGCAGTTGATTGCGTGAATACCACTTCGAGACGCTCCATGCTGAATTGGAGATCGGCGATGATCTCACCAGCTGACCGCGTGGCCCCATCTTCAATCTCGGTGCTGCGCTGTTGCTCACCACTTTGGTATTTAGGAACATCATGGCCACTCAGCGCACCTGACAGTCTTCGCGCATGGGCGTCCGCATTGCGAGCAAGATGGGTCAGTACATGGCCCACGGTCCATCCCGGCAGCCGACTTGCCGATTGGACGCCCTCGTTCGTTAGCTGGTACACGCGACGCATCAACCGCCCCTGCGCTTCACGGCACAATCGGGACGCCAGTTCCGGATTACTCTCAAGATCCACGAATACATCAACCTTTCTTGGCCACTCGATCACAGGCAACTCTGCCACAATCGCTCACAATGGCATGGGATGGGCAGACACGATCCAGATAAGACACCGATCAACCGTGCAGGGGTTGCTGTGTTGCACCATATTCTTCACCCCAGTAGGAGCGGATCCTAGGTATTCAAAGCGAAGTCCCGCCTGATAATCGATAGTCTGAAGGCATGCATCAGACCCGAAGAGCACCAACAGCTTCGACTCACGGCGCTGTTCTGCATGATGAGGTTCGCCCCGGCTGGTCGGCGGAGGTGGTCTCGTGGCTATTGGGATCACCCTTGAGCGGTCAGCGACTGGCAGTACTGGATCTCGGAGCCGGCACAGGACTGGGAACGCAGACCATCGCAACACTCGGACACTCCGTCACTGCAGTTGATTCCTCTGCAGACATGCTCTCCGCGCTCCGGACCTCCTGCCAGGAACTGCCCTCCGGAGTCGATGATCGCATCACGGCCGTTGGTGGATCGGCAGATTCTTGTTGATTACTACCCAGGAATCCGTGTAATCCTCAATACTCCACATGGACTTGTGAGCGTTATGGCCAGCGACCCCTTGCCGTTCAGCTACGACTACCTTGCCGAGCAAGTCTGAATTAGGACGTCCCGCAGAGGGTTCCCGCTAGCGGACGGCCGTGTGAGACTTGGGAGGTGAACGAAGATCTAGAGGGTTCCCTGCACCATATCGAGCTGTGGGTGCCGAGCCTTGAACGGGCCAAGGATGAATAGGGTTGGATTCTGACTCGTTTGGGATACTCGCCGGATCAGAATTGGGATCAAGGAATTAGTTGGCGGCGAGGTACGACCTATATTGTCGCCGAGGAATCCCCAGCACTGACCAGCAGAGAGCATGAACGTACAGCGCCGGGATTGAATCACTTGGCATTTCATGCTGGAAGTGAAGAAAAGGTCGATGCCCTAATGGTGGATAGCCAGCTCCATGGCTGGCGGCCGTTATTTGCAGAGAAGTACCCCCACGCTGGCGGTCCTGACAACTACGCTGCCTACCTAGTGAACTCCGACGGCTTCGAAGGCGAACTCATAGCCACCAAATGATCCAATTCGGTCCCGCCTATGTCCATAAGGTGTTGGGTTACCGGATGACTTGTCTGTGCGTCAGTTCCTCGGTGAGGTGGCGATTCCGTGTTTCAATCAATTTTTTGCATATAGCGGGCCAGGACCAGCTTCTCAACGAGTAGCCCGACGGGGCCGAAGGGTGCCGCGAACTCTATGCGGTCAATCATCGTAGTCCACTTCGCGTCCTGGTTGAACTCATGGATATGCCGGAACGACTTAAACGGGCCATTAACCTGTTCATCAACGAAGGAGTCTGGCGCCACCATTTGTGTGATCCGGCTTGTCATCCGCAGCGGAAGACCGAAATGCCATGCACGCCACGTCACCTCTTCTCCCAACGAAATGAGTCCCGAAGTGACACCAGCGACAGCTTTTTCACGAGAGTGCGCCATCGAGTCCCTATGCGCGTCAATGCTGCGCGCCAAATCAAATAGCTGCGCTTTTGGCATGCTAAAAGGTGTCGTGCATTCGAAAGAAACGACCATGATCAGAGTATGTCAGGTAGTTCCGTCTTTGCCCGTATCGCGAGGCAATCACTGGCAAACAGCCATAGAAGCGGCTCCCGGTGGCATGAGATACCCACCCCAGCAGCTGGATGTATGGAACACCACGAGGTTGCCCCGCAGAAGGACAAGAGAGGAAAACTTTGACAAAGCATCCCGGTTCAAGATGGTGCTCTAAGCTGATCCAATGAAAAATGAGAATTTCGTCATTAGAACTACCACCGAAAGGGTCTGATCAAGGTTTAGTTGACATCTGACTTGTGAGTTTTGGCTTGCAAGTGAAAGGATGTTTAACATGCCTAAAGCTTTTCCTGAAGAGTTCCGCCGTGACGTGGTCGCGGTGGCCCGCAAGGGCGAATCGACCATTGTCCAGATCGCGAAGGACTTCGGTATTTCTCCGGCCGCTTTGCATCGGTGGTTGAAGATCGCCGACGTCCAAGACGGGGTGGTTCCCGGGGTGACGAAGGAAGAATCTGCTGAGCTGCGCGAGGCGAAGAAACGCATCCGTCTCCTTGAGCAGGAAGCGGAGGTGATGCGCCGGGCGGTCGCCTACCTTTCCCGTGACGTCAACCCAAAATGATGTACCCGCTGGTCCTTGAACTAGCCGCTCCCCAGGCCCCTGTACGGGTTCCTGTCGCGGTGACCTGCCGGGTGCTGGGATTCTCCCGCCAAGCCTTCTACCAATGGTGTGCGAACCCTGTCAGTGACCGGGACTGGGAAGAAGCGCACCTAGTCAACGCCGCCCTAGATGTCCATGCAGAAGAGCCGACGTTCGGGTACAGGCTGATCCATGACGAACTCGTCCACGAACAAGGACTGGTGGCTTCCGAGACCCGGGTGGGGCGGTTGTGCAGTGAGAACCGGATTCTTTCTGTCATCCACCGCCGGCGAGGTACTGGGAAGAAAGCTGGCGCTCCCGTTCATGACGATCACGTCCAACGGGTCTTCACCGCCACAGCACCGAACCGGTTGTGGCTGACCGATATCACCGAGCACCACACCGGCGAGGGCAAGCTCTACCTCTGCGCGGTCAAGGACGTTTACTCCAACCGGATTGTCGGCTACTCCATCGATTCCCGAATGAAGGCTGCTCTGGCTGTTGATGCACTGGCTGCGGCGATCAGTCAACGGAACCCGCAAGGAACGTTGATACACAGACAGGGGCTCTCAATTCCGATCCAAGAAGTACGTCCGTCTGATCAGCTCAGCTGGCCTGCAGGGCTCCATGGGCAGGGTCGGGGCATGTGCAGATAATGCAGCGATGGAAAGTTTCTTCTCGCTGCTTCAAAAGAACGTGCTGAACCAAAAACGGTGGGAAACCCGGGCAGAACTACGCTTGGCCATTGTGGTCTGGATCGAGAAAACCTACCACCGCCGACGCCGCCAACGACGACTCGGCAAACTAACACCCATCGAGTTTGAGACAATAAACAAGACCACTCAACCGGTCCCCGAAATATCAACCCAAACTGTCAACTAAAACCCGGGCAGACCCAAACGGACTGGCGCGAGATCCGGAAGCTTCGCCTGGAAATGATAAGTGACACCCCAATAGCATGCTCCGAGACTGAAGCTGATGCGTTGGCCGTGGATGAAACGGAGTGGCGTCGCCGTGGGGCACAAGGTTCCCGAGAAGGCTCCATCACCGTTGCTGCGATCGCTGAAAACGGAAACTGGCTAGGGACTATGGCCGCGTACATCGCCCACCCAAGTGTTGGGCCGCTGTTTGTAGGTGTCTATGTAACTCCGGATTTTCGAGGAACTGAACTAGGTCTAACAGACTCCTTGCTATCGGCGATTGAAGCGTGGGCCAGCAATAACGGTGGACGCCTTACTCTCCATGTGCACGAAGCCAACGGGCAAGCGCAAAAGGCCTATTCCAAGAGAGGCTTTGAGTTCACCGGTCACTCGGCTGAATACTCTTTAGATGCCAGCAGCCGTGAAGTAGAGATGACTAAGGAATTGATACCTACAGCAGTTTGATGCCGCCTCGATCCGCCGCGTTGAACCTGTGATTAGTAGCCCGTTCGAGGTTCCCCCGCGGAACATGGCGGGCCGACGTGGGTGCAAATCGAGTTTGCTCCCTAAACGCACCGCCGACCGACCGGCTTGCGGGACAATTCCACTGCGTCTATATGGCAAACTCTTGCTGGACTGGCTGCTGGCTTGTTCAGCTCAACGTTCACAATCCGGGGATGGCGGTCGGCTTCGATTCTGCTCATAACCCGATAGGTCAGAAAAGGGGGCGTCGACGCCCTCTCCCTCCAGCGTTGATTGCCTTAGCTAGGATCCGGAGTTGCTGAGCCTGTATGCAAGATACCGGCGTGCTATGTATCCAGCCATGGCAGGTACAGCAGCGAGGATGACATACTCCAGCCAGAGTGGGTGAATGACGGCTGGCTCAATGAGAATGAATGAACAGCAGACTGCCACGATCAGGAGACCGAATGCCACGGTAGCGTTTGTGGTTGCAGGTTTCTTTCCGGTTTCTCGTTCAGTTTCGTTAAACCCGCCGACGGCGAAGCCAATGAGTGCCGTAGACATGACCAGTCCAATTACTGCCAAGAAAGTCATAAACTCCATGAGAATAGTGTCCTCTCCACTCATGCGTAGTTACAACCGATTGGGTTCTCTTGCTGATACCTTGTAAATCCACTAGTGCTCGTGAAGAGAGTCAAGCTCGAAGACGATTCGGGTACAAGCTACGTATGGTGGGGCGTACCGGTGAGGGGACCCCCTCCGGGCAGGCTATGGGTGGCCTCTATTGGCAAGCCGCAGTCCAGTGGGTTTGAGGCTCCTCGCGCCCCGATCGTCAGGTTTTCCGCTACCAGTAGGCTACCCCGAACAGGCCGCTGACTCCTTAGCGTGAATTTCCCGGCAGATCTTCCCCCAGACCCCGATATGGCCACAAGGAACTCGAGCACGCTAGCTAGTACCCGGCAGACAGGGCTTCGTGGCAGCTAGCTCAGCGTGTCCCCAGATGATGGTTGCCTTGTGGCCCTTATGGTGGTCTGCACCGTGGCGAGAATGGGAGTGGCCGGAACACTGCTAAAACCGAAACGAACAGCCGGAACTATCTCCGCTAAGGGTCCACAGCAGCACCCGTCCCACAGGATGGACGCGCTTTCAACTCTGCGCAAACCGGTGACACCGTAATATTCGCGTCTGCCTGGCGCTGCCGTTCCTGCCGTCCTGACGCCGGGGCTCAACAAGCGCGCCAGCGGGTTGATCAGGCTCAGCCAGCGGGGGTGAACTGCTATAGCCCGGGGAACTAAAGCCAGAAGCAGCCCTAGCCGGGTGCGCCCGCCAATGCTGGCACTTAGCCGCAGCGGACCTGCCTCTACGCTCAGTACCTCACCTCCGCCTGTTGACGGGCCCACCTTGGCGTGGACAGGTACCAGCAACACTTCCTCGAAAGTGTAGGTGGTTTCGATGAAGTTAGCGATTTCACGCTGGGGAGCCAGAAGCAGCCGCCGGCCCGATGGAAGTTCCACCATGACGTCAGCGAAGGCACCGTAGGGTGACTCGTCCCAGATCCCCACCACGGCGCGAAGTCCGCACTGGCTGCCGAACCCGGCAATGTGTCCTTGAAAAATCCAGCGCCCGCTCACAGTAACCATGGGGTCACCAGCTTCTCGCTCTCCTCCCACATTGCCCTGGCCAGATTCGCATCCTCGGCTTGCCGGCTGGTGCGGGCAGCTTTGGACTTGGCAAAGTATTCTCCTGAACGCCAGTCCTGACCAGGTTCACCTATGGCCAGCCAGACTAGAGTTTGTGCGCCCTGTGCCGGGGTCAGCATGTAAGAGCGCAAGCCACTGCCGTACAGAAAACGCAAAGAGCTCTTAGAGCCTGCCGAAAAGTTCGTCGCCACCCCGCCCGGGTGGAAGGCAGCAGAGCTCAAACCCTGTGTGTTGAACCGCCGGTGAAGTTCTTTGGTGAAAAGAATATTAGCCAGTTTGGCGTTGCCGTAAGCGCGGTTGGATGAGTACTTTTTAACCAGCTCAAGATCCGCAATATCCATTTTTCCAAACAATACATGGGCCACGCTGGAGGTGTTGATCACCTTGGCTGCGCTGGAGAGCAGCGTATCTTGCAGTAAGCGTGTCAGAAGAAAGGGCGCCAAGTGGTTGACTTGAAAGGTTTTCTCATGGCCGTCCGCCGTCAGTTCACGGCCCGCCATAATGCCCCCGGCATTATTGGCCAGGACATCTATTCTGGGATATTTTTCCTTCAGTGCTGCCGCTAACTCTGCTACTTGGTCGAGCCGGGAAAAATCGGCAATGAAATAATCGGCGCCAATATCCTGGGCCACGGCCCGGGTCCGCTGCGCAGAACGCCCAATGACAACAATGGTGTCCCCTGTCTGGGCCAGCGTCCTCGCCGCTGCCTCACCAATCCCGCTACTTGCTCCGGTGATGACGATGGTGCGTTGTTCCACAGTTTTTACTCCCAAAGTCAATGATTTGCCGGTGATTAGTCCGGCTACATTTACGCTATCTCACCGGCGCCGGATGGCTAGTTCCACGCCTATCCCGCCACGCACCCGCTTATTTTTTTGCGTGATTTCTAGTTTCTAACCCGAAATGAGTGCTGCGTTCCCACGGTGGCAAAAAAACAAGCAAAGAATGATGTGACTAGACCTTTTTTCAACTACACCTAGCATTCGAACAGAAGAGTCATTACTGTTGCAGCAAGTGCAGCAGGTCACAGTCATCCACCGTTAGCTGTGGCCTTGGCGGCACTTCTGGAGGTGCATAGGGGCACCTTTTTAGAAAACAGCTAAGGAAGGCACTCAGATGAGCGAGAACCAACCACTGACAGACGATTTCAAAACCGTCCCTGTGAGCGACTGGTCCGATTTGGGCCAGCAATTGTGGTCATATTTGACCGGGCGCGGAGCAGCAGTCAACTACAGCTTCATGGACATGACGGTGGAAGTCCCGCGTGACATTGGCCCTGACGCACCGCGGGCAACCTGGAAGTTCAATGGGACCATGCGGGTCACCACCAGCGACAATGCAAGCACACCAGATTCTCCTTCGAGCCCGTAGGAAAAAGACCATGCGCTTCGACATCGATGTTGAGTTTTCCGCTCATTTGCCGGCTGAAGACGGCAAGGAGAGCGCAACCGTCCACGGCAGCATCAAGGCTGCTGGTAAGCAGATTCATGTCACAACGGATAACGCGGCCTTGTTCCGGCTAGGATCTCGAAGAAACTTATCTGCCATCAAGGGGATGGCTGCGACGCTTGCTAGGCACGGCATTGTTGTGACAGTCACTGTGCCGGAAGGCACCATTGTCAGTCTCGGTGCGGTGGAGGTATCAGCCTTTCAGCGGCTGATAACAACATCGCCCCACATCAAGCCCGGCAAGTCAAACACTTGGGCAACGGTGGTCAAAGCACAGGCTTCTAGCAATTTCCAAGGGCGCCTTGCTCCGCCTACCACTCCCTTCCCGCTTGCCCCCACCTTTCAGCGCCTCTACCGAAGGAGCCCCACCACCACACACTACGCACGGGGCGGGGGCCGGCCCAGGCTCATATTTGTCCGGGACAGCGAGACATGGGATGGCAAGCCACCCAATGAGTACTCTCTCACCGAGGAAACCACTGTTATTGGTAGCGGTCCAGATGCCAACTTCAGGTTGCCGGAACTGGCAGGTAGCCATGGGAGCATCATTCACAATGAAAACGATGAATATGTTTTCTGGGCGGGCGATCCGGCAGGAACGCATGCCCATGGTCAGATCCTGCGCACGGGTGCGAGATTGTTGATGGGCCCGTGGCGGATGGTCTTCTTCCGGGAGGAATATGCAGACCACGGCCGGCCATACGGAGGAAGAACCGCTGGGGAGTTTGCCCGCCTCCAACGGCCTCAGTTTGACCCGCGCTCAGGCCAGCTTGAATACGATGCCATAGTTGGAATGGGTGACCCGCGGCAACCGAAAAAGTAGCACTCCCTAAACTCTGTCCCTGAACGCTAACGCCTTCAGGGACAGAGTTTTTGGGGTATCAAATCAACCATCCAGGCCCGATCTCAGGTCCTGGAACCACTGCTACTGCTACTGCTACTGACAGGCACTGCGAGTACGCAACTAGTCCGCGCTATTGAGAGATTCCATAAAGGCGAGGCTGTCAGTGCTGATATTGGCACGAGCCTTATCACGGCTGATACCCGGCTGCCCGTCACCAGCTTGAGCCCCGTAGTCACCAAAGTCCGCGTGAACAGCTCCCTCGATGACGGTGAACGTGCTATCCGCCGGCAATAGAGCCTTGGAGTTGTTGATCTTCTCTACTGTCGCCAATCCGTCATTGGATCCGGAAAGCGAGAGCACTTTCACCGGCACCGCACTCATGTCAGTGGCGGGATAGGAAGCGAACAGCAGTAGTCCTACTACCGGATCAGTGCTCGCGCCTGAGAAGGACTGTGCGTCAAGGGCGGAGACGGTGCCGCCCAGCGAGTGTCCGCCCACCACCCAGCGATCCACAGGACTGTGCTGCGTCCGGGCGCCCTTGAAAGCGCCGGTGGCGAGGAAGGCGATACCCAACGGCTGTTTGGGGATGACTACGGTGAATCCTTCTTCGGCAAGCGGGCGCAGAGTAGCCACGTAGGCGCGTGCATCAACCCGGGCGCCGGGCTGGAAAAATAGGCCAAGCCGTTTTTCGCTGTGAGCAGGCGCCAAGACGATCTGATCCGATGTTTCGTTGACAGTGACGCGGGCGTCCGATTGCATGGCCAGAAGCGAGGGTGCAATGGCTGCAGACGGTACCAGCCACCCCACGGCAGCCAACACCAGCGTAAACGCCAACACCCCCATCCAGCGCAACGGCTTGAACCGCACAGCACTGGGCGATTGCCGCCAGAAGCGGATACCCAACACCGAACTAACCACAAACACCACCACCAGGATAGTCGCGTAGGCAATCTGCCCATGTTTGAGCATGCTGCCGGTAAGAATCGCAGCTGCAACGCTCACAATGACACCCGCCAGGCACAAGATCCGTGCGGTCCACAACAGTGCGGCATCTGCCCGGCGGGCCCCTGCCCGGGATCCTTCAGGCTCGCGCTTGCGCTTACCCTGGCGCTCGCTTGGGATCGGTTCATGGTCCGGACTGGTCATTTTTGACTCCCCTAAATTGCCTGATACGTGGTTGGTCATTGATGCTAGTCCTCCTAATAGATTCCCTGCCGCTGTGGACCGTGAACTGAAAAATCTAGGCCCGGCCAGTGGAACCGATCAGGAGAATGCGGTGGAGGGAAGATCCGGCTCATCGGCCATAATTGCGCTCACTATCCGCTGCGCCACGGCTGCTGGATCCAGCCCTTGCCCCAGACGTGGCGGCACACCGGAGATGGGGCGCGTATGCAGACCGGTTTCCGTGTGGGGAGGCCGCACATCTAGAACCCGTATATGTTCCCGACGCAATTCCGCACCCATGGCGGCGCTAAAACCAGTCAAAGCGCACTTGGTAGCTGAGTATGCCGCCATCCCCTTCATCGGTTTCTCGGCAACGATGGCGCTAAGGTGCACCACCACTGAACCAGGTTTGAGCTGCGGGAGTAGATTCTTGAACAGCCGCACCGGAGCAATAAAATTGAGCAACAACATCTGTTCGAAGGCGTCGTCATCCAATTCCGACAAGGGGCCAAAAGCAACCACACCGGCTGCATAAATGACACCGTCAAGACCGCCGCCCCTCGCAGCTGCCGCAGCCACAGCAGCGGGTCCGCTCGGCAATGTTAGATCCGCGGAAACCGTACCTATTACCGAATCACCCAGCTGGTCCGTCAAAGCAGCCAGCTTCTTTTCGTTGCGCCCCGCGAGGACCAGCCGAGCCCCCTGCAGGGAAAGCTGGCGGCTAATGGCGGAGCCCAATCCCCCGGTGGCGCCGACAACGAGCATCTTGGAATTGAGTAACTGTGTCATGGGCGATGGTATCAACACCTCACTACACAGGCAATGAGAATTATCCTTCTTGAATTCGCAGAGAAGCTACATTTTCAGGCCAGCACCTGACGCTTGGAGGAAATCACTCCAGTATCAAAGCCTGCAAGGTGCAATCCGCCATGGAAGCGGGCATGCTCAATTTTCACGCACCTGTCCATAACCACCTCAAGGCCCGCGGCCTCGGCCGTGGCCGCTACCTCTTCGTGCCAGGCACCGAGTTGGAGCCAGAGTGTCTTGGCGCCTACGGCGATGGTTTCTTCCAGCACCGAGGGCAGGTCATCGTGACGGCGGAACACATCCACCAAATCAGGAACCTCGGGCAGATCGGCCAGAGTCTTGTACACCGGCTGCCCCAGAATCTCAGTGGCCACGGGGTTCACAAAGTAGACCCGGTAGCTGCTGGATGAGAGCAGATACGTTGCCACGAAGTAGCTGGCCCGGGATGGTTTATCCGAGGCGCCCACAATGGCGATAGAGGTGGTCTTGCGCAAAATTCCAAGACGTTCGGGGGCCGTGGGGCCATTCCAGGTACGTTCTGCCGTGCTCATGCTTTTGCCCCCATTGTGCAAGATTCAATCATTTCAGGCTCGGAGGGCGCATCGCCGCCGGCCTCTACGGCCCGGGCCGCTGTGAGCGCCTGGTCCAAATCCCAGAGGATGTCAGCCACGTCCTCGAGTCCTACCGAGATCCGAATCAGGTCCTCCGGCACCCCGGCAGCTTCGAGCTGCACCGCCGTGAGTTGTTGGTGTGTGGTGGATCCCGGATGCAGGACAAGGGTGCGCGAATCACCAATGTTGGCCAAATGGCTGGCCAACTGCAGAGCATCAATGAAGACCTTCCCCGCAGCACGCCCGCCCTTGACGCCGAAGGCAAAGACGGAGCCGACGCCGTTATGCAGGTAGCGCTGTCCCCGCTCGTAATGCGGGTGACTGGGCAGCCCGGCGAACTTTACCCAGGAAATCCGTGGATCAGCTTCCAACCACTTAGCCACTGCCAAGGCGTTGCGCAGGTGCTCGTCCATGCGCTGTGGCAGCGTCTCAACACCTTGCAACAGCTGGAAGGCAGACTGTGCGGAGAGTGCCGGGCCAATATCGCGCAGCTGTTCGGAGCGCAATTTGGTCAAGAAACCGTACTCGCCAAAGTTCCCCCACCAGGAGACATTGCCGTACGAGGGGACGGGTTCGGTCATGGAAGGGAACTTGCCGTTGCCCCAATTGAACCGTCCGGATTCCACCACGACCCCGCCCAAGGTGGTGCCGTGGCCGCCCAGGAATTTCGTGGCCGAATGGATCACAATGTCTGCGCCGAACTCCATGGGCCGGATCAGGTAAGGAGTACTCAAGGTGGCATCCACTACCAGCGGCACCCCGGCGGCGTGCGCCACGTCTGCCAGACCTGAGAGATCGGCGATGTCTCCGGAGGGGTTCGCGACGATTTCGGTGTACACCGCCTTCGTGTTCTCTTGGATAGCTGCGGCGAAGTCGCCGGGATCGTTCGAGTCAACGAAGGTGGTGTCAACGCCGAAGCGGCGCAGCGTCACATCCAGCTGGGTGATGGTGCCACCGTACAGCTTTGAAGATGCCACAATATGGTCCCCGGCCCCAGCCAATGCTGCAAAGGTGATGAACTCTGCTGCCATGCCGGAAGCGGTTGCCACGGCCCCAATCCCCCCTTCTAGGGAGGCGATACGCTCCTCAAAGGCTGCCACTGTGGGGTTGCCAATGCGGGAGTAAATGTTGCCGTACTTTTGCAGCGCAAATAGCTTCGCGGCATCGTCGGTGTCCTTGAAAACGAACGAGGTGGTTTGGTAGATGGGTACCGCACGGGCGCCGTGCTCGGCGTCGGGCGTGCCACCTGCATGGAGGGCCCGGGTACGGAAGCCAAAAGTGTGTTCGGTCATTGGAGACTTACCTTGTCATAGTTGCTGGCGGGAATGCGGAAGGCGCCCCTGTGGGTGCCGCTGTTGACGACGCGGCGCTCATGGCGATTCCTTCCCGAGGTACTGTTTGATGGCTGCGGAGATGCCAGCCAAAGATTCTTCATTCTGCAGCGAGGTGGTGTCTCCCAACGGTGTCCCCTGATACATTTGTGCCAGCAGCCGCCTCATAATTTTTCCGGAGCGAGTCTTGGGAACATCCGGAACCACCACAACGGCGGAGGGCTTGGCGATCGGACCAATCATGTGTGCCACCTGGGCTCGCAACTGCGTTTGAACTGCGGCACCACCGAGGTCACAGGATGGTGCCAGCACCACAAAGGCGACGACGGCGTGACCGGTCAAGGGGTCTGCCACCGGGGTCACCCCGGCTTCAACCACCACCGGATGGCTCACTAGGGCGGATTCGATCTCGATGGTGGAGAGCCGGTGTCCGGAAATATTGATGACGTCATCGATCCGGCCCAGAATCCAAATGTCACCGTCCTCGTCATAACGGGCGCCGTCGCCGGCCAGGAAGTAGCCTTGCCGGGCGAACTTGCGCCAATAGGAATCCAGGTAGCGTTGTGGGTTTCCCCACACGGTCCGGGCCATAGCCGGGCCGGTTCCGTCCACCACAATCAAACCCTGCTCACCGCGCGAAACGTCAGTTCCGGCGTCGTCTACGATGCGCACGCTCACGCCGGGCAGGGGGCGTGAGGCACACCCGGGTTTGAAATTCGTATCGGAAGGACGCGGGGACAAAATGGTGGCCCCCGTCTCGGACTGCCACCACGTGTCCACCATAGGGACGGCGCCTGCACCTAGCTGATTGCGCAGCCACATCCACGCCTGAGGATTTACGGCCTCACCCACGGTGCCTAGCAGCCGGATCGAGGAAAGGTCGTAGTGGGATGGCACGCCGTCGGGAAACCAGCCCATGAGCGAGCGGACCAGTGTGGGCGCCGTGTAATAGCTGGTGACACCATAGCGTTCAATGATCTCAAAGTGCCGGCCAGGGTGCGGGGTGTTGGGGGTCCCCTCGAAAATTACCTGGGTGACGCCGTTGGAGAGTGGGCCGTAGATCTCATAGGTATGTGCCGTGACCCAGGCGAGATCGGCCGTGCACCAGTGCACATCAGTATCCCGCAGGGCTGGATCGGGGTTGCTGAAGAGCAGTTCGTGAGTGTAGGAGGCCTGGGTCAGGTAGCCTCCGGTGGTGTGGACCAGGCCCTTGGGAGCGCCGGTGGTCCCGGAGGTGTACATGATAAACAGGGGGGTTTCGGCGTCGAAATGTTCGGCCGTGTGCTCCGTGCCGGCCTGTTCAAGAGCGTCATGCCACCAGATGTCCCGGCCGTGCGTCCACTCAACCGGTGAACCGGTGCGCTTGATAACCAACACATGCAAAATGGCGTTCTCCCCCGCCACCGCCACGTCCGCATTGGCTTTGACAGGGACGGCCTGCCCGCGGCGGAACTGCCCGTCGGTAGTGACCAACAGCTTCGCGCCGGTGTCCTCCACCCGGAACTTCAGCGCCTCGGCAGAGAAACCGCCAAAGACCAGGGAATGAATGGCGCCAAGGCGCGCCACGGCCAAGGTGATGACAATGGTTTCAACCAGGACCGGCAGGTAGATGACAACCCTGTCCCCCTTGACGATGCCCAGCGCCGTGAGGGCGTTCGCGGCCCGGCACACCTGATCCTGGAGTTCTTGATAGGTGACCTGGCGGCGATCCCCGGGTTCGCCCTCAAAAAACAGTGCCACCTTCTCGCCCTTGCCAGCGGCCACATGGCGGTCCACGCAGTTGACGGCTGCGTTGAGCTTGCCACCAGCGAACCACTCGATGCTCGGGACGCGCAAGGCGGATGTGGCGGAATCCGCAGAATCCGCAGCGGACTTGATGTTCGGCGAGGCCTGCGGGTCAGGTGCTTGGAGATCAAGTGCCTGCGGGTCAAGTGCGGGGGTGAAGGTGTGGGTGGTATGCCACGGCTGGGCCCAGTCAAGCCGGCGTGCTTGCTGATCCCAAAACTCGAGCCGTTGCTGTTCAGCTGACGCAGGGCCCGCCGCCGCACCGGCTAGTACAGGGGACGCGCTCGGTGCAGGAGCCGGGGCCGGGGTGGAACTCATGTATTTCTCCATCTTTCCCGGAGCTGACACTTCCGGTGCGGGCGGGCGCGTAAAAGCGCTGCCTAAACTGGCAGTGTTGCGGATTCTTCGGCCCAGGTCCCTCAGCCGCGCAACATATATCTTCCACTACTAGAGCGCATGAACACAGAAGCAGACAAATTTGCGCAACCCTAAGAGACTATTCTCAGAACTACTACGTCTCATGGACAAGATTAGTGACACCGAATCGTTCATTCGTTCATCTAGTGGTATTTTCAGAGTCACCGCTGTACGTGGCACTCACGCAGGAAAAGGCCCTTGTTTCAGCCGGGCGCTCTGGACGCCGTGGAGGATCAGGTTCTTTCCGTCACAAGGGCACCAGCGCCGCTATTTGTCACAGACATGAATGGCGGAAGGCGCTTTCAGGTGGGCGAATCCCCCTTCTCTCTCCTGGCGGGAGAAAGGCTGAAACTGGGCCAGCCGGCGTCGGGCTTCAGAAGCTACAGGGCCTTTCGCGGAGGGCTTTCACTGCCCCAGGTCTTCTTCTCACGATCCATTGATTTACTCTCCTGATTTGATCCGGAACCTGTTGCGCACGGAACCATCCTGACGGTACGGCGCCCCACTGCCGGGCATGAGCTGAGTAGCCCTGATGTGCTCGTCGGTGGGGGCAGCGTCATTGGAGAAGACTTTGATCACGCAGCCCAGCTGGCACCCGGAGGGATATCCCGTCCAGCATCTTCATCTCAACGGAGCGAACCGCTCGCCTGATCCAGGCTGGCCCGCACACGTGCCGTGAGTTGCGTGGGGAAAACCTTCATCCGTAGCTGCTATAGCCGAATAGGCGTTGCCGACCGCCGCACCCCTGAACACTGGCCATGCGGCCAGTATCACTAAGGGTGTTAGAGAACATGTCGGTGGCGGCTGAGAAGATTGAGGGGCAGCATCAACAGACGGAGACTTCTCATGAGCACCTTGATTCAAAAATTCCTTGCCCTTTTTTCAACAACCGTTCAGGATCACCCGGAACCCGTTCAGGAACAGCTGTCCGCTGATGGGATGCCGCTTGCGGGACCCACCTACCTGCGTGAATTTGCCCACCGGCTAGGTCTCGAGGTGGACGATCTTTCCACCGCAGAACAGTCTGAACTTAAGAGGCGCCTTGATGCTTCCATGGACTTTCGCGAACAAAACTACGATCTCATGTACCGGCAGGTCTACCAGCTGGGCCACGGGTTCTCACTTGCCGATGCGGAACGTGTCAGCACACAGATTAGTGAGATCTGTGCACAGCAAGAGGCGCAGGCATATTTGGACTACCGTGAGAATGCCGTCGCAGCTGAGGCCCTGATGGGAGCTGCCTCGATCCTGCAAAACGAAGGCCAACACGGCGCAGCGGCACGCCTCTTTGCCCTCGCCGATGCCCGCCGCCACCGCAGCTCACGGCTAGGCGAAGCGTTGGAGAACAAACTGCCCTCGGAGCAAGATCAGGACCGGCAGAATCAGGAGCCGGAGCCCCAGGACGTTGCCGGGGCAGCGTCAGTGGCGCCCAAGGTCGTCATCGGGCCGGAAGAGGGCTCTGGAGAAGGAACCGTTGATGTACATGAGCTGGATTCCAAGCCTGGCCTTGAAGGGCTCATGAATAAGAACACGGCTAAGGGGACAAAAGACACCAAAAAGGTCATCAAATAGGCCGCCTCTAGCATCACGCATCATTTGGCTCGCCTATGATGTGTGCCACATACCAACAAGTAGGCTCCGTCACAACAGTTATGGTTGATAGCGGTGCCCGTTAGGGCTTCCCTTACTGACCCAAGCTAACGGCGGCACCGTGCACCACCCCATTTCTCCGGTATGCAGGAAGAAGTTCATGACTTTCGCTCACCCCCAGGCTCACAAGCTCATTCCGGCCGCCACAGTTTTGGCGGCCGCCCTTATTCTCTCCGGCTGCACGTCCGCAAAAACGAGCAACGACCCCAGCAAAGACGCTGGCGCCCCCGTCACAGGCGGAACCTTGGTGTACGCCTCCGGCGATGCCGAACCGTCCTGCCTAGATCCTCACGTAGGCGGTAACTACCCTCAAGCCTTAGTTGCGTCCCAGTATTTGGAGACCCTCTACACCAAGGACGCCGACGGGAAAATCATTCCGTGGTTGGCACAGGATTCCACCGTCACAGAGGACGGACTGACGCGCATCGTGAAGATCCGCGACGGCATCAAGTTCACCGATGGTACGGCCCTTGACGCGGAGGCTGTGAAAGTCAACTTTGAGCACTTACTAAACCCCGAGACGGCCTCTTCCACGGGTTACTTGGCCTTGGGCAAGATTTCCTCCATGACAGCCGTGGACGCAACCACACTGGAAATCAAGCTCTCCTCACCGGATAACTCATTGCTTGAGTCCTTCTCGATGCCCTGGGTTGCCATCGAGTCACCCACCGCACTGAAGCGTTCCAAGGCAGAAAACTGCGAATCCCCCGTAGGAACCGGGCCGTTCAAAGTGGAGTCTTGGAAGAAACAGGACGCAGTGAACCTGGTCCGAAACGCCGATTACGCGCTCCCCGTACCGGAAGCGGGCCACGCCGGCCCCGCCTACTTGGACGGCATCACCTGGCGGTTCATCCCCGAGGCTGCCACAAGGTTTGCGGCACTTCAGGCCGGTCAGGTGCAGGTGATTGACAACGCCCAGCCGGATGCAATTGCCGCTGCTAGCAAGGGCGCGTCCATCAAACATTTGGATGCGCCCCGCCCCGGCGCCGCCAATCGCATTGAGCTGAACTCCTCCAAGGCACCGTTCAACGACGAAAAGGTCCGGGAAGCCTTCGTCCACTCTGTCAACGTGGACGCTGGCATTGAGTCCCTGTTCTTCGGCACGGCCTCGCGTTCTTACTCACCGCTGTCAAGCGTTGAACCGCTGGCTTTCTCGGAGAAGTCACTGTTCTCCTACGATCCGGCCAAGGCTGGCGAGTTGCTCGATGCTGCGGGGTGGAAGGACCGCGACTCCGCGGGATACCGCATCAAGGACGGCAACCGCCTGACGCTGGCCTTCCCGGTGAGCACCAGCCAGTCCATCCCGGCTGAGCAGTCACTCTTCGAGCAAATGCAGGCCACGGCCAAGGAATCGGGCTTCGAGATCAAGATCAAGCTCCTGGACATCTCCAGCTGGTACGGGGATCTGGCGAAGAATGACTACAACTTGGTCTCGGCACCGTACACGAAGGTTGGCCCGAGCGTGCTGTCCATCCTGTTCCATTCCAAGTCCACCATCCCTGCCCCGTCCGGATACTTTGCCAACCTTTCCCAAGTCAAAGACCCCACGTTAGATGAGCTCCTTGACAGTGCCGGAACCACCAAGGACCCTGCGCAGCGCAAAGAACTCTACACCGAGGCACAAAAAATGGTCCTGGAGGGCTACTACTTGCTGCCCCTCTACGACCAGCAGAACCACTTCTTGTATTCCGAGAAATTGAAGGATGTTGGTACCACCACAGCCGTGGCCTCGCCAACTTTCTTTGATAGCTGGCTTGCCAACTAGGCATCAGCCGTGAGTCCCTCCGCAACCACCTCGACCCGGCAGGGCGGTGCCCTCAAGGCATCGCTTCGCTGGCTCCTGAGCACACTAGCTGGCGGCATCTTCGTGCTCTGGGCGGTTGCAACAGCCATCTTCTTTGGCATCCGGATGATTCCGGGCGACCCGGCGGCAGCCATCATGGGCGGCCCCGGCTCCCAGGCGTCCGCCGAGGCTCTCGAAGCGGCCCGGATTGAGTATGGTCTGGACCAGCCGCTGTTCGTGCAGTACTTTGGCCAGTTGCGGCGGCTGGCCGTGGGAGACCTGGGTACGTCCTATTCACTCAAGAGCCCAGTCTCAGAGGTGCTGGCTGAGATTGTTCCCTCCACCCTTGTCCTCGCCGGTCTCGCCTTGGTGGTGGCGTGGCTCATGGCCCTGCTTCTGGCCGTGTTGTCCACCCGTATTTCCGTGGTGGGTTCTGCCGTGGAGATCATCTCCGCCGCGGTCCCACACTTTTGGTTGGCCAGCGTGCTCATCATGATATTTTCGACGGCGCTGGGCTGGTTCCCGCCCGTCAGCACCAACACCCCGGGCGGGCTGGTGCTGCCAGTGGTCACCCTGGCCCTACCGTTGGCCGGATTTCTGGGCCAAGTTATGCGTGACAGTCTTGAAAAGGCTCAGCACTCGGCCTTCGCCCTGTCTGCCCGAGCCCGCGGAGAATCAGAGATCGGTGTGCTGCTGCGCCATTCGCTGCGTCACGCCGCACTGCCCGGTATTGCCTTATCCGGCTGGGCCTTGGGTTCGCTGTTGTCCGGGGCCGTGGTGGTTGAATCCATCTTTGCCCGGCCGGGACTGGGGCGAGCGCTTCTCTCCGCAGTGACCGCACGCGATATTCCGCTGGTGACCGGTGTGGCCCTTGTCTCTGCGGGTGCCTACGTGCTGATTATGGCTGTCTCCGACCTGGCCGAACGCCTGGTAGACCCGAGGATCGGGGAGCCATGAGTATTCACAATTCGATGCTGCCCCTGACGGATCCGGTACTGGTGTCCGCAGGCACCCGGGTGCCCCGCCCCGGCGCAACCTTGGCGCGGCGGTTGGTGCGCCGCCTACCCACGGTAATAGCCGCCGTCGTACTTCTCTTTTTTATTCTCGCAGCCATAGCACCGTATCTTTTGGCGCCGGATGACCCCCTGGCCATCAACCCCGCCGCAGCGTTCTCCCCGCCGGGTCCGGGGCACTTACTGGGAACGGATGAGTCGGGGCGTGATATTTATTCGCGCATCATTCACGGTGCGCGGCCCTCCCTGCTCATTGGTGCTGCGGCGACTGCGGCAGGACTCGGCCTGGCCCTGGTGCTGGGTATTGCCGCCGGATTTGGTGGGCGGTGGCTGGACTTCGGGATAGGCCGCATCCTTGAGGTTCTTTTTGCCTTGCCCGGATTGTTGCTGGCGCTGGTGTTTATTGCCCTGGCCGGGCCGGGCGTGGGCACTACTGTGTTGGCGGTGGCGCTGACAACGGCTCCGGGGTACGCGCGGGTGATTCGCGGCCAAATCATCGCCTTACGCGCCTCCCCCATGGTGGAGGCCGCCACGGTGCTGGGGCGGAGCAGGTGGCGCATCCTCACGGCTCATATTCTGCCCAATGCGCTGGCACCGGTTGCTGTCCTGGCAACGCTGGGGTTGGGACAAGCGGTGCTCTGGGCAGCATCGTTGAGCTTTCTGGGGCTTGGTTCCCCACCGCCGGCACCGGAATGGGGCACCATGCTCTCGGCCGGGCGCACATACCTCTCGCTGGCGTGGTGGATGACGTTCTTCCCCGGATTGGCCATTGTTATACTGGCCGGCTCTGCCACCGTGCTCTCGCGCTCCATGAAGGCGGCAAGCTCACAATGACAACGCTCAAGCCTGTTCTTCAGGTCACGGACCTGAACGTTTCCTTCGGCCCGGACACCGTGGTGCGCGGCATTTCACTGACGGTAAATCCGGGTGAATGCCTGGCTCTTGTGGGTGAATCGGGGTCCGGCAAATCAGTCACGGCCCGGTCGCTGCTTGGCCTCGCCGGGCGCGGCGCCCACGTGCGCGCCAAGACGCTGTCCGTGGCCGGCTACGATGCCCAGAAATTATCCACGCGAGGTTGGCGGAAACTGCGTGGTGCGCACGTGGGCTTCATCTTGCAGGATGCCTTGACCTCGCTGGACCCTCTGCGCACTGTCGGGAAAGAGATTGAGGACGTACTGCGCCTGCACGGCTCCGCGTCCGGATCGCAGCGGGCGGCACGTGTCATTGAACTGCTGCAGGCGGTGGGTCTGGATGACCCGGTGCGCCGGGCGGGGCAACGTTCCGGGGAACTTTCCGGTGGCATGCGCCAGCGGGCGCTGATTGCCTCCGCCATTGCCATGGATCCGGCCCTCATCATTGCCGACGAGCCCACCACAGCCCTAGATGCCACGATTGCTGCAGCCGTACTGGGGCTGCTGCGTGATTTACGCCGCGGCGGGGCGGGAATGCTACTGATCAGCCACGATCTTGCCGCCGTTTCTGCGACCGCAGATTCCATCGCCGTGATGGCCAACGGGCGCATTGTGGAACAGGGCCCGCGCGCGCAGGTTCTGGAGGATCCGCAGCATCCTTACACCCGTGCTCTGCTTGCCGCCGCACCGTCGGGGAAGCCCCGTTTCACCCGGTTGTCCCCCAGTGCTGGTGCGCCCTCTTCTGCTCCGCAGCCCTCCGGAGCAGCCACCACAGCTCCCCCACTTGGGACCGTGGATGCACAGCCGCTGCTGCGTGCGCGGGGGCTTGCAAAGTCCTTTCCCATGGCTGGTTCAGCGGATTTCCGGGCCGTTTCCTCCGTGGACTTTGAGCTTTTCCCGGCCCGAACCTTAGGTGTTGTGGGCGAGTCCGGCTCCGGGAAGACCACTACTGCTCGCATGGCTCTGGGATTATTGGTGCCCGACGCCGGATCCGTTGAGTTTTGCGGTGAGCCCTGGAGCGCTGCTGCTGAGTCAGCACGGCGTGCGCGCCGCCCATCTCTGGGCGCCATTTACCAAGATCCGCTCTCCTCTTTTGACCCTCGCCTCTCGACAGCTTCTCTGCTGGCAGACTCCCTGAGTTTCGGGGCCACACGCAATCCCCGCAGCTACTCTGGCGAAATCTCACAATTGCTGGAAATGGTGGGGCTGCACCCGGACCTGGCACCCCGGAACCCGGCCACGCTCTCCGGCGGGCAGCGCCAACGCCTGGCTATTGCCCGCGCCTTGGCGCCGAAGCCCAAAGTGTTGATCTGTGATGAACCGGTCTCGGCATTGGATGTATCCATCCAGGCGCAGGTCCTTGACCTCCTTGATGAACTGCAGCAAAGCCTCGGGTTGAGCTACTTGCTGATCTCTCATGACCTGGCCGTGATCCGGCATATGAGTGATGATGTCCTAGTCATGAAGGCAGGGGAAGTTGTTGAATCCGGCGCCACAGAGTCGGTGTTTACCAATCCTCAGCACAGCTATACGCGGGCGTTGCTCGCGGCAACGTCGAGTGAGTCCTGAAGAGCGTCAAGTACATGGCGCAGGATGTTGACCACACGTTAATGCTTTCTAGCTTCAAGGAGTCGGTCACCGTGCAGAAACTTCGGAAACTTCCCCGGTGGGCAATGATTCTCTCCTCTTGCGTGGCCGCCGTGGCCGTTGCATTTATTGTGTTGGGGCTGATCGCCGTACTGACAGGGGCAGGCACGGACAAAGTGCTCTTTAACGGTGTGGCAGCTTTGGCTTTCGGGATTGGCGCTTGGTCCATTGCCGTCAAAGGCAACCCCGAACTTTCCAGAGGCACCCATGCTCCACCCCTCGGAGGACCGTGTGTAGTTCTGCTTCCACTCTGAAGCTAAAGCGTTCGAAGAAGGGCCGGGCCGTATTGCTCACGTTCACATAAAGAGTGTGTGTTCCATTGCTGCGTGACTGAGCTTTTACGCACGCCAGAAGTTGCTGAGCCACTCCACGGCGCTGGTGGCGCGGGGAAACAAACATCATGTTCAGGTAACCGTCCACGGTCACATCCGAGAACCCGGCAATTTCACCGCCGATCCTGGCAACAATACTGTTCCGTGCCGCCATCGCAGCGTGCCAAATCTGCAGGACATCCCGCTCAGGCTGAGCCCACGCCTGTATTTGTTTCGGCATGTAATCTGCGGCGGCAGTCACGGTCACCGCCAAGATGAAGAAAGCCAGAGTTTCTGGCGCATCCGCAGGCTCCTACCCCCTGATGCTCACGGACTGGCCCTCGAAGGGCTGTTGAGACTCCATTACCTCAGTGTGCCAGTGCACTGACAGCGGGGGAAAAGGAATAGTTGGCAGCTAATTTCTGCGCAACTTAACTTCTGCTCCACTTTCGGGTCCAACTCTGCGCAGGCTAGTTGGCGAGTTTCGCCCGGCGCCTGCGAAGGTGCCACCATGGCGCCGCTGAACGAGCTACGCCTTGCTGGCAGCTGCCAGTGCGCACAGCGAAAGTCAGCATGGGCCATCACCTCGTGATTGCTCACTGCGACAACGTAAATACACAGCTGCAGACCGTTCACCGATCCCGGAGTTCTGGGCTCCCACGCTGGTGCGCTCATTGCGGTGGCAGCCTCACGGGCTTTCTTCCACTTCCCCAACCCTCCAGTGCACGTGGTGAGGGATTGCCGGCGCAGTGGGCGCATAGTTAGCGGTACCTGCAGTGGGCTGGCACACGATTCTGGTAACAATCTAGCCCGTTCTATGCTTTCCGTTCCCCGCCTACAACTTTAGGGTTGGCCTATGCGCCTGCCCCGAATATCACCTGCTTCACAATTGGTGTGGGTCTGCAGGGCTAGGATTGAAGCTGGCCGTTTCCACTACCTTCCGTAAGGAAAGCACATCATGCCCACCCCACATATGAACGTAGAGTCCTTCAACCTCGACCACCGCACGGTAGCGGCCCCCTACGTGCGCGTGGCCGACCGCAAGGAGCTGGCGCACGGCGATGTCATTACCAAATATGACGTGCGCTTCACCCAGCCCAATGTGGCCCATTTGGAGATGCCGGCAATCCATTCACTGGAACATCTGTTTGCCGAACACTCCCGGAACCACTCCTTTGCCGTGCTTGATTTCTCTCCCATGGGTTGCCAGACCGGCTACTATCTGATTTTGCAGGGTGAACCCGATCTGCCAGCCGTGATGGAGTTGATCGAGGCTACCCTGAGCGACGTCGTGGCAGCCACCGAGGTCCCTGCCGCCAACGAAATTCAGTGCGGCTGGGGAGCCAATCATTCCCTCGAGGGTGCCCAGGCGGCGGCCCGTGAATTCCTGGCCAAGCGTGACCAGTGGTCGCAGGTCAGCGCATGAGCCCGGTGGACTTCATCATCATTGCAGCTATGGACGAGGAAGTGGCCCCGTTCCTTGCACGCGCTACCTCCCATGGGGAAACAGTGCAGGTGGGCAACGCGATCCACCACCGGGTCACACTTGCTGGCCGAGACGCGCTGGTTGTCCGGGGTGGGGTTGGCCTAGTCAACGCAGCCTGTGCCGCCACCTCGGCCCTGCTGCTGGCCCACAAGAACACCGCCGGCGCCCCTGCCCCCCTTCTCATCAGCGCAGGCACCGCCGGCGGCTTGGGTGAGTACGTTCGGGTAGGCGACGTGGTGATCGCCACTGACACTATCAATGCCGACGCCGATGCCCGCGCCTTTGGCTACTTGCTGGGCCAAGTCCCTGGCATGCCAGTCTCTTACCCCGTGCCCGGGGCGCTCCGGCAGCTCAGCGCCGTCCAACCCAGTCAAGGCGGTTTGGTGCAGAGCATTCACCAAGGGTTAATGGTCTCCAGCTACACCTTCGTGGGCCACGAGCGTTCAGTGATTATCAAGGAAACGTTCGACGGCGTGCTGGCCACTGACATGGAATCCTCCGCCATCGCCCAGACCGCTTACTCCTTCAACGCCCCGTTCCTTGCGGTGCGCGGCGTCTCGGACTTGTGCGGACCTGCCTCTGACGCGGACTTCCTGGTCCACGTTGACGATGCCGCCGAGCGCTCCGCCGAAGTTGTCATGGCCGTGGTTCAGTCATGGCTGGGCGCCGGTTCACCCCGCCCAGAGGCTGCTCCCACCACCTAACGCAGGCGCTGGGCGGGACCATCGCCTTGAACTAAGGTGGGCTCGATGGTGTTAGCCAGGGTTCCGATGCCGTCCCACGGCTCGGCGGCACCCAAACCCCGACGGCCTGCTCGCGCCGGATTGTTGCCCTGCCGGCAAGGAGCTTCCACGCCTTCTTTTTTGGTGCGAAGGGGTGTGCCCGGCGGTGCACGCCCTTAGTCTTAGGTGCAGGCAGTGACGCGCATCAGTTGGAAGGTAGGCGAGAGCCCCGTGGTTGGAATTCTCTGGTGGGCGGCCCTTCTCGCCGGTTTCGCTCTCCTTGCCCTAACGTGGAAGAGCCTCATCGGCACCCTGATCGTCACACGCCCGCACAATGACCGCATTTCCGATTCAGCCGCCCAGTTATCAACTGCGCTCTTTTCTCTGCTGCGGCGGCCTGTGAAGAAATACCAGACCCTTGACAGGCTGCTGGCCTGGCAGGCGCCTCTGACACTGTTTATTCGGCTTGCCGTCTGGATGGTGCTGTTCTATTTTGCCTTTGCACTCATGCTTGTCCCCTTTGTCCATGGCGATCTGCCCCGGGCGCTGAGCGAATCAGGCTCGGGATTGTTCACGCTTGGTTACTCCCCGCCTGCCGGCCCCGGCAGCACAACGGTGGTTTATATGGCTGCCTTCACAGGGTTTGCTGTAGTGGCCCTGCAGATCGGGTATCTGCCAACCCTTTATGCAGCCGTCAACCGCAGGGAATCCGAGGTGACCTTACTTCGCTCCCGCGCGGGAACCCCGGCGTGGGGCCCGGAATTACTTCTGCGCACAAGATTCGGGCTTTCTGGGCAAGGCAGCACCAAGGAACTTGAAGATCTCTACCGCTCATGGGAACGGTGGGCGGCCGATGTTGCAGAGTCCCACAGCACCTACCTGACATTGTGCTGGTTCAGGTCCCCACTCCCGGACTCAAACTGGCTGATAGCCCTGCTTAGTGTCATGGACAGTGCGGCACTCCAGCTTTCCCTGAGCCCCAGCATCGCCCCCACTGTCAGAGCGCGGCTGCTGCTGCGCATGGGTTTTTCTTGTCTACAGCAAATAGCGGCCGCCATTTCCCTACCGGTAAACGAAGACGTGGACCCAGACGGAGAAACCCAGCTGACCTTTGAAGAATTCAAAGAAGCTGTCAGCATGCTCAGCGCGGCTGGCTATCCTGTGGAGCAATCCGCGGAACAGGCGTGGCCACACTTTCGAGGCTGGCGGCTCAATTATGAGGACCTCACCTACCGGCTGGCCAGGACGATCGATGCCCCGGCTGCCCTCTGGAGCGGTCCCCGCAGGCTGGGCGCAGCACCGAGTCCACCCAAACGCCCCGCCAACCGGGTGGCCTCCGATGCTGGCCCAGACGATCCCCAGCGCTACACCACGCGCCCATGAGCGAGCACAAGATGGTGGAACCTGTGAATCTAGCGGATCAGTCCCTATTCTTCCTGGCGGTCAAAGCGCCGGGGCAGGCTGGTGTGCCAGCTGTAGCGCGGTTCGAAGCCCAACAGGCGCCTCGCCTTTTCGATCGATAACAGGGTTTCCCGTCCCACAAGCTCACGGCGAAGCGGCACGTTCGGGAACACTTCCGCGGCGAGCTCGGCACTGGGCCGGAGCATAACGGTGTCGGCGTTGGCAATGATGAACGCCTCGAAACCGGGTTTCTCCCGATCAAGTGCCAGGGCCACAGCCTGCGCCCCGTCCCGCCCGTCAATGTAGCCCCACAAATTCCATTTGCGTGCCATCGGATCGGCGGCAAAATTCGGGAATGCCTCATAGTCCGACTCATCCATGACATTGGAAAACCGCAACGCCGAGATACTCAACTCCGGATCCCACCGCACCAGCTCACGGGCCAGCTGCTCCTCCAGATGTTTCACAAGCGAATACGTGCTCTCCGGACGGGCCGGATATTCCTCGTCAACGGGCAGGTAGGGCGGATCGATGTCAAAGGGTAGCCCCAGCACAGTCTCACTAGAGGCGTACACAATCCGCTTGACTCCGGCCCGCCGTGCCGCCTGAAACACGTTGTAGGTGGAGAGCATGTTGTTCTCGAACGTCGCAGCATCCGGGAGCAGCCCCGGTGCCGGGATAGCGCCAAGATGCACCACGGCGTCGAACCCGCTATGCCTGTCATCAACTCCTAGGAGCGCGTCCAGCACCTGGCCGTAGTTGCGCAGGTCAACCAAGAGGAAGTTTGGCCCACGCTCACCCACCCGATCCAGATTCAGCACCTCGTGCCCACCGCCGAGAAGCCCGCGAACCACGTGCCGGCCTAGTTTTCCGCTGCCACCAGTCACTGCAATTTTCATAAATCCACCTTTATTCTGACCAGCCCCACCATACTTTTGGCTCACCACAAATGAGCCGGACTGCTCACCAGCGTAGAACTTCCGCCCCGGCACGTCCACCATAGGCACCTGATGGCTTCCTGTAAATATGGCACCCCTGCGCCGTACTCTTCTCTAGCGCCGTTCAAGCTATGACTTGTCCTCCAATTCCAATACCATGCCCACAGAACGGGCCTGCAGCAGTTTCTTGCGACCCAGACAGTCAACAAAGCCGAGGGCCACGAACCCCGCGACAGCCGGGCCCATAGTTCGGTTGGAACCACAGATGGGCGCGTGAGTGCCTCTGGTTTCATTGAGCTCTTGCGCACAGGCTCTGGCATTGAGGCAATGCGCCCACTGCCAGAAATTTCTGCTGAACTCTCTGCCCAGCGTGCAGAGCCGGTTGCCGCGCATTTTTCCGAGGGAGGTTCCGCGCAAAAGATTCCAATCCATCATCTCCTCACCGGCCGCGCATCGTCTCCCCCGGGGCTTCCTCACATCAAATTCTTGGTGGACAATGATGCCATGACGGAAATGTTTACAGCCCGCAGCCAAATCAAGTCCGAAGACCATGAAAGCGTAGAAGCGGCTGTCCGCAAGGCCACCGACGAGCTACTTAGCATCCTTGAAGCCCACGGAATCACCGCTACCTTTGCTGACATCGCCCAACTGGGGCATGCTGAATCCTGGGATGATGAAGGCCTGCGCTGGGCAGAAGTGAGCTGGCTGATCGAATCTAACGAGTGAGCCTCCGGTGACACGTCTGGAAGGGAAGTCCTCCTCCACGCTGCCTGATGGCGTCACATCTGATGCGCCCAACCAGGCTCAGCTATCCCTATTGAACGGGGCGTTCCGCCGTGCCATGCTGTGCAGATGCACCAGGAGGAATTATGCAGAAAATTGTGCCCAATATTTGGTGCCAAGGTAACGCGGACGAGGTAGGTAACTTCTACGCAGCCACCTTTCCGGACACATCCATGGAAGTGAGCGCCTCATACCCCGAGACGAACCTGCCGGACTTTCAACAGGCACTGGCCGGGCAGCCGCTGGTTGTCGATGTCACGCTCAGCGGATACAGAATCCGGCTGATCAATGCGGGAGGAGAATTCCGGCCCACACCAGCTATTTCCTTCATACTCAGCATGGATCCCGCCGCCCACGGTGGCGAAGCGGCCACGCGCGCAAACATCACGTCCATGTGGGCGGCGCTTGTAGATGGTGGCGAGGTGCGCATGGAGTTAGGCGAATATCCGCATAGCAAACTCTACGGCTGGGTGGAAGATCGCTACGGGGTGAATTGGCAAGTGATGATGACCGAGCCCACCCCGGAACCACGTCCGCTGGTAACCCCACAGTTCCTTTTTACAGGGGACGCTGCTCAGGCGCAGCTAGCCATGGATCTGTACACCGGTCTCTTTCCTGGGGCGAGGACCGGGGTGGTGGTTCCGCACGAAGGAGGCAACGGCGCCATCGTGTTTGCTGAGTTCGCTTTGGCTGGTCAGTGGTTCTCAGCAATGGATGGTGGCGCAGATCATCACTTCACGTTCTCGCCAGGGATCTCGCTCGAGGTCGATTGCGCAGACCAAGAGGAGATCGACACCTTGTGGGAAGCACTGAGCGCGGTGCCCGAGGCAGAGCAGTGCGGTTGGCTGAGCGACCGCTTCGGCGTAAGTTGGCAAATTGTGCCTCAAAATATGGGCGAGTTGATGCAGCGCCCAGGGGCCTATCAAAGAATGCTTGCCATGAAGAAGATTGTAGTGGCAGATTTGTGAGCCGGAACTGGCGGTGACCGGAGGCGGCTCTGGGGCAGAGATAACCACGCTCAGGTAAGCGTCTAGTCCTCCACCACCCGATTAGTCCTCCACCACCCGATCCGGCAGCTCTGGGCGGGTCTTGGCTAGTTCAGCTTTTGATGGATCCCCGGCGCCGGATCCAGCCGATTGCTCCTGTTGCTACAAAGAGCACTAGCCCAATTATTGCCAGCCAAAAAAGACCCTTAACCGCGAATCCCAAGACTGCCAAGATAAGCCAAATAATCAACAATCCAACTATCAGTCCCACAGCGTCACACTCCCAAATTCAGTGTTTTTACTCCGGTATGCGGACGCCCCTATTTCACCTAGAGAGTGGCTGCTACCTGTGCCTTAAGGCTAGACTCCGGGCCGAACAATATCAATGAGCCGACGAGACTGAACTAAAGTTCTCGCGAAATCGCTGGCTCTCTAGGGCATGTTCGGGTGCTTTGGCGCGGTGTCATGTGGAGTGCCATCCATACTCCGGTATTTTCCACCCCGGGCCATGGACGTCCTCTCAGTAGGTCGTTAGCATGAAAAACGGATCAGTTTTTAGCAAGCAAGTTTCTCATAAAAGTTTCATCCTCATAATTTCCAAGAACGTCAACCATTGAGAAGAAGGAACCCCATGAACCAGCATCAGTCCACTGAACCACAGCCCCAAGTACCTGACCCGTTCCCGGGGAGCCCGCAGCCGGATTTTCCACTCGATCCAACCGAACCAGTGGAACCCTTGGAACCCAATGGCCCCACCGCACCTGCCCCACCTGTGCCAGAACCAAATAATCCCAGCCAACCGGAGCCATTTTTCCCGCCAGCTCCCTCGGTGATTTAACCACCTCTAAAGAACCAGTTATCTTCTCAATTCCGAGGATCTTTGCGTTGGCTTGAGTGGCTGCATGCAGTGCCCGTTCGGGTGAGGCTTTTCCATGGCGGATAGTAGAGTCGATGTCTCGCCACGTGTTGTAATACGTGAGGAACGTCAGCGCTGAATCTGTTCCCCTGCCAAGCATGATGTCATTGGGCCAAGTTGTCTGCGTATCAAATTTCACGGGGGTGGGCAGGCCATGAATCCTCGCAGAAGATGGGCATGCTGGCTTCGTTCATCTCAGAAGTAACTGCGTGAGGCATTCCCCTTACGCCAGTAACACCTCCGGTAGCAGAAATTTTTACGGCTATGACGCCGTGGCCCGGGTTTAGCAGACCGTTCCTACGCGTTTCTTCGGGATTGTTACAGATCGGTACAATTTGTGGGCTCCGTGGCCTCCGGGATGGACAGCAGCGGACCGTAAGGAATCAGCGTGGGACCCAGAGAATCGCCACGGTCAATATCTTCCCCTACGCTCACTATCTCGTAGCCAGGCTCTCCGAAGCTACGGATGATTGTCACACCGGTGTTCATCCGGGTCAGCACCGCCTGTTTTGTCCGCCCCCTAAATCACCGATCACCAATGGGGCTACGCATGAAAATTGATACGAATTTCTCCGCCCACCGGCGCATCAATCTATACGGTGCGATCTGCCAAGACGGTGTCTGCACGGCCTGTCGGTGATTGCCTTACTCTGATCATTGTGACTTACCCTCACGATTCAAGATTTCCCCGCTAGATGTAGTGAACCGAACACTATAAAATCCTGCAGCACTACGTGCCGGGGCGCTGCCCGCGGCTATTTTGAGATCATCATTTTGGGGTAGATCAAATATCGATAGCTCTATGACCACTCCATTCATCATGGTCAGAGTTCCGCCCGTTGCACTAGCTGGGGCCCCGATCATGAACAGGGCCCCGCCGTCTAGCTCTCCACCATTGCAGATCTGAATGCCGACGGGGGCGAGGACAGCGCCATTGCAATAATCGTGAAATTTACCGGTGACTTTGATTTCATAATCACCATCACGGTTCGGTTCCCCCGAGAGCCAAACGCTGGATTCATCCAGTGTTCCTACGTTATGGAAGTTCGCTGCCGCTAATTCATCCTCCTGTGACGGGGCACAGCCAGCCAGCACAGAGAGAACAACCACCCCGACCGTGATTTTGCTGGACATCCAGCGCCTTGAAATCATTCACTATCCCCCACTTCCCTACAACCACCATAGACTGGGCACTCGAATTCAACGTCGATTTCGAGTGCAACACTGCTGGTTACGTAGTCACGGCCGCACAAGACAGCCCTACCACTGGGGCACATAGAGAGTCCAAATGCCTGTGTTCCACCTTTATGAAAGCGGGTTGCTGCGGTATTCGCCCCCGAAGACCGTACCGGCGCTGCTTGCCGTCATCCTCTCCCACCACCATGCCGAGGTGTTGGTCAGAGCAGGTACCGTGACGGTTCTAGATGAAGGTAAAATCAGCCAGCCGAAGTGGTCCCGTTGGTAAAGATTGTTGATGAAGAATCTCATCCAGGCAACGTCGCCACTTAGTGCTTGCTTCGAAGCCTGTTAATTCCTTGTACGGCAGCCGTAATTACCGAGCCAATGATGAAGCCGGCGAGGCAGGAGAACGCCGTATTAACGAGCCAACCCAGAACTGCGCCGGCGGAGCCGGTGGCATCATGGACCAGCATCTCCACGTGGTGAACGAACCCGTAGGGTGCATGCCAGCCCAAGTCATCCATACCTACTAAAATCAGGTGTCCGCCTACCCACAGCATGGCAACAATGCCCACCTTGCTCAGTATGGACATCACAATCGGCATCCCCTTGACCAGTCCACGGCCTACCTTTTGCGCAACGGCTGAACTCTTCTTGGCCAAGTGCAGGCCAATGTCATCCATCTTCACAATCAGGCCAACCACACCATAAACCACCACCGTCATGAGGAAGGCGATCAAGATGAGAATCAAGGTTCGGTTCAGGAAGCTCTCGTGGGCAACCTCGTTCAATGAGATGACCATGATTTCCGCGGAGAGCACCAGATCGGTTCGCACGGCAGCCCCAATAATGGCCTTTTCTTCACGTACCGCGCCGTTTGCACCTAGGCCATGAGGCTTGATCGCTCCCATGGCTTCAAGAATTTTCTCGGCACCTTCGAACACCAAGTACGCGCCGCCGATCATCAAGATCGGTGTCAAGGCCCACGGGGCAAACTGTGAAAGAAGCAAGGCCACCGGCAAGATAATCAGCAGCTTGTTCCGGATGGATCCAACCGCGATCTTCCAGATAATGGGAAGCTCCCGTTTTGGCGATAATCCTTCAACATACTGCGGGGTGACCGCAGCATCATCAACAACCACGCCAAGTGACTTAACGCTGGCCTTACCAGCTCCCAAGGCAATGTCATCAAGGGAAGCGGCCGTGACCTTCACAAGGGCCGCTACGTCATCCAGAAGTGCTACGAGGCCACCGGCCATGCCGAAACTCCTTGTGTAGTATTTTTTTGACTAACCGAACGTATCCAGTCAAAGGACTCCTCTAAGCGATGGGAAATCCATCAGAAGTTTACAGCCCAGCGCGTTCAGTGCGATGGGACGGGGTCCTGCGAGTTAGCCAAATCTCTTGACTGGCTTGTGTCCACTGTGACTAGGAATACCTCGATCCAAAGTATTTAGGCGTACTGTATTAGTTATTTCGGCATGCCTAACTTAGGCTTTGGGCATGAGAGTAAATTACTTCAGATCTCCGCACCCCCTGCGGCTTTCCTTGGCAGCCGGGGCCCTCACGTGCGCATTGGCACTGACTTCCTGCGCCCCCACATCAAGTAACGTGAGTGTTGATGGCGAGAACCGCCCGGTGGTCCTGACCACTTTCACAGTCCTGGCCGACATTGCTGCGAACGTGGCGGGAAACAAGCTCACGGTGGAATCCATCACTAAGGTGGGGGCGGAAATTCATGGCTACGAGCCCACCCCGGGAGACATCCGCAGGGCAGCCAAGGCAGATCTGATCTTAGATAACGGCTTGGGCCTGGAGGCATGGTTTGAAAAATTCGTTCAGGACCTCGACGCGCCCCATGCCGTGGTTTCCGATGGCATAGAGATCATGGAAATTGCCGAGGACAAGTACAAGGACCTGCCCAATCCACATGCCTGGATGTCACCATCCAACGTCCAGGTCTACGTGGAGAACATGGTCAAGGCCTTCACAAAGCTGGACCCAGCCAACGGCACCTACTACCAAGCCAACGGCGCTGCCTACAAGGACAAATTGCAAGACGTCCAGGACCAGCTCATCAGGGATCTCTCGGCACTGCCCACCAGCCAGCGGGCCTTGGTGAGCTGCGAGGGCGCCTTCTCCTACTTGGCTCGCGATGCCGGCCTGAGTGAAAGGTACATCTGGGCCGTCAACGCAGAACAGCAAGCCACGCCACAGCAAATCACCGGGGCCATTGACTTTGTGCGCCGCAACAATGTTCCTGCGGTCTTTTGTGAATCAACGGTCTCCGCCGCGCCCATGGAGCGAGTTGTCGAGGCCACCGATGCCGTTTTTGGTGGCACGCTCTACGTCGATTCCCTCTCCGAACCTGACGGGCCCGTACCCACCTATTTGGACTTGATCCGACACGACGCGAAGGTCATCACTGAGGGTCTGACCGGTGTCAGCAACGGTGTGTTGCCATGAGTGCTGCCATTGATGTTGACTCTGTCACCGTCAACTACGGAGACGTACCGGCGCTGGATGGCGCCACGCTGCGTCTGAACAAGGGCCGAATCTGTGGACTGGTGGGCATGAACGGCTCCGGAAAGTCCACTCTCTTCAAGGCCATTATGGGGCTGGTGAAGCCCGACGCCGGCACGGTCACCATCGACGGCGGCTCACCAGCTGCGGCCAGACGCAGCGGAGCTATCAGCTACGTCCCCCAAAGTGAAGACGTGGACTGGCATTTCCCGCTCTCTGTGCATGAGGTAGTCATGATGGGCCGCTATGGTCATATGGGCATGACCCGGCGGCCGCACAAGAAGGACAAACTGGCCGTGGCAGAGGCCTTGGACCGCGTGGAGCTCTCCGACTTCGCGCAGCGGCAGATTGGACAGCTCTCGGGCGGGCAGCGAAAGCGAGCCTTCGTGGCACGGGGCATTGCTCAAGGCGCCACCACCCTATTACTGGACGAGCCTTTTGCTGGAGTCGACAAGCGCTCAGAAGCCACCATCTGCGCCCTATTGAAGGAACTAGCTGCTGATGGGGCCGCCATTCTGCTCTCAACCCACGATCTCCACGCGCTGCCGGAACTGGCTGACGAGGCGGTGTTGATCATGCGACGCGTCCTAATGCACGGGGACCCCGCGGTGGTCCTGCAGCCGGAAAACCTTGCCCTTGCCTTTGGCTTAGACGTCATGAAGCGAAACGAGATGGCTCTGTGAGTATTTTCGAGTTCCTACTGGATCCTTTCGACTTTGTCTTTATGCAACGTGCCCTGGCCGTTACGGTAATCGCCGCCGTGGTCTGCGCCGTACTGTCCTGCTGGCTAGTTCTCATCGGCTGGTCCCTCATGGGCGATGCCGTCTCGCACGCGGTCCTTCCCGGAGTTGTCTTGGCTTACATAGCCGGGGTCCCCTTCGCTGTCGGTGCGGTGTTGTTCGGGTTCCTGGCCGTTGGACTTATCGGGGCCGTGAGGGACACGAGCAGGGTCAAGGAGGACGCTGCAATCGGCATAGTTTTCACCACGCTCTTCGCTCTGGGCCTGGTCCTGATCTCGGTCACGCCCAGCCAGAGCGATCTCACCCACATTATTTTTGGCAACCTTCTGGGTCTGAGCCACGAGGATCTTTTTCAGGTACTGGTGCTCGGTACCATCACCTTGGTTATCCTTATCCTCAAACACCGCGACTTCACCCTATTTGCTTTTGACCCAACCCACGCCCACGCAATTGGGCTCAACCCGCGCCTGCTCGGAGCCTTCCTGCTGGGGCTACTGGCGCTAACCTCAGTAGTGGCGTTGCAAGCCGTGGGCGTGGTGCTGGTAGTTGCCATGTTGATCATTCCGGGCGCCACCGCCTACTTGCTCACGGACCGATTCGGGAGGATGCTGGTTCTTGCGCCGACCATCTCAGCCGCGTGCGCCGTCGTCGGACTCTACGCGAGCTACTACCTGGATGCAGCCTCCGGCGGCATGGTGGTGTTGGTCCAGGGCGCGGCTTTTACGCTGGTCTACCTGTTTAGCCCGCGCCATGGCCTAGTAGCCACCCGGCTAGCCGCCGCCCGGCGGAGGAAGGCTGCATCCGCACCCGAACAGCCCGCAAGAACGCACACTCTAGCTGGCTAACTCAGGGCTTCACATACAGAATCTCTCCTGTTGACCTTCCGGTGTGCAAGTCCCAGTAGGCTTCGGCAATCAAATCGGGATCGAAGAAGGTCCCTGGCTGAACGGCGCCACCTATGGTCACCGTTCCAACCCTGATACCCTTCCCGGCAAGCTCATCGCCCAAGGTGAAGGTCAGGTTGCGGAGCCCGGCCTTGCTAATGGAGGCCGATGCCCTGGATGCAACAGGATTTAGAGCCAGCAATCCTCCCGTGAAAAGGATGGACCCTGTTCCACGTTCAATCATGGACGGAGCCACCAGCTGGGCGCAGCTCAGCGCCCCCACCACATTGATCGAAAAATCCCGGGCCAGATCCGCGGGGTCAAGAACGGTGGGGTTGGCAATGGTGTTGGCTCCGGCGTTGTAGACCAAGGCATCCAAGATTCCGTGTTCGGCGTGGATGCGGGCGAACGCCGTTTTCAGACTCTGCGCATCGCTGGCATCAGCCACGATGCCGTGGGCTTCGATACCTGCATTCTTGAGCTCCGAAACGCGAAGCTGTAGTGACTGCGGGTTCCTCGCCAGCAGGATCACCGTGAAGCCGTTGGCACCAAACTTCCTGGCCACGCCGGCACTTACGCCCGGACCGGAACCCATGATGGCCACAAACTTCTTGTTCATTTCTGCTGCTTTCATTTGATATGCCCGTGACGAGTTGATAACCAACGGAATGGAACTAAAGACGTTCAAGGCGTGGGCAGGCATTCCGAGTCATTAGCGTGGAGGGACTGAATTTTCAATGTATCACTGTAAAAGTACTTGTTTTGGAGCCCGTTGGCCCCTATCGGCAGATAGTTTGACTTCCGGCCCGGGCCCGCAGGAACCCTAGGCCCTATTCCCTTCTTGAGCGTGAGAATTTTCATCTGACCGTTGAAATTTTTGTCAATAACCACGCCATCATTTTTGGGCACATGAGATTCCATCACGCGTCTTAGCGCACCTCGCCAAAGGTATATGTCAGCTTCTGCTGTATAGTCAGCGTATGCTGACTATTGCTTCCCGTGTTGATATCATGAACCGTTTGGGCCGCGCCATGTCGGATCCAACCCGCTCACGTATCCTGACGAGCCTGATCGAAGGCCCAGGATATCCGGGGCAGCTTGCCGTGGATTTGGGCCTGACCCGCTCCAATGTCTCGAATCACTTGAGTTGCTTGCGCGGGTGCGGCCTTGTTGCTGCTGTGCCGGAGGGACGGCAAACAAGGTATGAGATTGCTGATGAGCACCTCACTCGGGCATTGGTTGCTCTGGTGGATGTGGTGTTGGCAATAGACGACGGGCAGGGATGTCTCGAAGTGAATTGCGTTGTTCCGCTGTGTTGCGGCACCGAGGTTCAGGCATGAGGGTTCAGGCATGAGGGTTCAGGCATGAGCCGGGAATGTTGCGGATCTGAGGAACCTGACACTCGGGGGAATGCCACAGTGCGCAACGTTGCTTCGGGAAGTGCGCACCCTAAGGCCGCCACCGCATCAGCAGCTCTTCTGGGATCACAGGAGTTGCCCCGCGACACCGGGGAAGCCCCTGAGGCATTCACGCCTTGGTGGCAGGACGTTCACCTTCTAGTCCCGATCTCCGCCGGGCTCCTGCTTGGCATTGGCTATGGCTTGGAGTGGGCGGGAAACAAGCCCGCTAATACTGTTGTTCTGGCAGGCAGCCTAGTATTGGGCGCCTCAACATTTATCCCCGGGGCCATGCGACGGCTGCTGCGCGGGCGCCTGGGCGTAGGGCTGTTGATGAGTATTGCCGCCGCAGGAGCAGTCTTGCTGGGCCACGTAGGCGAAGCTGCGGCGCTGGCGTTCCTCTTCTCCATCGCTGAATCCTTGGAAGACCGAGCTCTGGATAGTGCCCGCCACGGGCTACGCTCTCTGCTGTCCTTAGTCCCCGAAACGGCAACCATTTCACGCAGTTCGGGGCTGGTGGTCATTCCCGCCCGCGAGATCCGCGTGTTGGATCGACTGGTTGTTCGCCCAGGAGAGCGGGTGGCAACTGATGCAGTGGTCACCTCCGGAAGATCCAGCCTGGACACGTCCGCCATCACGGGCGAGTCAATTCCTGTAGAGGTTGCACCTGGAGATGCAGTGCCTGCCGGAGCAATCAATGGCAGTGGCAGCCTGGAACTGGAAGCGAGTGCGGACGGGTATGAGAATTCCCTAACAACAATTGTGCGGCTCGTGGAAAATGCACAAGCCCGGAAGGGCGAGCGTGCCCGGATCGCGGACCGCATTGCCCGCCCCATGATCCCCGTGGTCTTGATTGTGGCCGGGTTGGTGGCACTGCTTGGCTCCCTGTTGGGCGAACCGAGTATCTGGATTGAACGTGCCTTGGTTGTCCTAGTCGCGGCATCCCCGTGCGCTCTGGCCATTGCCGTGCCGGTGACAGTAATTTCAGCCATTGGTGCGGCCAGCCGTTTTGGGGTGGTGATAAAATCCGGCGAGGCTTTTGAACAGCTCGGTGCCGTGAAGCTGGTGGCGTTCGATAAAACAGGCACTCTGACACGCAACATGCCCGAAGTTGTTGCGGTGGAGACGGTACCTGGTACTGATCGCAGCAGAGTTCTCGCCGTGGCATCCGCGCTAGAAATGCACAGCACCCACCCACTGGCAGCAGCCATTCTTGCCGAAACACCCACACCTCCGCCAGCCACTGACATTTTTGAGACCCCCGGAGAAGGGATCCGCGGAAATCTTGAGGGGGTCCCGGCCAGAATTGGCAGCCCACGCTGGGTGGCGCCCGGGGCGTTGGCCGCGGCGTGCAGGCGGCTCGAATCCGAGGGCATGACAGTCATTGTTGTGGAAATCGCCGGATCCCCGGCGGGGCTGATCGGCATCCGCGACGAACTCAAGCCTGAAGCCGCTGCCGCCATTGCAGAGCTCAACGCCCAAGGGGTCAGTACCGTGATGCTGACAGGTGATAATACCCGGACCGCTCAGGCGTTAGCCAGCCAGGCGGGTATTAGTGAGTATCTGGCCGAACAGCTCCCGGCAGATAAGGCCTACGCTCTGGAGGCCTACTCCACCCGCTACCGGACAGCAATGATCGGTGACGGCATCAACGATGCCCCCGCCTTGGCAGCCGCTGATGTGGGGATTGCTATGGGCGCCACCGGCTCGGCTGCTGCGATCGAAACCGCTGCGGTAGCCTTCACGGGGACAGATCTGCGGCTGATCCCCCAAGCGCTGGCCCATGCCCGCCGCGGACGGCGCATCATGACGGCCAACATTGCACTAGCCCTGGCCATCATCAGTATTCTGTTCCCTTTGGCTCTCTTTGGAGTGCTGGGCCTGGCCGGCGTAGTGCTAGTTCACGAACTGGCCGAAGTAGTGGTGATTCTCAACGGGCTCAGGGCAGCGAAAGGCCGCGCTGTACTGCCTGAACTGGGGACCCAAAAGCTGCTCACCCCGTCCGGGGCGTGATCGCCATCGCTTGCTGACAGGTGTTTTGCCACCGTGGATTGTGGGAACCCTGGCATAATACTCGGCCTTATTGGCGCAGGCTCGAGCTAGGCACTGCGGGAATAGATCGGGTGGCAGCTGGAGACCTCCTAGCCGTCTGAGACTAAAAGGTTCTCCGCGATCCTTGTCCACGTGGTTCGGGTATCCTCACTGGCCAGCATGGCACCTATGCCCAAGAACTAAAACGGGAGGCCTCATCAATACTGCGGGCACGGTCAAAGAGCTGAACTTTCGTCATGCTGTTTTGTGTTGTGCACTCAAAGGCGACACTCATGAAAAGAAAATGCCAGCTGATGAGTGTTAGGACGCCAGCGCCTCATACCAGGGACACGATCCCTTATAAGAGCGTCAGTGCAAATCCTGCTGTCGCGGCGAGCACACAGGCCAACACGGTTCCCAAGGAATTGACCACCGCAAACCACGTCCGTCTGGACTGGATAAGCCTGACCGTTTCAAAGCTGGCTGTGCTGAACGTTGTGTAGCCGCCCAGCAGGCCAACCCCCAGAACTAGTCCCCAGCTCGAATCGGTGTAATGTCCAGCAACCAGACCAGTCAACAATCCCAGACACAGCGATCCACTGACGTTGATCAGTATGGTTCCCACTGGCAAAGCGGTGCGAGCCCGAGCCCTGACCAGCCCGTCAACAATAAACCTAAGACCGGCGCCAACACCCCCAGCCAGGGCAAGCAAAAGCACTGTCATTTGCTTTCCTTTCCGGTAATGGCCAAGACCCTACGGTTTCTAGCAGCAACGAAGCGATGATACTTTGCGCCCACCCAGATACCGAACAGCGCAGCCGCAACACCACCGACAATACTGAGGGCCACGTAAGTCAGTGCTGCCACCGGTCTGTCGGCGTCGAAAAGGTGCATGGCGTCTACGGCCAGGGTGCTGTAAGTGGTAAAAGCGCCCATGAATCCTGTTCCCACCAAGAGCCGCACAAACCGTGACCAGCCTAGGTCTGGACCGCGCCGGGACAGTCCCTCAAGCAACGCACCCAAGGCAAAAGCACCGCATACATTAATCAACAAGGTCGGCAGCGGCCAACCGCCAGGGACAGGAAGAGTAATGCTGAGACCGTATCTGGCCAAAGCACCGAAACATCCCCCCAGCATGACAAGCACTACGAATCCCGGGTGAAGATGAATTGAACGGTGCCGCGGACCAGGAGTGTCAACATCGCTGTCCACTGGGAGGCTATCCATCCCCGGGAGTGACTCTGGTTCCATGTTTTCCGATCTTGCTAGTGCCATTGAGAAGCATCCCTTGCGGCGTGCGGATCCAGCGGAATCACCAACACAGGACGGAGCTGACGGTGGGTTAGATGCACAGCAACCGATCCTACGAGAAGTTGCTCCAAACGTGCACCCACCCCGCGCTCACGCGTTCCCACAACAATGAGGCAGGCAAAGACGTCCGCGGCGAGACGCCCCAGAGACCGGGCAGGCTCCCCAGCAAGACTCACAAAGGTCCATTTCACCTCGTCAGATCCCAGCTCCATGGCGATTACTTCCCGGATTGAGCTGGCCGTACCTTCGACGTCGTCCGGTTCATCTACCCCATCCGGATCGATCGGCGCCGATCTACTACCTGTTCCGTCATTGTCCTGGACCAAATACCGGGTGACATCCACGTAAGCAAACACGAGTTCTACGCCTAGACTGTACGCCAGATCCGCAGCTTGCCGGATCACGATCAGTGGCTGCCCTGGCACCACACCCACGAGAATGGGCCCCTTCAACGCAGTTCTGGACGCAGCCGCTGCCAATTCTTCAGCCTTCTTTTGGTGATCACGCATCTCGAGTCCTTCCACCTTCCGTCAGGACGAGCCCGTAGGGCATCGTAGGGCTTGCATCAGCGATTTCCAGGAGCCGGTTGTATTTGGCTACTCGCTCCCCCCGGGCCGGCGCCCCGGATTTGAGTTGTCCACAGCCGGCGCCTACGGCCAGATCTGCCACAAAGGTATCCTCTGTCTCCCCGGACCGGTGTGAAACCATGGCGGCAAAGCCGCCCCGATCGGCAACGCTGAGCGTGTCAAGGGTTTCGGTCACGGTGCCGATTTGGTTGGGTTTGATTAAGACGGCGTTAGCTGCGCCGGTGCTGATACCCTCGCGGACCCTGTCAGGATTGGTGACGAACAGGTCATCTCCAACAACTTGCACCCGCTGCCCCAGAGCCGCGGTTAGTTCCGGCCACCCGTGTGGATCATCCTCAGCAAGCGGGTCTTCTAGGCTGCGAATAGGGTAGTCCGTGATCAGCTTCTGGTAGTACCCAGTCATTTGTGTAGGTGTGAAGCTGCGCCCGTTGAACACGTACGTGCCGTCATGGTAGAAGTAGTTTGCAGCCGGATCCAGGGCGATTGAGACACCCTCGAGACCCAGAGTGTAGCCTGCATCGACTATGGCGGCCGTGATCAAATCCAGGGCTTCTTCAGGCCGCGATATTTCAGGGGCATAACCACCCTCATCCCCCAGCCCCGTGGAGAGGCCCTTGCGCCGCAGTTTTGCACTTAGTGCATGGTAGATTTCCGAGCCCCACCGGATACCCTCAGCCAGCGTGGGGGCACCGGTGGGGGCGATCATGAATTCTTGGAAAGCCAGCGGGTTGGCGGCATGGGCTCCCCCGTTGAGGACGTTAAAATGAGGGACAGGGAGGCGTTCCGCCTTTCCCAAAGTGTGTGCAATCCATGCGTGCAGTGGATGGCGGGAGTGAGCCGCAAAGGCCCGTGCGCTGGCCATGGAAACCGCAACCACGGTGTTAGCTCCTAGCCGGGACTTCTCCGCCGTCCCATCCAAATCGCACAGAGCCTCATCCACACCCCGTTGGGCACTCCAAGACTGGGAAAGCAACAGCTGGCGAATCTCAGCATTGATACCGTCCACGGCTTTACTAACCCCGCGCCCGGAGTAGGCTTGGCCGCCGTCGCGCAGTTCCACAGCCTCATGGGCGCCGGTGGATGCCCCGGAAGGTGCCGAGGCCGTGGCAATGGTTCCATCCTTAGATGTGAGGGTGACGCGCAGCGTTGGGTAGCCGCGTGAATCGAGGATCTGCAGTGCGTGGACGTCGGTGAAAGATAACTCAGTCATGGTGATTACTCCCGTGCGCGGTGGGGGTTGGCAAGGATTGTAAGAATCCTGTTTTCACGTGCCTCCGTCCATGGCCAGTACGCTCACTGCGTGGGCTGCTGCGCCGGGGTTAAGATAAATCCCACCCCGAGGGCATGGCACGCAACCGGGCTGAAAGCTGTAGTGCAAGGGTTGCCCTGTAGGTAGATTTAACCGCTCAACTTCATCCTCACTCAGGGAATCGATGAGCATGCACAGGGCGCGCAGAGAATTGCCGTGCCCAATCACCAAAACGTTGGAACCTGACACCAACGCAGGCCTCAGGATTTTGCTCCAGAGACCCCGGACGCGTGTGACCACAGCATCTAGGGACTCTGTCTTCAAAATGGCGCTTGCTGGCATAGTAGCCAATGCCGGGCTGGCCCTGATGGACTCTAGTTGCCAGCCCGTCATGGGCGGAGGCGCCTGATGCATTGACCTGCGCCACTGGTGGAGGACCTCGGGGCCGAACTCACGCAGTAATTCTGTTCTGCTCCGCCCGGTCAAGGATCCGTAGTTACGTTCGTTGAGCTCCCACGCCCTCAACACAGGCACGGTGCCTGCCGTGAGCAGAGCGTTGACAAGATTGGCACTCTCCACAGCACGGCACATGGTGGAAGAGAAAATTATTTGAGGGATAAATCCTAAGTCGGTGAGGGTTTCCCCAGCATGGCGAACTTCCTCACGGCCACGCGGTGTCAATACGGGATCAAGTAGGCCCGTAAAGCGACCCTGTGCATTGAGGGTGCTTTCTCCATGACGAAGAATAACAAGGGTGCCGACATTGGGCATAGCCCACCTACCTTTATCTAAGGTAGGAACCATCAGCCAGACGGCGGTTCGAGCTGCAACTGCGCTCCGGCGGGATCCATCACCACTTTAGACTCTACCTTTTTTGCCGCAACTAACGCCAGCCTCCGCGTTGGGCCAGCAGCGATGCCCGCGGAGCTGCTACAGAAAGTAGGAGTGGAGCCGGTATTCTGGGTCCATGACTTTCAACGAAGGTGCGCGGCTAGACCCCTCGCAAGGTGAAGATAGGCGCGGCCGCGGCAGCACCGCAGGTAAGGGCCGAGGCGCAAAGGTGGGCTTGGGTCTAGGCGGTGGCATTGTGGTGTTGATCGGTGCGCTGCTGGGAATAAACCCTGATCTGCTCACGGCGCTGATAGGTGATACAGGCAACCAACCAGCCATCGAAGCGTCCAATGGGTCCGCATTGGAGAGTTGCCGAACAGGTCAGGACGCCAATGAGCGCCTTGACTGCAGGATTCTTGGCACAGCCAATTCGCTCAATAGCTTCTGGCCCGGTTACCTGGACCAGTATGGGGTGGGCTATTCCCTTCCCAAGACAGTGATCTTCAGCGGAAGCGTCAGCACTGCGTGCGGCGCGGCCAGCTCAGCCGTGGGTCCGTTCTACTGCCCCGGCGACAACAACGCCTACTTTGACCCGGACTTCTTTGCCCAGTTGGAAACCCAATTCGGTTCCTCGGGCGGGCCGCTTGCTCAGGAGTATGTGGTTGCCCACGAATTTGGTCACCACATACAGAACCTGACAGGCACCATTGGCAAGGCCCAACAGGGCCCCAAGGGCTCACAATCCGCAGCAGTCCGCACCGAACTGCAAGCAGATTGCTACGCCGGCATCTGGATGCGTTATGCCTCATCCCAACCCGCCCCTGGCAGCAACCAACCCTTCTTGAAGCCGCTGACTCAAAACGATCTCAACGATGCTCTTTCGGCAGCGTCCTCTGTTGGGGATGACCGGATTCAGAAGGCCGCCACCGGGCGAACCAATCCGGAATCATGGACCCACGGCTCCAGCGAGCAGCGCCAAAAGTGGCTGTACAAGGGCTACCAAAGTACCGATATGGCAGCCTGCGATACGTTCTCAGTGCCGAAGGTATAGCCGCATTAACTGCAGACGCGCGCTACGATTCCCGGAGCGGGGATGGATTTCAAAGGTCGCTTAGCGACCGAAGAAATCTTACTGCCCGCGAGGGAACTGTAGCGCGCGTCTTATGTGGTGACTAGATGTTGAAGCCCAGGGCACGCATCTGGTCGCGACCGTCGTCTGTGATCCGTTCCGGACCCCACGGCGGCATCCACACCCAGTTGATGCGCCATTCGTCAACGATGGGGCTGAGGGAGTTCTCCACCTGCTCCTCGATGACGTCCTGCAAGGGGCACGCCGCCGTGGTGAGCGTCATGTCCAACAGCACGGCACCGTCGTCGCCGTAACGCAGGCCATAGAGCAGGCCCAGATCCACAATATTGACACCCAGTTCGGGGTCAATAACGTCCATGAGCGCCTCCTCGATGTCCTCGAGAGCGGTTTGGCCAGCAACCGGGGCTGCGCTTGTTTCGCTGATGTCAGTCATGATTCCATCCTAACGGTCGGTGGAGTAGCCGGCGATTAAGCCGAAGCCGTCTCTGCAACCTGGTAGCGGTCGTAGCCTTCTTCTTCCAAGCGGTCGGCAAGCTCGGGGCCGCCCTGCTCGGCGATGGCACCGTCAACGAAAACGTGAACGAAGTCCGGCTTGATGTAGCGCAGGATCCGGGTGTAGTGAGTGATGAGCACAGTGCCCAAACCGCCGGTTTCGATGGAGCGGTTGACACCCTCGGAGACAATCTTCAGCGCATCAACGTCAAGGCCTGAGTCGGTCTCATCAAGGATTGCGAACTTGGGGTGCAAGAGTTCGAGCTGGAGAATTTCGTGACGCTTCTTCTCGCCACCGGAGAAGCCTTCATTGACGTTGCGCTCGGCGAACTCAGGCTCGATGCGCAGTTTCGCCATGGCAGCCTTGACGTCCTTGGTCCAGGTGCGCAGCTTGGGTGCTTCGCCGTCGATTGCCGTCTTGGCTGTGCGCAGGAAGTTGGTCATGGTGACGCCGGGGATTTCCACCGGGTACTGCATGGCCAGGAACAGTCCGGCACGGGCACGCTGGTCAACACTCATCTGAAGAACATCTTCGCCGTCGAGGGTGATGGAGCCGCTGTCAACGGTGTAGCGGGGGTGCCCGGCAATGGTTGCCGCAAGGGTGGACTTGCCTGAGCCGTTGGGGCCCATGATGGCATGTGTTTCACCGGTGTTGATGGTCAGGCTGACACCCTTGAGGATGGCCTTGACGCCCTGCTCGGTCTCAATACTGACGTGCAGGTCCTTGATTTCCAGAGTAGACATACTCTATTTTCTCCTAAGAATTTTTGTATCTGTGGGCGAGCGACGCTACTGCGTGCTGACACCATTAAGAATGTTGGTGACGTCCACATAGACGTCGTCACCATGAACGGTCAATGAAAAGACAGGCACGGGCTCGAATGCGGGCAGGGTCAGCGGTTGACCTGATGTTAGGTCGAAAGAGCTGCCATGCGCCCAGCATTCAATGGTGCGCTCCTCCACGTCGCCTTCGCTGAGGGATATCTCTGCGTGTGAGCAGGTGTCCCCGATGGCATGAAGCTCCCCATAGGAGTCACGCACAATGGCGATGGGGTAATCGTCCACCTCAACTAAGAAGGCGGACTTCACCTCTACATCACTGTCCTTGCAGACAATGACGCCGGCGGGCGCGGAGGAATCACTCACAGTGCGGTCGCCTCAAGTTCACGTTCAACGGTCTCGCGCAGGCGCTCTTCAAGAGCCGGCACCTTGATCTGTTGGATGACCTCGTTCAGGAAGCCACGGACCACCAGACGGCGGGCCGATTCCTCGTCAATGCCACGAGCCTGCAGGTAGAACAGCTGCTCATCATCAAAGCGTCCCGTGGCACTTGCGTGTCCGGCACCCTCGATCATGCCTGTCTCGATTTCCAGGTTGGGCACGGAATCCGCACGGGCGCCCTTGGTCAGAATCAGGTTGCGGTTCATCTCATAGGTGTCAGTACCTTCAGCCTGCTTGCGGATCAGCACGTCGCCAATCCATACGGCGTGAGCATTCTCGCCCTGCAGGGCACCCTTATAGGTGACGCGTGACTTGCAGTTCTTGGTGGAGTGATCCACAAAGAGGCGCTGTTCCAAGTGCTGACCCGCATCAGCGAAGTAGAGGCCGTACATTTCTACCTCGGCACCGGTGCCGCTGTAGCGCGCGGCTGGGGTGGTGCGCAGCAAATTGCCGCCGAGGTTGATAACCACGTGCTTGACTTTCGCATCGCGGCCCACCTTGATGTGCTGAGCGCTGGCGTGCACGGCGTCGTCGTTCCAATCCTGGATGCTGACAACAGTCAAGTTGGCACCATCTTCGACAAGGATCTCCACGTTCTCCGAGAGCACTGCGGTGCCGCGGTGGTCAAGCACAACAACACCCGTGGCGAACTTCTTGGCGTGAACCACAATATGTGAGGCTGCGGGAATCTCGCCCTGGCCCGTCAGGGTCAAGGTGGTGACGTTCTCGGAATTGCCAACAAATTCAGCAGGCAAGGTGACAACGGTAGCTTCGGCAAAGTTTTCCCACGCGGCCGCGGCAACGCGGTCCTCGGGGATGCCTGCGGAACCGATGCGTGAGTCCTCGCGGCCCACGGTCTCAACCGTGACGCCGTCGGGCTTGTTGACTTCTACCAGCGGGGCGGGACCGTTAAGTTCTTGGCCCTTTACGCCAACACGATCAAGTCCGCGCATGCGCTTGAGCGGGGTGAAGCGCCATTCTTCTTCTCGACCCGTGATGACGGGGAAGTCGGCCAGCTTGTAGGAGGTCAGGCGGCCTGCGCGAGAGGAATCGGGAACGCCGACTCCTCCGCCATGACTGTCGCCACCGTGGCTGTGGGCCTTGGCAGCGGCGCCGCCCAGGGGGCCACTTTCAGGGTTGATCTCGGAGAGGCTTTCGCCTTCTTCGGTCATGCCCTTGATGAAGCCCTGCGTCCATACTTCGCCGGTTGTCTTTTCTTCTGTGAGCTCGGTCATTTAACCGACGGCCCCTTCCATCTGCAGTTCGATCAGGCGGTTCAGTTCAAGCGCGTATTCCATGGGGAGTTCCTTGGCGATCGGCTCGATGAAGCCGCGCACAATCATGGCCATGGCCTCGTCCTCGGGCATGCCGCGGGACTGCAGGTAGAACAACTGCTCTTCGCTGACCTTGGACACGGTGGCTTCGTGACCCATGGAGACTTCGTCTTCACGAACGTCAACATAGGGGTAGGTGTCCGAGCGGGAGTAGTTATCAACCAGCAGGGCATCACAGCGAACCGTGTTGGCCGAGTGGTGTGCACCCTCGCGGATCTGGACCAGGCCACGGTAAGCTGCGCGGCCACCGCCACGGGCGACCGACTTGGAGATGATGGAGGACTGGGTGTTAGGCGCAATGTGAACCATCTTGGAGCCGGTGTCCTGGTGCTGGCCTTCGCCGGCAAACGCAACCGAGAGCGTCTCGCCCTTGGCATGCTCGCCCACCAAGTAAACAGCCGGGTACTTCATGGTGACCTTAGAGCCGATGTTGCCATCAACCCATTCCATGGTGGCGCCTTCGTGTGCAATGGCCCGCTTGGTGACCAGGTTGTACACGTTGTTGGACCAGTTCTGGATGGTGGTGTAGCGAACGCGGGCGTTCTTCTTGACCACGATCTCGACAACGGCCGAGTGCAGGGAATCCGAGGTGTAGATCGGTGCCGTGCAGCCTTCGATGTAGTGCACGTAGCTGTCTTCATCGGCAATGATGAGCGTGCGCTCAAACTGGCCCATGTTCTCGGTGTTGATACGGAAGTACGCCTGCAGCGGGATTTCCACGCGAACGCCCTTGGGGACGTAAACGAAGGAACCGCCGGACCAGACTGCCGTGTTCAATGAGGCGAACTTGTTATCGCCCACAGGGATCATGGTGCCAAAGTACTCCTGGAAAATCTCCGGGTGTTCCCGCAGGGCAGTGTCGGTGTCGGTGAAGATGACGCCCTGCTCCTCTAGGTCCTCACGGATCTGGTGGTACACAACCTCGGACTCGTACTGGGCGGTGACGCCACCCACCAAGCGGTTGCGCTCGGCTTCCGGGATACCCAGCTTCTCGTAGGTGTTCCGGATGTCCTCGGGGAGCTCTTCCCAGCTGCCAGCCTGCTTCTCCGTGGAGCGCACAAAGTACTTGATGTTATCGAAGTCAATGCCGGAGAGGTCTGCACCCCAGGTGGGCATGGGCTTGCGATCAAAGTACTTCAAACCCTTCAGGCGCATATCCAGCATCCATGCTGGTTCGCCCTTCTTGGCCGAGATATCACGAACGACTTCTTCGCTGAGGCCGCGGCGTGCGTTATCGCTGGCCTCGTTTTTGTCGGACCAGCCGAACGCGTAATTTCCCAAACCATCCAGTTCGGGGTTTCTTTCGAGGATGTCGTGGTTGGTGGCATCCACCACGTCACCATGAGCGCTTACATCCTGCGCTAATTGATCCGTCATCACGGCCTTTCTTGCTGATGTTTGGAAATTGAGTCCACGGGGCTTTTCATGCCGGCAGGTATGACCGCTAGTTTGCGGACCACTGCCCGCCCCGTTGGCACATGTGTAGTGCACACGTGCCCCCCACTTGCCATAGTGGAGAGCCTGCGCACGTCGACGCCAATCAACCGGGAGAAAACCTCGGTCTCGGCATCGCAAAATTGAGGAAAGGAACTGGCAAGTTCCTGAATGGGGCAATGCCCCTGGCACAACTGCTCCGCTGCCATGGCGCTTCCGCTGTTGAGCGAGTTTGAGGTGGCAACGAAGCGATCCGCGTTCAGCGCCGCCGCCAAGGCCTTGGAGCGTGCGGCTACGTCCATGCCAGCAGCATCTACGAGCGGTTGGTACTTCGCCTCCATGCGGGCAAAGCGACGTTGAGCAAAATCCACTACACCTGCTTCACCCCGAAGCTCGGAGATCTCATTGAGTGCCTGTGCGGCAATCTGCAGATAATCCTCACCGATCTCTGTCTGGCCACGCCGTGAGACAACATAGCGGCGGGCAGGACGGCCGGCACCGCTTTTTGCGTTGCTGACCAACTTGACCTCTATGAGTCCTTCACGAGTCAAGGTATCCAGGTGCCGGCGAACGGCTGCGGGCGTCAGTCCCAAGACGGCACCCAATTGGGCTGCGCTGACAGGACCTTGTTCCAGGACGGCAGTCATGACCCGGTCTCGGGTACGTTCATCAGGTTCGGCGCCGGGCGCAAGCCCACGCGTTACTGGCTGATTCATTGACACCTCCACGCAGTCGATATTTCGCACACCATTAGATAAGACAAGTATGCCGTAATTGAGGAGCTACTGCCACTAAGGTGAGCCTACCCACGGCGGGTTCCACGGTGCGGAAAATCAACGCTCCCGGCAAAGCTCCCAATTGCTTCGCGTACAATGGCCGCGTGAGAAAGACACTAAACCCTGCCCTGATCATCCGAGGGCTTATCAAAGACGTTGGGCCCGTACCCGCATTAGATGGCCGGATGAAGCGCGTAGTTTCCAATATTAGCCTCACGGCCCACTTTGGCCAGGTAACGGCATTACTCGGCGCAAATGGTGCCGGAAAAACCACCACGATTGAATGTGCACAGGGCCTGCAAACACGGACTGGAGGCCAAATTTCCCTCCTAGGCCAGGACCCTGAAACGGCCGACGCCGGACTACGCGCCAGAGTTGGTGTGATGCTCCAAGACGGCGGACTGCCACCTGCCGCCCGGCCCGTCGCCTTGCTGCATCATGTGGCTGGCCTCTACGCGACCCCGCTCCCAGTTGATGCACTGGTGGACCGGCTCGGGATTAGTGAGTTTGCCGACACCTCCATCCGCCGCCTGTCCGGCGGCCAGAAGCAACGCGTGGCTCTCGCCGCCAGCCTCCTGGGGAACCCTGAGGTCTTGTTTTTGGATGAGCCCAGCGCGGGCCTTGACCCTGCCTCACGCATCATGGTCTTTGAGCTGATCCGCGAGCTGCGCGATGCAGGTAAAGCCATTATTCTCACCACGCACCTCCTTGATGATGCGCAACGCCTCGCCGACTACGTTTACATCGTAGACAAGGGTGAATCAGTAGCCAGCGGAACCGTCCAGGAACTACTTCAAACCTCCACGGAATCACTGAGACACCGCGCCATGACCTTTGAGGCATCACCACGCCTGGATGTGACTGCACTGCTACGGCCGCAGCTGGAATGCACCGAGACCCGTCCCGGCAGCTATGTCCTCTCCGGCCAGTTGGAGCCATCAGATCTGGCCCGTTTTGGTTCTTGGTGTCAGCGTCTGGACGTCATGCCGACCTCCGTACACCTGGCCTCCCAATCCCTGGAAGACGTCTTTTTGGCCATCTCCGAGGGATCCATGCCACAGGCCCCCGCCTCCTCCGAAACCAACCCGCAGACCATGGGAATTTCATGAGCACGCTTTTCCACAATGCCGCTCCGGCACAACCCGCCACACTAGCTAGGCGAATCCTGAACCAGGGCAGGTACGAGGCCGGCACCATGCTGCGCAACGGCGAACAGCTGGTCCTCATGGTGGTGATGCCCCTGCTCGGGCTCTTAGCCTTGGTGTTCACTCCCCTGCTCGATGGCATGGGCCACCCTCGCGTTGCCATCGCCGCACCCGGCATCCTTGCGCTCTGCGCCTTGTCCACAGCCTTCACCGGCCAGGGCATCGCCACAGGCTTTGATCGGCGCTACGGTGTGCTGCGGTTCATGTCCACAACACCGCTGGGCAAGGGCGGGCTCATTGCCGGCAAAGTCATTGCCGTGCTCGTTTCGCTGGCCCTGCAGGTGGTTCTCATTTCAGCGGTGGCCGCATTCATGGGCTGGCGTCCGCCCCTGATAGGTGTGCTGCTGGGCATCCCCCTGTTGATCCTAGGCGCAGCCGCGTTCACTGCCTTGGGTCTACTGATCGCCGGCACCGTGCGCCCCGAGGCGACTCTGGCCATCACCAACCTCGGGTGGATATTGTTTGCCGCCCTTGGCGGGATTGTACTGCCCGCGGCAAAGTTCTCCAGCTCTCTTGATGGAATTGTGCAGTGGCTGCCCTCAGGAGCCCTGGGCAATTTAATGCGTGCGGCACTGATTGAAAGCCGCCTCGATCTGTGGGGGCTCCTTGTTTTGTTGGCATGGGGTGTGGCAGCCGCCATTGCCGCCGTCAAATGGTTCAAATGGAATTGAAAGGCGTCACTGAAGTGAGTCAAAGCAGCACCGTAACAGCCCTGCGCAACTTTACCCAAAAGCTGCCGAGCACAGTCACGCCCGCCATCAAGCGGCTAAGCGTGGCATCCCTGATTGGCCAAGGCATCCTGATTGTCTCGGGCGGCGTTGTCCGAGTCACAGGCTCCGGCCTGGGCTGCCCCACCTGGCCCAAATGCACGGCTGATTCCTTGACCAATACGGCGGAAATGGGCATTCACGGCCTCATCGAGTTCGTGAACCGCACGCTGACTTTCGCCCTGGCCGCTGTGGGGCTGGTCCTGCTGATCATGCTGTGGAATCTGCGCAAGGAGCGCAAGGACCTGTTTTGGCTGGCGTTTGGCCTGCTGGCCGTCATCCCCGCCCAGGCCATCATTGGTGGTGTCACCGTGCTGACAGGCCTGAATCCCTACGTGGTGAGCCTGCACTTCCTGGTCTCGGCCGCGCTCGTTGTGGTCTCCATGCTGCTTGTCAACAGATGCTACGGGCGAACCGGTGTTACGGGGCCTACTACCATTGCGCGCGCCCGGCCGCTGGTCCGTCAGCTCAGCGTTATTGCCGCCATCGCCAGCTACCTTGCCGTAATCCTGGGCACCCTGGTCACCGGCTCCGGTCCGCACTCGGGCGATTCCACGTCACCGCGCATGGAACTCAACGGCTACTTTGTCACGCGCCTGCACGCTGTCCCCGTCTATGTTCTCGTAGCAACTGCCCTTGTGCTGGTCATCCTTCTGTGGCGCAACGGCAAGGACAGTGTTGTGCGCAATGCGGCCCTGCTGTTGTTCGTCTCGGTACTTTTCCAAGGCTTCATTGGCTACTGGCAGTACTTCACAGGCATCCCGATCCTGCTCGTGATTGTCCACATGTTGGGCGCCTCCCTCATGCTCAGCGTTGCCACCAACATGGTGGACGTGGCACTGCGCCGAGGCAAGAATTCTGTGGCGGCCTAGGCCTCACTGCGCCACCCCTGCACCTCCTTAACCAGCCATGCACGACGGCGGCCGGCACCTTCTCCTTGAGGTGGCCGGCCTCTTTTGTGCTCCCTTCGGCACAGTCACACGCCTTGACCGCTTAGGTCACCTAGGCCGCTTAGGCCGCCACTACCCTGCCAGGCCTGGGTTGTAGCGGCAGGACTCTCGAGCGGTGTTGGGCGCGAGCCACGCTCACCGCGTGCGTGTGATCCGACCAGTTCCCGTGCGCGGCAGTGCTTAAGCTATAACGGCCGGAGCCTCCCTAGTGGGAGGCGCCGGCCGTTATATGTACGTGCGTGTGAAGACGTGCGTAAAAGGACCAGTGTCCCTTAGCGCATGAGTGCGGAACCAACAAAGGGATCTACTGCCAGGGACAGGAACAGCAGCGTCAAGTAGCTGATAGAAACGTGAAAAACCTTCATGGCATTCTTCTTGGTGACGAGGTCCTTCTTCGAGTTGCTGTAGAGGGTGTGGGCCTCGTACAAGAACCAGGCGCCGGCTCCCAGAGCCGCAACGGTGTAGACAATTCCTGCGCCACCGAGTGGAATCATGAGCAGCGAACACGCCACCATGGCCCAGGTGTAGAGAACTACCTGGACGGCCACCGTGCGTGACCCCGCCACGGCACCGAGCATGGGCACGTTGACGGCGTTGTAATCGTCGCTGTACCGCATAGACAAGGGCCAGTAATGCGGCGGGGTCCAGAGGAAAATGACCATGAACAAGATGATGGCCGGCCACTGCACGGAGTTAGTCACGGCCGCCCACGCAATAAGGACGGGGAAGCATCCGGCAGCCCCACCCCAAACAATATTCTGGGAGGTGCGGCGCTTGAGGATGAGGGAGTAGACCACCACGTACACGAAGATGGCACCGATCCCCAACATACCGGTGAGCGGGTTGACGCTCCACAACATCGCCACAGCAACAACCGTCAAAATCCAGGAGAAAATGAGCGCTTCACGCGGGGTGATGACACCCGTCACGAGGGGGCGCTTGGAGGTTCGGTTCATCACCTTGTCAATGTCGCGGTCAATGTAGCAGTTGAAGGCACCGGCAGCACCGGCAGCCAGTGCACCGCCCACCATGGTGGCGACCATGAGCCACAGGCCGGGAACCCCGCCCTGGCCGGAAAAGCCCTGCGCATAAAACATGGTGGGCAGGGTTGTGACCAGAAGAAGCTCCACAACCCGGGGCTTGGTCAGCGCCACATACCCCTTGGCCTTGTCCGAAAAGCTCACCGCAACTTTGGCCGAAGCCTGCGTTGTTGGGGTATGTGTCGCACTCACGAGAAATGTCACCATGTTTCCATTGTTGTATCTGTGCCGGCGAATCCTGACCGGCAGTTAGTGCACCGACTTATCAACGGTGGCACCGTGCCTGCGCGCGTAGAAGCCGCGGGCGCGTTTAACCTTTGCTCAATCATAGCCGCTTGAGCGGGTGCAGCGTGAAAATAGCGAATGTCCAAGTTTACGCCGCGTTCTCGCAACATGTGAAAATGAATCACACCCCCCGCCGCTATATCGTGTAGCTTTAGAAAATCCTGACGGCTTGGAATTTATAGTGGTCTGAACCACCCATAGGACTAAGCTGGGAATTACTTTAATGCGATGACGCAGGGCGGACCTGCCAGAGAGGGCCGGAAAACTTCGGTTGACCGACCGGACGGCTTGGACCGTACCTGCCCTATTTATGCCCCTAACGAGAGGGACCTGTCAGTGTCAAATCTGGATTTGCCAACGTTCACATGGACCGCCACCGACCAGCGCGCAGTGGACACCGCACGCATTTTGGCCGCTGACGCCGTAGAGAAGGTCGGCAACGGCCACCCCGGAACGGCCATGTCTTTGGCCCCTGCAGCATACTTGCTCTTCCAAAAGGTCATGCGGATTGATCCCAAGAACCCCGATTGGATTGGCCGCGACCGCTTCATTCTTTCCCCCGGTCACACCTCGCTGACACTGTATGTACAGCTGTTCCTCTCCGGTTACGGTCTGGAGCTCTCTGACTTAGAAGCCCTGCGTACCTGGGGTTCCTTGACCCCCGGGCACCCCGAATACAAGCACACGGCCGGCGTGGAAATCACCACCGGACCGTTGGGCCAGGGCCTGGCATCAGCAGTGGGCTTCGCCTACTCGCAGCGCCGTATGCGCGGCATGCTCGATCCCGAAGCAGCCCCCGGCACCAGCCCCTTCGACCACACTGTGTGGGTTATTGCCTCTGATGGTGATCTCCAAGAAGGCGTCACGAGCGAAGCGTCCAGCCTTGCCGGCCACCAGGAACTGGGCAACATGGTTGTTGTGTACGATTCCAACCACATCTCCATTGAAGATGACACCAACATCGCCTACTCCGAAGATGTACTCAAGCGCTACGAGGCCTACGGCTGGCATGTCCAGCGGGTGGACTGGACCAAGACCGGTGAATACGTAGAAGACGTTGCAGAATTGCATGGCGCCCTGGCAGCAGCGAAGGCAGAGACAACCAAGCCCTCACTGATCTCACTGCGCACCATCATCGGCTACCCGGCCCCCAAGAAGCAGAACACGGGAGCCATCCACGGCTCCGCTCTGGGCGCAGCCGAAGTTGCTGCCGTCAAGGAAGCTCTGGGCTTTGATCCCGAACAGCACTTCGCTGTGGAACCCGCCGTCTTGGATCACACCCGCCAGTTGCTCGAGCGGGGCGCTGCCACCCACGAAGAGTGGAACACCAGCTTCACTGCCTGGGCCGAGGCAAACCCGGAGAATGCTGCCCTGCTCGAACGCATTGAAAAGAAGGAACTGCCGGCCGGCTGGGAAGAAAACCTGCCGGTCTTTGAAGGCGGCAAGGATGTTTCAACCCGTGCAGCCTCCGGCAAGGTCTTGAACGCCATTGGCGGTGTCCTCCCCGAGCTCTGGGGTGGTTCCTGTGACCTGGCAGGTTCGAACAACACCACCATTGAAGGCACCGGCTCTTTTGTGCCCGCCTCCAAGCAGACCGAGACCTGGTCCGGTGGCCCCTACGGCCGTGTTTTGCACTTTGGTATCCGTGAGCACGCTGCCGCCTCTATTGTGAACGGCATCCACCTGAGCGGGCCCACTCGTGCCTTCTCCGGTACGTTCTTGATCTTCAGCGACTACCAGCGCCCGGCCATCCGCCTCTCAGCCCTCATGGGGGTACCGTCCATTTATGTCTGGACGCACGATTCCATTGGCCTGGGCGAGGACGGCCCCACCCACCAGCCTGTGGAGCAGCTCTCGAGCTTGCGCGCCATCCCGGGCCTGGATGTGGTGCGCCCCGGTGACTCCAACGAGGTCTCGGCCTCCTGGAAGAAGATCTTGGAGACCACGGAGAACCCTGCCGGTATTGTGTTGACTCGCCAGAACATCCCCACCTACGTGCGCGGCACGGGAGCAGCCACTGCCACCGATTTCGCCTCTGCGGATCTAGTGGCCAAGGGCGGCTACGTCCTGGCCGAAGCTGTGTCCAACGGCGCCGTGGTTACCCCTGCGGTCATCTTGATCGCTACGGGTTCCGAGGTCCAGCTGGCCGTTGAGGCCCGTGAGGCTTTGGCTGCGCAGGGCATTGCTGCCCGCGTTGTCTCCATGCCATGTGTGGAGTGGTTCAAGGCTCAGAGCCCCGAATACCGGGATTCAGTTCTGCCTGCCGGTATCAAGGCTCGTGTCTCTGTTGAAGCCGGCCTTGCTCTTGGCTGGCGTGAATTTGTTGGCGATGCTGGCCGCTCCATCTCTCTGGAACACTTCGGCGCCTCCGCTGATTACAAGGTTTTGTTTGAGAAGTTCGGCATCACTACGGAAGCAGTCACGGCTGCTGCCAAGGACTCCATCGCTGCGGCCAGCGCCTAAGCGGCGAAGCCGTTCCCTGCGGTGTGGGGGCGCTGTTCTTGCAGCTCCCCACACCGCATCACACCATTTTGCCCGCTGCCGTCGGTTCGCACCGGCGGCAGCGGGAATAGATTATCTCGCCTGCAGTGCTGATAGATGCAGGGCCTTCACCTCAAGGAAGTAGCAAAATGACGAATTCAACTCCCACTGCCGCACTCTCCGCCGCTGGCGTCTCCATCTGGCTAGATGACCTGTCCCGCGACCGCCTCAACAGCGGTAGCTTGGCCAAGCTCATCGAGGAGAAGAACGTTGTTGGTGTGACCACCAACCCCAGCATTTTTGAAGCCGCCATCACCAAGAGCAATGACTACCAGGCAGAGCTGAAGAAGTTCTCGGCAGCCGGTATTGGCGCCGAAGACGCTGTCTTTGAGATCACCACCTCCGATGTTGCCGACGGTTGCGATCTGTTCGCCCCCATTGCCAGCGCAACCAAGGGTGTTGATGGCCGTGTCTCGATCGAGGTTGACCCCCGCAAAGCGTGGGATACCGAAGGCACCTTCGCCGAGGCGAAGCGCCTCTACGCCAAGGTCAACAAGAGCAACGTTTACATCAAGATCCCCGCAACATTGGAAGGCTTGGAAGCAATTACGGCAACCTTGGGTGAAGGCATTAGCGTCAACGTCACGTTGATCTTCTCACTGGAGCGCTACCGGGCCGTTGTCAACGCATTCTTGAGTGGGCTTGAACTGGCCAAGGCCAACGGTCACAACTTGGCTGATATCCATTCGGTGGCGTCCTTCTTCGTATCCCGCGTAGACCTGGAAATCGACGGCCGCCTGGACGCCCTGGGCACCGAAGAAGCAGCTGCCCTCAAGGGTAAGGCTGGCCTCGCCAACGCCCGCCTGGCGTACCAGGTCTTCGAGGAGATCTTCTCCTCCGAGCGTTGGGCCTTGCTGGCCGACGCCGGCGCACTCCCCCAGCGCCCCCTCTGGGCCTCCACCGGTGTGAAGAACCCGGCCTACCCCGACACCTTGTATGTCACCGAACTGGTAGCCACCAACGTGGTCAACACCATGCCGGAGAAGACCCTGGACGCCACGTTCGATCACGGCGTTGTCACAGGTGACACCATCACCGGCACCTACGAAGATGCCAACGCGCTGCTGAACCACCTCGAGCGCCTGGGCATCTCCTACAACGAGGTTGTAGCCTTGCTTGAAACTGAAGGTCTGGACAAGTTCGTTGCCAGCTGGAAGGAACTCTTGAACCATGTTCAGGACGCCCTTGACGCTGCCGGTTCGGAAGGCTAACCGCCATGACATCATTGGCATTCGCGGCCACAGGCGCCGCAAAGGACGCTGGAGCCAGCCAGCTGCTGACACTGGTGGCAGACCAAGTTGCCTCACGGATATTCGCTAAGGATGCCACGTTGTGGGGTCCCGAAGCCGAGGCTGAGTCTGCAATTCGTCTTGGCTGGGTAGAAGCGCCTGAGGTTAGCGCACCTCTGCTCGAAGAGATCACTGCCTTGCGTGAGGAATTGCGTGCGGAGGGCATTAACCACTTTGTGCTGTGCGGCATGGGCGGATCTTCACTGGCTCCTGAGGTCATTACGGCCACAGCAGGCGTGGAACTCACCGTCCTGGACAGCACCGATCCTGACCAGGTCCGGGCAGCTGTCAGCGACCGCCTGACTACCACAGCCATTGTGGTCTCCTCCAAATCGGGATCAACGCTGGAAACAGATTCCCAGCGCCGCATCTTCGAACAGGAGTTCACGGCCGCCGGCATTGACGCCAAGTCCCGCATCATCATTGTGACCGATCCGGGTTCTCCCCTGGATGGCGCTGCACGCGAAGCCGGTTACCGCAAGGTTTTCAACGCAGATCCCAATGTGGGCGGACGCTACTCGGGCCTGACCGCTTTTGGCCTGGTGCCTTCGGGCCTGGCCGGGGCTGACATTTCAGCTCTGCTGAACTCTGCTGAGGAAGCTGGCGAAATGCTGCGCGATGACGACGTCGATAACGTCGGTCTGCGTCTTGGAGCGGCTCTGGGCGGTACCTCGCCGCTGCGCAACAAGATTGTGATCGTGGATGAGGGCTCGGGCATTGTGGGCTTCGCCGATTGGGCCGAGCAGCTCATCGCCGAGTCCACCGGCAAACAGGGCACGGGTGTGCTGCCCGTGGTGGCAGATCCGAACTCCCCCGAGGTCACCAGCGGTGCCGCCGATGTTCTTGTGGTCCGGCTGGTGGGTGGGGATTCCGAGACCGAACTTCGTGAGAACGAGGTCAGTATTGCCGGTGATCTAGGTGCTCAGATGATGGTGTGGGAATTCGCCACTGCTGTTGCGGGGCGCCTGCTGGGCATCAATCCTTTTGACCAGCCTGATGTTGAGGCTGCCAAGGAGGCCGCCCGTGGTTTGCTGGACGCTACCCCTGAGGCCACCGCAGCACTGTTCACCGATGGTGCCGTTGAGGTTCGCAGCGCAAACAACGACGCCGGATGGCTGGCCGGGGCGGCAACTCTCCCCCAGGCACTGACTGCTTTGGCAGACACGCTCGGCGCAGACGGCTACCTCAGCGTTCAGGCGTACCTGGACCGGCTGGCTTACGCCCCCTTGGAATCCGTACGCAATGACCTCGCCGCGCTGACCTCACGCCCTGTCACTTTTGGCTGGGGCCCGCGCTTCCTGCACTCCACCGGCCAGTTCCACAAGGGCGGCCCAGCCGTTGGCGTGTTCTTGCAGGTCACGGGTGCTGCGACCACCGATTTGGCTATTCCTGACCGACCGTTTAGCTTTGGGGAGCTCATTTCCGCCCAAGCCGCTGGTGATGCAGCCGTGCTGGCAGATCACGGACGCCCCGTGCTTCGTCTACACCTGCTGGATGTGGCTGCTGGCGTTGCACAACTCAAGACTGCGGTAGCCACACTTGCTGGCCGCCACTTAGACGCATAAGGCTACTCTCCAACAGATGTCCACCTCTGCCTCAAACCACAATGAAAACCCGCTCCGGGACAGCCGCGATCGCCGGCTGTCCCGGGTTGCGGGCCCATCGTCTCTGGTGCTCTTTGGAGTGACCGGGGACTTGTCGCGCAAGAAACTCATGCCAGCCGTGTATGACCTCGCCAACCGCGGCCTGTTGCCGCCCAGTTTTGCTTTGGTGGGCTTTGCCCGCCGCCGCTGGGATGACGAAGATTTCGCCGCTGAGGTCAAGGCCTCAGTGGAAGCACATTGCCGTACGCCCTTTGATGAAGCGGTGTGGAACCAGCTGAGCGAAGGTATCCGATTCGTGCAGGGCGAATTCGATGACCATGATGCCTTTGAACGGCTCAAGGACACCTTGGCCGAACTGGACCGGACACGTGGCACGCGCGGTAACCATGCCTTTTACCTCTCAATCCCGCCGAAGGCTTTTGAGCTTGTCTGCCGCCGCCTCTCAGAACACGGGCTGGCACAGAGCGCAGATAGCTCGTGGCGCCGGGTAGTCATTGAAAAGCCGTTTGGGCACAACTTATCCTCAGCGCGGGACCTGAACAACATTGTAGAATCGGTATTTCCCGCTGACTCCGTCTTCCGAATTGACCACTATTTGGGCAAGGAAACGGTACAGAATATCTTGGCGCTACGCTTCGCCAACCAGTTCTTTGAGCCCTTGTGGAACGCAAATTATGTGGATCACGTCCAGATCACCATGGCGGAGGACATTGGCACGGGAGGCCGTGCAGGCTATTACGACGGCGTGGGTGCTGCCCGCGATGTCATCCAGAACCACCTGCTTCAGTTGCTGGCGTTAACGGCCATGGAAGAGCCCATCTCCTTTGATGCGGATCATCTGCGGGCCGAGAAGGAAAAAGTCCTGGCAGCCGTCAAGTTGCCCAAGGACCTGTCCAAGCATTCTGCCCGCGGCCAGTTCTCCGGCGGCTGGCAAGGTGGTGAGCATGTTTTGGGCTACCTGGAAGAAGAGGGCATCCCGGCAGACTCCATGACCGAGACCTTCGCCGCACTCCGCCTCGACATCAACACCAGGCGCTGGTCAGGTGTGCCGTTCTACTTGCGTGCAGGTAAGCGGCTGGGCCGCCGTGTGACGGAAATCGCTGTGGTCTTCAAGCGCGCACCCAACCTTTTGTTCACTGATCATGCGGAGGATGACTTCGGCCAGAATGCTGTGGTGATCCGTGTCCAGCCGGATGAGGGTGTGACGATTCGCTTCGGTTCCAAGGTGCCCGGCACTCAAATGGAGGTTCGCGATGTAACCATGGACTTTGGTTACGGACACGCATTCACCGAATCCAGCCCTGAAGCTTATGAACGGCTCATCCTTGACGTGCTGCTCGGTGAACCTCCCTTGTTCCCGCGCCATGAGGAAGTTGAGCTCTCGTGGAAGATCCTGGATCCCTTCGAGGAGTTCTGGGCCGCCGAAGGCACCCAGCCGGAGCCGTACGAACCGGGCAGTTGGGGCCCTGCCTCTGCCGATGAATTGTTGAAACAAGATGGAAGGACGTGGCGTAGGCCGTGATAGTTGACCTGCCTGACACAACTACCTCCAAGATCACCAAGATGATCGTCAAACTGCGTGAGCAAGGTGGCGTTGTGGCCCTTGGACGGGTGTTGACCCTTGTGGTCATCACCGAGCTGGGAAACGAAGAGGATGCTATTGCAGCAGCCAACCTCGCCAGCCGTGAACACCCGTGCCGGATCATTGTACTCGCTGCCGGATCAGCAGCGGATGCCACACGGTTGGATGCTGAAATCCGGGTGGGTGGAGACGCCGGCGCTTCCGAGGTCATTGTGCTGCACGGGCATGGCGAGTTGGCTGCCGAGAACGAATCCCTCGTCTCCGGCCTGCTGCTCCCTGACGCTCCCATTGTGGCGTGGTGGCCCAACCAGGCACCGGCAAAAACCAGCGAATCCCCCGTGGGACGTATTGCGCACCGGAGGATCACTGATTCCGCCAATGCTGCGGACCCCCGGGCGGCCCTGAGCAATATTGCCCAAACCTATGCGGCAGGTGACACCGATCTCGCATGGACGCGCCTGACCAATTGGCGCATTCAGTTGGCCGCAGCATTGGATGGCTTTGATGCCTCGGACCCCATTACCCGTATCCATGTTGAGGGTGCCATTGATTCCCCCAGTACTCTACTGCTGGCGGCCTGGCTACACATGGCATTGGAAGTGCCCATCACCGTTAAGGACGATACTCGCGGAACAGGTATTCGTACAGTCGTCTTGGAGCGTCTGAAGGGGACAGTGGAGCTGACCCGCCCCGCCACCACCGATGCTGTGCTCACTCAGCCTGGCCAGCCCGTCCAGCACATCGCGTTGCCCCGGCGTTCCTTGCAGGATTGCCTGGCAGAAGAGTTGCGCCGGCTGGATCCCGATGAAGTATTTGGTGAAGTGGTCACCGACGGCTTGACAAAGCTATTGTCAGAAGAAGAGGTAATGCAGGCATGAGTTCCAATGTGCGCGTGACACCCCACCCGTCATTTGATGTTCTGGCAGCCACCACGGCCGCCCGGCTGATCACACGGTTGTTGGATGTGCAAGGTGATCGTGGTGAAGCCACCGTGGTTCTTACCGGCGGATCTGTTGGCATAGCCACGTTGCGCGAAGTGGCCAAGTCACCGGCACGGTTGGCAGTGGATTGGGGCAAGGTCAATATCTGGTTCGGTGACGAACGTTTTGTTGAGACCAATTCACCAGACCGCAACTGCGGCCAAGCGGCTCAGGCTCTGCTGGATCAGATTCCAGTTGATCCGGCACGTGTTCACATCATGGCTGCCTCGGACACCGTGGCCAGTCTTGATGAAGCTGTTCAGAAGTATGCGGCGGAGCTGGCGGCAGCTGCCAAGACAGAATGGCTAAAGGACGACGACGCACCAGAGCAGGAGCCCGTAGTCCCCCGCTTTGATGTTTTGTTGCTGGGTCTGGGACCGGATGCGCACATTGCCTCGCTCTTCCCGGATATGGCTGGAATCCGCACCAAGGGGGTCTCTGTGGTGGGGGTAACCAACTCACCCAAGCCACCGGCGTCGCGCGTGTCATTGACACTGGAAACCATCAACTCTGCCCAGGAAATCTGGATTGTTGCTGCCGGGGCGGACAAGGCAGCAGCGGTGGGATTGGGCCTAGCTGGTGCCAACGAAGTTCAGGTACCAGCATCCGGTGCTCGGGGCTTGGTAAAAACTTTGTGGTTGCTAGATGAGGCAGCTGCGGCGAAGGTTCCCAGCGCCCTCATGCGCCGCGAAAACTAGCCCTGCATCGCTCCACACGGGAGAGAAGAGCAGAGCGGAAACAAAAGAGAAGGTCCCCACCAGCGTGATGCCGGTGGGGACCTTCTGCCTTTGATGCTGATCGATTAGGCGCCGATGTTCCCGTAGGACATGATCAGGCCCAGGCCAATGATGACCACGCCCCAAACAATTCCCAGGACCACCGTGAAGCGGTTCAGGTTGCGCTCGGCCACACCGGATGAGCCCAAGTTGGAACTCATGCCGCCGCCAAACATGTCAGAGAGACCGCCGCCACGGCCCTTGTGCAGCAAGATCAGCAGGGTCAACAGCAAGCTGGTGACACCCAAAAGGATCTGCAGGGCGATTTGTAGTGCTTCCACGAGTGGCCTTTCGAACATGATGATGGTGAAACTCAAGTATGTGTGCGGTACCAGCCCAAACCGTGCAACAACGTGCAGCGGTGGCTGTGTCCGCAACCAAGTCTAGCCGTGTACACCCACTCAACGCGAATGGACACGACATATGACACTGGTTTGATGGGCCCACGCGACCGAGGGTCCCGCCGCGAGCTTGCGAGCGGACCAGGGTCGTGATGGGCCCACGCGACCGAGGGTCCCGCCGCGAGCTTGCGAGCGGGAGGGAGGTCGTGGGGACTATTTGGTTACGAGATGGTTTTCAAAGCGGGCAATGTTGGCAAACTCGCCGGCATCGAGGCTGGCACCGCCCACCAGGACACCGTCAACATCGCGCTCGGCCATGATGGCTCCCACGTTGTTGGCCTTGACCGAACCGCCATAGAGCAGGCGCGTCTTGGCAGCTGTTTCGGTACCGAACAACTCTGCCAGTTCGGCACGGATAGCAGCACACATTTCCTGTGCGTCCTCCGGTCCTGCAACCTCTCCGGTGCCAATGGCCCAGACGGGCTCGTACGCAATCACAAGCTGTGCGGCCTGTTCTGCACTCAAACCTGCAACACCGCCGCGGATCTGCTCGAGTGTGTGGGCTACATGAGTGCCTGCCTTGCGGATTTCCAGACCTTCGCCGGCGCACAGCACGGGTGTCACGTTATTGCGAAACGCTGCCTGAACCTTCGCGTTGAGCAAGGCATCGCTCTCGCCATGAATTTCGCGGCGTTCGCTGTGGCCAACCAGCACATAGGCGCAACCGAGCTTGTTCAGGAAAGCACCAGAAATGTCACCGGTGTAGGCGCCTGAATCTTTATCGGAGAGATCCTGTCCGCCGTAGACCAGCTTGAGCTTGTCTCCCTGAACTAGGGTTTGCACGCCGCGCAGGTCGGTGAAGGGAGGGAAGACGGCAACTTCCACCCGGTCAAAATCATGGCGGGCGTCGGAGAGGGTCCAAGCCAGTTTTTGCAGGAGGGTGATGCCCTGGACATGGTCCATGTTCATCTTCCAGTTGCCTGCAATCAGCGGCGTCCGGTCAAAATTGCCGTTTGTTGAAGTAGTCATCGCTTCTCTCGTTTCTTGCGTTACAAAAGGGTGGCGGCGGGGAGTCCCCGCCACCACCCGGGTGGGCCTAGCGGTCCAGTGCAACCAAACCGGGGAGTTCCTTGCCTTCAAGGAACTCCAAGCTTGCGCCGCCACCGGTGGAGATGTGGCCAAACGCGTCATCAGCAAAGCCCAATGAACGCACGGCTGCAGCTGAATCACCGCCACCAACAACGTTGAAGCCGCCATTGCCGGTATTGCTGGCCAAGGCTGCGGCTACTGCTTTGGTTCCTGCGGCAAACGCAGGGAATTCAAAGACACCCATGGGGCCGTTCCAGAAGACTGTCTTGGCACCGGAAATAGCGGCGGCAAAGGCTGCCCCGGATTCCGGACCAATATCCAGGCCAAGCCCGCCTGCACCAAAGCTGCTGGCTTCGATGGCGTGGGCAGCAACCACCTCATGGGCGGCATCTGCGGAGAACCCGGCAGCCACCACAACATCGGTGGGCAAAACAAAGGACGTTCCCGCGGCTTGTGCACGGGCCAGGTAGTCCTGAACCACAGGGATCTGATCAAGTTCTAGCAACGAGGCGCCAACCTTGTGCCCTTGGGCGGCAAGGAAGGTGAACAGCATGCCGCCACCCACCAGGATGGAGTCAGCCTTGCCAATCAGGTTGTCAATGACTGCCAACTTATCGGAGACCTTGGATCCGCCCAGGACAACCACGTAGGGGCGCTCGGATTCGGTGGTCAGCTTGCGCAGAACCTCCAATTCCGTACGCACCAGATCGCCCTGGTAGGACGGGAGAACCTTGGCGATGTCGTAAACACTTGCATGCTTGCGGTGCACAGCACCGAAAGCGTCGTCTACATAGGCGCCATTAGTCCCCGTCAGCGCGGCGAGCTCGGCAGCGAAAGCCGCCCGTTCACCGTCGTTCTTGGACGTCTCGCGCGCATCAAAGCGCACATTCTCCAGTACCAGTACCGAACCGTCAGCCAATGCGGCAGCAGCTGCCGTGGCGGCGGGGCCGGTGGTGTCGGCAGCGAGCGTGGCATTGAGTCCGGGAGCCAGTTCGCTCAGACGAGCCACTGCCGGCGCCAGTGAGTACTTGGCTTCCGGGGCGCCCTTGGGCCGGCCCAGATGGGCACAAACCAGGACGCGTGCACCGGCCGCAGCAAGGGCGTTAATAACGGGCAGGGAGGCTTTGATGCGTCCGTCATCTGTGACGTTAGAGCCGTCGAGCGGCACGTTCAGGTCACTTCTGACCAGTACGTACCGCCCGCGGACACCTTCATCGACGAGTTCGCTGAGGGTGTGGAGTGTCATTCGTATCCTTAGAGCTTGGAGGCGACGAGCTCGGTCAAGTCGACCAGGCGGTTGGAGTAGCCCCACTCGTTGTCGTACCAGGAAACAACCTTGACCTGGTTGCCGATGACCTTGGTCAAGCCCGAGTCGAAGATCGAGGAGGACGGGTCGCCAACAATGTCAGAGGACACGATGGGGTCTTCGGTGTAGGTCAGGTAGCCGGCAAGCTTACCCTCAGCAGCAGCAGCCTTGTAGGCGGCGTTGACTTCTTCAACGGTGACCTCGCGGCTCACAGTTGCGGTCAGGTCAGTTGCTGAGCCTGTGGGGACGGGTACGCGGATAGCGTAGCCATCGAGCTTGCCCTTGAGTTCGGGCAGAACCAGGCCAATAGCCTTGGCGGCACCGGTGGAGGTCGGGATCATGTTGATGGCAGCACCTCGGGCACGGCGGAGATCGCTGTGCGGGCCGTCCTGCAGGTTCTGATCGGCAGTGTAAGCGTGGATGGTGGTCATGAGACCGCGCTCCAGGCCAAAGTTGTCGTTCAAGACCTTGGCCAGCGGGCCCAGGCAGTTGGTGGTGCAGGATGCGTTGGAGATGATGTGGTGTGTTGCCGGATCGTACAGATCGTCGTTGACGCCCAAAACGATCGTGATGTCTTCATCGGTTGCCGGAGCGGAGATGAGGACCTTCTTGGCGCCAGCATCAATGTGCTTCTGTGCGGCAGCGGCCTTGGTGAAGAAACCGGTGGATTCGATGACGATGTCAACGCCAAGCTCGCCCCAAGGAAGGTTGGCGGGATCGCGCTCAGCCAAAACGGTGATGGTCTTGCCATCAACAACGAGGTGGCCGTCAACAACCTCAACGGAAACGGACAGGCGGCCGTTTACGGAGTCGTACTTGAGCAGATGAGCCAAGGCTTCGGGGCTGGTCAAGTCATTTACTGCAACAATTTCAATGTCTGCACCCTGTGCCAATGCGGCGCGGAAGTAGTTACGGCCAATACGGCCGAACCCGTTGATACCAATACGAGTAGTCACTTGTTCTCTCTCCTTGGTGCTCCATTGAGCACACGTAGACAGGTTGAAGTTCAGCTTCAACCACTATTTCCCGCACGACGTTGGGCAGAGATTCTTATACTGGGCAGCTAGTGAAGCGTGCACCGTGATACATATTACGTTCTATGGGACCCGCTCCGTTAATCTTACGGAGCGGGCGTCCATATATTGGTCATTTTGGGGCCCTGCGGGCAGGCCACACATGACGGTTTTTGTACTGCCTACGGCAGGATCAGCCCTGTTGCGTTCTTGCGTGCAGCATCAAAGCGCTTGGCCACATCCGCCCAGTTCACAATGTTCCAGAATGCCTTGACATAGTCAGCCTTGACGTTGACATAGTCCAGGTAGAAGGCGTGCTCCCACATGTCCAGCATCAGCAACGGCGTGGTGGCTACGGGGATGTTGCCCTGCTGGTCGAAGAGCTGCTCGATGATCATGTTTCCACCGAGGCCTTCAAAGGACAGCAGCGCCCAGCCGGAGCCCTGGATGCCCATGGCTGCTGCGGTGAAGTGTGCGCGGAACGCGTCGAAGGAGCCAAAGGCGTCGTCGATCGCTGCGGCCAACTCGCCTTCGGGCTTGTCCCCGCCCTCGGGTGAGAGGTTGTTCCAGAAGATGGAGTGGTTGGTGTGACCACCGAGGTGGAAGGCCAGGTCCTTGGAGAACCTGTTGATGTTGGCGAAGTTGTTGCTTTCGCGTGCCTCTGCCAGCTGCTCCAGTGCCTGGTTGGCGCCCGCGACGTAAGCCGCGTGGTGCTTGCTGTGGTGCAGTTCCATGATGCGGGCGGAAATATTCGGCTCCAGAGCAGCGTAGTCATAGCTGAGTTCCGGAAGTGTGTACTTAGTCACTGTTCCTCCATTGCGATTCTTCATATTTTTTGCCAGCTGAAAGCACCGGCACGGTAAAGCGGCCCATACTGGACCGAACTTCACCTCTACTCTTTCATACTAGGACGTTCACCCGTCGAGCATGTCGAAAGTGACATTGGACTCAGTGCCGGGAACTCCTAAATCTTTGGCTTTTTTATCGGCCATGGCCAACAGCCGCCGGATTCGTCCCGCAATGGCGTCCTTGGTCAGCGGCGGATCAGCCAAGCGCCCTAGCTCATCGAGGCTGGCTTGTTTGTGGGCCACGCGCAGTTCCCCGGCATATTTGAGGTGATCAGGGACGTCCTCCCCCAAAATTTCCAAGGCCCGTTCCACCCTGGCACCGGCTGCAACAGCGGCCTGTGCTGAACGGCGCAGATTGGCGTCGTCAAAGTTGGCCAAACGGTTTGCTGTGGCACGCACTTCCTTACGCATGCGCCGTTCTTCCCAGACCAAAAAAGTGTCATGGGCGCCCATGCGCACCAATAGTGCAGCGATGGTGTCGCCGTCCCGAATGACAACCCGGTCAATTCCCCGTACATCGCGGGCCTTCGCGGCAATGTCCAGGCGGCGGGCGGCGCCCACCAGGGCAAGGGCGGCTTCCGGTCCGGGGCAAGTGACCTCCAGGGACGAGGAGCGCCCCGGTTCCGTCAGAGAGCCATGGGCCAGGAACGCTCCCCGCCAAACAGCCTCAGCATCTGCTGTGGAGCCATTGACCACGGCAGATGGCAGCCCGCGGACGGGGCGTCCCCTTCCGTCGAGGAGACCACTTTGCCGGGCCAGAGCTTCACCGTCGCGCACCACCCGCACCACGTAGCGGCTTCCGCGGCGCAAGCCACCTCCTGAGATCACCACGATCTCACTTTGGTGACCATACATTTCTGCAATGGCAACGCGTAGCCGCCTGGCAGTTGCTGCCGTGTCCACCTCAGCTTCGATCACAATCTTGCCGGCGATGATGTGCAGGCCGCCGGCGAAGCGTAGCAGCGCAGAGACTTCCGCCTTGCGCACCGATGACTTTTTTACGTCAAGCCGGGACAATTCCTCTTTTACCGCAGCGGTTAGCGCCATGATTCATCCTCCACTGTTCACGTTCATTTCTGACCACCAAAGATATCCCGGTAGGCCGCTGCAAGCCGCAACGGGTCATGGACCGCATCGCCCGCTGAACTTCCCACCTTACCGAACACCACCCGTGCGCCAATCATTGCGGCTGCTTGCTTGAACTCTTCGGCGTCCCCAATAGAGCCTGGATCAGCCAGCACCACGTCAACACGAAATTCCGGAGCATACCGGGAAATGACGTGCAGGTGATCAGCCGCATTCATGCCGGTTGCCTCCTGATCGTTGACGTCCAGGTTCATGGTGATAAGCCGCTTGGCTTGAGTGGTGCACAGGGCCTGACGCATCTCCGGGAGGAGCAGGTGTGGCAGCACAGAGGTGTACCAGGATCCAGGCCCCAGAATCACCCAGTCTGCGTTGTGAATTGCGCTGACAGCCTCACGGCAGGCTGGGGCGTTCTCCGGTACGAGACGCACATTTTCCACTTCACCGGCTTTGGCGAGCAGTGACTGGCCGCTTATTAGAGCACCAGGGACACCATTGCCGCGCACCTCGCCTTCAATCGTGAGGGGAACACTGGCCATGGGCAGCACTTCACCCCGGGCCCCTAGCAGCGCCCCGGCCCAGCGCAGCCCTGCTACGGGGTCTCCGAGTAATTCCCAGAGTGTGACAATGAGCAGGTTCCCCAACGCATGGTTATCGAGGGATCCGCTGACGCCTTCACGGGAGGTAAAGCGATGTTGCATGACATCACGCCAGGTCCTCCCCCAGTCCGTGTCATCGCACAGGGCGGACAGTGCCATGCGCAGATCCCCTGGCGGCAAGACACCCAATTCTTCGCGCAGACGGCCGGAGGATCCGCCGTCGTCAGCAACAGTGACCACAGCGGTGACTTGACTCGTGACCAGGCGCAAGGCGGAGAGCGATGCTGCCAAGCCGTGCCCGCCACCCAGCGCAGCAACTTTGACCTCTGAATCTGAGGCAGGGAGCTTATTCGCGGAAGGGATGATCGGCAAAATGCCCGTGTACACGCTTACTCCCTGCCCAGATCACGGTGGCGGATGCTGGTGGTGACGCGTGGGAGCTGGCTCAGACGTTTGGCGAGCTCAATTGCAACTGCCACTGAGCGGTGCTTGCCGCCGGTACAGCCCACAGCAATGGTGGCGTAGTGCTTGTTCTCACGGCGGTAGCCATCAAAGACGGGCTCGAGCATGTGCACAAACCGCTCCACGAAGTCTTCGGCACCGTTGTCGTTGAGCACAAAGTTGCTGACGGCTTCATCCTGCCCGGTCAGTGGCCGCAGCTGCGGTATCCAGTGCGGGTTGGGAATGAACCGGACATCGGCCACGTAGTTGGCGTCCACAGGGAGGCCATACTTGAAGCCGAAGCTCATGATGGTCAGGCTCAGAACCACGGGACCTGATTCCGAGAACAGCTCCGTGACGGCAGTGCCCAGCTGGTGCACATTCATGACGGAGGTGTCCAGGATCATTTCTGCCTGGTCCTTCATTTCGGCCAAGAGCAACCGTTCGGCCGCAATGCCGTCGGTGATGCGCCCGTCCTTTTGGAGCGGGTGCGGGCGCCGGCCTTGTTCGAATCGGCGCACCAGCGTGTCGTCACTGGCGTCTAGGAATAGGACCCGGTAGCTGATCCCTGCCGCGGAGAGCGCGTTCAGGGAATCCCGGATGTCGGCAAAGAGCGCCTTGCCGCGAACATCAACCACCACGGCGAGCTTGGGAAGTGCAGCAGGCATGCGTGAGACAAGCTCTGCCAGGGCAGCGAGCATCTGCGGTGGGAGGTTTTCAATGACAAACCAGCCTTGATCTTCCAGCGCGTTGGCTGCTGTGCTGCGTCCGGCACCGGACATGCCGGTGACCACGAGAAGCTCGGATTCCACAGGCTTGATGGGGGTGAGCTCGCTGTCGTTGGCGGCAGTGGGTTCTTGCTGTTGGGTCATTGCTCTTCCCTGTCGGTTGTTGGCGTGCACCTAGTATCATCCCAGCCTACTGGCCGCGGGGCCCGCATTGAACGAAGTGAAATGTGGGAGGACAGTTGGCGCTACTGGCCGTGGGGCCCGCATTGAACGAAGTGAAATGTGGGCTAATCGAGAATTTCGCCCGTGGTCATGTTGACGGCCGGTGCCTGTGGTTGCTCTTTTTCTTGCGCGGCCACGGTGTTGTGAATGGCCTGAGCGAGCACGGGTCCAATCCCCTTGGCCTGCCCCAGTTCCTCTAACGAGGCAGCCCGCACCTTCTTCAGAGAGCCAAAGTGTGCCAGAAGGGTTTTCTGCTTGGCTGCACCCAGTCCCGGCACGGTGTCCAGGATTGATGCTGTCATGGCTTTGCCGCGTTTGGCGCGGTGGAAGGTGATGGCGAATCGGTGGGCCTCGTCGCGGATGCGTTGCAGCAGGTACAGGCCTTCCGAGGAGCGCGGGAGAATGACCGGGAAATCACTCTCGGGAACCCATACCTCTTCCAGCCGCTTGGCCAGGCCAACCACTGCAACATCCGTGATGCCCAGGTCTGCTAGGGCGCGCGAGGCCGCATTGACTTGGGGCACACCGCCGTCAACAACCACCAGGTTGGGCGGGTAGGCGAACTTGGATTTAGGCGTCTGGGCGGCCATCTCGTCTATCTCACCGCCTGGGTCAGCAACAACATCCAGAGCAAGCCCACCAGCGTGAACTAAAGCCCCCGCGCCACCATCATGGCGCTCTAGACCGGCCGCAATTTCACCGCTAGTCCCCACGGCTTGGGCGCGTAGTTCCTTTTCCGCCAGATAGTTGCGGAAACGCCGCGTGATGACGTCATACATTGAGGCGGTGTCGTCGATCGCGGCGTCACCGTTGATGGCGAATTTGCGGTATTCGCTCTTCTTGGCCAGACCATCTTCGACCACCACCATGGAGGCCACAACATTGGTGCCTTGGACGTGTGAGATGTCATAGCACTCGATCCGTAGCAACGGCATAGGCAGTTCAAGGGCTTCCTGCAGCTCTTGCAGCGCGAGTGACCGGGTGGTCAGGTCGCCGGCGCGGCGGGACTTGTGCAAGATCATGGCCTGGCGCGCATTCGCCTGCACGGTATCCATTAGGGCAGCCTTTTCGCCGCGTTGGGGCACTTTGATGGAGACCTTGCCTTGGCGCAGCCCTGCGAGCCACTGGGCCAACTCCTCATGGTTTGTGGGCAGCTCAGGCACCAGGATCTGGCGCGGGATGGCACCTTGTTCGGCATCTTCACCGCCGTAAACTTGCTGCATGAGATGTTCCCAAAGCTGGGCATCAGTGGCGTCCTCAACTTTTTCAACCACCCAGCCCCGCTGTCCGCGGATGCGTCCACCACGGACATAGAAGACTTGGACCGCGGCTTCCAGCTCATCTTGTTCGACGGCGAAAATATCCGCGTTGGTGTCCTCGGTCAGCACCACAGCGTTGCGTTCAAAGACCTTTTTCAGGGCGATGATGTCATCGCGCAACCGGGCGGCTTGTTCATAGTCGAGCTCGGCCACGGCGGCAGCCATCTTCTTCTCCAACGTGCTGATGAAGCGTTTGGCTTCTCCGCCCATGAAGTCACAGAAGTCTTGTGCCAGATCCTTATGCTCTTCAACGCTGATGCGGCCAACGCAGGGGGCGGCGCACTTGTCGATGTAGCCGAGCAGGCAAGGACGGCCACTGCGCTCGGCACGGCGCAGCACCCCAACACTGCAGCTGCGTACAGGGAAGACGCGCAACAAGGTATCCATGGTTTCGCGGATGGCACCCGCCGTGTAGGGCCCGAAGTAGCGGGTTCCTTTGCGCCGTTCCCCACGCATCACCTGCACACGCGGGAACTTTTCACTCATAGAGACGGCTAGGTAGGGATAGGTTTTATCGTCCCGGAACGCCAGATTGTAGCGGGGGGCGAATTCCTTGATCCACGTGTATTCAAGCTGCAAGGCTTCCAACTCGCTGCCCACAATGGTCCATTGCACGCTCGCTGCGTGGTGGACCATGGCGTGGGTTTTGGGCAGCAGGGTGGCCGGATTGGCGAAGTAGGAGTTCAGGCGGGAGCGGAGGTTTTTCGCCTTGCCTACATAGATGATGCGCCCGTGTTCGTCACGGAAGCGGTAAACACCTGGATCCGTGGGGATTTCTCCGGGTGCGGGCCGGTAAGTTGCTGGATTTGCCACAAGTCCATCCTAGGCGCACGCGAGTACTGTGCGAGATACGTGCGAGCGGTGGGAGCAGGCTGGGTGGGCCCACAGACGCGAGGGCCCCACCACGAGCGCGCGAGCGGTGGGAGCGTCTGGGGACTATTCGATGCTGGGGCTCTGGTTGTACTTGGGGCTGCGTTCTTGGCTAGTCAGTTCAGCAATGGCGTCCATGATGGTGTCGGTTACCAGGCGGCGCGCCGGAAGGGAATGGTCCGGCCCGGTCTTCTCAAAGTACAGCGGTTTGCCGAACCGCAGCGTGAACCGTGCGGGCCGGAAGCCTTTGCTGCCGGCGGGTTGCAGTTTTTCGGTGCCGATAATCCCTACGGGCACCACGGGGGCACCTGTGGTGAGAGCCAGCCAGCCCACACCGGTTCGGCCGCGGTACAAAATGCCGTCACGTGAGCGGGTGCCCTCGGGGTAGATGCCCACGCCTTCATTGCGACCCAGGATTTCCAGAAGTGTTTTGAGCGCCTGCACGCTCGCAGCTTGTTCCCCGCGTTCCACAGGGATGGAATTCACTGACTCGAAGAAGGACTTCATGAGTTTGCCCTTGACGCCCTTGCCCGTGAAATATTCAGCCTTGGCGAAGAAAGATACGGGACGCGGGGTCAGTGCCTGCACAATGACCGAGTCGAAGAAGGAGAGGTGGTTGGGTGCCACAATGAAAGGCCCGTCCTTGGGCACATTGTCCAGGCCTTCAACCGTGGGGCGGCACAGGGTGGCGATGGTGCCGCGCGTCAGAAGACGGGTTGCGTCATACAGCGCCATGGCCGGCCTCCTTGGCTGCATTTGTGCCGGACAGTTGGGCGGCTAGTTCCTCTGCGGAATGTACGACGGCGGCAACTCCTGCCGCTTCCAGCTCGCCTTCGGCGGCAAACCCCCAGGCGACGCCAATGCAGTTAATGCCGTTGCTGCTGGCACCGTGCACGTCCTGGTGCCTGTCCCCCACCATGATGGCGTCCACAACAGCGCTGGTATTCAAGTCAGTGCCGGTATTCAAGTCTGTGCCGGGGATGGCATCCAGCGCAGCAAAAGCGGCGCTGTCCGCCAGCGCTGCGGCAATGATTTCTGCCTTGCCCGCCCGGTAGTCGGGGTCTCCCGGCCTCAGGTTTTCGTCACTATGGGACCCGCGGATGATGTGAAAATATGTGTCGAGTCCGTGGAGGGCCAGCAGTTCCTTGGCCAGCGGCTCGGGTTTTTGCGTGGCTACGGCGAGGTAGACGCCAGCGTCTTTTAGTTGCGCCAGAAGGTTCTCGATGCCCGCATACACCACGGACATGGCCATACCGTGTTCCATGTACCAACCGCGGTAGACGGCAATGACCTCGTCAACGTGCTCGTGAGGAACACCCAGAAAATTGATGAGCCCGTCAGCAAGTTTGGGCCCGATCATCGACTTGAGCACGTCGGGGCCAGGAACCGGCAACCCCTTTGCTGCCAGAGCATATTCCAAACCGCCGGTGATGCCTCCTGCGGGGTCCACAAGGGTTCCGTCAAGGTCAAAGAGGACCACCGAGGGCAGGCGTTGACGTTGGATGACCATATTTATGGCAGGGGTTACTGTACTCACGTCCATAGTTTCTCACGACCCCACCCCGCAGGGCCGCATCCATGCACCTGCGGGCATATCTTCAGGTGCGGGCGCCCGCCTTAGAGAACTTCGCGCAGGAAGGTTGCCGTGTAACTGGTCTCACTCTTGGCAACCTTTTCAGGGCTGCCCGTGGCCACCACCTTGCCGCCACCGGTGCCGCCGTCGGGGCCCAGATCCACAATCCAGTCAGCGCTTTTAATAACATCCAAGTTGTGTTCAATGACAATGACGGTGTTGCCCTTGTCCACCAGCCCCTGCAGCACGAGCAAGAGTTTGCGGATGTCCTCAAAGTGCAGGCCAGTGGTGGGCTCGTCCAGCACATAAATACTGCGCCCGTTGGAGCGCTTCTGCAACTCTGCCGCCAGCTTCACTCGCTGCGCTTCACCGCCGGAAAGCGTAGTGGAGGCCTGCCCCAGCCGCACATAACCCAGGCCGACGTCGACCAGGGTACGCAGGTGCCGGGCGATGGGCGTGAATGCGGCAAAGAACTCTGCACCCTCCTCGATGGGCATGTTCAGCACATCGGCAATGGACTTGCCCTTGTAGTGCACCTCGAGAGTTTCGCGGTTGTAGCGGGCGCCGTGGCACACTTCGCAAGGAACGTACACATCCGGCAGGAAGTTCATTTCGATCTTCAACGTGCCGTCACCCGTGCAGGCCTCGCAGCGCCCGCCTTTGACGTTGAAGGAGAACCGGCCGGGCTGGTAGCCGCGCATCTTGGATTCGTTGGTCTCAGCGAAAAGCTTGCGGATGTTATCAAATACGCCTGTGTAAGTGGCAGGGTTGGAGCGCGGCGTGCGCCCGATGGGGCTCTGGTCAACATGGACCACCTTATCGAGGTGTTCCAGGCCATCGATGCGCAGGTGCCGCCCGGCAACCTGCTTGGCGCCGTTGAGCTTGGTGGCCAGCACCTTGTACAGGATCTCGTTGACCAGCGTTGACTTGCCGGAGCCACTGACACCGGTGACAGCCGTCAGCACACCCAGCGGGAACTTCACATCAATGTTGAGCAGGTTGTTCTCCCGTGCACCCACCACGGCAAGTTCCCGTGATTTGTCATACTTGCGCCGCTTGGCGGGCAAGGCAATGGACTTGCGCCCAGACAGGTAGTCACCGGTCAGGGAGCGGGTGTTCGCGAGAAGATCGGGCAGGGACCCTGAATGCACCACTTCGCCACCGTGCTCACCGGCGCCGGGGCCAATGTCCACGATCCAGTCGGCTTCCTTGATGGTGTCCTCATCGTGTTCCACAACAATGAGCGTATTTCCGAGGTCGCGCAACCTGGTGAGCGTTTCAATGAGGCGGCGGTTATCGCGCTGGTGCAGTCCAATGGAGGGCTCATCCAAAACGTAGAGCACACCCACCAGTCCGGAGCCGATCTGGGTGGCTAGGCGGATGCGCTGGGCTTCGCCGCCGGAGAGGGTGGCTGAGGCGCGTTCCAGGTTCAGGTATTCCAAACCCACATCCAGCAGGAACTTCAGCCGGGCCTGGATTTCCTTCAGCACCTGGCTGGCGATCCGCGCTTCGCGACCAGTCAAGACCAGGTTGGAGAGGAAGTCAAAGCAGTCGCGCATGGACAGGGCGCAGACTTCGGCAATGTTCTTCTCGTTGATCAGCACAGAGAGGGAAGCCGGGTTAAGGCGCGCACCACCGCAGGCAGGGCACGGGATTTGGCGCATGTACTCTTCGTAGCGGTCACGGGCCGAATCCGATTCGGTCTCCATGTGTTTGCGCTGAATATACTGGACGGCACCTTCAAAGCCGGTGCTGTATTTGCGTTCGCGGCCAAAGCGGTTCTTGTACTGAACCACCACCTTGTGGTCCTTGCCGTACAGGATGGCTGTGCGTGAGGCGGTATCGAGCTTGTTCCACGGGGTCTCCATCTTGAAATCCAGCTCCGTGGCCAGACCTTCAAGGAGTCTGTTCCAGTATTCGGTGGTGGCAGTACCCAGCGACCACGGCGCAATGGCGCCTTCGCGCAAGGACAGGAACGGGTTGGGAACCACCAGTTCCTCGTCCACCTCCAGCTTGGTACCAATACCGCTACACGCGCTGCAGGCACCAAAGGGGTTGTTGAAGGAGAAGGATCGTGGTTCAATCTCGTCGATGGCCAGCGGGTGTTCGTTGGGGCAGGCCAGGTTCTCTGAGAAGGAACGGATCCGTCCGGCGTCGCCTTCCTCTAGATCCACAAGTTCCACCAAGACCCGGCCGTCAGCTAGCCCCAGCGCAGTTTCCACAGAGTCCGTGAGGCGCTGCTGGATGCCATCCTTAACCACCAGACGGTCCACTACCACCTCAATGGTGTGTTTGAAGGTCTTCTTCAGTTTGGGCGGCTCGCTGAGCTGAATTTGCTCACCGTCCACCTTGGCCCGGGAGTATCCCTTGGCGGTGAGCTCCCGGAACAACTCCACGAACTCGCCCTTGCGGTCCCGCACCACGGGGGCCAGAACCTGAAAGCGGGTGCCTTCTGCCATCTCAAGGAGTTGGTCAACAATCTGCTGCGGTGTCTGCTTCGCAATGGGTTCCCCACAGACGGGGCAGTGCGGGGTACCCACACGCGCCCAGAGCAGACGCATGTAGTCATAGATCTCGGTAATGGTGCCCACGGTGGACCGCGGGTTTTTCGAGGTGGACTTTTGGTCAATGGACACGGCCGGGGAAAGGCCTTCAATGAAGTCAACATCGGGCTTGTCCACCTGCCCCAGGAACTGCCGGGCATAGGCTGAAAGTGACTCAACGTAGCGGCGCTGACCTTCAGCAAAAATGGTGTCGAAAGCCAGTGAGGATTTACCCGAACCGGAAAGGCCCGTGAAGACGATCATGGCGTCGCGGGGCAGATCCACGTCAATGTTGCGCAGGTTGTTCTCCCTGGCGCCTTTCACGATCAGGCGCGAGAGATCCGGCCGCTTGGGCGCAGCTACCTTAGCTGGGCCGCCAGGGGCTTCAGTACTTACAGGGGTTACTGGGGTTTCTGGGGTTACAGACTGGGCCATTGTTTCCTTCACATCACTGGCTGCCACACCGTCAGCGGCCGCCTCTCACGCTTGGCCGTCCGCAGTGCGCTCACAACAGGGCCGCGAGTCCGGCGCACGTTGCTTTCACTCATTAGTATAATCGAAAGTTCGTTCGAACGCGCGCCCGGGTCCGGCCCGGTTTCCGCCCGCTTCTAGAGTTTTGGTGGGCTAGCTGCGCTCCAGGGCAGCCGTGAGAATACGCAGCGCCTTGGCGTGAGAGACACCCAGCTCACGCACGACGGCGGCGAAGGCCTCCGCGGCTTCCGCCACCTGGGCGGCAATCTTGTCCCCGCCGGAGGCGATGGCTGTGCCACTGCGTCCAGCTGTGAGAACAATGCCGGCCTGCTCAAGTTCGCGGTAAGCACGGGCCACGGTGTTCGCTGCTACACCCAGATCTGTTGCCAGTGCCCGCACCGAGGGGAGCTTGGTCCCGACCGCGAGGTCACCCGAGGACGCCAGGTCCAGAATCCGGAGCCGAACCTGTTCAAAGGGCGGCACCGTCGATTCCGTATCCAGGCGCCACCGGTGCATCAAAATATCCATGGAATTCACGTCTGACTCACCTCTTCGACCAACGGTTCACCAAATTGGCTCATGTATAGATCGTAGTAGAATCCTTGGCCCGCCAAAAGCTGTTCATGGCTGCCTTGTTCAATGATTTCTCCGTGGTTCATGACCAAGATCAGATCCGCGTCGCGAATCGTGGAGAGCCGGTGGGCAATGACAAAACTCGTCCGGTTGGCGCGAAGCCTGTTCATGGCTTGGCGGATCATGACCTCGGTGCGGGTATCAACCGAGCTCGTGGCCTCGTCCAGAATCAAAATTCCCGGATTGGCGATCCAGGCACGGGCTATGGTCATGAGCTGGCGTTGACCCTGACTGAGCCCGCCGCCGTCGTCGGTCAACACCGTGTCATAGCCATCGGGCAAAGATCGCACAAAATGGTCAACATGGGTGGCCTCGGCAGCTTCCTGGATCTCTGCGTCAGTGGCGTCGAGCTTGCCGTAGGCCAGGTTGTCCCTGATGGTTCCGCCAAACAGCCACGCGTCTTGCAAGACCATGCCGAATTGGCTGCGCAGGTCATCGCGCGTTAAGTGGGCGGTGTTGACCCCGTCCACGGTGATAGTGCCGGAATCAATTTCATAGAAACGCATGAGCAGGTTCACCAGCGTGGTTTTTCCAGCACCTGTGGGACCCACTATTGCCACTGTCTCGCCCGGCTCAGCCACCAGGGAAAGATCCTTAATCAAGGGCTCCTGCGGGTTGTAGGCGAAGTTGACATGCTCGAAGACGACGCGGCCGGCTGCGTTGCCGAGCTTGGCCGCCGGGCTGTGGTCCGGGCGTTGCTCCTTCGCATCCAGCAGCTCAAAGACGCGTTCGGCAGAGGCCACCCCGGATTGTAGGAGGTTGATCATGCTGGCAAGTTGGGCCATGGGCTGACTGAACTGGCGTGAGTACTGGATGAATGCCTGAACACTGCCAATGGTCAGCGTTCCCTGAGCAACCTGAATACCGCCAAGCACGGCCACCACCACATAGTTCAGGTTGGCCACAAAGTTGGTGCTGGGCATGATGATCCCGGAAATGAACTGCGCCTTGGCGCTGGACTCGTAGAGGTAGTCATTAGTAACCCGGAACTTTTCAATCGCCGCTTCCTGCTGGCCGAAGGCCTTGACAATCTCGTGGCCGGTAAACATCTCCTCAACGTGGCCGTTCAAATCGCCCGTACTTTTCCACTGTGCGGCGAACTGTACCTGCGAGCGCTTGGCGATCAAGACGGTCAGGATGGCGATGATGGGCACCGTCAGTAAGGAGATGCCGGCCAGGATCGGGGAGATGGAGAACATCATGCCCAGTACCCCAAAGACCGTCAGGACGGCTATGAGGATCTGGGTCAGTGTCTGGTTGAGGGTTTGGGCGAAGTTGTCAATGTCATTAGTGACGCGGGAAAGCACGTCTCCTCGGGATTCTTGTTGGAAGTGTGACATGGGGAGGCGGTCCAGCTTGTCCTCGATGTCTCGGCGGAGACGGTACATGGCACGTTGGACAATGCCCGTGGTCATGTAGCCCTGGGACCAGTTGAAGAAGAACGCGGTTACGTAGAGGGAGAGGACAACCATGAGGATGGCGCCGAGTGCGGCTAGGTCCATGCCTTGTCCAGGGACAACGTTCATGGCGCTGAGCATGTCAGCTAGTTGCCCTTGTCCGCTGGCCCGTAGTTGCTCCACAGCTTGGGCCTTGGTGGTGCCGGCCGGAAATTGTTGGAGCATCTTGCCCACAACGCCGTCAAAGATGATGTCTGTTGCGTTGCCGAGGATCTTCGGCGCCACCACTGAGAGGGCGACGGAGATGGCGGCCAACAGCAAGACAAAGGCGATGCGCATCTTATCTGGTGCCATGAGGCCCAGAATTCTTTTCAGGCTGGGCCCGAAGGACAGTGCTTTTTGTGGAGGGCCGCCACCGCGGCCGCCTCGCATCATGCTCATGCCGGGGTCTCCTGTTCTTGTGCGTCCTCAGCGTTGATCTGGGAGGTGACGATCTCTTGGTAGGTGGGGCAGGAGAGCAGGAGTTCTTCGTGAGTACCCTGCCCCACCAGCTTTCCTTCATCGAGCACCAGGATATTATCCGCGTCCTTGACGGTGCCCACCCGTTGGGCAACCACTAAGACGGCGGCATCCCGGGTGACAGGCTTGAGAGCCATACGCAGTTTCGCGTCAGTGACATAGTCCAGAGCAGAAAAGCTGTCGTCAAATAAGTAGACGGCGGGTTGGGCCGCTATGGCACGTGCAATGCACAGGCGTTGGCGCTGTCCACCGGAGACGTTAGAGCCGCCTTGTTCAATGGGGGCTTCGAGCCCTTCTGGCAAATTGCGCACAAAGTCGGCAGCTTGCGCCGTTTCCAGCGCCTGCCACAGTTGCTCATCCGTTGCCTGTGGGTTTCCCATGCGAATGTTACTTGCCACCGTGCCGCTGAAAAGATAAGCCCTTTGCGGCACCAAGCCAATGGAGCTGCGTAGTGTGGCAAGGCTCAGTGCCTTGACGTCATACCCGCCAAGTTCTATGGACCCTTGGGTGGTATCAAGCAATCTGGGGATGAGGTTCACCAGTGTGGACTTTCCGCTACCAGTGGAGCCGATGATGGCCGTGGTGGTTCCTGGCCCTGCGTTGAAACTGACGCCAGAGAGGACAGGGCTCTGAGCTCCGGGATAACTGAAGGTAGCATCGTGGACCCGCAACACGCCGTCGAGCCGGTCAAGGGAGATGGCATTGGGCGCATCCATGACGGTGGGCTCGGTGGTCAGGACCTCGGTGATGCGTTCTGCACTGACGGCCGCCCGCGGGATCATCATGAACATGAACATGGCCATCATGACAGCCATGAGGATTTGCATGATGTAGCTCAAGAACGCTGTGAGCGCCCCAATCTGCATCTGGCCGGCATCAATGCGTTGTCCACCAAACCATAAAACGCCCACACTGGTGATGTTCACAACAAAGAAGATGGTGGGGAACATCAAGGCCATGAGCCGTCCGGCCCGCAGTTGGGACGTGGTCAGGGCGCCATTGGCGGTGGCGAAGCGTTGGGCCTCGTAGTCGCGCCGGCCAAAGGCGCGGATGACACTAATGCCGGTGATTTGCTCCCGCAGCACACCGTTAATGTCATCCAATTGGCGCTGCACTTTACGGAAAGTGGGGACCAGCACCCGGACAATCAATGAGATTGCAATAATCAGCACGGGCAAGATCACCAGCAGCAATCCGGAGAGCGGCACATCCTGCGCCATGGCAAGAACAATCCCACCGATGCACATGATGGGGGCCGTGACCATCAAGGTGAAGGACATCAGGGTCAGCATCTGCACTTGCTGGACGTCGTTGGTGGTGCGGGTAATGAGGGAGGGCGCCCCAATGGTGCCCATCTCCTGCGAGGAAAATGACTCCACCTTATTGAACAGATCCCGCCGGATTTGCCGGCCCACCCCCATGGCGAGCCTGGCGCTCAGGAACGTTGCCGCAATGGCACACACCACCTGCCCGGCCGTAATCAGCAGCATCCACAGGCCCAGGTTCATGATGACGTCAATCTGGCCCTTGACCACGCCGTCATCAATGATGTCCGCATTGAGCGTTGGAAGGTACAGCGAAGCGAGAGTGGAGAGGAATTGCAGCACCACAATGGCTATCAAGGGACCCTTGTGGGGCGCCAGATTGCGGGCTATGAGTTGAAACAGCACAAATCCTCCTGTGGTTCCGTTCGGTCACGTTAGTTCACACTGCTCATAATTTACTCCCCTCGCCGTGTCATTGTCTGTGAGAGCATCGCGCATCTTGCAGGTGTGGCGATTCCGCTCATCGCAACCCCTATTCCAGAGCCAACCAGGGCCTGGAACTACACCACTGGCTTAGCCGTACAGCTCAAACGCCACGGCTCCACCAGAAGTGACCATCTCTGTCTGCTTGCGGGCCTGAACATCCACAGCTTCCTCACTCAGCGCTCGCAGGTATTGGCTGTGTTCTGCCAGCGACGCGCAGGCTTTTTCAATGCTGGCAGCTGACACCGGCTGGGCATGGGTGGGGTGTGGAGACATGATGGCCACCCACTTGCTTTTGTGCCGCGGCAGGCCCTCGGCCAGTAGTTCGGGGAAGATCCATTCATTGTCAGCATCCCCTACGGCATCCAGGACAGCCCGGCCCACTGCCCTGTGATCGGCGGAGTTCCACCGCCCCGGTCCCCACTCATCCCGGTGATTCAGGCTCAACACCACATCTGGGCGGACCCGGCGAATCTCCCGGGCCAAGTCGCGGCGCAACCCCAGCCCCTCTTCGATCCGCCCGTCAGGATAATCCAGGAACACTAAATCGCTCACACCTACCCGGGCACAGGCGTTCTGCTGTTCCATGACACGCAGCGGCCCCGACTCTTCCGGGTGCATGCCTGCAATGCCGGCTTCCCCACGAGTCGCCAACACGTAGCTGACCTGTTTTCCGGCGGTGATCCATTCCGCCACCGCCGCCGCCATCCCATATTCGGGATCATCCGGGTGTGCCACGAGCACCAGGGCCCGCTGCCAGTCCTGGGGAAACTCTTGCATTTCACTCATTGTTTCTCTCCCACCATAAAGATCCGCCGGAACGGAAAAATTGTGCCACATTCACCCGGCGGATAGGCCGCCACCAAAAGAAGTTCGAACATTTGTTCGAATTTGATCATTTCTTCCGCACCCAGAGCTGCCGCCACTGGCCTCAAGGCGGTGCCCCTGACCCAGCCCAACACCGGGGACTCCCCCGGCAATAGATGGTTGTACGTTGTCTCCCATACATCTGCTGTGGCCCCGTTGCTCAGCAACAGCTCCTGGTATTCAGAGGGTTCCGCCACCGCATCATGGTGGCCCAACACACCGTCCAGCTGTTTGCGCCAGCGCGGACTGCCTGCCAATTCCCGGAGCAACACGTGCGACGGCGAGCCAAAGTTCCCCGGGACCTGCACTGCCAGCCACGCACCAGGGCGCAGTTCCGCCACCCACTGCGCCATGAGGTCGCGGTGCCCTGGCACCCATTGCAAGGCGGCATTGGACACCACCACATCAACTGGTGGAGCCCCGGCGGCTATGGCTGGTCCAGCGAACCCGCCGGACCCCGGCCGCCAGGCAGTGATATCGCCCTGCACGAACGCCAGCCCCGGCTCTAGCTGAGCTGGACGCCGGTGAGTTGCGGGCGGGAGAGAGGGGCCGCCGTCGTGCGCCGGATCAGGCGTGAGAGTAGAAGCAGGAGAAGGCAGAAGCGTGCGGGCCTGGGCAATCATGGCCGCGGAGCTGTCTAGCCCCAGGACGCTGGCCCCGGGCCAGCGCTGCGCGAGCGTTGCACTGAGCGTTCCTGGCCCGCAGCCCAAATCCACCACGGATCGCGGCGCCGTTGCCCCGATCCGGAAGGTCAGGTCAAAGAAGGGCCGGCTGCGAAAATCACTGAAGTGGCCGTACACGTCCGGTTCCCACAGAAATGTTCCATCACCCATGCCGTTATCCTCCCATAGCGCCGAGCACCTAAGCTGGGATGACCATGAATCTTCTTGAACAGCTTGCCACCCTAAATCCGCAGACCTCCTCCGACGACGATATTTTGGACGCGTTTTTGGAGTGGACCCTTGACCGGGGGTTGGAGCTGTACCCGGCACAGGAGGAAGCAGCGCTGGAGCTGGTGAGCGGGAACAACGTGATTTTGTCCACCCCCACAGGCTCGGGCAAGTCAATGGTGGCCATTGCAGCGCACTTCAACGCCATGGCCCGCGGCGCTGCCAGCTACTACACGGCACCCATCAAGGCGCTGGTCTCGGAAAAGTTCTTTGCCTTGTGCGAGATCTTCGGTGCCGAGAACGTGGGCATGATCACCGGCGATTCCTCCGTGAACCAAGACGCACCGATCATTTGCTGCACCGCTGAGATTCTGGCGAACATCGCCCTGCGCGAGGGTGAGGATGCCGACGTTGGCGTGGTCATCATGGATGAGTTCCACTACTATTCGGACCCGCAGCGCGGCTGGGCCTGGCAACTGCCGCTGCTGGAGCTCCCGCAGTCCCAGTTCCTGCTCATGAGCGCCACCCTCGGGGATGTGAGCCGTTTTGAACGCGAGCTGACGGAGCTGACCAACCGGGACACCACCACCGTCTCCTCCGGCGAGCGCCCCATCCCCCTGCATTACTACTACGTGCAGACAGGCATCCACGAGACCTTGGAGGAACTGCTCGCCACCAAGCAAGTCCCCGTCTACGTGGTGCACTTCAGCCAAGCAGAGGCCATTGACCGGGCGCAGACCCTCATGAGCATCAACGTGTGCACGCGGGAGGAAAAGGACAAGATTGGTGAGCTCATAGCCGGCTTCCGCTTCTCTGCCGGCTTCGGCAAAACCCTCAACCGCCTGGTCCGCCACGGTATTGGCGTCCACCACGCCGGCATGCTGCCCAAGTACCGCCGCCTAGTGGAGCAACTGGCCCAAGCAGGTCTGATGAAAGTCATCTGCGGCACCGACACCTTGGGTGTGGGTATCAACGTGCCCATCCGTACCGTGCTGCTGACAGCCCTGAGCAAGTACGACGGCATCAAGACCCGTATTTTGCAGGTCCGAGAGTTCCAACAGATCGCCGGGCGTGCCGGACGTGCCGGGTATGACACCGCCGGGACCGTCATTGTCCAAGCCCCCGAGCACGTGATTGAAAACGCCAAGTCCATGGCCAAGGCGGTTGCCAAGTTTGGCGACGACCAAAAGAAGCTACGCCAGGTAGTGAAGAAGAAGCCCATGACAGGCTTTGTCAGCTGGGGTGAACCCACCTTCACCCGCCTGGCCGAATCCGTGCCTGAACCGCTGACCTCCAGCTTCACCGTTACCCACGCCATGTTGCTGAACCTGCTGGAACGCCCCGGCGATCCTTTCCAGGCTGCCAAGGCGCTACTGACGGAGAACCATGAGTCGCCGTCCAAGCAGCGAGTCCTGATCCGCAAGGCCATCGGCATGTACCGGGAGCTCCTGGGCGCCGGCGTGGTGGAGCGTATCCCCGAGAATGAGCTGGAATCCGACGGGCGTACGGTCCGCCTCACCGTCCATCTGCAAATGAACTTTGCGCTGAACCAGCCGCTGTCGCCGTTTGCGCTCGCAGCCCTTGACCTGCTCGACGCCGAATCGCCTAGCTACGCGCTGGATGTTATCTCCGTCATTGAATCGACGCTGGAGAAACCACGCCAAATCCTCTCCGCCCAGCTCAAGCGTGAACGCACCGAAAAGGTCGCTGACATGAAGGCTCAGGGCATTGAGTATGACGAGCGGATGGCCATCCTCGACGAGGTCACCTACCCCATGCCCTTGGCCGAGCTGCTTTTTGGTGCCTTTGACGTGTACCGGAAGGCCTCGCCGTGGATGGGTGACTTTGAGCTGAGCCCGAAGTCGATCATCCGTGACATGTATGAGCGGGCCATGAACTTTGGTGAGTACGTGCAGTACTACTCGCTGGCCCGTTCCGAGGGCATTGTGCTGCGCTACCTCACCGACGCTTACAAGGCGCTGCGCCAAACCGTCCCCCAAGATGCGCTGCGCGAAGACCTCGAGGACATCATCTCGTGGCTGGGCGAGCTGGTCCGCCAGGTGGACTCCAGCCTGCTCGATGAGTGGGAGAAAATGACAAGTGGCCAAGACACTGACAGTGCCACCTTCCTCGAAGAAACCGCCCTGCCGCCGGCCCCGCCGCGTTTGACCGATAACGCCCGTGCGTTCCGGGTCATGGTCCGCAACGAGATGTTCCGCCGCGTAGAGCTTGCTGCGGATGATGACGTTCAGGCTTTGGGTGCGCTCGATTCCGATCGCGGCTGGGACGCCGACCGTTGGGCCGACGCACTGGATGACTACTGGGACGAGCATGAATACATTGAGGCAGGCCCGGCCGCCCGTGGCCCGGCGCTGCTGCATATAGCCCCGTCAGCTGAGAGCTGGTCCGTGCGCCAAACCATTGTTGACCCCGCAGGAAACCATGATTGGCATATGCACGCCACGGTGGATCTTGAGGCGTCAAATGAGGCAGGTGCCGCCGTGGTACATTTTCAGGAATTCAGCAGGATGTAAGCTGCACGATAAGCTAAATTCATGAACTTGCTACGCACCGCTGCGCCCGCCGATGTCCCCGCCATCCTTGGCATGATTCACGATCTGGCTGCTTATGAAAAAGAGCCCGACGCCGTGAAAAACACCGAAGAGATGCTGCACGCCAATCTCTTCGGTGCGAATCCGCAAATCTACGCGCACGTGGTGGACTCCCCTGTTGCCGGAGAACCGATTGTGGGGTTCGCCCTCTGGTTCCTGAACTACTCCACGTGGGAGGGTACGCACGGGATCTATCTCGAGGACCTGTATGTGCGGCCCGAGGCGCGGGGCGGCGGCTACGGAAAAATGCTGTTGCAAAACCTGGCCCAGATTGCTGTGGAACGCGGCTATGCGCGGGTGGAGTGGAGCGTTCTGGATTGGAACGAGCCCTCCATTAACTTCTATAAGTCGTTCGGAGCAGCGCCCATGGACGGCTGGCACGTGTTCCGTTTGGACGGTGGCGCCCTGGTGAACTTTGGAGCCCCGGCACTAGCAACGGCAGCATCCTCCGTTCCATCCTCGGCACCGGCCCAGTCATGAGCCCCACTGACGCCTACACCATCCGGGGCGTGCGCATGCGCGATCACCGGTTCACGGTCCCGCTTGATCACGCACACCCAGGGGGAACCACTCTTGAACTGTTTGCGCGCGAGCTCAGTGACGCCCGAGTGGACGGCGAGGCTTTGCCTTGGCTGCTGTTCCTCCAAGGCGGACCGGGTGGACGCGGAAACCGGCCTGCTGGTCTAAGCGGTTGGCTGGCGGAGGCCACTAGGCATTTCCGCGTCTTGATGCTGGATCAGCGGGGCACGGGCCTCTCCACCCCGGCCAACCGGCAGACCCTGCCATTGGTGGGCTCCGCCGCGGAACAAGCAGAGTACCTCTCCCATTTCCGGGCCACTGACATTGTGGCGGACGCTGAATTCATCCGCGCAGCCCTGGGGTCAGGGCCTTGGAGTGTCTTTGGTCAAAGCTACGGCGGCTTCTGCGCCCTGAGCTACCTCTCCTTCGCTCCTGAAGGCGTCAAGGAAGCCCTCATTACCGGCGGGCTGGCGCCTCTGACGGGCCCGGCTGACCAGGTCTACCAGGCAACTTTTGAGCGGCTCCGGCGCCGCAATGCGGAGTACTTCGCCAAATACCCCACAGACCGTGAGGTGCTGACCCGGATTATGGCGCACACGGACGCTGTCGCCGAGTTTCTGCCTACGGGCGAACGGCTCACCCGTGAACGTGTGCAAATGCTGGGCAACCTGCTGGGCGGCAACACTCGTTTTGATTCCCTCCATTATGTCCTCGAAGACGCCTTTGTCCCCACGCTCCACGGAGTACGGCTCTCAGATGGGTTCTTGGCTCAGCTCAGCTCCCAGGTAGACCGTTCAACGGGCCCGCTGTATGCCCTGATGCACGAGTCCATCTATGTCCAGGGCGAAGCCAGTAACTGGGCTGCCGCCAGGGTTTTGGCCGCGAACCCCGATTTCTTACCGGACGCTGCCCAGCCGCTGCTGAGCGGCGAAGCCGTCTATCCTTGGTATTTTGAGCAGGATCCAGCCCTGAGCCCCTTGCAGGAAGTGGCTCAGTTGTTGGCGGTCCGCACGGACGGCTGGGGGAAGCTTTACAACCTGGAGCAGCTGGCCCTAAATAGTGTGCCGGTGGCTGCAGCCGTCTACCGCGATGACATCTTCGTGGACCGGGATCTGTCCCTCGCTACGGCCGCAGCCGTCAACGGTTTACAGGTCTGGGAAAGCGCCGACTTCCACCACGATGGCATTGCTGATGATGGTGAGGGGATCTTCGCCAGACTACTGGGCATGGTCCGCGCCTAAGCGTCATAGGTGGTGGAGGCCCCTTAGCTAGCTGAGACCTTCGAGGCCTCATCCCCGGTATCAGCAGAGTCAGAGGGCTGGCTGCAGCCGAGGCGCGGGTTCTCTAGTTCCCGCACCTTAGAGGATCGCTGCGCGGGGCACAGGTCCCTGGATTGTCCAGAGAGAGACTCGGCGCAGAGTTGTTCGGACACACTCCCACCACTTGCGAAGTCAACCCAGCGTCACCGGGTGCATCGTCAAGTGTGGCAAGCGATACGTGCCCTGGGTCAGTTTACTGTGCTGTCAACGAGTTCAGCCCCCAATGGCGGACTTTGACGTCAATCCCTCACAGCGAAAGCTCAGGTTATCCGGGTATACCCAGCCCTAACGAACGATTTCTACTGACAATTGTTGCGTTCGAGTGCCAGCGTCATTTGGGGGAGGAATGAGTGGGTAGAAATCTAGCCCGTGGCTGCCCGTGACACCCTGAATCCGGGCTAGTGGGTCCTCCAGCGCTCTAGAGTCACGTATCCCATTCGGACCGGGTAGCCCCCTGGCTAATCAAGGGTGGATTCAGGCTTGACACTAAGCAGCTACGTTCTTTTCCTGCATGGTGAGATTGCAACCATCCAAGCTACTAGATTGTGGTCGTTGCACGTTCAACAGTGTGAGATATGTATGCCGAGCTGGGAAATACCGCCCCACTGCTGAACCCTGCCCCACCACGGGGTGTGGGGGTTCAACCCCTAAAGAAGGCACGAACACGCGGTGGCATGCACGAGACGCGCAGCCTGGGAGCGATGCTCTCCTCGAGGATCCCTATTCCTGCGCTGCCGTTTAAAGCGCATCGGAGAGCGGCGGCCGCATTCTGAACCGGCCGATGAATACCAGTGCTCCCGCGTGGCTAATTCTCCAACAGTGTCCGCCTCATTACAGTGGGACAAGAACCACTTTTTTGAACTCTGCAATCGCAACACCAAGGGCACGCGTGACGTGCAGACAAGACAAGGAGCTATCCATGAAAGCGAAAATGGCCTTCGCAGCCGGACTGGCCGTGGGATATGTTGTGGGCACCCGCGTGGGCCGCCGCGGCTACGAGAACTTGAAGAACAATGCGCGCGCGGTATGGGAGATGGACGCTGTCCAAGAGACCATCGAACATGTGCAAACCACCGTCAAGGACGAAACTGGAAAAATAGCTACCCGTCTTCTTCACCCGGGGGAAAACAGCTCACCCATTGCATCCTCCTCCCCTGAAACAGAGTCAAAGCGGCACAGCGGGCTCCCAGACGTGGACACTGACCCGGCCCTGAACGATGACTTGGGCCAGGATTGGACAGATGAAGGCGGCGCGCTGCCCTCGGGTCCAGCGGCCTGACGGCACCGCCTAATTCCGCTCAACGGTGTCAGCCACCTTCAGAATATTACGGCGGAAACGAGCCGTGACCTGATCCAACAAGGTAAGAATGCGCAACCGGGATGCAGCGGGGTTTGAGGCCAATCACGGCGTTCATTGCCGATGCATCCAGCGCTGCCCGGTAGCACCTTAATCTTTTCTGCTCATAATCTGTCCCAACCGCGGCGGCAACGGTGGAGATGAACTCTACGACGACAGTGCGGGTAAATCCGCTGAGACGTGAGAAAGCTAACCCAGGACTTCGACTCGACTGCCCTCGGTCAGCTGATTAGTCAGGGACGGTAGCCCGGACATGCCGATAATGACGGTCACCCGGGTAGATGCGAGCGAAAAATTTCGCGCAAGGGCGCTGATCCTCTGCCGGATAGTTCAGGTAACGGGCAAAGCGCCACGGCAAAGGTTCCAATGGGTGCGGCGGGTTACCGTCAGATCAGGGCTACACATCTGAGCTGCCGTAAGTCCATGCCTTTGCGGCGTGTTCTGGAAAGCCCCAACTCATGAAGCATCTGCATCATGGAATGATTTTTCTGGAGCTGACGGACAGAAGGCGCTGCTGGAGTGCTGCCCACATCCTCTACAGGTCCAGTGCAACTTCCAGCCCTGGCGCCAAGGATGGAACATCTGGCCTATCCCCGGCAGTAACCGTGCTGTTGTAGGCAGCACGCTTCCCCCGGGCGTCCTCAAGCGCACGTTCGCCACCGGCGTCGCCCTCCCATACCCATTTGGACGGCCTGGGCCAAGAAAAACACGATAACGCCGTCATGCCCATCAATGATCAGCACCAGAAGTGTCGCTACCGACACGTATTCGCGCCCTACCCAACGCGTGGCGTGCCCGCTATCAGGAGGACATCCAGACCCCGGCAAGCAAAATGGTGAGGATGTGGGGGCCAGTAGGAAAATCCCTGCAGCCACAGCAATCCCCAGTGTCAGGCGCAGTAGGGTCTGAAACCCGGTCCTGACTGAGCCCATAAAGATGGGAGTACTCAAAAAAACGTGTTGGTTATCACTGCCAAGGGCCCACGTTAGCGGCTAGGTTGACCAATTATACTGGTCCTAAATCGCTTCTTGACACTCTTTGCCGAGGTTGAGGTGTACTACGCCCATAGATCGCACCGGTACAACCGGCGCCAACGCTTCCGCCGTAAATAAACGGCCAACAATATTCCTGACGCGGTTCAGCCATACTCAACTCCCTGCCCGTTCCTCTTTGCATATATAGGGAGACAGTCACAGAGCAGCCGCACATTACCTTGATCGATCATACCCCTGGGGGGTATAATGAGTTTGTTGTCAGTGAAGTAGTTTGTCTCGGCTCATGATCATTCCGGCCGCCACTGCCGTTCAACCCCAACACATCATTCATCCTCATTCGAAGGAATTCACTGACATGTGTGGAACCGACACCCGCAAAAACCTCAACCTGACCCCAGCCACTGATACCGGCTGCAGGTGCTGCTCTTCCGACCCAACAGCCTTAGTGTCAGGTGCCGCAGTTCCGAGCGAAGCTGCCAGCACACGTTACGCCTTGGAGGGCCTGACATGCGGGCATTGCGTGAAAACTGTGGAAACGGCTATCTCAGCCGTGCCAGGAGTGGAATCGGCCGCCGTTGAACTGGTGGCCGGCGGCATCTCTACACTATCCGTCACCGGTGGCGCCGGCCGGGAATCGGTGCGAGCCGCTGTTGAAAGTGCTGGCTACTCCCTGAACCGAAGCTAACCAGCTGCCAAATATTTGTGCACCGCCGAGCAAGGAGAGTCATGGAGAAGAACAGCAACCCCACTGCCCACCAATCAACCGGCACTGCACCGAAAGAGGGCAATCACCCCGGCACAAGTCCCACTATGATGGATCACTCATCGATGAAACATACGGGCATGGATCATGATGACCATGCCGTGCATAGCGGGGGCCAACATGCCGGGCACAGCACCGCCATGTTCAAGAACCGCTTCTGGCTGACCTTGATCCTTTCCATCCCTGTCGTGTTCTTCAGCCCCATGTTTGGGCACCTCCTGGGCTACACCGTCCCGGCGTTCCCCGGTTCGGCTTGGATCCCGCCACTGTTGGGCACAGTGATCTTCTTCTACGGCGGCCAGCCATTCCTCAAAGGTGGGTGGCAGGAAATCAAGTCCCGCCAGCCGGCCATGATGCTGCTGATCTCGATGGCCATCACGGTGGCGTTCATTGCGTCTTGGGTGACGAGCCTGGGCATTGGCGGATTCGACTTGGACTTTTGGTGGGAGCTGGCGCTGCTGGTGGCCATCATGCTGCTGGGGCACTGGATCGAAATGCGGGCATTGGGCTCGGCCCGGGGCGCCCTTGACGCCCTCGCCGCGCTATTGCCGGATGAGGCCGAACGGGTTACCGACGGCGGCACCGAAACCATCAGCATCGCCGAACTGAACCCCGGGGACATTGTTCTGGTCCGACCCGGGGCCCGGTTGCCGGCCGACGGCGAAATCACCGACGGATCCGCGGAAGTGGACGAGTCCATGATTACCGGCGAATCCAAGACCATCTCCAGGACGGTTGGCGACCCCGTGGTGGCAGGGACCGTTGCCACCGATAATTCCCTGCGGGTGAAAGTGACCGCCGTCGGCGATGACACAGCGTTGGCCGGAATCCAGCGGCTGGTGGCTCAGGCACAATCCTCCACGTCCCGGGCACAAGCCCTGGCCGACCGTGCCGCCGCGTTCTTGTTCTACTTCGCCGCCGGGTCCGGCGTCATCACGTTCATCGTTTGGTCGCTGCTGGGCAGCATTCCAGATGCCGTGACCCGCACGGTGACAGTGCTCGTCATTGCCTGCCCTCACGCCCTGGGCCTTGCCATTCCATTGGTCATTGCTATCTCCACCGAACGCGCAGCCAAGGCTGGGGTATTGATCAAGGACAGGATGGCACTGGAGCGGATGCGCACCATCGATGTGGTCCTCTTCGACAAGACCGGAACCCTGACCAAGGGCGAACCTGCACTGACGGACGTTGCGGCCCTTGAAGAACTGACCACGGATGAATTGCTGGCACTGGCCGCCGCTGTGGAATCCGACAGTGAACACCCCGTGGCCCGAGCCATTATTGCAGCCGCGAACAAGACCGGCACACCAGCCATGGCAGCCACCGGTTTCCAATCGATGACCGGCCGCGGTGTCCAGGCCACCATTGACGGTTCCACCGTGGCCGTCGGCGGTCCGGCACTGCTGAAGGAACTCGCTCTGGCCGAACCGGAGCGGATCAAGACCGCAACAACGCGCTGGATGGACAGAGGGGCTTCAATTCTGCACGTCATCAAAGACGGTGCCGTGATCGGTGCCGTCGCGCTAGAAGACGAAGTCCGTGAGGAATCCCGGCAGGCCGTCCACGCCCTGCAATCCCGCGGCATCAAAGTTGCCATGATCACCGGTGACGCCCAGCAAGTCGCCGCCACCGTGGCCGCGGAGCTGGGCATCGACGAGGTCTTCGCCGAAGTCCTGCCCCAAGACAAGGACCAGAAAGTGACCGAACTCCAAAGCCGCGGCATGAAGGTGGCCATGGTCGGCGACGGCGTCAATGATGCACCTGCCTTGGCCAGAGCAGAAGTTGGCATCGCGATCGGCGCCGGAACGGACGTCGCCATGGAATCAGCCGGGGTGATCTTGGCTGGTAATGATCCCCGCGCTGTACTCTCCGCCGTGGACCTCTCCAAAGCCAGCTACCGCAAGATGTGGCAAAACCTGATCTGGGCCACGGGCTACAACATCATCTCGGTCCCACTGGCTGCCGGAGTGCTCGCCGGCGTCGGCTTCGTGCTCTCACCAGCGGCCGGGGCTGTGCTTATGTCCTTGTCCACCATCGTTGTGGCCCTGAACGCCCAACTGCTGCGCCGGCTTAAGCTCGACCCGGCTGAAGTGAGCTAACCCCCAACTCACCGGAACCATCCAGTTCGCTCCGGTACACTACACAACGACTGAGACTGCCAAACCACCAGAGAGGATCCCGCCATGAACGCGTCAAGCACGCTGCGACTGCCGGTATTCTTGCTGCGTTGGGTGGGCCTAATCACGCTGGCGGCCGCTATTGTGGGCGGCCTTCTGGGCATGCACGTCATCGGCAGCGCACAGGCTGCGCCGATGGCGTCCGTGCACATCAGCACCGCTGCTGCCGACGTGGCTGGGGCTCCTGCTCGTGCACACCCCGCAGCATCACTAACCATGTCAGTCGCCGACCATGACGAAGTTGCGGCGGTGGCCTCCCCCCACGGAAACATGAATGTGTGTGGGTGTTCACCCTTAGGATGTGAGATGCCCATGGCCAGCCACGGAGATTGCATCCCCTTCGCCGGGGCGGCTACACCAGCGGCCCCGCAACCGGGCCTCGTGCCCGACCCTGCCGCCGGGCCCACCGTATCGGGCCATGAGGGATACAAATGCGCAGGGCGCGTCCCTGACCCTCCTTCCTTGACTCAACTCTCCATCAGCCGGACGTAAACCGCTCGATTCTGACCTGTCACCGAGTGACAGGTCCTCGTTAGCGCACCCCGCCGAGGGGTGACGTCCATCTGTAGTGAAAATTTTGAGTTGAGGACTGTTTACTGTGAAAAAAATTCTAACCGCTTCCGCCGCCGCACTAGCCGCCGTTATTGCTCTGTCCGGTTGTTCCACCAGCCCCGATGCAGGCTCTATGGAAGGCATGGACCATGGCAGCTCGGCCATGTCCACCGCACATTCCCCTGCCATAGGCGCCGAACACAACGCGGCGGATGCAATGTTCGCGCAAATGATGCTGCCTCACCACTCCCAAGCAGTGGAGATGAGTGAGATCATGTTGGCAAAGCCCAGCTTGGACGCAAAAATCATCGCTTTGGCCAAGGATATCAAGACTGCCCAAGCCCCTGAAATCGCCACTATGACCAGTTTCCTGAGCATTTGGGGTGAGCCGACCACCATGACCGGCGATCACTCCATGGCGGGCATGATGACCAGCGCCGACCTGGACAAACTCAAGGCAGCTCAAGGCAACGAAGCCGCAAGAATGTTCCTGACCCAGATGACCGCCCATCATGAAGGGGCCTTAGAAATGGCCAAGACCGAAGTCGCCGACGGCAAGAACGCCGACGCCGTCACCTTGGCCAAGTCGATTGTTTCCAGCCAAGAGGCCGAAATTAATGACATGAAAGAGCTACTAGCAGCCCTCTAAAATGTCACCCGCGCAACTGTCGGTGGCGGTCAGAATCAGCTTTCGACCGCCACCGGCCACAGCTTTCCCACTTCCTTCTGGAGATTTCTGATGACCCCCAAAGCGCTCTTTTCGCACACACACCTCCCGCTGATCAGCGCGGCCCTGCTCGTGCCATTTGCTCTGACCGGTTGCACAACAACGGCCACCACTGCAGTTTCTCCTGACCCTGCACCAGCTTCTACCGGACATGTGCATGGGATCTTTGTGGATCCTGTATCCACGCAGATCCTGCTCGCCACCCATGACGGTCTCTACGACGCCACCGGACCCACCATGACCAAGATTGGCACCCAGACCGTTGACTTGATGGGGTTCACCACAACCGCCGATCCGCTGGTTTTCTATGCCTCCGGGCATCCCGGACCCGGCTCAACACTGCCTGACCCCGTGGGACTGATCCGTTCCGTCGATGCCGGCAAAACGTGGGAACCTCTCTCGCGCGGTGGCCAGTCAGACTTCCACGCTCTCAGCAGCACTGAGCACGGGCTCGTCGCCTTTGACGGAAAATTGTGGACCAGCGCAGACGGCCTCACATGGACCACATCAACGGCGAGCTTTGCCCCGGCAGTCTTGGCAGGAAACCCGGCCACCCCAATAGTGTTGGCCACCACCCAAGAAGGCTTGAAACGCTCCACCGACAGCGGAAGAACCTGGAGCGCAGTCCCGGGCGCCCCACTGATGCAGTTCGTATCCTTCGCCATCGGAACAGCTACAACAGGCTCGGCTCCAACACAGGTGGTTGGTATCACTCCGGGCGGTAATGTCCAGATCTCCAACGATGCCGGGCTGACATGGACTTCCACAGGGAAGGTTGCTGGGCAGGTCCAAGCGGTCACCGCAGTGGCCGGTACAGCCGGCACACCAAGTATCTGGGTAACTGCAGCTGATGGTATGCAACGCTCGTCCGACGGCGGAGCCACCTTCGCCCCAACCACTCCCTAAGGTCGTGAGCATGGGGGAGTTCTTTGCCACCAACACCCCTGACGATGCCCTGAAAGCTGAAATAGGCATCCGGCCTGTCCAATCCCAAGGAGCCGGGAAATCTTCGCCGTTTGCTGACCGGGGCCCGCTTTCTCGTCGTGGGCTCGGCGCTGGAGCAGCACGCGGCATCTGTGTTTGGCTTGGGCCGGAGACTCTGGATTGGCCCCAGACTTACCGCCGTCCTTGCCCTGTGCAGAGGCTGAGCCACTGGCGACCTGACCCACTAGCGACCTGCCCCACTATCGACCTCAGACTAGTGCGCCCCCACATTCGCGTGGTCAACATCAACGGGGCAGCCATTCTCATCGCCTGGGGCCTGACGATGCGCACCGGCCTATGGATGAAGTGTATCTATCAATTGCAAAACCTCGCCGGCACCTTCATCACCCCCGTCTAACCGGAAACCAATTAGAGGATTTCATTATGAACACCACCCCCACCCGGCGCTCCTTCCTAAGACTGTCCGTAGCCGCTACAGCCATAGCCGCACTCAGCGCCTGCACTCCCCCACCGGCGGCATCCGGAGCGAACCGGATCCTGCCCACGGATCCGTTGATCGCAGACTTCGAAGCCGCCCGGGTCACTTCCGGGAGGACCATCAGCGCAACGCTAGCACCGGCACCACTGACCACCACGCTGGCTAGTAAAACCATCTCCACCGCCGGGTATAACGGCGCCCTCGTGGCGCCCACCCTGCGCGGCTCGGTGGGCGACCAACTCAACGTCACCATTGCAAACAAACTCAGTAACGGCACCAGTGTGCACTGGCACGGCTTAGCCCTGCGTAACAATGACGACGGCGTTCCCGGCCTGACCCAAGACGCCTTCGCCCCCGGTTCCCAGAACAGCTACGACTTCAAACTGCCCCACCCTGGCACCTACTGGTATCACTCGCATGTGGAAATGCAGCGCGAACAAGCCCTCTACGGGGCGCTCATCATCGACGATCCCAACGAGACACTTGTCTATGACAAAGAATGGGTAATCGTCCTAGACGACTGGCTCGACGGCGTTACCGGCACTCCCGATGGTGTTCTGAAGGAACTTTCCCAAGGCGTGAGCACAGGTATGGGAGGGGGCGGCATGCCCATGAGGCACATGCTCATGGGGACCTCCAGCGAATTCTTGGGCGGAGACGCGGGCGACGTTGCCTACCCCTTCCATCTTTTCAACGGCAAGGCCCCGGAACACCCGGAAACATTCGTGGCCAAATCGGGCGAAAGAGTCCGTCTGCGCATCATCAACGCCGCCGGGGATACCGCCTACCGTGTGGGGATCCCAGGTCAGCAGCTGACCCTAACCCACACCGACGGGTTCCGCATCAAGCACATCGAGGTGGACGCCGTCGTCCTCGGTATGGGTGAACGCATCGATGCCCTCATCACCGTCAAGGAAGGCTTTACTGCCCTTCTCGCTCTGGCAGAGGGGAAAGGACAAATGAGCTACGGGCTCATCTCCACCGGTACTGGGACCGCGCCTACCTGGGAGTCCCTGCCTGGCACCCTGAGCGGCACCGTGGTCGACGGCGGCCAACTCACCGCAGACCCCTCCGTGACACTGCCCGCCAAGAAACCCGACCGGACTTACGAACTGCGCCTGACGGGCGGAATGATGAAGTACGACTGGGGCATCAACGGCCACCGATTCGACATGACCAAACAGTTTGAGAACGCTTTCGACCTCAAAGCTGGAGAACGGGTGGAAGTGAAGTTCATCAACGAAACCATGATGTGGCACCCCATGCACATCCACGGTCACACGTTCCAAATCGGGACTGACGGGTCGCGGAAGGACACTGTCATCGTCCGGCCCAAGCAGACTGTGACCGTCCAGTTCGATGCCGACAATCCCGGCCAGTGGCTCTTCCACTGCCACAACGCTTACCACGCCGAACGTGGAATGATGGGTGTTTTCTCCTACCTCAGCTAACATCCAACCATCATGAATCCCACAATACCGACCACTGTGTGTGGGGCGTACCCGCAGGCTGGTTGAAACAGGACTTCTGGCAGGATCAAGCGGTAACCAGGCACAACTTTGTTGAACCGGCATTGAAAATTCTAAGAAGTGGGAACCACAAAACTGAGCTGTGCCGCAAACAATAAGACCCAAGCCTCGGAGTCGGGACAGCTCAAGGATGCACCGGTAAGTGCGCGCTGGGAAACAGATTAGTACCAAAGAGTCTCCGCTTGTGACTCAAACTGCTGCTGTTGAAACCTTGGCTGCACAATTTGCTCCGATAATGGTGCTCAGCCAGCCAGCTTTGCGAGCACACGAGTGAAGGCTATGAACCTGTACTAAGTATTTCTGGTCCACTTCATCTGCTATTTTGAGCGCATGAGCGAACTAGTGGGCTTCCATGACAATGAACCGCACACACCTAATATCGCCGGACGCCTAAACTGGTTGCGGGCCGGTGTCCTCGGCGCCAACGACGGCATAGTATCCGTCGCCGCCACCGTCGTGGGAGTCGCCGGCGTGACCAACTCACCCACCCCCATTCTTGTCGCTGGAATCGCCGCACTGGTTGGCGGCGCTGTTTCCATGGCATTAGGTGAATACGTGTCCGTGAGCAGCCAGCGGGACAGCCAACGGGCCCTTATCGAGAAGGAACGCCGCGAACTGGCTGAAGATCCTGAAGCTGAATTGGCGGAACTCACCGAGATCTACCGCACCCAAGGCCTCAGCGAAGCCACTGCAACACAGGTGGCCCTTGAGCTCACGGCCCACGATGCTTTATCAGCACATCTGGCCGCTGAACTTAACATCAGCCAGCATGAAGAAGTCAGTCCATGGCAGGCAGCTTATGCCTCGGCAGCCGCATTTACTGTTGGCGCAATCCTGCCCCTGATAGCCATCTTGCTTCCGCCAGCGGGCTGGCGGATCCCGGTGACATTCTTGGCGGTACTATTCGCCCTCGCCCTGACGGGAACGGTGAGTGCTTCCATCGGAGGCAGCTCCAAAACCACCTCTGCACTGCGCCTAGTAGTTGGCGGCGCCCTGGCACTCGCGGCGACCTACGGAATCGGCACCGCCCTCGGCGCAAGCGGAATCATCTAAACACCCCCCAAGACTGTCCAGATGTTGCCTAGACGTATCCGTCTGGCTCTTCTATTCCCGGAACTGATGGCCGGATTGCTGCGGCCACCGTTGGTGGAATGCAGGGCCAAGGGATAGCCCCAGTCATCGCGGACCAAAACAGTGGGCAATAGTTCGGTGCACAGCCCCCGCCCGTCGCACCTGGTCCAGTCGATGTGAAGTGTTTCGGTCATGTTGTCCTCCTGGTTTGCCTCAGGCAGGCTCCCCTGCCGGCATGCTGGTGAATGACGCGCGAGATCTTCCAAAAATTCGCTTTACCGTTCGGCCCGCACACCCGTTCCCACGCCGTGGAAGGTCACCATCAGGGTGCCAACAGTTCATCAATGTCAAAAGGTTTAGCCAAATAGTCCTCCGCACCGCTGTTCAGCCCTCCAACACAGTCTGCAGGATCACTCAGGGCCGAGAGGATGAGCGCCGGCGTAGCTTCTTAGCAACGGACATGCGATGGCTGAACCAAGGTCGGCAACAGTGAGAGCGTTAGTGCAGTTGGCTGTGGCGAGGAAATCCGACGGCGCAAAGCACGTCCCTGGCCTGAAGAAGGAAGCGCGGTGTTCATTTCCGGTTTCTCCCCCGGGAGATGGCAAGACCACGGCCAGCGGGAAGAGATTCAGCATGATGCGCAACAAAACGTTGCCCCATGGGGCGGTTGCCACACATGAGCCAAGATAGTTTCCCGGGGTGATCGACATTGGCACTGCCGCGTTAACTGATTGACAGCTCTGGTGACATAGCTTACGCTGAGCGCATCCGGCCACTACCGTGAACGGTCCAGCCATATTGTTGTGGATTATATGCCACAGTGAATTGGGGAACCTCGCATGAAAAATCGCATTGCTTCGTTCGGGATTAGTCTCCCTGAAGCGTGGGCGCTTGATGACTGCGGGCGAGGTTCCCGGACGTCCCAACCCTTTAGCGGATCGTCATCCGTGGCCTCAGCTGTACGTTCTATCTCGCACCGTTCGAAGACCATTGCCATAGACTGGACACCGGCGTGAGTCGCATCGTCGTTGTCGAGGATGAGCCCATCCTCGCCCGGCTCCTAGGCCGAATCCTCAGCGGAGCCGGCCACACGGTCACGGTGGCTGGCACTGTAGCTGATGCCCTCAAAACCATCAGGACTGTTGACCCGCACTTGATCATTTTGGATCTGGTGTTGCCAGATGGCCGCGGCGAGGATGTTCTGGCCGAACTAATGCAATCCCGTCCTGCGAGTCAGGTTTTGGTGCTCTCATCCATGACACAGGTGGCTACCCGGGTGGGTGTTTTGGAGGGCGGTGCGGTGGATTTCTTGGCCAAACCGTTTGCCAACGCCGAACTGTTGGCCCGGGTTCACGCCCGCATTCGAACGGCCGCCCCGCCCTTAGCAGTCCCCCGCTACCTTCGAAGAGCTGGCGTCGAGATAGATGTCCAGCAACGCGAGCTCGTCTCTGATGGGCGCCGCATCTCACTAACCCAACGCGAGTTCGTGCTCCTAACCCACCTCCTTCAGCGGGCGCCCGAGACATGTACCAGGGCCGAGCTTCTTGAGCGCGTCTGGGGCACCAGCTACGACACCGGGACAAACGTGGTTGACGTCTGTGTGCGCCGGCTGCGATCCAAACTCTCACAGGACCAAATTGAAACGGTGCGTAATGTTGGATATAGGATCGCGATCTAAAGCAGTCCTCGCCGCCGCGTGGGTGGTGTTCGCGGGCGTGAACTGTTACCTCACCTTTGTGCTGCCTGGCAAGGAAACCATCCCCTTTCATCTGGTATGGGCTAGTTTCGCGCTGCTTTACGGACTCTGCCCGTGGCCACGGCGTGCCACCATGATTGCCTTCTTCGTTGTCACAACAGTGACTGGTGCAGCCCTGGTGGGCCATGCCATTGCAGGGAACATCGAATGGGAAGAATGTACCGAGATCTTCTTGATGGCCGGTATTATGGCGCTGTTGATCTGGCATGTTAACCGTCAGTGGAATTCTCAGTCCCAACTGCGCGCACTGCAGCAGGCTGACCGCCACCGCAGTCAACAGCGGGAAAATGCCGCTCGGTTCGGTTCGCATGAGGTACGCACGCGCCTGACAATCGCTAGGGGCTACGCGCAACTCATCGCCGATCAGTCCACCGAGCCGACGGTGCGCGAGGACGCCGAGCTGGTGGTAGCCGAGCTCATTAAGGCGTCAGCGTTGGCAACCAACTTACTAACCTTGGTCCGGGTTGTGGAGCCGCCGAACACCGAGCCGGTCGACGTCGACAGGATGCTGGCCGTGATCTTGCGCCGATGGGCTATCACCGCCGACAGGAATTGGAGTTCCCGGAGTGAAGCTGGCACCGTCCTGGGCGACAATGAGCGGCTCGAGGCAATAATGGACTGCCTGATCGAGAATGCGGTCAGGTTCACCGGCCCAGGAGACACCATCGCTGTAACAGCCGACCCCCTAGGCAGCGAGCTGGTGCTGACTGTCAGCGATACCGGAGCAGGCATCCCAGAGGCGGATCTGGGCTCCATTTTCGAGGTCTTTCAGACCGGGTCCGCTGCCGGCGAGCGAGCTGGGAGCGGTTTGGGTCTGGCCATCGTCAAGACCGTCACGGAGGCCCGTGGCGGCACCGTCTCCGTGGCCAGCACGCTTGGCCACGGCACCACATTTACCTTGCGGTTACCGCTACTATCTGTGCCGCCATCCCCGCTTGGGAAAACCGTCTCAGCCTCGGCTGACCCTGATCCCCTTGATGAGTCGGTCAATTTACTCAGCTGAGATTGGGACCTTCACGAGTACACAGGTCTGACTCCTGGTGCCTCCCCACGGCTGGGCACCGGCACGGTTCACTTTGCCACCACCACATCAATCACGGCCGCGGGCTGCTCGAGCTCGTTGATTCGGACGGCGACTGTGATTTTCCACATTCCAGCGACTGGCAGGTCAATTTCTGCTTGGTAGCTTCCCACCGTCTCCCGTGGTTTGACTGTGGCAGCCAGCGGTCCAAGGCTCTGGTTTGGTTCCGCCACGCTTACCTGAGGCAGACTGAAGGGACTAAGAGGATCCCCACCAACGTCAGTGATGGTAAAAAGCAATACGTTCGTACCCGCCTTACCAGGGCTGAAGGTGCCGGTGAGATGCCCAGTTCCAAGGTCCACGAGTATTTCAGTTCCTGACGGGTCCAGCACCTCGAGCGTCCGCGGATTCTGCAACGTCAGTGCTGAGGTGAGCCCAAGCACCATCACTATCCCAATAGCCTCAAGACGCACGGCAAGGGCTAAGCGGGACCAAGCTTTTCCCTTAATTCCCTCGTTTACCAGACGTGGCAGAAGCCCAAAACGGTTCCATGCCGCAAATCCTCCAATCACAGCCACGATTGCCAACTTGACCATCAACAACCGACCGTAGGAACTTCCCACAAGAGTTGCCACCGAACCAACCATCACCACGGCCATGATTGTCCCCGAAATGCCCAGCAGCACCACCAGTCCTCCAGCCAACGTGGAGAATCTGCCCAAGACCATGGCGGCCAGTGCAGGGTCACCTTTGTGCCGCCGGGCACGGGCTAGATGCAGTACCAGTCCTACGAGGCCGCCTAGCCAAACTGCTGCCGTCGCGGCGTGAACCAGGTCCGAGCCCATCACCAGCCAGCCGGGTTCGTACGCCTGAGTGTGGCCGATGGGTAGAACAGAGAACAGAGCCACACCTGCCCCCACCGTTGCCGTCCAGCTAGAGCCCGCTCCCGGAATTCTGGATGCCAACAGCATCAGCAGTACCCCGGCAAGGGCAAAGACAAGGGTTAACCCCTGCCCCCCGGACCACCCGATTCCCCAGACGGCTGGATCAGCCAGATCTCCAAGACCCGAACCTCTCTCCCGCACCGCGCTGAGGGGCACGAGCAAGGTGTAGGCGCTGATGGCGAGGAATCCAGCCACCCAAGGTAGTGGACGAGCCGCCACAGTGGTCCGGGCAACGAAGAGATCGAAAGCCGTGAGTCCTATAAGGACGAACAAACCCAGATAACCAAAGGCGTTGAGTACTCCGTAGAGCAGGTCCACCCCTCCGGAGGCATCCGGGACGACAGCCGGAACCCCTGCGCCGGCCCTCCCGACGCTGAACGAGAGCACACCGGAAATGGGATGGGAGTCATCTGAGATGACGCGCCAGCTGAGCCTGTAGCTACCGTTGGCAAGTTTTGGCGGCAGGGTAGCCGTGACCGTGGCGTCCAGTTGGTCTACCTGCAGGATTTGGTGTCCGCCACTGCTTTCGTAGAGCTGGAAACTGTCAAGGACAGGGGCCACGGTTTCGCCGAAAACAAACTCCACCGAAGCGGGAGCTCTGGTGAGGGTTGCGCCATCGGCAGGCAGGGAGTACAGCAGCGCTGCGTGCGCCAAGACGGGCGTGGGTGGGACCACCAAAGCGAGCGACAGCATGGCGAACAGCAACGCGAGCAAGCGGCGGGCATTTAGTTTCGGTGCCCTAACTTTCTGCCAGCGCATTTGACGGGATGGTTCTCTGAGCACGATCGTCTCCTCGTCCTGTATGACTGAGCCCATGCAGGCAGCGTACCCCGCCGCCCAACCCACACGTGCGGGTTGGGCGGCGGGGTACGCTGCAGTGGTGCTAGTTGCCCGTTGTGAAGCTCCAGGTCACGGGTGCCAGCAGGTTGCCTGCAGCATCCTTGATCCCGTTGCCCAGGGTGAGCGTGTACTTGGTGTTCGCCAACAGTGTGCCTGTCGGGTTCAGCGTTGCCACCCTGGTTGTTCCGGAGTAGCTGACGACTGACGGGAAGACGGCGCCGTTGGAGCTCCGCTTGATGGTGAAATTCCCGTTGGCCGCGGCCGTGGCGGGCAATCCTGTGACTGCCTCGCTGAAGGTTGCGGTGATGTTTGCTGTCCGGCTGACCCTGGTGGCGTTGACCGCAGGGGTTCTATTTGTCACCGTTGGGGCGGGACCGGTGATGAAGGTCCACGTCTTGGCGGTGAGCGGGTTGCCTGCCACGTCCTTGACCGCGTTGCTCAGAGACAAGGTGTAAGTCTTATCGCTGACCAGTGGCGCGTCAGGAGTCAGTGTGGCAACCCTGGTGGTGGCGTTGTAACTGACCTTCGAGGCGATGGTTGCCGTTCCCAGCTTCAGGGTGAAGTTGGGGGTGCTGGCAGCGGTGGTGGGCAGGCCCGTCACCGCTTCGCTGAAGGTGGCACTCAACGGGGTCCGTTTGGTGGCCGTTCCCAGTCCAACACCGGTGGCTCCGGCGGCAGGATTAGTGCTGGTCACCGTTGGGGCGGGACCGGTGATGAAGGTCCAGCTTGTCGCTGCCAATGAACCGCCTGAGACGCTCTTGATGGCCGTGGTCAACGAGAGGGTGTAGGGCTTGTCAGTGGCCAAGGCCGACGTTGGAGTCAGGGTTGCCGTTCGCGTTGCCGCGTTGTAGCTCACCGAGGCCGCAATAGCCGTGGTGCCTTGCTTCAGTAGGAACGTGGAATTGCTGACGCCCGTGACAGCCTCGTTGAAAGTGACTGTTGGCCGGACGTTGTTCGCCACGCTTGTGGCACCAGCTGCAGGGTTCTGGCTGGTCACCTTAGGGACTGTGACAACGGTGGTGGCAGTGAGCACAGGCACTGACACGGTGTTTCCGGCCGCGTTCCAGGCTGTCACCCTGTAGGCGTATTCTCCGGTACCGGCGGTCTTGTCGGTGTACGTGGTGACGTTCGCCAGTGTGGCAGCAATCTGGGCGTACGTTCCAGCAGTTCCGTTGGTAAGCGGCGCACGCTCAATTTTGTAGCCGATCTCGTTCTTCGCATTGCCCCACGTGGTTGGATCCGTGATCGAAACCGGAGTCCCATCAGTCCAGCTCAACAACACCTCATTTGCGGCTCTGGTGAAGCTCAGTACAGAAGCATCAGCCAGGGTGCGTGGCGTGCTGACCGCAATGGGCCTCATCATGTCCATTTCCTCGTGACTGAGGATGTGGCAGTGCCACACATATTCCCAGCCGAAGTTGGTCATGACATTAGTGATGGGATCGATCGGGTTGCCGTTGGTGTCGGTGTTGTTGAACCCTGCCTCGTAGCCATTCACGCCGGTGATGGATCCTTTGGCGCCCAGAGGCATCATCGGGTTCAATGGCCGGTTGCTGTCCGGGATGGCGAACGGGAGTTTCGGCAGGATGGGGCGGACCGCCACGATGGTGTCCTCCAATGGGCTGACACGCACGGTATCCTTCCAGCCGATTTCGCCAGGTTCAGGCGGAATGATGATGTTATCCCACGTGACCCTGTTGAGCAGCTGCACGTCATTGAGGTGGAAGTGCAGCGGGTGGGTGTCCACACCATTGTGGGTGATCTTCCAGATCTGTGTACCATCAGCGTTAGTGGATATGGGTGCCACCTTGAGGCTGTTGATCCCCTTGGTGCCATCTAGTAATTCCGTGGCAGGGTTAACGTACGGGTAGAGAATTATGTTTTGCAGAAGCGGAGTTGCCCCTGGCGCCTCCAACCCGATGTTGCCGCTCATGCGCCCCCACTCATCAAAGTTGGCCGCATTCATCTCATCGTGGACACTCTTGCCCTGTATGGGAACACTGAGCTGCGGGCCAGCCAAGGTATCAAACTTGAACTGCTCGCCTCCCTGCTCGGCGATGCGGGCGAAGCCGTCGCACTTCGCTGCGGGGTTAACCGCTGCGTTGCAGTAACCGCTACCAACAAACGTCGATCCGTATGCTTGGTTGTAGGCGGCTTGGCCTACCACAACGGGGTTCTGACTGGACTCAAAAACTCCGGCGGGTTTTCCCGCTGCATCGGTGTGGTGATCGAACGCCGCCATCAGCTTGCCCATCTGGTCAGCCGTGGTGTTCGGCCGGTCGAAAGCAAGCGCAGGTGCTGCGTTCGAGACCTTGACCTGCATGACTGAACGAGTGTCAGGCCCGTAGCCAGGCAGAGTAGAGGGTGCGCCAGCCGGGAACATGTCCGGTGCACCGGTGTAGTAGTCGTAACCTGGGATCCGGCCCGGGAAAGCGGCAGGAGCATCGTTGTAGAGGATCAATGTCTTACCCCTGTAGGCAGAGAAGTCAACGATCACATCGGCCCGTTCTGCGGGCGCGAGCAGCAGCGAGTGCTGGTCCACGTTGCCCACATCGAATCTGGTGGCGTCGGTGATGAACGTTGTCTCATGGGCGGGAACCACTGCCGGGGTAGGTAGGAAGCCCCCCTCGTTGCCGATCTGGATCCAGTCGGGGCCCTTGGGGCTCTTTGCGGTGTCCGGAGTAGGCATGACCACCGGGTCTGTCTGCGCCAAGGAGAGCTCGCTGGCCTTCAGGGCAACCTCGGTGCCGGTTGCGGGATCGGCCACGTACCAGGAAAGGTTCCAGAACCTATCGTCGGAGCCATTGAGGATCCGGAAACGGTAGGACTTGGGGTCCATGGTGGTGGTGGGGTACGCGGTACCGTTCACAACAGGGGTGTCGTGGAAGGCCTCCATGCCTACTGAGTTGTTCGGTGTGGACGGGATCAGGGCAGGCTCACAGAAGTCGGCCACGTTCGTGTCGCAATCAGGTTCGTAGTATGGGTTGGCAATGGGCGGGTATTTGGCGTCTTTGGCCGGTGGCCAGAACCACGGTCCGTAGAACCAGCGGCCGAATGCGCTCATGCCGCTGGCGTCGCCGGGATTCTGGGCGGGCATGTAGACGTGCGGCTGCCAGAGGTTGCCTTCGCCTCCCCACTTGCTCTTATCCCATGTGGGGTCCAGCTGGGCCATCCTTGTTGCGCTGGGCACAAAGGTCTTGTCCTGGATGGTCAGTGGGATCCCCATTCCGAGCCCTTCAAGAGCTCCTCCGGGGGCCATCAGCTTTTGCTCGGCGTCGTCAGTGATCATGTAGCCTGCTTCTTCACCGGCGTACACGTTCAAGCGGGTGATGCCCCACGCATGGTCGTGGTAGAACATCATTCGGGCGCTCTGCTGATTGGTGTAGAAGAACGTTTCGGCACCGGGCCCGGGGTCCGGCATGTCCGGGACGTTGCTGACGCTGACGCCCTTGGGATACGCGGTGTTCTCACCGGTTGGGGTGACCCACTGGTGCGGTGTGCCGTCGCTGATCCACGGGGTAATGCCTCCGTGCAGGTGCAAGGTGGCACGGTTTTCAGAGAAACACGTGTCCGGTTTCGGCGTCTCCCCGCACATGGGATTGCGTACACCGTCCAGAACGCTTTGCTCGTCTGCCGCCATGTCTTCGGGAACCTTGGTGACGGGGTTGAGAGTCATCATCTTGGGGCCCGCACCTGCACCCATCACCGAGGTGTCGACCGGCAGGAACAGATCGCCGCCTTTACCGGTGGGGAGGAGATTACGGAACAGAACACGGACGGGCTTGTTCTTCGTGGCGAGTATGGTTGGGCCGAGGTAATGCGGGTTGTCCACGCCGTTGAAGCTGATGGGGCTGTCGGGGAGAGCCGGGTCAATGTTGGCGTTGCCGAGGGTTACGTTCTTACCCGGGACAACGCTGGTTGAGAGCTGGACATAACCGCGAAGAAGGGTGGCCGGCAGATCACGGTGGAACTTCATCCGGTACTGCACCACTGCTATTTCGTAATAGTCCGTGCCTGGGTAGGTGGTGGTGTCGGGCACTGCGACCGGAATGTACTGACCTAGGTCGTTGGCATTTGCCTCGCCTTGGCCTGGCAGTGTGTCCACGAACTTCTTGATTCCGGGGGTGAGGTACCCGGCGCCGGGTGTGGTTACAACGATCTCGGTGACTGAGCCCTTGACAGCAACTTTGGCTGTTCCGCTGGCGCCCTTGTCGGCAACGCCCACGGTGTCTGCAATGGTCACGGTCGGCGCTGAGAGGTAGCCTGCACCACCGGAGGTCATGTCGATCCGGGTGACGCCAATGGTGGCCACAACCGTGGCCCGCGTTGTGGGTTCGGTCTTACTGGCATCCGTGACGGTTACCGTTGGAGCCGCGGTGTAGCCACTGCCGGCGACGGCTATTTCAACGCCGGTGACTACGCCATTGGCGTCCATGGTTGCGCTGGCAGTTGCCTGCACGCCGTCGGACAGGTCAGGCTTGGAGATGTTTACCAACGGCTGGGCTGCATAGCCCTTGCCTCCGTCGGTCAGTTTCAAGTCATCAACTGTACCGCTGGCCAGCGCCGTTGCCTCCGAGCCGGGAGCAGGGTCGCCGCCTGTCAGAGTCACTGTGGGTGCGGTGAAGCCGTAACCCGTCTCGTTGACGTCTATGCCGGTGATGACGCCGGTGGCGATCTTCGCGGTGGCCTTAGCCACTGTGGTGGGGGTGACTCCGGCAGTCGTGATTGTCACCGCGGGCGGAACCGCGTAGCCGGCGCCTGGGCTGGTTACGCTCACACCTGAGATGGCTCCGGTCTTCGGGTCCACCGAGGCCGTTGCCTCGGCCCCCGTTCCCGGGTCGGTGATGGTCGGTGTGACATCAGCACCAAAGGAATAAGTGCGGTCGTGGGAGAAGTCCGGATAGTTCGTAGCTCCCAGCTTGATCGCCGAGTCCTTGGCCGGGGGAACGTTGGCGGCCATCGTCGTATCGCCGCTTGCTGGCGTGCTCAAGGTGTCACCGTTGGCGGGAGCTCCGGTGTCCACCGGAATCCCCTGCCCGTAAAAGCCGATCACGTCGTTTTTCTGTACAGTCACAGCTGGCACGGAGTAGGTTGTGACCTCTCCGGTGGTCACGGCTGGTACCGGAACCTGCAGCTGGTCGCTGGCGTATACAACTGTGTATTCTCCCGCAGTGCCGGTAGGTCGCAGCACCAAGGCGTGGAACAGGTTGCCAGCTGAGGTGGTTGGACTCCCGCCAGCATTGCCCTGGTTCCAGCTCTGGAAGTCGTGGAGAGTGCCAGCGGGCAGTTTCGTATGGTCAAGGACCACCAGTACCGGGCCTAGTGTGCCAGTTGGCTTAGCGTAGTCGGTGGCGTAACTACGCTCGGTCAGCGGGTTGCCATACAGGACCGGGGTGGGGGTTCCGACGCCGATGCTCACCATTGCGTCTGCCAGAGTTTGCGGGCTGTTTGCCCAGTTAGGGTAGGGCCCGAAGTAGTGCGGCACTTTCGTCGAATCGGTGGCGCTCGAGGGGACCGCGGCCTCCGCAGCAACGGGACCGGAGAAATTGTTCAGTCCTCCCAGCGGTCCCATGCTGCCGGCCAGCAGAGCGAACGTCAAAATGACGGCCGGTCTGCGCAATCGGCGCCTCGGGGCCCGGTGGAAGGGGTGGTGGACGGGTGTTTGCATGATGATTCCCCTAACAAACGGAGCACGGGATTCCGGGCTATATGTGACGAGTCTCATCCAGCACGCGTCAGAAGGGGCTGTTTATGACACAAGTGTCATCTAGGCACGCGCTCTACCCAATAATGTCTACACAATCGATGCCGTACTGGGGTTCAGGCCCCGTTAGCCAAAGTTGCACGCAACAGTACTGAATAAGGAGCTCGATGATTGCTTTTTTCAGGGATACAGCTAATGGTTCTGCCATGCCGACCAAGTCTGCGACCGTTTTTATGGAGGAAAAAGTTAGGGCTGGCTAAGGGTCTTCTTAGGTGGACAGCCATGAGCGTGCCCCGGTTATCTAAGAACTTGGCGCGGTGCGACGGACTCCCACAACCGCCGTCCCAGATCCGCATCATGGGATGGCAGAACTGCTCATTTTGTTCCTTGTCACCGTCCCAGGACGGAGGATAATTGAGATTAGAGGTTATTCCACTGCTTCCATGCATCGGGCAGAGGACATAAATGAGCGTTGGGGCTGACGGTGGTGGGAAGGTCACCATGCTGTGGAGGGCGAGCACTCGGGAGTTGTCATTGGGTGGGGTGGCCGTTGCCCTGCTGTTGATCAGTGCGTGCAGCGCTCCCCCTCAAGCTCCCGCGCCGTCGCTGCCCTCTTCCGTTGCGATATCCACGGCAACGGTAACCTCCGCTGCCGCCCCCGGGCCATCCAACTCCACGCCATCCAACTCCGGGCCATCCAACTCCGCGCCATCCACCCCCGGGCCATCCGCGAGCACCGTCGGTGCCAGCGGCGATGAGCCTGAGAGAGGCAGCGGGGCGAACAACGGCAGCTCACTCGCCTGGGTGCCTCCGGGTCCAGTTGACCCCACCGATCCCCCGCAAGCTCAGTGGTATGTGTTGCTGCAGAACAAGGACTGTGCCGGCTTGGACATGGCCGTCAGCCCACGCAAGGCCAGTAGTGCTGATGGATTCGCCCTGTGGAGTGCCGTGAGCTCAATCTGCCGTGCCGTCGAGCAAGGCGACGCCTCCGGATGGAGGGACGCTGCAACTAGGCTGTCCGCATTGATCCAGCCTGGCCCTGAACGGTGCCTGGACAGGACAGCCTACAACCTTGTGGCATCATTTCTCGCCGCGCACGCCCAAAACCCCACAGAATCTCCGCCGCCATGGAATGGGTCCAGCACAGCGTGCCCGTTGGGCTTAGCCGGGCTGGATGCCCTCGACGGCCAAGGACCCACGGGCAGGCCCTCGAGTGGACTCGCTGGCGGCCGGTTCCAGCTGGCCGGGCGCTTTGTGGACGTAGTCACGGTGATGGTTGGCGGTCAGCCGGTGGGGGTCGAGGCAGACCCTGCACGGCCGGGACGCTGGATGGTGGTGATTCCCCCGGCCGCCGTGGCAGGCCAGGTCCAGGTGACGGCCGCCGGTTCTGGCGGACCGATCCCCGGCTCTCTGACATTCACATACCTCCGGGATCCGGAGGCAACCACCGCGCCTGAGCCACCACGTGGCAGTTCCACCACCACGCCAAACATTGCCAGCAGTACCCCGCAGACATCAAAAGGCAGTGGCTGACGGGTGCCAACCGAAGTGAAAGCTCAGGCCATGGGGCCGGGCGACGGCGCAGGACCCGACGGTCCGGGAGTTCCACTGAGCAACCTAGTGAGCTCAGGGGCGTCACCGCCACTGCCGTGGATGGCGGTCTGCAGGTACTGAGCAAGCGCACCCATTTCCTCCGATGAGCCCCGGGTGGGGCCTGCGAACCACAATTCCCCCCTCGGGCTAGCCAATACCCGCCTCCAGTAGGCAACAGCGAACGCCGCCGGCAAACGCAGGTAGAGGGCCCGCAGATTAGCCGGGACCTGCGTGTTTCCGCTAGCCTGCAGGGCCCGGAAAGCCTGAGCTGTGGCATGCACCATCAAGCGCAGAGTTTCCCTGTCGGCAGCCAACCGGGGCGCATCAGTGCCGAACTTGTACAGTGCGTAGGCCATGGGGACAATGAAGGCGGCGTGAGCCAGAAGCCAGCCGGGCATATCGGTGGCGATCGCGGCCGGAAAACCGGCTTCTTCCATCACTTTTTTCAGGCCCAGCGTGCGCTGCGAAATAGCGCCGCCCGGCTCAGCCAGCATTGTCTTTTGCTGTTTGATCAGGACATATCGGGTTATTGCCCCGTCTTGGACGCCGCCAGCGGCCGGGAAGCCCAGCAAGACACGGCCGCCCAGTGCCTGGACAAGCTGGCCTTCGAGCCCAGCGGTGTTACCCATAAACAACACGTCGGATCCGTCGTCCATGATGCCCAGCACCGGCAAGGCGCTTGTGAGCTGCCCTGCCCGGACAGCGACCACTACGACGTCGTACCTGTCTTCCACGCCAAGCGCACCTATTGCCCTGATTGGCAATGCGATTTGCTCCCGTGACTCAGAGTCAGCCACAACCAGCCCTGCATCTTGGAGCTGAGCCAGTCTCTGGCCGCGGGCCAGCATCACCACCTCGTGTCCGGCGCCCATCAGCTTTGCCGCGTATACACTGCCGATCACTCCGGCTCCCAGCACGAGAATCCTCATGAGCTGTCCCTTTCCTCAAGCGACACTGTCAAAACCACAGGCGGCCCGCCTCCCGGCGTCGTTTCCCCAGCCAAACCCCGCAGGGCCCACAAGCTTAAGGTGTTAATTGCCACAGTATGCCTGCCGGGCGCGGAGTTCCACCATCAATTCCGGCCCAATCGACGCTCAATAGTGTCTTCCAGGAACCCGCGTACCCACTTCGCGTGCACTTTGGAACCTCGTGGTGGTTCTCAGTCCTTTGGGCTGGTTTCTAGCGTTGCTGCTGCGGCATGCACACCCATTCCTCTAAGCTCTGTCGCCCCCGAGCAACTGACATTGGTCAGATCGTCGACGCCGGTTGTCCTGGCGCGCCCGGGGTCCTTTTCGGTGGCATGAATAAGGCCGAGACACACGCCGCGGTGGAACTTATCGAAGCCGCCAATCCGGAACTGGTGCGCGCCGCGGTCCAGACGCGGATGAAGAGTGCCTTACCTGAAAATAGCAAGCTCAAACCCACAACACGTAGACGCCCAGTCCCCATTGGCTTCTATGAGCCGCCAATCGAACGCGGCATTCCTTGCGATGGTCGGCCAAGGACCGGTTCCGCTTACCTGCGAGCGCTACCGCACCGGCATCCAACGGGAACCGGCACGTGCGGCAGCCCGGCGTCGAGCTTCATGTTCTTGACAAGCTGGGGGCGGGGCATCCTGGGCGGGCGCCGAATCCGGACCAATATGACCAAAAGTCCCCTTGTGGTTACCAATACGACCAAAAGATTGATGGCGGGCCCGAACGAACGGAACATGAAAATAGAACCGCAAAGTGTTCCAGATCACAAGGGAGTGAATCATGTTCCGTTCTTCACCGCTCAATTCAGGGTCCGTCAGCCGCCGCCAGGCACTGGGTTTCGGCGTCCTCGGCGCAGCTACCCTCGCAGCAGCGCTAACCGGATGCGGCAGCACCAACGCCGACAAGCCGGCCGCCAACGCCGTCCCCGAAGGCTTCCCCAGCTACTATCCCGCCGACTACTCGAAGATCGTGGACGCGTCGAAGGCCGAAGGTGGCAAGCTCACCATCTACTCCAACACCGATCAGGAAAACTGGGCACCCATCCTGCGGGATTTCAAGGCCAAGTACCCGTGGACGCAGGTCTCCGCCGACAACCTGGACAGCGACGAGGTGTTCCAGCGCCAGTTGAGCGAGATGGCGACGGGCAAGGCACCCGCGGACATGCTGGTCTCCAACGCCGTCCAGGCATGGGCCAGCTATGGAGAGAAGTCGGACACCCTGATGGAGTACGACTCCCCCGAAACCAAGCAGCTTCCGGACTACGCACAGCTAATGCCGAACGTTTGGGCCATGTCATTGGACCCGGTGGGCATCGCTTACAACACCGCGCTCATGAAGGAGGCACCCACCAGTATTGCGGGCCTGGCCAAAACTGTCACCGCGGATGCGGCCGGCTACAAGAACAAGATCACCACGCGCGATGTGAAGGGTGCATGGGGCTTCACCGTCTCGCATGCCTTCGCCGAGGGAAGCTCCGACGCATGGACAGGTCTGGACGAGATTCTGCCCTCCGCCCGGCCGGAATCATCCTCCGGAACCCAGAAGGAAAAGATTCTATCCGGCGAATACGTGGCCGGGTTCTTCATCAGCTCCGCCGTGGGTTACCCCGCGGAAAAAGCCAGCGGCGGGCTGGTCAAGTTTGTTCTGCCCACCGACGGGACGGTGGTGCTGGGCCGCGGCATCGGCATCACCCCGAAGGCCCCCCACCCGGCCACGGCCAAGCTGTTCTTGGACTTTGTGCTTTCCGAGACCGGCCAGAACGCCGTTGCCGAAGGAGGGCTCAGCTCCTACCGCGACAACGTGGAACTCAGCGAGGGCCGCCACACGTACCAGGAAGTGGAAAAGCTGGCCGGTAAGGACGGCATCATCCGCGTCCCCTACACCATGGTGCCTGATGCCGAAGTCACAGCCTTTGTTTCCAAGTGGAACGCGCAGCTGGGCAGCTGACACCCTCCGAGATCTCTCCAGCGACCAGGCAGGCCAAGCAATGACCATCACCCGCACCAAACGTGCAACCTCGCATCCGGTTGGCCGTTCCACCCTGCCAGCGCCGAAATACCCACGGGTCTTCGGCGTCGACAGGGGCCGGATCGTGCAATACGGCGTATTCATCCTTTTGGCGCTTTTTGTGCTTGCGCCAATTGTGCCCATCCTCTACCAGTCCTTCCGCGACCGGCCTCTCTACGAAGCCGGCGGGCTCCTGACGCCTAGCAACTATACGCGGCTGTTCACCGACGCCGGCTTCGGCCAGGTCATCTTGAACACGGCCATCTTCGCCGTCGGCACCACCGTGCTCACCCTCCTGATCGCCATCCCCATGGCGGTGTTGGTGGTACGCACCAAGCTCCCGTTCGGGCGGCTGCTGGGCCTGTCCATGCAATGGCCGTTCTTCATCTCCACCCTGATCCTCGGCTTCGGCTGGATCACCCTGTACGGCCCGGCCGGATTCATCAGCGTCCAGGTCCGCCAGTTCCTGGGCTTTCTGCCATGGAACCTGTACTCGCTGGGCGGCATGGCGGTCACCGAGGCCGTGGGCCTGGCCCCCATCGCCTATGTTTTCTGCGCCAACGCCCTGCGCCAGTCCGACGCATCATTGGAAAGTGCCGCCCGCGTCTGCGGCGCCGGACCCCTGCGCATCCTGTTCAAGGTGGTGGTGCCGATGCTGCGTCCGCCCATCGTCTACAGCTCCATCCTGGTGTTCAGCATGTCGCTGGAAACCCTCAGCGTACCGCTGCTTTACGGCACACCCGTGCGGATCGAGGTGTTCTCCACGTTCCTGTACACCAACGGGCTGCAGTCCATCCAGCCCGACTACGGCATCCTCGGCGCGGCCTCCACCATCATCCTGGCCGTCACCATCGGCACCGTCGCCATCCAGGCCAAGGTGCTCAAGAACGCCCGGCGCTTCATCTCCGTCAGGGGCAAGGCAACGCGCCCCCGGCTGCTGGACCTGGGCAAGTTCAAGTGGGTGGCCGCCGTCGCGATCGTCATTTACATTGTGTTCGGCGCCTTGCTGCCCATTCTGGGTCTGGTGTTCCGCTCCTTCACCATGATCTTCACCCCGCTGGCGAACCCGTTCGACTCGCTGACGCTCTCCAACTACGAGCGCGTCTTCACGTTCCCGGTCTACGTCCAGTCCATCACCAACAGCGTCATCATCGCCGCCGTGGGCGCAACGCTCGTGAGCATACTGGCACTGCTGGCCGTCCTCGTGGCACGCCGCTCACCGTTCAGGTTTGCCCGCAGCGTGGAGTACCTGGCCTTGATTCCGCAGGCCATGCCCGGCATCATCGTGGGCATCGGCTTCTTCTGGGTCTTCGCGCTCATGCCCGGCGGCGGTCTGGTGCAGGGCACCCTGATGGCGGTCATCATCGCTTTCGGACTGCGTGCACTCCCGACGGCGTTCGGCTCTATTGCCCCGGCCGTCATGCAGATTGGCCACGAGCTCGACGACGCCGCCCGCACCTCGGGTGCCGACTGGTTCGGTGCCTTCTTCCGCATCCTGCGCACGTTGTTAAAGCCGGCTTTTGTGGGCGCGCTCATCCTGGTCTTCGTGACCATGATGAAGGAATACTCCGCCGCGCTGTTCCTCTCCTCTGCCAACACCGGCGTCATCGGCACCACCATGCTCGACCTCTGGGTCCAAGGCAACACCGGCTCCGTTGCCGCCCTGGCCACCATCCAAATTGCCATAACCGCAGTGTTCGTCGCCGTGGCGAACCTGTTCATGAAGGGACACTCCGATGCCTGAAGTACACGTAAAGGACCTGCACAAAAAGTTTGGCGACGTTACCGTGCTGAACGACATCAATTTCACCATCAAGGAAGGTGAGTTTTTCACGCTCCTTGGCCCCAGTGGCTGCGGGAAATCCACCACACTGAACAGCATTGCCGGACTAGAATCCCCTACCTCGGGCTCCATCACCGTGGGCGGTGTGCCGTTCGTTGACACTGCGCACAAACTGTATGTTCCCACCGAGGAACGCAACTTGGGCATGGTGTTCCAGTCCTACGCCCTCTGGCCGCACATGACGGTGGAACAAAACCTGGTGATGCCGCTGGCCATCCGCAAGGTCTCCAAGGAAGAGAAGGCTTCCCGGATTTATGAGGCCCTGGACACCGTGGGCCTGGCACATCTGAAGGACCGCTTCCCGCACCAGCTCTCCGGCGGCCAGCAGCAGCGCGTGGCCCTGGCCCGCGCACTGGTCTACTCGCCATCGGTCCTGCTCCTGGATGAGCCACTCTCCAACCTGGATGCCAAGCTGCGCGAACAGTCCCGGGCCTGGCTCAAGCGCCTGCAGGTGGACCTGGGCATCACCACCGTTTATGTGACGCACGATCAGGACGAGGCGCTCTCACTCAGCGACCGGATCGCCGTCATGTTTGAGGGCAAGATGGCGCAGATCGGCACTCCTGCTGAAATCTATGAAAAGCCCGCCACAGCCGCCGTCGCCGCCTTTGTGGGCAGCTGCAACTTCTTCACCGGTTCCTTGACGGCGATCAGCGGCGGCACGGCGACCGTCCGCCTCGACAACACCGGGCTGGAGGTCAAAGTGGCCAGCACCCTGGCCTTGAAGCCAGCCGACGCCGTCACGGTGGCCGTCCGCCCCGAACGCCTGCGCATCACCTCCTCCTCCGATGCCGCCGGCACCAACGTGCTGGAAACCACCGTGCTGACCCGCTCCTATGTGGGCTCGCGTTACGAATACGGACTGAAGCTGGGCAGCAATGTAGTCCAGGTGGTCTCCCCCGTTGGGGACCTCGACGGCGGTGTGCGGCTGGTCTTTGAGCCCGAGGATGCGCTGTTGTACCCGGGCGCCGACGTCCCCTCGGCCGAAGCACAAGAACTCATGACAGTGGCGGCATGAGCCGCCGACCATGAATGCTTCCGGCCAGGCGCCCCGGCAGGTTCCCCGGCCTGGGCGCCTGGCCGTCATGCTAGTACTGGCGCACGCCGTCGTCATTCAGTCCATCACCTTTGGCATGCGCCCCACCCTCTCCTACGCCGTCCTGGATGCGGGCGGATCCCAGGCCCTCCTGGGCGTGCTGGTGGCGGCGTTTGCCGTGCCGGCGCTCATACTGGCATTGCCCGCAGGGCACATCATCGACCGCACCGGCGAGCGCGCTTCCCTGATCGCCGGCGCGGCGGCGCTGATCGCTGCAGTGCTGCTGGCGCTTCTGGGCGGCGGTGCGGTGCCGGTGCTACTGCTGGCCACCATGTTCCTTGGCGTGGGCCAACTGCTCTCCGTCATTGGCGAGCAGGCCATCGTGGCCAACACCACCAGCCGCGGGCAATTCGACTCCAAATTCGGCCACTTCACCTTTGCGTCATCACTGGGCCAAACCATCGGCCCACTGCTCCTGGCACTTCCGGGCGGCACTTTGGAGACACCGCCCATTCTGGCCATCTTCACGGTATGCGGCGCGCTGGCCGTGGTGTTGCTGGGCATTTCCTTGTTCATCAAAAGCTCGAAGCGGGCACCTTCCACGGGTCAACGTGCACGCATGCTCCCCTCGGTGGCGGCGCTGCTGCGCACCCCCGGAATCCTGCGGGCACTGCTGGCCGGCAGCCTGGTCCTTGCCTCCGTGGACCTGTTTCTGGCATACCTTCCGGCGCTCGGGCACGAACGCGGCATTGCTGCCGGAATGGTCAGCGCCATGCTCGTGGCGAGGTCCTTGTTCTCCATGTTCTCTCGGCTGTTCCTTGGTCCCATGGTGAAGGCTTTTGGCCGCCGATGCCTCATGGTGTGCAGCATTGCGCTGTCTTCCGTGGCGCTTCTTCTCTTTGCCCTGCCCCTGCAACTGTCCATACTGATCATGCTGGCTGCCATTTACGGCTTCGCCATTGGCACCTGCCAGCCCATCACCATGTCTTGGATTGCCGAGCTGGCGGATGCCGGCACACGCGGCCTGGCCATGTCGCTGCGGCTGGCCAGCAACCGGCTCGGCCAGACACTGCTGCCCACCGCACTGGGCGCACTATCAGCGGTGGCCGGGGTTGGCGGCGTCTTCATCGGCACCGGAATCATGCTTGCCGGGGCGGCTTGGTCAGGGGCCGCCGTCGGACAAGCCGCAGAAGAGGAGAGTGCCGATGAACCCGCAGGCTGAGCCCCAACCGCTCTCGCAGACCGCCGCCCGCAAACGCGGTCCCCGGCACATTTTCTGGCAAAATGGGGGAATGCGACGACGGATAACATTGCGGACCCAGCTCCTGCTGCTGCAAATGGTCATTGTCCTTATCACAGTGGTGGGCACCGGCGGCGTTGCCATCCTTACCCAGCAACACCAGCTCCGCGCCAATTATCAGGACCGGATGGTCGGCGTCGCACAATCGGTGGCCGAGAATCCAGTGATCGTTGAGGCCTTTAACACCCGCGATCCCAGCAGCATCATCCAGCCCATCACGGAGCTGATCAGCAAGTCCTCAGGGATTGCGTACGCGGTGGTCATGAACGCGGATGGCATCCGTTATTCGCATCCCGACCCGTCCAAGATTGGCAAGCATGTCTCCACGGATGCTGCAGAAGTACTCTCCGGGGACATCTTTGTGGGAACGCAGACGGGAACGATGGGCACGTCGTGGCGGGTCAAAGTACCCATTTTCAGTGCAGGGCATGCGGTGATCGGGGCGGTGTCTGTGGGGGTGCTGGAGTCGGACCTGCGTAATGAATACCTCTCCAATGCCACCTGGCTGTTCGTCACGATCGGGGTCGCGGCGATCTTTGGCGTGGTTGGCGCGGCGTGGGTGACCGCCGTGATCCGCAAGCGCATCTTCGGCCTGGAACCGGAGCAGATCGCTGGACTGCTGGAGGAGCGCGAAGCCATCCTGCATGGGGTGCGTGAAGGCGTGCTGGCCGTTGACAACCGCGGACGCATAGCCCTGATCAACGACGCCGCTGTGCATCTGCTCTCCCTCGGCGACAAGCCTGATGTAGTGGGCACACTGGCCCGGGAAACCTTGGACGGCTCCTTGGTGGAGCTGTTGAAGGACGACGGCGCTGAACAGTCACTCATACTCTCCGGCGAGCGGGTGTTGCTGGTGCGCCGGGACGTGTCAAAGATCGGCGGCCAGGAGATCGGCTCCATCCTCATTTTGCGGGACAACACGGACTTGCACGCGTTGCTGCGCGATCTCGACGGCGTGCAGGGCCTTGCTGACGGGCTGCGCGCCCAAGCACACGGCTTTGCCAACAAGCTGCACGTCATTTCCGGGCTGCTGGAGCTGGGCCGTGTGGAGCAGGCGGTCTCCTACATTTCGCATGAGCGCGCGGGCGGGGCGCTCACGCGGCTAGCCGGCCAGTCCGGTATCCGGGAGTTGGAAGTTGCCGCACTGCTACTCATGAAGCAGGTCCGTGCCGATGAACTCGGCATCGACATCACCATCGAGGACGCCTCTGCACTGCCGGCACTATCCGCGTGCGCCTCCGCGGAGACCCTGCGCGAGGACCTCCTCACGATCATCGGAAATCTGATTGACAATGCCGTCGAGGCCACGGGCTCTGGCGGGCGGATATCGGTACTGATGGCTTACTTGGCCGGCTCCGGTGAAGTTTCCATCTCAGTGTCCGACTCCGGGGAGGGCATCGCCCCCGAGTTGCGGGACCGTGTCTTTGCGTCCGGATACTCATCCAAGGCGGCCCTTCCGGGCGCCTTGTCCACCGGGCGCGGCATCGGCCTGACACTGGTGAAGCGGATCGCCGCCCGGCATGGTGGGGTTGTTGACATTAAGGAAGGGCTGGAAAGCACTAGAACCGGTGGCTCGTCCCCGAGCGGGGCCTTCGGCGCCCGAATCACGGTGTATCTGCCAGTCGACCCCGAGAACCTGGTGCCCGAACGGCTACTTGACGCCGAGCCGGTGGAGCCGGCATGAGCACAATACTGAGAGTTGTGATCGTCGAAGATGACATTGGCGTGGCGCTCATCAATCGTGAATTTGTTTCCTCCCACCAAGGCTTCACCGTAGTGGGAGTAGCTCACTCGGGCGGAGAGGCGCTAGAACTCATTGGACGCCTGAAACCTGATGTGGTCCTGCTGGACTTTTACCTTCCAGATTTCTCTGGCCTGGAGGTCCTTTCCCGGCTCAGCCCGGAGCTAGTGAGTTCCATGGAAGTCATCGCCGTCACGGCCGCCCGCGACGTGGACAGCGTCCGGCTTGCCAGGGCGCGGGGCGTGCGGCATTATCTGGTCAAACCTTTCATGGCGTCGGCACTCTTTGAACGGCTGGAGGAAGTGGCACAGCAAATCGACACCGTGCGGCGCAGCTCACGCGGCAGACTGCTGGACCAACGCAGCGTGGATGCGCTCATTGCCAGCACGGCCGAGCGCTATGCCCCGCCCCCGAAAGGCCTCTCCGAAGTCACGCTACAGCGGGTGCACCTGGCGCTGCAGGCGGCTGGCACTGATGTCTCGGCGGCTGAATTGGCGGAACTGGTGGGCATGTCACGGGTGGGTGTGAGGCGCTATTTGGAGCATCTGGTGGACATTGGCCGGGCCAGTCTCACACCGCGATATGGCGGCGGGCGGCCGGAGAACCGGTACAGCGCGGCGTCCTGACACTCGTGATCGGGCTCGCCTGCCTTGATCGGGAAAGTTCCATATCCCCCACACCGGGTCCGTCATTATCGGTGCCGGAAAGCTCCCTGCTCCACCGCTAGCCCACCATGATTTCTGGCTCACATCAGCATGGGAGCTGAGGACGTCACAGCAGCCGAACTCCCCGCCAGACTCCTAGGAGCACACTTTCCCAGTCAGGAGCCTCCAGTGGACCCTGACTGTTTCAGCGAGGACTTCCAATAGCGCAGAACTTTCAATAGCGCAGGACATGCCAGATGCAATACAGAGACCCCTCACGCGCGGCGCAAAGAGACCCACCGTTGCTGGCTCAGTTGCCACCTATGACGAGTCAAAGACGGGCTCTGCCGGGGAGCGCACGCCTGACGAAAATTTCTGATTGACGGTGTAGGCGGCGTTGGCACCTAGTAATTTCAGCGTAGTTTTCAGCAGCCAGGAAACGTTCCCTGACGCTGATGGCGAGTACATTTTGAGCGGGCTCTCTGCGGGCAAATGACCCTCGTTTATCCCTGCTGTTGGCACCTGGTCACCCTTTAGAATTTACCTGATCCTGGTGGTCATCGGTTGGGTTATCGTTCAAGGGATAGGCGCTGCTCCGTCGGTGGGGTGACTTTCGGTTGGATAGCTATGGCGTGTGGGCGGATGCGTTCGCCGGCATTCGGCATAATTAGTTCAGTGGTTTCTGGTCCTCGTTCGGAATTGGTGGTGTACATGGTGGCAGTTGGAGGCGTTCCTTTTGACTACTTTCCTAGGTTTTCAGACGAAGAGCGGACAGTGTGCCGGGACGATATGTGTGAGGCGTCCATGACAAGTGCCGTCGATGACGCCGGCTTAGGGGCAGGGTCGTTATGATGAGCCGGTCCGGTGAGTGCTCCGGGGAGTTAGTAGCCCGTGCCAACGGGGACGGGATTGTCCATCTCTGGGCTGTTCTGGACTTATCAATTCGATTGGCGGAGGTCTTGTTCGCCTCTGGGGCCGGCGCCGAAGAAGCGACGACAACTATGAGTATTGTTGCTGAAAGTTACGGAGTGGGTGGGACTACTGCGGATGTGACGCACACCATGTTGACGTTGACGTGGACGGACCCGGATACTCACGAGTCGGTTTCGCGCAGACGTATTATTCGGGAGAGGGGACTTGATTATGCGCGGTTGGCTTCTGCTGCGGCACTGATCACACGAATCAGTGATAGAAAGATTGGCATCGAAGCAGCCCGCCGGCGCTTGTCTGTGATTCTTTCGGGACCACCGCAGGTTCCCAGGCTGTTGCGCAGAGCTGGCTGGAGCCTGATTGGTGCGGGTGCTGCAGTACTTTTTGGGGGTGGATGGCTGGTTGCCGCTGTAGCTTTTGGTGCTTCGTTTGTGCTGGAGGCGATCAGTACCGGGCTAGGGTTTCGTCGTGTACCGGTTTTTTATCAAAGCGTGCTCGGTGGAGTCATTGGTCCTGTTGCTGCCGCGCTTGTCCACTATATTGATCCAGATGCTTCATCTTCTTTGGTTGTTGTGGCCACGATTGTTGTATTGCTGGCTGGGGTCACCACGTTCGGTGCGGTCCAAGATACGCTGACGGGTTTCTACGTCACTGGCCTTGCCCGGATGACTGAGGCCGTCGTGATCACTGTTGGGATCGCAGCCGGGATAATTGGGACCTCGCTGTTACTGGCACGAGTCGGGGTGCCCTTGGTGATTAGCGTCAGCGAAGCACGATCTTCCCATGGGCCTACGGTCACGATCGTGGCCGCCATCGTCATCGTGGTCGGTTTTGCTTTGGCAGCCCAATTACCGTGGCGGGCTCTGGGCGCCGTGGTCGTTCTTGGCGCCGCTACAGAGTTCTTTTACTTATTGTCCATTGCAGCCGGGGCTGGAACCGTTTGGGGTTCGGCCCTGACCGCTGTGGTGATCGGCGCTCTTGCCTCGCTATCGGCTCGGCTGACTCGCACTCCTCCTCTGCCCACAGTGGTGACATCCCTCGTTCCTCTGCTACCTGGCTTTGTACTCTTCAACGGTCTCATGCAGGTTGCTGACGGGTCTGTGACGGGTTTGCTGGGCATGTTCACTGCGGCGGCGGTTGCTGGCGCTCTTGCTGCTGGCGCTATTTTAGGGCAGTTCCTTATAGATCTCGCCGTTTCGCCGGTTAGGGGCCAACGCCGTGTCACGGGTCCACTACTGGCCTTGCCCGCACGGTTCTCACGAAAACGCTCCCAGCGACGGGACAGTGAAGCCCCTCATTGAGGGGAGTTCGCCAGGACCTGGGTCGGGGAAGGCCTCCCAAGCAGTGCCGCATGATCCACGACGCCGCTGATGCCCTAAGGTGGTGTTGAAAGTTATCCAGCATGGGGTGATGACAGTCCTACGGCACCGGGTGGGAGAATTGCGTATATGGATCCGTTGATTGCAACGAGCGTCATTTTGATAGCGGCCATCATTATTTTCATCTGGAACAAATTTCCTCCTGCGGTTGTCGCCCTCGCAGTGGCGTTGGCGTTGTTCTTTTCTGGAACAGTGACTTTTGAACAGGCCATTACCGGGTTGAGTGACCCGTCAGAGGAAACGCGTAACTGAACCTTTCCGCCACGTCACTTCGAAAGCGAGAACTTCCCCTCGCCCAAGCCTCAGTATCCACTGAACGACGTACCCTGCGCGCTAAGAGTCCACTGTGTAGCCCGCACCATCTGGCTCACTCACCCGTTCTGATGCCTAAGATGGTTCCAATCAAAAGTGTTGCCGCAATTCCAAGGCTCGTAAGATCCAGCTAGCGAAATCCGTACAATCCCCCCGGAACTGCCACCAGGAAGAAATCCAGCAGTGGTGCCGAGCAACGCACGACGAAGAATGATAATGCGTTCATCGTGGTGGCGGCAATCGCTGTTGGTGGTGGCACACCCCAAGATTTGAACATGGCTACACGCAGCGCCATATCACTCGGTGGCGGCGCCAACGCCTCCATCGACGTCGCACGATAAACCGAGACACCCGGAGTAAAAAAACCAACGGCATCGCGTTCGCCCCTTGCCGCACCACTAAGACTGCAACAAGTGAGGTGGATCCGGTCCTTGCAGCCAGTGTAGAAGCAGATCTCGCCATGTCACGGACAACGCTGCAGATAGGGTTCCGTTTGCGTATGAAGGCCACAGAGGCCAGCGTTGGAACTAGGAGGAAATCGCTCCATGTCGAAGTCCGGACTGTCTCACACGAGGCTTTCCTACCACTGGACTTACGCTGTGCCTACGGTAGAACTGGTTAAGTCAGGAATAATGCTCCAAGCCAAGTGTACGAACAGTAAATCAGTGAAGCTTTTGGGTGAACGTGCCGGTGGTCGGAACACTGCCATGGTCAGCATCGACGATCGGTCCGAGCAACCGTCAGATCGCCTTGTTCCCGGTGCGTGTGAAAAGGATCTGGTGGCCAGCAAGGGCGGCAAGAGTGTTATCGGGACGCCGATGGAGCGGCACAGCAGCTTGGAGCTTGCTGTGCCTGTCGGCGGGCAAGAGGGTCCGACCGTCTCGCCGAATTCCCGATCGATCGTGCCACTGGCCTGCTCGCCCTGAGGCGTGATTCTTTGACGTGGGATCAGGATACGGAGATGGCCTTCCACGCCGAACTGACACTGGCTATTGATTTTCTCGTGAACTTCGCGCAGGCCCACGCACTGTCGGAACGACCTTCGAATACGAACCCGAAGGGGCTGATCCCGGAGTACATGCCAAGACATCGAGCTGACGAGTCACCAGCCCTATATGGACTCTATTTGCCGATCAGCACAACGATCGGCCCCTGGCAGTTCTAGAATTCCTGACACCAAGGAAAGCATTTAGCAAGCTACTCAACGACTATGTAACTAAGCCGGCTTGACACCGCCAACGCTCTCCCGCGGACTTGGATCCAAGAATGCGGGGCGTTGGGCGAGCAATCCAGGGTGCCCCACCAACCACGCCACCTTGACTTTGGCCGCGCTCCACCCCTTTGGCTTCTTCCCAGGTCCGATCCCACAGCCTGTTCCTTATCGCGATGCGAGGTAACGAGCGGGGCATCCAAGTCCAGACTGAGCGGCTCCACAGCTGCGGCGGTCAACGCCGGGCCCCGGTCCTCGCGGGCTTGACAGACCGGGGAGTTTAACCCGCCCCACAACGTCTGGAATCCGTAAGCGAAGAGATCTAGGTTGGCCACGCTACGCTGAATGGAGCGAGAGATCGTAGAATTTGAGGTGTTCTTGCCAAACACGCTCAGCCTGCTTCGCAGGATGTACAGATCACAGCCATGCTCTCCACCGTGGGCCAGTATGAGAGCCAAGGACCCAGAATCGCCCTGGGGGAGGTAGTGGGCGCGGGCCTTGACGAACTGACTCAACCTGCCCTCACACCATCGGTGGAATCCCAGCGCGTCCACGAGAGACGTCAATACGTTTGACCCGGCCTGTCAGATCAGCTGCTGACCAGTCGTGGCGAGAATAATGGCAGCGGAAAAACTCCGGTCTAGGCTGCAGTGTCCACCGGTCCGGCCGGAGCCGTGAGCATGAAAAGGCGCTTTCCGAGGTCTCGGGTCACTGACCAGAGGACGCCTCGCGCATAGATGACACGGGACGAAGCCGTATCGGGCCTCGCGCGTTCTCAGCTTCTACTGCCATGCCTTTCTGAGTGGCCGTGAGCTCGCCACGGGACGCCATCTCTGCTGCAACACGACGGACCTCGCCCATGCTCTCGCGCCAAGCGTCGCCGTCACCGCACACTACTCTGGCGACCTCACTCGGGCAGATCGAGGAGTTAGCGCGCTTGCGCAGTAAGGCTCGAATGGTCGCAGAAATTCTTTCATCGAATGCTGTAGGTTCGCTCTTTTCCCACCAAGGTTGACCGCGTTCACCTAATGCGATCTTTGCATCGTTAACTCGTGCACGAGCATCGTCTTGACGGGACTTGACGGCGCGTCGAGCGGCCATGAGTTCATCGACCAATTCCTGACGCAGTTTTGGAGGAATGCCAGGATCGCTCGCTCGCCACCTCCTGCCCTTGATAATGAGGTAGTGTCCGTCCTGAGTGACTTCGCCAGTCTTCTCATTCGGCACAGCCTGCCCCTCCCTACTAACTATTATGGCGTTACTCCAGCGCCATCAGTTCGTTGAATATCTCACCATAATACTGTCCGTGTTTTGCTGGCAAACTCCGAATATCTGGTAGTACGACGCTGAGCTGTTAGCCTTGCACCGCACCGGCAACGCACTATCATTCATGTAGAGCGTGTAATCAGTCGCCCCCACCGGTGGCTCAGCATTACTCGACACAGCATTGGAGCCCCCATTACCGACGTAAACGCTTCACATGATGTCTACTACGGCAATCCCGCCACAGACGACGACATTGAACTCATCGAGGAAAGCCTGCCGTCCGTCGCTGCCCGCTTCAAGAATAGGGCGGACGTTGTCCTGCATAAGGGCCGGTATGTCCTGCTCAACCGTGACCGCACACCCAACCAAGCCATGGTGGATGACTTGTTGTTCATCCGCGAGACTCTTGAAAAGGCCGGGCTGAGCTACCTGCTGGTGCGCGGCAACGACGAACGACCGGTGATCTCGGTCGATTGGGAGGACCGAGCTTTGTTGCGTGAGGCTCTCGTCGAGGCCTCCGCCGACGAACCGTTCTATTCATTGACGGTGGACACCCGCAAAAAGTCCGCGGTGTTGGTGGCGGACGGGATAGTAGCGAGGAACAGCAGGTCTCGGATTCTCCGCCTGTACCGGCCGCGATGGGAGCCCGAGGGCGGACTCACATACGGAGCGGCGCTTGGGGTTCAAATTGAGCTGTGGAGCTTTAACGGCGAGGAGTTGGTGCTGCCCATCGAAAACTCGCTGACCCGGCGCACACTGTTGGCACAGGACGCCGTGCGCGGTACCGTAAAGAAGTATGGTCACGTCTGGCCGACCATTGAGAACATGTTCGCTGATCACGCCTCCGACATCGGCTTCGACATTGACTTAGTCTTCTCCTGGGTTGACGGCAGCTCACCTGAGTACATTGCTGCCCGGCGCGCCCGGATGCAGGGCGTGGTGGTGGGTGAGGGTGACGACCATGAGGCACGCTTCCGGCAGATCGACGAGCTCAAATATGCGCTGCGCTCCATTTACACCTTCGCGCCGTGGATTCGGCGCATCTTTATCGCCACGGACTCCCCCACCCCGGTCTGGTTGGACGAGCATCCTTCGGTGACGGTGGTCCGCAGTGAGGAGTTCTTCGCCGACCCTTCAGTACTTCCAACGCACAATTCGCAGGCCGTTGAATGCCAGCTGCACCACATAGACGGCCTGTCAGAACATTTCTTGTACTCCAATGACGACATGTTCTTTGGCCGACCCGTCAGCCCTGACATGTTCTTCACCCCCGGAGGGATCACGAAGTTCATCGAAGCCGAGACGAGAATCGGATTGGGCGAGAACGACGCCGAGCGCAGCGGTTTTGAGAACGCGGCCCGGGTCAACCGCAAATTGCTTCGGGATAGGTTCGGGCGCATCACGACCCGGCACCTGGAACACACGGCCGCACCGCTGCGCCGCAGTGTCATGGCGGAAATGGAGCACGAGTTTCAAGCTGAATTCAGGGCCACCGCGGCCAGCACCTTCCGGGCTGCGGAGAACATTTCCGTCACCAATTCTCTGTACCACTACTACGGGCTACTCACGGGCACGGCAACGATCCAGACAGATGCCAAGGTGAAATATGTGGACACGACGGCGCGGGCCGGCTTGAGGTGCCTGCCGAAACTGCTTGCCAAGCGAAACATGGATTTCTTCTGCCTCAATGACGGCAGTTTCCCCGAGGTCCCCGCGGAGGAACGCGCCGAATTGGTGACCGATTTCCTGCAGAAGTATTTCCCTATTGCCGCACCGTGGGAAAAGTGACACGCCCGCCCCAGCCGAATGTCACAGCAGCTGAGGTTTAGTGTGGCCCCGGCCCACGCCGTCGTGCCTGCACTGGGATGCCACTAGAGCGCACTGCGTGGTCAGGGATGCGCACCCCAGCTGCAGCGAGGCGTTTCTGTGTCTGCTCCGCACTGACCTGCTCGCCAACGCTGGGACCAGAGCCCAATGGCACGGTGGAATGGACGATGGTGTGCTCGTAGATGTGGACCAGGTTGTAGGCTTGCCCGCCGTCGCGGCCGCGGGTGCCGCCTGCCGGCACGTTTAGGTCCTGCGTGTAGCACGTGGCGGATGCAACAGATACCGGGATCCCGGCGAACATGGCGGTGGTCGAGTAGTGCAGGTGGCCGGCCAGGATGGTGCGCACATCCGAGCCGCGCAACACAGCCGCCAGCTCGGACTGCCGGCGAAGCTCAACGAGCACGGCGAGGTCCAGCACGCTGGGCACCGGCGGGTGGTGGAGTGCCAAGATGGTGCCGTCAGGGGCAGGCGTGGCGAGTTCCCCGGCCAGCCACTCCAGCTGCTCGGCGTCGACCTCACCGTGGTGGAAGCCCGGCACCGAGGTATCCAGGGTGATGACCCGCAGTCCGTTCAGGAAGTAACGGTGGTTCACTGGGGCGCCACTTGCCGGCTCCCTCAGAAGGCCTGCGCGGAAGTTTCCGCGATGGTCATGGTTCCCCATGGCCCAGATCACCTGTGCGCCCATGTTTAGGCAGGCTGGCTCCACAATCCCGCGCAGCTTGGCATAGGCTTCGGGCTCACCCTTATCGGCGAGATCGCCGGTAAAGATGACTGCCTCCGGCCGGGCTCCTGATAACGCAATCTGCGCAAATATTTGGCGCAGACGCTGCTCACTGTCCACCGCCCCGTACAGCATGCCCCGTCCACCCACTAGGTGGGTGTCGCTCATGTGAAGCAGGAAATGACGCGGTCGGGGGTGTTCGGCCTCAATGAAGTCCATGACTGCCTTAATGGTCGGGTGGATGCGGCGTTCGCCGTGTCCCTCTCATGTATCTCCATCCAATCACTTCCCACGTGAATTCCGGGTCAACAGAACAGTAAATTTACGACAACGTCTGAGGCTGCGCGAACGTTGACCAATGATGGTGCACCGGGACTCCAAGACCTAAAGCGTGCCGAGAGAGTATCGATTTCGTGGCAAGGGCACCAACCCCGGCGGAGCCCGCGGTGTTAGCGGCCATGAAAAACTGCCCATAGGCGGCCACGTAACTGCCCACTGATGGCCAGCAGAAATGCCCATTGGTG